>JAHBXE010000015.1 GCA_019636625.1 Phycisphaeraceae bacterium
GCGGTGGGGAGGTGGGGAGGGTCGGGGGGGGGGGGGGGAGGGGGGAGGCGTTAGTGCGCTTCTCTTAACGGCGGGCACTTGCTTCGGACAAGCCGGAGGGGCTGTCTGTTGGGGGAGCAATTTTGCGGGTGAGAGCGATGCGCCGGACGAAGTGTACACAAAGGTGTCCGCGGGCCGGTTCTTCAGTCTCGCCATCACGCAGTATGGCGAGCTCAGAAGTTGGGGCTCCAGCACCTACGGCGAGCATTTGATTCCGTCGGGCGGCACCTTTGTTCAGGTTTCCGCGGGGTATGACCATGGGCTGGCGCTCCGTGCCAATGGCACTGTGGCGGCATGGGGCGGCGTGGGCTCTGACATGTGTGACACGTGCGGACAGGGTACCGTGCCGGTGGATGAGGAGTACCTCGGTCAGGACATTCAGTACACGGCCGTCTCCGCGGGCGAGTGCTTCAATCTCGTATTGCGAAGCAACGGCACCATCTGGGCATGGGGTTGGAACGACCGGGGGCAAACTACCCCCATTCCCGACAACAATCCGAATGCAACAGGGTTTGTGCCGTACATCGCGATCAAGGCGGGCGGTCACCACGGTGTGGCACTAAAGGCCGATGGGACCGTGCGGGCGTGGGGAGGAACGGGCCAAGTGGGGGCGCCGTACCCGCCGGGCAACCAGGGGCAAGTACCTCCTGAAGCGATCGGCCAGCCGTTCCTCGGGATTGGGGCCGGCCACACGGTAAGTTACCTCATCAAACCCGACCGCTCCCTCTTGCAGTGGGGCGGTGCGTGCGGCAACGTGGCCCCGCCGTCGGGCGTAAAGTGGGCCGTTGTCGATGGCGGGTACAACCACAGTTATGGGATCTCAGTTGCAGGCAAGGTGCATGCCTGGGTGAACCCGTCCTGCAATACTTACCTCCAAGGGGATGTTCCCACGTGGCTGCAAGAGGCGACGGTGAGCCTGATTTCATCCGGCCACAGCAACTTCCACACCATCGTGATCGTTCCATGAAGGAGATTCGGGTGCGAAGCCGAAACTCGGTCGATGCATCGCGGCAACCCCGTCGTCGGATGGGGTTGCCGATTGTCCTGTGCGCAGGGGCGATGGGGGTGCCGTCGCCAAGCGTGATGGCCCAAGGACCCATCGTTTATTGGGGCAACGTTCACCCGGCGTTGGAGCCTCCGCCGGGCACTTACATCGCGGTCTCGCTCGGCAACGCTCACTGCCTGGCACTGCGGCCCGATGGGACGATGGTGGGCTGGGGGGACAACACGTTCGGTCAATCCACACCTCGGCCTGGTACGTTTACCGCTGTCGCCGCGGGCGAGAGCCACTCGGTGGCTCTCCGAAGCGATGGCGTTGCTGTGTCGTGGGGGTGGAACGAAGCCGGACAGGGGACCACGCCTGCGGGGACATTTGTCAAAGTCGCGGCGGGATACGGCACCTCCGCCGGGATCCGGACGGACGGCTCCCTCCATGTGTGGGGGCTGTTCAGCCCGCCGAATCCGGGCTATGAAGTCCCCACGGGCACGTTCATCGATGTCGAGGTCGGAGTGGGCTTTCTGGTGGCGATCCGCACCGATGGGACCCTGGTCAGTTGGGGCAACTGGACGCAAGTTCCAAGCGGGACCTTCACCCAGATTCACGCTGGCGGTGGGCACACGGAGGCGCTGCGTACAGACGGGACCATCGCCCTGTTCGGCTCGTCGGCGTCCGCGTTCCTGCCCGTCCCCGAGGGCAAGTTCATCGCACTCGGCAGATCATGGGCTGGCCATCCGTCCGCTATCCGTTCTGATCGCAGCATTGTGGCATGGGGAAATCCGGCTGGCAACAACGCGCCACCGGGGCGGTACCTGAGTGTGTCGAGGGTTTCTGCGTACGGCATGGCCATCCCGGCGTGCTACTCGAACTGCGATTGCTCCACTCGGGCACCGTTCAACACTGCCAACGACTTCATGTGCTTTCTCAACCGTTTCGCCGCTGGCGATACTTACGCCAACTGCGACGGCAGCACCGGCTCACCCCTGCTGACGGCCAACGACTTCCAGTGTTTCTTGAACAAGTACGCGGCGGGATGTACGTAGGTCGCGACGGCTACTCCCGCTCGCCCACGACAACCAAGCCGAATATCTCCCCGCCCGATTCGGGCTGAAGTTCGGCAAGGGCGAGGAGTTCGGGTTTCTCAGTGGCGAAGAAACCGCCGGCGCGGAAGCGTTCGTTGTATTGGTCGCGGAACTGGCGGAGGGGGAGGTCGAGCTTCTCGCCAATGGCGAGCCCTTCGATGCGGTTGGAGAACCGGCCGTTGATCCACAGGATCGACGGGCCGAAGGAGCGGGCGGTGGTGTTGGTCAGTTCGATGGATGTGCCGCGGCGGATGACCTGGATGTCGAGCGTTGTGCCGCGACGCATCTGCTGCGGGTAGGGTCGGCCCTGCGTGATCTGGTGCGATCGGGCGCAGGCGCCGAGGCACAGGCAGAGCGTCAAGGCAGCGAGCGCGGCGGCGAGGGGGCGTTTCATCGCATCCCTATAGTCCCGTCGATGGCGTGCCATGGCAACAACGCAACCCCGCCGAGCCCCGCGATTGCGCCGGGTTCGGAAGGCATCGACCCCCGGCGTGCGGCGGAAGATGCGCAGCGGACGTGGGGAGGGAGCATCGACCCGCGGGTTGCCGCGCTGGTGCCGGGATTTGATGCGCCGTTCTTTCAGGCGGGGCTGTGCGGGTATTCCGATGCGGCCATGCGGATCGTGGCGCGGCGGCACGGGTGCCCGTTTTGCATCACGGAGGCCCTGCTCGATCGGACGTTGCTGGCGGGTGGGCGGGGGTTTGCGAAGGCGGACCTGGGCGAGCTCGAGGACAACGTGCCGGGGGGGGAGGAGGATCAGCCGCTGGCGGGGCAGATCATGGGGAGCGATCCGCGGGAGATGGCCGCGGCGGCGCTGAAGATGGTGGAGCAGGGCCGTCGGCACGACCGGGAGTACCGGTTGATGGCGTACGAGGTTCAGGGGGTCCATCCGAGCACGAAGGCGGGCGAGGCGCGGGCGGGATCGGACTTGAAGATCCACCTTCGGCTGCCGGGTGGGGAGCAGATCGGGTGGTACGACCCGATGCAGGAGGCTCAACAAAGTGGGCTCGGTGGGCCAAGGGGGGAGCGTGCGGAGCGAGAGGATGGGCCCACCTTTCAAGCCATCGATGTGAACCTGGCGTGTCCGGTGAAGAAGGTGGATCGGAAAGCGCGCGGCGGGCACTGGCTGGCGGAGCCGGCGGGGGCGGTGGCGATCCTGGAGGCCGTGCGGGAGGCGGTGCCGAAGGAGATCCCATGCACGGTGAAGCTGCGGCGGGCGTACGACGACACGCCGGAGATGGCGGCGAGCTTCGAGAAGGTGTTTGAGTCGGCGTACCGGATCGGGTACGCGTGGGCAACGGTGCATGCGCGGACGGTCGAGCAGAAGTACATCGGGCCGTCACGCTGGACGTTCCTTCGGGACCTGGTGTCGCGGCACCCGGACAAGATCATCTTCGGCTCGGGCGATGTGTGGGAGGCGGGGGACATTTTCCGGATGATCGCGTACACGGGGGTGCACGCGGTGTCGGTGGCGCGGGGGTGCATCGGGAACCCGTGGGTGTTCCGGCAGGCGCGCGAGATCATGGCGGGAAAGGAGCCGTCTTCGCCGTCGATCGCGGAACAGCGGGGGGTGCTGGAGGAACACTTCCAGCTTGCCCTGGCGGTGAACAGGGGGATGGGGGCACGCCGGGCGGAATCGCACACGGGCAAGACGATGCGGAAGTTCGCGATCCGGTTCGCGGAGCACCATCCGCGGGCGGAAGAGGTCCGGAAGCGGTTCATCGGGGTGTCGAGTCTGGAGGAGTGGCGGGGTGTGCTGGAGGAGTTTTACGGAAGCCGCGCGGAACAGACCGTCCGCGCGTGAGTTTCCGTTTGCATCAGGCGCGGACGGGTTCGTAGCCCTGCAGTTCCGCCGGGATCATGGCCAGGAACTCATCCAGCCGGCTGATCATCGTTGGCATGTCGCTTTCGGTCGCACGACGGCGGTGGGTGAGGGCGATTCGGCCGGACTCGATGGTCCAGCGCTCGTGCTTGGGCGCCTGGAGGAGCCACTCCTGAACCTCGGGGCTGAGCAGGAGCAGGGCAAAGTCCGGGTCGGCGCACTCGAGCGTCCAGCGCTTGCCGAAGGCCGGGTTCTCCAGCCCCGCGGCGTTCGAGGCGAGGAGCTTGCTGATCGGCTTTCGCCAGAACTTTCGGGGCGGGGCGAGGCGCAGGTCGGGCCAGCCTTCGGCGCAGGGGCGGATGACCTGGACGTTGTGGTACGTCTTGCTGTTCTTCCCGCTGCCGACCTGGAACTCGAAGGCCGCGATCTCGATCGGGGCGCCCCCCAGTTCACCGGTGACCCAGAGCTGCGGCTCGAACTTGGTCTGTTTGTGCTCCGGGGCGTGAATGATGCGGGCGTCGGTGATATCGTGCTGCTGCAGGCCAAGGAGGGACGCGGCGGCGCCGATGCGGCGGACGCGGAAGTGGTTGCCGGTGACATCGACAATGGCCCACGCGAAACAGACGACAATGGTGCCGATGACCAGCGAGAGCTTGGTCATTCCGCGGGACAGGTTGGCGCTGAAGATGACAACCGCCGCGATGATCGCGACGACGACAAGGGCGGCCTTGAGGATGCGTTCGAAGCGCATGGTTTCCATGTTGTAGCAGATTGGAGGCGGCCGTGAATCAGTTGATTGGCATCCTGCGCGGGGCGTGGCTGGCGGAGCTGGCCAAGCAGCGGGCGTACATCGAGGGGGCGGTGGGGCAACTTTCGGACGACCAGTTTCGGGCGCGGCCGGGCGGGACGGGGGCCGCGGAAGGAACCGCGGAAGGGGCGGCGGTCAACTCCTGCGCGGTGATCGTCAAGCATCTGGCGGGGAACCTTCGGTCGCGGTGGACGGACTGGCGGACGACCGATGGGGAGAAGCCGGACCGGGACCGGGAGGGGGAGTTTGTGGATGCCGGGGAATCGCGGGAGGAGCTCATGCGGCGGCTGGGGGCTGGGTTTGATCTCGTGACGGCGGCGGTGGAGGGGTTGACGGAGGAAGACCTGACGCGGGTGGTGCGGATCCGGTGCGAGCCGCACTCGGTGCCGCTGGCGATCAATCGGTCGCTGGCGCACGCGGCGTACCACGCGGGGCAGGTGATGATCGTGGCGAGGATGGTGTCGGGGCATGGGGCGGATGGATGGAAGTGGTTGACCGTGAAGCCGGGTGGGTCGGCGGCGCACAACGAAGCCATGAAGAAGCGGTTTGGGCCGCGGGGGTGAGTGGCGAGCGAGGGAGCGGTGGGCTGGAGTAAGTTGGCGGCGCGTGCTTGGCGTAGGGTGTTCGCTCCTTCGCGGGCCGTGATTCTGACTGAAGCGGGCTTGCTCGGGCGTCGATGTTCGATATTCTTCTAGCGTCTGGTCGCCCGGTGGTGGAACTCTTGGCGGCCGGTGGTGTAGCCGGGCCCGTGCCGCGCCGTCCCTCGAGCGAGGAGGGCGCGTGCCGGAGGAACCGGGGGAGCATGTTCGCACGGCGTCGGCCACGCACGGCCTTCCCGCCACGCTCACGAGTCGCCAAAGAAATGGCAACCATCTCGGCCTCGCGTCACGCGTTCATCCATGGGCAATGGACTGTGGACGACTCCGCGCGCCTCTACGGGCTCCAGGATTGGGGCAAGGGGTACGTCGGCGTCGACCCGGATGGGCACGTCACGATCCTGCCCACCAAGGACCCGGGCAAGCAGATCGACCTGTACGAGGTGGTCAGCGGGCTTCGCGAGCGCGGCATCCACACGCCGGTGCTGCTTCGATTCAACGACATCCTGTCGCACCGGCTCAAGGAGATACGCAAGGCCTTCGACGATGCCATGACCGAGCAGCAGTACCGCGGCGGGTATTCCTGCGTGTACCCGATCAAGGTCAACCAGCAGCGGCACGTGTGCGAGCAGATCGCGAACCTCGCGGTGGAACTGAACTTCGGGCTGGAAGCGGGGTCGAAGCCGGAGCTGCTGGCGGTGCTGGGGCTGTCGGCGGTGGCGGGGGGCCCGGGCGTGAACGGGATGCCCATCATCTGCAACGGCTTCAAGGATGATGAGTTCATCGAGACGGTGACGCTGGCGACGAAACTGGGCCGGAACATCGTGCCCGTCGTCGAGAAGTTCAGCGAGCTGGAGCTGATCGTCAAGCACGCCAAGGCGTACAACGTGCGACCGAAGATCGGCCTGCGGGTGAAGCTCTCCGCCCGTGGGGCCGGGCGGTGGGAATCCTCCGCGGGGGTGCGGTCCAAGTTCGGCCTGTTCGTGTCCGAGGTGCTGCAGGCGGTCGAGTACCTGAAGAAGCACGGCATGCTGGATTGCCTGAACCTGCTCCACTGCCACGTGGGGAGCCAGCTCTACGACATCCGCGTGCTGAAGAACGCCATCAACGAACTGGCGCACATCTATTGCGAGCTGCACCGGCTGGGCGCGGGGTTGACGACGCTGGACATCGGCGGCGGGATGGGCGTGGACTACGACGGGTCGCAGTCGGCGTGGTCGAGCTCGATCAACTACTCGGTCGCCGAGTACGCGGCGGATGTGGTCTACCGCGTCAAGGCCGTCTGCGACGACAACAAGGTGCCGCACCCGCTGATCATCAGCGAATCCGGGCGGGCGATGGTGGCGTACTCGAGCGTGCTGGTGATGGATGTGCTGGGCACCAGCCGCTTCGAGGCCAACCCGGACATGGAGGCGATCCAGAAGGCCCTCAAGCAGGAAGAGGAGGCGCCGCAGCCGGTGCTCGACTTGCTCGAAGCCCACGCGAACCTGACGGACCGCAACCTCGTGGAGACCTACCACGATGCGACCCAGGCGCGCGACGAGGCGATGAGCCTGTTCTCGCTCGGGTACATGTCGCTGCCGATGCGTGCCGCGGCGGAGCAGATGTTCTGGGCCATCGGGCACAAGGTGCTGGAGAAGGCGCTGAAGAAGGGCGGGGAACTGCCCGACGAGTTCGAGGCGCTGCCGGAACTGCTGAGCGACATCTACTTCTGCAACTTCTCCCTGTTCCAGAGCATGCCGGACTCGTGGGCGATCGACCAGTTGTTCCCGATCGTGCCGATCCATCGCCTGAACGAGGAGCCGACGCGCCGGGGGATGCTCAGCGACATCACCTGCGACAGCGACGGCAAGGTCGATCACTTCGTGGACAAGCGCATCGACAAGAAGACGCTCGAACTGCACGAGGTGAAGGAGCTGCCCGGCGAGGGCGCGGGCGTGGAGTCGTATTACCTGGGCGTGTTCCTCCTGGGGGCGTACCAGGAGATTCTCGGCGACCTGCACAACCTGCTGGGCGACACGCACGCCGTGCACATCTCGCTGGACGACGCCGGCGGCTGGGAGATCGACGAGGTCATCGAGGGCGACACGGTTGAAGAGGTCCTCTCGTACGTGCAGTACGACATCGCGGACATGAAGCGGGCGATGCGCCTGGATATCGAGGCCGCATGCCGGCAGGGGCGGCTCACGCTGGCCGAGGGCAAGAGCCTGCTCAAGTTCTACGACGATGGCCTCGAGGGGTACACGTACCTCGAAGGCTGATCAGCCCCGGGCCAGGTGTTCGGCGGACTGCGCCAGCAGTTCGTCGGCCGTGCTGAGCGTCTCGTCGAGTTCATCGGTGAACCCGTCCGCCGCGGCGGACCAGGCGCGGTTCATGGAACGTTCGCCCATGGCGAAGCGCTCCATGACCTGCGCTGTGCGGGCCTGGCCGAGGGCGGCGGCGATGGCGGGACGCTGGTTCAGGAACGCGGGGACCAGGTCTCTCTGCGCCGCGCCGATGCGTTCGAGGACGATCGCCGATGCTCCGGCGGCGTCCATGGTTTGCAGCGTAGCCCGGATGTCGGCGATGACCGCGCGGATCTCGGACAGGCTCCGGCGGGCGTCGTCGACCGAGGCCGTGCGGCCCTGGCTCGCCGCGGCCTGCGGGGCGCGGCTCCTTCGCGCAGCGACGCTCCCGGCAATGAGCCCCGCCGTTCCGGCGAGGAAGAGCCAGAGACCGGACCACCGGGCGAGGGAGAACTCGCGCACGTGGATGCGTTTGGCGCCGGAGTCGCGGAGCTGGGCGAGGTGTTCGGCCGTGAGCTTGGACTTGGCGGGTACAAGCGGCTTGCCGGCTTGATCCTTGCCGGCGTCGGAGCCGAGCGTGAGGCCGACGAGTTGATCGTCGGGCAGTGACAGCCGCGGCATGTACGCCGTCACGGCGCCGAGCACCGCCACGACCAGCGAGCCGATCACCAGGAGGTTGACGAGCGGTTTCATGGGTTCATCCCCGGATGAGCACGATGGCGTTGATGATGAGCGCGAGGCACGCATCGCCGACGATCAGCCCCGCGCAGAACGGCACACCCCATTCCTCGGCCCAGGAACGCCCCTTGATCTTGCCGAGGACCATGTTGGCAACGCAGCCGACGCCGTAGGTAAGGATGTACATGAATGGGAGGTACATGGAGAGCCCGACCAGCACGCCGAGGCTCGGGAACGCCGCGATGCCGAGCAGCGCCCCGAGCAGCGCGCCAAAGCCGTACTGGGCGTAGGGCATCTCCTGGCCCTGAACACCGTCCACGACGGCCTTGAGCGCCTGGGCCTGCGGCGCGACGGTGGGCGTCCCCGGTCCGATGGCGATGCCGGTCTGTTCGAGGTTCACGGAGGCGATCAGGACCAGCGTCGCCATCGTGATGACCGGACCGATGCCGGCGGAGATCAGTTCCCAGGTCTGCTGCGTTCGCGGGCGGGCGCCGACAATGTGGCCGGTCTTGAGGTCGCCCATCATGTCCGCGGCACAGGTGATGGCGGCGCACAGGGCCGCGCCGAGAAGCACCGCGGAGATCACATCCGATGTTCCGGCCAGGAGCAGCACGAGGACGACCGTGAGCAGGGCCATGCCCGAGACGGGGGACCAGTCGGTCATGCCCGTGCACTGGGCGATGATGATCCCGGCGAACCAGATCCACGCACCGGCAACCAGCACGATGACGGCCTTCGCCACCCACGGGTTCATCCAGGAGAGGGCCCCGGTCGAGGCCGTGGGCTCGCCGACAAACTCCGCCGCGATCAGGAGCAGGGTCATGCACGTCATCACGACGATGACGAGGGTCTTGAGCCCGAGTTCATCGCGTCCGCCGGTGGTGGTCTTGCCGGCGCGGGCGATGCTGCGCAAGGCCTCGCGGATCGAGGGCAGCGAAGCGGCGACACCCAGCAACGCACCGCCCAGCAGCAGTCCGACGCCCAGGGGCCGGTTGTACGCGCCCATCGCGTAAGAGGCGACCTGGTCGGCGCGGACCGTTTGCGGCAGCCAGCCCATACGGAACGCGAGCGGGTTCAGGACGAGGTACGCGAGGAAACCACCGGCCAGGACCATCAGCCCTGCGCGGCCGGTCAGGTAGCCCGCGCCCAGCGCGAAGGGCGCGATGGCCAGCGCGAGCTGGGCCTCATCCGGCAGGCCGAGCAGGCGGCCGATGTCGAAGACCGAGTCCGTGACGAAGTGGTCGGCTCGCCCGTTCTGGTCGCGGTCGATGCGCCGGTCGAGCGGGGCGGTTGCTCCCTTGTCCGACAGCCGCAGCCCCAGGTCCTGGTAGCCGGGCAGGGGCTTCATCGCCCAGCCCGTGCGCGCCGTGCGGAGCGACTCCCACGTCTGAGCGCCGGTCGAGGCGAGGTACGCGGCCTGGCACAAAGCGTCGGAATACCCCTCCGCGCCCGCGACGGCCTTGATCTGGGCTTTGAGTGCCTCCTCCTGCTTGGTCTTGTCTTCAGGAGAGAGAGTGGCGCTTACACGAACATCGTGTACTTGCTCTGCGAGTCTGCCGCGGGCGATCACGGCCTCCGGCGCGGCCTTGGCGTCGATCCATCCGGCGATGGTGCGGGTCAGCGTGGCCTGCGCGGGGGTGATGCGTTCGCGCTCGACGAGCGAGTCCAGGTCGGACAGCGCGGCGGGGGACTTGATCGACGGGAGCCCCGAGGGCAGGTAGATGACGATCGCCACGAGGATGCCCGCGGCGAGCACGATCGACTTCTTGATCCCCGCGCCGGGGGACTTGAGGATCGCGCCGACGGCGGTGGGGCTGGGGAAGCGGAGGCGATCGATCTCGATCATCTGCTTGCGCAGGGGCACGATGAACGCCACCCCGAGCACCGCCCCGACGGAGCAGGCCAGGGTGATCATCCAGAAGCTCGTGTCGCTGAAACTCAGTTGATGCCCGAGCAGGAGTAGAACGGGAACGGTGAAGATGACCCCGGCGTTGGTGGTGTTGACGGATGAGGCGACGGTCTGCGTCAGGTTGCACTCGAGGATGGTGCCCCGCCGGAGGATCCCCCGCAGAACGCCGAAACCCAGCACCGCCGCGATGGCGCTGCCCCCGATCGTGAAGCCGATCTTGAGGCCGGCGTAGGTAATCGCGGCGTTCATGATGGCCCCGAGAAGGAGGCCAAAGACGACCGAACTGATGGACGCCTCGACGTAGCGGCGGATTCCGGGTCGGTTCACAGGGTCTCCTTTCGCGCCATGCTGCATCATGGCAGAATCCGGGGCGGGGCACAAGTACGGATGTTCGTGGCCGACCCGGGATGGGGCTCGGGCCCGTCGGATGCCGTCACCCGTGTGCGCAGGATCTACACTGCCCCGTGCGCGATCAGATTCTGAACCTGTGCCACGCGACGTCTTTCCGGCCTTTTCGGGTGCACACACGGGATGGGACGGCGTTTGATGTTCATGCGCCGACGCAGGTCGCGTTCTCGCCCGACGGGGGGATGATCGTGGTCGTGCTGTCCGACGCTCGATTCGAGGTGCTCGTTCCCGAACGGATCGCCCGGTGCGAGGTGCTCCATGCCAGCACGCCGCCGATTCCCCAGGCCGAACCCGAGCCGCCCCCGGGTCCCGCTGGCTCACCCGGCGGCATCACGTTCCAGTCGGTGATCGACACCGACGGCCGTCGCCTGGTCCACTTCGAGGCGACCGATGCGGATGGCCATGTCATGCTCTCCAGCGCCGGAACGCGCTGGGACTTGTATGGCATGGAAGTGTTTGAGAACGGTCGCACGCTGTACCTTCAGCACGCGGACGACCTGACCCTGTCGCAACGGATCATCCTGTGGCCGCCGAAGCGGGGCACGCTCGAGAGTTTCGCCGAGGCGATGGATGTGGCTCGGTTGAAACAGGAGTTGGTCGCGAAGTCGTCCGCCGCGGGGCCGCGGGGGTTCGCTGCTCCCGCTTCCTACGCGCGGTCGATCGTTCCACCCGAACCGTACAACCCGCCGATGCCCAAGCACCCGCACCGAGAGACGGGCATGCGGGCGGACGATCCGCGGCGTTTTGTCATGTCGGCGCGGCGGTACGACGCGGCGCCAGGACAGACCGCGATGGGCGCTTGCTTGACCGACCTGTTCACGGAACACGTGATGTTCGATCTCGACCAGAGCGGGTGGCACGCCACCATCGAGGACGGCATCGCGAAGTGGGACCTGACGCTCCGCTGCCCGGCCGCGCTGGGACGAGAACTGAGGCTCCATATAGATGCATTCAAGGGCAGGGCCCGCGTCGAGGGGGCGTGGGTCGCATTGGAAGCGGCGGAACGGCACATTCGGAACTTCCCGCTGCACGGGTCGTGGGAAGCGCTGCTGGCACTGCTGAAGGGCGAGCCTCGCGATCTCTCCCAACCGGAGTCCGCGGCCGCCGTGCCGACGGGCGCAACACTGGAGTTCTGGCCCGGCGCCGCCTCGGTGGCTCCCCCGTTCCTGGCGGTTCGCCTCGTCGAGACCTCGGGGCGGGCGATCCTCGACAGCCGGGGCGCCGTCTGGGGCGCGATGGCAAGGGTGCGGGATGGCGGCGTCTGGCTTCACCTTCTGCACGCCGACCCCGCCCGGCGCATGGAGTTCACGCCCCGCCTCGCAGTGGACCTCGCCACACACCGCGTCACGTGCGATGGGCTGGAGGGCGCTACATCCATTTAGAGGCTGCAGCACATGCTCCACGCCTGCCGGACGCCGGAGTGGATGCGGGAAGAGATAGAGCAGTGGTGCGGGATTGGAAAGGGCATCCCGGCGCTGTGAACGCCGAATCAGCCGCGGGGATCGTGAAATCCGCTCCATCGCCCCCTAATAATCCTCCGCCCCGCCACCCCCGGGGCTTCCCATACCGCACGCGGCCAGGGGGGCTTGGCCCGAAAAGAAAGTGCCACATGGCAAGGCGCCACATGGCCAATCAGAATCCGCTCCTCCGCGTTTGCTGAGTTTGGCGCTTTGGCCCTTTGCCCTGTCGCGATCTGGAGACCCCCATGCCCAAGTGGACCAAGAAAGAACTCCTCTCCCGCCCCATCGAGCACATCGACATCACGGCCTTCGACGCCCGCCCGGTTGTCGACAGCTACCGCGACATGGCGTACTCGGCCCGCACGCTGGCACAGGCCGCGGACATTTATTCGATGATGCTCAAGGACAAGGAGTGCGCGGTGATCCTGACGCTCGCGGGGTCGCTGATCTCCGCGGGGCTGAAGAAGGCGATCATCGCGCTCGTCGAGAACAATATGGTGGACGCGATCGTCTCCACCGGGGCGAACATCGTGGACCAGGACTTCTTCGAGGGCCTGGGGTTCAAGCACTACATCGCGCCCGGTTCGCCCGAGGCGCCGCCTGTCGATGATATGACCCTGCGGAACATGATGATCGACCGGATCTACGACACGTACATCGATGAGGACGACCTCCGCGCGTGCGACGACACGACCAAGAAGATCTTCGACCAGTTCGAGCCGGGCGCGTATTCCTCGCGCGAGTTCATCGAGGCGATGGGCGCCTACCTCGTCAAGCACCACCCGAAGAACGAGTCGATCGTCAAGACCTGCTACCAAAAGCGCGTGCCGATCTTCTGCCCCGCCTTCAGCGACTGCTCCGCCGGCTTTGGCATCGTGCTCCAGCAGACCGAGGCCATCGAGGAAGGCCGCGGCCAGGTCGCCTTTGACTCCGGTAAGGACTTCCGCGAGTTGACGGACATCAAGCTCGCCTGCAAGGACACGGGCCTGCTGATGCTCGGCGGCGGTGTGCCCAAGAACTTCGCGCAGGACATCGTCGTCGCGGCCGAACTGCTCAACGAGCGCAAGGGCGGCAAAGCGCGCGGCGATATCGGCATGCACAAGTACGCCATCCAGATGACCGTCGCCGACTCGCGCGACGGCGCCCTCTCCGGCTCCACCCTGCGCGAGGCGTGCAGTTGGGGCAAGGTCGATGTTGTCCACGAGCAGATGGTCTTCGGTGAACTGACCGCCCTGTTCCCGATCCTCGCCAGCGATGCATTCCATCGCGGCGCGTGGAAGGGCCGCAAGGGCTTCAAGTTCGCGGATCTGTTCGAGAAGGGCGAGGGCGTGCCGAACTTTGCGGGAACATCCGCGGGCAAGCGCAGAGCCGGAACCCGTTGAACATGGAGCAAACACGCTTCAATCGATCACCCCGCGGGCTGCTCAAGCCCGCGGGTTTTTGTTTGTGCTTCCTTCTCGCCGCGGCCAGCGTGATCGGCTGGATCCTGACCTGGCGCACCATCGCCGGGGTGCGTTACAACTTCGGAACGTACCTCGCGCCGGGCGCCCCCGGCGGTGATGGGCAGTGGTGGATGTACAAGTCTCAGTCGATCAGCCTGACGAGCTTCGGCGGCATCGCGTATGTACAGCACACCGAGTACCCCAGCCTCGCCCCGACCCGCGAGGAGCTCCAGCACTGGGAGAGCGCCAGGGGCTGGGACACCATGGCGATGTCCGCCGAACCGAACGATGCGATGTGGTGGCGATTCCACGCCGCGTCCGACTGGTCGCTGCTGGGTGTTGGATTCACCAAGGGCGGCAGGCAGGGCGAGACTGTTCATCTCGTGTCCATTCCCTACTGGCTGATCCTTGCGGGCATCATCGGTCCGTGGGCGCTGGCGGCCAATCGCCGGCGGAGGCGAAAGGCCCGGATCCGGGCGGGCCGCTGCCCCGCGTGCAACTACAACCTTGCCGGATTGGAGCCGGGCGCTGCCTGCCCTGAATGTGGGAAGAGGACGACACGTCCGTAGGCCGTACGGCCGATTCCAGCACACATTCGCTCGTCCCCGCAACCAACCGGCAATGCCGCGCCCGGTATGCGTTAGACTACACAGAGAGGAGTCGTCCGTGCTCCAGCGTTGCATCGTCGCCGCTTTGCTGAGCCTGACCATCACAACCGTGGTTGCGTGGTGCGGTGCGTACTTTGACACCGATGACTCTCGACTTTGGTCTTTCAGCGATCCGCATGGCGTTGGACCCGTTCCATCTCTCTCACATCTTGGCGAGTCATTCGTGGGTGCCACACCCTTTGCGGGGCGTGTGCACATTCGAGAGTCAGCGCTGGTGACGCGAATCGCCGTTTGCGGCCCGGTCGTGCTTCATGTCTGTGGAAGCCGGGTTGAAGACGGATCCGACAACCCGCCCGATCCTCCTCCGGAGCCTCTACATTGGACCGCTGTCACTCCCGCTTGGGCTCGTTCGGCCGTCGAACCAGTCCTCTCTTTGGCTCCCGACCCAGCGCCGTTCCGTTTCAGAATCGTCACGCTGCACGGCAGTGGCTGGCCCTGGAGAGCGTTCTCGGCAACGATTCACTCGCCGACATCTACCGCCAATGGCTACGCGATCGTCGGCGGCTTCCAGCCGCCCCACTCCGCGAACACGACCCTCCTGGCCACCCGCGGCTACGGTGTGGTCATTCCTTATCGCCCGATCTGGACGGGCCTGATATTCAACTCATGCGTGTTCGCCGCGGCGGGCATCGGCCTGTTCTCATCCGTTCGCGGCCTCCGCCGCAGGGCCCGGGCGAAGCGGGGATGCTGCATTTCGTGCGGGTACGCCCTTCGCGGCCTGGCGCATTGCATGCCGTGCCCCGAATGTGGCCGCAAGAAACCACCCGCCGCCTGACATGGACTACTTATCGTGGCCCGTTCGATCATCCGATTCGCCGCCTGCCTTGCGCTCGGCACGTTGACCACGCTCGCCCTCGCGTGGCTACCCCCTCTTCTCCGCCCACCCACGTCACCCACATGGTCGACCGACCAATGGTGGATCAACGACACCCGCGCTGGGCACTACAGCGTGTCGCGCACCGCCCTGCGCGACGATGTGCGCTTCCTGCACATCATCTTCGCCGGGCACGCCAAGGACAAGCCGTATTACATGGCCGCGCCACCTCCGCGTTGGGCCTTCACGCTCACTCAGGCCATGGAGGGCGATGGTCCCGCGGCGGGAAGACCGTGGTGGGGTGTGGACACCATCGCGACGGGCTGGCCCCGCCGCGCCTTCCGCGGCGGTCTTTACACGCCATGGCCCTCGTCGCCACCCACACAACCTATTTTCACGTTCGTGCCGGACGGCAAGGGTGGTCTGACGATGAGCCAAGCTACACCAACTGGACCCCAGCCGCTGGCCGTCGGCCTCGTCCGCGTTGGCGCCCAAAGCTACACCATTCCCGTGCGACCGATCGCATCCGGGCTGGGCGTCAATGTCGGCGTGTTCACATCGCTGTGGGCTGTCGCCGGCTGGCTCATCGCGAAGTCCCGCCGCGCTCTCAGGAATCGCCGCAACCAGTGCTCCGCCTGCGGCTACGCCCGGCAAGGGCGCGACCCGGCCCGCCCGTGCCCTGAATGCGGGCACGACTCGTGGCGCTTTCCCCCGCTTCGATCGGCGCGATATCCTCCGCCAACCGCCAAGCCGAACCTGTGGACCCGCCTTCCTCGGGACCAGCCGCCGGACCTGCCGATCCACTCACCCGATGTCCACCCCAGCGCACACGCCCTCTGTCCCCCCACCGCGCGGCACCTATCTCCGCCATGACGGTGTTGAAACCGTCATCGGCGCCTCCACCCGATCCCCCGCCGCGTTCATCTTCGTTCCCTTTCTCGTGCTCTGGTCGGGCCTCTCGCTCGGCGGGCTCTACGGGAGCCAGATCGCCAAGGGGAAGTTTGATCTCTTCCTGTCTCTGTTCGGCATCCCCTTCCTGATCGTCGCCCTCCTGCTCGGCTGGAGCACACTCATGTGCGTCGTGGGACGGGTCGAGGTTCGGCTTCGCCACGGAGAGGGCGCCGTGTTCACCGGCATCGGCCCGATCGGCTCGCGTGAGCGGTTCGATGCCTCCGCGGTCAGCGATGTCCGCGAGCAGCGTTCCCGACGATCCGGGCGTCGCGCGGCGAGCACCTGCATCGTGCTGGATGGACCTCGACCCGTGTCCTTTGGCACCCTGCTCAACTCGCCCCGTCGCCGATTCATGGTCGCCGCTCTGCGCCAGACCCTCCGCCTCGCGTGATCTTCCGCTGCACTTCGCGACAGGGACGCATGCATTGGGTAGCTCGCCGCTCGGTGCCGCTCCGAACTGGTGCCCGAGCGGCCCGTGGCCCGATCAAAGCCCTCCCACCGAAAGCCGCCTTTCTGCCGCTTTTGGGCGGTTTCCCTGCTCGAAACCCGCCGACGCCTTGCCCCTTCCCGCTACACTCAAATCCCAACAGGACCACGTGCACCATGCGAACCTTCGTTCTTGTCGTCGCCGCTCTCACCTCTTCGGTCTTTGCCCAGGAGGCCCCGAGCCGCCCCGTCGCCGGCTCGTTCAAGGTCACCCTCGACGCAGCCCTGCAGGACACGCCGTACACCGGGCGCATCTATGTGACGCTCACGAAGCGCGAGGGTCTCGAACCTCGGCGCGGCATGGGGGCTTGGTTCGCCAAGAATCCCGTGTTCGCCGTCGATGCGGTGGATGTCGCGCCCGGAGGAACCGTCGCCGTCGATGCCGCGGCCATGTCGTTCCCGGCCCCGATGAAGGACATCGAAGCGGGGGACTACACCGCGCAGGCCGTGGCGCGGCGGAGCGTTGATTCGCCCTTCCCCGGCTTCGGCCCCGGCGACCTGTACAGCGATCCCGTGCCCCTGACCTTCACGCCCGGCGATTCCAGCGTCGTGGAGTTCAAGCTCGCCAACGTGGTGAAGGAGGAGCCCTTCCGCGAGACCGATCGCATCAAGGAGGTCTCATTTGTCAGCCCCCTGCTCTCCGCATTCTACGGGCGTCAAGTCAAGGCCCGGGCCGCCGTGATCCTCCCGAAGAACTGGAAGGATGTGCCGGGCACGCGTCACCCCACGATCTACTTCATCGGCGGCTTCGGCTCGTCACACACCTTCGCGCACTCGCTCCTGGGCCGCCTCCCTGCCTCGGCGGACGAGGTGATGGTGGTGATCCCCGATCCCCTGGGCCCCCTGGGCCACAGCGTCTTCGCCGATTCCGAGAACAACGGGCCCCGTGGCCGCTCGCTCATCGAGGAACTGATCCCCGCCGTCGAGTCGCGCTTCCACGGGCCCATCTCCTCGGACATCCGCTGGGTGACCGGCATCTCCTCGGGCGGCTGGTCCAGCCTGTGGCTCGCCATCACGTACCCGGATATGTGGGGCAACTGCTGGTCCTTCTGCCCGGACCCCGTCGACTTCCGCGACTTCCAGCGGATCGACCTCTACGCCCCCGATGCCAACATGTACACCGACCCGGCGGGCAACCGCCGCCCGCTGGCGCGCCAGGGCACCGAAGCCGCCATCTGGTACGAGGACTTCTGCAAGCAGGAGTGGGTCCTGGGGCACGGCGGGCAAATCCATTCCTTTGAAGCCGTCTTCAGCCCTCGCGAGGATGGGAAGCCTCGCCCGCTGTTCAACCGCGACACCGGCGCGGTCGACCCGGAGACGGCCCGCCACTGGCAGAAGTACGACATTCGCCTGATCATGGAGCAGAACTGGCCCACGCTCGGCCCGAAGGTTGACGGCAAGATCCATGTCTACGCGGGCGAACTTGACAGCTTCTACCTCGAAAGCTCTACGCGCCGCCTGGCCGAATCTCTCAAGGCGCTCGGCAGCACGATCGACGTGCACATCCTCCCCGGCATGGGCCACACCATCCCGCAGGTGCCCTGGAAAGTCATGTTCCAGATCCTGCGCGACCGCGCCGCCGGCCAGACCAACCTCCCTTCCGTCCAGCCCCGGTAAACTCCGCGACCCCGCTCAAAGGAACGTCGTATGGCCCATTCCGCCCTCAAGGAACTGTGTGACCTCTCCCGATCCGCCGCGACTCTCGGGTCCATCGGCTCGCTCCTGAGCTGGGACCAGGAAACCTACATGCCCCCCGCCGCGGCCGCCCACCGGGCGGAGCAGCAGGCCATGATGGCCGCGCTCGTTCACGAGCGCCGCACCAGCCCGCGGATCGGCGATTTGATCGCTTCGTGCGAGTCCGACAGGTCGCTCACAGGCGACCCGGCATCCCCCACGGCGGCGATGGTCCGCGAGTTCCGGCGCGAGTACGACCTGGCCACCAAGCTCCCCGGCGACCTCGTCGCTGAACTGGCCCGGACGGGAAGCCAGGCGCAGGAGGTCTGGAAGGAGGCCCGTCAGAAGTCGGACTTCGCGATGTTCGCGCCCTGGCTCGAAAAGATGATGGCGCTGGCCCGTCGCAAGGCCGACTGCTACGGCATCCCCAAGGGTCCCGACGCCAAGCCAGGCGAACGCTACGACGCCCTGCTCAACGAGTACGAACCGGGCATGACCGCCCGCGAACTCGATTCGATCTTCACGCCACTGCGCCAGCGCCTTTCGGCGTTCATCGCCCAGGTCGCCGCCAGCACGAACAAGCCCAGCACGGCGCCGCTCAGCGTCCGCATCGATGCATCCAGGCAGCACGTCTTCGGGCAGTTCGTGATCGACGCCATGGGTTTCGACCTCAAGGCCGGAAGGCTGGATGTCACCACCCACCCGTTCTGCTCCGGAATGGCCCCCGGCGACACCCGCCTCACCACGCGCTACCGCGATGAGAAGTTCACCGACGCCCTCTACGGCACCATGCACGAGGCCGGGCACGGGCTGTACGAGCAGGGGCTGCCCAAGCAGGGCACGCTGGGCACCAACGGGAGCGCCATCCCTCTCTTCGGCACGCCACTGTCCGAGTCGATCTCGCTGGGCATCCACGAAAGCCAGTCCCGCATGTGGGAAAACCTCGTGGGCCGCTCGCGCGCGTTCTGGGAGTGGGCGCTGCCCCACGCCCGCCGCATCATGGGCGACGCCCTCGCCGCGTTCACCGCCGAGGACCTCTTCCGCGCCGTCAACACCGCGCAGCCCAGTTTCATCCGCGTCGAGGCCGACGAGGCCACGTACAACATGCACGTCATGGTCCGCTTCGAAATCGAGCGTGCCCTGCTTTCCGGCGACCTTCAGCCGCGCGATGTTCCCGCAGTCTGGAACCGCAAGTACAAGGACTATCTTGGCGTCGATGTCCCCGACGACCGGCGCGGCTGCCTGCAGGATGTCCACTGGTCCTTCGGCCTCATCGGCTACTTCCCCACGTACACGCTGGGCAACCTCTACGCCTCGCAGTTCTGGCAGACGATCCAGGGTCAGATCGGCGACATCGACCGCCAGATCGCACGGGGCGAGTTCAAGGACCTCAAGGCCTGGCTCAACCGCAACATCCACGCCCACGGCCGCCGCTACCGCGCCGCGGACCTGTGCAAGATGGTCACCGGCAGCCCCCTGTCCGCCGAGCCGTTTATCGCCTACCTGGAGGGCAAGGTCGGCTCCGTGTACGGCATCAAGTAGCGCTACAAACCGTACAGTTCACCGTACTTCTTCCGCAGCCCCGCCACCAGCGCGCCGGGGTCCGGCTCGCGTCCGCTGACGCGCCGCACCAGTTCGGGTGCCGGGTGCTTCATGCCCTGTGTGTGCACGTGGTCCCGCAACCACCCGAGCAGGCCCGAAAAGTCACCGCGAGCAAAGGCCTCGTCCCGGTTCCCCGACGCCGCGTACACCTGCGCCGCGTACACGTTCCCCAGCGTGTACGTGGGGAAGTACCCGAACAGGCCCTCGGCCCAGTGGCCGTCTTGCAGACACCCCTCGACCACGTCGCGCGGCTCGACGCCCAGTTCCCGCCGGTACGCCTCGTTCCACGCCCCCGGCAGGTCCGCGGGCGCCAGCGCGCCCGAGAGCATCGCCCGCTCCAGTTCAAAGCGGATCATGATGTGCACGTTGTACGTCACCTCGTCCGCCGTTGCCCGCAGCGCCGTCGGCTCCACGCGGTTGATCGCCAGGAAGAACGCCTCGACCTTCACATCCGCGAGCGCCTCGTGGAACACGTTCCGCAGCCGCGGGTAGAAGTGCGTCCAGAACGGCAAACTCCGCCCCACCAGGTTCTCCCACAGGCGGGACTGGCTCTCGTGCATGCCCAGTGAGGCGGCCATCCCCATCGGCGTGCCGTAGTGCTCCGCCGGCAGCCCCTGCTCGTACAGCCCGTGCCCCACCTCGTGCAGCATCGCGAAGAACCCGTCCCCGAAACTCCGCTCCGCGTACCGCATCGTCAGTCGCGTGTCCCCCGGCCCGATTGCCATGCAGAACGGGTGCGCCGCCACATCCAGGCGCCCCCGCTCCAGGTCGAACCCCACCGCCGCGGCCACCGCCTGCGCGAAGAGTTTCTGCCGATCCACCGGGTACTCACGCCGGAGCATCGCCGTCCGCGGCCGCTTCCGCGTGCCCACGATCGATCCAAGCAATGGCCCGAGCTCCGCCCGCAGCGAGCCGAACAGCGCCGTCAGGCGCGCCGTGGTCATCCCCGGCTCGTAGTGCTCCACCAGGGAGTCGTACGGATCCCCGCCCGCACTCAGCATCCCCGCTTCCCGGCGCGCCAGCCCGACCATCGTCTCCAACCACGGCGCAAAGCGACCGAAGTCCATCTCTTCCCGCGCCTCGACCCACACCTGCTGCGCCATCGTCCGCGCCCGCGCGAACTCCTCCACGTGTTCCCGGGGCAGACGGGCCCGACGCCGGTACAGCCGCCCCAGTTCGCGGATGTTCACCGCCGCGGGCGCATCTCCGCCCCGCGCCAGGTCCGAGGCCTCCAGCGTCGCCAGCAGTTCCCCCATGCGAGCGGACGTCTGGCGCTCGTGCAGCATCCCCGCCAGGACCGCCGACTGCTCCGCCCGGTGCGCCACCCCACCCCGCGGCATGTAGGTTTCTTCATCCCATTCCAGCAGGTCCGCGCAGGACGACAGCACGCTCTGCTCGCGTGCGATCCGGATCAACTCGCCATACGCCTCGTGCGCGTTCATCGTCAGGGCCGGCATGGTATCCTGACGCTTCATGCTCACCCCAGCGGAAGAATCGGGCCTTGCCGGTCTGCGCCTCGCCGGGCGCGTGCAGCGCGCCCTCTCCGGATTTTCCCCCCAGCGCCTGGGCCATCTCGTCGAGACCATCCAGCAGCAGGCCAAGGCCCAGCACCTCATCTACCAGCACGAGGGCGTCACCGAGACCATCCGCATCCTCCCCTGCCCTGTCACCATCCGCCCGGACCAGTTGGCCTACATCCATTCCGTCTCGCTCACCATCCTCAACGCCCTCAAGCGCCTGCCGGACATCTACCAGCAGAACTTCGCCGTGCGCGAACTGCTTCGGCTCTCTCCCGGGGAGGAGCAGTGGCTCTGGGATTGCTGGGGACCGTCGCAGCGCGAGAACAACCCGATGTTCGGCCGCCTCGACGCCATGGTGGACTTCACCAGCCCCATGTGGAAGGACTCCCTCCGCTTTGTCGAGCCCAACCTGACCGGCATCGGCGGCCTCCACCTCGGCCCCACCTCCGACCGCGTGCTCTACGAGATCGTCGTCCCCGAACTGCTCAAGGAGGACCCCGGCCTCCGCCTCGAACTCGCGCCCGACATGCGCGAACTGCTCATCCAGGAACTCCTCGATCATCTCGAAGTCGTCGGCCGGCCCCGCGGCACCATCGCCCTCATCGACCCCAAGTTCGAGCAGGACGGCCCCGATGAGCAGGACCGGCTCGTGTCGTACTTCACGCAGCGCCACCAACTCCGTGTCGTCCACGTCGATCCCAGCGAACTGAAAATGAAGGGCCGCGAGGTCTACTACAACGACCTCAAGATCGACATCGGCTACCGCGACTACGGCGTGCTGGACCTGATCGACCTCGCCAGGCGTGGCATCGATGTCGAGCCCATGCGGACCCTCTTCCGCGAGAACCGAATGGTCTCCTCCATCGCCGCGGAACTGGACCAGAAGAGTTGCTGGGAAGTCCTGACGGACCCCGCGTTGGCGCAGCAGTTCTTCAGCCCGGAAGAGCGCCAGGTCATCCGCCGGCACATCTGCTGGACGCGCATCCTCTCCGATCGCCGCACCACCAACCCCAAGGGTGAGCCGTGCAACCTGGTCGAGTTCGCCCGCGAGGAGCACGAGGGCCTCGTGCTCAAGCCCAACCGCGCCTTCGGCGGCAAGGGTGTCGTCGTCGGCCCTTCCGTCACGCCTGCGGAGTGGAACGCCGCGATCGACGCCGCCCTCGCGGACACGGGCAGCGACCGCTGGGTCGTCCAGGAACTGGCCAGCATCCCCGTGCGCGAGTTCCCGGTTCTCTCACCGGAAGGCCGCGTCGTGCAGGAGCCTTTCTACGTCGTGCTCGGCTTCGCGGCCTCCAAGTACGGCGTCGCCCTCATGGCCCGCGCGTCGCAGAAACAGGTCGTGAACGTCGCCCAGCGGGGCGGTGTGTGCGCCGTTCTCGTCGGTCACGAAGGTCGGTAGCCAAGGGCGGCAACAATCACCCGTGACCAAGCCCCTCATCATCCAGACCGAGGACCTCGACCCCCTCCCCGCCGCCTGGCTCCGCGAACGCGCGGACCTCATCCACTGCTCGCACACCGACCTCCCACGCTTCCACGACCTGCTCGCCCGCGCCGAGGGCCTCATCGTCCGCACCTACACCAGGGTCAACGATGAACTCCTCTCTCGCGCCCCGCACCTCAAGGTCGTCGCCCGCGCCGGCGTCGGCCTCGACAACATCGATATCCCCGCCTGCCGCGCCCGCGGCGTCGAGGTCGTGCACACGCCCGGCGCCAACACCCGGGCCGTCGTCGAGTTCGTCGCCGCGCTCCTCCTCGACGCCCTTCGCCCGCGGCTGTTCATCGATCGCCCGCTGCCGCTGCAGGATTGGAACCGCCTGCGCAAGGAACTCAACGCCCCGCGTCAACTCTGCGACCTCACCATCGGCATCTACGGCTTCGGACGAATCGGACGCGAGATCGCCCGCCTCGCCGCGGCGCTCAACATGCGCGCCCTGTACACGGACCTGCTCGACATCCCCGAGCCCGCCCGGGCCGGCGCCACGCCCGTCCCGCCCGACCGCCTTCTTCGCGAGTCCGACATCGTCACGGTTCACGTCGACGAGCGTCCCTCCAACCGGCACCTCCTGAACGCCGCGGCGTTCGCCCTGCTCAAACCCGACGCCGTCTTCATAAACACCAGCCGCGGCTTCGTGGTCGATCACGCCGCCCTCGCCGGGTTCCTCAAGGCCAACCCCGGCGCGCAGGCAATGCTCGACGTTCACGACCCTGAACCCGTGGAGGCGACCAACCCGCTCCTCGGCCTCCCCAACGCCCACCTCTCCCCCCACATCGCCAGCGCCACCGACCACGCCAAGCGCGAGATGAGTTGGGTCGTCCGCGATGTCTGGCGCGTGCTCTCCGGCCAGCCGCCCGAGTTCCCGGCCCGCCCGAAGTAGTGGGTGAAACACAACCATTCCGCTTCCAAAGCACTCGCCCATCGCTCTCGCTCTGGTACGCTGCACGACTCACCCCGGGGTCCCCGCCGTGTCCAATCTCTCCACGCTCGCCCCGACGCCCCCAGCCACCCGCATCCACGCCATCGACGCCGTCCGCGGCCTGGCGCTGCTGGGCATCTTCACGGTCAACATCCAGTCCTTCGCCGAGCCCTTCGGCCGCTTCATCCTTCCCCATCCCGGCCCCAACGAATCCGCCCTCGACGCCGCGGGCTTCTACGTTGTAAAGGCGTTCTGTGAGAGCAAGTTCTACCCGCTGTTCTCCATGCTCTTTGGCATGGGCATGGCCCTGCAGTGGCAGCGCGCCCGCGAAGCGGGCCGACCCTTCTTCGGTACCGGCGTCCGCCGCCAGTTGGTCCTCCTCGCCATCGGCCTTTCCCATGCCGTCCTGCTCTGGTATGGCGATGTGCTGTTCCTGTACTCGATCGCGGGGATGATCCTGCTGCCGCTGCTCCGGGCCGGTCCCAGGACACTGCTGATGGTGGGCGGCGCGGTGTTGATGGTGACGGTTGTCCTCACCACGGGCCTTGGGGTGCTGATGGCGCTCTCGCCGCAACCGGGGGACTCGACGCCGACCGAGTTCCCCCGCTACGACGACCCCTTCGGCGCGTTCCTCAAGGGCTTTGAAGGCAAGGAAATGGAACAGGGCCCGTCGTCCCCCCTGTGGCTGGGCACGGAAACCCAGGCCTACCGCGAAGGTCCCTACGACCAGGTGCTCAAGTTCCGCCTGGTGTCGTGGGCGATGATGCTCGTCTTCTCGTCGCTCAGTTTCGGGTGGCACCTGCTGTCCATGTTCTGCTTCGGCGCAGCGCTGCTCAAGCTCGGCATCTTCTCGCCCGAGGGCGCCCGGCTCCGCCGTCGCCTCCTGCTCATCGGTCTCCTGATCGGCCTGCCGCTCAGCGTCTTCGCCGTGGCCCTGCCCGCCCTTGGCAAGCCCGGCATGATCGCCGCGGGTCCGTTGACCATCCTCGCCGGCCCGCTCCTCAGTCTCGCGTACCTGACGGGCATTGCGATCCTCGCGGAACGCGGGCGCGCCCTCTGGCTCACGCGGTCCCTCTCCAACGTCGGCCGCCTCGCCCTGACCAACTACCTGCTGCAATCCATCATCGCCACCACCATCTTCTACTACTACGGCTTCGGCCTCTTCGGCCAGACCACGCGGTCCGAACGCCTCGTCTTCGTCCTCGCGGTCTTCCTGGCGCAGGTCGGCTTCTCCGCTGCCTGGCTCCGCCTGTTCAGCTTCGGACCGGCCGAGTGGCTCTGGCGCTCGGCGACGTACCTCCGTCTGCAAGCTTTCCGACGCGCGGCGGAAACCTCAGCTTCGCCGTAGCTCTTCCGCCTGCAAGCGCCGGACTTCCGCGGCGCGGTACCGACCCATCACCATGGGCGTCAGCGCCCCGAAGACGCACGCCGAGATAAACCCGCCCAGCAGCAACGGGTAGTACACGTGGTACGGCTGCCCCTTGATCGCCGCGACCACCCCAGCCGTCAGCAGCACCGCGCCAAGCACGACCATCGCCACCATGGCGCCGACGATCACCGGTTTGCCCTTCCCCCGCGCGATGAGGAAACTCATCGAGCCGATCGCCGCACCCGCCACCCCAATCGCCGCGCCCCCGATCCCGCCGATCATTCCCGCCTGCTGCGCTGTCCACCAAGGTTCCATCAGGCACCTCCCGCGCGCCGGGCGGTCTCGCGGATCGCCCGGGCCGCTGATCCAGACAACTCACCACGCTCCACCATCTGCGCCAGCAACTCGCTGAGCGCATCGAGCTTCTTCCCCGCCTTCGCCGCCGCCAGCCGCTCGATCACCCGGTCCAGCCGCGAGCGGATCGTGGGATAACTTACGCCGTATTCCGCGGCCAAGTCCTTGAGCGACCCCGACTTGAGCACCAGTTCGACGATCAGGTCCAGGTCGTCCACCGGCAAGCTGGCCAGCGGATGCTCCGCCAATGTTTGGACCTGCGGCTGGTTTTGATTTTCGAAAGCCACGTTTCACATTATGCAAGCAGCTTTCATTTTGTCAATGCATAATGCTGCAAATCGAAAGAATTGGATCAGTGCTTATAGATAAAAACCCTTTATCGTCTACCGATCCGTTTCGGGTACGGCGTACACCACGGTGTTGCTCCCCGCCGTGAGCAGGAGACGACCGTCGAGCAGGGTCATCCGCCGCGGCTGGAACGGCAGCGCGATCCGCTGTGTGTTCACCAGCTTCGCCGACTTGGCATCCAGGAAGTGCACGTTGAACGTGGGCTTGCTGGCCATGGGATCCACGGCGGTCGTCTCGACCGCGACGAACCCGCCGGCGGCGGGCACGGGGGCGAGGAGCGTCGTCTCGTCCGTGTCGTCGCGCCGGATGGCGTCGATCCCGACCAACTGGCCCGCGTCGTCGAAGAGGCAGACCCCCCGGTCCGTGGCAAAGGCGGTGTGGCGGAAGTCCTTGCCGAACGCGAAGCCCTGGATCGAGCCGGTGCCGACGAGGTGCTCCCAGGTCTCGAGTTGGCGCTCCACGAGCTTGCCCGTCGCGATCGACGCCAGCCACAACGACCGGTTCTCATCCAGCAGGAAGAGCCGATCGCCGAAGACCCACGCCTCGCGCGACTCGAACGCCGGCGGACCGGCGATGGTCCACGTTGTGCGCCCCGTCTCCACATCCAAGCACACCACTTCCGTGTCCAGCCCGATCACCGCCGCGGCCCGTGACACACCAGCCGGCCCCGCCCGACCCGCGCAGCGGATGTAGCGCACTCGCCCCGCCGTCTGTTCGAGCTTGTGCATCAGTCGCCCGGAGCGTGCATCGAGCACGGCGACCAGGTTGATCGTGCCGGCCCCGAGCACGCCCGGCCCTGCGGGCTGGTCCGACTGCCCCCCGACGACCAGCGAGCCGCCGCCCACATCCGCATCGTGCACCTGCTGGACGGGTGTCGAGCCGGCCCAGAGCAGCTTGCCGGTCGCGGGATCGATGCACGCGACCCGCCCGCTTCTCTCCACCAGCGCGAGCACCTGCTCGTCCATCGTGACGGCCACATCGGTGAGTTTCACCGCCCCATCCAGCGGCGTCTCGATCAGGTTCCGCGTCATCTGCACGCGTGCGACCAGCTCATCGTCCTTGCCGAAGAGCGTGCGGAACGGGTCCGTGATCCAGCGCGTCTGCCCCGAGACCGCTTCCACCCGTTCCACGCACACGCCCTGGTTCGGCCGGTCCCAGATGAACCACACGGAATCCGGGTCCGTCCGGTACAGCACCGGCGGCGAGCCCGTGTACGCGCGCGACCATATCTCCTGCAACGGCGAGGGGTCCTTGCCCGCCGATGGCGCCCCGCCCGACGAGCCCCACAGCGCGACCCGGCTCTCCCCCGGATGCACCAGCACCACGTGCTCGCACGCTCGGCCCGCCTGCTCCTTGCTCCGCGGCTGCATGATCACCCATCCCGGCAGGGACTGCGACACCGGGTGGATCGTGCTCCCCACCCGGGGCAGACGCCGAAGCCCCGCCAAGCGCTCGGCCAGCACCGCCGCCAACGAGCGTGTGTCCACGGTGTCGCCCCGGTCCGTGAGTGACACGCCGGGGAACTGCTGCTGGAACCGGGCCACCAACTGGGCCGCGGCGAACACCTGGTCCATCGATTGCAGCCGTCGCGCCAGTCGCCCGCCCAGCTCACCGATGACCGCGGGGCCGACATTGACACCCGCGCTGCGCGAGGCCTCCGCCGCGAACAAGCCCTCCCGCAGGGCCGCGACGGCCGCGAGCGGTCGGCCCTCGTTCTCGTGGAGCTCCGCGCTGCGGACCCAGATCGACGCCGCCACCGCCGCGGCCGGGAACTTCCGTGCCAGGCGCTCGGCATCCTCCGCGGTGGCGCCGGGCCCCAGGGCACCAAACTCGTGCGCGGCCTGCGCCTCGAACGCGGCGTACACGGCGGGCCCGTGATCGAGCACCAGCTGCCGGGTACGGCGCGCCGCCTCCGTCTCTGCCCGCACGGACACCCCGCCCCGCCGCCACGGCGCGCCGGCCAGCACGGGATCACCCAGGACCCGCTGGTACGCCTCCGCCGCCAGCGCGGGACGCGATTGCACTTCGTTGAGCTTCCCCAGCGCCAGCAGATGCATCGACCGCTCTTCCGGAGTTTCCGCGATCCGGCCCCACCGATCGACAATGGGCGCCAAAAGCGTCGCTTCAAGCACGGGCGAGTCCACGGCGGGACGCTCCTCGGGACGGGGCGCGGGGCCGCCCCGTGGTCCGGGCGTGCGGGCCGGCGCGGGGGCGGCCGCCGCCCACGCGTTCTGACTCGCCTCCACCATCTCGCGGATGACATCGAACATCCGGGCCCTGGCCGACCGGCTCTTGTCCGACGCCGGGGTTGCATCGATCGACGTGATCGCCCGGTCCAGCGCCGGGAGTATCTGCGCCGGGTGGCGCGACCGGTACGCCAGCTCCGCGAAGGTGATGGCCGGGTCCGGGTCCTGCGGGCTGGCGTTCATCCTGTCTTCCAGGATCCGCTGCGCCACGGTCCATGTCACGAAACTGTGCACACTCCCGGCGTCCGCCACGATCAACTGGTTGGCCAGCGGGAGCACGTTCCCCAGCCGCTCCAGCCGGACCACCGCCTCATCGCGGCGCGGCCGTGCCGGGTCGATCACCGCCAGCCCGTCGGCCCGGGGCACGAGCAGCCTCGATCCCGCCACCATCACGCGCCCCCGGATACCGGGCTGCGCAAAGGTCCGTGTCGTGCCGACTTCCCCTTCGATCGGGTTGTCAAGTGACACAAAGTTGATGGAGTTCCCGCCCACCGCCGCCAGCCGCTCCCCGACGGGCAGAAGGTACATCGGCGAGCCCAGTTCTTCCGCCGGGCGCTGGCCGCGGATCGCCCCGGTCAGGCGGTCGAGCACGAGCAGCGCCTGCCGGTCCGGCGCCACGGTGAACACCGCGTCGTCGCGGACCAGGGGGGAGTCCCACTGCCACGGCCGGGCCGGCTCGGGCATCATGCCGTAGGCCATGTTCCCCGGCGCCAGCACGGGCGCGCGCCGGATCCACACCGGCCGCCCCGTCGCGGCCTCCACCGCGGCGACAACGCCCAGGCGGTCCGAGCAGTACACCACGCCCCGGTCCAGCGTGGCCGCGTGCTCCATCCGAGTCTCGACGCCCCGGAAGATCGAGCCCGCGCTGGCCACCGAGCGCACCCACCGCAGCGACCCATCTTCGAGCGACACGCCGACGAGGTACAGCCCCACCATCCGGCGCTGCGGCCCGCCCTTGCGCGCCATGAGCACGATCGTCGATCCCTCGATCAGGGCCGGCCCCCGGACGGCAGCGCCGTCGAGCGAGGGGTCCAGATCCGACACGACAAACGACCACAGCACCGCGCCCGTCGCGGTGTCGATGGCGTACGTCCGCCCGCCATCGGCCCGCATGCCGTTCTGAACCAGCCCGGTTGTTGTCACGAGCGTCCGGCCCCGCACCGTCACGGTGCACGTGTCCTCGGAGCGCTGCGTGAACCGGTTCGGGTTGGCCCGGCGTCCCGGCTCCTCCGCCGCGCGAACCGTCCACCGGGGCTGCAGCGTGAACCGATCGCGGGATGTGATCGTCGTCCCGTCGTTGATGTACACGCAATCGCCGTACACCGTCGGCAGAACGAACAGCCCGTACGTGCTCTCGTCGACCGGCTCCACGACCGGCTCGCGCGCGGGGGCCGACAGATCGATCGGCGAACTCCACAGGGGCCGGGGCGGGACATCCGCATACTCCAGCGCCGGGCCGGGCGACACAAAGTCCGACCGGGGCAGACGCAACGAGGCCGGGGGCTCGACGCGCTTCCGCGCCGGAGCGGCCGTCCCCGCCTGCGCCGCCCACTGTTCGGCCAGCGCCCACACCCGCGCGTCGTCCAGGTAGGCCGCCACCCGGCCCATCGCCAGCGCCGCCTCGCGGAAGGGCTGGTCCGGCGCGGCGCGATCGGGATGTGTTGCCAGCGGCTCGAGCGTCATACGCGCCGCCTCGAACTCCGCCGCTTCCAGGCGCATCTGCGCCATCCGCAGCGCCGCCTCGAAGCCGGGGCGCGTCAGGAACCGCGACCGCTCCACGCGATCGATCTGCCCCGCCTCCAGCTCCCGCTGCGCCCGGGCCGTCTCCGAGGCGCGGTACCGCTCCAGCAGTCGCGGCGAAGCGAGCAGCTTCGCGTGGACCCGCGCGCGGACGCTGATAAACAGGTTCGGCTGCCCTTGCTCGGCCACGAGCCGGTCGGGCTGGTCGTCCAGCAGCCGCTGCAGCTCGCGAACGGCCTCGCCGTCGTTGCCCGCCGCCTCGAACTCGTCGATGCGCTGCAGCGTCTCCCTCGCCACGGGCGAGTCGTCCACGTAGACGGGATTGACCATCTGCCCCGCCGCGATCCGGGTCAGCGCCGCACAGCACAGGGCCACCAGCCAGGCAATCCTCACGGCCACCACCATTCCTCGGCCGGCCTCCCGCCGGCCGTGTAACCACGCCGCCAAAGACGGACCTTCCCCGGCCTCGTCATCGGCATAAGCCCCACCGCAAGTGAGTCTATGGGACCCGGCCCGCCCGGGGCGGTCACCCCATGGCCCCTTCCTTCCGATACGCACCCGTTCGACCAGCGCGGGAGGGAGAGCCATGCCGTTGCAACTTGGAGCCCGATCGGCGGGAATCTGGCGCGCCCTCACGTGCCCCGCGTGCCGGTCCCGGCGCGTGGTCGTCCTGCTCGCCGCCATCATCCTGATGAGCCTCGGCGACCTCTACATGACGCTCGAACACCTCACCCACGTCGGCATGCCCGAGGCCAATCCCCTCGCCCACGCCATCATTCAGTACGGCTCGCGCTCCATCCTCATCGCCTGGAAGCTGGCCACCGTTGTTCTCGCCGTCGGCATCCTCTATTACGCCCGCCGACGCTGGTCCGCCGAGGCCGCGGCCCTGTTCTGCTGCGGCGTGCTGACCTGGCTCTCGGCCCGCTGGCTCGACTACAGCGAGCAGATGCTGAAAGTTGACACCAGCTTCTGCCCCCTGGTTCTCGGCGACGATCACCGCTGGGTTACGCTCCCCTGAAACTGGTGCCGCAAGCCGGGGGCGGATACGCTCCTCGCCGATGGCCCGCGCCCTGATCGCCCTGGTTGTTCTCGTGCTCTCCGGTTGCGGGTACAGCGCGCCCACGCTCCGCGTTGCGGAGGTTGCGCTCCACGAGCGCACCGCCGAGGGCATGGTCGTGATGGTCAGCATCGATGCCGACAACCGCAACGAGGTCGAGCTCCCGCTGCGCGATGTCTCGTACACCGTCACGCTCGAGAACGGCTGGTCATTCTCCGGCACGCGCTCCCCCGAAGCCTCGCTCCGCCGCCTGGGCACGCAGCGGTTCCGCTTCCCCGCCGTCTTCGCGTTCCCGGAGGGCGCGGCCCCCACGGGCCCGATCGGCGTCTCGGTCTCCGGGCGCGTGGGCTACACCGCGCCGGGCCGCCTCGCGCAGGACCTCTTCGATGCGGGCATCCGGCGGCCCAGCGCCCCGTTCCGCGGCGAGGGGCGGGTGTCGCTCGACGCCGCCCCCTGATCCCGCTACACCGGCACGCGCGGGCTCTTGTCCACCGCGCTCACCTTGAACGACACGCCCGAGAGCATCGACTCCAGGCGGCGGGCCAGGCGCGGCAGGTAGCCCCGCTCCGTGTTGGTGTGCCCCGCCAGGATCAGGGACAGCCCGCTGTGCAGCGACGCGATCACGTCGTGGTGCTGCATCTCCCCCGTGATGTACACATCGCAGCCGTCCGCCCGCGCCGCCGCCGCCAGCGACGCCCCGGAGCCGGGGCACACACCAATATGTGTTATGGCCCGGTCCTGGTCGTGCGCCATGGCGACGTTCACGACCTGGATGTTCAGGTGCTTCTTGAGCCGCTCGGCCAGTTCCGCGACCGTTGCCGGTTGGTCCAGCACGATCCGCCGCCCCGGCCCGTGGTGCCGCTGCGGGCGCCCGAGCAGCTCGTACACGTCCACCGCCGGCTCCTCGTAGGGGTGGAACCGCGAGAGCGTCTCGAGCGCCAGCGGCAGCGCCGCCTTCGAGCACACCATCTCCAGCCGCATTTCGGGCACCTGCTCCAGGTGCCCCGGCCGGCCGACCGCCGGCTTGGTCGAGTCCCCACCCAGGAATGAGCCCGTGCCCAGCGTCGAGAACGAGCACACCTGGTAGTCGCCGATGATCCCCGCGCCCGCCGTCGCCAGCGCGCTCCGCACCGCGTCCAGGCTCCGCTCCGGCACGAACGTCACGATCTTCACCTGCTGCGTCGCCTCGCGCGCGATGTGCGGCTCGATCGCCCGGCTGTCCCCCGCGACCGTCCCTTCCGTCCCCCCCGAGAGGCCCTCCGCCAGCCAGTCGGTCATGCCCCCGGGCGCGGCGTCCAGCGCCGTGTGCGGCGAGTACACCGCCATCCCCGCCGCCGCGGCGCCGAGCAGGATCCGCCCGCGGGGCGTTTCGCCCGTGATGCGCTTGAGCGGCTCCCAGATCGGCGGGTGGTACGCGATCACCGCCGAGGCTTTCATCGCCAGCGCCTCGCCCAGCACCCGCTCGGTCAGATCGATCGTCAGCAGCACCGGACCGCGCAGGGGCTGCTCGCCCGAGCCCAGCAGCAGGCCCACGTTGTCCCACGGGGCCGCCAGTTCGAGGGGCGCGATGGTCTGCATCGCCTGCGCAAGGTGGCTGACGTTCATGGGCGTGGCTCCCATCGGGTGACGCTGCATCGTACCCGCCTGTACCATCACCCCGTGGAACTCTCGCGCCGCGCCTACGCCAAGGTCAACCTCTGCCTCTCCGTCGGGCCGCCCGTGCCCACGGAGCGCGGCACCATGCACCCGATCGCCTCGTGGATGCACGCCATCGACCTGTACGACACGGTCACGCTTACCTGGCTGGGCGAGCACCACCCCCAGCGTTTCGAGGTCGCCTGGGCCGCGGATGCTCCGCGCCAGAGCCCGATCGACTGGCCCGCGGAACGTGACCTGGGCTTCCGGGCCCTGCGGCTGATGGAGCAGGCGGTGGGTCGGTCGCTGCCCGTGTCGATCCGCATCGAGAAGCGCATCCCGGTCGGCGGGGGCCTGGGGGGCGGGTCGTCGGACGCCGCGGCGGTGATGATGGGCTTGCGCGAGGTCCTGTCCCTCCGCCTGACGGATCAGCAGTTGCGGGAGATGTCCGGCGCGTTGGGGAGCGATGTGGCGTTCTTTATCGATGAACCGCCGCCCGCGCCTGCGCTGGTGACGGGTATGGGGGACAGGATCGAGCGCGTGGGGCGGGACTGGGCGGGGAGGGACGTGGTGCTGGTGCTGCCCGCGTTCGGGTGCGCCACGGGGCCGGTGTACAAGATGTACGACCAACTCGGCGCGCGGGCGCTGCGCGATGTGAGGCCGTTCTCGGATGAACTGTTCAACGACCTGCTCCCGGCGGCGGAGGCGGTGCAGCCCGCGCTGGGGCCGCTGCGTGACGCGGTGGTGCGTGCCGCCGGGCGCGAGGTGTACATGAGTGGAAGCGGGAGCACGCTTTTCTTGCTTTCGAAGGGGGATGGAGGGGCGGCGGATGATGTGGGGGAGGTCGCGGACAAGATCGGGCGGGAAGTGTCCGATATCCGTGTGGTGCGGACTCGACTCGTGTAATGGAGCCAAGTATGCCCTCGGTGAAGCCAGTGGTGGGGATCGACCTCGGCGGGACGAACGTGCAGATCGGCGTCGTGAGCCCGGACAAGAAAGTTGTGGGGAGCGCCAAGCGCAAGACCAAGCCCGATGAGGGGCGCGACGCCGTGCTGACGCGGATCGCGGAGGGGATCGAGGAGGCGTGCGCGGCGGCGAAGATGAAGGTGAGCGAGCTGTGCGGCGTCGGGATCGGCGCGCCGGGGGCGATCGACCCGGAGACGGGGGTGGTGCTGGAGGCGGTGAACCTGCGGTGGAACGAGGTGCCGCTGGCGAAGCTGCTGTCGGAGAAGGTGAAGCAGCCGGTTTTCGTGGACAACGATGTGAACGTGGCGGTGTACGGGGAGAACAAGCTGGGCGCGGGGGAGAACGCGCGGGACCTGCTGGGGGTATGGCTGGGGACGGGGATCGGCGGGGGGCTGATCCTGAACGGGGAGCTGTACTACGGGACGTTCAAGACGGCGGGCGAGATCGGGCACACGATTCTGTTTCCGGGCATTCCGCTGGGGTCGCGGTCGCTGGAGCACAACTGCTCGCGGTCGGCGGTGGTGGACCGGATCGTGCGGCTGATCAAGGCCAACCGCAAGTCGGTGATCCCGTCGATGGTGGATGGGGACCTGAGCGAGGTGAAGTCCAAGACGGTGGCCAAGGCATACCAGATGGGCGATGAGCTGACGATCCAGGTGGTGGACCACGCCGCGGACCTGATCGGGATCGGGATCGCGAACATGGTGACGATGCTGAGCCTTGGGCGGGTGGTGCTGGGGGGCGGGCTGACCGAGGCGCTTGGAGAGCCGCTGGTGGACCGGGTGAAGAAGTCGGTGCGGGCCAACGTGTTCCCGGACAAGTGCAAGCAGGTGAAGGTGGTGGGGACGAAGTTGCTGGATGATGCGGGGGTGCTGGGGGCGGCGCTGATCGCGTGGGAGAGGATGAAGTAGGGGGGAATGGCGAATGGGGAGTGGGAGGGGGGGGTTGGCGGTCAAGATGCTCAAGGTTTGTGTGTAAGGTGGTATGCGCATCTTGAGGGGGTGGGAATCGTGGTTTTTGGCAGCGCCAAGGCGGTTTTGGGGTCAAGTTGCTCATGGGGGCGGGGGTCAAGGTGCGCAAGGGGGTTGAGCATCTTGGACGATGAGGAAGTTGGAAGGTTGGGATGACCTTGCAAAACACCGAGATTGCAGAGGACATCTCGGTGCCACGTATGTGGGTGATCTTGATGCCGCACGCCGTGCGCGGGCGTCGCCGCTTGCGGGTCGGGGCGTGCGAATAATGGCAGCATGAACATGCTGCTTGCCGTTGTGTGCGGGGTGCTGTGCTTGGGTGGGGCGGTCGATGATCGGGCCGCGCCCGCGGCGATGATCGAAACGGCTCGGCTGGAGGCTTCGATTCGGGGGTTGCCGACGAAGCGGGCGGCGCGGGGGGATGTTGCTCATCAGAAAGGGCTGCTCGAGACGGAGGCGTTGCTGGAGTTGTGGCTGAAGGACCTGGGTTACACGCCGCGGCGGCTGCCTTTGACCTGGAACCTGAAGTACCAGGCGGATGAGGAGAAGAAGGCGGGGGTGCCGGAGAGCCAGCAGGCGCCGGAGACGAACGCGGGGCTGGCAGAACGGACGTGGCACAATATTGTTGTTGAGCTTCCGGGGAAGACGTTGCCGAAGGAGGTCTTGATCCTGGCGTGCCACTTCGATGCGGTGCCGGGGGCGCCGGGGGCGGACGACAACGGGACGGGGGTGGCGGCGCTGCTGGAGATCGCGCGGGTGCTCAAGGGTGTGCCGATGGAGCGGACGGTGCGGATGATCTTTTTCAACCTGGAAGAGGTCGGGCTCCGGGGGTCGATGGAGTACGTGAAGCGCGACCTGCCCAAGGATGAGAAGGTGATCGGCATGGTGAGCCTCGAGATGCTCGGGTACTTCACCGATGCGCCCAACAGCCAGCGGTCGCCGATCGGGAAGATCGAGGGGGTGTTCGATCCGCCGACGGTGGGGGACTTCATCGCGATCGCGACGATCCAGAAGTTCTCGGAGTTTGCCCGCCGGCTGGATGCGGAGATGCGTGCCGCGGCCCCGGGGCTCAAGACGGTGGTGGCGGACTTCATGCCGGTCGCGCCGCCGGACTTTTTGCGGTCGGATCATGCGCCGTTCATGCTGACCGGGAAGCCGGGGGTGATGCTGACAGACACCTCGAACTTCCGGAACCCGCACTACCACAAGCCGACGGACACGATTGAGACGCTGGATATGGAGCGGTTCACGCTGGTGGTGCGGGGTGTGGCGGGCGCTGCGCACGCGATCGCGGGGCCGATTCCCCCTGCACCCAAGGCCCCGGGCGCCAACGAAAAACCCCGCACCGGTGAGGCGCGGGGCGATGGTTCAGGGAAGTGATCCCGTCGGGAGTCGTTCAGGCCGTGATGTCGAGGTCGTCGACAAGGCCGTCCAGGGCGGCGTCGAGCCGGCCGGGGGTGTCGTACTCACCGGCTTCGATCTGGCGACGGACCTGATCGATGAGGTCCTGACGGACGGCCGGGAGCTGCGAAAGCTTGCTCAACAGGCGCGCCCGGTCGGAAAGTTCAACGCGGTCCGAGGGTCTCTCGACCCGACCCGGGGCCGGCCGGTCGATGGCCACACGGGGCGCGGCCTCGTTGACCGGGTCCAGGCGACCCGCGCCGGAACCCCCGATTGCTGCGATATCTGACATTCACGAGCCTCCACCAAAAGCCCAACGCCGGTTGAAAGAATGATCCACCAAAGTACGACCCGTCGTGGCCTCCGGCCGACCGCATCACCATCCGTGGCGTACGTGACTATCGTCGGCACCGTCGGAAAGCCTTGAAACTTTGATAAAACCCGAACAAGCGTTGTACGCTCTTGTGCGACAATGGTTTGGGAGTATAACGCGGGGGCGGACTCATACAACTTTCTTCCGTGGGTGGGAATGGACGGCAGGGGGTGCGCTGGCGGAGAATGGAACCTTGGGAGAACACGCGTGATCGGATGCCGCGACAGATTGGGAGTGGGCTGCTGGTTGGCCGCGGCGGTGGTGGTGCTGTCGGTGTGCGATGGGGCGGCGGCGCAGCGTGGGAAGAGCAAGGAGGAGTTGAAGAAGGAAGGGGAGAAGTTGTTCACGCCCGGTGGGGGGGCGGGGGGTGGGGGGGGACAAGGGGCGAAGCAGGAGGCGTACTGGTCGATCGTGATCGAGGGGTTCCGGGGCGATGAGCAGGAATCGGTGGCGATGCAGGCGCTGGAGAAGGTGCGGACGCAAGGGGGGCTGAAGGAGGCGTACCTGGAACAGCGGGAGAAGGCGACGGTGGTGGCGATCGGGAAGTTCGCGGATGGAACGTCGAAGGCGGCGCGGGACATGCTCGCGAAGGTACGGAACACGGAGGTGGTGGTGGCGGGGGTGACGACCAAGCCTTTCGCGGGCTCGTTCATTGCGCCGCCGGCGAACATCCCGGGGAGTCTGCCGGAGTATGACCTGCGCCAGGCCAAGAAGCGGCACGGGGAATGGGTGATCTACACGCTGCAGATCGGCGTGTACACGCGGCTGGACAAGGCCCCGGATGCGAAGGAGCTGGCGGAGTTTCGCAAGGCGGCGGAACTGGCGGTGACGCAGCTCCGGCGGGAGGGGGAGCAGGCTTTCTATTACCACGGACCGACCAAGAGCATGGTGACAGTGGGGTTGTTCGGCGCGGATGACTACAACATCGAAACGCGGATCGAGTCGCCGACCCTGACCATGCTTCGGAAGCGGTACCCGCACAACCTGTTCAACGGGCAGGGGCTGAAGGAAGCGGTGAAGGTGACGAACCAGCAGGGCAAGCAGGTGACGACGCAGCGGATGCAGCCTTCCGCGCTCGTGGAGGTGCCCAAGAGCGACTGAATCAACGCCGGCTCCAGGGGAGGCCGAGGTCGAGGGGTTGGATGCCGATGACGCGCCAGCGGCCGTCGGGGTCTTCCTGCCAGTCGATCCGCCACCAGGAAATGAGGGGGATAGACAGCACTTCGGGCGTGGTCCGGATTCGGACCTGCGTCCGGCCGCGGCCGGGGCGGTCGATGACGCCCTGAACCTCGAGGATGGCGGTTTCCTTGAGTTTCCAGCGACGGCCGAGGTAGGAATCGACCTGGGCGAGGATTCGGGCCTTGTCCCAGTCTTCACCGTGGGGGAGTTCATCGGCGGCGAGGTTGAGGTCGTTGGTGAGACGGACCTGGTCGTGAAGCATCGGGGACAGGCGGGAGGTGTCGGCGGCGGCGGTGGCGCTGACGAGGGGCGTGGTCGCGGCGATGATCTTCTCACGGTCGGTCTGAACGAACTCCGCCAGAAGAAAGACCGCCACGGCGAGGACGGCCCCGAGGGAGGACAGGCCGATGGCCTTCTTGACCTCACCCCGTGTGTTGAAGATGAAAAAGACGATGACGGAAGCGATGAGGAGCACGATGGCGGGCGCGAGGGGTTCCTCGAAGAGGTAGCGGGAGAAGAAAGGGGGCGAGGGGAGTGAGGAAGGCGGGGGGGCGGTGCCCTGCGCCAGGAGGGGAAGCGGGGCGGGAAGCAGGTTGGGCACGCGGGGTTCCTTTCTCCAGTTTTGAAGGGCGCAAGGTCGATCAATCGACGACGAGGGAGCCTGCGCCATGATCCAACCATCGGCCGACATTCTGGAGCGGAACCTGTCGGCGTTGCAAGCCTCTTCGCCCCGGGTGGTGGAAATGATCCGGCGGGCGGCCTCGCGCGAGGGTGTGGAGTTCGCGATGTCGGAGGAGGGGGTGGCGAGCGCCTCCATGCGGGTGGGAACGCCGCGGGGCGTCGTGGAGCGTGCGCTGGCGAGCCGGCGGAGGCCGCTGGAAGAGGCAGCGAAACTGGCGGGGACGATTGATGTGACGGACGCGGCGGCGGTGGCGGTGCTTGGTTTCGGTGTGGGGTATCACGTCCGGGCGGTGGCGCAGAAGATGAAGCGGACGGGGGTGGTGTTCGTGTTCGAGCCGGATGTGGCGTTGCTGCGTGCGGTGCTGGAGCGGGTGGACCATTCGGCGTGGATCCGGGGGCACAACGTGTGCATCCTGACGGATGCGGAGGATGGGGCGGCGATTTCGAGCGCGGCGCGCGGGGTGGAGGGGTTGCTCGCGCTGGGTTTCAAACTGCTGCAGCACCCGGCGGACCGGGTTCGGCTGGGCACGGCGGCGGACCGGTTCAGCGAGCGTTTCACCGAGGTGATCAAGGCGGTGCGGACGACAGTGGTGACCACGCTGGTGCAGGCGGAGGTGACGCTGCGGAACCAGTTGATGAACATCGACCGGTACGCGACGAGCGCGGGCGTGACGGACCTGCACGGTTCGATGCGGGGGCGGCCGGCGATCGTGGTGTCCGCGGGGCCGAGCCTGCGCCGGAACATCGAGTTGCTGTCGAAGCCCGGCGTGCGAGATCGTTTCGTCATCATCGCGGTGCAGACGGTGCTCAAGACGCTCCTGGCGCGGGGGATCAAGCCGCACTTTGTGACGGCGCTGGACTACCACGAGATCAGCCGTCGCTTCTACGAGGGGCTGACGCCGAAGGATGTGGAGGGGGTGACGCTGGTGGTGGAGGCGAAGGCGAACCCGGCCATTCTGGAGGCGTTCCCGGGCGCGCTGCGGATGCCGGGGGACCGGTTCCTGGACGAGTTCCTGGGTGAAGCGCTGGTGCGGGAGTTTCACGGGCGGAGCGTTGTGCGCGAACTGCCCGGGGGGGTGCCTTCGCCGGCGGAGGCGACGCTGCCGCCGGGGGCGACGGTGGCGCATATGGCGTACTACCTGGCGCGGAAACTGGGCTGCGACCCGGTGATCCTGATCGGGCAGGACCTGGGGTTCACGGATGGGCAGTACTACGCGCCCGGGGCGGCGATCCACACGGTGTGGTCGGGCGAACTCAACGCGTTCAACACGCTGGAAATGATGGAGTGGCAGCGGATCGCGCGCGGCAAGTACCACGTGAACACGCAGCGGACGGTGGAGAGAGTCACGCTGCCGAGCGAGCCCAACCTTGTGCAGCGGCAGGATGTGCACGGCCGGCCGATCTACACCGACCAGCAGATGGCGACGTACCTGGCGCAGTTCGAACGGGACTTTCGGGCGCACGCGGAGCAGGGGCTTACGACGATCGATGCGACGGAGGGGGGCGTGGCCAAGGCGTTTACGACGGCGATGCGCCTGGCGGAGGCGATCGAGCGGTACGGGCCGGGCAACGATCTGCAGGTTCCCTCCGCGCCGTCGAGCCCGGACCCGGGCACGCGCCTTCGGAAGCTCCGTGAGCGGGTGCGGGGAGTTCGGCAGGATGTGTGGAAGGTCGGGGAGATGTCGCGGAAGACCGTGCGGGCGCTGTCGGACATGCTCGAGCACCACGGGGACCAATCGCGTGTGAACCGGTTGATCGAGCAGGTGCAGAGAACGGGGCAGGAGGTCGAGGCGCTTCAGCCCGCGTTCACGCTCGTGCAGCACCTGAACCAGACGGGCGCACTCAAGCGCGTGCGCGAGGACCGCAAGATTGGGCTGGACGAATCGCTCTCGCCGCTGGAGCGGCAGAGGAGGCAGATCGAGCGGGACATCATGAACGTGGGGTGGATCGCGGACGCGGCGGACCAACTCGGGAAAATGCTCGACGACACGATCCGGATGCTGGACGGAGGGGCGAGGGTGACGCGCGACTTGGCAACACCGGAAGACGGTCCCGTTCCCGGCGGCACGGGCCGCGCTCGCCAGCGGATCGCGGCCCTGATCGCGGTGGATATGAACCGCGGAGGAATGGGCACGCCGCGGCCTCTTGGGGCGTCCGTGGCCGGGGGGTTGAACGCGCTGACGCTGACACTTCGCCGACTGGCGAGGTGCAAGCAGCTCGATGGTGTGGTGCTGGTCGGGGAGAACGTGGAGGCGATCCGCGAGTTGGCGGGGGAGGTGCCGGGGCTGCGGTGCGAGGTGGTTCGGACGGATGGATCACCGCTGGCGGCCCGGCTGGAGGGTGTGCGAGGGGCGCGGCTGTGGAGCGCCGAATGTTGGCGGGGCGGGCTGGCGTCGATGACGGTCTTCGATGAAGCGCTGGCGCCCGGCGCGATGAACGACGCGATGGAGCGTCTCGGGCTTGATGCGGCGGTGGTGGTTGGGGCGGATTGGTGCCTGGTGGACCCCGGGCTGGTGGATGAATGTGTGGACCGCTACCGGCGGCAGACCCCGGGACCCAGCGCGTACCGCGTGTCATTCTGCCAGGCGCCGCCGGGGCTGGGGGCGTGCCTGCTGGACCGGGGGATGATGCGCGACCTGGCGGAACGGGCGGAGAGCGCGGGCGTGTTCGCCTCTCTCGGTGGCGTGCTCGGGTACATGCCCCTCATGCCCACGCCGGACCCGATCGCCAAGCCCGCGTGCATCACGACAGACGCGCGCGTCCGCGATGCGAACTTCCGGTTCATCCCGGACTCGCCGGACCGTGCCGCGGCGATCGGCTCGGCGATTGAGCGGGCAGGGGAACGCGCAAGCCTCATTGAAATCGTCGAAGCCGTGCTGAGCTGGGCGGGGCGGGGAGAATCGCCGCGGGATGTGACGCTGGAACTGTGCACGGGTCGCCGTACGAGCGGGCTCCGCGGGCAGTGGATGACGGGCCTGCGTGACACGATCGAGCGCCCGTGCTTGCCGCTGGCGCTGGCGGGGCGGTTGCTTTCCGAGCTGGGGCACGCGCGGCCGGATGCGGCCCTCACGCTCTACGGCGCGGGCGACCCCGTGCTTCACCCGGACCTGGTCAAGATCGTCTCGCACGCGAAGAAGGTGGGCCTCGCGGGCGTGCATATCCGCACGGACCTGCTGTGCGATGAGGACCGCCTGGATGACCTGCTGCACTGCGGGGCAGATGTGATCAGCGTGGACCTGATGGCGGGTTCCGCGGCGACCTACCAAAAACTCATGGGCGTCGACCAGTTCGACCGCGTTCGGAAGAACCTCGAGTTGCTGATCGAGCGGAGAAGCCGTCGCCAGGCCGGGATCCCCGTGCCGTGGATCGTGCCGCGTCTGACCCGGTGCGATGCGGTGTACGAGGAGATCGAGGCGTTTTACGACCATTGGCTGCTCGCCGCGGGCGCGGCGGTGATCGACCCGCTGCCGATGCCGATCCCCGGCGATCGGATTGAGCCGTTGCCGCTGCCCACCCCGGCGGCGCGCCGGATGGCGGAGAGCAGCATGACCATCCTGTGCGACGGCACGGTCGCGGCGCAAGCGGGCGATTTTTCCGGCGAGCGAACGGTCGGGGATGCGGGACGCGACGGGCTGGCCGCGGTGTGGGCGAGGCTTCGCCGGCACGAGCCGCGGCCGGACCGTCCCGCCCAGGTCATCGAGCCGGCGGGAACACTGCCCCTCCCTCCCACGCGCCCGCTCGTGCACGCGGGCCGGTCGCGGGTCGCGCGGCTCGACGCGGGGCTTTGAATGAACGACACCCCGGCCATGGCGTTGATCCTCGCCCGCGCGGGCAGCAAAGGGCTGCCGGGAAAGAACATCGCGCCGATCGCGGGCACGCCGTGCATCGCCTGGACGATCGAACACGCCCTGGCCGCCAAGCGCGCGTCGCTCATTGCCGTCTCGACGGATGACCGGGCCATTCTCGACCTGGTGCGTTCCCGCTATCCCGGCGTCGCGCCGGTCGTGCGGCCGGGGGACCTGGCGAGCGATTCGGCACGCGTGGATGACGCCGCACGCCACGCGGTGCAGGCGCTGGGCGCGGAGCACCCGGAGTTCCGACGCCCCGATGCGGCGGTGGCGATCCTGTACGCGAATGTCCCGGTTCGCCCGGCGGGCCTGCTCGACGCCGCGCTCGCCGCGCTGCCGGGAGCGGATTCCGTGCAGACGTACCAGCCCGCGGGCAAGCACCACCCTTGGTGGACGGCGCGGCTGGATCCGGCGACGGGCGAAGTCCGGCCTTGGGAAGGAGATGTGCTCAATCACAACATCTTCCGGCGGCAGGACCTGCCCCCGGCGTTTGTCCCCGACGGCGGGGCGCTGGTGGTGACGCGCCGGGCGCTGTTCCTCGAAGTCTCCGGCGTGGCCCCCGGGCCGCACGCGTTCTTCGGGAAGGTGCGGCGGGGCGTCGTCTCGCCCGGACCGGTGATCGACATCGACACGCGGCTGGATGCGATCGTCGCGGACGCGATGCTGCGCGACACTACAGTGACCGCATGAGGATCGGGACGCGACAGATCGGCGCGGACGAATCATCGGGCGCGTTGGCGCCTGTCTACATCATCGCCGAACTGGGCGTCAACCACGACGGCTCCGTGGAGCGGGCGCTGGAAATGACCGACGCCGCGGCCGAGGCCGGCGCGGATGCGATCAAACTTCAACTGTTCCGCGCCGAGCTGCTGATGAGCCGGGCATCGCGCCTGGCGACGTACCAGGCGGCAGCCGGTGAACGGGACCCCGTCGCAATGTTGCGGCGCCTGGAACTTTCGATCGGCGACATGGGCCGGATCGTGGACCGGTCGCACGCGCGAGGGATGCACGCGATCGTGACGCCCTTCTCGGTGGAACTGGTGGAGGCGGCGGAGCGGGTGGGGTTCGACGCTTTCAAGACCGCCTCGCCGGACATCATCCACAAGCCGCTCCTGGACCGGCTTGTGCGCACGGGCAAGCCGCTGATCGTCAGCACGGGCGCGGCGACGATGGACGAGGTCGAGCGGGCCGCGGGCTGGCTCGGCCCGGCGCGAGAGAGGACCGCGTTCCTGCAATGCGTGAGCAGTTACCCGACACGCGATGCCGACGCGAGCATCGGGGCGATGGCGGCGATCGCGCGGGTGTGGCGCGGGCCGGTCGGGTACAGCGACCACACGACGGGCGTGGACACCGGCGCCGTCGCGGCGGTGCGCGGGGCGGCGATCCTGGAGAAGCACTTCACCTGGAGCAAGCGCGCGGCAGGCCCGGACCATGCCGCCTCGCTCGAACCCGCTGAGTTCCGCGCGTACGCGACCCTGGCGCGCGATGAGAGCGTGATGAAGGCGTGGATGGGATCGGTGCCGCTGCCGCCGGATCCGCGGATCGGGCCGGAGGAAAAGCGGGTGCTGCCGTGCGAGATGGATGTACGCCGGTTGTCGCGCCAATCGCTGGTGGCGGCGCGGGACCTGCCGGCGGGGCACGCGCTGCGGCCAGAAGACCTGACCATCAAGCGCCCGGGGACGGGGCTGGAGCCGTTCCACCTTGAGGAGGTCATCGGGCGGCGGTTGCGGCGTGCGGTGGAGGCGGACATGCCGCTGGAGGGTTCAGCGCTGGAAGGGGTCGCGGCATGATTGGCGACGGCTGGAACGATGAACCATCGGTGAGGCCGGGTCCGCCGTTGGAAACGGCGCCGGGGCGTCGGCGCGTGGCGGTGGTCACGGGAACACGGGCGGAGTTCGGGCTGCTGCGGCCGGTGATGAACGCGGTCAAGGCGCGCCGCGATGGCGAGCTGCTGGTCATCGCCGCGGGCTCGCACCTGATCGCGCCGGCCGAGACGTACCGCGAGGTGAAGGCGGAGTTCTTCGTGTCCGACGCCGTGCCGATGCAGATCGCCGGTCAGACCGGGCGGGCGGCGGATGTGCAGGCCCTCGGGCGCGGGATCGAACGGTTCGGGCGCGCGTTCGAGCGCCTGGCGCCGGACTGGGTCGTGGTGCTGGGGGACCGGATCGAGGCCTTCGCCGCGGCGAGCGCGGGATCGGTCGGCGGGTACGCCGTGGCGCACCTGCACGGCGGGGACCGGGCCGAGGGCGTGGCGGATGAGGCGATGCGCCACGCCATCACGAAACTGGCGCACCTGCACTTCCCGGCGACGGCGCTCTCGGCGGAGCGAATCGCCCGGATGGGAGAGCGGCCTCAACACATCCATGTGGTTGGCTCTCCTGCGCTTGACGGGCTTGCATCGGTGGAACCGCTCGAGGACGGGGTGTACGAAAAACTGGGACGCCCGCACGTCGTCGTGCTGATGCACCCGGTGGGTCGCACGGACGAACAGGAGGAGGCCGTGATGGCGGGGGTGCTCGAGGCCGCGAGGTCGATCGGGAAGCCCCTGCTGGTGCTGCACCCCAATTTTGACCCCGGGCGCGAGGGGATCGTGCGGGCCATCCGCGCCGTGGAGGGCACGCGAAGCGTCGTGGTGCGGACGCACCTGCCGCGTTCTGTGTTCCTCGGGCTTCTGAAGCGGCTGGCCGGTGGCGGGGGCGTGCTGGTGGGCAACTCGTCGGGAGCGCTGATCGAGGGGGCGGCGCTGCGCGTGCGGGCGGTGGACATCGGCCCGCGGCAGTCGGGCCGAGAGCGGGCGGGGAATGTCGTTCCATCCGGGGAACAACCGGACCAAATTGCCCGGGCCATGGCGAAGGCGTCGGCCTTGGACCTGTCCCAACTCGCGCACCCGTTCGGGGATGGGCTGACCGGCCCCCGGGTCGCCGAGCGATTGGCCACGACAAATCCCCACGACCCGGCCCTCCTGCGCAAACATTGCGCCTACTAGGGTGAAATCGCCCCTTGCCGGGTGGAGCCACCGGTCCTTGGGTGGAGCCGCCGGTCCGCGGCGGCTTTCCCCTGACTCCAGAGTCCCCGGCCCTCGCCCCGACCCATCAATCCGCGCTCTCGGACGCAAGTGCGAGGTCCGATCAACCGATGCCACTCTCGGACCTTCTTCTGGGAGAGCTTTTCATGAGCACCGCCGCCGCACAGCGTGAACAGATCGTGGCCGACGCCATCCGCGAGATCAGCCACATCGCCACGCTCCCCGAGATCACGCTCAAGATCGTGGCGCTGGTCGAGGACCCCAAGAGCACGGCCCAGGACCTGCACAAGGTCATCGCCAACGACCCGGCGCTGTGCTCGCGGATCCTGAAGGTCGTGAACAGCTCGTTCTACGGCCTGCCGGGCCAGATCGGCTCGATCAACCGCGCCATCGTGATGCTCGGCCTGAACGCCGTGAAGAACATCGCCATCGCCGCCTCGCTCGCCAAGCTCTTCCGCGGGGGCGAGTTGACCCCCAGTTTCTCGGCCAAATCGCTGTGGATGCACTCGGTCGTGACCGCCGCGACCTGCAAGATGCTCAGCGACCGGCTGGGCTTTGCCGTGTCGGATGAGGCGTTTCTCTCGGGCCTGATCCACGACATCGGGATCATGGTGGAGATGCAGGCGGACCGGAACAAGTTGATCGAGGTGGTGCAGCGCACGGGCGCGGACAAGCAGGGCGTTCCCGCCATGGACATGATCGAGGCCGAGGAGGCCGTGTTCGGCGTGAACCACCAGCAGTTCGGCGCCGGGCTGTGCGCCAAGTGGAAGTTCCCGGCCAACTTCGCGAACGTCACGGGCTACCACCACCGGCCGATGGAACTTCCGGTTGAGACGCGGACACTGCCCTGCATCGTCTACGTCGGGGACCGCCTGGCGGCCGAGGTGGCGGGCGGGTTCCGGCTGGACTTGGTCAACACGGCCATCGCCGAGCCGGTGCTGGACTTCCTGAAACTGACGACGGACAAGGTCAACCAGTTGCGGCAGGACCTCCCGCAGCATCTGAAAAGTGTTGAAACGATGCTGGCCTGACCGAAAGTTTCTGTGGCCGGCTGGCGGAGCCAGCGACATTTCTCGTGTCCCATTCGTTCGGCCCGTATTCCGAGATTCTCGCAAGACGGGCTGGACGTTACGAACTCTCTCTTTCTCCCTCCGGGCGGCCGCGCGAAAGTGTGGCCGCCTTTTTCAACGGAACCGGCACCACGGGGGAGTGCGTGCCTCTGCTTCCGCTGGGCTCCGGTCCTGCGTAGCCGCCTTCCTTCGACCCGCCGCGGCTTTCCACCACATGGGGTGACTCGGTCTCGCCCGAAATCCGGGTGAATCCGCTCCTTTACCGTCGCGGTTCGGTGAGGCGCTCCCGCCACTTCCCGAGCCCCCCGTGGCTCGTCAGGTCGTACCACAGCGGCGTGACGGTGATGCTCCGCTTCAGCAGCGACTCCACATCCGAGCCCTCGATCGTGCCCCGGAAGTCGAGGCCGTGTCCCGCGGCCCAGTAGTACACATCGCCCTGCGGGCTCACTCGCTTCTCGTACTTGTCCACCAGGCCGTGGGTGTTCATCGGGCACACCACGATCGGCGGCATCGGGCCCTCTCCCTCGGTGATCGGGATGTTGATGTTCAGGCACTCGTGGGGTTGGGGCAGGCCGCCGGCGATGAGGCGCTCGATCGTTCGCCGGGCAAAGGCCGCCGCGACGTCGTAGCGGGGCTTGCTCTTGCCCAAGTGAAGGCTGACGGCTATGGAGGGAACGCCGAGAAAGGCCCCCTCGATCGCCGCGGCGACCGTTCCCGAGTAGATCACGTTGATCCCGCAGTTGGCGCCCTGGTTCATGCCGGAGATGAGCAGGTCGGGCTTGGACCCCTCGCCGAATCGCTCGGGCCAGAGTTGCGACACGGCGAGTTTGACGCAGTCGGCGGGCCGGCCATCAACGGCGATTCCGGGGACTGTGCCGCCGCGGGAAAGGGGAACGGTGTCCTCGTGGACCATGAGCGGATCGTGGAAGGTGATGCCGTGGCTCATGGCGGACTGAACGGTCAGCGGCGCGATGGGGACGACGATGGAGCGCGGGGAGCGCTGAACGGCACCCGCGGTGTGGTCGAGCAGCGGCCCGCCGAAGCGGTTTGAACCGTCCGGCCCCGGCGCATCGACGAGGGCCTCGTACAACGCCGCCAGACCCGCCGCACGGATGCCGTCATCGTTCGTAAGCAGAATGCGCATGGGCCAAGGGTAGGAAGAGTGCCCCCCGCCACCGTCACCAGCCCCCGCGCGGCCGGAACGCTCCCGTTCCTTCACCTGTCTCGCTGCTTCGCTCTTCCCCCGTCTCGCTGGTTCCCTGAAAAACAAAGGTCCCGCGCCGGGGAGGCAACCGACGCGGGACCACACCAGGGGACTCGTGAACAACCGGTAAACCCCGGCCGGTGCGCCAGCGGGGACCGACGCACCGGATACAACATGCGATTCGCGGCGGGGCAAACCCAGCACGCGAGCCGCGATCCAACCCGAGGCGCGCCGGCTGTGCGGGTTGCACAAGGCTGGTGTGGCTGAAACGCGCTCCGCGAGGCGCCGGATGCTGTTTTCTCGGACGCGGGGAGGCCCCCGGTTCACGTTCGCCGCACGCCGATGGCCGCGGGAAGGGGCGGCTCACGGGGTCAGCGCGCGCCGGGCACGTCCGGATTCATTGGCACCCCACCGCGTACTTGTTCAGGAAGCACTGGAAGTCGTTGGCCGTCAGCAGCGGGTTTCCGGTTGAGCCGTCGCAGTTGGCGTAGGCATCGCCCACGGCGTACTTGTTCAGAAAGCACTGGAAGTCGTTCGCCGTGAGAAGCGGAGTGCCGGTGGATTGGTCGCAGTTGGGGTAGCACCGCACACCGAGGACCCATGTTTGACTGTCCGGGTTACCGGTGGCGACCTGGCCACCAAAGAGCACGGCGAAACCACGAGCACCATCGTACACCATGGTGTGCGAGACTCGCGGCGAGGGGCCGAGGATCGGGCGCTGTGTCCAGAGCGTCCCGTCCCACTCCCAGGTTTCTCCGCCGCCCGTGCTTCCGCCAAAGAGAACCGTTACGCTGCGACCAGCGTCGTAGCACATCGCGTGGCTGTTCCTCGGCGACGGACCCGCCGTCACTCGCTGGAGCCAGGTCGCTCCGTTCCACTCCCAGGTATCTCCGGCATTGCCGCTGGCGGAGTGGCCGCCGAAGAGCACGGTCACCCCTCGCGAAAGGTCGTACGCCATGGCGTGGCCCCACCGTGGAGACGGGCCGGCGACCACGCGCTGGGTCCAGGCTGTCCCGTTGTACTCCCAAGTTTCACCGTTAAAGCCGGTCGGGTTCGATCCTCCAAAGAGAACGGTGACGCCCCGGCCTGCGTCGTAGGCCATGGCATGGATCTCTCGGGGCGACGGCCCCGCGATCTGCCGCTGGGTCCATGTCGAGCCGTTCCACTCCCACGTATCGCCCAGCGTGACCAGGCTGCTGTTCAATCCGCCAAAGATCACCGCCCTGCCGCGACCGATGTCGTAGGCCATCGCGTGACGCCAGCGGGCGGAAGGGCCGACACTGGACCTCAGCGTCCAGTGAGCGTCTTGCCGCGTCCACGTTTCGCCGTTGGGCGCCGTGGTGTGCCCTCCAAAGAGAATGGTCTCTTGGTTGATCGGGTTGTAAGCCATGGCGTGGAAAGAGCGCGGTGCTGGGTCATCCAACCTCCGCTCCTGCCAGGTGGTACCGTTCCACTGCCATAAGTAGGTGACCCCGTTGCTGCGCATGCCAAGAAGGACCGAAAGGTTGCGCACGGAGTCGTACGCCATGGTGTTGCCCCACTGGGGCGGGGGCCCGTTGGACGTGCTAAGGGTCCACGAAGAACCGTCCCACTCCCATGTTTGGCCGGAGCTGGCCGGACCGGGGCAAAAGAGAACGGTCCTGTTTCGCGCGGCATCAAAGGCCATCGACAGTGTGCCTTCCGCCCCTGGTGGGCCGGCCGTAGCTCGTTGCGCCCAAGCCGTTCCGTCCCACTCCCACGTATCCCCAAGCAGGCCGGAGTTTCCCCTGCCGCCAAAGAGAACCGCCACGCCCCGTTTCGAGTCAAAAGCCATGGCATGGCCTGATCTTGCGGGAGGATGGGGCCCCGCGATCTGAGTCCACTGGGAGCCGTCCCACTTCCACATGTCCCCGACTTGTGATTGACTACCGCCCACGGAGCCGCCAAAGAGCAGGGTGACGCCGCGATGCGTGTCGTAGACCGTAGCGTGGCCCGACCTGGCCGGGGGCCCGGTCACCACGCGCTGCGTCCACGTGTTACCATCCCACTCCCACGTGTCGTCGAAGTGAATGGGGGCGGATTGTCCGGAAATGCTCCCTCCGAACAGGACAGTCACGCCTCGGATGGCGTCGAATGACATGGAATGTGCCGCCCTCCCCGTGGGGCCCACTTCAGAGCGCGGCGACCACTGTGCCCCGTTCCACTCCCACGTGTCTCTCAAGTAGCCGCCACTGGTGTTGCCTCCAAAGAGCACGCAGACGCCGCGGGATGAATCAAAGGTCATGCGGTGAGCGGTCCGACTGATCAGCGTCTTACGCAAGATCCACTCAGGCACCTGCGCGTGGGCGGGCGGTGTACCCCAGAGCAACGCCATCGCTGCGACGGCGAGGCAGAACAACCGAAAGACGTGTCGAATTCCGGAGTTGTCCTGCGCAGTCCCTCGACCTGATCCCCTTGTCCACCTCAACTGTGGCTCCATGTTTCTATGGTCCTTTCGCCAAGTGTGAGGGATCAGCCTACCAAACGGCTTGCTGAAATCAAGCCGGTATCAGGGCCCACCCGAACCCGTGTAAACGAGGGGATCTCGCTGCCCCGATCTTGAGGGATTCAATAACCCGCCGCACTTGCCCGCCGGCGACCGCAACGGCCCGGCGGCAATCATGCGATTCTGGGTACTCTCGCACCCAGGATGCAAGCGCATTGCACGGATCACCGTGGGTACCGCCGTGGCCGCCGCCTCGACTCTTATGGGCACCCCACCGCGTACTTGTTCAGGAAGCACTGGAAGTCGTTGGCCGTCAGCAGCGGGTTCCCGGTTGAGCCGTCGCAGTTGGCGTACGCGTCGCCGGAGGCGTAGGCATTGAGGAAGCACTGGAAGTCGTTGGCGGTCAGGGTCGGGTTGCCCGTGCTGCAATCGCAGTTGACGTAGCACGCGGGGCCGAAACTGATGTTGTCGATGACGTACGTGTCGCTCGCCGCGCCGGGGAAGCAGATGGCCAGGGCGATTTCCGCCGTCTGGCGCCGGATGCCGACGAAGGACGCCCCGCCGCCGCCGGGTGGTTGGGGCGGGACGAAGACCTCTTCCAGGAGTTCATTGTTGCTGTTGTACACGCGGAGAACATTGCCGGTGGACGTCGGGTCCCACCAGCCCAGTCCCACCTCCGAAACCGGGCGGCTGAACACGATGGATGTGTTGATGTACAGGCCGCTGCCGATGGGACCGGGCAGTGGGTGCAGTCCCCGCCCGCCGACCAGGGGCCCCGTATAGGCCTGCGAAGAGAGGTCCACGATGCTCATGCCCTGGGGCGAGGAGAAGGTCACACACTGAATCGTGGCAACCGGTCCGAGCGGGCCGGTGGGGCGGCCCTCGAACGTGATCAGGACATTGCCCGCGCTCAACTGGCCCGGGTCGGTCAAGGGTTCAGCCAGCGCAGGACCCGCCGCGGCCACTCCCGCGCAGGCGCACAGCAACCGCACGACTCGGTTCGTCATGTCAGATCCCTCCAAGGTCAAAGCACCCTCTCGCGGACGTTGACGGCCGCGCCACCAGGGTGTCCCGACCACCTCAGTCTACCGCGTGTCCGATTCCGCACAAGGGGGAACCTGCGTGTGAAACTGGGTCGCCGATTCGAACATTTGGGCGGCGCGAAGAAGGCGGGCCTCCTGCCAGGCCGGACCGATGAGTTGCATCCCGATGGGCAGCCGGGACATGCCAACACGAGAGAAACCCGCGGGAAACGCGATGGCCGGCAAACCCGCGAGGTTCACCCCCACCGTGTACACATCCTCCAGGTACATCGCCAACGGATCGTTGACACGCTCGCCAAGCCGGAACGCAGGTCGGGGGGAAGTAGGCATCAGGATCGCATCGCAGGGCGTGCCGAACGCAGCGTCATAATCCCGCTTGATCAAGCGCCGGACCTTGAGCGCGGTGGTGTAGTACGCCTCGTAATAGCCCGCCGAGAGGATGTACGTCCCCAGCATGATGCGGCGCTGAACCTCCGGCCCGAAGCCCTCGGCTCGCGAACGGGCGTACAAGTCCATCAGGTCCTTTGGATCGGCGGTCCGCCGGCCGTAACGGACCCCGTCGAAGCGGGCGAGGTTGGAGGAGGCCTCCGCGAGCGCCACGATGTAGTACGCCGCGATGCCGTGCTCCGTGTGCGGAAGGTCCACCTCGATCACGGCGGCGCCGAGGGAGCGGTAGGTCTCGATCGCGGCCTCGAGCGCGACGGCGACATCGGGATTGTTCGCTTCGTTCCGCGCCTGGCGCGGCACGCCGATGGTGAGGTGCTCGACGGGGCGATCAAGATCGCGCGTGAAGTCGGGCACGGGCTGATCGGCGCACGTGGAGTCGAGTGGGTCAGGCCCACTGATGACGGTCAGCGCCGCCGCCGCATCGGCAACCGTGCGGGCCATGGGGCCGACCTGGTCAAGGCTGCTGGCGTACGCGATCAACCCGTAGCGCGAGACACGCCCGTACGTGGGCTTGAGCCCGACGATGCCGCACATCCCCGCTGGCTGGCGGATGGAGCCGCCGGTGTCGGAGCCGAGCGCGATCCGGACAAGGCCGGCGGCGACGGCGCCCGCGGACCCGGAGGATGAACCGCCGGGGATGCGATCAAGGTCCCAGGGGTTTCGCGTCGGACCAAAGGCGGAGTTCTCGCCCGTGGAACCCATCGCGAACTCGTCGAGGTTGGTCTTGCCGACAATGGTGGCACCGGCATCGATCAGACGCTGCACAGCGGTGGCGGTGAAGGGAGACTTGTAGTTGGTGAGGATGCGGGAGCCGGCGGTCGTGGGGGTGTTCGAGTGGTCCGCGAAACAGAGGTTGTCCTTCACCGCAACGGTAAAGCCGGTGAGTGGCCCTGAAGTCGCGGGCGAGGGATCGGGGAGAACGGAAATGAAGGCGTTGAGGGTTGGATTGAGTTGATGAATCCGGCAAAGGCATTCCCCCGTTCCTGCCGAGGCCGCGCCGTGTTGAGCCGCGCTCACGCGCCACCCCCATCGCCGAGGACCTTGGGAACTTTGACAAATGGTGGCATGGCGTCGGGGGCCATGGCGATGAGCGCGGCAGGGGGCAAGGATGGGCCGGGAAGGTCGGGGTCGAGGCGGTTGGTGGCCTCGCTGATGTGGGTGAGCGGCTCGACCCCGTCAAGGTTCAGTGTTCGCAGCGTGTCCATGTGGGCGAGAATGGCCGAAATCTGCGGCCCGTACGCCGCGGCCTGACCATCCGTGATGGCCAGCCGGGCGAGGGTGGCGATGCGGCGGACCTGGTCCGGGGAAAGGCTCATGCGGGGAGCATACGGGGTGGCAGGAGAATCGGGCGGGGAGGGTGGCCATGATTTGTCCGACAACGGGTGGACATGGGTGGTCGGTGAGAAGGCATGAGTCAGCGCGGCACCAGAACGTCGGCGTGGCGGCGAATCCGGCCATGGATCATGAATCCGGTTGCGACGGTGGCCCTCGGCGCGGCGCTGGCGTGGGATGCGGCGAGCCTGCCTTGGCACTGGACCCAAGGGGGACGCTCGACGGTGGGGGAGTGGGTCTACCAACTCCGCGGCGGGGCAAGGGTCACTTCTCAACCACCGGTTTACGACGTCGTGGCGGTCAAAGAGTCTGATGGTGCCGAATCCCGCATCCGCATCCTGCAACCGTACATCGAGAGCATGGATGAGGCGACGCGGCTGCTGGCGGAGAACCCGGCCATGGTCTGCATCGTGACCTACACGCCGCGGCAGAGTCGCTCCGGCTTCTGGGCGGTGACCCGGCTGCACGAGTCACACACCATTGTTTTGACGGGCGGGTCCGCGTTCACGGCGGAGGACAGGCGCGCTGTGCGACGGGCGACGCTCGAGGCCGTGCTCGGCCCGGAGTCGCTGCGAGATCCGGTCGTGGCCCGCGTGAGCCGGGAGGACTTTTCGGCGACACGGGTGCTCTGGGGCGGCGTGGCACACAACGTAATGGCTGCGACGGGCGTGTTGCTGTTCGGCCTGTCGCTGGGGTGGGTTCCGGCGTACTGGGCCGCGGCGAGACGGCGGCGAGCGCGGGCGGCGCTGTGGCGCGGGGAGTGCCCGGGGTGCGGATATTCGCTGCGGGGATTGGAGGCTGCGAAGTGTCCAGAGTGCGGCCGGGAAGTGAAAGACCCCGGCGCGGGGCCGGGGTCTTAGGTTTGTCGGGAGGAAGAACCTCACGCGATGCGTACGGGTACCCGAGCATATTGCCCGGAAGGGTCGACTTGCTCAGGGCTCCGGCCGAAGACCGAGCCGGGCTCGGGCCATGGCGATGGCTTCCCTTTGGGGGCATCCTCTCGAGTTCACAATGACGACAAGAGCTTGCCGTTCCAGCTCTGCAAGCTGCGCGAGCGTCGGGGCGTGTGGGTTCTGCGAAGGCGCAGCGCGGAGGCCGTTGATCCTGTCCAGGATTTCAGTGGCCGTTGATATCCGAAACTGGCAGAGTTCACCGATCGCCGGACGCCACTCGGCGACTCGGATTCCTGTTTCGAGTACTGAGAGGTCGTCTCGGTTCTGATGTTCGTTCCACAGGGCGAGTGCGCGTTGGAGCGCTCCCGGAAGGTCGCCGCTGGCGGCGCACCACGTGGCTTGCGTGGCGCGGAGAGAAATGATCTCAGACACCGGCACCTGATTGTCAGGCATTGCTGCCAGGACCGAGTCGATCCTCTGAATCCCTTCGGCATAACGGCCGAGCCGCGCGCTCAACATCGCCGCGTTCTTGGCCGCCAACCACTTGTCCCGCGGGAACGCTGCGCTCTCTTCCCGGTGCACTCGGTCGTAGAGGGCGATGCCTTCCGCGGCGTTGCCGCGATCTATCGCCACGAGTTGCGCCAAGTCCATGAGAATCACCGATCGGAGCGGGGGCGACTGGCGAGCGGCGTCGGGATTGCCGTTGAGCATGTGGAGCGCCTGCCGCAACTCCTGCTCAGCGAGCGCGGTGTTCCCCTCGCGGCGAGCAACGAATCCCGAAAGGCGGCGAGCTTCAATCGGATCCCAATCAAATGTCGGATTGGACACCATCAAGTCGAGCAAAGCACGGGCACCCGCGAAATCCGATTGGTCCGTCAGCGTGGCGATGCGCGCTATTGACTCGTGCCGAGCGCGAAGCTGGGCTCGAGTTGGGTGAACGGGTTGCTGTGGCGAGGACGCCTCCGACCCGCTTTCAAATGCGGCACCCGAGATGCGGAGCCCTCCAAAGGCTGCTCCAGAAAGCACTGTGGCAAGCAGCGCGATGCTGAGTTTTTTCATTCGACGAGACTCCTTCACGGTTACGGAATGGCTTCACAGCCGCAACACGGTGTCTGTGGAGGCGACGGCGGATTGCATACATCCGGACAGCAGGGGGTTTCGCGCTGACCATCCCATGGATCGGGGTCTGTAATCGGAACTCCCCCACATGGCGGCTGCTGCGGTGCCCATTGATAGTTCGGGAAGGAGTCCCACGTTACACTCCCGGACGCGATCACTTCCGAACAATACGTGTAGGCCCGATCGTCGATCACGATGCTTTCATCGCAAATCTTGACCCAGACAAAGGTCCACTCTCTGCGCCTTTCCCCGGCCCGGTGATGATGGTTCCACACAAGCCTATAAAAGCGATCGAAACACATGATCGGCTGGCGCGAGAACTGGGTTGAAACCGACCGAACGTGAGATCCGCTTAGGGCTTCTTGCTGCTGAGTTGTCAAGGTGCCGGTGTATCCAATTTCAGCGAACAACTTTAGCTTCAATGCTAGTGCGTGCTGAACCCCATGCGTGCTAGACACGGACCAACTGATCGTGTCTGTGTGCGTAACTGTCGAAACAATTGGAGGACAACCTGGACACGGGATGGTGTGTGGGTACCAGCCGCAAGCACAGAACGGGAGCTTTTCCCAGTCTCCCTTTCGAAGTTCGTCAAGGCTTTCCGTAATGTGGTCTCGATCCGTAAGAAACGCGCTCCAATACAACCATTCACATCCCGGACCGGGGTTCTGGTCAGGAACATGATTGTCCGGATCACAGTTCTGAGCCCTGGCCCAAGACACACATGAGCACAACAGTGAAGCGGCGAACCAAAGCCTGAGTGACAACATTCAATAACCCCTGTTGGAGCGCCACACTACTGCTATCGGCTACTTGCGTCAAGCGTCTCTTACTCAAAACTGGTTGTTTGCCAGCCCTTCGCCCACAGCAACACACAAGCTTAAGTGATACATACCAAGCGCCATCCTAACACTGTTGGTGTTTGTGACCGGGATGTCGTCGCTTCGTGTCTGGCCGACCACCGTGCTGTTTCCCGGGTGCTGCCGCGCTTCTTGGTAGGCCTATGCGAACCAGACCCCTTGGCTGGGTTGTCGAGATCCCTGATGGACGAACTACCACGTGGCCCCTGTGGGCCCAAGACCACCTACTCGGAAAGACCAGCTATAGGGCTTACTTCTTGCTCGACAGTGCCTCGGTCAACCCGTACACCAGGTCCGCGCCGGCGGGGATGGTGATCGATGAGCCGTCAAAGTCGTTGGTGATCGGCTCGGAGGCGCCACCAAGGTGCTGCGAGAGGAACTGCTCGGTGACCGCGTTGAAGCTCTTGTTGTTCTCGGGACGCTGGAAGCCGTGGCCCTCGTCGGGGAAGAGCACGTAGGTCACGGGGATGCCCTTCTTCTGCATCGCGGCGACGATCTGGTCGGCCTCCTGCTGCTTGACGCGGGGGTCATTGGCGCCCTGGCCGATGAGCAGCGGGCGGGCGATCCTGTCCACGAAGTTGAGCGGGCTCCGGCTGTCGAGGAACTTGCGTCCCTCGGGCGTGCGGTGGTCGCCGACGCGGGTGGTGAGCTGGGGCAGGAAGGGGTACCAGTACGGCGGGATGTTCTCGAGGAGCGTGGTGAGGCTCGACGGGCCGACGATATCGACGCCGCACGCGAAGACCTCCGGCGTGAAGGTGAGGCCGACGAGCGTGGCGTACCCGCCGTAGCTGCCGCCCATGATGCCCACGCGGTCCTTCTTCGCGATCTTCTGATCAACGGCCCAGTTGACGGCGTCGATGAGGTCGTCGTGCATCTTGCCGGCCCACTGCCCGTCCCCGGCGTTGATGAAGCTCTTGCCGAACCCGGTGGACCCGCGGTAGTTCACGCTCAGGACGGCGTAGCCGCGGTTGGCGAGCCACTGGTGGTAGGGGTTGTAGCCCCAGGCATCACGGGCCCACGGTCCGCCGTGGACCATGAGGACCATGGGGATCGGCCCGGCGTCGGGCCGGCCGTCGTTGTTCCGGTCGTACTGCGTGGGAACCGTGAGGTAGCTCACCAGGTTCAACCCGTCGCGGCTCGTGATGACCACCGGCGTCATGCGCGAGAGCGGCATCGTCTCGAGCTTGGGCTGGTTCGAGAAGAGGTACTCCGCCTTCTTCGCCGCCCGGTCGTAGACGTAGTACCGGATCGGGCCGTTGTCCGGGCGGAAGGCCACGGTCCAGCGCGTGTCGTTCTGCGAACGGCCGGAGACGATGACATCGCCCTCGGCCGTCTTCTGCAGGACTTCGATATCCGGGCGGATGGTGTCGTCGACGAAGACCCAGCGCTCGCGGTCGTAGTTGAACGACACGGCCTGGACCTTGCCGGTCTCGGGATGCGCGATGGATCCGCTGACGTCGGCCTTGGCGTCTTCCGCCAGGACCGTCTTCGCGCCGGAGGCCATGTCAACCGCGATGAGCGCCGCCGTGTTCCGGCCCCGGGTCTCGGTCCAGTAGAGCGTCTTGCCGGACGCGTCGAAGCCCGCGGGCCGGGTCGTCATCGAGTCTTCCTGGGGGATGGTCTCGCTGAACGCGAAGCCGCCCTTGCCGTCGGCCTTGAGCAGGTTCATGGACCCGTCGCGCTGCGTCTGCATGGCCAGGCGAATGGTGAAGTCGTCGTCCACGAGGAAGCCGTCGTACTCGTCGTTCTTCTGCACCAGCGTGAGCTCGCCGGTCTTGATGTTGCAGCGGTAGAGGTCGTGGTGGCGCGGGTTCCGGTTGTTCAGGCCGATCAGGATGACATCAGGGAAGCGCTTGGAGATGTGCTCGATTTCGGCGCGCGGCCGGAGCGGGCGGCCGTCGGGCATGGTGATCGGCTTGCCGTCGGGCCCCTTGATCTCCGTAAAGGGTGTCAGGTCCTTGGCCGGTCCGCCCTGGGGGTTGACGGCGAACACCTTCCAGTTCTCATCCCCGCCCTCGTCCTGCATATACAGGATCATGCCGTTGTACGCCCACTGGTACTGGCGGATGCCGCGGCGCTTGTCGGCGGTGATGCATCGGCCGGCCTTGACGTCGGCGACGGGCGCGACCCAGATGTTCATGACGCCCTCGTTCGGCGCCAGCCAGGAGATGGTCTGGCCGTCCGGGCTGATCGTCACGCGCGACCGCTCCGGGTTCCCGAAGAGCACCTCGCGCGGGATGAGCGGCGTGGCCTTGATCGCCTCGTTGGGACGGTTCTTGACGATCTCACCCTCGAAGGTCATTTGACCCTCCGGCTTGGCGGGCTGGCTTTGAGCCAGAACCGGTGCAGCGATCGCGGCGAGACACATGAAGGCAATGCGCGTCATTCCCTGGGCTCCTGGTGCGCGGCTCCGCTGGTGGTGGCCGCGGTGGACAAGTTTATGCCCCCGTCGAAGCCGCTCTTGTTTTCGGTGGTCGTACGGCTACGCTGGCGCGTCGGAGGCGCCGTTGGCCGCCTTGTGAATGGCCTTGTTGGCCAGGTGCCCGACGATGACGACGACAAGCACGGCCACGCCGAGTCCAACACCAACGACCCACCCGGGCGCGGCCTTGCTCAGGTCGTCCTTGGAGAACTCCTTGAGACCGGCGCCGATCGCCACGGCGAGCGTGCTCCGCGGGGCCATGCCGATGATCGTGCCGAGAATGAATGGAACGCGCGGAACCTTGACCGACGCCATGACGACGTTGGTCAGGGCGAAAGGGGAGTTGGGTGGAACGCGCAGGAGGGCGACCATCCCAAGGGTCCGCCAGAAGCCTGGCGTAATCTCCACCGGCCCTCCGCCCACGCGGGTGCCGATGAGCGCATCGCGCACGGCACGCCACTTGGGCTTTTCGTCGAGAAGCTTCATCACGCGGTCACCCGAGGCACGCGCGGCGAGTTCGTACCCGATGATCGCTCCGCCCGCGAAGCCGAGCAACGCGGCGGGAGCGCCGATCGCGAGCCCGAAGGCGTACCCGCCGAGGGCGGACTGCGCGTAGGTGGGAAGCAGCGCACACCCGGCGGCAAGGGCGAAGGCCGCGACATACGCCGCGACACCGGCGAAGCCGTGCGACTTGAGCCACGGGCCGATGTTGGTGGTGGCCATGGCGGTGAAGAGCGCGATGGACCCGAGGGGCGGGAGGAACGTGGCCATGAGGCCGAGAACAGCGGTGGGGCCCAGGCGCTTCAGGAGCGGCGCGCCGGGTAAGGGCCACCCCGCACCCGGCCGCTGTTCGCCGCACGCCGGACATTGCGCGGCGTCGAGCGCATCCTGCATCGAACGGCGGCACGATGGGCAGGCGGGTGCGGAGGCGGAGGTGGACATTTCGAGGGAGAGGATAGGAGCACGTGTGCTACACTGAGTCCCGAGGCATCGCGTGATGCCCGCCCGCCTTTCCGATCGGGCCGACCGCCCGCTCTGGAGACTTGCCCCGATGCTCCCGAAGCCGCCGCCCCGCGATTCCTCTCCGGGCTTCCTCTACATCCCGCCCTACCGCATCGCCGGCGTGTCCGTCGCGGGCGAAACCACGTCCATCCAGGTCCCGGAGCTGGACATCTGCTTTGACATGGGCGAGTGCCCGCGGGCGGCGCTGTCGGCCAAGTACGTCGCGATCAGCCACGGGCACATGGACCACGTCGGCGGCCTCGCGTATTACTGCTCGCAGCGCCGGTTCCAGGGCATGGGCAACGGCACGATCGTGTGCGACGCCCGCATCGCCAGCGCCGTGCAGCGGATGATGGCGGGATTCGTGGACCTCGAGCAGCAACGAACCCCCTACGAACTCATCGCGCTGGAGCCGGACCACCAGACCGAAATCAAGCCCAACATCTTCCTGCGCGGCTTCGAGACCGAGCACACCTCGCCCTCGTTCGGGTACGTGATCGTGGAGAAACGGAGCAAGCTCAAGCCGGAGCTCGCGAACCTGCCGCAGGAGAAGCTCAAGGAACTCAAGGACCGGGGCCAGGAAATCACCCGGACACTGGAAATCCCGCTCATCGCGTACATGGGGGACACGCTGCCAGGGCCCCACCTCGTGCGCAACGATGTCCGCAAGGCCGAGATCATCATCTGCGAGTGCACGTTCTTCGAGCCCGACCACCGTGAGCGGGCCAAGGTCGGGATGCACATGCACGTGCACGACATCGCGGAATGGCTGCGGGTGGTCGAGTGCAAGGCGATGATCCTGACGCACATTTCCCGCCGGACGCACCTGGGCTACGCCCGCGAACGCCTGGTGGAGATGATCGGGCCCGAGAAGGCCAAGAACGTCTTCCTCCTGATGGACAACAAGTTCAACCGCGAGCGCTACGAGCAGCAGGAAGTCGCCGCGGGGGTTGTCAAGCCCGTCAAAGAGGCGGGCGCCAAGCGCTGAGCGCGTGATTCCCCGGCGCTGTTCGGCTTCGCGCCGGTTGACAGGCCCCGCGCGGAGGGTTACGTTTGCCCGCCCTCGGAGGTGCCGCGCGTGGTGGCGCGGCGGATCGGTGGAGTTCAGACAGAGGCGACGACCCGATGCCCGATTCGGACGCCCGCTTGTGGGCGCAGATGCTCGCGCACGTGCAGGCCCATCACCCCGGCCTGTGGCGGCACTGGTTTGACCAGATTGGCTGGTTGGGGTTTCACGGCGGCGTCCTCCGCCTCCGCGTCAGCGAGCCCCTGCAGCGCAACTACCTGCGCAGCAACGGGACCGAGGCCTTCGAGGATGCGGCGCGGCACGTGACGGGGCACCTGGTCACCGTCCGATTCGTCGGCGACGGCGATGAAGAGGACTTCGCCCAGGGCCTTTCCGGCGCGGCAAGAAACGGGCACGCGGTGACCCGCAGCGATCTCGTCCTCGACCCCGACAACACGTTCGAGAACTTCGTCGAAGGGCCGGGGAACCGCCTGGCCCACGCCGCGGCGCTCGGCGTCGCGGAAAAGCCGGGGTCGTACAACCCCCTGTTCATCTACGGCCGGGTGGGCCTGGGCAAGACCCACCTGCTGCAGGCCACGTGCCTGCGAATTCTCCAGAACCACCCCGGAACAACGCTCAGCTACGTCTCCTGCGAGGAGTACATGACGCAGTACTTCGCGGCGATGCAGACGGGCGAGCTGATGGCGTTCCGGCAGAAGTTCCGCGAGGTCGGCGTGCTCGTCATCGACGACATCCACTTCCTGACGAAGCGCGAACGCTCGCAGGAGGAGTTCTTTCACACCTTCAACAGCCTGTTCGTCGCGGGCAAGCAGATCATCCTGTCCTCCGACGCCGCGCCGGAAGTCATCCCGGACCTCGAAGCGCGCCTGATCAGCCGGTTCAAGCAGGGCATGGTGGCGGAGCTCGAACCCCCGGACTTTGAAACCCGCGCCGCGATCATCCGGCAGAAGGCGAAGCTGCGCGGCCTCGCACTCCCGGAGGATGCGGTGCTGCACATCGCGACGTGCGTGGAGAACAACATCCGCGAGATCGAGGGAACCCTGACCTCGCTCCAACTTCTCGCACGGGTGGAGAAGCGGGCCCCCGACCTGGCCATGGCCCGGGCGGCGGTGGGAGAGCCGCAAGGGGGCCATCTCGGCGAGGTCACGTTTCACATCATCACCTCGGCGGTAACGGAGTTCTTCAACGCCAAGCTCACCGACCTCCAATCCAAGAAGCGGCACCGCTCGATCACCGTGCCTCGCCAGGTATGCATGTACCTGATGAAGCACAACACGCGGCACTCGCTGCAGGAAATCGGCGGTTACTTCGGCGGGCGCGATCACACGACGGTCATCCACGCGATCGAGAAGGTGCAGGAACTGCGATCAACGGACCCGACCTTCGACGAACAACTGAAGAAACTCCAAGAACAGATCAATAAGCACAAGCGGTTGTAGGTGCCGCCGGCTTCTCCCCATTGGGCTGGGGAGCGATTGTGGATAAGTCGTGTGGTTCGCCTGTCGGCATCCTTCGGGAACACTTGTGGACAACTCGACTGTTGCGGTCGGAGTCCGCTGTCGGTTGAGCCGTCGGTCGTGATGCCGGCTTCCTGCGGTTGGCACGAACTGTCGGCACGACTGACCTTGCAACAGTCAATCGACAGCTTGTCCGGAGCCTTCCTGCCGTCGTAAGTCGTTGTGTATCAGTTGTTTGCGTGATGATTCCTGCTTTGATGCACATCCCGACAGGGCTTCTTAGAACCCTCTGCAATTCAGTTCTTTGAATTGATAGAAAGAGACCCAATCTGCCTACTTGGCGACCTTCCCGGATCTCGTCTGAGATCTGATCCGTTCCATCCCTCCAGACTGTGGAAAACTCGTGGGTTTCTGCTTTGGCCGAATCGGCTGACACGCCGGGCAGTAGACCGTAGTTCGCTGGGCGATGGTGGCGGATTTCAGCGTTTTCCCGCACGTCAAGCACGGTTGTCCTCCGCGTCCGTAGACCCGATGCAGCGTCTGGGCCTCTCCGGGTGCTCCAGAGGCATCCCGGTAGTCGCGAAGGGTGCTGCCTCGGGCGGAAATCGCGGCGGCGAGGATGGACCTGATGGCCGCGGCGAGGAGAGACCATTCGTGGGCGCGAATGGAGTTGCCCGGTCGTCGGGGATTGATGGCGGCGCGATGCAGCGCCTCATCGGCGTAGATGTTCCCCACACCGGCGAGCACCGTTTGATCAAGGAGGACCGCCTTGATGCAGCTCGTGGATGATCCGGCGTTGGCGGCGAGGGCCTCGTCGGAGATGGAGAGCGCATCGGGTCCGAGCGCGGCCCAGTGGGCATTCAGGCCCGAGTGACTGGGAAGGAAGCGGAGGCCACCGAATCGGCGGGGGTCGTGAAACAGCAGCTCGCGGTTGTCGTCGAGAACCCAGCGGAGGTGCACGTGCGCGCCGGGGGCGCCGTTGTTGAGAAGCAGGCCGCCGGTCATGCCGAGTTGAACGATCAAGCAGCGGCCATCGGCGCTCAGGATGGCCATCTGCTTCCCATGCCGACGGAGCGCCTGGATCCGTGCGCCGACAAGCAGGTGCGTCGGCGCGGCGGGCTGGGGGCGGCGCATCGAGCGGGAGCGGGAGAAGCCGGCCGGCGGGTCGCCGGGGAGGATCAGGATGTCGCGCCGGTGGAGCGTGGCGGTGGTAAACGTGCGGCCCAGGAGGAGGGGCTCCAAGCTCTGGCGGAGGGTTTCAACCTCGGGCAGTTCGGGCACAGCGCGAGTGTACGGCGGTTACTTCTGGCGGCGCAGCGCGCGGAAAAAGTCCTTGAGCAGGGCGGAACACTCGGCTTCCAGCACACCGCCGATGGGCTCGACGCGGTGGTTCAAACGCGGGTCGGTCGTGAGGTTCATCAGCGAGCCGGTCGCCCCGGCCTTGGGGTCGCGGCAGCCGAAGACCAGCCGGCCGACCCGGGCGTTGACAATCAGGCCGGCGCACATGGGGCAGGGCTCGAGGGTAACAACGAGGGTGCATTCGGACAGGCGCCAATCGCCGATGGTCGCGGCCGCGGCGCGAATGGCGATGAGTTCGGCGTGGGCGGCCGGGTCGTGGTCAACCTCGCGCCGGTTGAAGCCCTCGCCGAGCACGCGCCCGGAGGCTGTTTCGTACACGACCGCACCAACGGGGACTTCGTGAAGGGAGGCGGCCTGCCGGGCAAGTTCGATGGCCCGCCGCATCATGGGCTCATCGTGGGGAAGGAGCGCGGCGGGCTGTGTTCTCGCGGCCGGCGTGCCGCGGCGGAAGAGACGGGAGATGAACGCGGGGAGGCCCATGGCGGCTACTCATCGCCGGCGTCGGGGCCTTCGCGATCGGGCCTGGTGACGATGTCCTTGGCCTTGATGCCCCGGGCGATGCGACCCGGCGGGAAGAAGCGGAGAAGGAAGAGCCCGAACTCGAAGAGGATGTAGAGGGGGATGGACATGAGGATCAGGGCCAGGGGGTCCGGGCTGGGCGCGAGCACCGCGCCGAGGCAGAAGGCCAGGAAGAAGGCGTACTTGCGTTTCTTGCGGAGGACCTTCTCCTCCATGATGCCGGTCCACCCGAGGAGAAGCACAACTACGGGTGTCTGGAAGCCCAGGACCATGGCGATGGAGGCGGTGAACACAAGGCCGACGAACTCGCTCACGCGGAAGTTGGGGGCGATGCCGGCCGCCTTGGTCATGGGCGTGCCGCGGATTTCGATGGGGTGTGGGGCCTCGCCCGGCTGCGCGGGCGGCGCGATGTTGAGGCGGAACTCCTGCTGCTTGCGGTTGAACCACATCGCGCCGGAGGGGGCATCGGAAGGGTCGAAGTCGAGGATGGGAACGGTGGGGAGAACAAGGCCGGGGGGCGTGGGGCGCTGGTCGGAGGTCACGGGGCTGACGCTCGAGCCGAAGGTGATGAGGAAGGCGAGCATCGCCGGGAGCATGACGAAGTACAGGAAGAGCAACCCGAGGATGGAGAGCGCGACGGAGAGGGGGATGAGAAAGCGGACAAAGCGCTTCTCGTGCTCGTAGAGACCGGGGGCGATGAAGAGCCAGAGCTGGTAGAAGATCCAGGGGATGCCGATGACGAGGGTGACGACCACCGCGACGCGGAGCCAGGCGCCGAGGAGTTCGAGCGGCCCGGTGTAGATGAGCTTGGGCGGCAGGCCGGCGAGGAGGAGCTCCGCCTCCGCCGGGGCGACGATGAGGTGCAGGAGGAAGTCACCAAAGACGAGGGAGAGGATGAAGATGGGGACCACGCCGACGAGCGCGAAGATAAGGCGGCGGCGCAAGTCTTCCAGATGTTCCCCGAACGACATGGACCGCGGGTCGGAGAGGCGTGCTCGGTCGGAGGGGGATGGGGTCATGGGGGGCTGCCGAGGCGGAGGGTGTCAGGATAGGGGTTCTTGGGGTCAAAAACAGGGTGTCGGGGAGGGGGTTTGGGCGGTTGTGAACCTTCTCGGACGGGCCGCCGAATGATGACGGATGGGGGCCCGGAGCGCATCTGGTATGGATGGTCAGCGGAGACAGCAGGTGGAAGGCACGGAAACGGGCACGCTGATGCTTGACGTCGCGGCGGCCGTCCGCGGGGATGCGGACGCGGTGCAGCGCGTGTGGATGGAGAACAGGCGGTGGGTCGCCGCCGTCATCCTTGCGCACAAGCCGCGCGAGGCCGAGCTGGAGGACCTGCTTCAGGATGTGGCCATGACGTTTGTCCGGACAATCGGCAAGCTTCGGGACCAGGCGACGCTCAAGCCGTGGCTGCGGACGGTGGCGATCAATGCGGCCCGGGCGGCGGGCCGGACGACCAAGCGGCGGCGGCGGGTGATGGGCCCGCGGGTGGAGGATGTGGAGCCGGGATTGCACGGGGAAAGGGCGGAGACGTCCGGCGCGGCGGAAGCGGTGGCGCAGGGGGAGCAGGCGGGCCGGTTGACACGCCTGGCGGCGACGCTGCCCGACGGTTACCGGGAACCGCTGATCCTCAAGTGTGTGCGCGGGATGAGTTACCGGCAGATCGGCGAACTGATGGGGCTGCCGGAGACGACGATCGAAACCAGGATCGCGCGTGGGCGGAAAATGCTGAGGGAGCTGGCGAGTCAGGAACGCCAGCCGATCACGGGGGACGCAGGTCAGGAAGGTGTGCGATGAACGAGCAACCAATGAACAGGACAGACCCGGAGTTGTTGATCAGCCGGATCGTGGACGGGGAGGCAACGCCGACGGACTGGGCCGCGTTCCGCGCCCAGGCGGAGCGGGACGCTTCCCTGTGGCGCGAACTGGCAGAGGCGCAGCGGGCGCAGGCGGAACTGTCGATGGAGGTCGCCTCGGCGCTGTCGGTCGTCAACGCGGTGGATGTGCCCGTGCACACGGAGATGGTGCGCCGGATGTCGGACCGGTTCCGGCAGGTGGGGATGTGGGGCGGGTGGCTGGCCGCGGCGTGCGTGGGGTTGATGTGGGCGGGCGGGCAGCGGACGGGCGGCTCGGGAACGGGGCAGGAGGCGGGCTTGGTGTCGGGCCTCACGCCGGCCTCGGCGCTGCAGGCGTACCTGGACCAGGGGCAGACGACCGGGAGGGTCATCGGCGAGTTGCCGGAAAAACTGCTGATCCGCGCGGAGCCGGTGACGGACGCGGACGGGACGAGCATCACAGGGTACAACATTGTGTACGTTCGGCAGATCATGGAGCGGACGCTGGTGAAGGACCTGTACCGTTTCGGCGGCGCCGATGAGGCGGGGCAGCCGAGGGCGGTGCGGGTGGACTTGCGGCCCGCGGGTCGGCCGATGTGAGTGGGGCAGCGGGGCCCGTGTTGAGTCAGGACAACATTGGCAAGGAGTACGTGGTATGGCACGCATGACGAAGCAGATGGTGGTTGGGGCGGCGGCGCTGGGCCTTCTGGCCGGCACCGCCGCGGCGCAGCAGGACGACTTCAACCGGCCCTTGTCGCGGGCAAAGGAGCGCGCCGCGCAGCCGGGGGTCTCCAGCAGCAGGATCCAAATTTCCAGCCAGGAAGGCGACCAGAGCTACGAGGTGAGCATCGTCGACGGGGATGTCTCGGCGAAGGTGAACGGGAAGAGGGTTCCCGCCGAGCGGGTCCGCCGCAGCAAGGACAAGGTCGAGATCCTCGACAAGAACGGGGAAGTGCTCAAGTCGTTCGATATCGGGCTCGCCGTGCCGGCGGCGCCAAGCGCCCCGCGCGGCTGGACCGCGATCGGCGGGGAGCCGAACGCCGGGGCGATCGCGATGGCGGCCAGGCCCCGCGTGATGATCGGCATCACGATGAGCGAGGGGGAGGACGGGGTCGCGGTGGACCACGTGTACGAGGGGCTCCCGGCGGCCAAGGCGGGGCTCAAGGGCGGGGATGTGATCATCGAAGTCGACGGCAAGGGCGACCTGACGCAGAAGGCCTTCCGGGAAGCGCTGAACGCCAAGGAAGCCGGTGACAAGGTCAAGCTCAAGATCCGGCGCGACGGGCAGGAGAAGGAACTGACCGTCGAGCTGCAGAAGTTCGACGCCGAGAGGCTGGGTGGTGGGGCGTTCAACATGGCCGACCCGGCGATGCCCAAGGAAGCGTGGCGGGATGCGTTTCAGGGGAACGAAGAGTGGCAGAAGCGCATCGAAGAGATGATGCGGGCGGCCCCCGGCCAGCAGCGGGCCTTTGTGTGGGGCAACGGTCCCGAGGGCGACTTCCGGTTCATGCCGCTGGCGCCCCTGGGCGGCGGCGAGGCAAAGCGCCTGGAAGAGCTCAACGCGCAGATGGACAAGAAGATGGCCGAACTCGACAAGAAGATCGCGAAGCTCAACGAGCAGATGGCCAAGCTCGAGAAGATGATGGAAAGGCTCGCTGAAAGACAGCGCGACTGATCACCAAGAACCAAGGGCCGGTAACCCCCGGCCTTCCCAAGCTCCGCTACCGGCCGCGATTGGATGAATCCGTCGCGGTCGGTTTTCTTTTGTGCCGGCCCCGGAGCGGGGGTGGTGCGGCGATAGAGTTGGGGCATGGGAGAAGACTCTCGGGAGCTTGCGAGGCGTGCCAGGGCTCGTTCGGGTCCGGTGGAGGACTACGTCGACCCCGATACCGACCCCGAGGGCCCGAGCGAGGCGGACATCGAGCGCTTCAGCAACGTGACGGTGACGTGCGCCGGGTGCGGCACGGAACTGATGGATGATGTTTCCGAATGCTGGAAGTGCGGGCGTCAGGTCGGCGGACGCGGCACGCACGAGTCAGGCCTGCCGCTGTGGGCGGTGCTCACGGTGGTGGTCGTGGTGCTGGCGTTGGCGGTCTGGATGCTGCGCGCGGTGATCTGAGGAGTGGCGCGATGCTGGCGTTGCTTGCCGCGGTCCTGATGGGACAACCCGAACCACCGCTGGGCGGGCCGGCGGTCCGGGAGCGCCCGCGCGATGCAATCGTGGAGCGGGACATGCGGGGACGGGTGCTCCGACCCGGGGCGCCGATTGAGAAGGTGGTGGTCGAGCGGCTGGAGCTCTCGCCGGAGGTGCGGGAGCGGGTGGAGGGTGTGCTGGCCCGCCGCGCCGCGGCGATCGACCGCTTCGTGAGCGAGAACCTGCTGATGCTGAGCCAGTTCGAGACGGTTCAGACGGCGGGGAAACCGTCGGAGCGGGCGGCGTTGATCGTGGAGAGCGTGCGGAAGCTTGGCAAGGCGATCGGTGGGCGCTCGCTGCGGGAGGAGATCCGGAAGGAGCTGCCGCCGGAGCAGGCCAGGGTGTTCAACGCGGAGCTCCGGCGCTACTGGCGGGCGCTGCACGAGGAAGGTCGGGCGCTCAAGCCCAAGGACCCGCCGCCGCCGTGGGCGGTGTACCTGGGCGAGTCGTTCGCCTCGCTGGGCCGGGAGATCGTGGCGTCCGTCGAACGCCAGACAGCCTCGGGCGTGCTGATCGTGGACTACCTGCTCTCCGGGCTGGACCTGAGCGAGGACCAGCAGCGGGTGGTGCGCGAGCTGAAACTCGATCTCCTGGAACGCACAGGGATGCGCCCCACGGAAGAGGATCAGAAGCAGCTTGTGCTCGGCGTGGCGGCGTACCTGAACAAGGCGCAGCGCGAGAAGGTGATCGAGCGCATCGGCGGGCGACGGGCTACTCGGTGATGCCGAGATCGGCCTTCGTGAAGAGGGCCTCGAATCGGATGCCGGCCTTCTCCACGTTCTCGCGGGCGCCTTCCTGGCGGTCGATCGTGGCGATGATGGCGAGAACGTCGGCCCCGGCCTGCCGGAGAACGGAGGCCGCTTCGAGGGCCTGGCCCCCGGTCGTCGCGACATCCTCAACGATGACAACACGGTCACCGGGATGGAGCACGCCCTCAAGCTGCTTGGCCGTGCCGTAGTCTTTCTTCTGGTTGCGAACGAAAATGCAGGGCAGGCCGGTTTCAAGGCTCGCGGCGGTAACGAGGGGAATCCCGCCCAACTCCGCCCCCGCCAGGCGCGCCGGGTTCAGGGGACGAATCCGCTGGGCGAAGAGCCGTCCCAACTCGCGCAGGACCTCCGGGCGGGTCGAGAAGAGGTACTTGTCGAGATAGAAGGAAGACGTTCGGCCCGATCGGAGGGTGAACGAACCACGGAGAAGCGCGGCATCGGCGATGGCCCGGGCAAGGTCGGCGGTGGTGGTCATGGTCAGAGCGTACGCGGATCGGGGTGACTTTTGCGGGCGCGGCGGCCTATGTTCCGGCCATGATTCGAGCATGCATACTGGCGGTCCTGGTGGCCTGCGGTTCGGTTCAGGCGCAACTGGCTCCCCCTTCCGCCCCGGTCCAGAGACTGGCGGCGGTGCAGGCGGACGGCACGGTCGAGGTGCTGGACGGGTTCGTGGACCTGCGCGCCATCAAGACGATCGGCGGCCTTGATCAGGAGACGACCGAGCGGGTGAACAGATTTGCGCGCGAGTGGCTGCTCGACGTGCAGCAGCAGGTGATCGACAACGTGGACTTCGTGATCCAGATCGAGCCCCTGGATGGTTCCACGGGCTACCTCGACACGATCAACCCGCAGGACCCCAAGTCGTTCGAGCGGGCCTCGAAGTACGCCCTCCAGCTCAACTCGTCCGGGACGCTTCTCAACGCGCTGCTCGGCCGGCGCGTGCTCTCATCCGAGCAGGCGCAGTCGTTCCAGCGCGAGGTGTACAACTACGACATGGCGCTCCTGCGCCAGGTCGTCGGCAGCGGCCACGACATGACCCTTTCGACGCGCCACCAGTACCGCATGTCGTTCCGGGATGCACTGGGGATGTACCACTCGCTCCTCGATCGCGCCGTGTCGTGCATCGACCGTGCCGTGGAGGCCCTGGGGCCGGAGGCCGCGGCGAAGGTCAAGCCCGAGGTGGCATCGGTCAAGGCGGCCAAGGGGCGGGACGAGGGCCGAGCGGCCATGCGGGGGCTCCTCCAGAAGCTCACGCACGCCCAGCGGCGGGCCCTGCTGATGAAGGTTCGGGATCTGGTCCCGATAACCAACGCGCTGAGTTTCGTTTAAGGGAGGCCCCGCCCGAGCGCGGAAGCGGGTCGGAGGAATAACGACCGAACGAGGCCACCCCCACGGAAGAACGTCGAGGCAAGGCGCCGCGAGGGCGTGGGAAATCGCCGATGGATGGGACCCGGGATCACCTTATGAAAACTGCTTTGCTCCTCGCCACACTGGCTCTGTCCGCTCCTGTCCTTGCCCAGGATCAGCCTGGGGTGCCGCTGAAGGTCGAAGGGCCGACGTCGGTGTCGATCGCGCCGACGCCGCCGCAGCCCACGTTTACCTCGCTGGCCAAGAAGGGACCGGATGGCAAGGTCATGCGGCTGGAAGGCGTGGTGGACATCGCGGCCTTCGCCGTCAACCCGCTGATCGACACGGCGACGCTGGCGCGGATCCGCCCGGCGGTGCTCGAGTGGATCGCGGATGTTGATCAACTCGCGATCGACAACCTGGACTTCATCGAGCGCCTCGAGCCGGCCCCGGGGCAGAAGGGGTTGCTGGACAAGGTGGATGTGGAGGACAAGGTCCAGATCACGCAGATGTCGCAGATGATGAACCAGTTGATGTCGGCGGGTCCGCTCACGGCGACGCTGGAGGTCAAGCAGCAGCTGACCAAGGAGCAGTCCGGCCTGAACCAGACGATCACCAGCGACTACCTGCAGCAGTGCATGAACGAGATCCAGGCGGAGCCCGTCCCCGCGGAGCTGGCCGGCAACGAGCAGGCGATCCGCAACTGGCGCGTGAACAACCTGACCAAGTTCCTCTACCACCTGTCGTGCAAGGACCCGATCGCCTCCTTCCAGCGCATGCTGGTCGATGCGGCCAAGAACATCGACCGCGTGGTGGACGCGATGGCGCTCTCCGGTGACCAGGCGTCGAAGGTGCGGGCCGAGATCCCGGCCGTCAAGGCCGCGACGACCCGGCAGGAGCAGCGCGCGGCGGTGCGCCGTCTCATGGGCCATCTGAGCTTCGAGCAGCGCCGGGAGTTCCTGACCCGGACGCGGGAGGTGGCGCCCCTGACCGACCCGTACCTCGCGACGTCCTCGTGAGCGCCCTCGGCTACCCTTGATCCATGTTCGAGATCAGCGTGGAGACCCAGTTCGCGGCGGCGCACGCCCTCTCGATCGCGGGGATGCGCGAGCCCGTGCACGGGCATAACTGGCACGTGACGGTGACCGTTGCCGGCCGGACGCTCGACTCGGACGGGCTCCTGTGCGACTTTCACACGGTTGAGTCAGCGCTGAAGGAGCTGGTGTCGAGGTTCCACAACAAGGACCTGAACGGGGAAGCGCCCTTCCGCGACGGGCTGAACCCTTCCGCCGAGAACGTGGCCCGGGTCATCGCCGAAGAGCTCGGGGCCGGGCTTGACCTTTCGCCGCACGCGGCGATCACGAGCGTTCGCGTGACCGAGGCGCCGGGGTGCGCCGCGACGTACCGACCATGAGCACGATCCAGCCACACGCCCCCGCGGACCCGATCGCTCCCGATCAGCGGTACCTGAACCGCGACCTGTCGTGGCTGGAGTTCAACCGGCGCGTGCTGGCGCAGGCGACGGACCCGCGGACCCCCCTGCTGGCGCGGGTGAAGTTCCTGGGCATCTTCGCGTCCAATCTCGACGAGTTCTTCATGAAGCGCGTCGGGTACATCAAAAAGCAGTTGGCGGCGGGGGCGACGGCGCCAACGCCCGACGGGCTCACGCCCGGGCCGCTGCTGTTTGCCGTGCGGTCGATGGTGCACGAACTGATCGCGGAGCAGTCGCGCTGCTACGAGAGCGACATCCTGCCCGCGCTGGCGGAGCACGGGGTTCGGCTGCTGCGCTACGCGGACCTGAACGATGAGCAGCGGGCGGACATCGACCGCTGGTTCCACCTCAACGTCTTCCCCGTGCTCACGCCGCTGGCGGTTGATCCCGGGCACCGGTTCCCGTTCATCTCCAACCTGTCGGAGAACATCGGCGTGATGGTGAGCCGGCCCGGCGGCAGCGCCGGATGGGGAGGGGAATCGGGCGACCGGCACTTCGCCCGCGTCAAGATTCCCGACGTCCTGCCGCGGTTGATCCCGGTGCGGTCGCGCGACCGCGACGGGGCCACCAAGGGGTTCACGGCCACCTACATCTCCCTGGAAGAGGTCATCCGCAACAACCTGGACGACCTGTTCCCCGGCATGACGATCCACGATGTCATGGCGTTCCGCGTGACGCGCAACGCCGCCGTGGAGATCGAGGAGGACCGGGAGGATGTGCTGCAATCCGTGGAGAACGAACTGCGGATGCGACGCTTCGCGCACGCCGTGCGGATCGAGGTCGCACCCAACCCGCCGCGGGCCGTGCTGAACTTTGTGGTCCAGGCCCTGCGGCTCACGCCCGAGGATGTGTACGAGCGCGGCGGGCCGCTGGAGTACGCCGACCTGTTCCCCATCGCCGAGCTCGACCTGCCCCACCTCAAGGAGGCCAAGTGGAACCCGGTCGTCCCGCCGCGGCTCTCGCCGGAGCTCATCGAGAACGATGCGGACATCTTCGCCGCCATCCGCGAGCGGGACATCCTGCTGCACCACCCGTACGAGAGTTTCCAGGCGTCGGTGGAGCGGTTCATCGCCGCGGCCGCGAAGGACCCGGACGTGCTGGCGATCAAGCAGACGATCTACCGCACGAGCCCGGACTCGCCATTCATTTCGTCGCTGGTCCGCGCGGCGGAGGATGGGAAGCAGGTGGCGGTGCTGGTGGAGCTTCGCGCCAGGTTTGACGAGAGCAAGAACGTGCGCTTCGCGCGCATGCTGGAGAAGGCGGGCGTGCACGTGGCGTACGGCGTGGTGGGGCTCAAGACCCACTGCAAGACCTCGCTGGTGGTGCGGCGCGAGGCCGGGGGGCTGCGGAGTTACGCCCACGTCGGCACGGGGAACTACAACCCCTCCACGGCGCAGCTATACACAGACCTGGGCCTGCTCACGTGCGACCGGGCGATCACGGACGATGTGGTCAACCTGTTCAACTTTCTGACCGGCCGCTCGCTGAAGCGCGAGTACGACCAGTTGATGGTGGCGCCCTTCTCAATGCGGGATGGCTTCTCAAAGCTCATCGACCGCGAGATCGAGCTCGCCAAGGCCGGCAAGGGAGTGGGGGCGGGCGGGGGGCGGATCATCGCGAAGATGAACAGCCTGGAAGACAAGAAGATCACGGAGAAGCTCTACGAAGCGTCGCAGGCGGGCGTGAAGATCACGCTGATCGTGCGCGGGTTCTGCTGCCTGCGCCCGGGCGTGCCGGGATTGTCAGAGAACATCAACGTCATCTCCATCGTCGGGCGGTTCCTCGAACACTCGCGCCTGTTCTACTTCGGCAACGGCGCGAAGGACCCGGCGGACGGCACGTGGTACATTTCGAGCGCGGACTGGATGTACCGCAACCTCTCGACGCGGGTGGAAGCGGCGGTGCCCGTCAAAGACCGCGAGGCTCGCCAGCGCCTGCAGCGCCTGGTGGACATCATGCTCGCGGACCGGCGCGCGGCCTGGGACCTCAACCCCGACGGGAGTTACACCCGTCGAGCGGCCGACCCGAAAGCCGCGGCGGACTCGGTTGAGGCGCTCGGAACGTTCCAGACGTTGATGCGGGAGGCGCTGGGGAAGGGCAACGCGTGAAATAGCGCGCTGCGGGCGGACATGGCAATGACCGGGTCGCCCGACAGATTGTTGCACCGGGTTCAGTCTAAACCTTGACGCGAAACAACCGTGCGGCCCGGCCGCGCCATGGGCTCCGTCGGATCATCTGCATTCATCGCGACCAGCGACGCCCCACGGGGTCGTACCAAAGGGCATCCGACCCCACCTGGGATAGCGATCAACACGGCTGATTCCTGAAGTGCTCAACAAACCAGCATGTCCATCAAAGTAGAACACGGAACCAGGTCGATGCGAGTTGTAGTAAAGAAGCCCTTCGACCGATACGCCGACCGACCACTGGCCGCGCCAACCGTGCCACACTTCGTGCTCAAAGACGCCGACCTTTGACTGCGGCCAGAGCACGGAGGAGGCACTTTGGAGGCGAGCACCCCGGCGCGATTGCCATTGGTCAGGCGTGAGGGTGGGATCGAAGTACGACGGCTCCACGAATATGGATGAGCTCAAGAGGTAATCCAAGTCCGACGCCACGATCCCACGCCGGATTCGCTGGTTGTCAGGGCAATGCCAAACCGCGGCATTGGCGGGCAATCCAACGTGTTCGAGCCAGTTCCGGTGGCTCAGGCCGCGATAGACCTGCATGGTGTAGGCAACCCACTGCCTCGGGCTGAGCGGCCGATCGGAGTACCACGAAGGGAACATGTCCTTTGCGTCGGCGGTGTACTGCATGACGAACTGGCCAACCTGCCGCACATTGTTGACACAGCGCAACTCCTTGGCGGCCAACCGCATGCGAGCGATGCTTGGCAGGGCCAAACCAATGAGTATCGCAATGACCGCAATCGAAAGGAGCACCTCCACGAGAGTAAGGCCGTGTGCAGAACGCTTGAGGTCACGGGCGGAGCGCTCGGGAGGTGACTTCAAAGTGCCCATACAATTAAGTGGTGCGTCGAGCAACTTGACGAGGGGGGGGGGCGGTATGCTCTATTATCGTCATGCTCGGCGGGCTGATCAAAAAGAAGGCCTTGAATGTGAGGAGTTGATCCATGAACTGGGAAACACACTTGTCGCGCGTCGCGGTCGCGGTTCTCGGCGGCTGCGCGGCACTCGGCCTTGTTCGCACCGCGTTGGGCTATGACGAGTGCCCGTACTTCATGACCGCCTTCCCACCAAGTTGCCGCACGGAAGGTCCGCCAGGCTTTCCATGCACATCGTACACGGTGTGCCCTGGGGGGCCGTCGTGTCTCGGAGGTGATACTCCATCACCTCTGGCTGGTTGTGGCGATCCGACCGTGGAATACGTCCCGGGCACAATCTACATCAACGGAACGGCGACAGGTGGCTGCTGCACCGGCGGCACAGCAAGCCAATCTGTGTTGTGTCCGGTGTGTGGCTACTTCAACCCCATCTCGTGTGACACCGGTGGTGGCGAAGACTGATGGTGCCCGGCATGCTCCGCGACGGCGCATTGTGTGTGTTCTTCGCGGCGTCCGCGGTTCACGCGCAGAATACAAACTCAATCGCCGTGCAGAGCGTGCGCGAGTGGGCCAATGGGTTCTCGCGCGCCGACAGCGTGGTTGTCGAGTGGCAAGTGCGCATGGAGACGCTCGACTCCGACAGAAGGCCCCTTGGGCTTCGAATGCTCGAGTCTTGGAAGTCGACCAGTCGCTGGCCCGATTGCATCCATATCAGACGCGAATTCGTGGACATCGAGACGGATGGAATGGTTGCCCCCGAGCAGCTCGACATGTACAAGCGAGGCGCAGGCTTCGGGGTGAACGAAACCCGAGTCGTGACCCCCGAGGGGCGAATGGTCCGCCTGAGCGATACCAACGGGGTGTGGTTTGAGGATGATCCCCGCCACGGAGAGCTTCGGTCTCGCGCCATGGAAGTGGGCGAGACCACTCCATTCCTCATCGCTCGCTGGTTCCTGGACGTTGGACAGCGATCACAGGGATGGACCGTCACAGAACCTGAACGAGATGTCATTCGCGCGGAGTTCCCCGAGCACAGGTGCGCGTTCGTTCTCGGGCGAACATCCGACCGTGCGACAGTGCTGATCAAGCTGGAGCGCTGGCACGCGGTTGCCGGAAGCGACCCGACAGTGTGGACGTTTGCGGATTGGTCCCTGATTGCGCCCGAACTCCCTCCGGTTCCACGCCAGCGCACGCTTTGGGTCCGCGATCGCGATACGGGCCAGCCCCGGGAGAGCAGGGTGGACCGCCTGGTGGCCGCAAGGGTTATCGCGCCGCCGCCGGACAGCTTCTTCCGGCTTGACTTGTCCCGGGTGCGCGTCATGGACAATCGGACCGGCGAGGTCAGGGATGCCGAGGGCAACGTTCGCGGCAAAGTCAGCTTACCCCGGACCATGTCCGCGGCCGGGCAGTGGTCCGTGCTTCTGGGTTCTCTGGGCGCGGGGATCGTGGCCGTCGCTGCCCTTGTCTGGTGGTGGCGGAGGCGGGTCTCGTGAACGACCACAGCCGCTCACACTGGACGCGAGCAGTCGGGAACCTCGCGCTATGTGCGACGGCTCTGTTCGTCGGCCTGATGGGGCTAAGAGACTGTTTCAGAACGGTAGCGAGAGAGATGTGAGCCGCGAGCAGACGAGCATCGCGGCGGCGAGGTCGTGGAAGGCCTGGAAGTGTTGGCCCCATCGCTCGTAGCAGAGTCGGAGGCGTCGGAAGTGGCTGAAGCACGCCAGCGTCCGTTCGACCACATAGCGCAGGACGCCAAGGCCGCTGCCGTGGGTGTCGTCGGCACGCGGGGCGAGCAGGCTCTCGATGCCCTCCGACTCCACCAACGCGATCATCTCTCTGGTCCCGTACGCGCGATCGCCGATGATCTCGTCGGGATTGCGACGCGGCCGACCACGCGGACCTTGCACCGCGGGACGCGCCTCCAGCAGCGCGGGCAGTTGCGCCTGATCGGGGACATTGGCGGGCGTGGTCTGCACGACCAACGGCACGCCGTCGGCTTCCGTCAGCACATGGCGTTTGCAGCCCTGTTTGCCGCGGTCCGTCGGGTTCGGCCCGGTGTGGTTCCCCCTTTGACGGCGCGCACCGACTGCGAATCGACCACGACATGCTGGAGATCGATGCCGCCCTCTTTCCCGAGTCGGTTGAGCAGCCGCCGATGCACCTCCGGCCACACGCCCGCCTTGGTCCACTCGCTGAAACGCCGCCAGCACGAACTTCCGCTGACGCCGAAGGCGTCGGTGGGCACGGCCTGCCACGGCACGCCGAAGCGCAGCACGAAGAGGATGCCCCGCAACGCCTTCTGGTTGTCCACCGGCGGCCGGCCCGTCTCGGCCCGCGACAGCGGCGGCAACAATGGTTCGATCTCTTCCCACAACGCTTCCGGGAGCAGCTCCGCCGCCATGATCGTGCCTCCTTGCACTTGTGCCGACCGACATGGCTATCGGCCGATAGCCATGTTCTGAAACAGGCTCTAAGCAAGCTTTCCGACATGGGACCATCGGTGAGGGACTTGCACACGCATGGCCTCCTTCCGCCGGAGTCAATCCGGCCGATCGTCGCGATGGCAAGCATCGCGGAGCTGGCCTTGGGATTCGCCTTGGCGGTGAGCCTCCGATCCCAGCGCGTGAGACCAGTCGCCATCTCGATGGTCTTTGGACTATTGGTGACATTCACAACCTACTTGGTGGCGGCGGTCATCCTGCGTGGTCCGAAGCTGGGCTGCGGGTGCGGGGCGGGACCGACGGGAAACCTCGCGGGCGGCATCGTGCGAAATGGGATCCTGCTTGTCTTGCTCGCGAGCCTGTTCCGGCAGGCCTCGCGCTCCGCTCGGGGTGCTTAGGGACACAGGCAGGTCCCGCGCTACGATCCTCGGCTTGTGAAAGGATGCACATGTCCGACCCCCTCTCCGCTTCCTCCCCTTCCATCGTTTCCGCCGGCGCGGAGCAGGCCGTCGCCGAGGTCCGTTCCGCCTATGAGCGGCTCAAGACCGAGATTCACAAGATCATCGTCGGGCAGGATGAAGTGGTGGAGCAGATGCTCATGTGCATCCTCTGCCGCGGGCACGGGCTGGTGGTGGGCGTGCCGGGCTTGGCCAAGACGCTGCTGATCTCGACGATCGCCAAGACGCTGTCGCTGGGGTTCTCGCGGATCCAGTTCACGCCGGACCTGATGCCCACGGACATCACGGGCACGGAAGTGATCGAGGAGGACAAGGCGACCGGCACGCGCGAACTGCGGTTTGTCAAGGGCCCGATCTTCTCGAACGTGATCCTCGCGGACGAGATCAACCGCACGCCGCCCAAGACCCAGGCCGCGCTGCTGGAGGCGATGCAGGAGCGGCACGTGACCATCGGCGGCGTGCAGCACAACCTCCCCTCGCCCTTCTTCGTGCTGGCAACACAGAATCCGATCGAGCAGGAAGGAACGTACCCGCTGCCCGAGGCGCAACTCGACCGCTTCATGTTCATGATCCAGATTTCGTACCCCGGCGCGGAAGAGGAACTGGAGATCGTCCGCCGCTCGACGACCAAGCGCGATGTGCAGGTGCAGGCCGTGCTGTCCAACGCGGACATCACCCGCGTGCAGGAACTGGTGCGGCAGACGCCCGTGGCCGACCACGTGATCCGCTACGCCCTCCGCCTCGTCCGCGCCACGCGCATCAAAGAACCGATGGACGGCGGCCTCAAGCGCCCCCAGATCGTGCAGGACTACGTCGCCTGGGGCGCCGGCCCGCGCGCCAGCGAGTACCTCGTGCTCGCGGCCAAGGCCAAGGCGATCCTCACCGGCTCGTACCACGTCACCCCCGACCACATCCGCGAGGTCGCCCGCCCCGTGCTCCGCCACCGCATCCTGACCAACTTCAACGCCGAGGCCGACCAAGTCACCTCCGACCAGATCATCGAGGGCATGCTCAAGGACATCCCGCTTGAAGGCCTGAGCCCGGAGGCGAAGAAGCAGATGGACACCGTGATGCGCTAAGCGTCCAGTGGTGGAGCCGGGTGTGAATCCGTGGGTGGAGCCGCCGCTCCGCGGCGGCGTTCCCATTCCCGGTGTTCAAGGGTGGGGGGGTGGGGGGGAAGACTCGCGTTGCATATCAATGTGCGGCCGTGGGCCGGTCGCGCGAAATTGTTTTGAATTCTTGCGGATTTGTGGTACGCTGGATGCAACCCGGACGCACTGAAGGGGTACGAACGTGCGGGCCGCCTTTGGGGCCGCGGGAACCCGGAAGTGACGAAGGTTGTGTGGCAGGGGGCAAGGAGCTTGCAATGAAGCGGAGAACTGGGCTGGTTTGGGGCGTTCTGGCGGGGTTGTTAGGGGGGTATGGGTGCTGAGAACGCCCGGGCGCAGGTGCTCTCGGACTACTGGCTGGCCAACTCGACGCCGCCGGGGGCGTACAACGGCGATGGAGAAACGACCTATCCGGACCGGGCCGTGGCGTCTCGGTCGATCTTCGTGCGGCCCGATTGTTTCACAACGGCCGTTCCGATCGTCTTCGCGGCTTCCCGTACGTGGGTGCAAGGCGAGTCAAGTGACAGCGGCTGGTGCCTGACGATGCTGCGGTACCACTACGAGACAGGGGCGATGGCAGAGAATCCGTATCGGTACCCGGCGGAGCCCTCCGCGAACAACTACTTCGTGCCGACAGCCAAGGACTGGCGGGCGATTGTGTTCCGATCGACTACAAGCGGTTCGCCGGAGGATCCTGAGGCCAAGTCGTCTTCCGGCGATCCCGTCAACGTTTCGGGTAGCGCGGCTGGAGGGGACATTCCCCGTCATCTGGAACTGATCACAGAATCCATACAAACGCTTGATCCGTGGGCGCACAACTTCATCGTGGTCGGGGATGTGTGGAACGGTTCGACGGCAGGGTTCGACGTACTGACGCGACGGTTCCGGTTCGTGGAGCCGGAGTGACACACCATGGCTATGCCCCGTGTAACGAGCCGAACCGTGGCGGTGCTTCTGCTTGTGTCCGTATGCCGCGCTCAAGAGTGCCTCCCCTTCTGGACGGGAATACAGCGGAGACCCAGCTACGGCACCATGGTTGCCTTCGATGCGGGCCATGGCGCGGCGATTTACACCGACGGCTTCGCCGTAGGCGCGCCTCCCTACACAGACCCTCCCAGGCGATGGAATGGGCACATTTTTGAGCCGCCAGCCGCCGGATGGATGGGCGAGACGATCGACCTGCGGGTTCTGGATGATGGGACCGGTCCAAAGCTGTATGCCATTTCGATCGTTGACGGCCTGGGCCATCGGCGGATGTTCCGGTGGCCGGGCGTGAGCGGATCATGGGAGCCGACACCGCCCGGGATGTTCCACATTTCATTTCCCGGTCCGCAAACCGGAAGCGTGATCCCGATGTTCAGCTCTTCGACGCCCGGAATGGCCGGTCTCTATGGGGTCAAGTTTGACTACCCGGCGGGTCTGGATCGGGTCGTGCGATGGAACGGAAGGGACTGGGATAGTCTGGGCAGCACGGCATCGCCCAACGAGGTTTACTGCATGGCGGAGTTGCCGACGGCTCACGGACCCAATCTGGTCGTGGCGGGGTACTTCCCCGATTTTGAAGGATTTCGGGGTCGCCACATCGTTCGATGGAATGGTCAGCAGTGGTTCAACATGGGAAACGTCCCGGGCTCTGCCCGTGTCATGATTACATGGGATGACGGGAACGGCCCCGCGCTCTACATTGGATGGACTCCTGAAGAGTCCCAGCCCCCATTGGTCCGTGAAGGGATCGCTCGTTGGACCGGTGCCACCTGGGCGAGCGTGGGAGGCGGGTTGTACCAGGCCATCTCCAATGGCGGCTCTGCGCGGGACATGGTTGTGTTCGACGATGGCACCGGCCCCGCGCTGTTTGTGTTGGGCCGCTTCGATTGCGCGGGCGGGCCGAACGGCATCCCCGCGCGGAACATAGCCAAGTGGGATGGCCAGCAGTGGCACGCGTTGGGCGCGGGCGTTGGTGGATTCCCGGACCACTTGGCGGTCGCTGACGATGGCAGGGGTCCATCGCTCTTCGTTTCCGGTGATTTCTCGTTCTGTGGCGGGGGGCAGGTCGGCCGGATCTGCCAGTGGGTGGGCTGCGCCGGCAACCGCCAGTGCTACGCCGACTGTGACAATAACCGCGTGCTGACCGCCAATGACTTCATGTGCTTCTTGAACAAGTACGCCGCACGCGACCCCTACGCCAACTGCGACGGAAGCGCGGTTTCGCCGGTGATGACCGCCGCGGACTTTCAGTGCTTCCTGAACAAGTACGCGCAGGGGTGCTCGCGTTGAGCAGGGTCCGGCGGTTGCTCCAGCTCAGTTGTTGTTGTCACTCTGCCGATGCGTCAGCCGGCTGCCCTGCGCCTGGCGCTGCTGAAGCAGGTCGTAACTGAGATTCGACTCGCCGGCGATCTTGGCCAGCGCGACGCGCGAGGCGACACCCAGCTTCTTGCCCAGCGAAGCGCGGTGCGCCTCGACGGTCTTGATCGAGCGCGAGATCCGCTTGGCGATGTCCTGTGTCGAGAGGCCCTCGCCGATCAGCGCGAGCAGTTCCAGCTCCCGCGCCGTCAGGCGCGACAGCGGGCCCATGTTGTTGCTCTTGAGCGTGACGCGTTCCACGTTCGCGGGCAGGTCGTCCGTGCCGCGCCGGGGCTGGTGCCGCGCCAGGCCGAGGACAAGGTCGGGATCGCCGCCCATCGTGCCCAGGGGGCGGAGGATGGTCTGGTACGCCACCCCGTTCCACACGGACTCGACGGCCAGCGCCCGACGCTCACGCGCCGCACGCCGGACAACCTCGAGCCGCTCGTGCGCCGCCGGCTCGGGGTAGATGTCCGCGAGGGACTTGCCCACCACGCTCTCGGCGGAGGGCTGGTTGATGAACTTGGCGAAACGCTCGTTGATGTAGTGGATCCGGCCCGCGGTATCGCAGAGCAGGAGACCCGCGCCCGAATCTCGGGCGAGCAGCTCCCACAACGCGGCCTGCGGGATAGAGGGGAAACCCGACGACACGCCCGAATGGCTCGGTGCAGCTTTGGTGGCGTTCATACCCAGACTTTCCTTTGCATCCATTACCAAGGGGTACCCTCCCCGAGAATCGACAGCTGAATCAAACAGGCTCCTGACCAGTCGATCCAGAACGCAGCTTCTTGTACGTACTATCTTTGCCTCCGGAGCCATGCTTGGGGAGTGGAAATCACCAATATGCAAGGTTCCGGGAATTTCACCTAGTCTCAGGGTGCCCAAAGGCCCCGGAAACACGCGAGAGACGACCTTTTCGGACCTTGGAGGGGGTTGGACGAACCGTCCGACAATGACCGCCATGGAACCATCCCACCCCGATCCTGAACCCCAGCGGCGGTGGCTCCCGGATGAACTTCGGGCCACGGTCGCGGCCGGCGTCGCCCTGCTCATTGGATACGTGCTGATCCGAATTGGTGAGCCGCGCGGGGTGATGGTGGTGGGGCAGGTGTTGGTCTGGCTGGGGTTGGGAGTGGGCCTCGTGTACGGGGGGTTGGCCGCGGGCGAGGCGCTCAAGGAGCGGAAGTTCGACATTGACGTCTTGATGGTTCTGGCGGCGGTGCTGGCCGCGGCGTTGGGGCACCCGGAGGATGGGGGCCTGCTGCTGTTCCTGTTCAACCTGTCGGGCGCGCTGGAAGACCGGGCGATGCGCCGGACGATGCGGGCGGTGGAGGCGTTGCACAAGCTGATGCCGGAGGAGGCGTTGGTGCAGCGCGGCGGGGAGTGGGTGGTGTGCCGCCCGACGGAGCTGGCGGTGGGGGAGCGAATCCGTGTTCGCCCGGGAGAGCTGGTCGCGGTTGATGCGAAGGTGGTCGAGGGGCGCTCGTCGGTGGACCAGTCGACGTTGACGGGGGAGAGCCTCCCTCGGAGCGTGGCAGAGGGCGATGACATCTACGCGGGAACCCTGAACCTCTCGAACCCGGTGGAGGCCGTCGTGGCCAAGCCTGCGGCGGAGTCGAGCCTTCAGAAAGTCCTGAACCTGGTCATCAGTGCGCAGCAGGGACGGGAGCCGGTGCAGCGGTTCATCGACCGGGTGAGCGGGCCGTACGCCAAGGGCGTGGTGATCGCCAGCACGCTGGTGTTCCTGATCTGGTTCCTGGTGTTCAAGGAGCCCGCCTCGCGAGCGGCGTACACGGCGATCGCGCTGCTCATCGTGGCTTCACCGTGTGCGCTGGTGATCGCGACGCCGACGGCGACACTGGCGGCGATCAGCCGGGGTGCGCGGGCGGGGCTGCTGTTCAAAGGCGGGCAGGCGATTGACCGGCTGGCGCGGATGCGGGCCGTGTGCGTGGACAAGACCGGAACGCTGACCATGGGACGGGCGCGCCTGCAGCAGGTCCACGCCGTCGCGTGGTCCGATGGGGACCAGATGCTCCGCGTGGCGGCGGGCCTGGAGGCGGGCTCCACCCACCCCATCGCCAAGGCCGTCACGGAAGCGGCGCGCCAGCGCGGCGTGCCCCCGGCGGTGGTGGAGGCGGCGGAAGATGTGCCCGGGCGAGGGCTGTCAGGCATGGTGGATGGCTCGCCCGCCCGCCTGGGGACGATGGAGCACTGCGAGGAACTGGTGCCCGTGTGCCTGCGGGCGCGGGTGCGCGAGGTGCTCGAGCGCGTGCGCGGGCGGGGCCAGATCGGGGTGGTGGTGGCCTGGCAGGGGGGCGCGGCCGGCGAGGAGCAGGGGCAGGCGGCGGTGCTGATCCTGTCGGACCCCGTCCGGCCCGGCGCCAAGGAAATGGCGGCGGAACTGGGCGCCATGGGCGTGCGGCCGATCCGGATGCTGACGGGGGACAACGCCGCGACGGCGGCGTACATCGCCGAACAGATCGGGATCGAAGACTGGCGGGCGGAACTGCTCCCGCACGACAAGGTCAGGATATTGGAAGAGCTCAAGGCCTCGGTGCGAGGCGAGGGCGGGCGCGGTGGGGTGGGCGCCATCGGGGACGGGGTGAACGATGCGCCGATCCTGGCCGCGGCGGATGTGTCGATCGGGATCGGGACGATCGGATCGGATGCGGCGCTGGAATCGTCGGATATCGTGACGCTCAACGACGACCTGCGAACGGTCTCGTGGGGCGTGGGGCTGGCGAGGCGGACGCGGGGGGTCGTGGCGTTCAACGTGGCCCTGGCCCTGTCGGTGATCGCGGGGATGGGAGCGGCGACGCTGGTCGGGTCGCGGGTGGGGTGGGATGTGCCGCTGCCGTTGGCGGTGCTGGCCCACGAGGGGGGGACCCTCATAGTCGTGCTGAACTCGCTGCGGCTATTGTTGGTACGATCGCCGCGGGCCTTGGGGGCGGTGGGAGTGGGAGGGGAGCAGGTCGTGTCCGGGCAAACGGTCGGGGCGCCACGGACGGTGTAGGCAGAGTCGGCGGGCAACAAGCTTGGAGGGCGCGATGTTCTCACAGACGACCGAGTATGCGCTTCGGGCGATGGCGTGCCTGGCGTTGCGGCCGGAGGAGCTGGTGCCCACGCCGACCCTGGCGGAGCAGACCAAGGTGCCCCCGAACTACCTCGCCAAGGTCTTGCAGCAGTTGTCCGCGGCGAAGCTGATCACCGGTCGGCGGGGGGTCGGCGGGGGCTATAAGCTCGCCAAACCCGCGGCGGACATCAAGCTGCTGGATGTCATCAACTCCGTCACCACGGTCTCTCGGATTCAGAGCTGTCCCCTAGGCCTCTCGAGCCACGGCTCCAGGCTCTGCGCCCTGCACAAGAAGGCGGACGAGGCCGCGGCGGCGGTCATCGCCGTCTACGACGGTGTGACGCTGCACGATCTGCTGATGGACTCGAACCCCAACAAGCCGCTGTGCGAGTCGAAACCGGCGACCATGACGGTGTCGGCGCGACGGTAGCGGATAGGATGGTGGCGATCCGCCGGAGCGGCGGGCGTTTTCCATCCGCGAGGGTTCATGGGCACCGAATCTGGCAACCCGGCGTCGCCGTCCGATGCGGCGGGACAGGATCTTCACAAGCTCGAGCTGCAGCGCCGCGCCAACCGCGACGCCGCGGCCAGGCTCGGCGCATCCCCCTACGGCGCATCGGAGAAGGGGCTCGCCTCCCTCGTGGACGCCGCGGCGAGGTACGACGCCGCCGCGGATGCGGAGCAGAAGGAGCGAGGCAAGGAGCCGGGGTTCGTTGATCGTCGGCCGGTGGTGAAGGTGGCGGGGAGGGTGGTGCTGCACCGGGACAACGGCAAGCTCGTCTGGATGAACCTGCGGGACCACACGGGCGACCTGCAGATCGCCGTGAGCCAGAAGGACTGCGCCGCGGCGGGGTTTGAACTGGCCAAGCTGACGGACCTGGGGGATGTGGTGGTGGCGTCGGGCCCGCTGGTCAAGACGCGCACGGGCGAAGTCACGGTCTGGGCCAGCTCGCTCGCGCCGGCGGCCAAGTGCCTCGTGCCCCCGCCGGAGAAGCACGCGGGCCTCCACGATGTGGAGATGCGCTACCGCCAGCGGTACGTGGACCTGTGGGCGACACCCGAGACCATGCGCGTGTTCCGAACGCGGTCGATGATCGTGTCGGAGATCCGGCGGATCCTCGACTCACGCGGCTTCCAGGAAGTCGAGACGCCCATGCTGCAGACGCTGGCGGGTGGCGCGGCGGCCCGCCCGTTCGTCACGCACATGAACGCGCTGGACATCGACCTGTACCTGCGGATCGCGCCGGAGTTGTACCTGAAGCGGCTGCTGGTGGGCGGGATGCCCCGTGTCTACGAGATCAACCGCAATTTCCGCAACGAGGGGCTCGACAAGCAGCACAACCCCGAGTTCACGATGCTGGAGGTCTACGAGGCCTTCGGGGACTGCGCGACCGTGATGCAGCTCACGGAGGATGTGATCCGCGCGTGCGCCGCGATGGTGGCGAGAAACGAGCCCGGCCTCGCCGCGGCAGGCGACCTCCGCCTTCCCTTCGGCGACCTGATGATCGACTACGGCTCCCCCTTCGCGCGGGTGACGTACGCGGAGCTTTTCGAACGGGCGCTGGGGTTCCCGATGACCGACGGCGCCCGGGCGAGGGCCGAGGCCGTGAAGCGCCACGTGGTGTCGGCCGAGGCCGCGCCGAAGATGGACGACATCCTGATCGTCAACGAGTTGTTCGAAGAGGTCGCGGAGAAGTCGATCGACCCGGCCAGGCCGACGTTCATCACGGAGTACCCCGCGGCGCTCTCGCCGCTGACGCGACCCAAGCCCGGCAGCCCGGCGGTGGCGGAGCGGGCGGACCTCTTCATCGCGCACATGGAGCTGGCCCCGCACTACACGGAGTTGAACGACCCGGACGTGCAGGAGGCGAAGTTCCGCGAGCAGCTCAAGGGCATCGACGACGAGGAGCAGACGTTCCGGACGTTCGACGACGACTTCATCCGCGCGCTGAAGGTGGGGATGCCCCCGGCCGGCGGCCTGGGGCTGGGGATCGACCGGCTCACGATGGTCCTGACCAACCAGCGCACCATCCGCGATGTGATGCTCTTCCCGATGATGAGGCCCGTGACGGCCTGACCGCGCGCCGGACTTACGCGGGCCCGCGCGCCCGGCGCGCCCGCTCGTCAGCGACACGCCCCACGGCTTCCCGGATCGTGGATTCCAGGTTGTCGTTGACCAGGAACACGTCGTAGACCCCGCTCGCCTTCGCCGCGGCGATCTCCTCCTTCGCCGCGTTGAAGCGCTGCCGGATCTTGGCGGCATCCTCGCGCTTTCGGTCCTGAAGTCGACGGAGCAGTTCCTCATCGCTGGGCGGCAGGATGTAGAGGCCAAAGGCTTCGGGCATCTTCGCCTTCACCTGGACCGCGCCCTGCACATCGATTTCGAGAATGACCAGGCGACCCCGGCGGAGTTGCTCATCCACCGGGCCCCGTGGCGTGCCGTACTTCTTCCCGTAGATGCCGGCGGACTCCAGGAACTCGCCCGCGCTCTTCATCCGCTCGAACTCCTCATCGGACACGAAGTGGTAGTCGACGCCCTCGACATCGACGGGCGTCTTGGCGCGCGTCGTGGCGGAGACGGAGAAAACCGCCCCGGGGATGGAGCGTTCCACGCCCCGGGTGATCGTGGTCTTTCCCACGCCGGAGGGCCCGCTGATGATCAGCAGGAGGCCGTTGTCGGTGTCGGTGGGGAGGCGGTGGGCGGACATGAGGGGAAAGGGTAGGGGCGGCCTAGACTGCTCTCCCACCTGTGCAGGGACAAACCATGCTGACACGAACCGTTGCCGCGTCTTTCTTGCTGATGTGCGCCCCGTTGGCCGGCCTGGCCCAGCCGCCGGCGACCGCCAAGAAGCCGGTGACCGACGAGTACCACGGCACGAAAGTCGTGGACGACTACCGCTGGCTGGAGAACTGGGACGACCCGCAGGTCAAGTCGTGGAGCGAGGCCCAGAACACGCACGCGCGGAAGTACCTGGACGGGATCAAGGACGCTGCCAAGATCCGCGCGCGCATCACGGCGCTGTTGGCCGACGAGTCGCCGGAGTACTTCGACCTCAAGTACGCCAAGCCCGGCCTGCTCTTTGCGCTCAAACACCAGCCGCCGATGCAACAGCCCGTGCTCGTGGTCATGCCCTCCGCCGATGAGCCGCAGAAGGAGCGCGTGCTGGTTGATCCCAACGCGATCGACGCGGGCGGCGGCACCACCATCGACTGGTACGTGCCCTCGCCGGACGGCTCGATGGTGGCCGTGTCGATGTCCGCCGGCGGGAGCGAGAGCGGCGACGTCCACGTGTACGAGACGGCCACGGGCGCCAAGCTCGACGATGTGATCCCCCGCGTCAACGGCGGCACCGCCGGCGGCAGCCTCGCTTGGGATGAGGGCGGCGCCGGGTTCTACTACACCCGCTACCCCCGCGCCGGCGAGCGCGATGGCCGCGACATGGACTTCTTTCAGCAGGTCTACCACCACCTGATCGGCACCCCGACAGAGAGCGACGCCTACGAGATCGGCAAGGACTTCCCCAGGATCGCGCTCATCGAACTGTCCACCAGCGACGACGGCAAGTACGTCCTCGCCCAGGTGGCCAACGGCGACGGGGGCGAGTACGCCCACTACATCCGCATCCCCAGCGACGCCATCAGCCTCGACCGCGGCACCTGGAAGCAGGTCACGCAGTTCAAGGACCGGGTCAAGTTCGCCAGCCTCCGAGGGTCGTGGCCGTACATGACGTTCCTGTCCGTCCAGAACGCGCCCAAGGGCCAGATCGGCATCCTGCCCGTGCTCACCGGCGACCTCGCCGCCGCGACGTACATCATCCCCGAGCAGGACTTCGTGATCGATTCATTCAAGCGGAGCGCGTCGTACCACTGGGTGCTCGGCCACCGGGGCGGGATCTCGGAAGTGCAGATGTTCGACGTGCGGGGCCAGGTCGAGGGCTTCATCTCCCTGCCACCCTTTTCAACCGTGGGGGGCATGACCCTGCTGGAGGACGGCAAGGCGCTGATGCAGATCGAGAGCTACACCGAAGCGCCGGCGTGGTACCACGTGAGCTACAGCGATGTAACGCCGCGCAAGACCAAGCTGGCCAAGAAGTCCCCCGCGGACTTCTCGGATTGCGAGGTCGTCCGTGAGACGGCGGTCAGCAAGGACGGGACGAAGGTCCCGCTGACGATCCTGCGCCGCAAGGGCACGAAACTCGACGGCTCAAACCCGACGCTCCTCTGGGGGTACGGCGGCTACGGCGTGGTGATCTCCCCCGCGTTCCGCGAGCCGTTGCGCCTCTGGCTGGACCAGGGCGGCGTGTACGCGCTGGCCACGATCCGCGGCGGGGGCGAGTTCGGCGATGAGTGGCATCTCCAGGGCAACCTCGAGCGCAAGCAGAACGTCTTCGACGACTTCGCGGCGTGCATGGACCGCCTCATCGAGCTCAAGTACACCAACCCGTCGAAACTCGCGATCGAGGGCGGGAGCAACGGCGGCCTGCTCATGGGCGCGATGATCACCCAGCACCCGGACAAGTTCCGCGCCTGCGTGTCGCACGTCGGGATCTACGACATGCTGCGGGTGGAACTCTCGAGCAACGGCGAGTTCAACACGACCGAGTTCGGCACCGTCAAGAACAAGAAGCACTTCGACGCGATGTACGCCTACTCGCCCTACCACCGCGTGAAGGATGGGACCAGGTACCCGTCGATCCTGATGATGACCGGCGCCAACGACCCGCGCGTCGACCCGATGCAGTCGCGGAAGATGATCGCGCGCCTCCAGGCCGCGACCGCGTCGAAGAACCCGATCCTCCTCCGAACCAGCGCCAACGCCGGGCATGGCATCGGCTCCAGCCTCTCCCAGCAGATCGAGCGCCACACCGACCGCTTCACATTCCTGATGCACGAACTGGGGATGACGTACAAGTAAGCCCGTTGCGTCGGGCCTCCCGCCGGAGAAATCTGTTGAGCCCGGCGGGTCCCGTGGTATGCTGCCGCCAATGCGGGCGAGAGTCATCGGAATCGTTGTGGCCTTGGCCGTCTCGTCCGCCGCGCACGCCCAGTTCGCACGCTTCATCTCGCCCTCAACCCACGCGCCGCGCCCGGGCGAGGCCGTGACCCTCCTGCTCCGCGAATCAGGGAAAGCAGGGGCCGGCACGTGGGACGATGTGGAGGTGGGCTGGTCGCTTGTGCGGTTCGATGGCAAGCAGGAGAACTTCGACGGCGCCCCACGGGCCGAGGGCGGCGGGGCCATGGGCTCGGTACGTTGCACAAGCCCCGGCGCCGCCATCATCGGCGTGGACTTCAAGCCCAGAACCGTGGCACTCGACGCCGAAGCCGCCCAAAACCTCGCGCCCGTGGGCGCACCGCCGGACCGGTCCAAGGGACCCGGCTCGGGGGAGCCGGTCAGGGTAATCCAATCCGCCAAGACCATCATCCGCGTCGGCCGGACCGCGCCGGGCCAGTCCCCGAACGTCACGAGCAAGACGGGCCAGCAGGCGGAGTTGCGCCCGACCTTCGATCCCACGGGCGTCGGCATCGGTAGCGATGTTCCGCTCGTCGTGTACGCGGGTGATGGAAAGGCAGCGGGCGCGAAGCTCATCGCCACGCACGACGCCACCGGCGAGAAGCAGGAGTTCACCGCCAACCAGGCCGGCGTAGGCGTCTTTCATCTCTCTCGCGCGGGTGTCTGGCGGGTCGAGATGCGGCATCTGGTCGCCAACAGCAACCGCAGGGATGGCGACCCGGCGTGGGTGCTTTACACCGCGACACTCACCTTCGAAGCGCCCGAGGCCAGGGAGGGCGCGCGATGACCCGGCGCCGCACGCCCGCCCCGACACGAGCCCGGCGCGCCGGCGACGGGTCGCCCGCGCCATCCAATCGGATCACCCAGATCCACCGCTCACCCCCCGGGCTCGCCGGGCCTCAACCCCTCCGCCCCTTCGCTCCACGCCTCAGCGCGGCACTCCTGCTCTCGGCGGCCTTCCCCCTCTCCGCCCAGACCGTCCTCGAACTCGGCCCCGCCCCCGCTTCCGGCTTCGGCGGGACCACCGGCCGCATCAGCGCGATCGTGTGCTCCCCTACCGATCCGAACCGCTACTTCGCCGCCGGCGCCGATGGCGGGGTCTGGCGTACGACCGACGGCGGCGCCACCTGGCAGCCCCTGACCGACCACATGCCCACGCTCGCGATGGGCGCCCTCGCCCTCGACCCCTCCAACGAGAACATCATCTACGCCGGCACCGGCGAGGCCAACTTCGCAAACCACAGCCGCTACGGCCTCGGCCTCTTCAAGTCCACAGACGGCGGCGACACGTGGGCGCACCTGGGCCAGAACGCCTTCGCCGGCCGTTGCATCTCCAAGATCGTCATCATTCCTGCCAGCCCGCAGATCGTCTACGCCTCGGTCACTCGCGCCGGCGGCTTCCCGGAAATGGCCGCGGCCAAGAACCACCCGGGCCGCAACGGTCCGGTCGGCGTGTTCCGGTCCGGCGATGGCGGCGTCACATGGGTCCAACTCGCGGGCGGTCTGCCCAATCTCGACGCGACCGACCTCGCCATGGACCCATCCAATCCGCAGGTCCTCTACGCGGCGGTGGGCCGGATCTTCGGCTCCCCGGAAAACGGCGTGTACAAGTCAACCGATGGCGGGAGCACGTGGACCAAACTCGCCGGTGGCTTTCCAACCACCGACGTCGGTCGAATCAGCATCGCCATCGCCCTCAGCCTTCCTTCTCGCCTGTACGCGATGGTGACGCGCCCCAGCGACGCCACAGGCGGCGGGGCGAGCACCCTTGGCGGTTACAGGTCCGACGATGGCGGCGCCACCTGGACCACCACGGCTCTGGGCTCCATCCAGGCCACGTACGGGTGGTACCTGTCGTGTGTTGGTGTGAGCCCGACGAACCCCGACGCGGTGCTGTTCGGCGGGTTGAACAAGGTGCGTTCGACCAACGGCGGCGCCTCCTTCTCGACCGTCACCCCGCCGCACGTGGACATCCACGCCATCGCCTTCGACGCCGCGGGCCGGCTCCTCTCGGGCAACGACGGTGGCGTCCACCGATCCACGAACCTGGGCACGACTTGGACGCACCTCAACACTGGTCTGGGCACCATCCAGTTCTACGCCGGACTGTCCACGCACCCGACGAACGACCTGGTCGTCTTCGGCGGCACGCAGGACAACGGCTCCCACCGGCGGACCACCGCCTCGCTCAACTGGACCAGCATCGCCGGCGGCGACGGCGGATGGACCCAGGCGGACCAGAGCAACCCGCTCCGCGTCTTTGTCGAGAGCCAGGGCACCGGCGCCCTCTACCGATCCACCGACGGCGGGAACACGTTCAACAACTCCGGTTCCGGTCTCTCCGGGCGCAACTGCTTCCTCCCGCCCTACCTCATCGACCCCCAGAACCCGCAGCGCATGCTCTACGCCACCGAGCGACTCTTCCTCTCCACCAATGGCGGCACATCCTGGACGCCCCTGTCGGGCGACCTCACCGCCGGCGCGCCCGCGGCGATCCGTTCCCTCGCCATCGCCCCATCCAACCCGCAGTTCGTCTATGCCGCGACCAACGACCACCGCTTCCTCGCCTCCACCGACGGCGGCGCCACCTTCCAACTCCGCCTGGCGTCCACCCCCGGCTGGCCCCGCGTGACGCGCGAAATCGCCGTCGACCCCACCGACCCGCAGACCGTGTACCTCGCCACCGCCGCCTTCGGCGAACCCAAGATCCGCCGTTCGCGCGACGCCGGCCAGACCTGGCAGGACCTGACGGGCTCCCTCCCCGATATTCCTGTCAACACCGTCGGCGTCGATGTCCGCGGCCTGCTCCCCGTTATCTACGCGGGCACCGATGCCGGTCTCTACCGCTCGATCAACGAGGGCCAGACCTGGCGGAAGTACGGCGCCGGCCTCCCCAACGCCTGCATCATCGACCTCCTCGTGGAAGTGGGGGGCATGGGGGGAGCCGGTGGCAGGCAGCGGTTGATCATCGGCACGCAAGGCCGCGGCGCGTGGGAAGTGCCGATCGTGATGTGCTACCCGGACATGGACGACACAGGTTCACTGACGCCCAACGACTTCCAGGTGTTCCTGAATGCCTTCGCCGCGCAATCGCCCCTGGCCAACTGCGACCGCAGCACCGGGACGCCAACCCTGACCGCCAACGACTTCCAGTGCTTCCTCAACGCGTTCGCCAACGGGTGCCCGTAGGGGTCTACTCGATCACCACCGACTTCGGATCAAATGCCGGCCGCGGCCACTCGAGACCCAAGCTCTCCATCGTCTCCACGATGATCCGCGAGATCGCCAGGTTCCGCACCCACTTCCGGTCCGACGGGATGATGTACCAAGGCGCGTAAGGCGTCGAGCAGCGCGACAGCGCTTCTTCGTACGCCTCCATGTACCGGTCCCACAGCTTCCGCTCTTCGAGGTCCTGCATCGAGAACTTCCAGTTCTTCGTCGGATCATCCAGCCGGTCTTGCAGTCGCTTCTTCTGCTCCTCCTTCGAGATGTGCAGGAAGAACTTCAGCACCGTCGTCCCGTTGTCCACCAGCAGTTTCTCGAAGGTGTTGATCTGGTCGTACCGGGCCCGCCACTCCTTCTCGGGGACAAGGCTCCGCACCCGCGCGATGAGCACATCCTCGTAGTGCGAACGGTTGAAGATCCCGATGTCGCCCCGGGCCGGGAGCGCCTTGACAATCCGCCAGAGGTACGCATGGTCCGCCTCCTCCTCGCTCGGCCGCTTGAACGCCGTCACCTTGCACCCCTGCGGGTCCACCCCCGTCATCACGTGCCGGATCACCCCATCCTTCCCCGACGTGTCCATCCCTTGCAGCACCACCAGCACCGCGTGCTTGTTCTCGGCCCAGAGAAGTTGGTGAAGCTGGGCAAGCCGACTTCGCGCCTCCTCCAGGCCCGCCGCGGCGGATTCCTTGTCCCATCCAAGCGTGCCACCCGGGTCACGGGCCGCGATCAACGCGGGCTTTCCGGGCGAAACCCGGAGCGATGCAAGGGTCCGGCTGTGGTGCGCCATGGCGTGTTTCTCCCGCAGCGGCGGCAATTGGGGGGAAGTACCCAACCCCAACGTTCGCGGCATCCATTCAAGAATTGAGGCGTATAGGGGGTAGCCGGTTCGGCAGATCCGGGTATCTTTGGTCAGGTCTTGGAATAAGCAGAGCTTGGTGTCAGGATTCCATCCGCGGCGTAAACGGCGGCGGTTCACCCTCTTTCGCATCAGGAGATTTGGAATGAAGCGTGAGCGTTCCACGGTTGTTGGTCTGGTCGCCGTCGCCGGGCTGTGTGCTCCCTTGGCCGCGCAGGTCGAGATGCGGCCGATCCTCAAGCCGGCCAACGATCCGAACAACGAACTGGTCCTCGCCCCGGTGGTCGCGTGCTTCGCCCCCGGCACCGATCCTGTGTACGTCCGCCGGGTTGAGGCGATCGTCGCGCAGATGAACCAGTTGCAGTTCGGCGGCGCGCCCGATTACCAGTTGACGTCCCGATGGTCCGGCGCGCAGGGCACGCCGCGGGCCCTGCTCTGGAGCTTCATGCCCGACGGCGTGGTCATCCCCAGCGGCGCCGGCGAACCGCAGTCGGCCAGCAACCTGTTCGCCACCCTCGACGCAGCCTTCGCCTCGCAGGGCGGCCGCGCGACCTGGGTCAGCCGCTTCACATCCGTGTTCAACCGGTGGGCAGCGCTCACCGGGCTCTCCTACACCCGCGTCACCGTCGGCGGCAATGATTGGGACGACGGCGCGGGCTGGGGCACGGGCGGCGCCGCGGGCGCCCGCGGGGATGTCCGCATCGGCGCCCACCCCATCGATGGCGCCGGTGGCGTCCTCGCGTGGAACCAGTTCCCCTCCGGCGGCGACATGTGCCTGGACTCCAACGACTCCGCGAGCTGGGCTTCCACGTCCAACTCCAACCGCTTCCTCCGCAACGTCGTCGCGCACGAGCACGGGCACGGCATCGGCATGATGCACGTCTGCCCCGCCAACGGGTCCAAGCTCATGGAGCCGTTCATCAGCACCGCGTACGACGGACCCCAGCAGGACGACATCCGCGGCGCGCAGCGGCACTACGGCGATCCGTACGAATCCAACGACACCTCAGCGACCGCCACGCCGATCGGCTCGCTCACGATTCCCGGCTCGATCACCTTCGGCACCACGCCGGCGCCCGCCGTCAACGGCGCCTCGATCCTCTCCATCGACGCCGCCGGCAAGACCGACTTCTACTCCTTTACGGTCTCCGCCTCCTGCCTCGTGTCCGCCACCGTGACGCCCGTCGGCACCACCTACCTCGCCGGCGCCCAGACCACCGCCTGCGACACGGGAACCTCCACCAACGCGCTGACCATGGCCAACCTCTCCATCGCCGTCCTCGCGTCCAACGGCACCACGGTCCTCGCCTCGTCCGAAACCCAGCCCGCCGGCTCTCCCGAGGTCGTCTCCAATGTCGGCCTGCCCGGCGCGGGAACCTACTACGTCCGCGTCACCGCCGCGGGCAGCCCCACCGAGAGCCAGCTCTACACGCTCAACGTCGCCGCCACCGGCAACCCGGTCTGCCCGACCATCGTCCAGAACCCGCAGGGCCAGCAAGTCTGCGAAGGCTCACCCGTCTCGCTCACCTTCATCGCCACCGGCAATCCCGAGCCGACGTACCAGTGGCGCCTCAACGGCCAGGACCTGGTCGGCAACGGCGCCAACACCTCCACCTACAGCCTCTTCTCCGCCCTCGCGAGCAACGCCGGAACCTACCAGTGTGTCGCCACCAACGCCTGCGGCAGCGTGAACAGCGCCGCGGTCCAGGTCCAGGTCTTCACCGGCGCCAACTTCACGGCCGACCCCCAGAGCCAGACCGTCGCCGCCGGTTCGCCCGCCTCGTTCACCGTCCAGGTCTCGGGCAACCCCACGCCCACAATCACATGGCGGAAGAACGGCACGCCCATCCAGGGCGCCAACCAGACCACCTACACCATCCCCTCCGTCACGCCCGGCGATGCCGGCACCTACGACTGCTACGCCGAAACACTCTGCGGCGATGCGACCAGCCAGCCCGCGGTCCTGACCGTCTCCGGCCAGTCGTGCTACGCCAACTGCGATGGTTCCACCGGAGCGCCCCTTCTCACCGCCAACGACTTCCAGTGCTTCCTCAACAAGTTCGCCGCCGGCGACACCTACGCCAACTGCGACGGCTCCACAGGGTCTCCCCTGCTCACCGCCAACGACTTCCAGTGCTTCCTCAACAAGTTCGCCGCCGGTTGCTCCTGAGGTGCGCGTGACAGCGATCCGTGTCATTGATCCGTTCAGCCACAGTTCGCGCTTGGCGCGGCCGCGGTTGTCGGTATGCTCTCAGCGTCCGGCCCGTCGTCGATCGGCCGATCCCCAACCTCTCGGATTTGACATTCCATGAAGACCCCGCACCGCCGTCGCGCTCTGGCGCTGTTCGCTCTCGCCGGTCTTGCCCTTCCGGCCTACGCCGGTCCTGAGGCCGCGCCGCTCAGCCCGACACTCCTCTACCTCCGCACCGGCGATGTCGACACCTCCGGCCGCGCGGCCACAACCTTGGCCCAGGCCATCACCGCCGCGGCCCCGTCCGACCGCTTCATCATCCAGCTCGACGGACCCATCACCCCCGAACGCCGCGCCGCCATCGCGGCCGCGGGAATCCGGCTCGGCGGTTACATCCCGTCGAACGCGTACATCGCCCGCCTGCACGGCGCCGACCCCAAGGCCGCCTCGGGCCTCGGGTTCGTCCGTTATCTCACGCCCTACCGGGCGGAGTGGAAGCTCGATCCCGAACTCGGCCGCCGCCCATACGTCTCGCCCGAACGCCTCGCCCTGCGCAAGAACGGGCGCGATCTCGTCGTCGTCACGACCTTCGAGGGCGCCGACACCGGCGAGGTCGAACGCGCCATCTGGTCGATCCGCGGCACCGTGATCCGCGAGAGCGAGCCCACGGGCAACCAGCTCCTCATCGAAATCAGCGACGCCCAGGTCCCCGCCCTCGCGTCCATCGCCGGGGTCCAGTTCGTCGAGCCCGCCCCCGAGGTCACCCCCCGCAGCAACTACAACGTGCGATGGGTCGTCCAGGGCAACCAGCAGGACGTCTTCCCCCTGTACAACAACGGCCTCCGAGGCGAGGGCCAGATCGTCGGCATCCTCGACGGCCGCATCGACGTCAACCACTGCTCCTTCCTCGACGCCAACCCCATCGGCCCGACCCACCGCAAAATCGTGGCGATGCAGTCCACCGGCTCCGGCAACCAGCACGGCACCCACGTCGCCGGCACCGCCGCCGGCAACGACCCCAGCTCCGCCAACACCGCCAACACCCGCGGCGTCGCCTACCTCGGCAAGATCGCCTGGGCCTCCTACGGCGCCGCCAACGCGACGGACTTCAACACCGGCATCAACTTCGTCCGCGCCGCCGGCGCCCGCATCCACACCAACAGCTGGGGCAACGACGGCACCACGTCGTACGACTCCCTCTCCCGCGCTGTCGATGAACAGTCGTACAACAACGAGGACGACATGATCTGCTTCGCGGTGACCAACCAGTCGCTGCTGAAGAACCCGGAGAACGCCAAGAACGTCCTCGCCGTCGGCAACACCCAGAACTCCCCCACCCAGACCACCATCTGCACCGGCGGCGCGGGCCCCACCTCCGACGGCCGCCAGAAGCCGGAAATCTGGGCTCCCGGATGCGCCACCCAGTCGTCCCAGTCCGGCTCCGCCTGCGGCACCGTCTCCCTCACCGGCACCTCCATGGCCTCCCCTGCCATCGCCGGCACCGCCATGCTCGTCCGCCAGTACTACACGCAAGGCTACTACCCCCTGGGCCTCCCCGGCGGCACCGGGTTCACACCCTCGGGCGCCCTCATCCGCGCCACGCTTATGAACACGGGCCAGGACCTCACCGGCGCCGCCAGCGGCTTCCAGACGCCCACGGGATACCCCAGCACGCAGGAAGGTTGGGGCCGCGTCCGCGCCGACGACGCCCTCTACTTCCCCGGCGACACGCGCAAGCTCCTGGTCCGCGACGTTCGCAACAGCTCCGGCCTCTCCACCGGCGGTGAAGAAACCGTCAACGTCAACGTGCTCGGCTCCGGCGAGCCGCTCCGCTTCACCCTCACCTGGACCGAGCCGCCCGCCACCGCCGGCGCCAGCCAGGCCGCCGTCAACGACCTCGACCTGATCGTCGAAGGGCCCTCCGGCGTGTACCGCGGCAACGTCTTCAACACCGCCACCGGCTTCTCCCAGACCGGCGGAACGCGCGACGCCAAGAACAACACCGAGCAGGTCCACATCTCCGCTCCCTCCGTCGGCCCGTGGACCGTCCGCATCGTCGGGACCAACGTCGCCCAGGGCACCCAGGGCTACGCGCTGGTCGTGACCGGTGACATCGTCGGCGGAACGCCCCCGCCCTTGATCGTCAGTGTCCCCGGCGGCGTCCCCAGCCTTGTGCCCCCCGGCACACCAACCGACCTGACCGTCCGCGTCACGCCCGGCTCCCAGAACGTTGTCCCCGGCAGCCCCACGATGTTCTACCGCCTCGGGACGTCCGGGTCATTCCTCACGCAGACGCTCACCCCGCTGACCGGCGACGACTACCGCGCCACGCTCCCGCCCCTGCTCTGCGAGAACACGCCGCAGTTCTACTTCACCGCGCTGGGCGACGGCGGCGCCACCGCCGCCTCACCCGCCAACGCGCCAACCGGCCTCTATTCGACCTCCGTCGGAGCCGTCACCACCTCGACGATTTTCGCCGCGGACTTCGAACAAGCCCTGCCCGCCGGCTGGACCACCACCGGCCTCTGGCACACCTCCAACACCGCCACCGCGTGCAGCCCATCGGGCACTCCCTGCGCCGGCCCTTGGGCCGCGTACTACGGCATCGAGCCGCCCGCCACCAGCTCCTGCACCTTCAACGCCGGCGCCACCAACAACGGTCTCCTCTCCGCGCCCCCGATTGCGATCCCCGCCGTACCTTCGGGCGGCTCGGTCACCCTCACCTTCTGCTCCGCCCTCATCACCGAGAACCAGTCATCCTGGGATAAGGCGGAAGTTCTGATCAACGGCAACCCCGTCTTCCGCGCGCCGGATTCCGCCGCCTGGACCACCCAAACGGTGAACCTGACCAGCTTCGCGGGCCAGACCATCAACCTCGCCTTCCGGTTCGACACGGTCGACAATGTCTCCAACAACTTCCGGGGTTGGCACGTCGACGACGTTCGCATCACCGCCACCACCACCGGCTGCACCAACCCTCCCCAGACCTGCTACGCCAACTGCGACCAGTCCACCGGCGCCCCCCTCCTCACCGCCAACGACTTCCAGTGCTTCCTCAACAAGTACGCCGCCGGCGACACCTACGCCAACTGCGACGGCTCCACGGGCTCCCCGATCCTCACCGCCAACGACTTCCAGTGCTTCCTGAACAAGTTCGCGGCGGGCTGTTCGTAACCCCGCGTTTGACAATGCGAAGCCCGCGCGCGGGGCCATCGCCTTCCCGCGCTGCGAAACAGGAGTTCTCGGGCCGGTATCGGCCGGGGTTCCCCTTGGCAAACTGGGCGGTTTCATCGGGCCGCCTCGGCGTTCGGCGTCTTTCGGGCAGGAATCGCCGCGACGGTCTTGCGACCCTTGACAGACCGTGTACTCTGTAGGAACTGGTTTCCCCTCCCGCCCGAATAGGCAACACCGCCTTTCGGTGCCCGGTCAGGGCTCGTCGGTCCATTTCACCCAATTTCACAGAGGAAGAACGCATGCGGACCCACCACGTCAAGGCAACATCCGTGGCCCTCGCCCTTACGCTCTGCGCCGGCATGGCGTACGGCGCGGGCGCCCTCGCGGTGTCCAGCTCCAAGAGCGGCTCCACGCTGATGCTCGACGGCGCCGGCGTCTATTCCACCTCCAACTCGATTGTCCGCCACCGCCTTATCCCCATGACCGGTTCGAAGACCGTCGTGGCGACATGGGATGAAGTCAACGGCGGGGCCCGCACCAGCTTCTTCGCCATCAGCCTCGACGGCAAGAAGTTCGACCAGGTCCAGCCCACGGACTACAAGCTCCGCCTCCGCTACGCGACGTTCGACCCGCTCCAGGGTCTGCCCGCCGTGCCCGAGGCCCTCAAGGCTCCCAAGAACAACGAGCTCTTCATCGTCCAGTTCGTCTCCACCCCGCTCGATGAGATGCGCCGAGACATCCAGCAGCTCGGCGGCGTGGTCGAGGCGACCATCCCCGATCAGGGCCACCTCATCCGCATGAACGCCCGGACCCGTGAGCGCGTCGCGCAGCTCCCGTACGTCCGCTGGGTCGGGCCCTGTGAAGTGGCCTACCGCCTGCCCGAAGAACTCCGGGCCACCATCCTCAACGCCGCGCCCGACGCCGGCGCCGTCCGCTACTCGATCGCCTGCCGCCGCGATGGGCTCGAGCAGCAGACCGCCGTCGCCGACGCCATCGCCGCGTTGGGCGGCCTCGTTGAGCACATCACGCCCGACATGTTCCGCATGGAGGCCACGCTGACCCCCGCGCAGCTCCTGGCCGTCGCCCAGCGCAACGAGATCGACACCATCGACCTCTGGGGCGGCCCCGGCGGCACGGACATGGACATCGCCCGTCAGATCGGCGGCGCTGTCCCGATCCTCTCCACCGCCGGCTTCCTGGGCCAGGGTGTTCGCGGCGAGGTGCACGACACCGAAACGCAGAGCAACCACCCGGAATGGAACAACCCCAACATCTACGTCCAGCACGCCACGAACGGCTCGTCCGGATTCCACGGCTCGGCTTGTTACGGCATCAACTTCGCCGCCGGCGTCAGCCCCGCGGCCACGGGAATGCTCCCGCAGCGAGAAGCCGGCATCTTCTTCTGGTACACGCGGTCCTCCCAGTTCACCGCAGGCCAGCCCTCGCGCCTCGCGATGAACACCGAAGCGGTTGATCCCGCCGGCATCTTCCGATCCTCGTATCAGACCAGCTCCGTCGGCAGCACCCAGATTTCAAGCTATACAACCATCTCGCAGGAAACCGACGACTACCTCTTCAAGATCGATTACCTCTCCTGCCAGAGCCAGAGCAACACCGGCAACACCAACTCCCGTCCGCAGGCATGGGCCAAGAACATCGTCTCGGTCGGCGGCGTGAATCACCAGAACACCTTGACCCGAGCAGACGACGCCGTAAGTGGCGCCAGCTACGGCCCTGCCCAGGACGGCCGCCAGAAGCCCGACCTCTGGCACTTCTACGACAACATCACCACGACCAACAACTCCTCCGGGTACACCACCTTCAGCGGCACCTCGGGCGCCACGCCCATCACCGCCGGTCACTTCGGCCTGCTCATGCAGATGTGGCATCAGGGCGTCTGGGCCGGCTTCGGCGGCGCCAGCAGCGTCTTCGCCAGCCGTCCCTTCTCGACGACGGCCAAGGCGCTCATGATCAACGGCGCGTACAAGTACAACCCGCTCAGCACCTATCCCCGCGCCCGCCAGGGCTGGGGCATGGCGGACCTCGGCTACCTCTACAACATCCGCAGCCGCACGTTCATCGTCAACGCCGACGACCCGGTCGGCAACGCCCAGACCAAGACCTACAACATCTCCGTCGCGCCCGCGGAAGCCGAGCTCCGCGTCACCATGTGCTACATCGATCCCTCCCCCTCGGGCATCGCCACCCCCAACCGCGTCAACGACCTCTCGCTCCGCGTCACCGCGCCCAACGGCACCGTCTACTGGGGCAACAACGGCCTGACCAGCAGCAACTTCAGCACCGCCGGCGGCTCGGCCAACACCGTGGACACCGTTGAGAACGTGTTCATCGCCAACCCCATGGCCGGTCAGTGGACCGTCGAGGTCATCGGCGCTTCCATCACCCAGGACGCCTACCCCACCGGCTACGCCGGCGTCACGCCCACCGGCCCGACCGATGCGGGCTTCAGCCTCGTCGTCACCGGCGGCGTCGGCGTCGCCCCGCCCTCGGGTTGCTACGCCAACTGCGACCAGTCCACCGGCGCTCCCCTCCTCACCGCCAACGACTTCCAGTGCTTCCTCAACAAGTTCGCCGCCGGCGACACCTACGCCAACTGCGACCAGTCCACCGGCTCGCCCCTGCTCACCGCCAACGACTTCCAGTGCTTCCTCAACAAGTTCGCGGCCGGTTGCACCTGATTCCCGTTCCCTCGCCTTCCGCGGCCCGGGGCCTCACCGCCCCGGGCCGTCTTCTTGTCCACGGAGCCCCCCATGTCCCGCATTCCTCCCGCCGCGGTCCTCTGCGGCGCCGCCGGCCTCGTCCTCTCCGCCCACCTCGCCCACGCCCAGGTCATCAAGGATGGCCGCCTGATCTACCCCCAGGGCGTGCCCATCTCCCGCGCCACCACCCCCGTCGAGGCCGAGTGGCTCCGCCGCAACCCGGGTTTCGGGGCCGGGACCGACGCCGTCACACCCCCGCCCGTCGGCCCCATCCACTGCACCGCCGAGTACGAGCCGCAGGAGGGCATCATCATCGGCTGGGAGGGCGGCGCCACGCTCAACGCCATCCAGGCCGAAATGGCCCGGCGCATCACCGTCGATGCCGGCGCCCGCGTCTACGTCTCCTGCGACAACGCGACGGTTCAGGCCAGCGCCACGACAACCCTGACCAACAACGGCGTGGACATGTCCAGGGTCTTCTTCCTTCAGCGCGTCCTCGACTCCATCTGGATGTGTGACTACGGCCCGAGGTACATCTACGAGGGCGACTGCCGCGCCGTCATCGACCACAAGTACAACCGCTCGACCCGCGTCAACGACGACGTCTTCCCCGATTACTTCGCCCAGACCTACAAGAAGCACGCCTTCTACCAGCTCGGCTCCGGCGGGAACCAGCTCATCCACGGCGGCGGCAACTTCCAGCTCGACGCCCAGGACCGCGGCTTCGCCACCCGCCTCATCGTCAACGAGAACCCCCTCCTCACCGAGCCGACCATCGTCAACATCTGGAACCAGTACCAGGGCCTGAACATGACCCTGTTCACGCCCTTCCCCACCAGCGTCGACGCCACCCAGCACATCGACATGTGGATGCAGGTGATCGACAACAACAAGATCGTCATCTCCGACTGGCCCAACAACGTCGGCTCCATCCAGGACAACATCTGCGACGACGCCGCGATCACGATGCAGAACATGGGCTTCACGGTCTACCGCGTCCCCGCCTTCTCGATCAGCGGCGTCCACTACACCTACACCAACACGGTCATGATGAACAGCATCATGCTCGTCCCCACCTACACCGCCACGGGCAACGCCACCGTCGGCAACCCCAGTGCCGGCAGCGCCACCGCCCTGGCCGTCTACCAGTCCGCCCTCCCCCCCGGCAAGACCGCCATCGGCCTCAACTGCCAGAACATCATCAGCCTCGCCGGCGCGATCCATTGCATCGTGCGCCACATCCCCGTGCACAAGGGCCTCCCCGGCGTCAACGGCGGCCTCGCGCCCACGGCCTACCTCCAGTCCCCCAACGGCGGCCAGGTCCTCACCCCCGGACAGCAGTTCACCATCTCCTGGATCTCCGACGACGACCTGCTCGTCTCCGCCGTTGATCTCCACCTCTCCACCGACGGCGGGGTCACGTTCCCCACCACCATCGCGACCAACCAGTCCCCCATCGGTTCCTTCTCCTGGACCGTCCCCAACATCAACACCGCGCAGGCCCGCGTCCGCGTCACCGCCCGCGACGCCGTCAACAACACCGGCAGCGACGCCTCCGACGCCAACTTCACCATCGGCACTCCCCCCGCCCCCTGCTACGCCAACTGCGACCAGTCCACCGGCGCCCCTCTC
>JAHBXE010000016.1 GCA_019636625.1 Phycisphaeraceae bacterium
GGGGGGAGCACCGTGAGCCGTCCGTTCCGTCGCCGCCATGCCATGGCCGTGTGGGACCTGCACTTTGGTCCCAACATGACGCCGATGGTCGACGTCGTGATGGTGATCCTCATCTTCTTCATGGCCAGCGCGACGTTCGCGGGCGGCGAGTGGTTCCTCAAGACAGGCATCCCTCGCGAAGGTTCGGGCCGTTCCGGAGCGTCGGGAGCAGACCCTTTGGCCCTCCCGCCGGCCCGGTTTGAAATCTCGCTCGTGGTCGAGGCCGGCAGGACGCTCGTGCGGGGTCAGGGTGTGGGCGAGTGCGAGCTCGGCCTGCTGCCGGAGCGACTCAGGCAGCTCACCGCCGCGGCACCCGCGGATGAAGTCGTGCTGATCGTCCGTCCCGACGCCGCGGTGCCGTACGCCGACGTGGTGCGGGCGCACGATGCCGCGACACGGGCGGGCATTTCGCGCATCGGCCTGATGGACGTCGCCACACCTCCGTGAGGCGGCTACGACGGTCGCCCGACCGCGAAGATGTGCAGCCGGTGCCCCCGGGGCTCCAGCCCCCGCTCGCGGCAGATCCGGTCCCGCAACGCGATGAGCTCGGGCAGGTCGATCGTCTCGGCATGCCTCGTATCGAGGCGGATGAGCAGGTCGTGCGGCGATCGACCGTAGACGAGCTGGTAATGGGCCTGGTCCTCGTCGAACAGCACACGCTGGATGATCCCGGCATCCTGCAGCAGGCGGATGGTGCGGTACACCGTGGCCTTGGAGACCCGCTCGCCGCCCGCGTTGACGGCGGACAGCAACTCGTCCGCCTCAAACAGCCCGTCCCTCCCGACGATCGCGTCGAGGATGCGGGCCCGCTCGGGGGTGTACTTCAACCCTTCAGCCTTGAGCTTGCGCCGGAACACCGCGCACAGCGGCTCGATGATTTCGAGGTCGTCCTGTGGCAGGGGCGGTGGCGGCACGGGAAAGCGTAGGGGAACTTCAGGCGACCACGGCGCCCGGTCGCTTGGCGCGGACCTTGACCTTGATCTCCGGGATGGTGACCGCGGCCTGGGCCCCGCTCTCGATCCGCTCGCGGAGCTCGCGCCCGGCCTTGAACCGAACGCCGTTGCGCGCCGGCACGGGCACCCGCTGGCCGGTGCGCGGATTCTGGGCGGTGCGGGGCGCACGCGAGCGGACCTCGAAGACGCCAAAACCGCGGAACTCGATGCGATTGCCGCTCACGAGTTCCTTCACCATTTCGTCGAGGAAGTCCTGCACCACATCGCGGACCTGGGTCCGCTTGAGTTTCCTCGACGCGACGATCCGGTCCACGAGATCTTTTTTCTTGATGGTTGCCATGAGTTGCCTCTCTCCCATGACCCCAGAGCGGGAAAGGACGACACCCCGCGACGCACGTCAGTCGCCCGCAAAACGCGAGCCCCGCCGAGAACCGCCACGAGCCCTGCACATCTCCCGTGGTCCCGCCGACCGTCGGCGAGCGATCGGAGAGTATGCCACATCGCCCCCGGCGCGTCAATCGCAAGTTGTGTGCGAAATAAACCGCGTTCTGTCCCTGAAATCGGGCTTGACTTAGCGCGGCCAAACGCTAGGGAAAGCAATCAGAACCGCACCACAACGCCCGCGAATATCCCCGCGACCGCGCCGGAATACTCAAACGCCGAGATGCCCTCGCCGTCCTCCAGGCTGCAGTACGACAGCCGGTACCCGATCTGCACGCCGACGTTCGGCACCGGCCGATACACATAACCGTTGAGGATCTCCATGCAGAACGCGGCCCGGCCACCCCCCACCGGCAACGCCCCGCCCATCACCTGCAGGTCGATGTCGAACCGCTCGTGTACGTTGATCGTGGACTTGACCCCGACCACAGGCGTAAGGAAAAACTCGTCCGCTTCGATGCGCCCCGCCGGCGCCACGAACGACAGGTCCACGTGGTACATCCGCACCCCGCCCAGCAGCTCGAAGCTCAGCGCAAAGTCCCCGTTCACCTTCCCGTCCAATCCGCGCGGCGAGCCAATCTGCATCGCGCCAACAAGCTCCCCGCTGGTAATCGAGACCGAGGAAACCACCAGGTCCCCCGCACCCACCGCGACCGAGCCGATCTGCATCGGCGCGGACACGACCGTCGCCACATCGTCGAGGGACACGGAGAACCCGGACAGCGACACGCGGAAGTCCCCGTTCCGGAAGTGCAGCTCGCCGTACGGCGCCAGCCGCGGCTGGTCGAGGTTCAAGTCGATGAACTGCACCTTCGCCGAGGAACCCGGCAGCCGGGCCTCGCCCCCCGGCGCGGCGTACCACGCCGAGGGCTCAAACCGGATCGTCCAGCGATCGGCCGGCGGCGTGAGCACGTCATCGGTTGAAGGCTCTTGTGCACGGGCGCCGGACGCGAGAACCACGCAGATGCCGCCGATCATGAACTTCACCGTCTTCACACCGCGCTCCTTGCCCGCTGGACCGGGCGGAGTCTAGCGTACACGCGGCCACCATGAATCCTCAAGCCGACGGCATCGAGATCGCACCCGGCATCCGCATCGCGGAAGACGCGCTGCGTTTCTCGTACAGCAGCAGCAGCGGCCCCGGCGGCCAGAACGTCAACAAGCGGGCGACCAAGGCCGAGCTGCGGGTTGCCCTCGCCGCGATCCCTGCCCCCGCGCGCGCCGTGGAACGTCTGGCACGGCTTGCGGCGAGGCGCCTCAACGATGAAGGCGACATCGTCATCACCTCGGATGAGCACCGGTCGCAGGGCCAGAACCGGAGCGAATGCCTGGAACGGTTGCGCGAGTTGATCGTGGCCGCGCTGGCGGAGCCAAAGATCCGGCGCAAGACTCGGCCATCGCGCGGATCGGTCGAACGTCGCCTGGCGGACAAGAGCCGGCACTCCGAACGCAAACGGGCCCGGCGATCGCATGACGATTGAACAAGTCCCCCACCTCCAGCGGCCTCCATCGACTCGCTTCGCCCTCCCTGTCAGTACGCTTTCGCCTTCGCACCGAACAGGAACCCCGCCATGCCGTGGATCATGCTCGTCATCGCCGGTCTTCTGGAAGTCGGTTGGGCCGTCGGGCTCAAGTACACCCAAGGTTTCACCCGACTCGCCCCTTCCGCGGCCACCATCGTCGCGATTGTGCTGAGCATGGGCTTGCTCGGCCTGGCGGCCCGACAACTTCCCATCGGAACGGCCTACGCCGTGTGGGTCGGCATCGGGGCGATCGGGACGGCGATTTTCGGCATGGCGGTGTTCGGCGAATCCGCCTCACCCGCCCGGATTGCGTGCCTGGGCCTCATCGTCGTCGGCATCGCCGGACTCAAACTGTTCAAGTGACGGCTACGCTCTGCCGTGTCGCTGACACTCGCCATCGAGACCAGCAATCCCTCCTGCGAAGCGGGCGTCGCCATCGGATCGCCCGACAGGCTGCTCGGCGTGGAACCCGTCCACACCGGCGACGGCCGGCACGATGACCTGATCCCCGCCATCGACAGGTTGTGCCGGCGGGTCGGGGTTCTGCCGCCGCAGATCTCGAGGATCGCCGTCTCGACAGGCCCCGGGGGCTACACGACGCTCCGCATCGCCATCGCCACGACCAAGATGCTGGCCGAATCGCTCGGGGCCCGGTGCATCCCGATCACCACCGCCCGTGTTGTGGCCCGGCGCGCCACCGCGCAGGGCCCGTTCGCGGTTGCCCTAGCCTCGAAGGACGGCACGGCCTTTGTTACCGAGTTCGCCGCACCCGACGCGGAACCTTCGCCCGGTCGCCTGCTCTCCACCCTTGAAGGACTTGGCACGCGCACCTTGATCGCGGATTCATTCCTCCCGGCAACCTTGGCCGAAGAGGCCGCCGGCATGGGTATCGCGATTGTGCCGCCGCGCTTTGATCCCGCGGCATGCCTCGAGCTCTCATTCAACGCCGCGTCGGTCGACCCGCTGGCCCTCTCGCCGCTGTACCCGCGTGAGCCCGAGGCCGTCACCAAATGGCGCCAGCGCAAGGCGCGATAACCAGTCCCAAGAGGGTCGAACCCGGCCGTCGAAGAGAGAAGGAACCGGGGAACCAGCTTCCCGGACCTGCGGTGTGAAGTTGGGCAAACTGGGGGCCGATACAGCCCTATGCGGGAAAACTCCGCGCCAGGGATGGGGGCCATGAAGGAAGAAACAGCCAACGGGCAGAACTGGGCCGACAAGCGCATCTTCACAACCGGTGAAGCGGCGCAGGTCTGCAAGGTGAGCCAGCAGACGATCATCCGCTGCTTCGACAGCGGACGGCTGACGGGCTTTCGCGTGCCCGGGTCGAAGTTCCGGCGGATCCCGCGGGAAGAGCTGATCCGCTTTATGAAGGCCAACAACATCCCGCTCGAAGCGCTCGAGGGGGCCACCAAACGAATCCTCGTGGTGGACGACGACCCGGCGATCGTGGAGCTCTTCCGCGATGTGCTGACGCGGGATGGTCGCTTCGAGGTCCAGGTCGCGATGACGGGGTACGACGCGGGGCTGCTCACGCAGAGTTTCCGGCCGCACCTGATCATCCTCGACTACATGCTGCCGGATGTGAACGGGAACGTGGTGTGCCAGCGCATCAAGACCAACCCGGAGCTGCGCGAGACCCGCATTCTCTTCGTGTCCGGCGTCGTCAACCAGGATGAGGTCAAGGCCCTGCTGGCCCTCGGCGCCGACGACTTCATCAAGAAGCCGTTCAACGTCGGCGCCCTTGTGAAGCGCATCGCGGACTTGACAGGGCTCGAGGCCGAGCGCTCCCCCGAGCACTCCCGCGCCTGACACGCCCGCAGCAGAGGAGGAGAATCCGTGCCGCTGACGCTCGACCAGGATCGCGCCGGTCAGATCGACCTGATTCTCCGTCAGGTCGATAGCCTGCCGACGCTCTCGCCCATCGCCACCCGCCTGATGCAGATCTCGAACGTGGAGGACACGAACCTCGACGGCCTGGTCGAGATTCTCGAGTCCGACCCCGCCCTCACGGCCCGCCTGCTGGGGCTCTGCCGCAAGGCCGACAAGGGCCTGGGCGACCGCATCACCACCGTCCGGCGCGCCGTGGTGATGCTCGGCCTGGAAGCGGTCCAGGCCGCCGTTCTTTCTGTCGCGGTGTACGACCTGATGCAGCGCTGCACGCCGCGCCTCGACGAGCCGCTGCCGCAGCACTCCGAGACCGTTCTCGAGTTCGACCGACCCGGCTTCTGGATGCACTCGGTGGCGGTCGCGTCCGCCAGCGACCTCATCGCCGAGAGCCACTCCGACCTCGGCGTCAAGCCCGAAGAAGCCTTCGTCGCGGGGCTGCTGCACGACCTTGGAAAGATGGTGCTGGACCTGGTGCTCCCCCGGTCGTACGCCCGCGTGCTGGGGCTTGCCGAACGCCGCGCCCTTCCATCCGCGGAGGCCGAACTCCAGATCATCGGCCTGGACCACCACACCGCGGGCAAACGCCTCGCCGAACACTGGGGATTGCCCCCCGCCCTGTGCGAGGTCATGTGGCTGCACGGCTCCGTGCGCGGCGGGCTGGACGCCATCACCCCGGGTCCGACGCGGAACCTCGTCGCCATCGTCAGCGTGGCGCGGACGCTCTGCCGCCACCTCCACCTGGGATGGTCCGGCGACTTCAACCATCCCGAGCCCCTGGGCGGGGCACGCGGCGTGTGCGCCCGCTTCGGACTCAACGCCGACATCGTCGAGGCGGCCACCGTCAAGCTGCACGATTGCGTGCTGCATCGCTGCCGCATCCTCGGCCTCGAGGAGCGCGAGAAGCCCGACGTGCTCATGCAGTCGCTCGCGGCGGCCAACCGCCGCCTGGGCCGGCTGTCCGCGATGTTCGACCAGCGTTCACGCGCCGCGACCCGGCAAGCGCGGGTGCTGACGGCCATCCAGCAGTTCCACAGCCGTCACGCCGGAGCCCCGCGCGACCTGAACGAGACACTGTCCGACGTCATCCGCAGCGCCGCCGGCATGCTGGGGCAGGGGTTCTTTGCGATCCTCTACCAGGCGCGAGCGGGTGAGGAATGGCGGCTGAGCCGGTTTGACGAGGACAGCCGTTCGCTCCCGGCGGTCACCGTTGAAACGCCGCTGAACCCCGTCACGAAGAAGCCCGCCTCCCTGGCGGAGCTTTGCTCGTCGGACGGGCTGAGCATCGCCTCGCTGTCCATGCTGCCCTGGCTGACGGACCACCTGGTCGACGCCGTCGATGTCCGCAAGGTGCAGTTGCTCCCGTTGACGCCCAGCGCCGATGGCCTGGGCGAAGGATGCCCGTTTGCCCTGCTCCTGCACGACCGAGACACAATCAGCTCGCTCGACCGCCAGCTTCTGCACGTCCTGACCAGCACCTGGGCCGCCGCGATCCACGGCGCCGCGCTGCAGGACGCTTCGCGCCGAATGGCCGAACACCTGGCGGCGTCGAACCGCTCGCTCGCCGAGGCGCAGCAGCGCCTGGCGGAGACCGAGTCGCTGGCAAGGTTGGGCGAAATGGCCGCCGGCGCCGCGCACGAAATGAACAACCCGCTGACGGTCATCAGCGGCCGGGCGCAGCTGCTGGCCTCGAAGCTGGCCGACTCCGATGCGCACGCGGCGGCCGAAGCGATCGTGGACGCCTCACGGCACCTGTCCGACCTGATCACCGCGCTCCGCCTGCTGTCCGACCCTCCCACGCCCGATCGGCGACCGGTCCGGATCGACGGCGTGATCCAGGAGGCGATCGCCCAAGCGAGACAGCGCACCAAGGCGGAAACCCCGATCGAAGCGCACATCCCGCGCGAAACCGGCGGCGAACTCGGCCCCTCCCTCGCGCCTAACGCCTTGATCGACAAGGACATGATCGTGACCGCGCTGGCCGAGGTGTTGACCAATGCGCTCCAGGCTTCAAATAACACGCCAATCACGGTTCGCGCTCACACGACCGGCCCCGATCGCCGACTGGTACTCACGGTCGAAGACAAGGGAGTCGGGATGTCGCCCAGGGCTCTGCAGCACGCGTTCGATCCGTTCTTCTCCGAAAGGCCCGCCGGCCGCGGCACGGGCCTGGGCCTGACGCGCGCCCGCCGGCTGGTCGAGCTGCACGGGGGCGAGATCTTCCTGCAGAGCCGACCCGGCCTTGGCACGACCGCCACGATCAACCTGCCCGGAGGAACATGAGATGGCACGCCGCAAGGGGACCGATCAACCGCCCGCTCCACCCGCCGTCAAGCCCGATCTTCCCGCGATCCCCCGAGTGCTCATCGTCAGCGGCAACCGACTCGAACGCCTCCGCCTCGCCTCCAAGCTCTCCGATGTCGTCGATCACACCGGCTCGCACATCGCCGTGTGCGTCATGGCCGACTCGTGCAAGGAAGCCCTCAAGGCCGTTGACAACGACCAGATCGACCTCGCCCTCATCAAGACCGAACTCCCCGATGGCTCGGGCCTGGCGCTCACCCGCGAAATCGCCCGGCGCGGCCGGTGCCCGGCCTCCATCCTCCTCTCCGAAAACCCGACGCTCGACCAGGCCGTTGAAGCCATGCGCTGCGGCGCGGTGGACATCGTCTCCTGCCGCGCCGCGGCGACGGACCTGATCACCTCGGTCCGGACCGCCTTCGAGCGGAGCCGACAGGCCCGGACGCGCGAGGCGCGGATCGATCGGTTGACCCGCGTGTGCCGCCGACTCAACCAGGCCAGGCACGAGGTCACCAAGCAGGTCAGCTCGCTCTGCGGCGACCTGGTGGAGGCCTACCAGGAACTCTCGGGACAGGTGCTCGAGCTGTCCATCGCCAGCGAGTTCAACAGCCTGATCCGCCAGGAGCTGGACGTCGAAAGCCTGCTCCGCACGGCCCTCGAGTTCATCCTCGCCAAGACCGGCCCGACCAACGCGGCCGTGTTCCTCCCTGCCACCAGCAACGACTTCTCCCTCGGCGCGTACGTGAACTACGACTGCCCGAAGGATGCGGCGGACGTCCTGCTCGACCACCTCGCAGGGATTGTCGCCCCGCGGATGGAGAACGAGCGAGAGTTGAAGATCATGCCGACCTACGCGGAGCTCGAGGCCTTCCTCGGCGCCGACGCCCACTGGCTGGCGGAATCAAGCGCGATCAGCTTCGCCTGCCATCATGAAGACGAGTGCCTCGCGGTGGTGATTCTCTTCCGCGACCGACGGAACCCCTTCCCGGAGACGGCCGCCCCGACGCTCAGCGTCATCGCCGACCTGTTCGGCAAACAGCTCGGCCGCGTGATCCACATCCACCACCGCCACCTGCCCAAGGACCAATGGGGCGGATTCGGCGAGGCGGACGACGACGATATCGACCTCGCGGCGTGAGGCACCCCGTTACAATGGGTGCATGGCATCCGTCGTCTTTTACTTCCAGGTCCACCAGCCCTTCCGCCTCAAGCGTTACTCCGTCTTCGATTCGCACCCGTTCTACTTCGACACGACCAAGAACGGGGACATCTGCCGCAAGGTCGCCACCAAGTGCTACCGCCCGGCGACGCAGCTCATGCTCGACCTGGTCAAGCGGCACAAGGGCAACTTCCGCATCTCCTACGCCCTCACCGGCGTCGTGCTCGATCAGCTCCAGGAGTTCGCGCCCGACGTCATCGACATCTTCAAGCGCCTCGCGGACACCGGCTGCTGCGAGTTCCTGGGAGAGACCTATTACCACTCCCTCTCGTTCCTCTACTCGCGGGCCGAGTTCGCCGAGCAGGTGCAGATGCAGACCCGCCGCATCCAGGAGCTCTTCGGCCAGACGCCCAAGGTCTTCCGCAACACGGAGTTGATCTACAACAACGACGTTGCCCGCTTCATTTCCGAGATGACCGACGAGCACGGCAAGCGCCGCTTCAACGGCATCATCTGCGAAGGAGTCGACCGCATCCTCGGGTACCGCTCCCCGAACTACGTCTATTCGCCGCCGAACTTCGGCGCCCCGACCCGCAACGACGCCCGCCCCTTCGGCGTGCTGCTCAAGAACTACCGCCTCTCCGACGACATCGCCTTCCGCTTCAGCAACCGCGGCTGGGCCGAGTGGCCCCTGTCCGCCGAGAAGTTCGCCAAGTGGGTCAACCAGATCAACGGCGACGGCTTCCTCTGCAACCTGTTCATGGACTACGAAACCTTCGGCGAGCACCAATGGGAGGACACCGGCATCTTCCAGTTCCTTGACGCCCTGCCGGAGAAAGTCTTCGACGTCAACCCCGGCCACAACCACTTCATCACGCCCTCCGAAGCGCTCGAGCAGTTCGACCCCGTGGGCGAGTACGACGTCCCGCAGTTCATCTCCTGGGCGGACACCGAGCGCGACCTGACCGCGTGGCGGGGCAACGCCATGCAGTCCAACGCCCTCGAAGAGGTCTACCGCCTCGAAAGGGCCGTGAAGCAGAAGCTCGCCAAGGCCGAGGCCGCCGGGAACGCCAAGGAGATCGCCGACGCCCGCTACCTGCTCGAGGATTGGCGGAAGCTCACCACGAGCGACCACTTCTACTACATGTGCACCAAGTACTTCGCCGACGGCGATGTGCACAAGTACTTCAACCCGTACGACTCGCCGTACGACAGCTACATCAACTTCATGAACGTGCTGGACAACGTGCGGACCCGCCTGGCCCAGGAAGCGGCGCCGCGGGTCTCCGCCCAACCGGTGTAGCCCGGCGTCGTGGGGCCGAACGAAATCGCGTGATCAGCCGCCGCGCTGGTCGTCCGTGAGGGACTTGTCGTCCACGCGCTCGATCGCCGCGCCGAGCATGTTCAGCTTCTCTTCCATCCGCTCATACCCCCGGTCGAGGTGGTAGACGCGGTTCACGACGGTCGTGCCCTCCGCCGCCAGCCCCGCGAGCACGAGCGACGCCGACGCCCGCAGGTCACTGGCCATCACCGGCGCGCCGACCAGGCGCCGCACGCCCGAGATGATCACCGTCGGCCCCTGGCGGAACAGGTGCGCCCCCATGCGCGAAAGCTCCGCGACGTGGAGGAACCGTTCCGGGAAGATCTTCTCCGTGATCACCGAGTTCCCTTCCGCCAGGCACAGCAGCGCCATCAACTGCGCCTGCAGGTCCGTCGGGAACCCGGGGTGCGGCTGCGTCGTCACCTCCACCGGCCGGAGAATCCGGTCGCACGTCACCTTCACCGACACCCGCATCGGATCCTCGGGCGCGGGGTCGCCCTGCCGGTTGTGCCCCATCCGGCGGATGTGAACCCCCGCCGCTTCCAGCCGGTCCGTCACCGACATCATCGCATCCAGCGGGCAGTTGTCGATCGTGATGTTCCCGTTGGTCGCCGCGGCGATGCACATGTACGTCCCCGCCTCGATCCGATCGGGGATCACGCGATGATCCGCGCCCTTGAGCTCTTTCACGCCGTACACCGTGATGCGGGGTGAGCCGGCGCCCTCGATCTGCGCCCCCATCTTCATCAGCAGGTCGGCCAGATCGACGATCTCCGGCTCGCACGCCGCGGACTCGATGATGGTGATCCCCTCCGCGAGGGTCGCGGCGGACATGACATTGGCCGTGCCCAGCACCGTCGAACCAAAGGGCCCGCCCAGGAACACCTTCGCCCCGTGCAGCCGGCCGCCGGCGGGCGCCTCGGCGATGATGTCCCCACCCCGGAGCGTGATCCGGGCCCCGAGCGCCGCCAGGCCCCGCAGGTGCAGATCCACCGGTCGGTCCCCGATGGAGCACCCGCCGGGCATGGAGACCTTGGCCTCCCCCCGCTTGGCCAGCATCGGGCCAAGGACGCAGATACCGGCCCGCATGGTCCGGACAATCTCGTACCGGGCGTGGCTGCACGATTCGTCGGTGGTCTGCAGCTTCACCACCGCCGGCTGGGCGGGGTCGGCCTCCGCCTTGTGACACCCCAGTTCCGCGAGAAGCCGCTGCAAGTTCCGGATGTCGGCCAGCGGCGCCACATCGCGAAGCGTGACAGGCTCGTTGGTCAGCAGGGCCGCCGCCATCAGCGGGAGCGCCGCGTTCTTGGCGCCGTTGACTGTCACGCGGCCTTCAAGCCGCCTCCCGCCCTCGATCACGAAGGTGTCCATCCGTGCATCTCCCGATCGGCCCTGTCCCCCCCACCCCCATCGCTATCTCTATCAATCCAGCCAGGGCGGCCACTCCGTTGGGTCCGATCATACATCGGTTGCACCCCGCTCCCGGCTTCTCAACCCGTTACCGACAGGCGTCGCCACCGGGCAGCCCTTGCGCAGGCGTTACAGACCGACCCGGAATCGGCTCCGGTTCCTTCCTTGTCGCCCGTTCGAATTCGAGACTTCGAACTGACGCATCAGCCGGAACCGGCCGCCCCAGGAGGGACGACCGCCCCGGCCAGGATCGGAGAGAACCATGAACGCACGCACCATCGCAGCCCCGGCCCTTGGGATCTTCGGCATCTGTGCCGCGGCGGGATTGGCCGTGTGGTCCGGCCCGGCCAACGCGGTCATCGACTCGTACGCCCACCTCCCGACGCAGGTCGTCCTGAGCGGAACCGTCCGGGACTTCAAGGCCAGCGGCGAGAACGGCGGTCACCCCGACTTCCAGCGCCAGCCCACCGGCGGCTTCGCCCACTACATGGGCCAGGTGCAGGATCAGCTCGGCAGCGACGGCCTCCCGGTGTTCAAGAGCACCGGCTACAAGGTGAGCACCAACTGGCGCGACGCCTCCGGCCGCAACATCATCCAGCCCAAGCCCTACATCTCCGCCAAGAGCGGCGACCGCGCCGGCTCGCTCGCGACGTCGCAGGGCGGCTCGCTCACCAACGCGGACAACATGTCCAAGTGGTTCAAGGACATCCCGGGCATGAACGTCTCCGCGACCGTCCCGATCACGCTGGTCCGCCAGCCCAACACCAACCGCTACGTCTTCGACGACACCACCGACCCGATGTACCAGTCCAAGAGCGGGTTCTTCCCGATCGACGGCCAGCTCTACGGCAACTACTCCAGCAGCGGCCACAACTTCCACTTCACCTACATGATCGACACCGAGTTCACCTACGAACGCAACGCGGGCCACGTCTTCACGTTCCGCGGCGACGACGACGTCTACGTCTTCATCGACGGGAAGCTCGTGATCGACATCGGCGGTGTGCACTCCGCCGTCTCCCAGACCATCGAGCTGGACCGCCTCAACTGGCTGCAGGACGGCCAAGTCTACAGCCTGAAGTTCTTCTTCGCGGAGCGCCACACCACGCAGTCGAACTTCCGCATCGAGACGACCCTCAACCTCCGCCAGGTTCAGCCCCCGGCCGTCTCGGCCCTCAGCGACTGATCGGCCAACCCATCCCGCCTCACGAAGCGACCCGGGTCGTCCCGGGTCGCTTTCCATTGGTAAACCCCGACCCGGTCCCCTGCCGCGCCTCACCAGCGGCGGCCGTCGCGACGGAAGTAGAGGATCTGATCCGGCCGAGGATTCAGGTACAGCCGGCGAAGGTCGTCGAGCGCTGGGCCCTCTTCGATGTGTGTCCGCAGGTTCATCGCGTCGTCGAGCCGGGCGTATTCCCACTCGTTAAAGGGCGGCGCCTCTGGACTCCCAAGCACCACCTCCCACGAACCACCCTGGTTGCCGACCGCGGCACCCACCGGCGCTCTCCCGACAGGTTCCGTCGTTGAACAGCCGGCAAGCACCGCAAGCCCAGCCACGGCGAGCGCGGCTGTTACGTCCGATATGAATCGTTGGCGCCGCATCTTGGCACACAGAGGTGCAACCGTCGGACCGTGCCGCTTCCGGACGATCCGGGCCGTGGACCATGCGGCGTGTTGCCGCGGTGCCACGGCTCCTGTTGCGGGAAACCAACGCGCCCGGGGGGACTCGAACCTCCGACCTGCGGTTTCGGCGCTGTCCGGTGCTTTCGCTCCGGGCCGGACCATCTCTTCACCCTCTCCGGCCAGGTGGCCGAAGGCGGGTGCCGGGCGCTTCGGTCCTCGGGGAGTGGAGCCATCGCTCCGCGATGACGCTTCCCAAGTCCCGTGCGGGGGTATTGCCGGGGCGGCTCACCCGCTGGTCTCTACACCTTCCGTCGGCGACATGGTTGCCCATGGCCCCGCCAACGGCTCGGCTCGGGATTACCCGTCCCACGGTGGGATGTGGGCTTCCCCGAGTTCACCCGGTTCGCCTCGATCCGTTCCGGCCGCGTGCTCGCGACCCCCGGACCGGGCCCCTCTTTGCTGAAGGAAACCGCCGCTCTATCCAGCTGAGCTACGGGCGCAGCTGCGGGAACAGTCTACGTTCGCTGGACGGCGGCTGCCAATGACAAACCCCGCTGCGAACGCGGGGTTTGACGGCACTCTCGTGGAATGCAAGCTCAGGCCTTACCGGCGACGCCGGCTCAGGCAGAGCAGACCCCCCAACCCGGCACAGAGAACAGCGCCCGGAGTGGGAACGTTGGTGACGAAGATGTCCGTGTCCGCGAATCCAGCGCCGCTGGCGTTGGGCTGGATCTTGAAAGCGATGAAGTCGCCCGGCAGGAACGCCCCACCCTGGGCCGCGAAGAAGTCGGCAATCGGAACGCCGGCAAAGTCGCCATCGCTGAACGTCCCGGCGAAGCTCAGCCCTTCCACCTTGAAGCCGCCGCCGATGTAGTTCGAAACCACGCCCGCCGCGGAGAACGAGGCCGAATACCGATCGCCCCCGATGCCGGGCCCACCGTTGACATCAAAGCTCAGGTTGCCCCCGGTCACGGCGCCGTTGACCAGGTTGATCGTCATCGCGAAGTCCGTCAGGGTTCCCGAGTAGCTGGGCTGCACCTGAAAGGGATTCGCCCCGACCCGAATGGAAACCGACAGGAGTTCGCTGAGGATTGAATCTTCGAAGAAGTCGAGGCGACCCGTGTGGGTCAACCCACCGAAAGCCGACGCTTGGCCACCGGCATTGAACGCCTGGAATGCCAAGTTGTTGACGTCGAACTGGAGCGTCCGCTGCTGGGCGTGGCCCGCCGATACGAACACCGTCAGCGCCGTCGCGGCGATCACAGCTGAAAGGGCTTTCATCTCTTTCGCTCCCTTACTCTCCGAAGACCATGCCGCGTCGGATCTCTCAGGCCGACGCGACCCACCCGAACCCATGGAACCCCTGCACTATCTGCGCAGAGACTCTCACGGTTTGAGGATACTTCTGGAATGCCGAAATGCCAGAGTTTTTGCAACTTTTTTGCTGATAACTCGCTCAGCGGACGTTCCGTGATCAGCTATGGGTCCGATAGTGTTCGCCAAGTGGTCGGCACAGCCGGACTACCATGGGCCCCCCCGTCCCACAAGTCTCCACCAACGCGATTCCGGACCCCGAACACCTCAAAGCGAGCACCTAATGGAAGCAGGCATCGTCGGCTTGCCCAATGTCGGCAAGTCCACACTCTTCAACGCCCTCACCGCCGCCAAGGCACTGGCCGCCAACTACCCCTTCGCGACGATTGAGCCCAACGTCGGCGTCGTCCCCATTCCCGACCCGCGACTGGCCACCATCAACCGGTACATCAAGACCGAGAAGATCATCCCCGCGGCCCTCCGGCTGGTGGACATCGCTGGAATCGTCAAGGGAGCCAGCGAGGGGGAGGGCCTCGGCAACAAGTTCCTCAGCCACATCCGCGAGGTGGATGCCATCATCCAGGTCGTCCGGTGCTTCACCAAGGCACCCGGCGGCGAGGACATCGTCCACGTGTCGGGGTCCATCGACCCGCTCCGCGATATCGAGGTGGTGAACACCGAACTCGTCCTGGCGGACCTTCAAACCGTGGACTCCGCGCTCTCCAAGGCCGAACGCGCGGCCAAGAGCCGCGAGCCGGAAGCCATCGCCCGCTTCGAGGCGCTGAAGAAGGTCCTGCCGGTGCTGCAGGCCGGCAAGCCGGCCCGGACACTGAAGATCGACGATCCCGAACAGGCCAAGCAACTCAAGAGCATCGGCCTGCTCACGGCCAAGCGGGTCATGTACCTCATGAACGTCGACGAGGACGACCTGCAGGGTCAGTCGCCCATGTGCCAGAAAGTCCGCGCCCACGCCGCAGCGGAAGGATCAGAGGCGATCGCGGTCTGCGCCAAGCTCGAGTCCGAACTCGCCGAACTGCCCGAGGCGGAACGGAAGGAAATGCTCGAGTCCATGGGGCTCAAGGAGCCGGCGCTGGCGGCGGTCGCGCACGCGGCGTACCACCTGCTCGGCCTGCAGAGTTACTACACGGCCGGACCCAAGGAAATCCGGGCGTGGACCATCCCCATCGGGGCGACAGCGCCCCAGGCCGCGGGCGTGATCCACACGGACTTCGAGAAGGGATTCATCCGCGCCGAGGTGTACAGCGTCGCCGACCTGGAGCAGCACCACAGCGAGAAGGCGATCCGCGAGGCAGGGAAGATGCGGATCGAGGGCAAGTCGTACATCATGCAGGACGGCGACGTCTGCCACTTCCTGTTCAACAACTGAATCAGGCGACCGGAGCGCCGTCGGCCAGGTCGCGGGTCACCGCCTCGATCCCCTCCACCACCCGCGCCATCTTGCCGAAGTCGATCTTGTCCGGCGTGTCGGACCGCAGGTGGTAGTGCGGGTAGCGGAACGGCGCGGTGTCCGTGATCATCAGCGACGGGTAGCCCATCAGCCAGAACGACCAGTGGTCCGAGGCCCCGACCATCGGCACGATCGAGGGCAGGCCGGCGCCGATCGAGGGAAACCGGCACTCGCGCCGGAACGTCCCGACGGCCCGCCGGATCAACTTCGCCGATTCGTGCATGCCCACAAAGGCGATGAAGTCCCCTTTCTCGGGGTACAGCCCACCGACCGGGATCGGGTACTTCTGCGACCCTTCTTCATCGCTGTAGTACCCGATGGTTTCGGGCGTCATCATCGCGACGATGTTCTCCCGCCGCGCCTTGCAGGCCGTCGCGTACACGTGACTTCCCATCTCTCCCGTGAAGAAGAAGGGAGGCTCCTCGTTCGCGAAGAACGCGAAGCGCACAGTCCGGACCGGCTTCGCATCGATGAACCGTTTGGCCAGCGCAAGCGTCGCCGCCACCCCGCTGCCGTTGTCGTTGGCAGCCGGCGACTCGCCGATCGAGTCGTAGTGCGCCCCCACCACCACGACCTCATCGGGTCGGTCGCGGCCAACGACCTCGACATCCAGGTTCGCGCACTCCACACCCGCGGCGGTGTACGCCTGCCGCCGCACCGTGTAGCCGAGGCGCGCAAGCTCGTTCCCGAGGTACACCTCCGCCTCGCGATAGCCCGAGGGCTTGAACACGTTGCGCTGGCCAATGCCGACGGAGAGTGCGGTGACGATGGACCGCAGTTCCGCGGCGAGAAACTCCTGCCCGGACGTGATCGGCGGAAGCGGCCCGGAGTGGCTGCGCCCCGGCATCCGCAGCGTGAACCGCGGAATGGAACGAACGCGGACCGCCCGAAGGGCTTTCCAGAAGCTGGTCTGGCGTTGGCGGCGTTCGTCGGATGCCATCTGCACAAGCAACGTTGGGAAACGCACACCTCTGGTTTCGCGACGACGGCGCGCGGCACGGCCCGCTTCACGTGGAAACGTCCGAGAGCCGAGCCCGGATCCGTCCGTGAGCCCGCGTCAGTTCTTGATATCCACCAGCTCCACCTCGAACTCGAGCATCGAGTTGGCCGGGATGCCGGGGCGCGCCATCGCGCCGTACGCCAGCTCCGCCGGAATGATGAGCCGGCGCTTCCCGCCGACCTTCATCCCCGGGATGCCCTCCTGCCAACCCTTGATCACGTTCGAGAGCGGGAACGTCGCGGGCTGGCCCCGGTCGTAGCTCGAATCGAACTGCTGCCCATCAACGGCCAGCACGCCACGGTAATGGCATACCACCGTCGCCCCGGGCGGACATTCCGCGCCGTCGCCGATCCGGAGCTCTTCAATGATCAGCCCGTTGTCCTTCTCGACCCGGGAGAGAGCCTTCTCCTTGGGCGGGTACGGATTGCCGTCGGCATCCTTCCCGTTGATCGCCAGCATCTCGATCGAGAAGACGAGGTTCGACTTCGCGGGAATCAGCGGCTCGCCATCCTGGCCCGGGATCTCCTGATCGCCATACGCGAGCTGGTACGGGATGGTGATCCGCCGCACACCGCCCACTTTCATGCCGGGGATGCCAAGCTGCCATCCGAGGATCAACTGGCCAAGGTTGAAGTTCACGGGCTTCTTGCCCCGCGTCGTATCGAACACCTTGCCGTTCTCCAGCATCCCGTGGTAGTTGATCATCACCGTCGCGCCGGGGGGGCATTCCGGGCCGGAACCCAGCCGCAGCTCCTCGATGTCGATGGTGATCGTCACCTTGCTCTTCTTCACGACTGACAACTTCGTGCCGTCCGGTGCTTCGTACACGGGGTCTCCCGTTGGTTGGGCCGCGGGCTGGGCAGCGGCGGGGGCTTCGGCTGGTTTCACGGTCTGGGCGTTGGTGGTTCCCGCGGCAAGAAACGCGGCGAGGACAGCGAGGGGTCGAATGAACATCGGTCTGCTCCTTGGCTCGTTCATGGGTGGTTCAGTCGCGCTGGCGAGGGCGGGATCGTAGGGACCCCCTCCCCCGCCTTCCTACCCTTGCCCGTGAACGATTCCCGCCCCATTCTCGCCGTTTCCCTTGGAGATCCCGGTGGAATCGGGCCCGAAGTCGTTGTCAAGACATTGGCTCAGGCCTCGATCCGCCGACGGGCAAGGTTCCGTGTCTACGGCCCCGATTCGGCCCTCTCTCACGCCGCACGCCTGGCCGGTGTCACACCCTTCTGGATCACCCGCGCGAAAGCCGAGGCCCCGCTTCCCTCGGACGTTGAACTGCTCGACTACACGATGGACGAGGCCCCCGCCCCGCGCGCCACGGCGGAGGGCGGGCGCATCTCGTTCGCCATGGTCAGCGATGCGATCAGCGATGCGCTCCGACCCCGCGGCGACCCGCGCCGCGTCGATGCCGTCGTGACCGGACCGATCAGCAAGCTCGCGTGGAAACTCGCGGGCCACGGCGAGTTCCCAGGGCACACGGAACTGCTCGCCTCCCGCTGCCGCGCCGATCAGTTCGGCATGATGTTCGTCAGCCCTCGCCTCCGCGTCATCCTCGCTTCCGCGCACGTGCCCTTGATGGACGTTGCACGAGTGCTGACATCTGCACGCGTCTTGCAGAGCATCGTCCTGGGTGACCAGGCGTGCCGGCAACTTGGCATCGCCTCGCCGCGCATCGCCGTGTGCGGCCTGAACCCGCACGCCGGCGAAGGGGGGATGCTGGGCGATGAGGAGCAAAGACACATCGAGCCCGCGATCGCCACGGCCCGATCCCGCGGCATCAACGCCCAAGGCCCATTCCCCGGGGACACCATTTTCAACGCGGCGGTACGGGGGGACTTCGACCTGGTCGTCGCCATGTACCACGACCAGGGCCTGATCCCTGTAAAGCTCCTGGACCGGGACCGGGCCGTCAACGTCACCGTCGGCCTGCCCATCATCCGAACCAGCCCGGACCACGGCACCGCCTTCGACATCGCCGGGAAGAATGTGGCGGATGCGGGGAGCATGACGGCGGCGGTGGAGTTGGCCGCTGACTTCGCATGCCGGCCTTGATCCGCGCCAAGCCGCCAATAATCTTCCATGGGCCATGAATACCAAGACAGGGTGAGCCTGGAAATGGCGCGTCGAGTCGCTCTTGGCCTGCCGTCGAACCCGGAGTGGATCACGTTGGCGAGGGAGAACCTCGCCCGGTGGAAACAGGTCAATCACGACGCGCCGGGGCTGCTGCGGGCCTATTCGGAGTGGGAATCCATCCTCGACCGCCCGGTGGCCGAGATTTGCGGCGTGCTGCTTCAGGAAACGGACGAGGGACAGAGGCTGCGACAGAACTCTCCATTTGCTGGCGTGCTCTCGGCCGCGGAAGTGTGGGATATCAAACGCCGGGTTCGCCATGAACAGAACGCAGCTTGAGCACATCATCCGCGCATCGGCGGCAATCTGCGGCGGCGACCGCTTCGTGATCATCGGGTCTCAGGCCATTCTCGGCCAGTTCCCGGCTCCTCCTCCGGAACTCGTCACCTCCGTGGAGGCCGACGTCTATTCTGTGCGGTCTCCCGCGGACACGGACTTGATCGATGGGTCGATCGGCGAGGGCTCGCCCTTTCACCGCGCGTTCGGCTACTACGCCCATGGTGTCGCGGAGGAGACCGCTGTGCTTCCGCCCGGATGGAAAGACCGCCTCATCCCTCTCCGAACTCCGGGCACAGGCAACGCGACCGGATTGTGTCTCGAAGTGCACGATCTCGCGGCGGCGAAACTCGCTTGTGGACGCGATAAGGACATCCTGTACGTCAGCGCCCTTCTCCGCCATCGGCTCGCCGATGCGGCCGTGATACAGGATCGGATCAGCCGGTTGCAACCACCGTATCCGGAACTCTGCGCCCCACGACTCGCCCGATCGATCGCCGGCGCTCGCGTCTGACTGTGACGCTCCGCCTACACTCGTCCCACCCCGCCCCCCCCCACCCCCATGTCATCCACGGAATCCCAACCCGCCCCGGCCGCGGCCGCCGCGCGCCCGTCCGAACCCTCGCCCCTGTGGGAGTTGCTTCGCATCGCCGCGCCCACGGTGGCGACGATGACCTCGTACTCGCTGATGACGTTCACGGATAAGTTCCTCGTGGTGCGGCTGGGGTCCGAACCCATCTACCTCGGCGCCCAGGGCAACGGGGGCCTGATCTCGTGGGTGCCGATCTCCATCGCCCACGGCACGCTGACCATCATCAACACCTACGTCTCGCAGAACATGGGCGCGGGCCGCCCCGAGCGCGGCGCCGCCTACGCTTGGAACGGCCTCTGGCTCTCCTGCCTCTACTGGCTGGCCGTGCTGGTTCCCTTCGGCTTCGCGATTCCCTATCTGTTCGCCGCGGCACGCATCGATCCGGCACAGGCCGCCCTCGCCACAACGTACGGCCAGATCCTCATCTTCGGGTCCATCCTCACCATGGGCACCCGAACACTCGGGCAGTACTTCTACGGCCTGCACAAGGCGGGCATCATCCTCATCGCGGGCGTGATCGCCAACATCTTCAACATCTTTGCTTCGATGGTCCTGGCCTTTGGCAACGCGCCGACCCCCGACTTTTCGGACAACTGGCTGGGCATCCTCCTCCAACCGCTGGCCGATGCGGCCCACGCGGTGGCGACCGGCCTGGGGATTCCTCGCCTCGGCCTGGCGGGCGCTGCATGGGGCACCGTGATCGCGACGTTCATCGAGAGCGCCATCCCCGCGATCCTGTTCCTCAGCCCGAAGTTCAACGCACGATACCACACCCGCCGGGCGTGGCGCTGGTCCACGGCCCACATCAAGGACCTGGCCCGCCTAGGCTGGCCCGGCGGCGTGATGTTCGGCAACGAAATGGTCTGCTGGGGGTACTTCATGGTGTACCTCGTCAGCAGTTTCGGCAAGGAGCACGCCACCGCCGGCTGGATCGCGCACCAATACATGCAACTCTCGTTCATGCCCGCCGTCGGCATCCACGTCGCCTGCACCGCCATCGTCGGCAAGTACATGGGCATGGGACGCCCGGACCTCGCGGCCCGGCGCGCCTGGCTGGGGCTCAAGCTCTCGGTCGTCTACATGGTCACGTGCGGCGTGCTCATGGTCGTCTACCGCGAACCCATGGTCCGCTTCTTCATCGACTCCGGCACCACGCCCGACGCCACCGCCCGCATCATCGCCCTCGGCTCCATGTTCCTCATCGCGACCGCGACCTTCCAGGCTTTCGACGCCGTCGCCATGACTCTCTCCGGCTCGCTCCGCGGGGCGGGTGACACGGTCGTACCGGGCATCGTCACGGTTGTCCTGTCGTGGGTTGTCATCGTCGGCGCCGGCACGGCGTTCATTCACATCCTGCCCGAACGCTTCCAGCCCGTCGGCGGGTGGATCGGCGCCGCCCTGTACATCTTCCTGCTCGCCGTGTTCCTCACGATCCGCTTTGTCGGCGGGAAGTGGAAACTCCGCAAGGTCCTAGCCGAGTCGTCCACGGTCGGCCATTGATCCCGCCCATGGCCATCGGAATCCGGCTTTCCGGGTCTGAATGCGGCGGGTGGGTACGGGCGGAGGGGGCAGGGGGGCGCAGGGGGGGCGGCATCGCTCTTGTTCCCACCCGCCCCGAGTTCTACACTTCCCGCCCCCCAAAAACCGGAGTTCCCCCTCGATGTCCCAGAACCCCCTCGACATGGTCATTGGTTCCGAAGAGACCCAGCGCGATGCCAAGGCCGCGGCGAAGTTCTACGAGTCTGCCCGCAAGGCCCAGCAGGATGGACAGCGGGAGACGGAGATCGCCGAACTCCGGCGCGCCGTCGCGGCCGACCCGCAGAACCCGGACGCCATGTTCGAACTGGCCTACCGCCTGGACCTCTGCGGAGAAGAGGATGAGGCGCTGGCGCTCTACGAGCGGGTGTGCGAGCGCGCCCCAGCGCCGATCAACGCCTTGATGAACCTGGCCATCATGTACGAAGACCGGGCCGACTACGCCCGTTCCGAGCGCTGCCTCCGCCAGATCCTCGAGACCATGCCCAACCACACGCGGGCCCGCCTGTACATGAAGGACGTCCAGGCCAGCCGCGAGATGACCGTCGAGGACGACGGCGAGCGCGACATCATGAAGCGCCGGGCCCTGCTCGACACGCCCGTGACGGACTTCGAGCTTTCCGTCCGCGCCCGCACCTGCCTGAAGAAGATGAACATCCGCACGCTCGGCGACCTGCTCCGCATCTCGGAGGCCGAGCTGCTCACCTACAAGAACTTCGGCGAGTCGAGCCTCACCGAGATCAAGAAGATGCTCACGGCCAAGGGCCTCAAGCTCGGGCAGGGCTCGGACGATGCGCACCGCGCCGCCCGCCGGCAGATCGCCGACTCCCTCAAGGGCAGCGGCAAGGAAGCCGCCCTCGCCAAGTCCGTCAGCGACCTGCAGCTCTCCGTCCGGGCCCGCAAGGCCTTGCAGCTCCTCAACATCCAGACCCTGGGCGACCTCGCGAGCCATACCGAGGCCGAGCTCATGGGCGTCAAGAACTTCGGCGCAACCTCGCTGTCCGAAGTCAAGGAGCGCCTGGCGGAGAACGGCCTTGCGCTGCGGACGCTTGAGGCGTAAGGCAGGAAAGCGCCAAATAGCAGAGCGCCACATGGCCAATGAGAAGCGCGACTGAAGTTCGTGCCGGCTCTTCATTTGTTTTTTGGCCATTCGCCATTTGGTAATTTGGGATCCCATGCCTTCCCCCTCCGGCCCCCGCTGCCCCGGCTGCCAGTACCCCATCTTCGGCCTGCGGGACATGGTCTGCCCGGAGTGCGGTCGGAAGCTCGACGTACGCGACTTTGCCATTGACGTTGAGGACCCCGGCGACCGTCAGCGCAAGCTCCGACGCGATGGACGAATCGGCATCAGCATCGGCTTCTTCTTCCTCCTCCTGCTGTCCGCCGTCTTCATCTTCCCCGCGGCGTTTTTCATCTACCACGGCACCGTCCCACCCCTCATGTGCGCCTTTGTCGCCGCGGTGTTCGGCCTGTGGGTGTGGAGGGTGCTCGCGTGGATCGGAGGGGAGGCGATGCCGGCGAAGAAGCGGCGTCGGTGAGCACCGCGGCTATTGATCAACACCGGGCGACGGCCCCCGATCCAACTCCTGCCCCCCCGCCTCCGGCGCCACTTCCTTCACCACCCCCTCATCCCGCTCCCCACTGGCGTGAAACTTGATCCGCTCCTTCGCGTACCGCTCGGGCGAGATCTTCAAGTCCGGCACCTCCCCCCGCTGGTGCTGCGCGTGCAGGTGCTTCAAGAACGGCACGCACCACATGCACCCCGTCCCCGCCGACAGACACTCGGAAATCAGCGACGCCACCGGAGGGTTCTCCGCCCGCAGGTACGTCCTGATCTTCCGCAGGCTCACGTGGAAGCACAGGCAGACGTGGTCGTCGGGGTCCACGGTGGATCGTAGCCGCCCGCGAGAAGCCGCCCCTCGCCAAGCCCTCAGGTGCAGCCCGCGGCGTACTTGTTGATGAAGCACAGGAAGTCGTTGGACGTCAACAGGGGTGTCCCCGTGCTCCCATCGCAGTTGGCGTAGGGGTCGTTGCCCGCAAACTTGTTCAGGAAACACATGAAGTCGCTCGCCGTCAGAGATGGCAGGAAGTAGTTCCCATCGCAGTTGGCCCAGCAGGGACTGGCCACCACGGCATTGATCGCAATACTAACACTGGTCAGTGTTCCGGTCACACCCGGCACGACGTCGGACACCTCGATGGTCCACGGACCAGTCACAGACGTGCCGTTGAACACCGACAAGGGATCGATTGTCGGCCTGAACACACCACCCACATTATTGATGCCTGGTCGCGGTATCGAGCCGACCGGCGGAACCGCGTACGGCTCGGCTCCGGCGTCCGCCAGCGTGAAGCTGCTTCCGATGTTCGCCGCCGTGTAACCGGTGGCGGTCACACCGTCTTCCGTACCCGGCCGATTCAGCAACGTCGCCGTCACGCCGTCGTGAATCAGCCGGACCACCAGGTCGCCCTGGCGCGGATGCGTGATGTTGAAGCACAATCGCACCGAGTGCACCACCGTCCCCGGGCCCAAACCGTTCAACGAGTACCTGTACACGCCCGTCTCCGGGATCGGAACGCTAAACCCGCCGACCCCGTACATGCATTGCGCGGCCGCCGACGTCGCCAGACCCGCCACGGAGCACACACACGTGATCACCGGACGATTCCAGAGGAGTGGGGTCATGGCGTGGCTCCGTCATAACAAGTTACTACGTCAAACCTTGAAAGGCATGACCCATCTCCGAAAGATCCTCTCCGCATCCCCTATCCCTGTGCCATCGGCGACCCCGATCCCTTGTTCCTGTGCATCACGGCCCCGCCTGCGCCCGCCCCGGCACCCGCTGCACCGTGTAATACGCCGCCTCGTGCAGCAGTTTCCGCCCGTCCGTGGCCCGAACCCCCGGCATGGTCAACTCGTGCACGTACCCCATCCCCCCCGATCGCAGCGAATCCACCTTCAGCCGCACCGTCCGGGCGTCCACAACCTCCACCCCCGCGACCGTCTGCCGCGCCTTCTCCATCTCGTCCGACCCGTACTCCGGATGGTGCTCGTACGTGTAACTGATCATCGCGTACGACGCCGGGTCCGCCGCGGCCGCTTCATCCAGTTCCTTCGTGAACTCCAGCAGGAACCCATCGCCCGTGATCTTCATGGTCAGGACCTCAAAGGGCACCTCCCCGGTCCAGACCAGCCGCTGCAACCCCTGCCGCAACCGCCCCGTCGAGCCCCACCCGCGGTCCGTCTGACCGATGAACATCGACCCATCCCCAGCCCAGCACAGCCGGTTCACGCCCGAGTCCAGCCCTGACCGGAACGGGAAGCACGCTCCCTGGTACACCCCGTCCACCTTCTCGATGAACACCCGCGTCACCAGGCACAGCGTCTGATCGCCGCAGAACACCTGGCCCGCGAACGGCCCGAACTTCCCGGCCTTGAGCGACTCGTTCACGGGCGCGAGCACGTGCCGTCCCTCCGTGTCATAGAGAAGGAAGTCCGCCGTCGATTGCCCCATTTTCCGGTACGGGAACCAGATCGTCGCCGGCTGGATCGGCGGCATCGGGTCCCCCTGCTTCCAGTTGTCCCGCCAGCCAAGGCCCGCCGGGTGCCCCGCGAACGAGCCCGGCGCCAGGTGTGTCATGCGGTTGGTCCCCACGTAATCCCCCTGGTTGTCCAGGTAGAACATCGCGCCATCCGTGAACTCGCCAATGCCGTTGGGCGACCGCAGCCCGTCGCACACCTTCGTCATCGTCCCATCCGGCGCGAACTTCAGCGCCCACCCCCGCAGCGGCGCCACCGACTTCCCCAGCCCCCCGCAGAACCCGATGTTCAGCGTCACCCACGCGTTCCCCTCCCGGTCAAACTTGGGCCCGAACGCAAACTCGTGGTAGTTGCCCGACACGCCCCACCCATCCGCGAACGTCTGGTACACATCGGCGACATCGTCCCCATCCTCATCCACCAGCCGCGTGATCTCCCCCCGCTGCGTGCAGTACACCACCGTCTTCCCGCCCTCGATCCGCACCGCCAGCCCCAGCGGCTCGTGCAGGCCCGAGGCGAACTTCTTGAACCTCGCCGCGAACGGCGGGTCGTCGTACGCCCCTTCCACGATGTACACATCCCCGCGCCGCGTGCACACGATCGGCCGGCACTCGCCCTTCTCATTGGGCGGCATCACATCCATCCCGCCCGCCTCGAGCACCACATCCGCCGGCGTCGCGATCGTCAGCGCCCGGTAGTACCGGTCCTCCTCGTTCCTCGGGAAGTCACGGTCCAGCAGGTACTGGAGCTGCGTCTCCTGGAACGGGTCCATCGGCGTCTTGCAGTTGATCTGGTACTCGAACCCGCCCTTGACCTGCGACACCTTCACCAGCACGTGGTTCACGCCCGGCTGCAGGTCCAGCCGAACCTTGTCCTCCTCCGCATCCAGCCCGCGCAGCACATCCTTGTCCACCAGCAGCCGGCCGTTGAGCCAGAACCGCAGCCCATCGTCCGACCCCATCGTCAGGTCCACGGTCATCGCCTTCTCGACCTCAACGGTCCCGTACAGGTACCCCGAGGCATCCTCGATGAGTTGCTTATCCTCAAAGATGCGGAAGTCCACCGCACGGTTCGCGATATCCCCCACACCCCGCCACACCGCCTTGACCCCCTTCTTCCCCGTGAACTCCCGCTTCAGGTCCGGGCCCGGGCCGTTGGCCTTCATCTTCGGCAGTTCATCCTCCGGCCCCTGCGCATCGGCCAGTTTCGGCCCCCGCCGCTGATCATGCGGGAACGGCGTGAGCATGTGCCACGTGCCCCATCGCGCCGCCGATGGATTCAGCAACTGCACCATCCGCGCCTCGGTCGCCTCGCGCGTCTCGAGCTTCCGGTACTCCACCGAGCCGACCTTCTGCACGGTCTGACCCGCCGCGCCCGCCGCGATCCCCAGCACCGCGCCCATCACCACCCAGACCATCTTCACGCGCGCGTTCATCACTTCACCTCCGGCTTGATCATCACCGCGAACGACACCTCACCCGCTTCCTTGGCCGTGTACCCGGACACCTTCTGATCTCCGATCGCCTGCACCCGATCTTCGGAGATGTTCGCCAGCGCCGTGCTGCTCACCACCCCAGGCCCCGTGTTCAGCCATACCACCTGCCCGGCGCTCAACCCCTTCACCACAAACGTTCGCCTCACCTGCCCGTGCTCCGCCGGCTCGAACACCTCCTCCACCTCGTTCCCCCCCACCCGATACAGGAACGTCGGCACCCCCGCCTTGTTCAGCCTGTACCCCTCGAACCGGTACCCTCCCTCCGCGCCCGCCTTCCGCGGCCACTCCGACGGCCTTTCCCCGATCACCAGCGCCGGCCCCGGCGGCGCCTTCCAGATCGTCTGCCCCTGGCCCGTCGCGGTCATCCCGCCACGACCCTTCCATGTGCTCGTCGCATCGATGAACTCCCCCTTCCACGCGCTCACCAGCCGCACGCCCGTCGCGTCAAACCCGAAGTGCACGCCGATGGGGTACCCCACCGCGATGCCCCGCGACCCCGCATCCTTCAGGAACGTCCGGAACACCACCGGCCTCGCCCCCACCACCAGCGGCAGCCCGCCCTCCGCCGGCAGCCCCTCCGGCGCCGGCACGCCCCCGCTCGACACGAAGTACGCCCACAGCGCCTCCGCCTGCCGGTCAAAGTCCCCGCCCAGCACATCCTTCTGCTGGCTCTTCCCGTCCGGATAGTGGTAGAACGCCGACATCCGCGTGCCCGGCTTGAACCGCCCGGGGTTCTGCAGGTACGGCTTCCACCACTCATACCTGAGCTGCTCCGCGAAGCCGTTGATGTCCGGCCCCAGCGTCCCCGCGATCCGCTTCCCGTACACATGGCACGAAATGCAGTTCATCCCCTTCTCTCCCACCAGCGTCCGCCCCGCCACCACCATCGCATCCGTCACCACCGGCACCGGCACGTCCGTCTCCGGCGCCACCCCCTCCGCCATCGCCAGCGCCCCCGGCAACTCGCCCACATTCGCCCCGCCAAACTGCGGCATCCGCGTCATCATGTACGGCCGCGTCCGGCCCCCCTCCATCAGCACCTTCTTCATCCACCGCGTCGTCAACTTCGTTCCCACCCCCGTCAGCCGCGGCGGGAAACGCCCCTCATTCCCCAGCTCCGCATCGTCCACCGTCCGAAAGCACAGCCGAATGTCCTCCGCCACGCCGCCCGTCCCGTTCACCTCGTGGCACGCGCGGCAGTTCAGCGCCCCCGTCGCCCGCTGCGCCCAGTCGATCGGCGATGAAACCGGCGGACCGCTCATCCGCTGAACCTCCGCGAGCCCCGCCGCGAGATCGTCCCGATCCGACACGCTCAGCGTGTACCGCGGCGTCTTCGTATCCGCGGCGTCCATGCACCCGCGCCCCGAGACGAGCTTCGAAAGCGGCGTGGCCTTCATCGTGAGAGCAACGTCGGGCAGCGCATGCCCGATCTGGTGACACGCCGCGCACGACGCCGCGAACACTTCCTTCCCCTTGAGCACCCTCTCGGGGTCCGGAGCAAACGCCGCCGGCCTGAAGCCGTCCGGATCCCACTGCGTCACCAGGTACGTCGCGATCAGGTCCGCCTCCGCCTTGCTCAGCGCCATCCCCGGCATCCGCCCGCTCGGGTGCGTCCGCACCGGGTCCACCAGGAACTCCGCCAGCCCCGCCGGTCGCCACTTCCGGGCAAGTTTCCCGAACGGCGCCGGCGGCTCGCTCCGCTCCGAGCCTCTCGGCGGCACAGGCTCCTTGAACACCGCCCCCGGATCGTCCAGCACGCCGTGGCACGCCACGCACCCCACCGAGTGGTACAGCCTCGCCCCCTCGTCCAGCACCGAAGTCTCCCTCGCCGGGGCCTGCCACTCCGGCACGTTCCCCAGGCTCATCAGGAAGTGCACCACATCCTCCGCCTGCGCCTCATCCAGACCCAACGCCGGCATGGCCGCGCCCGGCCGCATGTCCTGCGGGTGCTTCACCCACGAAAGCAGCCACTCCGCCGACGCCCGGCGACCGACCTCCCCCAGCAGCGGCGCCTTCCGGGGCCAGACCGCCCCATCGGCCCCGTTCCCCGACGCATCGCTCCCGTGGCACGCCACACAGTTGAGTTCTCCGAGGAGCACCCGCCCCCGCAGGGCCGAACCCCCCGCCTTCACATCCGCCACCCCCGCGCCCGCCACGTTCACCACGTCCGGCAGCATCGCTTCCCGCCGGAAGCCCTTCCCGCCGATCCCCGCACGCTCCCACATCGTCCGCAGCCGCGCCGGCCCCTCCCCATTCCGTGTAAACGCGACCGACACCGACACCGCGCCCGCGGGCAGGTCGATCCATCCCGTCTCCACCGACGACTGGTCCGGGCTCAGTTCCCCTTGCCCCACCGCTCGCCCGCCCGCGTACACCGCCAGCGTCGCCACGCCCCCCTTCATCTCCGCCGCGAACCGGTACTTCCCCGGTTCCTCGATCTTCACATCCCCCGTGTACCCGGCCGAGAGCCCCGACGCCGCCACGCCCGGGTGCACGCTCTCCCCCTCGCGGAGCACGAACGCCGCCTGCGGGCTCCACGTCCGCACCGAGGGCCCCTCGCGCGCGGAGTACACCGCGTGCCAACCCGCGATCCCCGTCAGCGCATCGACCTTGGCCCCCGACCCTTCGCCCGGCGGCGTCGCGCTCGCCGATGCACCCGCCACCGTGCCGGCCGTATCCCCCGCCGACGATGATCCCCCACCCTTCCTCGGCGCTTCACCCGAAGGCCCGCAGGAAGCGAGGTACAACCCACCCGCCACGAACACCAAGATCCCCGCCCACACCGCCTCGACACGGACACGCATGCAGAACCTCCGGCCTGAATCTCAGGACGATACCGATTCTGCGCTGCAATTGATACCGGAGACTTCCCCTCGGAGCAGGCCAACCCGCCCCGGAAGGGCGTCCGCCCGGGTCAGTTTCCGCCCGGGTTGGACGGGACTTCCGCCGATGCGGGCGGCGTCGGGACCGGCTCGTTCGAGAGCGGATTGCCCGGCGTCCCCGCCGCCTCCAGCGTGTCGATCCGCAAGGGCGTGATCACGTTGCTCTTGAGCGTCGGGTCCATCCGGGCCTCGCCCAGAACGCCGACCACTTGCCCCAACTTCTCCTCGATCTTCAACTTCTCATCCGGCTTGATGTACGCCAGCGTACGCGACGACTGGCCGCCCACCGCCATGATCCGGAACATCAGCGGCAGCCGCTTCCCGTCGTACACCGTGCTGGCCGAGAGCCGGCCCACGATCGTGTACTGCCGCGTCCGCTCCACATCCTGCATGCGCTCCGCCAGCCGCTGCTCATCGGCCGTCAACTGCTGCTTCGCTTCCGCCACGCGACGCGCCGCATCCTGGATATCAACCTGGAGCTTCAGGAACTCCAGCCGCTGCGACAGCCGCCGGCGCAGCGAAGCGTCCGGCCCCGTGTCCGACAGCTTGTCCACCGCCGCCTGGAACTCCCCGATCAGCGCCGTGTACTCCGCGCTCTCCACCGGCTGCTTCCGCACGTTCTCGAACGCCGCCTCCAGACGCTCCCACTGGCTCTTGGGCCGCTCGACCGGCTGCTGAACCACCGTCTCCGGCTGCTTCGCCGTCGTCTCCGCCGGCTTGACCGGGTCCGTCTTGACCGGCTCCGGCTTCACGGGCTCGGGCTTGGCCACCACCGTCTCGGGCGTCTTGGCCGCCTCGGGGTTCTTCGGCGCCAGCGCCGCCAGGTACGCATCGATCTGCGCCTGCGTCGCACGCGTCGTCGCGCTCTCCTGGATGAACGCCCGCGCCTGATCCGGCGGCACGATCTTGTACCCGGCGTTCCCACGCCCATCGTTCACCGGCTCCACCTCCGCCAGCACCAGCTTCGCCCCCGCCGGCAGCGGCGAATCCAAAACGCTGTTCCAACTCCCGCGGTACCCGCTGGTGATGTTGAACGCCTTCAGACGCGACTCCTTCGTCAGCGTCGCCGTCTTCCCGCCCTCGTCGATCTGCACAAAGTCCGCGCCGATGCACGCCACCACACCCGCCGGGTACACCACCCGCAGCCACCCGTTCCCCGCCCCGTCCACCCGCAGCAGCGTCCCCTTGTTCAGCCGCGCCACCGGGTACAGCACTTCCTTGTCGCCACAACGCAGCGGCGTGTCGTCCGCGATCACCGCGACGTAGTACGTCGTCACCGGCTGCACCTGCCCCAGTGCCGACCCCGCCACCATCGCCACCACCGTCATCGCTCGTGCTGCCAGACCTGTCATGACTGCATACTCCTTTATGTCCCACCCCGCCTCCCTGGCGGGTTCGCTCCGCGCGGCCCAGAGTGTAGTGCAAACCGCCCCCGCCGGCTCGCTTCCAACATCCCTCGCAAGAACCGGACAAACCCCTGCACCAGAACCCGAACGGCTTTGATTCGGGCCCACCCCATGTGTACCTTCTACCCGCCCATGCCCAGCCCCCCCCGAACTCGCCTCTCCTTTCCATCCTCTCGGCGTTGGGCCGCCGCCGCCATCCTTCCTCTGCTCGCCGGCTGTTCCGCCTCCCCTTTCGCCCACCGCACCGAGCGCGACCTCCAGCGTTCCGTCGTCGATTCCATCCGCCGCGAAATCGCCCAGTCCCAGCAGGTCCCCGCCTTTCGCGAGACGACCCGGGAACGCGGCGTCGAACGCCTGAACCTCAAGCCCGAGCTCCTCCCCGAGCTCGAATCCACCGCCGGCCCCGCCTCCTACGACAAGAACGCCTTCCCGATGGACGAGGACCTCCTCGGCCAGCCCCAGGCCCGCGCCGCCATCACCCTCGAACAGGCCATCCGCTCCGCCGTCACCAACAACCTGCAGGTCCAGTTCGCCCGCCTCGCCCCCGCCATCGCCGAGTCCCAGGTCGTCGCCGCCCAGGCCGCCTTCGACACCGTCCTCTTCAACAACTTCGAGTTCAACAACCAGGACCAGCCCCGCGCCCAGTTCCGCCAGGGCTCATCCATCTCCGGCCTCCCCACCGACAACCGCAACGTCATCACCAACTCCACGGGCCTCCGCCGCCCCCTCACCACCGGCGGCCAGGTCGTCTTCCAGCAGGACCTGACCAACACCGACGTCGACACCGTCGGCGGCACCAACGTCCCCAACCCCACCAACGAACTCGCCTGGGTCTTCCGCGTCGACCAGCCCCTGCTCCGCGGCTTCGGTTCCGACGTCAACCTCGCCCAGGTCCGCCTCCAGCGCAACGCCGAGCGCGACCAGATCTGCCAGCTCAAGCAGAACCTCCTCCGCACCTGCGTCGACACCGAACGCGCCTACTGGCAGCTCGTCCAGGCCCACCGCAACCTCCTCATCGTCCAGCGCCTCTACGAACGCGGCGTCCGGGTGCAGCGCCAGGTCGAGGCCCGCGAGATCCTCGACGCCACACCCGCCCAGATCGCCGACGCCCGCGCCACCGTCCTCAACCGCGAGGCCCAGGTCACCCGCGCCCAAAACGCCTTCCGCGCCGCCAGCGACGCCCTCAAGGTCCTCGTCAACGACCCCGACCACCCCGTCGGCGCCGAGACCCTCCTCGTTCCTGTGGACGATGCCCTCGACGCCCCCGTCTCCTTCAGCCTCCTCGACGTCCTGCTCGCCTCCGTCCGCAACCGCCCGGAGGCCCAGCAGGCCATCCTCTCCATCGACAACACCTCCATCCGCCAGCTCGTCGCCGACAACGCCCGCCTCCCGCAGCTCAACCTCCGCCTCCAGATGCGCCTCTCCGCCCTCCAGCGCGACGTCGGCGACGCCTACGACCAGCTCGCCGACCGCGACTTCATCGATTACCTCGTCGGGCTCCAGTTCGAGCAGCCCCTCGGCAACCGCGCCGCCGAGGCCGCCTACCGCCGCACACGCCTCGAACGCATGCAGGCCACCATCGCCTACCGCAACACCATCCAGCAGATCATCGCCGAGTCCAAGCGCGCCCTCCGCGCCGTCGTCACCGGCTACCGCCTCATCGAACAGACCCGCGTCGCCCGCATCGCCCTCACCGAAAACCTCCGCGCCCTGGAAGTCGAACTCGCCGTCGTCCGCGGCCGCGACGTCCAGTCCCTCGACCTCCAGTTCCGCCGACAGGAAGCCCTCGCCCAGGCCGAGCAGGACGAAATCCAGGCCCTCGCCGATTACAACGTCGCCCTCTCCGCCCTCTACACCGCCATGGGCACCGCCCTCGAACGCAACAAGATCGACCTCCGAATCCCCGATGCCGAGGCCGACCTCGCCCGCGCCGGTCTCAACACCCCCCCCGACGGCCAGGTCCTCCCCAAGGACACCCGCGGCGTCGCCCCCATCGGCCCCGACCGCCCACGGATCCTCGACCGCCTCATCGACCGATAGACGCGGCGACCTCTCGCTCCTCTCCCTTCGCCTGCTGCTTCCATTTCTCTTCGCCCTGGTTCGGGTAGACTCGCGCCTGTGGGCCCACCCACTGGCAACCTCGACTGGCTCTACCACCTCCTCGGCTACACCCTCGCCGCCGCGGGCCTGCTCCTGTTCCTCTGGGCGCTTCTCTGGGACCGCAGCCGCGGGCGACGCCGTTGCCCCAAGTGCTGGTACGACTTGAGCGGCACCCCGAGCCGACAATGCTCGGAGTGCGGCCATGAGGCGCCATCCGAGCAACGCTTGTTCAGGACCCGCAGGCGAAAGAGGATCGCTGTCGCCGCCGTCGTTCTCATCGCCGCGGGGTACACCACCTCGCGTGTGCCGTTGCTGCAGTCGGGCGGGTGGGTTGAACTCATTCCCTCGACCGTTGTTGTTTTCGTTGCCCCGCCCAGTAACGCTCCTTATCTCTCGGTGGCCGCGCCGCCACTCGCCGTCACGCTTCCCATGCCAACGCTCTCGCTCAAGGAGCAGTTGACTCTCGCGGCATGGAGCCGAATGGAATCTGGCCGCCTCACCCGTTGGCAGGAACGCGCCTTCCTGAAGCGTTTTCTGAACGCCAACGGCACGGAGTTCGCCTCGTTCATCGCCGCGCCCCCGAAGTGGCCAACCGACAAAGACTTCCCACTTCTCGTCAAGAAAACATTCATTCCGACCGGTACCAGCACGCCACTGACCACACAGTTCGTCTTCGCGCATCCTCGCCGTGAAGGCGCCAAGACGATCACCTTCCCCACTCCCCTCCAGTTCGAGCGACACCTGCCCGTCGAGTTTCGACTGCTCTTCGGCAAACGGGAAGTGCTGCGCGCCTCCACCCAACTGCCCGTGTTCATCGAAGGAACGACGGAGACTCTCCTTGCCTCCAGATCAGACGACGCCGCCACCACGCTCGTCCAGGCCGCCCTCAACCCGCACCTTTCCGAACTCAACGGCAAGCCCTGGCTCATCCTCTACGACCGCGCCGATGTAGAGCCCTGGAATCGCATCGCCTTCGGCATCGCCGCCACCTTCGAGGTGCGATCCCAGGACCGAACGATCGGCACCGGGTACTTCATTCCCCAGTGGACCCGCTCCGTCTGGAAACACTGGGATGAACCCGAGGTCACCTGGTCCGAAGACCCGGCCGAAGCCCTCCGCCGCGCCCCGCTCCATCTCGTGGTCCGCGGCCATCCAGAGCCGATTCTCAAGCAATACCTCGCCTGGCCGTTCGACAAGCCCGCCGTCGAGTCATGGACAGGCGAGTTCACGGTCCAACTCGAACTCCGCCCGCACCCGGGCTTCTAGCGCTCACTGGAATCGCGTTCGATCCGCTCTGCCGCGCTGCCATCGCGCAACGTCATCAAGAGCCCTTGTCCCACAGCTTCGAGCACATCATCCCTTGCCGGCCCCTCACGCCACCGTCACGCCCTTGTCCAGGTACACATCCTGGATCGCGTTCAGCAACTTCACCCCGTCCTTCATCGGCTTCTGGAACGCCTTCCGACCGGAGATCAGCCCCATCCCCCCCGCCCGCTTGTTGATCACCGCCGTCGCCACCGCGTCCGCCAGGTCGCTCTCCCCCTTGGATTCCCCGCCGCTGTTGATGAGCGGGACCCGCCCCATGAAGTTGTTCAGCACCTGGTACCGGCACAGGTCGATCGGGTGCCCGCCGTTGCCCTTCTCGTCGCTCCCGCACAAATGCGTGTACACGCGCTTGTCCCACTTCCCGTAGCTCGACCCGCCCGCGTTCAGCGCCGCGTACCCCCCGTTGTTCGTCGGCAGCTTCTGCTTGATGATGTCCGCCTTGATCGTCGCCCCCAGGTGGTTCGCCTGCCCCGTCAGGTCCGCCGACGCGTGGTAATCCACGCTCTTGCCGTCCGCCCCCTTCACCTTGAACGCCGCGGACCGCGTGTAGCACCACAGCACCGTCACCATCCCCAGCGCGTGCGCCTCCTCGAACATGTCCGACACGTACGCGATCTCATCCCGCGACGAATCGTTCCCGAAGTAGATCGTCGCCCCCACCGCGATCGCCCCCATCTCGTAGCACTGCCGGATCGACCCGAAGTAGCTCTGCTTGAACACGTTCGGGTACGTCAGCATCTCGTTGTGGTTGAACTTCACCAGGAACGGGATCTTGTGCGCCCACTTCCGCGCCACCATCCCCAGCACCCCGATCGTGCTCGCCACCGCGTTGCACCCGCCCTCGTACGCGAGTTTGCAGATATTGTCCGGGTCGAAGTACGCCGGCTCCGGCGCGAAACTCGCCCCTCCCGAGTGCTCCACCCCCTGGTCCACCGGCAGGATCGACACATACCCCGTCCCCGCCAGCCGCCCCGTGTTCAGGATCGTCTGAAAGTTCCGCAGCACCGCCACCGACCGATCCGTTTCCTTCAGCACCCGGTCGACAAAGTCCGGCCCCGGCAGCGCAATCGCCCCCTTCGACACCGTCTTCGACTCATGTTTGAGCAGCGAATCCGCCGCGGAACCAAGCAAAGCACGAACATCGGTGGACGGCGACGCAGGCGTGAACATGGACAACTCCTCAAGAGATTGGGGCTCACACTATAAGCGGGCGTGTCCATGCACGCCCCCCGCCCCGGCGTATTCACGCAGGCCTCGTACATCCTCCACACGCCCCGCCACGCCGCGCCCCTCGCCTCCCTCGACCTTCACCCCGCTCGCATCACCGCCACGTTCCCTCGGACGCTCCACCTAGCCGCCGTCCCCTTCCTGCCTCTCCAACGGCCGCCTCCCCTTGTCCCCGCATCGGCCCGCCGCACGCCGCACCAGCGGCCGCCGCCCGGTATCCGAGCCATCCGACCATCAGGAACCGGCGCCCGATCGAGACTTCAGGTATTGGAGAGGCAAGACCAGCGCGGTATGCTGCCGGCACACACCCGGGAGAACTCTCATGAATCGAGCCCTCTCACTGACCCTCGCCCTCGCCGGCTCCGCCCTGCCCGCCGCCGCCGACGTCGTCACCATCACCTTCGACCACTACCCAGGCCCCGACAACGTGCTCGGCACCCCCGACGACGTCCCCATCGTCGCCCCTTCCACCTTCGCCGCCCAGACCCTCCAGATCACCGACCAGTTCGCCGCCCTCGGCATCGTCTTCACCACGCCACCCGTCGAGAACAAGAACGAGATCCTCAACAACAGTTCCTTCGTGGTCCCCGCCGGATCCACCGCCCCCAACCTCTTGGCCTCCTCCGGCACGCTCACCATCGAGGCCCAGTTCACCGTCCCCGTCTTCCGCGTCGGCGCGATCATCGGAATCTCCGGCGGGTCCGACCGCCTCGAAATCTTCGACGCCGGCGGCGTCTCGCTCGGTTCCATCGTCGGCGACGATGTCGAAGTCTCCCTCTCCAGCACCACCCCCATCGCCCGCTTCGTCGTCTCCACCTTCACCGGCACCACCCCCACCATTGACAACCTCGTCTTCGAGCGCGCCTCCTCTTGCTACGCCAACTGCGACGCCTCCACTGGAAACCCACTCCTCACCGCCAACGACTTCCAGTGCTTCCTCAACAAGTACGCCACCGGCTGCTCGTAACCATCCCGCCCACGCCACGCCGGCAACCCGGGAGTCTCACGCCATGCGACCCCTCACAATCCTCCTCCTCTCTTCCCTCTCCACACCCGCCCTCGCCGACATCGCCTACGACAACTTCGGCCCCAACAACGCCTTCACCGGCAACGGCTTCCTCGTCCGCGGCCCCAACGCCGGCATCTGGTGGACCCACGCCTTCCCCATCACCCCCTCCCGCTCCGGCACCATCACCACCATCACCGTCGCCGTCCAGCATCTCTCCGGCCTCAACAACTACACCTTCGAACTCCGCGCCGATGCCGGCGGCACCCCCGGCCCAACCCTCGCCGTCCTCGGCTCCGTGACCGGCTTCACCTCCGGCTCCACTCCCGTCCAGTTCTCCGCGAACCCCGGCATCTCCATCACTTCCGGCACGCCCTACTGGATCTACGCCCGCGGCCAAGGCGACGCCACCGGCACCTGGCTTGGCAGCCCAACCGGCGGCGGCTTCCGCGCCTTCAGTATCGACGGCGGCGCCTCGTTCATCCTCGAACCCCTCCCCGCTAACCTCGGCCAGGGCGCCATCCGCATCGAAGTCGCTGGCTCGTGCTACCCCAACTGCGACAACAGCTCCTCAACCCCACTCCTCACCGCCAACGACTTCCTTTGCTTCCTCAACAAGTTCGCCAACAACGACCCCTACGCCAACTGCGACGGCAGCACCGGCCAGCCCACCCTGACCGCCAACGACTTCCTTTGCTTCATCAACGCCTACGCCTCCGGCTGCCCATAACGCCCCTCGCCGTTCCCCGCCCGCCTGCCTCCCCTCCTTATACTCCTCCCCCCAAGCACCTATCCCGCGGCCACACCGCCGCGGCGTGAAGGAACCTCCACGTGCCCACCCGTCACTTCGATCTCGTCGTCATCGGCGGCGGCCCCGCCGGCTACGTCGGCGCCATCCGCGCCGCCCAACTCGGCATGAACGTCGCCTGCGTCGAACGCGCCAAGCTCGGCGGCGTCTGCCTCAACTGGGGATGCATCCCCTCCAAGGCCCTCCTCTCCAACGCCGAACTGATGGAAAAACTCCACAAGGCCGACTTCTGGGGCCTCAAGCTCTCGGGCACCGTCGGCATCGATTGGGACAAGGTCATCGGCCGCTCCCGCGACGTCGCCGGCAAGCTCAACAAGGGCATCGAGTTCCTCTTCAAAAAGAACAAGGTCACCCACATCATCGGCAACGCCAAGATCACCTCCGGCCGCAAGGGCCCGACCGGCAAGTGCCAGGTCGAAGTCCAGGAGTGCAAGGTCCAGGAGGAACTGACCTCCGCCCCCGCCACGCCGGGCAAGGCCATCGAGACCCTCACCTGCGACAACATCCTCATCGCCACCGGCTCCGTCGCCCGCGACCTCCCCTTCGCCAGGTTCGACGGCGACAGGATCTGGGGCGCCCGCGAAGCGATGTTCAACAAACAGCAGCCCAAGAGCCTCATCGTCGTCGGCGCCGGCGCCATCGGCATGGAGTTCGCCTACTTCTACCACTCCATGGGCACCAAGGTCACCGTCGTCGAAATGCTCGACCGCATCCTCCCCGTCGAGGACAAGGACATCTCCGACGCCCTCCTCAAGCACTACAAGAAAGCCGGAATGGACATCCGAGTCTCCACCACCACCACCGCCGTCGAAAAAACCGCCACCGGCGTCAAGGTCACCATCGCCCCCGCTCCCGCCCCGGCCGGCTCCGCCCCTCAGTCCTCAGCACCCAGCACTCAGCACTCTGTCCTGGAAGCCGATCGCGTCCTCCTCGCCATCGGCGTCAAGGGCCGCACCGACGGCCTCTGCGACCCCTCCCTCGGCCTCAAGATCGAGAAGGACCACATCGTCACCGACTTCATCCCCGGCAAGACCCGCGCCGAAGCCATCGACTACAAGACCAACATCGACGGCCTCTACGCCGTCGGCGACGTCATCGGCCCGCCATGGCTCGCCCACGTCGCCATGGAAGAGGCCATCACCTGCATCGAACGCATCGCCTGGAAGAAAGACCCCAAGAAGCACCACGAGCCCTACCCCATCGACTACTCCACCATCCCCGGCTGCACCTACTGCCTCCCACAGGTCGCCTCCGTCGGCTTCACCGAGCAGCAGCTCATCGCCCAGGGCCTCAAGAAGGACAAGGACTACGCCGTCGGCAAAATGCCCTTCCAGTCCCACGGCAAGGCCATCGCCGCCGCCCACACCGAGGGCATGATCAAGCTCCTCCGCGGCCTGCCCCGCGGCGAAATCCTCGGCTGCCACATCCTCGGCGACCAGGCCACCGAACTCATCGCCGAAATGACCCTCGCCCGCCGCCTCGAAGCCACCACCGAAGAAATCATCGCCACCATCCACGCCCACCCCACCATGCACGAAGCGATGCACGAGGCCGCCCTCGCCTCGGAAGGCCGCCCCATCCACATGTAACGCTCCCGCGTGCCCCCGCTCCCCGTGGCACGGGCCACAGGCTCTGAGTGGCCCGTGCATCCCTTGGTTCCCTCGTGGCACGGGCCACAGGCTTTGAGTGGCCCGTGCACCCCCATAGTTAGACATCTCAACTGACACCACGCTGTCACTCTCAACCCAAACCAGTGACAACGTGTTGTCACTCCACATCCATCCGCCCCGTGCCATCGAAGTCACACCTGCCTTGAGGTGTGACTTCGATGCTCTTCCACAACCACACCTCTTACCAGTCCCCGGCTCCATCCACCCCGTGCCATCCAAGTCCCGCCTGCCTTGAGGTGGTACTTGGATGCCCTCCCCACAACCCCACGGCCCCTCCTCCCGCCCAACCGGCCAAACCCCGATCCCACCGATCCGTGGATCGCCCAGGCCCCACGAGCCGGCCCCACCGCACACGCCGGCACAGACTCGGCTGCAACCGCGCCGACTTTCCGTGGTATATTCAAGAGCCAGGTCCGATCACGGGGAGCGGGAAAGGTGCCGACGGGGGGACACGGACCGCCCAATGAGGATCCCAAGGAGTGCACACATGGCCCTCGCCCTGCCGTCGTGTTCCACGAAACAGTGGCCCTCTCCGCGAGCTTCTTCCAGCCCAAAGCACCGTGCCGCCGCCTCGGCCCTGCTCGCCGCCGCGTGCGGCTGCGCCTGCGCTCAGGAGAGCCCGGTCTACGTCATCAACCGCCTCGGCCTTGTCGGCCCCGAGTACCAGGCCGGCACCGGCAGAACTCGATCCCTCCCATCGACCACCTCCGCCAATGGCCTTGTTGCCGGCACATCCAACCGCTTGTCCGACACCGAACAGTTTTATGGCAACGATGCGTGGCTCTTCAATGGATCGACGACCATCGGCCCCATCAACCTCACGGGCGGTGATTACGAGAACCCATTGACCACCCCGATCTACCGCGCCGGGTGGCCCATCGCGGTCGATGAGGCAGGCCGCGTCGCCGGCGCATCGCTGCGCTTCGGCTGGGCAGGAGAGAACATCGGCCACGACGCCTGGCTCTTCGACGGCGCCGACACCCGACGCATCAATCCCATCGACGGCGACTACCAGTGGCCGGGCGTCAACGGCGTCGAACGGCGCGGCGGCGTGCGCTGGTTCCGCAACGGCCTTGCTGTCGGGACCGCCGATCGCAAGTCGCAAAGCGGCGCCCTGCTGGGCAGTGATGCCTTCCTCTTCAACGGCTCGCAGACCATCGTCCCCCTCAACCTTCGCGGCCCCGAGTACGAACAGGATTCCCCAAACGGCGTGTACCGCTCGCTCGTCAACGCCGCATTCGGAGACCTGCTGCTCTCCCGATCCGGGATCGTCGCGGGTGTCTCCCTGCGCACGCTGCCGAATCCGAGCCAGGACGCCGGTTCAGACGCCTGGGTCTTCAACGGGACCACCACCATCGGTCCGATCAATCTCACCGGCCAGGGCTACCAGACCCGCGCCCCGGAGGGGCACATCTTTCGTCGCGGCGAACGGCTCCTCATGAACGACTCGGGAGTCGTCGCCGGGCTCTCGTGGCGCTTTCACCCGAACTGGGCGCCACTCGGCTCCGACGCCTGGGTGCACCGCAACGGCGTGACGACCGGTCCGATCAATCTCGTCGGACCCCCCTACGAGCGGGACAGCAACGGCCTCCCTTTCCGAGTCGGCGAAGCCCGCCGCATCGACAACGCCGGCGCCGTCACGGGCTCTTCGAGTCGATTCTCGCCGTCCGGCGCCGATCTTGGCTCCGATGTCTGGATGCATCACGACGGCGTCACCGCCGGCCCCTTGAATCTCGTCGGCTCACCCTACGAGTTTCAGTCCATCGATGGACTGGTGCGCCGCGGCCAGGCCTACGCCCTCCAGCCGCCCACCCACCCCCCATGCGGTTATTCCACCCGATTCGCGCCCGACGGTACGACCGCGGGACGAGACTGCTGGGTCTTCCGCGCCGGCTCGACGGTGGGCCCCGTCAACCTCACGGGGGGGCCGTACGAGTGGTCGAGCGCCGGCACCCCGTTCCGGCATTCCGAGTGGCACGGCGGCGGACGCGGCACATCGACGCGGTACTCCGCCTCCGGCGCCACCATGGGACAGGACTGCTGGTTCTTTGATGGCGAAGTCACCCACGGACCCATCAACCTCACCGGTGGCGTGTACGAGTTTGACCATGGAACCGCGGTACAGAGAAGCGGCCAGTTCATCCTGAACGCGACGGGCATCATCGCCACGGAGAACTTCATCGTCGGGCATTCGGTCCGCTATTCTCGAACCGGCGCGCACAACGGATACGCCGCCTGGGTCTACTCCATCGCGACCGGCACCACCACCGAGCTTCTCCCCTCGTTCAATCCATCCACCCTGTACGCCACCGTGCAGATCACGTCCGTCACCGAAACGGGCGTCGTCCTCGGCACCTATTACCAAAACGGAAGCTCCTCCGCTCCCCGGGCTTTCATCTGGACCCCGCACGCGGGAGTCCACGACCTCGGCGCCACCGTGAGCGGCGGCCTCACCCAGGCCGGGTGGCAGCAACTCTCCGCCGTCGCCGACCAGTACCTTCCCGGCGCCATCGGCACCGCGCTCGGCGGCTCAGCGCAGTTTGTCATCGGCACCGGCCAGCCCCTCGGCGAACCCTCCTCCTCTTCCGGCGTCTACCGCCTCACCGCGCTTCCGCCCGCGTGCTACCCCAACTGCGACGCCTCGACCGCCACACCCATCCTCTCCGCCAACGACTTTCAGTGCTTCCTGTCCCGCTTCGCGGCACAAGACCCCTACGCCAACTGCGACGGCTCCACAGGCTCCCTCATCCTCACCGCCAACGACTTCCTCTGCTTCCTCACCGCCTTCGCCCGCGGCTGCCCCTGACACCCACCCCGACATCACCTCCACCCAGGCACCAAGCCCCGCGTGAGTCCACCCGCCCCCCTCGTGGCACGGGCCACAGGCTCTGAGTGGCCCGCACATCCCTTGGTCTCCTCGTGGCACGGGCCACAGGCTTTGAGTGGCCCGTGGTCCTCGCCAGACAAGTAGCTGGGTGACGCTGCTAGCGCACACTGACATCGACTGACTGGCCGACGATGACATCCCGCATCGCAAGCGCAGCACACCTAGCGTCACTGCCACGGCTATGGGTGGAGTGGGGTCTCCGTCGCGTGGCGGCCCCGCCGATCTTGTGACTGACGACTGCATCCAACCACATTGAGGGTTCGGTATGATCCCCTCATGAAGAAAACGGTTCTTGTGCTTGGAGCGGGTGCAAGTTGCGAATACGGCTTGCCGACTGGCCGTCAGCTACGAGATTGGATCATTCATAACGCGCCGACCTCGGTTGAACCGATCATCTCCTCGGTAAGTCAAGTGGTGTTCGGTCGTGAGGATCATCAGGGTCGGGCATGGGTGCGGCAGTCCATCGAGGCCTTTACCAGCGCACTTCAAGCCGCGGCTACGGGTAGCATTGACGAGTTCCTGACCTATCATCCGAATCACCGCGACATTGCCAGACTTGCGATTACCAGGTGCCTTCTTTCACTTGAAGCAAAAGCCGTGGTAGAAGCAAACTACGAAGCCGGCTTCTTCCCGACTCTCGCCAACGGTTTTCCCCACCCCGCGACTGGCGTTTGGCCTGACGAGATCAGCCTGATCACTTTTAACTACGACCGGGTGGCCAAGTATGTCGTGTCCAGCATCCTGGGTGCACGGCATGGACAGGCGCACGCTGAAGCAGTCTGCTGCGCCTTTGAACAAGCTGCCGTTCACGTGTACGGGTCCTTTGCGATGGGGTATGTGTTCGACGCGCAGAAACTTCGCTTTGTCCCTCAGAATCGATGGCACGGTGGACCGAGCGACATTGCAGTAGCCGAGTACAACGAGTCGGCCAAGGGCATCTCCGTTATCGGCGACGATCGGTCTTCGGTCTCCCCTCAGATCGGCGAACGGATCAGAACGGCGGATCGCATCGTATTTCTCGGCTTTGGTTTTGACGACACCAACGTGCGTGTGCTTGGCCTAGAGGGTGGCGCAGCCTCGCTTAAGTCTGGTTGCCAAGTTCTTGCCACGGGGTACAGGCTCAGCCGCCGCAAAAGAGAACAGGTATCTGGGCTGTTTCCGGGTATTTATCTGGGCGGCGACTCAACTAGTTGTGCTGCTTTCGTCGAGGAATCGGGTGCGATCTAGCGGCTGGTCCTGTGAGGACTTGCCACCAATCCTGGCCCACGGGCCCGTTTGATCCGTCAAACTGACACCACGCTGTCACTCCCACCCCTAACGAGTGACAACGTGTTGTCACTCCAATTCCATCCGCCCCCTTGTCCCCGCCCGCCCCCACGGTACCTTCCCCTCATGCTCTCCACCACCCACGACCTCCTCTCTCAACCCATCGACCCCCAGATTGACGGCCTCACCATCAACCCAAACCAGCTCCTCGACGACCTCCTCCAGTCCGACCGCCACCTTATCGACATCGCCGCCTCCCACAAACTCACGCTCCGCCAACTCCTCGTCTGGTGCGCCCAGCCTCCCTTCCGCGCCCTCCTCGCCGCGGCGGATGAACTCGCCCTCCGCCGCGCCGCCCACACCGCCGCCCAATCCAAACACCTCGCCCTCACCGTCCTCTCCGAGCACTGCCGCACCCTCTGCGAATCCACCGCCGACCGCACCCTCGCCAGCCGCGCCGCCCGCGCCCTCCTCCGCGCCGTCGGAACCCCGGGAAACGCCGAGCCTCCCCGCGCCCCCGCGGCACCACGCCATCGCCACGGCCCCGGCGGAAGAGACGACCCCGGACCCAACGGTGCCCGCCTCAACGGCCGCGGCGGCAGACGCCTTCCCCCGGACTTCTTCAGCCCCGCCCCACCCACCTCCAACGGCCACCACACGCAACACAGCACAACCAACCCGCCGCACGCAAACGGCCGCGCCGATTCGGCCGATGCGCCCGCGCCACCGAGCCCGCCGCGAAGCGCAAAATTCACCCGCGTCCCGTCCGCGAAACCCCTCGACAGCCAAACTCCCACCGCACAAAAATCCACGAGAATAAGGGACCGCCGCGCAAGTCTTTCCAGCGATCTTCGCGTGACCTCTTCCCATTCGCTGAAAATCTGCTACGCTCGCGATCGGTCAGCGAAGCCCCGAGACCCCTTCGGGGCTGCATCGCCGAATCACGGCGCCCTCTTCACCAGTTCCCGGGAGACCCGAAATGAACCGTTCCACCCCCCGTCGTTTCACCCGCACGGCCCGGTCTGTCGTGGCCCTCATCGCCCTGGCCGCCGCGGGCGCCCCCGCCCTCGCCCAGACACCGATGGGCACCGCGTTCACCTACCAGGGACAGCTCAAGTCCTCCGGCCTGCCCGCCGGCGGCCAGTTCGACATGCGGTTCCGCATCCTCAGCGCCGCCACCGGCGGCACACAAGTGGGTCCAACCCTGTCCGCCCTCGATGTCACCATCACCCAGGGCCAGTTCACCATCGACCTCGACTTCGGCCCCGGCGTGTTCGACGGCGACCAGCGCTGGCTGGAAATCTCCGTCCGCCGCTGCAACTCCGGCCAGTCCTACAGCGTCCTCTCGCCGCGCCAACCCGTCCTCGTCGCCCCGTACGCGCTCTACGCGCTCAAGGCCAAGTACGCCGAGAACGCGCCCCCCGGCGCCATCGGACCCACCGGCCCGCAGGGACCGGCCGGCCCGACCGGCGCCCAGGGTGATGCGGGACCAACCGGGCAGCAGGGCGATCCGGGCGCCACAGGACCGCAAGGCCCCGCGGGCCCAACGGGTCCGCAAGGTCCCACGGGCGCCCAGGGCGACACCGGCGCCACAGGCGATGCGGGCCCGCAGGGACCCACCGGCCCGCAGGGCGCCCAAGGCGATCCGGGCCCGGCCGGACCACAGGGACCCGATGGTCCCGCCGGTGCTCAAGGTCCGACAGGGGCACAAGGTCCCACGGGAGCACAGGGTCCCACGGGGGCACAAGGCGACACCGGCCCACAAGGCCCGACGGGACCGCAAGGTATCGCCGGCCCGGCCGGCGCGCCAGGACCCACCGGCGCGCAGGGTGATACGGGCACGACCGGCCCGACCGGCCCCGCGGGTCCGACCGGCGCTTCGCCCTGGTCCCTGAGCGGCTCGAACACCTTCTACAACGCGGGCCTGGTCAGCGTCGGTACCGCCAGCCCCGTCGCACCCAACCTCTTCACCTCCTTCGCCTCCGGCGCCACCACCACCGCCGTGCGCGGCCACGCCACCGCCCCCTTGGGCATCGGCCCCATCATGGGCGGCGACTTCTCCATCGACAACAACGTCGGGTACGCCGTGCGCGGCCGATCGACCTGGGGCGCGGGCCTCACCGCCGGTGTCTTCGGCGAGAACTGGAGCACCACCGGCTACGGCGTGCAGGCCATCTCCAGCGGCAACAACGGCACCGGTCTCTACGCCGAGGCCACCGCCCTGGGCGCCACCAGCAACCGCTTCGCCCTCTACGCCATCGCCAACACCGTCGCCAACAGCTGGGCCGGCTACTTCAACGGCAACGTCAACGTCACCGGTTCGCTCGCCAAGGGCTCCGGCACCTTCAAGATCGACCACCCCCTCGACCCCGAGAACAAGTTCCTCTACCACTCGTTCGTGGAAAGCCCGGACATGATGAACGTCTACAACGGCGTCGTCACGCTCGACGCTTCCGGTCGGGCCACCGTCCGCCTCCCCTCGTACTTCGAGGCCCTCAACAAGGACTTCCGCTACCAGCTCACTTGCATCGGCGGCTTCGCGCCCGTCTACATCGAGACCAAGGTCCGCGACAACGCCTTCACCATCGCCGGCGGCCGCGAAGGGCTCGAGGTCTCCTGGCAGGTCACCGGCATCCGCAAGGACGCCTTCGCCAACGCCAACCGCGTCATCCCCGAAGTCGACAAGCCCGAGAGCCAGAAGGGCAAGTACCTCCACCCCGAAGCCCACGGCAAGCCCGCCGAACTCGGCATCGACCGCATCCCCGCGCCGCAGCCGAACCCCGCGCCCGCCGGTATCTCCCAACGCTGACTCAAACCCGGCCGCGCCGCCCCGACAGGCCGCCGCGGCCATTGACGACCCAGGAGCCCACCCATGCACACCCGCATCCTGCTGTCCCTGGCCGCCGCCGCTCTCCTGCCCACGCACGTTCTCGCGCAGGAGGACTTCAGCGTCGTCTGGCACACCATCGACTGTGGCGGAGGGACTTCCGAGGGCGACGAGTTCTCCCTCGACGCCACCATCGCGCAGCCCGACGCCGGCAACCTGACCGGCCCCGAGTCGCTGGAGACGTTCTCCATCGAGGGCGGCTACTGGCCCCTGCTGAACTCCGGGCTCTGCTACGCCAACTGCGACGGCTCCACCGGATCGCCCCTGCTGACCTCGAACGACTTCCTGTGTTTCCTCAACCGCTTCGCCGCCAACGATCCCTGGGCCAACTGCGACGGCTCGACCGGCTCGCCCGTGCTGACCTCAAACGACTTCCAGTGTTTCCTCAACAGGTTCGCGACGGGCTGTCCCTGACGCCCCGCTCTCCAAGCCGGGCCACGCGCGGGACCGGTCATCGTTTGAGCGTCGGGGCCGCCGCCGCGGCCGTTCCTCATCCCCCCACCACGCGCCCGCGGCACTCGCCCAAGCCGACGCGCACAGATCCCGCTTTCTCGCAGTATCCCTTGAGGATGACCTCGTCGCCGTCGGCCAAGAATGTCCGCTTCTCGCCGGTGGGCAGATCCACAGGCTTACGCGGGAGGGGCTTTCCATCCGGCCCGGTGCCCTGCCACGTCAGCTCCAGAAGGCAGCCCCGTTCGCCCGGCCCAGGACCGGAGACGGTCCCGCTCGCCAGCAAGTCACCGGTTTGAAGGTTGCACCCGTTGCTCGTGTGGTGGGCGAGCATCTGGGCCATCGTCCAGTACATCTCTTTGAACGAGTTGGACTTCGACAGCAGGACCGGCGACATGCCGCGGGAACGCATCTGCTCGGATTGCAGGCGCACCTCCAGGGTCAGGTCGAGCCCGCCGCGCGCCTGGTTCCGTTCATCCCAGAGGTACGGGAGCGGCTTGGGGTCCCCGTCCGGGCGTGGGTACGCCGGGCACCGGTACGCCTCCAGCGCGGAGAGGGGGACGACAAAGGGCGAGATGGTCGTCGCGAAGTTCTTCGCGAGGAAAGGTCCGAGCGGCTGGTACTCCCACTTCTGGATGTCCCGCGCTGACCAGTCGTTGACCAGACAGATCCCGAGGATGTGGTCCTCCGCTTCGCCAAGCTTGACCGGAATCCCGAGTTCGTTGCCCTTGCCCACCACGAACCCGACTTCCAGCTCGTAGTCCAGCAGTTTGCACGGCCCGAAGCTCGGCCCGGCCTTGGGATCGTCGTCGGGGGGCGACTGCTGGCCGCTGGGCCGGCGGATCTCCGTGCCGGAGATCACCACGGATGAAGCGCGGCCATGGTACCCGATGGGCACGTGCTTGTAGTTGGGCAGCAGCGGGTTGTCCGGGCGGAACATCGACCCGACGGTCCGCGCGTGGTGCACGCTCGCGTAGAAGTCCGTGTAGTTGAGCACGCGCGTGGGGGGGAGAAACTCGGTGTCCGAGATCGGGCGCAGCGCCTTGTCACGGAGCCGACGGGCCCGCTGCCCGCCGCCGTCGGCCGTCATGAACTCACGCACCTTGGCGCGGAGGGTGTCGATCAGGCCCGGCGTCTGGGCCGCGGCGTCCCAGAAGGGATACCGCAGGACGTTGACGACGCCCGAGTCATCGCCTTCGAACATTCCGGCTTCGTTGAGGGCCGAGAGGTCGATGACCTGATCCCCGATCGCCATGCCGAGGTGGCCGTGCGAGTGCCCGTGGTGGGCCACCTGGAACGCGCAGAGCGGGAGGCTCTGGAGCGGGAAGTCGGTCGCCGGGTCGTTGGCGGACTCAAGCCAGCAGCGGGGTTGGTTGGGCATGGGCCAAGCGTATCACTCGGCCCGTTACAGCAACGTGCCCCTCAGAACGACCATGGCGACGGAGAAGTAAATGATGATCCCGGTCACATCCACCAAGGTCGCGACGAAGGGAGTGCTCGACGAAGCGGGATCGAGCTTGCACTTCTTGAGCAGGAACGGCAGCATCGAGCCGATCACGCACCCCCACACGACCACCCCGATCAGCGAGCACGCGATGGCCACGGCCAGCATCACGTAATGGTTCTGCACGGCCATGTCGATGATCGGCGCGCCGGTCTCATCCAGCATCACCTTGCCCGTCTCCGGATCGAGCTTGTGCTCCTTCCACCAGCCGAACCATCCCCACAGGCTCACGCGGAGGAAGCCGATCGACGCGATGATCAACGCCAGCACGCCCGCGACCTGGAGCTCGCGGCGGAGCACCTTCCACCAGTCCCGCATCGACACCTCGCCCAGCGCCAACGCACGGATCACCAGGGTTGAGGACTGCGATCCCGAGTTGCCGCCGGAGCTGATGATGCCCGGGATGAAGATCGCCAGGATCGCCAGCTGCTTGATCTGGTCGTCGAAGTACCGCAGGGCGTTGCTCGTGAGGAGTTCGGACATGAACAGCAGCGCCAGCCAGGGCGCACGCTTCTTCACCAGGGCGCCCACGCCGATCGTGTCGAAGGCCTCTTCGAGCACGCCGACGCCGCCCATCTTCTGCATGCTCTCGGTCGCCTGCTGCTGGGCGACGTCGATCACGTCGTCCACGGTCACGATCCCCACGAGCGCCCCGCGTGTGTCCACCACCGGCAGTGCTGTCCGGTCGTACTTGGCCATCAACTGCACCGCCTCGCTCTGCGGCTGGTCCGCGCGCAGGCAGTGGAACGAACGGTTCATCAGCGATTCGACGAGGGCCTCGGGCTCCGCGAGCAGGACCTGTCGAAGGCGGATGTCGTCGATGAGCTTCCCGGTTTCGTCCACCACGTACAGCACGTTGATGGTTTCGGCGTCGCGCCCCGTTTTGCGGATGTGCTCCAGCGCCCTGGCGCAGGTCCACTCGGGGCGCACCCGGATGTAGTCCGGCGTCATCAGCCGCCCGACCGTCCCCGGCGGGTAGCCGAGGATGGCCTGCGTCACCCGGCGCTCCTCCGCCGACAGCGACGCGATGATTTTCTGGGCCACTTCCGCGGGCAGTTCGTCCAGCACTTTCACCCGGTCGTCCGGGCTCATCGCCTCCACGATCCGCAGCGCATCCTCCCCCATGCGCCGGACGAGTTCTTCCTGTTTCTCCGGCGCCAGGTAGCTGAACACGGCCGCGGCGTCGTCCCGCTGCAGGAACCGGAACGCCACGGCGGCCTCGGCGGGGTCCAACTCCCCGAGGATGTCCGCCACATCGGCGAACGGGATCTCGTGCAGGATCGCCCGCAGCTCCGAGTAGCGACCCTCGAGGATCAACTCGTGGACTTCGGGCTGAAGGAGCAGGGCGGTCGGGTTCACGGGCAGTATCAAAGCACATTCCCGGTTCCCGTGCCAACCGGATCATCCGACCGGCCGGGCGCGTACCCTTGGCCCATGCCCATTCCCCGCGTCGCCATCATCGGCCGCCCCAACGTGGGCAAGAGCTCCCTGCTCAACATGATCGCCGGGGAGAAGGTTTCCATCGTTGACCCCACGCCGGGCACAACCCGCGACCGGGTGTCCACGATCGCCGAGCTGCAGCCGCCCGACGGGCGGGGGCCGGTCAAGCCCGTAGAAGTCATCGATACCGGCGGCTGGGGTGTCTACGAGGGTGAAGGGGAACGGTTCAACGAGATCGGCGTCGATCTGGCCGCGCTCCGGCAGCACATCGAGAAGCAGATTTCTCTGGCGATCGAGTCGGCGGACCTGATCCTGTTCTGCATTGATGCGCAGGCGGGCATCACACCCGCTGACCAGGAAGTGGCGCGGCTGCTGCGCGAGCGCAAGCTCGGGGGCGGCAGGAAGCCGGCCAAGAAGAAGGGTGACAAGGCGGCCAAGTCGGGCGGCGCGGGCGCGAAGAAGGGCTCTTCCACGGCGTCGGCCCCTCGTGCCGAGGCACCATCGCTTCCTGTACGGATCGTGGCGACCAAAGTCGATGGGCCCAAGTGGGAGGCGCACGGGCACGAGGTCGCCGCGCTCGGGCTGGGCGAGCCCATCCTGGTTTCCGCCAAGTCCAACTACTTCCGGCGCGACTTTCTTGATGCGCTGTACGAAGCCCTGCCGCCGCCCGCCAAGGAGGACAACCCCGAGCTCCAGGTGGACTTGAAGCTGGCGATCATCGGGAAGCGCAACGCGGGCAAGTCGTCCCTCATCAACGCGATGGCGGGGGAAGAGCGGGTGATCGTCTCGGAGATCGCGGGCACGACCCGCGACGCCGTGGATGTCCGGATGGAACTCGACGGCAAGTCGCTCCTGGCGATCGATACGGCGGGTCTCCGGCGCAAGAAGTCCTTCGCCAACCAGATCGAGTGGTGGGCCTTTGACCGCGCCAAGCGGGCGATCGACCGCGCCGACGTCGTGTTCCTGCTCGTGGACGCGACCGAGCCGCTGTCCCAGGTTGATCAGCAACTGGCCATGCTGGTGCAGAAGACCTTCAAGCCGTGCCTCATCGTCGTGAACAAGTGGGACCTGGTCGAGGGCAAGAAGGACGACAAGGGTCGAAAGATCACCCCCGGCTCCTACGAGGACTATCTCCGTCAGGAGCTCAAGGGCCTCGCGTTCGCGCCCATCGCGTTCATCTCGGCCGCGACGGGCAAGAACATCCGCCCCGCGATCGGCCTGGCGTTTGAGTTGATGGACCAGTCGCGGATGCGGGCGGGGACGGGCAAACTCAACCGCTTGATGGAGAAGATCCTGGAGACGGCGAACCCGCCCTCCAAGCTCGGCACGCGGGCCAAGGTCCTCTACGTCGCCCAGGTGGCCGAGAGCCCGCCCACCATTGTGCTTGTCGTCAACCGCCCCGAGCTCTTCACGCCCAACTACCAGCGCTTCCTGATGAACCGCTTCCGCGAGGAGCTCCCGTACCACGAGGTCCCCATTCGCCTTCTTGTTCGCGGGCGCAAGCGGACCAAGGCCGGCATCGACCCGCGGGAGGAAGTGCTTACGGAGGAGGAAGGTCTCGAGCTCGGCAAGGAGGCCCTGGCCGAGATGGCCGGCGAGGCGGAAGACTACTTCGACGAGGAATGACCCGGCGGGTCAGGCATCGATCATCACCGGGGCGTTGGCCGCCGAGTTCGGATTCACTTGGCGGACACGGCCGCGGGCTGGTCCCACTCGCCCCCCAGCGCCTTGTACAGCGACACGAGGTTCACCAGCACCGTCCGGTCGCTGATCGCCCGCGCATCCTGGATCGCGTACAACTGCCGCTGGGCGTCGAGCACGCTGAGGAAGTCCGTCAGCCCGCGGGCGTTGAGCGCCTGCGCGAGCTCGACGGCCTGCTTGGCCGCGGATTCCGAGGCGAGCAACTCCCGCCGGCGGGCCTGCTCGCGCGAGTAGGACACCAGCGCGTTCTCGACATCTTCCAGCCCGGTCAGGATCGACTTCTCGTACCTCGCGAGGGCGGCCTCCTGGCGGGCGTTCTGCACCTCGATGTTCCGGCGGATCCGGCCGGCGTCGAAGATTGGCCACCGGAGCGTCGGGCCGATCGACCAGAACTTGCTGTCGCTCTCGAAGAGGTTCTCGTCCTCGTTGGCGGAGAAGCCGAATGAACCCGTGAGGCTGAACCTCGGGAACAGGTCGCCCTTGGCCACGCCGATGCGGGCCGTCGCGGCGGCCAGCTCACGCTCGGCGCGACGGATATCCGGGCGCCGGCGCAGCAGGTCGGACGGGAGGCCAACGGGGACGGAAGCGGGCTTGACCGGCAGCGATGCGGCGGACGCCAACTCGCCCTCCAGCGCACCGGGCTGCTCGCCCGTGAGGACCGCGAGACGGTGCATGGTGGCGCGGACCTGCGCAGCGAGGCTCGGCACCTGCGCGCGGGTGGAGGTGAGCTGCGCCTCGGCGCGGGCCACATCCAGGCCCGTGTCGATGCCCGCATCCGCCCGGCCCTTGGACAGGTCGTACGTTTCCTTCTGGGATGCGACGTTGGATTCGGCGATGGCCAGCCGCTCCTGAAGTGAGCGAAGCTCGACGTAGTTCACGGCCACTTCCGCCAGGAGGGCCAGCAGCACATCGCGGCGGTCCTCTTCCGCCGCGGCCATGTCGGCGTCGGCGGCCTCGATGCTCCGGCGGACGCGTCCCCACAGGTCGATTTCCCACGAGGCGTCAAAGCCGATCTGGTACAGGTCGTCGCCCTTGTTCCGCGTGACGCCGAAGGGCACCCCGGTGCCGCCGCTGGCCTTGGAACGCTCGTACCGGCCGTTAACATCGACGGAGGGCAGGCGATCGGCCGCGACAACGCCCCGCTGCGCCCGCGCTTCCCACAATCGTGCCGCGGCGATGCGGAGGTCGTGGTTGCCCGCGACGGCCCGCTCGATAAGGGAATCGAGCGTGGGATCGCCCAGGGTGGTCCACCACTGCGCGAGCTGCGTCGGTTGTTCGGCGACTTCGCCCTCGGCGAGGGCGTTGTGCCATGTTTCCGGGAGCTTGGCGTCCGGCGCGGCGTGGTTTGGACCGACCTTGCACGCGGTGAGGACCAGGGCCGGCGTCAGTACGGCGAGGGCGGCGAGACGGGTGTTCACGGATTCTCCTTGGATTCGGAGGGTGTGTGCGGGGATCGGGGCGCGGCCTCGATGAACACGTCGACCTGCTGGCCGGCGTACACGGGCAGGCTCCCGGGGGTGAAAGCGTAGAGCACCTGGAGCACGCGCGTGTCCACGCGCTCGGCGCTGTCCCCGGTCAGGGACCGCTTGGGGATCACGTACGGCTCGATTCGGACGAACGTGAGGTCAAAGGCGATCTGGCTGTTGCCGCGCAGCGAGCCGCGGGCCTTGGCCCCCGGGCGGATGCGCCAGGCATCGTTCTCGTCCACATCGGTGCGGACGTGCAGCGTGTTCAGGTCGCCGGCGAGCATCAGGGGCGTGGCGAGCGGCCCGGCCTGCGCGAACTCGCCCACACGGATGTTGACCTGCAGGATGGTGCAGTCGATCGGCGCGCGGACGGTGAGGCGGTCGAGGTCGGTTTCCGCCGCGTGGAGCTGGGCCTTGGCGGACTCCACCTGCGCCCTGGCCACCTCGAGGTCGGGCTTCCACGCGCCGGCCTTGAGGAGGTTCAGGTCCGCCCGTGCCTGCTCGAGCCGGGCCTGTGCCGCGGCGGCGGCGTAGCGGCGCTTGTTGAGCTCGTCCTGCGAGATGGCCCGCTTGTCGGAGACGCCCTCCCACATCTCCAACTGGGACCGGGCGTCGGACAGGGCGGCCTCGGCTTCACGGACGCGGGCCTCGGCGGCGGGGACTTCCTCGGGCCGGGGGAGGCTGGAGAGACGGGCGAAGGTCTGCTCGGCCGCGGCGAGTGCCGCCCGGCGGGTCTGGACCTCCGCCTTGACGGCGCGCTCGTCGATGGTGAAGAGCACATCGCCGGCCTTGACCCGATCGCCGACCTTGACACGCACACTCGTGGCGATGCCGGGCAGGGGCGTCCCGATGGCGATGTTCTGGGTGCTCGCTTCGACGATTCCCGCCCCGGCCACGAAGGCGGGGAAGGGAGACCTCGCGGGCTCGGCGACGGGGCGGGCCGGCGTGATGGGCTTGTTGGAAGCGCGGGCGGTGTAGATGGCCAGACCGACCCCGGCCACGGCGAGAAGCGGAACGATGTACTTGCGGATGAACATGGGTGTGACTCCCTGCGGACCGGCGCTCCTTCGGGCACCGGATCGCCGCCTACTCGAGGTCCTTGGGGCTGGTGACGATCTTCTCGATGTGCCCGTCGTCCATCTTGGCGATGCGGTCGGCGAAGCCGAAGATGCGGGCGTCGTGCGTGACGATGACCAGGGCGCGTTCCTGCGAGAGGGCGACGTTCTTCAGGAGGCGCATGATGATGTGGCCGGTTTCGTGGTCGAGCGCGCTGGTGGGTTCATCGCACACGATGAGCTTGGGCTCGTGGATCAGGGCGCGGGCAATCGCGACGCGCTGCTGCTGACCGCCGGAAAGCTGCGACGGGAGCGAATGCGTGCGATCCCCGAGTCCCACCATGGCCAGCGTGTCGCGTGCCTTCTTCACGGCGGCGTGACGCGACTGGCCGAGGATCATCAGGGGGACCGCGACATTCTCGGCCGCCGTGAGCGTGGGCAGGAGGTTGAACGCCTGGAAGACAAAGCCGACATTCTGGCCGCGCCAGAGGGTCTTGCGTCGCTGGCTCATGCCGGCGAAGTCGTTGTCGAAGACGGAGCACTCGCCGCCGTCACGGTCGAGGATCCCGGCGATGACGGAGATCAGCGTGGTCTTGCCGCAGCCGGAGGGGCCGACGAGCATCATCAGTTCGCCCTTGGCGATGTCGAGGTCCACGCCGCGCAGCGCCGTGACCATCGTGTCGCCCTTGCCGTAGGACTTGGTGACGGCGCGGCAGCGGACGGCGGCGCTGCGGGTGTCGGCGGTCGGTTGGCCGGCGGCGAGGTTGACGGTGCTCATGTGGCCCCCTTGAACACAATGGCGGGCTCCAGCCGGAGCACGCGAGCGAGACTGAGGATACCCGCGACCAGGCAGCAGATGAGGATGGCGCCCGCGCCGATGAGCGGGATCTGCCACACCATGCGGAAGGCCAGGTCGGCCTTGGCCAGGACACCGCCGCCGATGACCGCGGCCCCGACGCCGATCCCGAACCCGAGCGACCCGACGGTCAGCACCTGGACCGCGACCATCCGCACGATGGCGCGATTGGTGACGCCCATGGCCTTGAGGGCGCCGAAGTTCCGGGACTGCTCGATCATGAACGTGTACAGCAGCAGCGCCGACACCAGCACGCCGATCACAAACCCGAGGGCGATCGTGATGCCGAAGTTCACGAGGATGCCCGTCTGGATCATGATGTACCACATCGTGACCCAGGCGAACTCGTCCCCCGTGTAGGCGGCGAGACCGGTGGCCGCGCGGATGTCCGCGGCGACTTTCGCCGTGTCCGCCCCGGGACGAACCTTGGCAAGGACGAACTGGAGCTGCTTGCGCTGCGCCGGCGCCATGCGGAGCGCCCGCGAGTAGGTCGTGTAGACCATCGGTTCCCAGAAGAACTCGGGCCCCTTGGCGTACACACCAGCGACGCGGACCTCGTTGTCGTTGATGTCCAGGCGATCGCCCACACGCATGGGACGACGTGCCCCCGATTCGGACACGATCAGCTTCTTCCCGAGGTCCGCCTCGTTCACCAGCACCGCCCGATCGCCCCGCAGGTCGGCCAGTTCGCCTTCCACCATCCGCGGCGGGCCGCCGATCATCGTCGCATCATCGATCCCCACGACACGGACCTGCTGGAGCCGCCCGTCCGGCAAGCGGGCGGACAGGAACCCCTTGAACATCGGCACGGCCCACTCGACCCCGTCCACCGAGCGGACGCGCTGCAGCGCCGTGTCCACGATGCGCTTGGCGTCGTCGGTGTGGTTCGTCTGCGGGTCCATGATCCAGAGGTCGGCCCCGCCGGTGTCCCGGATCCACGCGGCCATGCGGTGGATGTACCCGTTGAAGATCGACGCCTGCTGCGTGACCAGCAGCGCCGCGAACGCGAGGCCGGCGACGAGACCGACGTACTTGAGGCGGTCACCCATGAGCATCCGGAGCGCGACGAAGTTCATCGACGATCTCCCGGCTTGAGCACGCCGCGGAGCAGCGCCTCCACCATGAAGTGGGCCCGCTTCTCGACGGAGCGCCATCGCATCCAGGGTTCGTCGCCCTTCACGATCTCGAGCGAGGCGACGCCGTGCACGCCGGCCCAGAGGGTCTGCGAGAGCAGCTCGGGATCGTCGGCCTCGAAGCGGCCCTGCTCCACGCCCTGCTTGACGGCGTGGCGGAGGGCCGCGTAACCATCGTGGTCGGGATCGCCGGTGTGACAGGCGTCGTCCGTGGACGGACCGACGGGGTGGGGCGTCATGAACATGAGGCGGTAGTGCGATGGGTGCTCGACCGCGAAGCGGATGTACGCCAGGCCCATCCGACGGATGCGTTCGATCGGGTCATCGATCTTCCCGAGGCGGCCCATCGTCTGGCCGAAGGCGCCGAAGTCGTGCCGGCAGAGGGACCGGACCAGGTCGTCCTTGTCCTTGAAGTGGGTGTACAGGCCGGCCGCGGTGTAGTCGATCGCGGAGGCGATCTTGCGCATCGACACGGCCTCGACACCCTCGGCGACGAACAGCTCGCGCGCGGCGGCCAGGATCTTCTCCTGGACCTCTGCTCGTTCGCGTGCTCGCCGGGTGTCGGACGTCATCGGTGGCTCATTGAGTTAACACTGTTAGGCTACCTTACACTGTTCGTCAAGTCAACCCGCCGGCGCGGAGTTTTCAACGGATCCGATCATCCCTTGAACACGACCGCCGGCTCGAGGCGGATCACTTTCTGGATGGAAACCAGCGAGGCGAGGAGGCAGATCGCCGTCACGGCGGCGCCGGAGATCGCCAGGGTCTGCCAGAGGAGCCGGAAGGCCAGTTCGGTGTTGCCCGACAGGGTGGAACCGAGGAACGCGGCGAGCCCGACGCCAAGCCCATAGCCGATCATCCCGACGATGAGCCCCTGGAGCAGGATCATGCCCAGGAGGCGCGTGTTGCTCGCGCCCATGGCCTTGAGCGCGCCGAAGTGGCGGAGGTTGTCGAGCGTGAAGTTGTAGAACGTCTGCCCGGCGATGGCCGTGCCGACGAGGAAGCCGAGCGTGACGGAGATGCCGAAGTTGATCGGGATGCCCGTGAACTTCATGAAGTACATGACGGTCTTCCAGGAAAAGTCCCATCCCGTGTGCGCCTGGAGACCGGTCTCGCGGGTGATGCGCCGGCAGACCTCCCGGGGATCGGCGCCGTCGTTCACCTTGGCGATGATGAACGAGAGCAGTTTGCGCTCGCGCGGGGCGAAGCCCATCGCGCGGGAATAGGTCGTGTAGATCACCGGCTGGCTCTGGAACGTCCGGCTGACGCTGCAGATGCCGACCACCACGGCCCGCTTGTCGTTGAGTTCCAGCGTGTCGCCGATGGTCAGCGGAACCTTCGGGGCGTTGGGCAGGATGTTCCCGTCGGCATCGCGCGCAAACTTGGCCAGGCGCGTGCGGGCGCCGACGACGTCCACGATGACGCCCTCGGATCGCCGCAGGTCCTCGATCGAGCCCTCGATCATCTCCGGCGGGCCGCCCGCCAGCGAGGCGTCGTCGAGCCCGATCACGTTGCACGACTGGAACATGCCGTCGGCCATCCGCGCCCGGAGTATCCCCTTGTACAGCGGCACGGCCCACGCCACGCCCTCCACCCCCCGCGTCCGCAGGAGCATCGTGTCCTGCATGGGCTTGATGTCGTCGATGAACTGGACCTTCGGGTCCATGACCCAGATGTCCGGCCCGCCCGTGTCGGACAGGAACCCGAACGTCCGGCTCATCAACCCGACAAAGATCGACGACTGCTGCGTGATGAGGAACGAGGCGAAGGTCAGGCCAAGGAGAATCCCGAAGTACTTCGCCTTGTCGCCCATCAGCATCTGGATCGCGACGAACCTCATGGTGTGGCTCCCTTCGCCGCGCCGGCCCGGATCGATGCGATGGCCCGGAGCGAAAAGTCCGCGATGTGCCCCGCGAGGGCGTCCAATGCCGCGGTGTCGTACGCCTGCTCCGGCATCAGCCGCCGGATCATGGGCCGGCAGTGCTTGTGGAACAGGCACTGTCCCACCACGCTGGCAGCGCAGAGCCGGACTCGGTCCGGGTCCGCGGCAGGACCGAGCAGGTCCGCCAGGATGGACCGGAGCCGCTCGTACTGCGGCCGCGCGAAGGTCTCCGCCAGGTGATCGAGCGCGGCGGTCGGCTCCACCATTTCGCGGCTGATCAGCTTGCCGTGCCAGGCCGGGCGGCCTTCATCCAGCAGTCGGTACAGGTACGTTCGGATGAAAGCCCGAAGTCGATCTTCCGCCGGCAACTTGGGATCGGCGCCGCCCCCGATCGGGTACTTCGCCAGCGCGTAGCCCGCGGCGAACTCGATCACAGCCCGGTAGAGGCCTTCCTTGTCCCGGAAGTGGTAGTTGACCGCCGCGATATTGGCCCCGGCCCGCTCGCAAATCTCACGGACCGTGGCGCCGCGGAATCCATGCTCGGCGAAAATCTCGCCCGCGGCTTCGAGGAGCCGTGTTCTCGTATCCGCACTGGATTCCTGGGTCAAATGCATGTTTGAAACGAGCGTATGAGCACGGGGGTGGTGGGTCAAGGAGAGGTAGGCGAGAGGCGGAAGGCGAGAGGCGGAAGGCGGGGGGCGGGGGGCGGGAGGGGGAACTGTGGGGCGATGGCGTGGGTTGTGATCGACGCGAACGGCGGGGTCGCCGTTCAGGCGTCGTGCTGCACCGCATGCTTGGCGGGAAGTGGTGAGTTGGACTCGACGAATCGGTAGTTCGTGCGGATCGATGCGGCCGAGGCGAGGCTGGCACCGGCTTGCGCGCACGGATGTTGATCCCATCGGCAACGCGTGTGCCGCGGAAGCACCCAACGGATTAATGTCTCTTGCTGCATCGTCGGCCGCATCGACGCGGTATCCTCTGCCTGTGCCTGTCGCCGCGCCCAAGATGACCCCGATTCCTGAATACACGTTCTCCGGCGAAACGCTCTCGCGTGAGAACCGGGAGTGGCTGCTGACCAACGGAAAGGGCGGCTTTGCGATGGGAACGGCCTGGGGCACGCCGACGCGGCGGTACCACGGCTTGTTCGTTCCCTCGATGCACCCTCCGGTGCAGCGCGAGGTCATGCTGCAGAGCCTCGCGGAGATGGTGGTCATCGCGCCGGGAACGGACCGGGAGCGCCACATCCACCTCACGCCCTACGCCTTTCACGGCGGCGCGGCGCCGGCGATGCCCGTGTCGTTGATCCGCTTTACGCGCTCGCCGATCGCGTGCTCGTGGCTGTACCGGATCGGGCACGGTTCGGACCTGGTTGAAGTCGACAAGACGCTCCACCTTCACCGCGATTCACAGGCGGTATCGGTTTCGTATTCGCTCCGGGTTGGAATGGACATTGCCCGGTTGCAGGTCCGCCCCATGCTCCGCATGCAAGACGCCCATTCGCTCCTGCGGGCTTCCGAGCACGCCGGTTTCCGGGCCGATTCATCGCAGCGGCACGTCAAGGTGCAGCGCGAATGGCGCACGCTCGACCTCGCCTGCGATGCGGGGTGGTTCGAGGAGGCGGCGCAGTGGTGGTACAACTTCGCGTACGAGCACGAACGTGATCGCGGGTACGACTGGGTCGAGGACCTGTGGAGCCCCGGCGCGTTCAATCTCCAACTCCGGCCTGCCGCGACCGGTGGCATCACGATCACGGCGTGGACCGCCTCGCCCCCGGCCTCGCTCAGCGATTCGCGTGCGGCCGCCGCGGCCCGGCTGAGCGCCCTGGTCGCGGCCACCGCCGATTCGGCCCCGCCCTCCGAGCGTGGCCCGATTGCCAAACTGGTCGCGGCGTCGGACGACTTCGTGGTTCACCGCGCCGGCGGCGACGCCTCGGCGCGGTCGATCATCGCGGGCTACCCGTGGTTCAGTGATTGGGGGCGCGATTCGATGATCGCCTGCGGCGGGCTGCTCCTGTCCACCGGGCGATTCGACGAGGCACGCTCCGTGCTGGCGACGTTCGCCTCGCACCGGCGCAACGGCCTGATCCCCAACCTCTTCAACGATCAGACCGGCGAGGCGGAGTACAACACGGCGGACGCTTCGCTGTGGTTTCTGCATGCGGCGTGCGAGTACCTTCGCGCTTCGGACGACGCCGAGGGTTTCGTCTCGCTCCTCAAGCCCGCGTGCCTGGACATCATCGACGCGTACCGGGAAGGGACGGAGTTCGGCATTCGCGTCGACCCGAGCGACGGGCTGGTCATGGCCGGCAACGCCACGACACAACTGACGTGGATGGACGCCAAGCGTGACGGCATCGCCTTCACGCCGCGCCACGGCAAGCCCGTGGAACTCTCCGCCCTGTGGCACCACGGTGTGCTCTCCGTCGCGGCGGCGATCCGGCAGGTCAAGGGCTCGCGCGCGACAGAGCTCGAGCGCCTCGCCCGCAAGACGGCGGACCATTTCCGCGTGCTGTTCTGGAACGGCAAGAGTCTGCACGATGTGCTGGAGCCGGGTCGCAACGGGACGTGGAAGCCCGTTGCTCAGACCCGTCCCAACCAGATCTTCGCCGTGAGCCTGGCGAACTCTCCCCTCGAGAAGTCCCAACAGAAGTCTGTCGTGGCCGTTGCCCGCGAGCAACTGCTCACGCCGCGCGGCCTGAAAACCCTGGCCGCGGGCGAGCCCGGCTACAAGGGCCGGTACCGCGGTCCGATGTTGGAGCGGGACGCGGCGTACCACAATGGCACGGTCTGGCCCTGGCTGCTGGGCCCCTACGCCGAGGCTGTCATGCGGGCGGATGGTTTCTCCTCCGCTTCGCGTGCAGAGGCCCGGTCGGTCCTGCAGCCGCTCCTGAACGTGCTGGGCGGTTCCTGCCCCGGGCAGTTGCCCGAGGTATTTGATGCCGAGGACACGCCGGCCGAGCCCGCTCGTCCCGGCGGCTGCCCGGCGCAGGCCTGGTCGGTGGCCGAGGCGCTCCGCGTGTGGCTGATGACGCGAACGTGAGCACGCCCGTACGCTTGGGGCCGTGTCGGCTCCTGAGGACATTTCGCGTGCGCTGGCCGTGCTGCGGGCGGGCGGGCTGGTGGCCTTTCCAACCGAGACGGTGTACGGGCTTGGCGCCGATGCAAGCAGCACCGCGGCCGTAGCGCGGGTGTACGCGCTCAAGGGACGGCCCGCGACCAACCCGCTGATCGTGCATGTGAGTGGGAGGGACATGGCCCGGGCCCTCGTGTCCAACTGGCCGGAGGGGGCGGAGAGGTTGGCGCGGGCGTTCTGGCCGGGGCCGCTGACGATCGTCCTTCCCCGGTCGGCACAGGTGCCGGACATCGTGACGGGGGGCGGGCCGAACGTTGGCGTGCGTTGCCCGGATCATCACCTGACCTTGACGCTGCTGGAGGCGTTCGGGCCGCTGGTGGGGCCGAGCGCGAACCCATCGGGCCGGGTGTCACCCACGACCGCGGCGCACGTGCGGGCGTCGTTCTCGGAGGACGATGTCTTCGTGCTCGATGGTGGCCCCTGCCGCGCGGGGATCGAATCGACCGTGGTGTCGCTGGCCGAGTCGCCGGCGCGGGTGCTTCGGCCCGGCGTGATCAGCGCGGCGGAGATCGAGAGGGTGCTGGGTCGGGAAGTGGCGGACTTTGTTCCCGGTGCCCCGGCTGAGGGAGGCGAGCCGCTGGCAAGCCCGGGCCTGCTCGCCCAGCACTACGCGCCCGTGACGCCCGCGGCGATGATGGAGCGGGAAGGAATCGGCAGGGCGATGCGGGCGACGCTGGACCCGATCGTGGCGCTGGTGCTCTCCCCGATTGAGACGCCGCCGCCGCACGCGGCGATCCTGCTTCCCTCGACGGCGAAGGCGTACGCGGCGAGGCTGTACGCCGCGCTCCGCGAGGCCGACGAGTGCCGCGCTTCGCAGATCCTGATCGAACCGCCGCCCGACCGGGGTCCGATCTGGGAGGCGGTGGCGGATCGGCTCCGCCGAGCGACTCACGGGTGATGACGGTCGCTGTTTGGGACGGAATCCGTCGACGGCAAAGCCGGTTCCAAGGGCCTGCACGCCCTTCTGCAGCGCGATGATCCGGCCGATACCTATCCTTGCCTCCCCCCACTCCCACTCTCGATTGCAGGAATGCACATGAAGATTGCCCTGGCTCATGGTGATGGAATCGGCCCCGAGATCATGGCGGCGGTGCTCGACGTGTTCGCCGCTGCCGGCGTGACCAAGCACATCGAGTTCATCCCCGTGGAAATGGGGCAGTCGGTGTTCGAGCAAGGCAACACCCGGGGGATGACGGACGCGGCGATCCGGACGACGGAGGAATGCGGAATCCTGTTCAAGGGGCCGATGGGAACGCCCAAGGGCTCCGGCGGCAAGTCGATCAACGTGACGGCGCGGAAGATCTGGAACGCGTTCGCGAACCTGCGGCACTTCATGGCGCTGCCGGGGGTGGAGACGGTGTACACCCGGGCGGGGATCCCGGTGAACTTCTACATCGTTCGTGAGAACATCGAAGACACGTACGGCGGCGTGGAGCACCGGCTGTCGAACGACATGATCCAGTGCAAGCGGTTGATCTCGGCCCCGGGTTCGGACCAGGTGCACCGGTTCGCGTTCCAGACGGCACGCCGCCTCGGGATCAACAACATCTTCTGCGGCCACAAGGCCAACATCATGAAGATGACCGACGGGCTGTTCCTCGACCGGTTCCGGGCGGCGGCCAAGGACTTCCCGGAGATCCAGACGGGGGATGTGATCATCGATGCGCTGTGCATGAACCTGGTGGTCAAGCCGCAGCAGTACCAGATGATCGTGCTGCCGAACCTGCAGGGGGACATCGTGTCGGACCTGGCGGCGGGGCTGGTCGGCGGGCTTGGCTTTGCGCCCAGCGCGAACATCGGCAAGCACATCTCCATCTTCGAGGCGGTGCACGGGACGGCGCCGGACATCGCGGGCCGGGGCATCGCCAACCCGACGGCGCTGCTCCTCTCGGGCCTGATGATGCTGCGGCACATCGGGATGACCAGGCCGGCGGCGGTGATCCACAACGCGCTGTTCGCGGCGTTGGAGGCCGGCGTGCGGACGGGGGACTTCGGGGACAAGAGCACGCCAGCGCTGGGCACGAAGGACTTCACCAAGGCGATCATGGATCGGCTGGGTGAATCGCCGCGGACCGTGACGCCGGCGCCGGTGCCTGAGGATGGTGAGGCGCCGACCTTCCAGCGACCGGAGCGCCCGGCGCACCAGGAAGTGATCCGGACGTTCACGAACATCGTGACCCAGGTGACGGGGTGCGACATCTACCTGGACTCGCCGCTGTCGCCGATCGCCCTGGCGGATGAGATGACGCGGGCGTGCGTGGACACGCCTTTCAAGCTGTCGTTGATCTCCAATCGCGGGACGCAGGTGTGGCCGACGGGGAGCATCTACACGGAATGCGTGGACTACTACCGCGTGCGGTTCGAGCTGAAGGATGGGGTGGCGCCGGGGTCGTTCGGGCAGTCGCGGTGCATCGCGCTGCTGGACAAGATCGCGGAGAAGTTCACGGTGTGCAGCTACGAGTTGCTGCGGACGTTTGACGGGGTGAAGGGGTATTCGCTGGCGCAGGGGCAGTAGCCCGCCGACCTATCATCAATCCATGGCACGCGAGGCGGATCCAACTCCCGGGCGGGGCGACTGGAAGTCAATCCAGGATGAGAACGGCGTGGACTTGTCGCTGATCCGCGCCAACTTGCGACTGAGCCCGGAGGAACGACTTCGACGTGCGGACGCGGCACGGCGTCAGTCGCTGTGGATTCTGACGCATGCACGACGAATCAAGCCATCCACTCCGCCGGATCGTTGAGCTTCTGCAGCGGCATGGCGTCGAGTTCCTGATCATCGGTGGACAGGCCGAGAACCTCATGGGAAGTCCCCGCGTCACGTACGACATGGACATCTGTTACCGGCGCACTCCGGAGAACATCCGGCGCCTCGCCCGGGCGATGGGGGAACTGGAGGTTCGTCTGCGGGATGCGCCTCTTGACTTGCCGTTTCCGACCTGATGAACGCACGCTCAGCGCCGGACTGAACTTCATCCTGGACACCAACGAAGGGCCGCTCGATCTCATTGGTGAGGTGGAACCGATCGGACCATACGAGACCCTTCTGACGCACAGCGAGGAGTATGAAGTGTGGGGCCTTCGGGTCAGGACGATCAGTCTGGACGACCTGATCCGTGTGAAGCAGCACATCGGGCGCCCGAAGGACTCGGAATCACTGAACCAGCTTCTGGCGATCCGGCGAGTTCGCGGTGAGTGCGACGGTGCCTGACCCCGGGTTGTCGATGGTCCGAGGTGTGCTGCGCGAGGGAATCGGTGGGTGGGGAATGCCGGCGGCTCATGATCACTACGGCTGTGGCACGTTGCGAGCGGCCGCTTGGCTGCCTACACGCCCTGTCCTCGCGATGCCATCCACACGATCGCTATGGCGATGACGAGAATGACCAAGACGACGAAGGCCACGACAAGCGCCGAATACGCTGCCAGCAGTCGTCGCCACCAGCTCGGCGGGGCGGGCTTCTGGAGTCGGCGGGCGATCAGCTCGACATCGTCGAGGTAGAGCACCTCGGGATCAATGGTCCACCCGCACTCCGGGCACCGATCGACAATCCCGCTCAGGTCGTAGCGACAGTGCAGGCAGCGAGGCGTCGGCGATGGCATGGTCCCGCTCCCCCGATCGCGCTCCAACGAATGTCACGCCTCCTGGCGCACCATCTTCTCGATCCCTCGGGGCGTGTCGATCAGGATCTCGTCGGCCTCATCCAGGAACAGGCCGTGGTCGATGACGCCGGCGACATCGTTGAGCTCGCAGGCGAGTTCCGCGACGTCGCGGTCCTCGAGTGTCACATCGATGATGAGGCTGCCGTTGTCCGTCAGGAACAAGTGGCCATCGAGCGTGCGCCGGACGACACCGTGGAGGGCCATGTCGCGCAGGCGGGCGCGGACGCTGGCGAGGCCGAAGGCGAGCACGGCCACGGGCAGCGTGGTCCGCTGGCCGAGGCGATCGACAAGCTTGGATTCATCGATGATGTACACGCGCTTCCCCGCGGCGCGGGCGACCATTCGTTCGCGGACGATGGCGCCGCCGGCGCCCTTGAGCATGCGCATCTGCGGGTCGACCTCGTCGGCGCCGTCGAAAAGGTAGTCGACGTGCTCGATCATGGCGAAGTCCGCCAGCTCGAGCCGCTGGGAACGCGCCAGTGTTTCGGTGGCGTGGCTCGTGGGAACGCAGCGGATCTTCAGGTTCTCGTTCCGCACACGCTCGGCCAGAGCGAGCACGGCGCGCGAGGCCGTCCGTCCCGTGCCCAGGCCGACGGTCATGCCCGATTGAATCTCCGCGACGGCGGCCTCCGCCAACGCATCCGCGACTTTCGGCTCGCTACTCAAAGCGGATCCCCTGTGCAAGCTTGAACTCCGTTCCGAAGTTGATCGTACACGTCTGACGCCGCATGTACGCCTTCCACGAGTCACTCCCCGACTCGCGCCCGCCCCCTGTATCTTTCTCACCTCCAAAGGCCCCGCCAATCTCCGCCCCGCTGGTTCCCAGGTTCACATACGCCAGGCCGCAGTCGCTCCCCGTGGGGCTGATAAAGCGCTGGCTCTCGCGGACATCGTTCGTGAAGATCGCCGAGGCCAGGCCCGCGTCGACGCTGTTGTGAATCGCGATGGCCTGATCCAGATCGCGGTACGTGAACACGTACAGGATCGGGGCGAAGGTTTCTTCCATCGCGATGGGCAGGGAGTTGTTCGTAGGGGCGCGGATGATGGTTGGTTGGACGTAGTGCCCGCCGGAGAGGGGGCCGGGCGCTGCGTACCGGTCGCCGCCGACCAGCACGGCTCCCCCCTGCTGCCGTGCCGCGGCGATGGCAGCAAGGAAGTTCTCAACGGCCTTGGCGTTGATCAACGGACCCATCAGCGTGCCCTCGGCGAGAGGGTCGCCGATCCGGACGGTCTTGTACGCCGCGACGAGCTTGTTTACGAAGCCGTCGGCGATGGACTCGTGGATGATGAGACGGCGGGTGGTGGTGCAGCGCTGGCCTGCGGTGCCCACAGCACCGAAAACGACGCTCTTGAGGGCCAGGTCGAGGTCGGCGCTGGGTGTGACGATCAGGCCGTTGTTCCCGCCGAGTTCGAGAAGGGTTCGCCCGACGCGCCCGGCGACGATCTGTCCGACGCGCTTGCCCATGCGGGTGCTGCCGGTGGCGGAGATGAGAGGGATGCGCCGATCGGCGACCATTCGCTCGCCGATCTCGGCGTCCTGACCGATGACCAGCCGGAAGATGCCCGGGTGCCCGTGCGCCGCCGCGACCTTCTCGCAGATTTCGTTGGTGGCGATGGCGGTGAGGGGGGCGAAGAGGCTGGGCTTCCAGATGGTGACATCACCGCAGACGGCGGCGAGCATCGCGTTCCATCCCCAGACGGCGTTGGGGAAGTTGAAGGCGGTGATCACGCCGATCGGGCCAAGGGGGTGCCACTGCTCGTACATCGCGTGGTTGGGCCGTTCGCTGGACAGCACGGGCCCGCCGAGGTTGCGGGAGAGTCCGACGGCGTAGTCGGCGATATCGATCGTTTCCTGCACTTCGCCGAGGCCCTCGGCCAGGATCTTGCCCACCTCGAGGGAAACCAGCGCGCCCAGCGCATCCTTGTGGCGGCGGAGCTCATCGCCGATGGCCCGGACGATCTGGCCCCGGATGGGAGCGGGCACCAGACGCCAGGTCTTAAAGGTCTCGACGGCCTGGGTGACGGTCTTCTCGTAGGAAGCAGCGTCGTCCAACCGAATCCCGGCGATGGGCTGGCCTGTGGCCGGGTTGTGGCTGATGGCCAGACCGGAATCGGGGGCGGTCGCGTTCAGGACCACGCGGGGGTGGTTCCGCAGTCCGGCACGGTCAATGACTTCCGCTGGGGTCATGCGGGGAACCTTAGGCCGGTGGGGCATCGCGGCGGCAGAGTGCAGTTCAAAGCGTCCTCAGGAACTCGATGAGCCGCTCCCGAGACGGGCTCTGGGCGTCGCGGACATAGGCCCCCGATACGGCACAGCCCGTGGCGAGTGACTCGGGGAGGGGCATGGCGAGCATCTGCCCGAGCGCGAAACCGGCGTTGAAGTGATCGCCGGCGCCCGTCGAGAGGCGGGGTGTCGGCGTGAAGGGGCCGTCGAACCACGCGGAGCCGGAGGTGGCGGCCGCGCCGGCGCCCTCGCGTGGGTGGATCACCACGGTGTCCAGTTCGAGCCGGGCTCGCAACTGGGCCGCGGCGGCTTCGACGGCGGCGCCGAGACTCTTGCTGGACGCCCGCAGGGCATCGACGCCGAAGACCGAGGCGAGCCGCTCCGCCTCGGCGAGGTTCAGACCGAGCGTGACGGGAGCGAGCGCGTTCATCCGGCGGAGGATGGCCGCCGCCCTTTGGAGGTCGTCGTTCGATCGCTTGGCGGGATCGGCCAGATCGATGAACACGCGCCGGGGCGCCATGGGCAACCGTGGGAACACATCGCTGATGAGGCCCTCCCAGATACCCTCGACCCCCGCCATCATGGTCCAGTTCACGATGGCGATCAGGCCCGCGCGTTCAAACTTCCGGACCAACGGGTCGAGACCGAGCGTGGCGAGCAGGTGCGGCCAAGTCGGGATCTGCACGTTCGCCGGCTTGCCGAGCATGATCTTGCCGTCGGTGAACTCGAGCGCATCGGTGTGGGCGGGCGGCGCCACGGGGTGCACCTCGGCGCAGCGCCGCGCGAAGGGCGCGAAGCTCGGATGAACCGCACGAGGATCGTCATCCCGCCCGATGGCGCCGATGTACGTCGTGGGGGAACCCAGACTGGCCAGGGCGCCGGCCATGAGCGGGCCGTTGCCGCCCCAGCGTGTTTCCTTGACGACCAGTTCGAGATTGGACGACTTGCCCGCGGCGGCGCCGACCCGGGCCGCGAAGGCCGAGATGGTCGGGATCGGATCAAACCCGCCGGGCGACATGTCTCGCCGGTGATCGACCACGGCGATGATCTCGTCGATGAACCCGTCGAAGCCGATGAGGCACGGCGGCAGGCCGGTCGCGGCGGCGAGGGCCGCGGCGGCGCGATGGGCGGTGGACATGCCGGATTGGAGGATGGTCGCGCTCGGCCGTCCAGTCGCACGCGTAAACAATGCGGATGGCCGTGCGACGGTCGCCCTGCCTATACCACGTGCATGAAACCGAAACCGCTGGTCATTGCGACGGGGAATCCGCACAAGGTGGAGGAGCTTCGGGCGATCTTCGGCGGCGCGGGCATTGAAGTCATCGGCTTGGGGGACCTGGGCGGAATGTTCGTGGAGCCGGCGGAGACGGGGCGGACCTTTGCCGAGAATGCGGCGATCAAGGCATTGGGGTACGCCGCGCAGACCGGGCGGCTATGCCTGGCGGACGATTCGGGTCTGGAGGTCGATGCGCTGGGCGGGGCGCCGGGGGTGATCTCGTCCCATTACGCGACAGATGGTGTGGAGACCGGGCAGAGCCGGGCGGAGCGCGATGCGGCGAACAACGCCCGCCTGATGCGGGAGTTGGAGGGCGTGCCGCGGGAACGAAGGACCGCGCGGTTCGTCTGTGAGATGTGCATCGCGGACGGGGCAGGGGTGGTCGCCCGTGCCCGAGGGACGTTTGAGGGGCGGATCGGCGAGCGGGGCGAAGTGCCCCGGGGCGGGAACGGGTTCGGCTACGACCCGCTGTTCGTGGTGGAGGATGGACGCACGAGCGCGGAGATGAGCCCGGCGGAAAAGAACGCCAGGAGCCATCGTGGATCGGCGGCGATGCGGATGGCCGAGGCGCTGGCCCGGATCAGGTAGAGGAAGGCTTGCGTCGGGGCGCCGCGGCAAAGGAAAGGCAGACAATCAGGCCGAGCGAGGAAAGCGCCGCGGCAGGGAGCGTCCAACCGAGGGAGCGCATCGCTGTCTTGCGGAACGCCGCCGTCGGGCGGCCGATCGCCATGGAGTCGGGCGGGGTCTTGGGCATCAGGTGGAGCGCGGCGTCCATCTGCCACGTGCCGGACTGCAACTCATTGGCCTTGGGAGTTCGATCGCCCTTGGTCTTGGGGAAGCGAAGGCCTTCGGAACGAACGGACCCATCTTTGCCGATTTCATGGAAGTCGAACATCCAGTCCCGCTGCCAGACGTCGCCCGTGCGCGGGTCCGGCCCCGTCAACGGACGCTTGACGACGATGGCGATCCGGTCGTTTCCCTGGTCGATGTGGGCCTGAAACTCCTCGAAGGACCGCTTCCCGAGCTCGGCGAAGCGGATCACCTTGAGCCACTCTTCGTGTCGTGCCAAGCCCGGCAGCGAAGCGTCCTTGGGCTTTGATGAAGGAGTCAGGCGGAGGGCTTCCGTCTTGTCGATGGATACGGTGACGAGGTCGGCGCCATCGGGAGTGGTGGTGTCCGCGATGTGGACTTCGTGGCCGCCGAAGAGGAAGTCGCGGGCGTTGACCGTCGAGAACACCCAGCGGGCGGGCTGGTTGGCCTCGTTGAAGGCATCGACTCGCCTCGCCATGGCCAGCGCGCTGACCATCAGCACGATCAGGCAGGCGAGAGCGAGGAGGGTGTAGTGCAGGCGGCTCATGGGATGCTCCGCCGGGAGTATTGGCCGGGAAGTGGAGCGGCGTTCTCAGTGCCCGCCGTGGTCTTGGGCCTTGGCGGGCGTCTGCTCGGCGTACAAGGCGGGGCCGACCGCCTTGGGCGCCCGGCTGGCGTTGGCGGAGCTTGAGGTCGGGGCGTGGTGGCCGTGTCCGCCGCGGGCCTTGGCGTGGGCCTTCTCGCGCTCCTTCTCGAAGCGCTTCTCGACGGTTTCACCGGGGGCCAGGGGCGGGTTCAGGGTTCCCGCGGCGGCCTGGGCGCGGATCTGCTCCATGTAGTTGTCCCGGGCCCACACCGTGATGGGCTTCTTCTGCGTGTCCACACGGCCCTCGACGGAGATACCCATGCCGCCGCGCTGGATCTCGCCGGACTTGAACGGGTAGATCGCGTCGCGGTTGCCGAGGTCGATCATGGTGAAGAAGAAGAACAGGCCGACGGCGAAGAACGTGAAGCCCATGACGATGGAGTTCAGGGGCGAGTCGTACTTGAGCTGCATGAAGAACATGAAGACGAGAACGGCCTTGACGACCGCGATGGAGAGCGCGACGAAGGCGTTGAAGAGGGAGGGGATGTGGATGTTGAACGCGCCGGCGACCCAGGCCTCGACCTGTGCCGCGGCGACGGTGATGAACGTCAGGAAGAGGAGCGCGACCAAGACCCCGACGAGGGTGCTGACCCGGAGGATGACGTGCCCGTGGTGGTGCGACTCGTGGTGCGGGTCGAGTTCGTCGAGGGCCTGTGTTGGGTGGGCGGTGTGTGACATGGTCGGGTCCAAAGGCTTACCACTGAGGCTCAGAGATGCAGAGAAGAGAGGACGAGTTCAGGGTCCGAACAGAACCGGTGATTCGAACGGGTGCATCGCCTGCTTGGCTTTCTACGGCATACATCTCAGCGTCTCTGCGGTGAACTGGTTCAGTCAATGAGGTACAGCAGGGGGAACAGGAAGATCCACACGATGTCGACGATGTGCCAGAAGAGCCCGACGATTTCGACGGCGGTGTAGTGCGTCGGACCGAAGTGCTTCTTCTGCGCTCGGATGAGCAGCCATCCGATCAACACGACGCCGGTCAGAACGTGCAGGGCGTGGATGCCGGTCGCGCCGTAGTAGACACCCCACCAGATCGGCTCGTAGGGGTTCTCCGCGAACGGGTAGGTGAACAGGGATCCGGGCCGCTTGCCCGCGGACCACTTGGGGATGTACTCGAAGGCGAGCTTGATCACGATGAAGGCGATGGCGCAGACGATGGTCTGGATGAGGTTGACCTTCAGCCAGAACTGCTGGTTCTTCTGCGCGTTGTGGATCGCCATGGCGATCGTGAAGGATGAGTAGAGCAGGATGACGGTGTTGAGGCCGCCCCAGAAGGGATCGAGGTAGTGCGACCCGTTGGCCCATGCCTGCGGGTACATCATGCGGAAGATGCCGTAGGCCACGAACATCCCGCTGAACGTGAGGATTTCCGTCGCCAGGAACAGCCACATGCCGAGCTTGCACGCGTCGAACTCGGCCTCGGCCGTGCGGAAGTGCGCGGCGTGCTTGTACTTCTCGTGGTACGGACGATCGTCCAGCACCTCGCCGCCGCCGTGTCGTGTGTCGATGGTGGTCATGGCTGATCAGTGTCCTTTGTGACCTTCGGGGAGCGGAGCCGGCAGGGGGTAATCCTTCGGATCGCAGTGCGGCGGGACGACGTCGTCGTAGTCGTACGGGCCGTGCTTGACGATGGGCTCGTGGTGGAAGTTGTGCTCGATCGGCGGGCTGTCGGTCTCCCACTCAAGGGACAGGCCGCCCCACGGGTTGGCGCCGGCCTTCGGCCCGGCGATGAGCGAGTGGACGAAGACGAACAGGTGCACCAGGAAGCCCAGGAGCAGCAGCCACGAGCCGACGGTGCTGATCTGGTGCAGGAACTGGAGGTCGTCGATGTACGACGCGTAGCGGCGGGGCATGCCGCGGGTGCCCAGGATGAACTGCGTGAAGAAGGTCACGTTGAACCCGATGAAGACGATGATGCAGCCGACGTTGGCCCAGAACGTGCTGTACATCTTCCCGAAGATCTTGGGCCACCAGTGGTGCAGACCAGCGAGGTAGGCGATGACGGTGCCGCCCATCATGACGTAGTGGAAGTGGGCGACCACGAAGTAGGAATCGTGCAGGTGCAGGTCGGTGGCGAGGGTGCCCAGGGGCAGGCCGGTGAGGCCGCCGATGGCGAAGAGGAACAGGAAAGCCAGCGAGTAGAGCATCGGGGTCGTGAAGCGGATCGAGCCCTTGTAGAGCGTGGTGGTCCAGTTGAACATCTTCACGGCCGTCGGGATGGCGACGAGGAACGTGAGCGCCGAGAAGATGGCGCTGGCGATCTCGCCCTGGCTGGTGAACATGTGGTGTCCCCAGACCAGGAAGCTGATGGCGGCGATGGAGAGGGAGCTGAAGGCGACGGCCCGGTAGCCGAAGATCTTCTTGCGGGCGTGGACGGCGATGGTCTCGTTGATGATGGCCATGCCGGGCAGGATCATGATGTACACGGCCGGGTGCGAGTAGAACCAGAAGAAGTGCTGGAAGAGCACGGGGTCGCCGCCCATGCGGGGGTCGAACACGCCGACGTTGAAGATCCGCTCGAACATCAGCAGCACGAGCGTGATGGCCAGCACGGGGGTCGCGAGGACCTGGATCACGGCGGAGGAGTAGATGGCCCACACGAACAGGGGCATGTCGAACCAGCCCATGCCGGGAGCCCGGAGCTTGTGAACCGTGACGACGAAGTTCAGACCGGTCAGGATCGACGAGAAGCCGAGGATGAACACGCCGAGCACCATGAACACGACGCGCCAGTGGCCGGCGTCGCTCGTCGTCGAGTAGGGCGTGTAGAACGTCCAGCCGGTGTCCACGCCGCCGGCGATGATGGCGGCGACCGCGAAGATCGACCCCGTCACGTAGACGTACCACGAGAGGAGGTTCAACCTCGGGAACGCGACGTCCTTGGCCCCGACCATCAGCGGCAGCAGGAAGTTCCCCAGGGCCGCGGGGATGGAGGGGATGATGAACATGAAGACCATGATCGCGCCGTGGAGCGTGAAGAAACGGTTGTAGAGGTCGTTGTTCTGGCCGAAGCTGTCGTACCACGCGAAGGCCTGGCCGGTCACCTTTACCGCGCCCGCGGCGTCGGTGATCTGGCGTACCGGGGCCCAGAGCTCGAGGCGGACCGCCAGCGCGGCCATGCCGCCGAGGAAGAACATGAACAGCGTGGCGAACAGGTACATCACGCCGATCTTCTTGTGGTCGATCGTCGTCATCCAATCCCAGACGGTGGCGATGAGGCCGCCCTTGGGCTGGAGGTAGCTTCCCTCGTGGTGGCCATCGGCGTGCCCGCCGTGTCCTCCGATGTCTCTGGTGTCAATCGTCGTCATGGGTGGCTCCTGAGGCCGCGGGGCCTCAGTTGATTACTTCTTCTCATTCTCGGGAACATCGTCCACGCTCTGCGGGGCGGGGCGGTCGGTGAGCAACGGGCTGGACATGTACGCGATGAGGCACCGCATCTCTTCATCGCTGAGGCGACCGAGGTAGCTCTGCATCTGGTTGGGGTAGCCCTGCACGATCTTGGCGCCGGGGTTGAACACGGAGGTCTTGAAGTACTCGGCGAAGGTGGCGCCCGTCCGTTCCGCGGCGGTCATGCCCGTGCCGTCGGTGAAGTTCACCTCGTACCCGTACAGGTTCTTCCAGGTCGGGCCGATGGCCTTGGTGCCGTCGATGCTGTGGCAGGCGTTGCAGCCCTTGATCTTGTAGTACGCCTGGCCGCGCTCGACGAGGGTGCCCTTCGGCGTCGCGGCGTCTTCCATCCAGTGCTTGAAGTACTCGCGCGGGACCACGCGGATGATGGCCATCATCTCGGAGTGGTTGGAGCCGCAATATTCGGCGCAGAAGACCCAGTGGTCCGTGTAAGGAACGGGCTTGCCGTCCTTGCCGAGCGTGGGGTTGCCCTTCTTGTCCGGCGGGAGGGTCTTGTCGCCCGTGATCCGCTCGCCCTCGAACCAGACGCTGGTGTAGCGGTTGGGGAACGCGTCGAACTTGGTCCGCATGTCCGGTACCCAGAAGCTGTGGATCACGTCCTCGCTCGAGAGCCGAAGCGTGACCGGGGTAGCCTCCGGCACGTAGAAGATCGGCGTGTCCTGCACGCCGTTCTCCGACCCGGGGTTGTTCAGCGAGCGGGCGCGGGTCGACTCGCTGCTGACCGCACCGTTGGGGTACACCGCGTTCCACGACCACTGCTTCCCGATGACGTCGATCGTCAGGCCCTGTGCCGGTGAGATCACGCCATCGACGTAGCCCCAGAACCCCTTGAAGAACATCCAGACCAACAGCATGGTCGGGATCACGGACCAGGCCAGCTCGAGGTAGGTGTTGTGGCTGGCGCTGCGCTCCGGGACCTTACCGGGCTTCCAGCGGTACTTGAAGCTGAACCACGCCGTCATGCCCATGAGCAAAACAAAGAAGAACGCGCTGATCAGGTAGATCCAGAAGAAGAGGTGGTCCGCGTCGCGCGCGAACTTCGACGCGCCGATGCCGCCGAAGTTGAAGCGGGTCCACGTGTCCATCAATCCGCCCTCCGCGAGGAACAGGCCGCCCCTGGAGAGGAGCCCGCCGTCGGCCGGGGCACTGGCAAGAAGGGGTGTCATGAAGTCGGGGGTCATCGGGCTTGCCCTATCAAACTGGACAGAGAGGAGGACGGGGTACCGGGTGCGCCGGGCTGGGGCCTCGCCGCGACTTCGCGACGATGACGCTTGAGTCGCTCGCTGGCGCGGAGACCGACAATGAGCGTGACCACGCCCGTCGCCGTGAGAATCGCGCCGAGCTGCATGAAGCGGAACGCGTGCATGGTGTACTTGCCGGTCGTCGGGTCGAAGCGGTAACACAGGTGGACGAAGAAATCGCCCAGCGACTGCGCGATCTTGCCCTCGGACGCCTCCAGCAGGGCCATGCGAATGTCCTGCGGGGTGTAGTCCAAGCCGGAGACGTACCGGGCGACCTTGCCCTCGGGGGTCAGAACGATCAGCGCCGCCGGGTGGGAATACTGACCCGATTCGGGGATGTACTTGTACTGGAACCCGACCGCGGCGCAGAGCGTGGCCGCGGCGGAATCGGGGGAGACCAGGAACTCCCACCCGGCCTTGGCCGCCGGCGTGAGGGGCTTGGTGTATCCGCCCAGGTACAGCTGCCTGTTGGAAGCGGCGGCCTGTGCCGTCTCCGTCGGATCAAAGCTGACGACCAGACACGTGAAGTCTTCGCCCACGATATAGGACAGCCCGTTGAGCCCCTGCTGCAGGCGCTCGAGCATGAGCGGGCACGTCATCGGGCAGCGGAAGTACGCCGGGACGAGAACAACCGGGCGCTTCGAGTTGAAGTAGGACGACAGGGCAACCCGCTTGCCTTCGCTGTTGGTGAACGTCAGATCAAGGGGAACCTGTTCCCCGAGCTTGGACACCAGGCCGACGTCCTTGAATCCTTCGGGGAGCGGATCGCGCGGGCCCTGCGCCTCGACCGACGACGCGGCGGCGAACGCCGCGGCCAGTGCCGCGAGTCCTGCCTGCCATGTCGTCCGTCTGAAGATCACTTCGAGTTCCTTCGAAAGCGAGGGAGGGGGTTGGTGGGGTTACTTCTGGTACCGGGCGAGAACGCGCTCACGCGCGGTGCTGAGCGGGAGGGTGACCTGGCCGGCGCGGGCGGCGTTGTCGTTGAGCCAGACGTACCCCTCCTGCAGGTTCTTGTAGGACGAGTCGCGGTAGGCGCGGTAGTCCTCGCCCAGCGAGGTGTTCTCGATCCGCTCCGCGCGGAGGGTGGCGGTGTACGTGTTGAAGTAGAGGTACGTCGCGAGGATGGTGACACCGACGAAGAAGAGGCTGCCGATGAAGGCGATGAACAGGAGCACCGTATTGGGCTTGGCGCCGTGTTCGACCTGGGGCAGACCCTCGGCGGCCGTGTGGTGGTGCCACTCGTCGGCGTGCTCGTGAAGCTCGGGGGTGTATTGGGGTTTGTGGGACATCAGACGTAGTTCCTGTGGTGAAGGGCCTCGGGGAGGCGGGGGTCGCGCGTGGGGATGAGCTGGCCGCTGTAGACCTTCCGGATCAGCAGACCGAAGAAGAGGCCCGCCGCGCCGACGATGCCGGCGATGTCGAGCCAGATGTGCTGAAGCCGGATGGGGTCGGCGGTCACGGGAACACCCTGATCAAGCTGCCGCAGGTACTCACCAATCTGTTCGCTGTAGACCATGGGTCGGATGATCCAGACCATGTCCGCGATCTGCATGAACAGGAACCAGATCCCCAGCAGGCTCAGGGCAACCATGGAGCGACGGATGGGCCGCCAGAGGAGGATATAGAACGGCGCGACGAAGTGGCCCAGCATGAGGAGCTGCGTCCACGCGCCCCAACCCGCGTGCTTGCGGGCGAGGATGAACGACGTTTCTTCCGGGATGTTGGCGTACCAGATCAGGAAGTACTGGCTGAAGCCGATGTACGCCCAGAAGACGGTGAACGCGAACATGAGCTTGCCGAGATCATGGAAGTGCTCTTCGTTCACCAGGCCCTCGAGGCGGCCCTGCTTCTTGATGAACGTGAGGAGCATCACGACGACGGCCGTTGAAACAAACGCCGAGCCCGCGAAGTAGTACACACCCCACATCGTGCTGAAGAACCGGTAGTCGATCGACTTGAGCCAGTCGAACGCCGCGAACGCGATGGAGAGCGCCAGCAGCGGCATGCCCCAGCTGGCCGTGAACCGTGCGCGGTTGGTGAGCCACTTATCGCCCGTGCGGTCCTGCTCCGTGCTGTAGGCGAACATCTTCCGGGACAGGAACACCCACAGACCGAGGAACAGCACGGCGCGGATCGCGAAGAACACGGGGTTCAGGTAGTCGCTCTTGGCGGCCAGCAGCGGGTCGCTCTGGGCGCCCTTCTGGAGCCACGAATACAGGTGGCCGCCCGTGGCCACTTCGATCACGAACGTTCCCGCGGCCATGATCGCCGGGAGCCACACGAGGCTCGCCACGTTCTCGAACTGGCGGCGGATCGTCACCGACCAGCCGGCGCCAATCAGGTGGAACGCCAGGACCATGAACAGCGCGCCGAGGCTGATCGCCAGCATCGACATGGCGCCGACGTGGTACGCGCCGACGGCGTGCTTGATGCCCACCGCAAAGCCGCCGGCGATGGTGACGCCAAGGCCCGCCAGGCCGACGACGATCAGGAGCAGCGAGAGCGTCTTGCCCTTGGCGGGGTCGAGCGTGATGTTCCGGGCCGAGAGATCAGCGCCGTGGTGGTCGGCGTGCAGGCCGTGTGCCCCGGATGTGGTGGCCGCGGCGTGGCTCATGGGGTTCCTTTCGGAGCGGCGCCCGATTCAGGCGCCGGGGGGAGTTTGGCCTTGGCGGCTTCGAGCGCGGCCCGCTTGTCGGCGGGGGCGTCGCTCAGCGTGCCGCGCTGGGTTTCCTGCAGGACGCGGATGTGGGCGACGACGGCCCATGCATCGCGGGCGCTGAGGGCGTGCTTGTAACTGGGCATCTTCAAGGCGGCGAGCTTGCGCATCACGGTGTCGCTGTCATCGGCGGGCGTGACATGCCCCTCCGGACCTGGCACACCGTTGAGCGCCGTGAAGAAAATGAACCCGTCCGTCCCCTTCTGGTCCGGCTCCCGCGGATCGGAGTACTTCGGATCGTGGAAGCTGGGCGGGGGCGCGGTCCACCGCTGCCCGACCATGCCCGCGCCGTCGCCGGCGTAGCCATGGCAGGCGGCGCAGTAGATGTTGAACCGTTCTTCGCCACGACGAAGGAGCCCGGCATCGACCGTGATCGGGATGCGGGCGACGTACTTCCCGGCCGCGTCCGTCCCGCGATAGAAGGCGTCGTCTTCGCGGAGCAGGTTCGCCCGTTCATCCATGAACGAAACAGCCCACGCCTGGCCCTCGGCGGCCTTGGGATCGATATCCCACCGGCCGAAGGCGACCGTTCCGGGGACGGCGGGCCGCATGGTGCGCCCGTCGGCAAAGAACTCGCTCTTGCCCTGGTTCTTCCACTTGGGCGAATCGTCCATGTCCGGGAGGAACTGGTGCGGGGGCTTGTCCGTGCGGTCGCCGTGGCAGGCCGCGAGGGCGAGCGAGGCAAGGGCGAGCGCGCCGAACATGAGAGGCGTGGAGCGATTCATGACGGGTCCTCCACGAGCTCGACCGTTTTCGCGCCGGCGGTCTCCAACAGCTTGCGGGCGGCGTGGGGATCGAACTTGGGGTCGACGGCCTCGATGGAGATCGCGAAGCGGTCCTGCGACACCCGAAGGAAGCGGTCGCTGCGGAACAGGGGGTGGTGCCACCGGGGCAGCCCGTTGAGCATGAGCATGACAAACAGCGCCGTGAACGCGGCGAGCAGGACGGAGATTTCGAACATGATGGGGATGTAGGGCTGCCAGGCCTCCGGGGGCTTGCCCTGCACGGGAAGCCTGTAGTTGGTCGACATCCACCACTGCATCAGGTAGGCCAGGCCCGTGCCCGTGAACGCGCCGCAGGCGACGATCACGGGGAGGATCGTCCGCTTGATGCCCATGGCGTCTTCGATGCCGTGGATCGGGAAGGGGCTGTGGACATCCCACCGGGTGTACCCGGCATCGCGGACCTTCTCCGCCGCGTGGTAGACGGCGGCGGGCGTGTGGAACTCGGCGAGCACGCCGAAGACCTCCGCCCCCGATTCGGTCACGAACCGGGCCGGGGGACGCTTGAGGAAGGGCATGTAGTTGTGGGCGCCGAAGCGCGCCAGCAAGTCGGCGAGCATCAGTGACCTCCTCCCGCGGCGTGTCCGGCGGGTTCGTGGTGCGGGTCGGCCTGCGGGAGCACGGCCTTGAGTTCGGCCATGGCGAAGACGGGAAGGAACCGCATGAAGAGGAGGAAGAGCGTGAGGAAGACGCCGATGGACCCGATGAAGATGCCGATGTCGACGGCGGTGGGCCAGAACATGCCCCACTGCCCGGGGATGAACGCGCGGTGCAGGCTCGTGACGATGATCACGAAGCGTTCAAACCACATGCCGATGGTGACGAGGAAGCTGACGATGAAGATGACGATCGGCGACTGCCGGCAGGCCTTATTCCAGAAGAGCTGCGGGCTGACGACGTTGCAGAAGATCATCGTCCAGTAGGCCCACCAGTACGGGCCGCCGGCGCGGTTCTTGAAGGCGTAGAGCTCGTACTCGTTGCCGCCGTAGTACGCGATGAAGAACTCCATCGAGTAGGCGAAGCCGACCATCATGCCGGTCACGAGGAGAATCTTGGCCATGTTCTCCAGGTGGCGGAGCGTGATGAAGTCCTTCATGTTCGGGTACAGCTCACGCGCCGGGATCAGCAGCAGGAGCACCATCGCGAACCCGCCGAAGATGGCGCCCGCGACGAAGTAGGGCGGGAAGATCGTCGTGTGCCAGCCGGGGAGCACCGACGTGGCAAAGTCGAACGACACGATCGAGTGCACCGAGAGCACCAGCGGCGTGCTGACGCCGGCCAGCAGCATGTACGCCTTCTCGTAGCGGTGCCAGTGCCGGCTGCTGAAGCGCCAGCCCAGGGCGAGCAGGCCGTACCCGTACGCCCGCAGGTTGTCCACCTTGATGCTCGTGAACGGCAGCGTCTGGGCCGCGTCGCCGAACTTGCGGAGGCGCTGCACGGCACGGTCGCGGAGCGTGGCGAAGTCCGGGATCATGCCCATGTACCAGAACAGCAGCGACACCGTGAAGTACGTGCTGACCGCGAACACGTCCCACAGCAGCGGCGAGCGGAAGTTCGGCCAGATCGCGTTGGCGTTGGGGATGGGGAAGACCATCCAGATCATCCAGATACGACCGACGTGGATGCCCGGGAACATGCCGGCGCAGATCACGGCGAAGATCGTCATGGCCTCCGCCGAGCGGTTCACGGCGGTGCGCCACTTCTGCTTGAAGAGGCACAAGATGGCGGAAATCAGCGTTCCGGCGTGGCCGATACCGATCCAGAACACGAAGTTCGTGATGTCCCACGCCCAGTCGACCTGGTTGTTCAGGCCCCACGTGCCGACGCCGGTGATGAGCAGGTACAGGATCATCACCGTGCCCAGGCCGGCGAGCGTGCTCGTCAACCCGAAGACCGGGAGCCACCATCGGCCCGGCTTGTTCTCCGTGTAGCCGCAGATGATGTCCGTCACCTCGGTGAACGAACGGTTGTTGAGCACCAGCGGCGCCCGGACCGCCGGGTCGTCCACCAGGGAGCCATCGCCCGTGCCGGGGGCGGGGTGCGACACGCCGGGCGCCGTCGCCAGCCCCGCCAATCTCTCCGCCGTCACTTTGTCTGGATTGATGCTTGTCATGGCTTACAGCACCCCCCCGCCGAGAACGCGAAGGCTCAGTGCATATCCCTTGTCCGCCAGGTGCTTGGCCGAGTCTCTCAGGAACGCCGCCCGACCGGGGTCCTCCGGACCGGCGGAATCCAGCCGCGAGTGGCCCTTGTCGTGCCCTGTGTCGTGGTCGTGATGATCGTCGTGATGCCCGAAGGGGTTTTCGATGGGCTTGCGGAGCTTGGGGTTGGGATTGGAGACGCGGACCATGTGGGTCGTCCGCGGACGGGTGTTGAGATACCCAAGCAGCAGATAGGACCGCGGGTGCTCACGCATCTGGTAGGCCAGGCTGCCCTTGCCGTCGTTGCTGGTCGTGTCGCGGATGTCGCCGAAGGTGATCGCGCTGGACGGGCACGCCTGCTGGCACGCCGTCTGCAAGAAGCCCTCGGGGATCCCGCCCTCGGGCACGCCCACCGCCCCCGCGATCTTCCGGATCTTCATCTCGATCCGGGCCTCGTTGATCCGCTGCACGCAGAACGAACACTTCTCCATGACGCCGCGGGAGCGGACCGTCACGTCCGGGTTCTTCTGCATCTTGCTGATCTCGTCGAGCTTCTGCCGCAGGCGGGGCGGGATGAGGTTGACGTTGACCTTGTTGTGCTGACCCGAACCGGTGACGCCGCCCCGATCGGGGATCACCTTCTCCAGCGTGTCCTTCCCGATGTAGTCCCCGTTGAACTTGGTGACGCCGTAATCGAAGTAGTTGAAGCGCCGGACCTTGTAC
>JAHBXE010000017.1 GCA_019636625.1 Phycisphaeraceae bacterium
GGGGGGGGGCGGCGGGGGGGGGGCGGGGGGGGGGGGGGGGGGGGGGGGGGGGCTGTCAAGGGGAATGTGCGGCGGGTTCGCGGAAAAGCCGCAAATGGCCGGTTCTGGCCGGGCCTGGCTGCCGAGAGCCACACATAGGTATGCGGGCATGAATGTCTGGATGCAGGAAAAGTGGCACGCGGCCTTGCATTGTGGAAAATGTATGGTCGTGAGTTCGAGCGTCTGCTGGAGCGGGCCGAGGCAAGAACGCCGGACCCCGCGAAGGGCCCGGCGTCGACGGGGTTACGAGCAGCAGCCCGGCGGGCAGTTTTCACAGCAGCCGGGGCAGCAGTCCGGGCAGCACGGGCAGCAGTTGGGGCCGCAGTCGGTGCAGCAGGAAGGAGCGCCGTTGGCGGCGGGGGCCGGGGCGGAACCGCCGGCGATCATGCCCGTCACGAGGCAGCACAGAACAGCAAGAGTCTTCATTGGAGATCCTTTCAAGGTTGATGGCGACGCCGCGAGGATCGCGGGTGCCGTGTGTTCAGAATGGAACGATGGGGCCGGTCACGAACGCCGCGCCGGCTGAGCGGGAGGTCCGCTTCCATCCGTTCGCGTGGGCGAACAGGGGAGGCGGGACGGCCTGCTACAACCGCCAGATGCAGAGGCGGGAGAGCCTTTGCATCGTGACCGGCGGCTCGTGAGGCGGTGCCGTCGACGCTTCGGGCTGAAGCGCGAGCCGCCAGAGGGGCCGGGGCTCAGGCCCGGCCTTGCCCTCGGCCTTGGACTTGGGTTCGGTGGGGATGCGGTCGCGATGGGCGGGGATGCGATCGTCGCAGCGGCAGAGCAGGCAGACCCACGCGGGACAGGCGGGGCGATCTTCGCAACCGGCAAACGCCGGGGCGGTGGGCAACCCGCAAGGCTCACTCTTCGAACCGCACGGCGAAGCGGCGGATGTCCCGCATGTTGGGGCCAAGACCGGCTCGGAGATGCCGCAGGGTTGTTCGCAGCACGACCGGCAGACGCGGCCATCGACCACCGCCGCCGCGGCGGCGAAGGCGAGAATGGCAATCAGGAACATCTTGAAGCGATGTGCCATGGCGATGCGGGAGCCTTCCCCACCCCCTCCCCTTTTTCGGGGTAGCGGGCGTGGCGCTCGGGTGAATCTGGGAAGTTTCGGGATATCGGGCCTTACCGGCTACGAACGCGCCGGGACCGGTTCGTCATCGGTCTCTTCGCCGACTTGCATGCGAAGGAAGGAGGCGTATCGCCCGCCGCTGGCCAGGAGTTGCTCGTGGGTGCCGAGTTCGATCAGGCGGCCCTCTTCGAGGACGGCGATGCGGTCGGCGTGGCGGATGGTGGAGAGGCGGTGGGCGATGACAAAGCACGTGCGGCCGCGCATGAGTTGGGCGAGGCTGGCCTGGATAAGGCGTTCGCTCTCGGTGTCGAGGTTGCTGGTGGCCTCGTCGAGGATGAGGATGCGGGGGTCGGCCAGGAGGGCGCGGGCGATGGCGAGGCGCTGTTTCTGACCGCCGGAGAGCCGCACGCCGCGCTCGCCGATGAGCGTGTCGTACCCGCGTTCGAGTTTATCGATGAACTCGGCGGCGTTGGCGAGTTTCGCGGCGTTGGCGATGTCGTCCCGGGAAGCGCCGCGCCGGGCGTAGCCGATGTTCTCGGCGACGGTGCCGTCGAACAGGAAGACGTCCTGCTCGACGATGCCGAGGAGGCGGCGGTAACTGGCGACATCGATGCGGCGGAGGTCGATGCCGTCGATCTCGATGGAGCCCCGCGTCGGGTCGTAGAAGCGGGCGATGAGGTTGCAGAGCGTGGTCTTGCCGGAACCGGAGGGACCGACGAGGGCGACCGTCTCGCCGGGCTGCACATCGAGGGAGATGCCCTTGATGACGGGTTGGAGCGGCTTCTCCGGGGGCTTTTTCGACGGGTCTTCGGTCACATCGCGGTCGATGGCGCGCTTGACGGGCGGCGGGTAGGTGAACCACACATCGCGGAGGGTGATGCGCCCGGCGGTGGAGGCGGCATCGATGAACGTGTCCGGCTTCGTGCCCTCGAACTCGCGAGGTTCCTTGAAGAGATCGAGCACGCGATCGAACGCGGCGAGGTTGGTCTGCATCGCCGCGGCACTGCCGGCGAGCACTTCGAGGGGCCCGAGGAGCATCATGAGGTAGGTCGTGAACATGAGGACCGAGCCGATGGTGAAGCGGCCGTCCATCACGCCCAGGCCGCCGTAGATGAGCACGGAGGTGGTGGCGAGGGGGATCATGAAGGCCCAGGCGATGTCCACGAAGCGGGACCACCACCAGGTGAGCATCTCCTGGCGGGTCATGAGGTGATTGCCGCGGATGAAGCGTCCGGCCTCGCCGCGCGAGCGGGCGAACCCGCGGACGATGCGGATGCCGCCGAAGGCCTCGGTCGCGTGGGCGTCGACGGCGACGCGGGTGTTCTTGATGTCGCGGTAGAGGGGGCGGATGCGGGCGATCCAGACCTTGTGGCTCCACCAGACGACGGGGATGAGCACGAGGGCGCCCGCCAGCATCCAGTGGTCGAAGGCCGCGAGGACGATGAGCGTGCCGGCGAGTTGAACGATCGCGTTCCACGGGTTGTAGAGGAGGTGGAAGATGAGTTCGCCCGCGGCGCCGGCGTCCTCGCGGAGGATGCTGGCGACGCCGCCGCTCTTGAGTTGATGGACGCGGGCGAGGGGGAGGTTGACGGCGTGGTCGAAGATCTGCTTGCGCATGCCGACCTGGATGCGCTTGGTGAGGACGGTCATCTGCCAGCGGCCGACCATCTGGAGGGCGATGCGCAGGGCGGTGACGGTCATCATCACGCCGCCGATGGTCCAGAGGAGGGTGGTGCGGTTGGCGCTGTCGCGGACCCAATCGGGCACGGGCGCCCACTTCGGGATCCCCCCGGGGCCGGGAGATTCGAGGATGGCAAAGTCGATGGCGAACTTCGTGCACGCGGGCAGGATCAGGAGCAAGGCCGCCTGCATGCCCTGGGTCGTCAGCGCCGCGTAGACGGCGAAGCGGTGCCCGGCGAGCAGGGCCCAGAACTCGCGGAAGAGCTCCGGGAACGAGCGGAGGCGCCGGGACTTCTTCTCCTCCTCATCGAGGTTGAAGTCCGAGCCGGAAGACTTTCGCTTCTTCAGGAACTCGCGGCGGGCCTTGAGGTACTCGGCGTACCGGCGCCGGCTGGTGGCCAACGAACGCTCGGGCATCGGGAGGGATCGTAGACGCGCCGATCAGTTGCACCCGGAGGCGTACTTGTTCAGGAAGCACTGAAAGTCGTTCGCCGTGAGCAGGGGCGAGCCGGTGGACTGGTCGCAGTTGGCGTAGGCATCGCCCGAGGCGTACTTGTTGAGGAAGCACTGGAAGTCGTTGGCCGTCAGCACGGGCGAGCCCGTCGAGTTGTCGCAGTTGGCGTAGCAGGGCGCGGCGGTGTTCAGCGTCACGTTGTCCGCCCCGACCGTCCACATCTGGAAGATGTAGAACAGTTCCGGGTCGCCGAACGAGAACTCGAGGCGAGACACCCGCGTGATGAGTCCGTTCCAGTCCGGCGCCGGGGGGGAGCCGGGGCCGAACTGCAGAAAGCCCCAGCCGGGCGGCAGGCTGGTCGCCGCGGCGGGGATCGCAATGGCGATGCGTTTCCACCCGCTTCCCGGGGCGGGGATGGCGTCGCCCATCCTGAACACGGCCCAGTCGTCGTTGGGGTTGGCGGGCGTGCCGTTGTCCGACCGGAGGATGACGGTGAACGGGAAGGGGCCGATGTTGAAGTCGGTGGAGAACACGTTGATATCGACGACGGCGCCGGTGACGCCCATGGCCCGGAAGTCGCCGGTGAAGGGCGAGCCCGGCTGGCACCGCAACCACGGTATTGTGGTGTCCAGGCCGGCGGTGCGGAGGTAGGCGCCGGGGTTGCCGCCCGTGGGCGAGATGAACTCGCTGGGCCCGCCAAAGGCCCAGCCGCCCTGGTTGACGCCGCCCTCGAACGTGTCCACGACCTGCCCGGCGGCAAGGCCGGAAAGCGACGCCACAACCGCCGCGCACGTGCCGAGTTTCATGACAGACGCTCCTTCCATCACCGGATCGTGACGACCAGCAGTCGAGTGCCGGCCTTGGCGATGACCTGCCCCGAGGCCACCCGATTCGCGGGAATGAGGAGGGTGGTTCCGACGCCGGCATGGACGGGCTCGTCGCCCGCCGATCCCGCCCGGACCGAGGCCGACCCGGAGAGCACGATCAGAACCCGCGGCCCATCGTTCGATTCCGCGAGGGGCACACGCCCTCCCGCGGGGAGGAACACTTCATCCACGCGGAAGAACTCCGTGCCCACCAGTTGCCCGGAGACCTTGCCTTTGGGCAGCTTCGCCGCGCCGGGCGCGGGGCCGAAGTCGATGCACTCGAGCGCCTGATCGATGTGGAGTTCGCGCCCCGTGCGGCCCCAGTCAAAGACGCGGAAGGTCGTGTCGCTGGGGGTCTGGACCTCGGCGACGAGCACGCCGGCGCCGAGGGCGTGGCAGGTGCCGCTGGGGAGGTTGTGGCACTCGCCGACGACCGCGGGCACGGCGACAAGATCGTTCACCACCGTGCCGTCTTTGATGTGCTTCGCGAACAACTCGGGGGTGACGCCCGGCTTGATTCCCTTGTAGATCACGCTTCCCGGCGCGGCATCGAGGATGTACCAGCACTCGGTCTTGAGGTGGGCCTCCGGGTGCGAGGCGGCGTAGGCCGGGCTGGGGTGAACCTGCACGGAGAGATTCTCGCTCGCGTCGAGGAACTTGATGAGCAGGGGAAAGGGGCGGTCGGCGTCGAGGCTGCCCATCAAGTCCCGCTTCCACAATGTCATGGCATCGTGCAGGGTCTTGCCCGCGAGCAGGCCCGAAGCAATGACGGAGCGTGCAGCGCCGCCGCCGGCTCCGGACGCGGAGGTGGAATCGAGATCGGCCAGTTCCCAGCTCTCGCCGATCTTCGCGCCGGGCGGGAGCTTCTTGCCCAGCCGCTCCAGCCGGCGACCACCCCAGACCTTGTCGAGGAGGATCGGCTCGAACACGATGGGGTAAGAGGGGACCAGGGCGGGGCTCCGTCCGGGGCTGTCAGCCGCCCTTCCTCTGGTAGTCGGGGTCCACGTTCATCCCGCTGATGCTGGCTTCGAAGGCGAGCCGGCCGTTCACGACGCCCTGGATGTCGCTGACGAACCGGCGACGGCCGAACTTGGTCTCGGAGCAGAGGAGGTACAGGTCGTCACCGGGCTGGACCATCGATCGAAACGCGGCGTTGTCGATGCGGACGAACGCGACGATCTTGGGCTCCGGCATCCGGATGTTGTAGAGGAAGCACGCGAGCTGCGCCCCGGCCTCGACCATCAGGACGGCGGGCAACAGAGGGCGTTCGGGGAAGTGACCCTTGACCCAGAACTCATCGCCCCGGATCCGCTTGATCGCCACGCCCCTGGTGTGGTCCGCGGACTCCCACACGATCCCATCGATCAGCAGCATTTCGCCGCGATGCGGGATGTGCTGCATCACCTGTTCGCGCGTATACATCAGCTTCGTGAGGTCGATCTGCGAGAGATCGATCACGAACTTGCCGCTGTCGGCGGACGCCTGCTCCGTCGAGGGTGGAGGCCCCGCGTGCTCGGGATGGTGCGAAGCGATGGACATCGTCAGGGGTTCTTCGGCGGCTGCTCCCGAGCGGCCAAGATGGCCTCCCGTACTTCCTGGGCTGCGTTCTTGATGTCCTGCATGAGCTGGCGGGCCCGCGTGCCCGCGGCCTTGTTGCCGCCCTCGGCCTTGTGGACATCCTCTTCCGCTGACGCGATCAACGACTTGAGGCGTTCGAATGCTTCCACGGGTATTCCCTTGCGTTCCCTGGGGCGATGCCCGCGGCGACTGGGTGTGGGGCCGCGGACGGACCGTGTCACGACCCTATTCTACCAGCGTTCTCAGGGCCGCAAGCGGGTTTCTTTCAGGGGGCTGTTTGGCGTTCGGCCACCCCCTCCCCGGTCCATCACCGGTTCCTGGCGTGCATCAGCGAGATACCTGAGGCAGCAAACGATCGATCGTTTCGAGCGCGGCGTGCAGGTACTTGGGGTGCCCCTCCCGGGCGAGGTACACCGGTGCGCACGCGGCCATGAGCACTCGCCTTACGTTCGCCACCATTCCGTAGTCGCCGTCGGTTCGGAGACCGAGCTCCCGGCGGTACCGCGCCAGGTCTGACACCGGGTGCACACCAAAGAGCTGGTCCGGCCTGCCCCAGAACTGGCGCTCAAGGTACACGGCATCCTCCACCCAGCTGCCCGTATGCACCAGCGCGAGGTCAATGAGCACGCACGCTCCACCATCATCGCCGCGGCGCATGGCATTGCCCGGGTGCAGGTCGCCGTGGCACCAGGAATCGATCGGCCTTGCCGTCCAGCGGGCCGCCAGTCGCGGCAGGGCCTTCTGCACCTTCTTCTCGACTTCGTTCCAGTGCTGCGCCTCGGGAAGTTCTGACTTTCGAGCGACATCGCGCGCCCGGGCGATGAGCTTCTCCCAATCGGGAGCGGGGGGCGGGGGCGCAATCGGCGCTGCCGCCGCGGCTCGGGCCTGCATCTGTGCCGCCGCCTTGAGCAGGTCGTCCAGCGAGGCCTTGCACCACCCGTGCGTGAGCGTGTGGCCGGTCAGGCGTTCGACGATCACCCATGCCAGGTCGTAGCCCGCCAGAGACTCGCCGCAGGCGATGACGCGCGGCGTGGGGGCCGCGGGGTCGGTGCTGGAAAGCTGCGAAGTCCACCGGTGTTCAACGGGGCCGACCGGCATCTTGATCATGACGTCCAGCGTGCGGCCGTTCTCGCCCCACTTGGCGAACCCTGTGGCGGCGCCGCCGTGCTGCCACGTGGATCGGAACCACTCGATCGCCGACAGGCGGCCGCCGCAGTGGTCGATGAGGGCCGGACCGAGCGATGCGGCGATGCCGTGCCCGTCCTGGTGTGTGCCGGGATGTGCTTCGCCACCCATGCCCATCTACAGGCTATCCACTGCATCGGCCAACGCAACCGCCTGCTCTACGGACAGCTCCTCGATTCGGTTCTCGGGCTTTACCCCGGTCGGCCAGGCGAAGTCCCGTCCCAGCACGGACCCGAGTTGCTTTCTTCGGTTGGCGAAGAGTCTCTGGCACACCTCGGCCAGATGGGCCGCATCGTTCGTCGCGGGTCGTTGCTTCCGCCGCCAGGAGAGCATCGCGCTGGTCACATCCGGGCGCGGCCAGAAGCACTCCGGCGGGAGCGTGGCGACGCGCTTGGGTTCACCCAGCGCCTGGGCGACGATGCTGATCGGGCCGTACTCCTTGGTTGAAGGGCCGGCGAGCAGGCGGTCCGCCACTTCGCGCTGGATCGTAACGTGCATGGAGTGGCACTCCGGGTGGCGCGTCATGAGCGCGAGCATCAGGGGAGTGGCCGCCCCGTACGGCAGGTTCGCGACAAGCCGAAACGGTTCGTTCCGCAGCGCCGATGCTACCTCCCGCGACAGTTCCCGCTTGGACTCCAGGCAATCGCCCTCGATCAGCGTGAACGAGGCCGCCGCCGGCGGGACGGGATCGAGCGTCTTCCGAGGATCGGACAGTCGCTCCCGAAGCAGGTCCGCCAGGCCGCGATCCAGTTCGCACGCGACGACGCGGCAGCCGCGGGACAGCAGTTCGTCGGTCAGGGCCCCCGTGCCGGGACCCACTTCGAGCACCAGTTCCCCCGCGCGGACCCCTGAGTCGTCCACCAAACGCCGGATCAGGTTGTGGTCGATCAGGAAGTTCTGGCCCAGGTTCTTGCGCGGCGAGAGCCCGCGGGATTCGAGCAACTGCCGGATGTACGCGAGTGTCTGCACCTGGCTCGATCCGGTTCGCGAGCTACCACCGCTCGCTGAGCACGTTGTGTATGGCGTGCGCGACGCCGTCTTCATCGTTGGATGCGGTGCGTCGGCCCGCCGCGGCCGCCACAGCGGGGACCGCATTGCCCATCGCGACGCCAAGCCCGGCGCTGCGGATCATGGGCAGATCGTTGATCTCATCCCCGATCGCGCAGATGCGTTCAGGCTGGATGCCGCGCCGCTGGGCGAGCCATTGAATCGCCGACCACTTGCTCGCCGACCGGTCGAAAACCTCGAGGATGTGCAGCTTCTGCCCCTCGGGCAGCCGGGCCGCGTGCTCCGGCTCGAGCACGGCGGGGAAGTGGTGCATCGTCGCGTGCTCGCCGAAGGATTGGTGGATGTCGTTGTGAATGACGTCCAGCACGCCCGAGAGCGCGCACACGCCGAGCCGGACGGAATGTTCAGGATGCTCATCCTCGTGAAGATGGTCAACGTACCGAACCCGGACGTTCATCTTCTCGAACCACCATCGCGTAACGGGGTCGAGCGAGTGACGCTCCGGACCATGCACGATGAGGTAGTCGTACCCCGCGGCGACGGGATCCTTGAGGATCATCACGGCGTGCCCGTGGTCGATGAGACGAGGCACGGCCCGCTCGACCAGCGACGCGTTCAGCGAGAAACGGTGCAGGGTCGACGTCGTTACGGGGCAGGACACGATCGAGCCACCCGCCACCACCACGGGGTCGCGCTGCTCGATGGCGGCGAGCGCCTCGGCGGATTCCACGAGCCCCCGACCCGTGCACACGACCACCTGCACGCCCGCATCTCGGGCCGCCTGCACGGCCCGAACGTTGGCGGGGCTGACCCGGCGGCGCGAGTCCAGCAGCGTGCCGTCCAGGTCGATCGCGATCAGGTCGTACCGGGGCATGATTCAGTCTTCATCGAACCCGTCATCGACCAGCTTCTTGAGCGCGGCGCAGGCGGCCTCCGCGTCCGGTCCGACGGCGGTCACCGTCAGCTCCGTGCCCTTGGTCGCCGCCAGCATCATCATGTGCATGATGGACTTGCCGTCCACTTCCTGATCGGAGCGGCTCACGGTGACCTCGGCCTGGAACGTGCTGGCCAGGTCGACAAACGTCATCGCCGGGCGTGCGTGCAGCCCGAGCTTGTTCACGATTGTCACTTTGACCGAACACCGATCCGACACTGTGACGCTCCAACCGCCAAAGCCTTACCCGCCCGCGACTCTCGCCACGGGCACCGCCAACTTTCACCCCACCCCCGGGAATCCGCTCGTCCCGCCCCGTGTTGTGCCCGGCTCAGCCCGCGAGCAACTGGTTGTCCGCTTCTTCCAGGAGCGTCTTGACCTCTTCCACCGAGGCCGCCTGCCGGAGAAACCGGCGGAACGTGTCCTTGCTCAGGTTCTTGAAGATCACTTCCATGGCCTGGAGATGCTCTTCGGGCCGGTCCTCGGGGGAGAGCAGCAGAAAGACCGAGAAGACCGGTTGCTTGTCGAGGGAGTTGAAGTCCACCCCACGCTCCGACAGCCCGATGGCCGCGGCCATGGTTTTCACGGACTTGTGCTTCACGTGCGGCACGGCGACACCCCGCCCAAAGCCCGTGGATCCGCGGCGCTCACGCTCCAGCACTGACTTGACCAGTTCATCGCGGAGCTTCGCGGGGGCCGCGCCGGACGACACCAGCGCATCGACAAGTTCGATGATGACCTCATCCCGCTGCGAGGCCTTGAGCCGCGGGACGATCGCCGATTCCGACACGAGTTGCAGCATTCGCATGGGGTGGTGACCTCGGGGTTATCGCTTGCCGTCGCGGATCTTTTCCTTGTGTTCGCTGAGCTGCCGCGTCCCCTTCTGGATGACCGCGTCGATCGCGCCGTACAGGTCTTCCCCCTTGGCGTGGGACACGAAGTCGGAATGGTGCTGCACATCGACCACCAGCTCCACGCCGAACTCCCCGTGGTGGTGATGGTCCTCACGGGTCAGGCGGAACGTGATCATCTGGATCCCGTTGTAAACCTTTGACAGCTTGTCCGACTTCGTTTCCGCGTATTCCCGGATGGCCGGCGTCACTTCCAGATTTCGACCAACGATCTCGATTCGCATGGAACTCCCTCAACGGCTGAATCCGCGGCCTCGGAAGGCCCTGAAACGCACAGTCTACGCCGTTCGTCCCGGCTTGGGCCCCTCGCCCGCCGCCTGCGACTCCGGCAGGTCGTTTCGCTGGTGGTCGGGGATGAGCGCGCCCCCCGTGAGGAGAAACCGGATCGCCTCATCCACCGACAACGGGGCGTCGATGACATCCCGTTCCGGAACGTTGATTACGAAGCCGGTAAATGGCGTCGGCGTGGAGGGGATGAACACCGAAAGGACCTTGTTTCCGGCGTTCTGCTCCGCCACGGCCTTCAGCGAACCGCTGGTCACCAGGCCGAGCGTCCAGAGCCCCTGCCGCGGGTATTGCACCAGCACCACCCGCTTGAAGGCCATGGGCTTGTCACCCATGACAAGGTTGACCAGTTGCTTGACGTGCGGGTACACCTGTTTGAAGCCGGGAAGACGGGAGATCCACGTCTCGATCCGGTTGTAGATGCGGCGACCGATCAGCCCGCCCAGCGCCATTCCGGCCAGGTAGATCAGCATGATCGCGACGATCAGCCCGGTCGCCGAGAGGTACCACCGAGACTGCCAGTACGCCCGAAACTTCTGCGCCCGGACTTCCTGCGTGATCGCCGAGGTGCTGGCCCGTCGGAACTCCTTGCCTTCGGGTTGCGCCAGAAACTCGGCTCGCTCCGCGTCGGTGACCTTGTACCAGGCCGGTTGCTGATCGGGCTGGTTGGGCATGAAGTTCGGCGCGGCCTGCACCACGGCCCACCGCAGACCCCGGTTGATGGGTGCCGCGACGTTGTTGAAGACGAACGCGAAGGCGTACCAGAGGATCCAGAGTGTGAGGATGGAAGGCAGCAGAATCGCCAGACCCCGCCCGAAAAACCGGCGAAAGTCAGCGGCGAATGTGCGATCGGAGTTTGGCATGGCTCGCCGCGCCCTGGTGCCGGCGCCGCCCGGGTTTCCTATCTTGACACGGACGGCCACGCCCGGTCCGTCAATGGGCCTGAGAGGACTCGAACCTCCGACCTCACCCTTATCAGGGGTGCGCTCTAGCCAGCTGAGCTACAAGCCCGGTGGGAGACGAGTGTAGGCCCGGTCCCGTCAACTGTTCATGAATTCCCGGCTGGGAGGTGATGGCCCCCTTGTGATCGGCGGCGCATCGGTTATAGTGCACCCGCTGGTACAGGGAGAGACCTCCGGCCGGAACTCGTGCACTCCGGGTCGGGGCTCAAGACAAGATGCATCCGGTTCTTTCCGTCGCCGGTTGCGCAGGAGCGCGGTGTGTCATTGTCAGCAGGACTTCTGGCAGCCATGGCGGGCGCGCTCTGCTGTGTCTCAGTGCCGGCACAGGCGGAACCAGACTTTTTCCATGCCGTACCCGGTGTTCGGGAGCTTTCCGGACAGGTGATGGTTCGCCCCGTGCAGCCCGATGAATGGCGGCGCCGGGGTCTGGATGCGGTCCGGTCGGAAGAAGTCGCGGCCTCTGCGCGTCTGGCGGTCGCCTCCGGCACCATTCGGGTGCTGCCCGGCTCGGACATTCATGTGATCCGGCTGACGCCCGGGGTCACCGAAGCGGACTACTGCCGCCAGTTGATGGCGACGGGCCTGTATGAGTTCGCCGCGCCGGACTGGATCGTGTATCCCCTCAGCGGTCAGACCCGACCGGATGACCCCATGACGGAGCGGCAATGGCATCTGAATGCCGTTCGAGCTCCGATGGCATGGAACGCTTGGACGGGAGATGGAGGGATCACCTGCGCCTTCGTGGACACCGGCATCGATCTCGCAAATCCCGACTTTGCGCCGCTCTTGGTGCCGGGGTACAACGCGGCCAGCAACGTGGCGCAGTCCGCTGGGGGGCAGGTGTCCGATGTCAACGGGCACGGCACCAGCGTGGCGGGCGTGGCGGTCGGGATGGGGAACAACCGGGCCGGCGGTTCGGGCGTCTGCTGGACGGCGAAGATCATGCCGATCCGCGCGACAAACTACGCCTCCGGCTCGGCCTTCATGAGCAACATCCTTTACGGGGCAAGCTGGGCGGCGTTCAACGGGGCCAGGGTTGTCAGCGTCAGCTACGCCGGGGTTGAGCACCCATCGGTCGAGCCAACCGGCCAAGTCATCCGCAACTCCTACGGTGGGCTGCTGGTGTGGGCCGCGGGCAATACTTCGTCCAATCTGAGCACGTTCGACTACGAGGCCACGACCGTTGTGGGTGGAATCAATCAAGCGGGAGGGCTGTCGTACAACACGAACTACGGCAGAGCCATCGATGTCATGGCACCGGGCGTGAGCATCTGGGTTCCGGTCCCGGGCGGCGGGTATATCTACCGCGACGGCACGAGCTTCGCTGGTCCGATCGCCGCGGGTGTGCTCGCGTTGGCCTGGTCCGCGGCGCCCACCATGACGCCGAATCAGGCGATGCAGGCCCTGTACCAGTCGTGCACGCCGCTCGAGCCCGTTCACGAGTTCAACAACACCGGGTGGGGCCTGGTCAATGCGGTCCGCGCGGTGGAAATCGCGACCGGTCGCCCGGTGCCGCGCGAGCGGGAAGTGCTTCCAGCGATGAGCATCCCTCCCGTTCTGGAGCAAGGGCTGGATGTCGCGGCGTACCGGGTGCTCGGCGCGAACCGGGTTCCGCTTATGGGTGGGCCGCCCATCTGGACAGGGGTCGGGGAGCGGATCGGAGCGCCTGACTTTGGCGCCGGCGTGCGGACGTCGAGGCTGCCGTGGCTGTCGTACACGGCTGTGAAGTTCACCGGACTCATCAACATTCCGTCGACCGGGGTCTACACCTTCACCGTCGCCTCGAGGGATGGATCAAGGCTGATCGTTGACGGTCGCATCGTCGTGCTCAACGACGGCCTCCACGATGTGGTTTCCCGCAGCGGCACGGTCCTGCTTGAACGCGGCCTGCACCGCGTCGAGTGCCAGTACTTCACCTCGACAGCCAATCCGTCGCTTGCCGTGACCATCCGCGGCAACGGACTGGGCGAGATTCCAGTCACCCCGGCCATGTTCTTCCGGAGCCCGTGACGGTCGTCGTGGCGCGGGCCCGAATCACTTGGTTGCGTGATGCTTCGGACGTCAAGCTCGTGTGACGTTGGCGTTGCTGTGCCAAAAAGCAACAGGCCGCGGGACGGGCCCGCGGCCTGGAGTGAACCGGATCGGCGGATTCAGCGACGGCGACGGGCCGCAACCAAGCCCGACAGGCCCAGAAGAGCGATGCTCGACGGGGCGGGGATGATCTCGACGAAGATCGACGGGCCGCCGACGACCTTCTTGTCGATGAACGAGGCGCTGCCCTGCTGGCTGGTGGCCTGAATCGTGTTGGTGAACACGAGGCGGAGCTTGGTCCAGTCGGGGCCGATGATGCTGGTGAGATCGATCACCACGGAGCCGCTCCAGAGGCCCGCCGTGTTGGGCGTGGACACCGGGAGCGGAGACACGAACGGGGTCGTCGTGCCCGCGGACAGACCCGCGATCGCCGGAGGACGAAGGTTCAACTGATCGACGAGGTTCAAGCTGCCGAAGGCGTTGACCGAGCCGACGCCCGAGATGCCCCAACTGCCAAACTCCGTGACGCGGATCATCGTGATCCGGTGGCCGGGGTTCGCCGTGATATCCACTTGAAGGCGATCGGTTGTCGAGGCGGCCGAGCCGTTGACGCTGTTGGCCACAAAGCCCGAGGGCGTGAACTGGAAGGTGTCACCGATGAGCGTCGGGTTGCCGAACAGCCCGTTGTCGCTGAGGCCGCCCGTGTACGAGAAGAACGTGCCCGAACCCGAAGGCGGCACCCACGGCACCTGAGCGTGGGCAGCGCCGGCAGCCAACGCGACTCCAACGACCGAGGCCACTGCTGCAATGCGGAAACTCTTCATTTCTCTCGCTCCAAACGGCGGTCGTCTCAAGTCCGCCATCTTGTTTCCTCTTCGTTCCCTGAACTGCTATCTCGGACTTCTGCTTTACACCAACGTCTTCCGGGAGAACCGAAAGACCGCTGCTTACCGCCGACGGCGACCGGCCGCGACCAAGCCCGCCATGGCGAGCACGCCGGCAACACCCGGGGCGGGGACGATGGTGACGGCCATCATGCCGCCGAACACGGTCTTGCGGATCGTGGCCGCCTGGCCGGCTCCGCCGCTGATCGCGATGAGGTTGTTGGTCACCTTCAGCGTGATCTGCGTGAAGGGGGTCGCACCCTCGAGCAGCGTGAGGTTGGAAGCGCCATCGCCCTGCCACAGGCCCGAGGCAGCGCCCTGCGTCTGCACGGGAAGCGCGGGGAAGGCAAGAGGCTGCGTGTCGTTGCGGCCAAGGCCACCGATCTCATCCACGCGGAGGATGCCCGTCGCATCAACCTGGTTGGTTCCGACCGGTGCGCCGGCGCTGGTGATCGTGTAGTCGCCGTACTCGGCCACCATGATCCCGTCGAACTTGTACCCGGGGTGCACGAACAGGTCGACCGAGAACGTGTCCGTCACGGCGACGGTCGCGCCGTTGGTCGCGTTCGCGACGAAGTTGGCGGGCGTGAAGTAGAACGTGTCGCCAACGAGGAACGGCGTGCCGAACAGGCCCGTCGCATTCTGGCCGTTGGCCCACGAGAAGAACGTGCCGGAGCCGCTGGCCATGCCGCCGCCCCACGGGATTTGAGCCGAGGCCGCGCTGGCCATCCCAAGAACAGCGAGAAGGCCGACGATTCGAGGTGCTGCCGCCATAGTCATCTCTCTCTTGCCGTGTGAACACGGCTCCAACCCACACTTCGACGCACGGGCGTCGCTCCCATCGCGGATGTGACCCACTCCGCAACGGGGGTAAGGTACCAGATGCCACGGGTGGGTCAAGAACAATTCTGCCCTGTCGGCTTGCAATTGTGCGAAATAGCATCTTGTTAGGTATCGACAGGAAGATGGAGAATAAACTCCGCGCCATCTGTCCTGGCCGGGTTGAGCAGCAGACGGCCCTTCATGTCCCGGGCGAGCTCCTGGGCCAGTGCCAAGCCCAAGCCAAGCCCTGACTTGGCTCCTTGAACCTCCCGCTCGGCACGATGGAACGCACGGAAGATCTTGCGGCGCTCCGACTTGGGAACTCCGGGGCCATGGTCAATAACTCGGATTGATGCCGAGTGTTTTCCCTTGGATTTTTCGACGCCCGCCACGACATGGATGCGCCGATCCACGGCCTCGCTGGCGTACTTCCCGGCATTCTCGACGAGGTTCAGCAGGATGCGTTCGATCGTTTGAGGGTCTACCCGGATATTGGCGTCTGTGCCGCCGGTCACGTCGACTTCAAGCTGCATGCCCGCCTTCGCCGCGCACTGTTCCAGGGCGGGCCTGCATCGTTCGATCAGTTGTCCCAGCGAGATTGCCGTCATCGCGGGCAGGTGCCGATTCGCCTGTCCCCCGATTCCGGCGTAATCCAGGACGTTTTGAACAATCCGTGCGAGGCGCCCCGACTCGGACTTCAACGTCGAGAGATAGTGCCGGCGCGATGCATCGTCCGCCACCATGCCGTCGGCCAGCATCTCGGTGTAGAGGCAGAACGTGGTGAGCGGGGTTCGCAGTTCGTGGGTGACGGCGGAGACGAAGCGGCCGCGGCGTTCGCTGAGTTCCATGGCTTTGCGAAGGACGATGCCGATCGCGATGATGGCGCCGAGCACGGCCGCCCAGGTCAGGGCGAGCGTCACCTGCGTCGGCGTGATTCCAGCCATGGCCGGGGCGGGCATCGGGCCCGGGAGAAGGCGAACCGGGATGGATGCCAGACGAAGTTCACCGGCTTCGTTCACGGGGCCGGACGTGGGGGCGAGTGCTGCTCCCGGCAGAAGGTCGTCGCAGGCATCGATGAGTTGACTCCGAAGGTCGGGCCAGTCGATCCACAGGCCCTGGCGCACGGTGCGCCCGTCGATCGTCACCGAGCGCACCAGCAGAAGTTCTTCCTCCCCTGTCGCGGGGTTGGCGTACCAGTTGGCCTCGAAGGGCCCCTGCTCAACGCGGTTCGTCGAATCTTGGAATCCGGCTTCCTGGTACTGCTTCAGCCACGAGGGAGGGGGCGATTGATCGGCGGCGAAGTTCTCCTTCTTGGTCACCGCCGACTCGGTCTGTGAGCGGGCTGGAGCCGCAGCGGTGGGGGGGGGCATGGGGGGAGAGAGGGGGGGTGAGAGGGGGGGGGCCGCGACGGAGGGGGCCGGCGAGCTCTCGGCGACTTGGTCGTCGGCCCGTCCCGCGGGTCGGTTACGGCGCTGTTGCTCGTTGAGGTTCATGGTCTGCGCCGTTTGCGCGGCACGTTCGCGGGCCCTGAACTCGGAGTCCTCGACCTGCCAGACCTGTCCAGCCTGAGCCTGGGGTGTGGAGCCAGATACATCCTTGGCTATGCCTTGGTCCGGCCTCAGAATGCGTTCGACATCGCCCAGCAACTGGCCCGCGAGGACGATGTACTCGCTGTCGAGGTACTGGGCCTCGGCCAGGTCGCGCTGGTTGCCCGTTGGCGCCTGGGGGGACGACAGGCCGCCATTTTCATCCAACTGGAAGTGCAGGCGGATGAAGCGGCCCGAGCCCTCCAGCAGGGGTGAGGGCACGAGAACCTCGTTGGGCCGAACCTGCTGGAACATCTTGGTGTACGCGCGTTCCGCCGGATAGAACGGGATGTAGTGGAAGTACGGGCGGGCCGACTCGGCGGCGATGATGGGGGTGATCTCGGACTCCATCCGCCACAGGGCGAGGCGGATGGATTGCTCAAACGAGGCGGCGGCACGGGCCTCGCGTTCGCGGCGTTCGAGGCTTAGCGCCCGCCACGTCACCCACCCCAGACCCTCGAGCACGGCCAGGATGCAGACGGCGAAGATGACCCAGGTCAGACGGCGGCGGCTTCTCACGGGCCGCCATCCTTGGACGGGGCGATCATGTACCCCTTGCCGCGCACCGTGAGGATGACCCGCGGATCATCCGGATGATCGCGGAGTTGAACGCGTAACCGGGCCACGGCCATATCCACCGTTCGGGTGGTCACGCCCCGCGGGTCCACGCCCCAGACGCGGGAGAGGAGTTCTTCCCGTGCCACGGCGCGGCCGCGGTTGGTTGCCAAGTAGGCCAGCACCTCCGCTTCGCGTTCGGATAGCGATTCGGTCGTGCCGTCTTCGTGCGCAATCTCGCGGCGCTCGAAGTCGATGGTCCGGCCCGCGATGCCGAGCCTGGCCACACCCGTTGGACGCTCGGGCAGGCGACGGAGGACAGCCTCGACCCGTGCCATCAGTTCGCCGAGGCTGAACGGCTTGACGATGTAGTCGTCCGCGCCGGAACGCAAGCCCTTGACCCGGTCCTCCTCCTGCCCGCGGGCGGTCAGGAAGATGACGGGAAGGGCGGGCTTGGCTCGACGGAGTTCGGCGAGGACCTGCAGGCCGTCCATCCGGGGCATCAGGATGTCCAGCAGGACCAGGTCGATCCCCTCCGCCATGGCTTGTTCGAGGCCCGCCTTGCCGTCTTCCGCCTCGCGGACCTTGTAGCCGTTGAAGGTGAGCGCATCCACGAGGCCGCGGCGGATCGCGGTGTCATCTTCGACGACGAGCAGGGTTCCCAGTGGCATGGCGGGCTCGCAACTCTTTCTATCGGTGCGCCGGGTGTCGGGTTCGCAGTTCGGAATGGCGAACCGGGGTGTTTCCACCCCGGCCGCAACGGCATGGGATCCAACGTCGGATCACTTCTTCTCGTAGGTGATGCCGCAACGGGCGGCCTGGCGGGTCAGGGAGTCCAGCACCTTTTCATCAAATGAGTCCTTGCGTTCCGGGGCCTTGGCGAGTTCGGCTTTCACGAACGCCTCGCGCTTGGCGCTGAGTTCCTTGATCTTCTGCTGACGGTCCTTGCGTTCCTCCGCCAACTTGGCGATGTGGGCCTTGCGCTCGTCGAGCGTCATCTTCTTCATGTTCTCGGGGAGTTGGTCTTCGGGAAGGGTGGTCAGGTCCACGGTCTTATCCAGGCATGCCTGCACAAGGTCGTTGGTGCCGCACAGGCTGGAGATCCCCGCTTCGCTTGCCTTGTACGCCGCGCGTTCGGCGCGCGCGGGGGCCGGTGCGGCGGCGGTGCTCAGCACGGCGGCGACGTCCATCTTGGCGGTCTGGCGGGCTCGCTCCGACGAAGAGCCGTAGGCGACGACGGTGGCCTCCAGTTCAGCGCCAAGTTTGGCGAGGTCCGCGTCGAAGGGGCTCTCGACCACGCGCATGCCGCCGGACTGCTCGATGGCGAAGAACTCGCCGTCGGTCTTGGCCGCGATCTGCTTCCAGACAGGTGTGGTTTCGGCGATGCCTCCGCACTGGATGGTGTTGATCGTGATGCCGTTCTTGATCGCGTCGCGGCAGGTGACTTCGAACTTCACATCGTCCGTGTAGTCCATATGGGGGGGAGCATCGCCGACGAGGTAGATGAGGCGGAGCGTGTTGCGGCCGTCGCCGGTGTTGGGCGTCCAGTCGAACTTGGTGTACGCCTCGTGCAGGGCCTGGTTGACGCTCTCGGGTGTGTCGCCGCCGCCGCCGGCGGAGAACTTCATCAGGTCGGCGTACACCGCGTCGAGATCGTCGGTCATCGGCGTGAGTCTGGTTACGTATTCATCGCCGCGGTCGCGGAACCCGACCAGGCCGATCCGGATGTGGGGGCGTGGCTTGGCGGTGGCCATGGCGTTGGCGATGGACCAGATCTTCTGCTTGGCCCCTTCGATCAGGCCGGACATGGAGCCGGTCGTGTCGAGCACGAAGACGACTTCGATGCGGGCCTGGGGCGACTGGGTGTCGGGTTGCCTGGTGGCCGGGGTGCTCGCCGCGGCGGCGGTGTCCTGGGCGAACGTGGGGGCGCCGAGGCCGGCGACGAGAACGAGGGAGAGGAGAGCGCGTTTCATGTGTGGTTCCTTGTGAACGGGTCGGTGTGCTGTCGTGCGGGTCATTCCTCGATGGCGGCCGGGGCCTTGACCAGCACGCGCTGGCCTTTCCAGTGGAGGTAGCAGTCGCCGCCGAGGGCCAGGATGCCCTGGCGGTTCTGCGCCACGAGGTCGTCGAGGATCGCGTCGTACTCGGGCGTGCCGTAGGCGATGGTCTTCTCCGGCGCTTCGTTCTCCTTGTCGAGAAGCCGGGCGTCAACCCAGCGAGTGCCGCGCTTGAAGAGCGTCTGGTCGTGGACCTGGCACACACTGGTGACCTCGACGGCCTGGAGGTCCTTGGTCCAGAACCGGTTGGACTTGTTCTCGCAGGTCTGCGTCTGCATCAGGGCGAGGTTGAGTTCCTGGTTGATCGCGGTCTTGCCGTCGCGGTCGGTCTGGGCGCGGCGCTGCAGGACGCGGCTCGCCGCTTCCTGACGGGCTCGTTCCGGAGAGCTGCTTGTGGCGGGAACCTCGACCCACAGCGCGTAGTTCATGGCGTCCGCCCTGGCCGCGGCCTCCATCGCGGGCGGGGGCGAAGATGGGGCGGTCGAACCCGGCGCGGCGGAGGGTCGCACGGGCAGGTCGGTCGGCGGGGGTACGCGGCCGCCGGCGACGATGGTCCCCGGCTCCAGCGCGAGGAACGCGGTGTACTCCGTCAGGATGCCCCACTTAGTGGAAAGGCGGATGATCTCATCGACCAGTTCCTGCTTCGCGGGGCTGGCGCCGCCCACGGTGGGGAGGTCGCCGTTGGCGCCGCTCTGGCGGATCTCCTCGATCAGCGAGGCGATCTTGCGGCTGGCCCAGAGTCGCGGCACGAAGGCGTTGCGCGTGGTGGCCTTGCCGGCATCAAACGCGAACTCGAACCGCCGCTCCTTGCCGAGGAAGTTGCCCTCGATGACGAGTTTCTCCGCGGAGCCGTCGAGGTACTGCCCGAGGATCACCATCTGGTCCCCTTCGAACTGGTCGTTGATCGCGCTGGGTTGAACTTCGCGGATGGGGCGAGTGATCACCTCGCCGCCTTTGACGACGGCTGACAACCTCGGGGCGGAGAGGATGGGGCCGGAGAGGCGTCGGAAGACCTGGCCGACCTTGACCTCGACGTTCTCATCCGGAAGGACGAAGGTGCTCGTCGCACGGGTGGTCCGAGCCAGGCCCGCGAGCAAGGGGGCGTTGACGTCGAAGCCGACGCCGAACGTGAAGAGCCGGCGCTCGGCGGTATTCAACTCTCGTGCGGCTTCGCGGATGGCCACTTCGCTGGTCTGGCCGACGGTGGGGAGGCCGTCGGTCAGGAACAACACGACCGGGAGCGTGCCCTCCGACGGGGCGGGGCGTAGCGCCTCGGCCAAAGCATCGTGGATGTTGGTGCCGCCGTTGGGCTGGATGTTCTTGATGTAGTTTCGGGCCTTGGCGATGGTGTCGTCGTTCTTCACGACGGGCCGGTCGGCGAAACTCGAGATCGAATCGGAGAAGTCGATGATGTTGAACAACTCGCCGGGCTTGAGGCCCTCGACCACCTGCAGAACGGCCTCGCGGGCCTGCTCCATCTTCTGGCCGCGCATTGAGCCGGACCGGTCAAGCACGATTGTGACCTCGCGCTTGAGCAGCGTTTCCTCGTCCGCCTTTCGTGCCGGCAGCCCGGTCAAGAGCATGAAGTACCCGCCCTTGCCGTCGTTGATCTCCGGGTCGGGGTAGAGCAGCACACTTGCCGAGAGCTCCCCTTCGCGGGGTTGCAGGAGGTAAGACAGGCGGAATGAGCCGGGCTGGGCCGCGGCCGAGCCGATGGTCTTGACCGTGACGTGGGATTCGCTTGCGCGCTCCACCATCAGCTCGTGGCTGGGGGAGTAGACCGTGGAGATCGGGCGCTTGGCCCGGATGTCCACCGACACGGACCACGACACACCCGTCGGCGCGAGGCTGTCGGTCCGGGGCAGCACGTAGTCCACGCGGTCGCCGCTCTTTCCGGTTTCCGCGGTGAGGACATGTTCGAACGTGATGCGGCAGGTCTGGGTCTGGCCCGGCGCGACCGGGAACACACTGCTCTTGAGCACGCTGTAGCCGACGAACTCGAGCAGGCCGGGGTCGCGGGTCTGGCGGACGATGGCGTCGTAGATCCGGCGGGCCTCATCGCGGGGCAGGATTCTGGCGTTGGGCTCCGCACCGAGCGAGTCCAACTGGAACGAGCGGATTGTCGCGCCTTCGGGAACCGGGACCAGGATCTGGGCTTCCTGCTGCCCACCCCCGGGGTTGTGGACGGAGAGGACCATGGTCGTGGAGGCGACCTGATCCGTGATCGTGACCTGCGTGCTCACGGATGTGAGTTGCACGGGTTGCGGCGGGCGGCGACGCGGCTCGGGGTGGATCACCACGGTCCGGCCCTGGGGCACGATAATCACCGGGTCCGTCGCGGAGGTCGCCGCGAACTGGCCGAACACGGGCGATGAGAGCGGCACGGCAATGCAGGCCGCGGCGATCAAGTACGAGTGCAACGTTCGCATGACTGCTCCTCAAGGAAGAGGGGGGCCGACGGGGATGGCGACGCCCACGCCCGACGTCGAGGTCGGACGCTTAGGTGTACCAATCAGTTCGGCTTGCGCTCGTAACGGGGTTGTAACGGTCCATGGGGGCACGCCTCTCTGTGGCGTGTCGGACCTCGTTCCCGAGTGACTGAGCACGGCGCACGCCCGGGAGAGGCGTGCCCCCATTTCAATACCCGGCCGGTTTGCCGCCTTTGCGGGGGTCGCTCGCGGCTTGCCACTCGCCGCGTTCGCGGGCGATCATCTGCACGACACCGACACCGCTGATCGGCTCGACGCGATGGCCGAAGCGTTGCAGTTCGCCGACGAGGCTCACGCCTGTCGCCCCATCCACGGCGTCGAACCCGCGCTCGAGTCGGACGACATTCGGCGACCACTGATGGTGAAGCCGAGGCGGCTGCACGGCGTCCCACGCCGCGCGGCCGAAACCGACCCGCTGAAGAATCGCCTGCATCGTGCCCGTGATGATCCGCGGCCCGCCCGAAGCGCCGGCGACCACCTCGACCTCGCCGCGCTCGCCCAGCACGATGGTGGGCGTCATGCTGGAGAGCGGCCGCTTGCCCGGCGCCGGCAGGTTGCGATCCGACTGCTTCAGCCCGAACGCGTTGGCTTGTCCTCGACGGGTCGTGAAGTCATCCATCTGGTTGTTCAGGATGAACCCGAACGCATCCACCGCCAGGCACGATCCGAAACCGAGGTTGATCGTCTCCGTGCAGGCCACCGCGTTGCCCGCCGCATCGACAACCGAGAGGTGGCTTGTGCCGAGATCCTCCGAGAGCGAGGTCAGCGTGCGGCTCTCCCGCGTGCCGTACTGGTCGAGCGGAAGTGTCCGCTCGGGCTGGAATCGCCGTGCCAGCAGGCCGGTGTATTCCTTCGAGACCAGCCGCGCCACGGGCACATCCACGAAATCAGGATCGCCGAGCCACTCGGCCCGGTCCGCGAAGGCGTGCTTGAGAGCCTCGGTGAGTCGGTGGCAATACCAGGGGGACATCGGTCCGTACGGCAGCGCCATCCCGCCCGGGGCCGCGATCGCTTCAAAGAAGCCCCGCGGCGGGTTGTTCTTCTCGATCTTCTCTTGTGTCTCCCGGAGCGGTTGCTCCAGGATCAATCCCAATATTCCCATGGCCTCCGCCATCGCCACACCCCCGCTCGACGGCGGCGGCATTGTCAAGAACGTCCTGCCGAAGGCCTGAAACGTCAGCGGTTCAACGCTCGCCACACGGAACCGTAACAGATCGTCGTGCGTCATCACGCCACCGTCTCGCCGCACTGTTTCGATCATCGCCTGTGCGATCGGCCCCTGGTAGAACGCCGCCGTCCCCTGCTCCGCGATCAGCCGCAGCGCCGATGCCTGCTCCGGGTTCGTGATCACATCGCCGATCTTGATCTTCCCTTTCCGCAGCATCCTCTCCCACACGAAGCGGAACCGTTCCTTCCACGCTGGGTTCTTCTCAAAGTCCGCCGCCGTTTCCTTCGCCGCGCTGACGAAGCTCTCATCCGCGACAAAGCCCTTCTCTGCTGCGCGGATCGCCGGCGCCAGCACAGCCGCCCGATCCAGCCGGCCAAACTTCTCATGCGCCGTCAACAACCCCGCGACTGTTCCCGGAATCCCGACCGCCTTGCCCCCGTGCGTGCTGGCGAACCGATCTTCTTTCTCGTAGAAGTCCGGCCCCACCGCCCACGGCGCCATCTCGCGGTAGTTGAGCGCTACCTGCCGCGGCACGGAGCGCCCGAGCCTCCGCTGGTCTGCGACGCCCGCCTCGCTGAATCGGATGACCATGAACCCTCCGCCCCCGATACCGCACGATTCGGGACGGACCACGGACAGCGTGAACGACACCGCGACCGCCGCATCCACAGCGTTCCCGCCCTTCTTCAACACTTCGAGCCCTGCACGCGACGCCACTTCGTGATCCGCCGCGACCGCCGCGTGTTGGTAGGAACCCGCAAATGGCGGCAGGCTCGGACCTGCACACCCGGTGAATCCCCCGAACAACGCCAACGCAAGCAAGGGCAGGGTTCTCATGCCCCTGTCATATCAGGCTCAACCCGCTGCGGCGACCCGATAAGCCTGAAGCACTTACTGCTGTTCCGGCCGACCCAACCACCTAAACCGGCACGGATGCGGTTTCGCGCTGGAAGCTTTGGTCCAGCTCGCATGATCCCTGAAGTTTCCCAAACGTTGTTTCTGAGATTCGGCGGCTCGTTCCGGTTCCGTTTCCCGGATTTGGCCGTATATTGGATGCACCCCGGCCTGTCCGGATTCGTCAGGAATGTCATCAAGCCAAATTGGAGTCCGAGGATGATGCAAGCCCAACGCGTGGCGAGAGCAGCGGCTGTCACCTTGGCGGCGGGGTTGGCGTGCCCCGCTATCGGTCAGGTCGACCCCGATCGAGCGGATGGTCCGATCCCCAGTTACCGAGGGCACCGGGTGCTGCGCATCCAGGCGCCCACGCCGCGGGACATGCGGACCGTGCTGGCGATCTCGGAGGACATCTGGTCGTGCGAGGTCCGGCGGGGGCATCCCATCGATGTGCGTGTGTCGCCGGAACAGTTCGCGGCGGTGGTCGCGGCGGGGTTGCGGTACGAAGTTCTGATACCGGATGTGCAGGCGGCGATCGACGCGGAGTCGGCGGAGATCCGTCGCCGCCGGCAGCTCGACGGCCCGGGCTGGTACTCGAACTACCACACCTACGCGGAGAACAAGGCGTACTGCCAGGCGTTGGCCGCTGCGTACCCCGGGCTGTGCACGTACGAGGTGATCGGGCAGTCGCTGCAGAACCGGGAGATCTTTGCCCTGCGGATCACGGGTCCCGGATCCACCGCCAATCGGCCGGCATCGCTCTGGTTCGGCGGGCAGCACGCGCGGGAATGGATCAACGTTCCCGTGCCCATCTACCACGCGGAGCAGTTGCTGGCTCGGTACGCGACCGATGCGCGCGTGCGGTACCTGGTGAACAACCACGAGTTCCTGATCGTTCCCATCATGAACCCCGACGGGTACGAGTACACCTGGACCAACACGCGCCTGTGGCGAAAGAACCGGCGGCCCAACAGCAACAACACCGGCTCCGGCTGCTCGAGCAGCTTCGGCGTCGACCTCAACCGCAACTGGGGGTTCCAGTGGGGGGTCATCCCCGGCGGCGGCTCCAGCGGGACCTGTTCGAGCGACACCTACCGGGGTGTGGCCGCGTTTTCCGAGCCTGAAACGCAGGTGATGCGGGATTACATCATCGCCAACCCGCGGATCAAGTCGACGATGGACTGGCATTCGTACTCGCAGCTTGTCATGTCCCCGTGGGCGTACACGGCCACGCTCCCCAGCCCGCCCAGCGCCGCGGCCACGTTCGACATGCTCACCAGCGGGATGGCGGCGGCGATTTTCGCCGTGCACGGGCAGACATTTGTGTGGGGGCCGCTGCAGCCGACGCTGTACCAGGCCAACGGCTGTTCGGTGGACTGGTCGTGGGGCGAGCGGGGCATTCTCGGTCTGACGATCGAGCTGCGCGACACCGGGCAGACCGGCTTCCTGCTTCCACCCGAACAGATCGTCCCGAGCTGCGAGGAGACCTGGCCGGCGTTCCTGTTCCTTTCGGAATATCTCACGCCCTGCTACGGGAACTGCGACGGGAGCACGGGAGCGCCCCTGCTCACCGCCAACGACTTCCAGTGCTTCCTGAACAAGTTCGCCGCGGGCGAACCGTGGGCCAACTGCGACGGCAGCACGGGAGTACCGGCGTTGACCGCGAACGACTTCCAGTGTTACCTCAACGCCTTCGCCGCGGGGTGCTCGTAAGTGAGGATGCGGCGATTCATTCCGCCCCTTCTGCTCGCTTCACTGGTCGGCGCTGCGCACGGGCAGGGTGTGCGCTACGACGGTCACCGCGTGGTGCGCGCCTCCATCCGTGACTTCAAGGATCTGCGCACGGTGCTCGCCTTGACGGACGATGTCTGGTCCCATCGTGTCGGCGTGGGCGGTCCGGTCGATCTCCGCGTCACGCCCGAGCAGTTCGCCGCCCTCCACGCATCGGGCGTGCCCTACTCCATCGTTGTGCACGATGTGCAGGCGGCGGTGGAGGCGGAGCGTGCGGCGATGGCCCGGGTGCGCGGGCCCGGGTGGTTCGATACGTACCGCGACTACGGGGAGGTGCGTTCCTTTGCACGGTCGATGGCGCTGGCCAACCCCGCGTTTGCCTCGTTCGAGATCGTGGGTCAATCCATCGAGGGGCGGGACATCTTCGCCCTCCGGCTGTCCGCTCCCGGCGGGGTCAACCGCCCGCAGGTCCTGCTCATCGGCGGTCAGCATGCGCGCGAATGGGTCAGCATTTCGACCGTGATGTATCTCGCGAACGAGCTGGTCGCGGCGTACGGCTCCGACCCGCGCACGAGCACGGCGATGGACAACCTTGAGTTCATCATCGTTCCGATCGCGAACCCCGATGGCTATGTGCACACCTGGCCCAACGGCGGCAACGAGCGGCTGTGGCGCAAGAACCGGCGCGATACAGGCGCCGGAACCGGCATCTGCATCGGCGTTGATATGAACCGGAACTGGGGGTTTCAGTGGGGCGGGCAGGGCGCATCGGCCGCCCCGTGCAGCGAGACGTACCGCGGCGATTCGCCGTTCTCCGAGCCGGAAACGCTGGCGATCCGCGACCTCTCGAATCTCAGCCCGCGGCTGGTGGCCGCGATCGACTACCACAGCTACTCGCAGCTTGTCATGTCGCCGTGGGGATACACGGCGACGCTCCCGCCACCTCCGGATGCGGGGTTCTTCAATCAACTGACGTCCTCGATCAGGGACGGCATTCGTGGTTCCGGCGGTGCGATCTACACCTCGGGCCCGATCTATTCCACGATCTACCCTGCTTCGGGCACCGCCGTGGACTGGTGGTACGGCGGGCGGAACATTTACGGTCTGACCATCGAGCTTCGCGACACCGGTTCGACGGGCTTTCTGCTTCCGCCGAGCCAGATCATCCCGACCGCGCAAGAGAACTTTGCCGGCCTCATGAGCATGGTCGAGTACTTCCTCCCGGTTCGCATCTGGCTGCCGTCGTCGCCCCCTGCGCCTTTGACACCCCACGTGCCGACGTCGATCGATGTGGGCATCACGTCCGGACCCGGTTGGAGTCTTGAGCCCGGTTCCCCCGCTGTGCTCTGGCGCATCGGCACCAGCGGCCCGTTCACGTCTTCGCCGCTTGCCGCCATCGGGCCGGACCTGTACAGGGCGGATCTCCCGCCGGTTCCGTGCGGCACGACGGTCGAGTACTACTTCCAGGCCGCCGCGGCGGGAGGGCCCACGCTCTCCTACCCGGCGGGCTCCGGGGCGCTGCGTTCAACGGCGTACGTACCGCAGCTCGTCTTCGATGACGACATGGAGCAGGACCGGGGGTGGACCGTCATCAACCACCCGAGTTTGACCGGGGGTGCCTGGGAGCGTGGCGATCCGGTGGGCACGTTCAACCTGAACGGCGACATGGCCAATCCTGAGGACGACGCAACCCCGGACCCCGGCGTGATGTGCTACGCAACGCAGAACGGCGCGCCCGGCGCCGCCGCTGGACTGACCGACGTGGACGGCGGTCCAACCCGACTGGTTTCGCCGCCGATCAACCTGGCCGGCGCGGCTTCGGCTCTCGTCCAATACAACCGGTGGGTGTACAGCGCCAACGGATCTCCCGATCCGCTTATCGTGGAAATCAGCCACGACGGCCAGAGCTTCATGCAGGTTGATCTGGTCACGACGACCAACGGGTGGCAGGCGGCATCGTTTGTGGTGCCTGAAGGCTTCCCGATGACGTCGGCGTTCCACCTCCGTTTCAGCATCGCGGACGAGCCCAACAACTCGCTGACGGAGGCCGCGATCGACGATGTGCGCGTGTTCGCGCTCGCGTGCCCCGCGTGCTACGCCAACTGCGACGGCTCAACGGGGACGCCGCTGCTCACATCCAATGACTTTCAGTGTTTCCTGAACAGGTTCGCGGCGGGTAACGCCTTCGCCAACTGCGACGGCTCGACCGGGACGCCGCTGCTCACGTCCAATGACTTTCAGTGTTTCCTGAACAAGTTCGCCGCCGGATGCCCATAGTCGTTCAAGAGGATGCCGCCATGAATCGATTGTCGTTCGCTCTTTCACTCGTGCTCGCCGCGGGGACCAGCGTTCATGCCCAGCCGGCGGAACCGGTCGAAGCGCCGATGCAATACCGAGGCCACCGGGCCGTGCGCGTCGAGGCGCGGACCGCCCGGGAATTGCAGGTCATCCGCGCCCTGGCCGATGAGGTGCTGACGTGTTCCGGAACGGGCATCGGGCGGTTTGATATCCGCGTGACGCCGCCCAAGTACGCGGCGCTGGTCGCGGAGGGCATCCGTCACGAGGTGCTCATCCCGGACATCCAGGCGCACATGGACCAGATCTGGGCCGATGACGCCCGCGTCCGCGCCGGGGATGATCCCTCGTGGTTCGCGACGTACCGGACGCTCACGGAGTTCGAAACGCGGATGCAGTACTACGCGACGAACTACCCGAACCTGGCGACGCTCTCGAACATCGGCACATCGATCCAGGGTCGCCAGATCAAGATGCTCCGCATCACCGGGCCGGGCTCGACCGAGACGCGGCCCGCGTTCATCGTCCAGGCCAACCAGCATGCCCGCGAGTGGGTCACGCCCCATGCCGCGATGTACATGGTGGATCGGTTCTGCGAGACCTACGGCACCGACCCGCGCATCACGAACGTGGTCAACAACATCGACTTTCACTTCATCGTGACGGTCAACCCGGATGGGTACGCGTACTCGAATCCGAGCAACCCATCGTGGCGGAAGAACCGGCGTGCGAACAGCAACAACCCCGCCACCGGGTGCAGCACGACGTTTGGCGTCGACCTCAACCGCAACTGGGGGTACCAGTGGGGATACGACAACACGGGCTCGAGCGGGACGTGTTCCAGCGAAACCTACCGGGGCGTGGCGGCGTGGTCCGAGCCGGAACTCGCGGGCGTCAAGTCGCTGGTTGACTCGCTCGCCGCGCAGGGGCGGTTGAAGGTGCACTGGGATATCCACGCCAACGGACAGTCGATCCTGTCGCCCTGGGGGTTCCGCACGACCCCCGCGCCGCCGGACCTGCCGCTGATGAACACGCTCGGGCAGATGATCCAGACGGGCATGGCCTCGGTGCGAGGGACGAACTACCCGTACGGGCAGGGCTCGGTGATCCTGTACCTCAACAACGGGAACACCCGGGACTACACGTACGGCGTTCACGGCGCAATGGCATGGACGATCGAGCTGGGTGGGAGCAGCTTCCAGCCGGCCGTGAGCCAGATTCTGCCGCTCTGCCAGGAGGCGCTGGAAGGTCTTCTTCCGGTGGCGGAGTACTACATCCCGCCCGCCCCGCCGCCGTGCTACGCCAACTGCGACGGTTCCACCGGCTCGCCGCGGCTCACGTCGAACGACTTCCAGTGCTTCCTGAACCGGTTCGCCTCGGGCGATACCTACGCCAACTGCGACGGCTCCAATGGAGTACCGATGCTCACATCAAACGACTTCCAGTGCTTCCTGAACAAGTTCGCTTCGGGATGCACGTGAAGACGGGCGGCTCGCCGCGAGTCTCGATCACTTCCTGAACACGCCGGCGACCTTGTTCAAGGCTTCGCCGACGATGCGGAAGTGGTCGTCCGTCATGTCGTGGTGCATGGGGATCGCGAAGACCATCCGGGTCAGCGACTCGGCCACCGGGGTGTCGTTGCGGTTGAACCGCGCCAGCGCGGGCTGGTTCGGGAGCGAGCGGGGGTAGTGGATCGCTGTCGGAACACCCTCGGCCTTGAGCGCCTCGCAGAACTCGTCGCGTGTGCAGGTGAATCGTGCGGGGTCCATCTTGACAACATAGAGGTGGAACACCGCCTCGCCGCCCGGGGTTGTCTTCGGGGCGGAAAGCCCGTCGATCCTGGCGATGATCGCGTCGTACCGCGCGGCGTTCTTCTGTCGCTGGGCAGTTTGCTCCGCCAGGCGGTCGAGCTTCGAGCAGCCGATGGCGCCCGTGATGTCGTTCATCCGGTAGTTGTACCCCACGCTCTCGTGCAGGTACTTGTCCGTTTCGCCGTGTGAACGGAGGAGCTTTATCTTGCGGGCCAAAGCGTCGTCGTTGCACGAAAGCGCCCCGCCCTCGCCCGTGCCCAGGTTCTTGGTCGCGTAGAAGGAGTACGTCACGGCGTCGCCGAACGCACCGATTCCCTTGCCCTTCCAGGTGGCGAGGTGGCTCTGGGCCGCGTCGTACACCACCTTCAGACTGTGTTTGGAGGCCAGCGCCTGCACGGCGTCAATATCGACCGGGCAGCCGTAGAGGTGCGTCGCGGCGATGCCGGTGGTCTGGCGCGTGATCTTCCTTGCCGCATCGGCCATGTCGATCTGGAAGGTGTCGGCGTGGCAATCCACGAAGATCGGGTTGCAGCCGCGGGCGACGACCATCGAGACCGTGGCGATGTAGCTCCACGCGGGCACCAGGATGTCATCGCCCGGCTTGAAGAGCGGTTCGTACGCCAGTTGAAGGGCGCAGGTGCCATTGGCGCAGGTCATCATGTGCTTGGCGCCGGTCATGGCGGCGAACCGGGACTCGAGCTCTTCGCACTTCTTGGCGGCCCGCAGCATCCCGCTCTGCAGGACGGCGTTGGCGGCGGCAATGTCGGCCGGGGACAGCCCGGTGGACATGAAAGGCACGGGTTTGGAGGAGACGGCGGTTCCCCCGAACTGCGCCAGCGTTGCCTTCTTGTCCAGCGCCGCTACTTCGACCGCTCGACCCGTGCCCACAGACTGTGCCATTGGAAAACTCCGTACCGCCGCGCCCGAAGCGAGAAAACGCCCCTTCCTCCGCGCGGCAGAGGAGCAACAGTAGGTCCGGTGCCGGGCGTTCCCTAGTGGGATTCGACGTCCTGACACAGTCCGAAAACCAGGAGGGAGGATGGAGCGAGGGTGGGGCGCGGTTCTCTCGGGTTGGTCTGCGTTCAGTGCCGAGGGGCGGAACCGGTCCGTGTCCCGGCATCTATACTCTGAAGATGAAGGTCCGAATTCTTCTCTGTGCAGTGCTGGCCGCGGCGGCGGTGGCGGGGTTTGCCCCGAAGCAGCAACCCGTCCCTTCATCCTTTGGGGGTGAGAAGTTCATCACTCGCCCGAGCCGGGACTCGGTGCTTGGATTCTCGTTTCCGGCGGAGATCGTGGAGGTGCTGGTCAAGGGTGGTCAGCAGGTGAAGCGGGGGGAGCCGCTGATCCGGGCGCGAGATGAGGACGTTCGAGCGCAGCGAGACTTGGCGAAGCTGATCACGGAAGTGGATCTGGATGTGCAGAAGGCGCAGTACGGGGTGGATCTGGCGCGAGTGGAGTTTGACGCCCAGAAGGAACTCCGGGACAAGAAGGCGGGTGGGAATGTGATCGACTACGCCCGGGCCGAGGCGACGCTGAAGGCCCGGACGGTCGACCTGGAAATCGCGAAGCATGAAAGAAAGCAGCAAGCGCTGCAACTGGCGATCCGGCAGGCCCAGCTGGACCGGCTGACCATCCTCGCGCCGTTTGATGGTGTGATTGACGATGTCATCGTGGATGTCGGGCAGGTGAAGCGCGAGACGGAGCCCGTGCTCCGGATCGTGAACACGGATCCGTTGTGGATCGATGTGCCGACGCCGACCTCGCAGACCTTGACGCGCGGGCTCAAGACGGGCGACCCCGCGTGGGTAGTGCTGGACTTGCCGGGGGACGGGGCGGGCAAGGTGTGGAAGGCCAAGGTAATCGAGGTCGGCGCGGCGGCCGACCCGGCCAGCAACACCCGTCGCGTGCGGGTTGAACTGGCGAACCCCAGCCAGTGGCCCTCGGGCATGACCGCGTGGGTCCGCTTTACGCCCCCGGAGGGCGAGTGGGCCGCACGTGTGGTTGAGCCGGACAAGCGTGCCGCGGCGAAGTAAAGCAGTTCGGAGCATCGACGTGATCGATCTGTCAAGCGTCAAGACCCCTGGGTGGCAGCGTGTGGTGGCGGAGTTGGCCTCGCCCGCGCCGGATGATCGCGCGTTTCTGGCGAGGCTGCTGAGCGTGCTGGGCCAGGTGTCGGGGTCGAAGCAGGCCGTGCTGTTCTCGGTGGACCGCGGGGAGGGCGAGGCGTCGCCGGAACCGCGGGCGGTGCTGACGTGGCCGCCGGGCCCTGAAGCGCAGGCGGTGGGGGCGATCGAGAGCGCGGGAGAGGTTCGGGGCGCGGCGAGGTCGGCGGCGGACTCGGGTCAGGTGCGGGTGTTCGGGCTGGAGAAGGCGGCCACGTTCTACGACGACACGGAGAAGGGGTCGATCATCGCAGTGCCGGTGCACAGTTCGCCGGAGCCGACGGGCCCGCGCGGCGTGATCACGCTGCTCATCGAGCCGCGGTCGCGGCAGGCGCTTCAGACAACAACGGCGATGGTGGAAGTCCTGGCGGGGTACACGAACCTGCACGGGGTCCGGCAGCAGTTGCAGCGCGTGAAGGCCGCATCGGCGGCGTTGGACCTGGCGGCGAAACTGATCGCTTCGGTGAACACCGCGAAGGGATTCCGCGGGGCGGTCATTCAACTCGCGAACGACCTGTCGAGGCAGATCCGCGCGGACCGCGTGGCGGTCGGGTGGGTCAAGGGGATCGGGACGGGCGGTTCGGGCGCGGTGCGGTGCGTTTCGATCAGCGATACGGAGCACATCGACCGGCGGATGGCGATGGTGCAGAAGATCGAGGCGGCGATGGATGAGTGCCTCGACCAGGAACAGACGGTGCTGTACCCGCCGCCGCCGGAACAGGGGCAGGCGGGGCCGGGGGCGCAGGGCGGCCCCGGGGGCGATGTGGTGCTGTCGCAGGCGATCACGCATTCGCACCGGGAACTGGCGGCGTCGGACGCACGGCTCAAGGTTGTGTCCTTTCCGCTACGCGAGGGCGACCGGATCCTCGGTGTCGTGACGGTGGAATCCACCGCGGAAGGGCCGGCGGACATCGGCTCGATCGAGCTGGTGCAGTCGGCGCTGGACCTCGTGTCGCCGACGCTGGCGGTCCGGCGGAGCGACGACCGGACGCTGGCGGCGCGGGCGTGGGTGTCAACGGTCAAGGGCGGGGCGTGGCTGGTCGGGCCGCGGCACACGGTGTGGAAGATGGTGGGGGTTCTGGTGCTGGTCGCCGGGATCGTGGTGACGTTCGTGCGTGTGCCGTACCGGGTGCAGTCACCGATGGAGGTGCAGGCGAGGGTGAAGCACACGGTGTCGCTGCCGATCGACGGGGTGATCGAGTCGCTGGGGGAGGGTGTGGCGCCGGGACGGATCGTGCAGCAGGGCGATGTGCTCTTCCAGATGGACACCATGCAGGCCAAGGACCAGCTGCTCGGCGCGACGGCGCAGAAGATCGAGGCCGAGAAGGAGGCGGACAGCCACCGCAAGGCCGGGAAGCTCGGCGAGGCGCAGCAGGCGGAGGCCAAGGCGGCGCAGGCGGAAGCACGCATCCGCGAGATCCAGCGGATCATCTCCCAGGCGACGGTGAGGGCGCCGATCACGGGGACGATCATCGCCGGCGACTTGCAGGACAAGATCGGGGCCTCGGGCAAGCTGGGCGATGCCGTGTTCCAAGTGGCCCCCCTGAATGACATGATCGTGATTGCACGGGTGAGTGACCGGGATATCGCGCTCATCCATGAGCAGTCCGAAGGGGTGGAGCCGACGAGGGGGCATATCGCCACCAAGGCGGCGCCGGGGGAGAAGCTGCCGGTGGTGATCGAGCGGATCGTTCCGCTGGCGCAGCCCAAGGATGGAAAGAACGTGTTCGAAGTGCGGTGCCGGCTCGAAGACGGCGCGGTGCAGCACCGGGCGCTGCGGCCGGGAATGGAAGGGTTCGTGAAGCTGGACACCGGTCGGCGGACGCTGCTCGATATCGGGACGCGGCGGATCCGTGACCAACTGCGACTCTGGCTTTGGTGGTGACGACGGAGCTTCGAACGCGCCGGGTGGCACGTTGCACGGGAGCGCGGTTGGGGGGAAGAGTGGGGGGTGGGGGGAGCACGTCGGTTTGTGTTGACTTGCGATTCGGCTCTTTGGTGTAGGGCGACCTGACATGGCCTCCGAACGACCAACTTTCTCGCCCCTCTGGCACCGCGTGCGGGCCTTGAAGCCGCGGCTGCGTCCGCACGTGCAGATCACGCGTCAGCACTATCGAGGGAGGCGCTGGCACGTCGCGCACGATCCGGCCTCGAACCAGTTCTACCGGCTTAGCCCGGTGGGGTACGAGTTTGTGGGCCTGCTGGATGGCAGGCGGACGGTGGAGGAAGTCTGGAGCATCTCCCTGGGAAACCACGGCGACGGCGCGCCGACCCAGCAGGAGGTGATCGAGCTGCTGGGGCAGATGTACAGCTCGAACCTCCTGGCGATTGATTCCACTCCGGAGACGGAGCAGTTGCTCTCGCGAGGGCGGGACCGGCTCAAGCGGCGGATGGCGCAGCAGGCGATCGGCCTGATGTACTTCCGGCTGCGTCTGTTCAACCCGGACCGGATTCTCACGTGGCTGGAGCCCATTTTCCGCCCGCTGCTGAACCGGTGGGGTTTCCTGCTGTGGCTGGCGTGGGTGGGGTACGGCCTCTATGCGGTGGTGCCGCACCTCGATGAGCTCCAGGCGATGTTCAAGACATCGATGGCGCCCGCGAACCTGATCTGGCTTTCGGTGATCTTCATCATCATCAAGGCCATACACGAGACCGGGCACGGCGTGATCTGCAAGCGGTTCGGGGGCCAGGTGCCCGAGTTCGGGGCCATGCTCCTGGTGCTGGTTCCTGCGCCTTATGTGGACGCCTCCAGCGCGTGGTCCTTTGCGAGCAAGTGGCAGCGGATCGCGGTTGGGGCGGGGGGGATGATCTTCGAGCTGGCGATCGCGGCGGCGGCGGTGCACATTTTCGCCTCCGCGCCCGACACGTTGACGAAGCAACTGGCGTTCAACGCGATCTTCACGGCGAGCATTTCGACGATCTTCTTCAACGCCAACCCGCTGATGCGGTTCGACGGTTACTACATCCTGTCCGACCTGCTGGAGGTTCCGAACCTGATGAACCGGAGCACGCGGATGCTCCAGCACCTGGCGCAGAAGTACATCTACCGGTGCGAGAACCTGCGCCCACCGACAACGAACCCGACGGAGCGGTGGATCCTGATCGTGTACGGGACATTGGCCGTGGCCTACCGGGTATTTCTGTTCATCACGATCACCCTGTACGTGCTGGGGCAGTTCTTCGCGGTCGGGCTGGTGCTGGCCGTGTGGTCGGCGGCGGCGTGGTTCCTGATCCCGCTGGGCAAGTTCGTGCACTGGCTGGCGGCCGGGCCGCAACTGGCCGAGCACCGGATCCGGGCGATCGCGACAACGCTGGCGCTCGCGGCGGGGGCGTGGCTGTGCCTCGGGGTGGTCCGGGCGCCGGATCACCGCCGGGCGCCGGGTGTGGTGGAGAGCCGGGCGAGCGCGGGCGTGTACTTCGGAGCGCCGGGCCGGGTGGTCGCGGTGCACAAGCGCGTGGGGGATCGGGTGCGGGCGGGGGATGTGATCGTGACGTGCGAATCGCCCGCGGTGGAGTACGGGATTGCGATGACTCGGGCGGAACTCGCCGAGGTGCAGGTGCAGGAGCGGATGTACACCGCCGGCAATCCCGCGGCCGCCCAAGTGGCCAGGAGCATCATCGAGGCCAAGTCAGAGACGCTGCGGACGCTGCTGGACCTGCAATCAAAGTTGGAAGTCCGGGCGCCGCAGGATGGTGTGCTGGTGCCCGGCGCCGCGGGACGCGATCCGGGGGAGTTTGCCGGCGTGCACGTGCAACGCGGGCAGTTGCTGTGCGAGGTGGTGGACCCCGATCGGGTGCGGATCGCAGCGACGATGCCGACCTCGCATGCGCAGCCGTTGATTGAGCTGCCGCCGGGTGCGTACACGGTGGAGATGCGTTCGGTGTCGATGCCCTACGACGTGGTGCGGGGCGGCGGGGTTCGGATCGTTGAAGCGGGGCGTCGGACCATACCGCACGCGGCGCTGGGGTTCCAGGGCGGAGGCACGGTGGAGATCGACCCGCAGGACCAGCGAGGGCTGGCCACCAAGTCGAGCGAGTTCACGGTGTACATCGATGACCTGGTGAAAGACGGCCGGGCGTGGCGCTCCGTCCCGGGCGAGCGGGTGACGGTGCGGTTTACGCTGCCGAGCAAGCCGCTGTTGGCGCAATGGTGGCATCGGGTGGAGAAGCTGCTTCAGGCGAGGACGGATATCTGAGCGGCGGTCGTGCAAATCCGCAAATGTGCAGATAACCAAAGTGCAAAGCGGAGGCGAACACGGGAGTACCTGGCATGGGGCGTTTGAATCCGGCATTCTTGGAGCGGGTGGAGAGTTTCTCAGATCGCATGGTGGGCGTTGCGGAGACGCTGGCGGGACAGCGGTCACTGAGTCGCGTCGTAGACCAGATGATTGGATGTGGCACATCTGTAGGAGCGAATGTGTTCGAGGCTGACGAGGCGCTGAGTCGGGCTGACTTCGCAAAGACTCTCGGTATAGCAATAAAGGAGGTCAGCGAGACCCGTTTCTGGCTGCGACTGGCAGCCCGACGGAAGTGGGTCAAGCCTGAACGACTTGCGTCTTTGCAGAAGGAAGCGACCGAGCTGAAGTTGATTCTCGGAGCCATGATCTCCAGAACAAGAAGGCACGCATCCTGATTTGGTCTTTGGCAATTTGCCCTTTGTCGCTTTGATCATGTCACAAGCCCTCACCAGATACTCCGCCTTGTTCGATTCCGTCCGCAGCCGGCGGCGGAAGTCGGATGTGCCCAAGGGGCTCGACGTGTTGGCGGCGCGGGCCGGCATGCTGGTGGAATCCCGCCGCGTGACTCTCGGCTGGCTGCGGGCGCAGGCGGAAGCGGTCGAGGCGCTGTCGGGCGAGATTCGGAACCATTCGGAAGCAGCGCTGGACCAGGTGATCTCGGAAACGCGGGAAGCGTTCGTGCGCGGGCGGCACGATGCGGCGGTGGTGCGGCGAGGACTGGCGATCGTGCGGGAAGTGGCACGCCGGTGCACGGGTGAGGAGGCCTACCCCGTTCAGGTGATGGCGGCGCTCGCGCTGTACCACGGCCGGATCGTGGAGATGCTCACCGGGGAGGGCAAAACGCTCACGGGCTCCATCGCGGCGCCGCTGATCGCGTGGCGGAGGCGTCACCTGCATGTGTTCACGGTGAACGACTACTTGGCGAGGCGGGATGCGCAGTCGCGTGAACCTATCTACCGCCGGTGCCTGCTTCGGGTGGGGGCGATCCAGCAGGAGATGGGTCCGCACGAGCGGTTCGAGGTCTACGCCCGTGCGATCGTGTACGGCACGCCGAAGCAGATCACGGCGGACTGGCTCCGGGACCTGATCCGGATGGGGGCGCACTCATCGGCGTGGACGGGGCGGCAGTCGCTGATCGCGATGGGTGAGGCGGGCGGCGGCCCGATGATCCCCGGTTTGCAGGCGGCGCTGGTGGATGAAGCGGACGCGGTGCTGATCGATGAGGGCGTGGTGCCTCTCATTATCGCGAGGGCGCGGCGGACGGACGACATGGCGGAGGTGTACCGGCGGGCGGCAACGATCGCGGCGAGCCTGGATGAAGGCCCCGACTACACGATCGATCACCTGCGGAAGAAGGCGGAGTTGAAGGAGCGGGGCCGGTACCGGTGCGAGCAGTTGTTCGCGCAGGCCGAGGAGCCGATCTGGCGTGCCAGACGCCGCGCGGAGGAACTGATCCGGCAGGCCCTCATCGCCCGCCACTGCTACCTCAAGGGGCATCAGTACCAGATCGTGGACGGGCGGATCGTCATCGTGGATGAGTACACGGGGCGGCTCCTGCCGGACCGCAACTGGGAGCACGGTCTGCACCAGGCGGTGGAGGCGAAGGAGCGAGTCGAGGTCACGGCCGACCGGGAAACCATGGCAAGGATGAGCTTCCAGCGGTTCTTCCGGAGCTATCCATTCCTGTGCGGCATGACGGGCACCGCTGCCGATGCCACGGGCGAGATGCAGACGGTGTACAACCGACCGGTCATCCGCGTGCCCACCCATCGCCCGATGATCCGCGAGCAATGGCCGACGCGAGTATTCCGGCGTGGGGAAGCGAAGTGGAACGCGGTCGCCGCCGCGGTGGAGGAGGAACATGCCAAGGGGCGGCCCGTGCTCGTGGGGACGCGGTCGATCGAGGCATCGGAACACTTGTCGGAGAAACTCGCGGCACGTGGGCTCGCGCACCGCGTGCTCAACGCGAACTTTGACCGAGAAGAGGCGGAGCTGATCTCCGACGCGGGCCGGGGCGGGCCGAACGCTTCGATCGTCGTCGCGACGAACATGGCCGGGCGCGGCACGGATATCAAGCCGGATGAAGCGGCGATCGCCGCCGGAGGGCTTCACGTCATCCTGACCGAGATGCACGGGGCCAAGCGGATCGACCGGCAGTTCATCGGGCGGTCGGGACGTCAGGGAGATCCGGGTTCGGCGCAGATCTTCCTTTCTCTCGACGATGAACTGGTTCGTTTGCACGTCCGAGGTGTGGCGGCGGTGATGCGACGGGCCGGGACGGGCGAAGAGCTGTCCGGCGCGGCGAGGGCCGCGGCGACGAAGCTGTTCCGCTTTGCCCAGCGGGAGTCGGAAGCCAGGGCAAGGCGCGGCCGGGCGGGCGTCATGAAGCAGGATCACTGGATCGACAAGCACCTGCCGGGGATGTGATTCACCGTCACTTCCGCTGCCGAACCCGGACAACCAGGCGTGACGGCCCCGCGTCACTCGGGATCGGTTTCCCGCCCATGACGGCGATTCGGGCAGCGCCCTCGCCGGCGCGAGCAGCGATTTCGCGCCGGACACCGGCGAGGCGTGCATCGATCAACTCCACAGCGCCGGCACGGGTGCGCCGGGTCTTGGCGGTCTCCGCGCCGGGACCCTGCATGGCGTAAAGCTGATCCATGGAATCCTCGACATCCGCCAGTTGACGGCTGAGCGCTTCCAGGCGGCGGCTCGGCTCGGCGTTGGGCGATACCCCGACGGCCCAGGCCGAGGCGGCCGCGAGCAGCTCCGACCTCGCGACCAGGAGTGAGGCGCGACGGGATCGCAGTTCGTCGGCCAACGACGCGGCCTGCTCGAGCGGCGGATTGGCGCGTCGGGCCACCAGGTCGGCGTCCTGCATTCCAAACTGGTGTTCGATGGCGACCTGTACGTTGGAGTAGACCGCCGCGCGATCGAGGACGGAACGGAGGAAGCTCAGATCGCGGTTCGACAAGGCGGTGACGCCGTTGGAGAAGGTGAGGATGATCGGCTCTTCTTCGACCCAGACAGCTTCGGGATCGTCACCGCCGAAGAGGCCGGCGAACCCGGCGACTATCTTCGCCGGAGCGCTCACGACCGCCGTTGCAACGACTTGCCCCGCGGCGAGCGCGACGGCTCGAACGAGGCTCCCGGTTGTGAGGCCGCTCTGGCTGAGCGTGACATCGACGGGAAGGGTGATCGACCCGTCGGGCGCTTCGACGGCGGCGATCGCGGCGTCGATGGGCACGGGAAGAGCCATGAAGCGTTCAGCAGGGCCCGCCGAGGGCTCGGCGTAGCGGAGGTCCGTGACAATCAGCCTGGCGCGTGCATCAACGTTCCCATCGTCGCGGGCGCGGAGTTCAAGTCGGCCGTCGAAGACACCCCCGCCGATGGAGGCGCCCGCCTCTTTGGCCAGGCCCCGCAGAGCCAGAAGCTCCACGCCGGAGATGGCCGCGACCGCGCGGCCCTGCGGCGCCGGGTAAAACGCCATGGTGCCCGAGGCGATGCACTGGGAGAAGAAGTCGCGATCCTCCGTCTCGCTGCCAGTGTCGTTCGAACCCGACGACTTCGGGAGCGAGACCTTGCCCGCCCCGACCGTTGCGTTGAACCGGACGGGCCTCTCACGCTGGAGGAGCAGAGATGAGAGACCCCGAACCTCAGCATCGAGCGCGTTGATCGGGATGGTGACCGGCGGCGAGACGGCCCGGTCATCGAAGGAGGCGTCGATGCCGGAGACGGTGAGGCGGTCGATGCGAATCTCTGGTCCCGGGGACTTCGGGCGCGCGGGGCTGGGCGGTTCCGCAGCCGCGTGGCCCGAGGGCGCCGCAGGGGTGGTGTGGGCCGGGTCGGGCGAATCCAGCACCTTCAGCCGAAGTCCAAGAATGTGGATGCCCGATTCATCGCGCCAGGCCCGCCCCGTCAGGTTGCGGACCTCCAGTTCGCGTGTGGTGATGTTCCCGGTGGAGGGATCAAGGCGGATGCTGTCCGCTTCGATGTGCTCAACACCGGCGAGCACGGTGTCCCCCTGTCGGAACTGCGTACCGCGGATGTCGAAAGCCAAGTCAATGCCGCGGGAAAGATCGATGGTGGAGCCGCGCCGTTGCACCTTCGCTCGCGCCGCGATGGTGGTCGAGAAGGCCCCATCGCTCAGCGGTGCTCCGTCGATGATCGGGGCGAGTGGCGGCGCCACCGAGGGCAACGGCCCGGCGTTGATGCCGGTGGCGGAGATGGAGATGTTCAGGCTCGGCTCAGCCGCGAAAAGGGCGGATGCGAACTTCACCTCGAAGCGATTGATCAGAGGATCAACGCGGCCGGTCGTAACCAGCTCCAACGGAGCGTTGGACTCCGCCGCGGCGCCAAGCAGGCGGAACGGTCCGGAAGAGACAATACGCACATCCGCGAGGGATACCGGCGTGGCAGGCGGCGGGCCAGCGAAGGTGAGCCGGGATACCCCGACGTCAACCGAGTCGACTGCGATGAGCGGGGGAGGTCGCGAGGCCGCCGAAAGCAGCGTGGAAACCCCCGGAGCGGGCGAGGTGAGCGGTTGACGGGGTGACGGTGGAGGCGAGGGGGCAATCGTTTCTGCCGTGCCGGGCGTGTTGGATCGGACGGTCAGGCCGAGAAGAGTGAGCGTGCCATCTTCTTGTGCCGCGGCGTGGGCGGTAAGCCCGGAGGAGGCGATGCGAGCGATGTGCAGATCCCGTGAATCGAGGGCGAACGACGACACATCAATCGTGAAGTCCTTCATCGCAGCGAGCGGTTCACCTTCTCCCGCGGCACGGTAATCGAAGTTTGCAATGGTGGCGGAGACAGCCAGTGCGTCCGGTGTTCCGCGAGCGAGTGCCAGGGTTCCATCGACGCGGAACTCCCCGGTGGTGAGCGGACCGTCGATTCCGGGCGGCAGATACGCGGCGGGAATCGCGGTGGAAACACCCGTCGCACGGATGGAGGAAGAGAGTCCCGCACGCTGGCCCGAGGCGGCGAGCGTGCCCGTAACGGTGACTGATTCCGCTAGGCCCGGTGCTACCAGTCGGACATCGAACTCACCAACGCCCGCGCTGTCAGACGAGGGGTTGAGAGCAAACCCTCGCATCGCGGCGTCGAATGTCGCGCGCAATTGGACGGGCGACTTGGCCGCAGAGTCGGACCAGGAGATCTCCGACTGCTCGATCGAGAGAGAGCCGGTCGATATGGGGCCAAGACCGCCGATCAACGCGAGAGGATCGGGGATCGGCGCCGGCGCGGCTTCGGGCTTCGGTGCCGTTGGAACCAGTTTGATCCCGAGCAGAGAGACGCCGCCCTGATCACGCGACGCGGCGAGCGAAAGGCCGGCGATCCGTCCACCCTCCACGACGACTCCGGATTCGAGCAGTTCCGCACGGCTCAGTTCGGCGATGGAGATGCTCGCGAGCGTCTGTGTTCCATTGGAGAGCGAAACATCTCGAGCCGCGGCGGCGAGCCGAACTCCGTTTGCCTGGTCGGTCGCCGACAACGACAGGTCGGCGGCGAACGCGCCATCGGTCAGTGTGGGCTCAATGCCAAGGGGTTCAAGGTACGGGGCGAGGCGGGAGAGAGCGAGGGCCTGGCCACGCACGGCGATGGACGCTTGGAGGGACGTCGTCGTGGCAGCCAGGGAGCCATTCACCTTAAGCGACTCGAGCAGGTGCGGCGCTGTGAAGCCGAGGGTGAACGTGCCGGGTGCGGCGGCCGTATCGCCGTTGTCCGAGATGCGGATCCCGCGCAGCTCGATTCCGGAATCGGTGAACTCGATCGGCGGCAGTTCGGGGGTGTTCAGATCGTCGACACGGAGTTTCAGGTTGTCCCACGTGAGTGAGTTGAGTGTCAGGCGCGGAAGCCGGAACTGCGGAGCCGATGACGGCGAGGCCGGCGTGGCGACGATGGTGCTCGGGGCGTTCGAAGCCAGCGCGGGCGGCGTGGCCGCGGATGAAGCGCTCGACGCGTGAGGATCAACGCGAAGGCCGAGCAGTTCGAAGCGCCCATCCTTCAGGCGCCGGATGTTGAGCGATGGGCCCGAACCGTGGATCGAGTCGATGACAAGACCCGATTCCGGCGTGTGCGAGACGCCGCTGAATGTCACGGGGCCGAAATCGAAGAGCGATGATTCCCGGTCGCTCACCACGATCCGATCCAGCGTGACGGACGCCGCGGCCGGGTTCGTGGCCGTCGCGGCGGCTTCGAGCGTGAACGTGACGGCGCCTTCGCGCAGGGTGGACTCGACGCCGAGCACCTTCAAGTACGGTTCGAGCGCCTCGGGTCGGATCGCGCCGAGGGCCAGTTCGGCGCGCGCTCGTGGCTCGGCGGCAAAGGGGGTCGCGACCACGTTGGCCCGGATCGTCCCGATGATACCCGGGATGGTCATCTCGGCGGTGACCGTGGACTTCGTTTCGGCGGGCCCGCTCGATCGAAGGTCGCTCGCGGCGAGAGACTTCATCGCGAACAGGTGCGTCTTCTGCGGGATGAACGCCCGGTCGTCCAGAGAGGCGGACAGGTCGGAGGCCGTGACCCGGTCGATGCGCCATTGGAACGGTGAGCCGGAGGCAGCACGCCCGGTCGCGGCGATCGGCGGCGCGGCCGGCGGAGTGGTGCGAGGAGCCGTGGCCGTGGGAACCGGTCGAGCGTGCGAGGGAGAGAACGCGGCGAAGCGCAGGTGGCCTTCCCGGGTGCGTTCAGTGCGCAGCGAGCCGTTGGCAATCTGGAGGTCGCTGATGTGCAGGGAAGAGGGCGAGACAGACGCAATATCCAGTGAGACACGCTTCAGCGAGGCGACCACGTCCGAGTCCGCGGTGACGGCGACATCGGTCAGCGAGGCGGTGCCCTGCAAGGCGCCGGGCACGCCGGACGAGGGAGCGAGCGCAATCTTCCCGCGGCCGCGCAGGTTCAGCGATCGGCTCTCGGCGCCGACGCCGAAGGGTTCCAGGTACGGTCCGAGGCGTTCGGCACGCAGGCCCCGCAGGGAAAGGGCAATGTCGGCGTCGAGCTTCGCCGCGGCGAGATTGGCGTTTGCCTCGACGGTCGCGCTGCTGAAGAGGTCCCGCGAGGAGGCATCGAACTCGACGCGCACGGGGCGGCCCTCTCGCCCGAGGTCGGTCACGCGCAGGTCCATGCGGATCGTGTCCTCGTAGGCGGGGGTCAGCGTCTCATCCTTGATGGCGATGGCGAGTTTGTAGAGCCGGAGGGCGTGGATCTCCAGCGGCGAGGAGAACGACGGCGCCTTTGGAGTGGCGGACGTCGCGGAGGGAGTCGCGGGCTTGGGCGAGGCCGATGATGCGAGAAGGTTCAGCAGCGGGATCGAGCCGTCCGCCTTTCGATCAACCGAGACGGACACGCCCTCGGCCTCCAGGCGGAACGCGACGAGCCGGAGCTGCAGAAGTTGAAGCGTGGAGAGGTTCGCATTGGCGTACTCCGCCTTCAGGACCGGCTGTGACCCATCTTTGGATGTAACGACGACATTCCACAGAGAGGCGTTCGTGCCGAGCAGGCTCAGTTTCATCCGCTGGTACTGGCAGTCCAGCCCCATGGCCCGCGCCGTGCGCGAGATCGCGGTGGGGAGCAGGATGAGCAGCGTCAGCCGGAAGACCAGCACGGCAACCAGCGCGATGACCCCGAGGCGGATAAGCCGCCGACGCCATCGAGACTTCTTCGCGCCGGCAGGAGTTGGGGCAGGCGACGTGGCCGGGCTTGGCGAACCGGAGGCGGGAGTCATCATGGCCGCGTCCCTCCACGGATGGCATCCATGTGGCGATCCAGCGATTCACGCCGGTCCGGCAGCGAGCCAAGAGGGTCGAACCCGGAAGGCGCTTCACCCCGGGCGTTCAGCCAGTCGAACGCGCGAACCCGGGCCGACGGGGATGAATCATCAAGGTAGATCAGGTGCTCGGCCTTCAGCCTCGACTCGAAGTCCGAGTGGGTGCCCGACGCCGCGGCGAGCCGGGCGAGGGTGCCGACGTCGCGTCCCACTTCGCCGAACCGCGCGGAGAGCGCACCGGCCAAGGCGCGATCCAGGGAGTTCTCGCCGTGCAGCCGCCCAAGCACCGTAATCGTCGAGCGGTCGAGTGTCCATCCCGCATCGGCGATGCGATCGGCCGAGAGGGCCTCGGCGCCGGACGACGCAAGCTTGAGAATCGCCGCATCGCTCGCCAGAACGGCGGCTTCAGAGGTCACAGCCGCCGCGGCGTCAAGAGCCGCAAAGGCGAGCGCACGACGGGCTTCGTGGGCTGTCATCGCATGCCGAAGCGATGCAGAAAGGGCCGCGGCCTGGGCATTGGAGGGGGCCGCGGGCGTGAGCGAGGAGGCAATGGCGCGAGCCTCCGCTTGTTCATCATCCGATGGCGCCCGGGAGGTGAGTCGCCAGATCGAAGGGCGCGAAGACCCGTCAATCCCGGGAACTGCCAACTGAAAGGTTCCGTCTCGCTCCGGGAGAGGCCAAGGCACTTGAATAGTCTGCGCTTCTTCGCCGCTGCGCTTCAGGATGGCTTCTTCTTCCGTCGCGAGGCGGCGAGCCCGGAGCCGAAGATCCGGCACTCCCGGTCCAGCGCGGAGCAGAACTTCGACGATCGGCGCACTGCGCAGGTCGGTAGTGCCGATGGCGAGCACGGCGGTGGCGCCATCGGGCACAACGATGCGTGAGCGCCGGGCGGCTTGAACCGTGCCGTACAGGGCATGGTAGCCGGGCGACGGCAACTCCCGATCGGCGTCGACAATCACCCACTCCGCGGGTGAAGGCGAGGCCGACTTGATCTCGTTGGCGGGGCCGACGATGAGCGTGGACCTGCTTGAGGATGGCTCGGTCCCCGCGTGTTCGGGAATCCGATCGACACCCACGCCCTCCACCTCAACGACAAAGGCGTGCGACACCTGGGGAGAGGTAGCCGAGTCTGCCAAGTACGACACGCGCAGCCCTGCTTCAGGTCGCGAGGCGCACCCGACCACGAGGCACATCCCCAGCAGCACAATCGAGACACATCGCGCCATGGTGTGCGTTTCCAACGCTCCGGCGGGCCCGTCCCGCCTTGGAAGAAATCGTATGCGTCGGACACCCCGATTCATCGCTCGGGCGGCACGCCGATGTCCTCGTCCCAGAGTTCAGGCCGCGCGGCGATGAAGTCCCGCATGAGCGCGACGCAGCGAGGATCGTCGAGGACGACGACCTCGATGCCGGCCTCTCGGAGCCAGTCCTCTCGCCCCTGAAAGGTCCGGTTCTCGCCGATCACAACGCGCTTGAGGCGGTGAAGCACGGCCGTGCCGCTGCACATGGCGCACGGGGAGAGCGTGGTGGCCATGGTGAGGGTGTGCCAATCGCGCCGGCGCCCGGCGCTGCGGATCGTGGCCGTCTCGCCGTGCGCGGTGGGGTCGCCGGTCTGGACGCGGAGGTTGTGGCCGCGGGCGACGATCTCGCCGGTCGGGGTCATCAGGCACCCGCCGATGGGGATGCCGCCCTCGGCGAGCGATTTCTCGGCTTGCTGGATGGCGGCTTCGAGGGCGAGGCGGTCGAGTTGAGCCTGGTTCATCCTGCTTCTCCGATCGTGCGGGCATGTTCCGAGGTATCCTGAAGCACATGCCCACGACGAAGTACCCCAACGTCGTCATCTTTGACCACCCGCTCATCCAGCACAAGTTGACCTACCTACGGGATGCCTCGACGAGCCACCGGCCGTTCCGGGCGCTGCTGTACCAGATCGCGGGGCTCATGGTGTACGAAGCGACGCGGAGCGTGCCCGTGGTTGAAGTCGATGTTCAAACCCCGATGGAAAGGACCAAAGGGCGACGGCTGGCCGGGAAGGTCACGGTGGTGCCCGTGCTCCGGGCGGGGCTTGGCATGGCCGAGGGTGTTCTGGAAATGATGCCCGAGGCGCGCGTGGGGCACCTGGGCATCTTCCGCGATGAGCAGACGCTCAAGCCCATCGCGTATCTCAAGCGATTGCCCAAGGACCTCAACGCCGGGCCGGTGCTGCTCGTGGATCCCATGCTCGCGACCGGCGGCTCCGCCGCGGCGGCGATCACGATGCTGCACGAAGCGGGGGCGACCGATCTTCGCATGATCTGCCTGGTGGCCGCGCCGGAAGGGATTGCGGCGGTCACCGCCGCCGCGCCCGGCATGACGATCTACACCGCCGCGATTGATGAACGCCTCAACGAGAAGGGGTACATCCTGCCGGGGCTGGGGGATGCGGGGGATCGGTTGTATGGGACGGGGTGAGTATCAGCGGTCGCGGCCGAGTATCCCTCGGTGCGTATCAACGACCGGGCGGCCGGGCATGGTTCTGGGGTTGGAGCCCGGGGCGACATTGACGTTATCCCAGACGTTCAGTATTCCTCGCGGCATTCGCTTCATCACCGATTCCGTGGTGCTCATGTCGGCAAAGACGACCGGCGAGGGCAAGTCAACGGCGCAACACGCAACCACTTCACCGTACTCCGGGTAATGGAACAGTCTGTTCTGGCTGAGGATCCCCTTGCTGGATGGATGGGCAATGCTGGTAAGGGCTTGCGGCCCGAACTGCGATGGGCCAGATTGGGTGTTCCAATCGAAGAAGTTGGGGTGGGCGTAGAGCGTATTCGTGAGCGTGCAATCGCTCACGCTTACTCTTTGACCATTGATCTCGCGGGTGACAACGGAGCCGGCCGGGCGACCCGCTCCGAGGGCAAACTTGGTTTCCCCGAGCAGCGCTGTGACGGCGAAACTGTAGAGCCAGTTGTGCTCGAACCAGTTGCCGTTGCCGATTGGGCCCCAGCCGAACTCCCATGGCGACTGGCTCGCGCCCGGTTCTCGAAATGATGGGGGCAAGTCTCTCGAGATAGCCGCATACTGAACAACACCCAACCCCATTTGTCGGATGTTCGAAAGGTTTTTTGTGGCCAATGCCCTATTTCGAGATCTGCCCAGCACGGGCAAAGCCAAAGCGATCAAGATGGAAAGCGCCCCTGTGACCACAAGCACTTCGATGAGAGAAACACCACGCCGTTGAGCATTGACAAGGGGTTTCATGGTCAGTAGAATACCTCAGGATCGTGTGGCTGTCAAAACTGATGTAGAAAGAGGTTCCCTCTATGTCAAAGAGCCGCAGATTCACCTTGGCATTCGGTGCTCTCTTGGCTGGGCAAGCTCTGGCTGCTGACTGCCCAACCACCATTCCTTCTGGGTGTGTCTCCAATACCTACCCGTGCAGAGAGATATATCTTCTGTCTCAGGGCCTGTGCAACTGTGAAGAGTGTCTTGCCTTCCAGTTCACAGCGCCGGGGAGCGGGGATGAACTGATCAGTTCACTCACCGTGACGCTGGTCAATTGCACATTGCGCCAAGGACTACAAGTCAATGGTGTATGCCCCACCGCGGTCTGCGTGAGCGGCACCATTATCGGCACGGGCTCTCAGTCAGGAACCACGGCGTATTCCTACAGTAAGTGCTCATCGGACGGGTAACGAACAGGCTGAACATTGAGGGGATGGTTGTGCCATGGCATCCATTCGTCGTGAGCTTGCGTACGTGGTGGTCGCGTTCAACTGCTCTTTGTGCCAGGCGCAGAAAGAGGCAGTGGTTGAACTCGTCCAGAAGGTATCCAGCGCGTATCGGGTTCACGATCCCTACCGAATGCAGGTGCGGACGTTCACGCTGAAGCCCGAGGCTTCTCCTCTGGACGCTACGTCCCTGAGCGCCGACGACATCGAACGCTCAATCGGCACCGAGATCGAAAACCGAGAGGTCCTTGTGCATCCGGGCGCCGGAGTTCTTCTGGACTTCACGCCAGCCGAGGTCCGACAGGCCAAGGGGCGCCTGTACCTCGCGATCTGGAAGGGCCGGCGTTACTACGAGTGCTCTCAAGGGGCTGGGTCGCCGGCGCTCCTCTCCGACAAGGACACAGGCGGGTTCTTCATCAGCCCCGCGAACTATGCGCCGTCGAGCATTCCGGACGAGCTTGCCTCGGCGATAGAGGCCAAGTGGTCGGTCGAGATGAAGCCGGATGCAGAAGGCTGCATGGAGATCATCTTTGATCGAGTGACCTACCAAGTGAGCCTCAGCGACTTCAGTGTGCGGAAGATAACCGAAAAACTGAGCGGCGGGAAGAGAGCAGTCAAGACCTATGTGGGCGTCAGCGGCGTCAAGGTGTCCGCGGCGCCTTTCCCGCGTTACATGGTCACATCCATATTCTCCGGGCAATCCGGCGAACCGGACTTCCAGTCCGTCATCAAGTACGAAGCGCCGGTGGTGGACAAGAACATGGATCGAGCGGAGCTGGATTGGTGGAAGTACAGAGAAACAGCCCTTGATCTGAATACAAAGCTCCTGTTCGGACGAGAGGATGTCAAGGTGGACGCCGTTGCGACGCCCGGTTCGCACCGGCGTGGGGCAGAAGCGGTGCTTGATCCCAAGGCGCTCGCCGCCAGCGTCAACGACCCCAGCACGATCGTGCTGCCGAAAGCCAGCCGTGGTTTTCGCACGTTCTTCCTCGGATTGGGGCTGGCGTGCCTGGCCGGCGCTGTGGCGTTGCTTCTTCGCCGGGCCTCAACAAGAGGCTCCGCGCGATGACACTTCGGCGAAGTGGCGCGAGAGCCAGATTATGCCAAGCGGCGCCGGTGCTGATCGGGCTGTTGTGGTTGTGGTCTGGATTCTCAAGGCTCGTGGATGTGGACGATTTTCGTCAGACCCTTGCAGCGCACCAGGTTCTGACGAGCAAGGCCATCGCGTACGCTCCTGTCATGGTCGCGTTCGAGATCGTGCTTGGAATGGCATTGCTGCCCACGAGCGAGAATCAGTTTGCATTTCGAGCCTGCCTGCTCGTGTCTCTGGCGTTTCTTATCGCGTTCTTGCTGTATCTTGCGAGGGTTCCGTATTCCACGCTCAAGACGGTAGGATGCGGATGCATGGGGCGATGGGAGCCCGATTCGTCGTCCGTGGCATGGTGGCCGTTCGCTCGAAACACCGTCATCGGACTACTGCACATTCCCGCCTGGGCGTTGCACAGCCGAAAGAAACCGTGACCCGAGGGGGCTCACGCCCGCTTCTCTTCCTGCGTGATGCTCGCGGTGCTGGGGTAGAAGACGCGGCCGTGGTAGATGCTGGCGACGCTCTTGCTGATCGATTCGGTGATCGTCTGCAGCTCTCGCAAGGTCAGGTCGCATTCATCGAACTGGCCGTCCATCAGGCGGCGGTTGGCCATGGCGCGGACGAGGGCGTCAATGCGGCTGGGTGTCGGCTCGACCATCGTGCGGGTGGCGCTTTCAACGGCATCGGCGAGCATGAGGATCGCGACTTCCTTGGTCCGCGGCTTTGGTCCCGGGTAGCGGTACTCGATCTCCTCCGGCATTTCCGGCTCGGCCCCGGCGCCGCCCTGGTCCTTGGCTTCCGCGGCGCCCTTCTCTGCCTGGCGGCGGGCGCGGTTGTAGAAGAACTCAACGAGCGTCGTTCCGTGGTGGGCTTCGATGAAGTGACGGATGGAGCGCGGCAGGGCGAACTCCTCGGCCATGGCCATGCCGTCCTTGACGTGCCCGACGATCACGAGCAGCGACATCGCGGGGGAGAGCTTGTCGTGCTTGTTCGGCCCGCCGGACTGGTTCTCCACAAAGTAGTCGGGCTTGTTCATCTTCCCGATGTCGTGGTACAGCGAGCCTACGTAGGTCAGGAGCGCATCGGCCTTGATGGAGTCTGCCGCGGCCTCGGCGATGCTCGCCACATTGAGCGAGTGGTTGTACGTGCCCGGCGCAAGCTGCTGAAGCTGCCGAAGCAGCGGCTGCTTGGGGTCGCGCAGCTCGATGAGCGTCATGCCCGTGGTCACGCCGAAGAGCCGCTCGATGAGCGGGATGATCGAGAGCGTCACCACGCCGACCATGAGCCCGCCGGCCCCGGCGAGGATGGCATCCACACCGGTCTGCCGGAGCAGCACGCCCGGCGCGACGATCGGCCGGTCGATCAGCGCGACGAGAATGGTCCCGACCGAGAGCGCGGTCGCCGCCGACAAGCCCATCCGGATGATCCCCCGTCGCTCGCGAATCTCGCGCAGCTGCAGCACGGCGAACGACACGCCGGTGAGCATGAGGGCGTAGATGCCGATGGGCTGGTCCATCGCGATGCACGAGAGCACTCCGTGCAGCGTGCCGATCGCCAGCGCGACGCGCTGGTCGTAGGCGATGACGAGGATGACGGCGACGAAGACGGTCGGCGCGATGGCCGAGAGGGACAACAACTGCGGTTCCGCGACCGTTCCGAGGCACGCGATCGAGAGTGCTCCCGCGAGCAGGGCCGCGATACCCGCCATGCGTCCCGGGTTGCGGCGCACGCGCGGGCAAAACAACGTGAGGTACCCCGCGACGGCGAGCGCAATGGCCGTGACAGCGCCGAAGATGGAGGCGATGCGCACCCAGACCTTCCACGCAGATTCCTTCGACTGCTGAAACGTGCGGAGCTCGGCTTTGTAGAGCTCCAACGCCGCCGGCGTCAGTTCCTTCCCTCGAACGAAGATCGGGTGCCCCTCGACGATCCGGTTCCGCACCGGGGGCACCGCCGCCGCGCGTTCGCTCCGGGCCGTGTTGGTCGCCGCATCGTCGTACTGGTACGTTGGTTCCGGGTTGGTGATCAGGCGGCTGACGACCACTCGCAGCGCGGGCTCGTTGAATCCGGCCGCCCCGGCCAGACGGGTCATCGCTTCCTTGAGCTGCGCCTCTTCCTTGATGTTGATGACGGCGTCGCGCTGGACGAGCGTACGGGAATCGGCCGATCGAAGCTCAACATCCCGGGCGGAACTCTCCGTGAACTCGGCCCGGTAGGTCGCATCATCGAGCAGCGGTCGGCGTGCCAGCAGCGTCACCAGTTGCTGGGAACATCGCTTCCAGTACGAGGAGACCTCGCCACCCGAGGCCTGATCCCGGATCGCCGCCAGGCCCGCCTCCGTCAGTTCAAGCTGCCGCGTCAGGTCCGCCGGCGCCGACTGCAGGTTCTCCACGCTTGCCAGGATCTTCGGCAGATTCTCCAGCGAGTTGCGCAGCGACTCGAACACGTTGGACGCGGCGTAATACACCCGGGGCGTCAGCGCCCGCGCCTGGCGACGGTTCGCTTCCGTCTGGGCCGGATCGTCAACCTCGAAGGGCACACGCGCCAAGTGCGTCGAGTTCATGATCCTCCCGACGCTGACAAGGGGCTGCATCCGCGTCCACGCCGCGACGCTCCCGCACACGACGATGAACAGCGACCAGATCAGAATCGCCCACACCGTCCCCGGCGAGCGGAACGCCTGATCAATCAGCGCATCGGTCCGCGCCCGGTGCTCACGGCGGAGCAGCGCCTGCCTCGAGCGCGGCGAGCGGACGCTTCGCGTCGCGGGCTTGGTCGGCTCCTTCGCCATCAGGCGCCCTTCTCCCCGCCGTAGGCGTCAACGATCCGCTGCACCAGCGCGTGCCGAACGATGTCCGTCCGGTCCAGGTTGACAAACGCGACCCCGGACACGCGAGACAACCGCCGTGCGGCGTCAATAAGCCCGCTCTGCGACGGGTCCGGAAGGTCGATCTGGGTGACATCCCCGGTCACGATCATCTTCGATCCCTGACCCATGCGAGTCAGGAACATTTGCATCTGCCCGCGCGTCGTGTTCTGGGCCTCGTCAAGGATGATGATCGCGTTGTTGAGCGTCCGGCCGCGCATGAACGCCAGCGGCACCACCTCCACCACATCCGTCTCCATGAATCGCCGGATGGTGCCGTAATCCATCATGTCGTTCAACGCGTCAAACAGCGGCCGCAGATAAGGATTGACTTTCGCCTCCAGATCGCCCGGCAGGAATCCAAGCTTCTCGCCCGCCTCCACCGCCGGCCTGGCCAGAATCACCTTCCGAACTTGATCCGACCTCAAGAGGTGAATTGCCGCGGCCACAGCCAAGTACGTCTTCCCCGTCCCCGCCGGTCCGATCCCGAACACCAAGTCATGGGTGCGGATCGCTTCGAGGTAGAGTTCCTGATTCGCTGTCCGCGGCCGAACGGCCCGGCCCGCCGAGTACACATTGATCGGCCCCGACCAGGCCCCCCCGCCTTGATCCGTGTTCCGGCCCCGGCCTGAGCCCGCCCGCTGCCGGTCGGTTTCATCCGCTATGAGGTGCAGCACCTGCTCACGGCTGACTTCCTGATCCTGTTTCGCCCTCTCCGCAAGCCGTTCGAGTACCCCCCGAGCGATGCGCACCGCCCCCTGATCGCCCTTCAGGCGGACCTCATCCTCCCTCGCCGTGATGTTCACGCCAAGGGCTTCCCGGATCATCTTCAGGTTCCGTTCGGCGGACCCGAGTACGCTAACGCGGTCAGCCCCGAGAGGAACTTGCACCGTGACTTCCAATCGGCTCAATCTCCACGACCATCACCGACTAGTTCGCCGCCCGACGCAGAGCGGTGACCGCCGGTCTCAGAATCACCATGCTACCCGGACTTTCTATCGGGGAATCATGGGACCCACTCCCCTTCATCCCGCAGAGGCGCAAGTCCTGCCTGCACGATCGCCATTTGTACGTATGAGAGTCTTGGTGGTTTGCCGATCGGTTGTTCAGACCAAGGGTTTATTCGTAGGCGTTGTGGTCATCCTCCTTTCCACCGCCCTCTCCGCGTGTGGACCGACGAAGACCATCGGTGGAACCGTCGGAGCTGTTTCCGGTTCCTCTGCGCCCATGCCGGCCCGCGGCGATTGGGATGATGTTCCCGCGGCCGTCGCCGCGGCCGTCCGCAATCAGGAAGTCGCCGTCGTGAGCCGTTCGGAGGAAGCTGGCACGTGGACGTTTCGACTGCTGACCATCCGCGATGAACCCGGCGTGTTGACGGCCACTGCACAGGATGGGGCGATCATCCTGACATGCAAGCTGGGTCACTACGGAGACGCGGATCGAGAGAAGCAGCTTCTGGAACGGACCGCCCGACGACTCAATGAGCTGGCGGGTGTTGGGGCTTACCCGCTGCGCTGGTAACGGCATCTGCATGGGGCTGGACCGGGGACTGGGAGGCGGCAGCAGGAGCGTCCGAGATGGGAGCGGGGAGGGGTGGGCGAAGGACGCCCGGGAGCTCGACGGTCATCGTTGTCCCTTGCTGCCAGACGGAGTGCACGCGGATTGAACCGCCCAGGCGGCGCACCGCGTGCTTGACAATGGAGAGGCCAAGCCCCGTGCCTCGCTTCTTACCACCGGTGCGAGCTTCATCAACCTGGAAGAACCGTTCGAAGATTCGCTGTTGCTGGTTGATCGGAATTCCCACGCCCCGATCCGTCACCTCGAACACCACCGTCGTCGGGTTCCTGCCAACCCGTCCCGTAACGACAATCTCTGTTCCCTCAAAGGCGAACTTGCAGGAGTTGTCCACGAGATTGCTGAGAATGAGCAGCAGCAGCGCCCGGTTCGAGTGCAGGCGCTCAAGCTCCGGTGACAGGTCGAACCGGATCGCAAGGTTCCGATCGCGGCATGGACCCTCAAACATCGGGGCAAGCTCCGCCGCCAGCGAGGAGGCGGGCACCGGCTCGGCTGACGGCCGCTCCTCCATCGATTCCAGACGGGTCAGGTCGAGCAGGTCGCGGATCAGCTCCTCCAGCCGATGCGTGTGCGAAGTGATCATCGACAGAAGCCGAGCCCGCATCGCCTGTTCATCCTGGCTCAGGCCCTCGAGCGTTTCGACGGCCATCCGGATCGCGGACACCGGTGTGCGCAGCTCGTGCGACGCGTTGGCGACGAAGTCCGTCTTGACCTGCAACGCCAAGGCTTGCTGCGTCACATCCCGCAGCGTCATCACCACCGCGTGCATCGACCCTGCCGGCGGGCCGTAGGGGATGGCCGCGGTTGCCCATATCCGTGGGCCGTCGGGCCTTGCCATCCGCACCTCTTCCCGCACCGCTTCGCCCCCCCTCGCCGCCTGAAATGCCGCGAGCAGGTCCGGTTGCGTGAACGCTTCTTCCATCGAGCGGCCGATCATCCGCTCCGCCCCACGCCCGAGCAGCTTCTTCGCCGCGGCGTTGCACACGATGGTGCGGCCCTCGACATCGCACGACAGGATCGGCTCATCCACCGCATCCAGCAGTGACACCAGCACATCCTCCCGTCGCCGCAGTCGATCAATCTCACCCTGCAGCCTCGTGGCAGCACCGCGGATCTGCCGCGCCGCCGCGGCGGCACGGGCACGCGGCGAAGCGGAGAGGTCATCGATCTTCAGGCCATCCCCCCCGGGGCCACCCCCCCCGGTCAATCGCTCGAGTTCTGCCGCGGCGGCAAGCACCTCATCCAGACCCAGCGCATGCGGGGGAGGCGGAGCCATCAGGATCATCACCAGCCCGAAGCACCCAAGCAGCGCCAGGCCGATCGAGACCCACGCGGGTGCCGCAAAGGCCATCGCCGTCGCCAGTCCCAGAAGGGATGCGAGCGTGATCAGCCGACCGGCAAGAAGGATCCGGGACATGTGCTTCATTGAAGGCGAGTCAGCCCCGCGGTCATGGCGGTGACCCTGAATCAGGCCTCCGAAAGCTCCGGTTCAGGCGTCGCGCGGTACCCGACACCCCGCACGGTGCGGATCAGGTTCCCGTGGTCGCCCAGCTTCCGACGAATCGCCGTGACATGGACGTCAATTGTCCGCTCCGTCACGGTCACCCCGGGCCCCATCGCCTTCGACATCAGGACGTGCCGAGAGAGCACTCGCCCTTGGGCCGCGGCGAGTGCGGCCAGGATCCGAAACTCGGTGAGGGTCAGGCGTACGGGCTCGCCATCGACCGTGACCTCGTGCGTTTCTTGGGAGATGGCGATTGGTCCCAAGCGAAGATCCGACGAGCCCGCTCCGCCGGCCGCGGCGGCCGACCGCCGCAGAACGGCTTCGATCCGAGCCAGCAGAACCTTCATGGAAAAGGGCTTGGTGATGTAGTCGTCCGCACCAACGGTGAGCCCGACCAAGACATCCACTTCATCGCTCTTGGCCGTCAACATGATGATCGGAATGGATGCGGTTTTAGGGTTTGACCTTAATCTCGTGGCAACCTCGGTCCCGCTGACTTCAGGGATCATGAGGTCAAGAAGCACGAGATCGGGGGGACTTTTTTCGATTTTCGCGAGGGCCGAACGGCCGTCAGCAACCGACAGGACGCCATAGCCCGCCTTCTCCAGTTGAAACTGCAGCATTTCGGCAAGGTCCCGCTCGTCCTCCACCACCATGATCGAGCGCAAGATCTTGTTCTGCTGAGACTTAGGAGCTGGCGTCATGGCGGCTCACCCTCGGGGCCTGGAAGGGACAAACGCGCAAGAACAGGCAAATGGTACCAGCCCCAATCGCTGAAAACCCGCCTCAATTCGGCCTCAGGCGGACTTTAGTGAAACTTGAACAGTGAACCAAAAATGCTGGAGACGGGAGGGGGTTTGCCGAAATACCACAGCCGCGCGGTTGGCAGCCGCTAATGAGGGTGGTATTATCCGCCCCACCGCGCGGAGCCGGCGACCCGGTTGATGAGGACCATGAGGGTCCGAAGGGTCGACGAGCTTGGAGAAGTCTGTTCCGCGTTGCGTCCGTCGGCATCAATCAGAGCCGGAGGGCGCCGGTTGGTGTCCGATGGGCCGCCTTGGGGGCAGCCCAGGTCGTTCGGACGGTCGAATCAGATGGGGGCCCGCCAATGTTCAGCGGTGCGTACCCGGGATCTTGTAAGGAGTCGAAGATGAGTCTGACGAAGCGTCTTGGTTTGATCGTCGGCGCGGCCGCGAGCCTCAGCAGTGCGATGGCTCAGAGCGCCATGGACCAGTCCCGTGCCTACCAGAACGAGTTGTTCTCGGACTCGGCACGCCAGGTCAACAAGCAGGGCGGCGGGGCCTTCAGCGTGAAGGTCGGCGGGTACGAGCAGGTCCGCTTCAGCCTCAACTCCCGCGATGACAACACGCTGGACAACGACATGGCGTGGGGCTTCTCGAACGCCCGCACCCGGCTGAACTTCTCCGGCAACGTCTTCAGCGAGGACTGGGGCTACTTCATCCAGGTCGGCTTTGGTGATGACACGGCCGTCGGCACGCCCCCGGCAGCTGGCGGCACCAACAGCGGTACCACGAACTTCGGTCTCGGCCTCGAAGATGCGTTCATCACGTACAACATGGGCAACGGCTGGGGCATGAAGGTCGGTCAGTTCAAGCTGCCCTTCCTCCGTGAAGAGCTCGTCGGCGACACCGAGCAGCTCGCTGTCGACCGCTCGGTCACCAACTCTGCCTTCACCCAGGGCCGCTCGCAGGGCCTCCAGTTCAGCTACGCTCAGGAGTCGTTCCGCTTCATGGGCGCCTTCTCGGACGGCCTCCGCACGGCGAACACGGACTACGTCTCTCCCGCCGAGGCTGACTTCGCCTTGACGGCTCGCGGCGAGTTCATGTGGTCCGGCGCCTGGTCGCAGGCCGACGGCGGCTTCACCAGCTGGCAGAACCAGAACTTCTTCGGCATGGTTGGCGCGGCGTTCCACTACCAGGCTGGCGGCAACTCGTTCAACACCGGCGAAGGCACCGTTGGCCCCGGCTTCCCCTCGTCGAACCCCTCTGACTTCGACATCTGGGGCGTGACCGCTGACGTGACTGTCAAGGGCAACGGCTGGAACGCGTTCGGTGCGTTCGTTTACACCTCGACCGACGGCGGCAACCCGGGCGTCGGCGTGGTTCCCTACCCCGGCACCGGCACCCCCGGCGGCGCGAATGCTCCTTCGATGGACGACTTTGGTATCGTCCTCCAGGGCGGCGTGTTCGTCGACGCCCAGTGGGAACTCTTCGGCCGCGTCGACATGATCTTCCCGGACTCCAGCCGCACCCCGGCCGGCAGCCCCGTGAAGTTCGACGACGAGATGACCACCCTCACCTTCGGTGTCAACCACTACATCAGCCCGAACAGCCACGCGGCGAAGTTCACCGCGCAGCTCCAGTACTTCCTGGACAAGCAGGCCACGGGCATCGCCCCGGCCAGCACCCTCCACGGCCTGCTCGGCAGCGCCGAGGATCCGCAGTGGACGATCACGGCCCAGCTCCAGCTGGTCTTCTGATCCCCGCCTCGGAATCGTCTGATTCATCTCGCCGACCGGCTCTCGCGAGCCGGTCGGTTTTTTCTTTAAGGTTGGGTTGCGGCCTGAAATTGCAGCCCGTACACTCGCGGCTTCATGACCACCCTGCAACGAATGGCCGCTCTCGGTTTGTTGGTCGCCGCTGGTCTCCCCGCCGCAGCACAAACGGTGGACGACGGGCGAGCCGTGTCCAACGAGCTGTTCAGCGATGCGTCGTGGCGCACCGCCGGCCTCGGCGCTCCCGAGAAGGTCTATGCCCCGAAAGTGGGTGGTCAGGTCATCTCTCGCTACAACGTCAACTACCGCAACAACCCGCCCGGCTTCAGCGATACGACGCTCGGCGGGCAGATGGCGCAGGTGAAACTCAACTTCACCGGCAACGTGGTCGATGAGTCGATCCGGTACCGCATCCAGTTCAAGTTTGACGAGACCAACGGCAACCTGGTGCTCGAGGACTCGTTCATCGATGTGCAGCCCGAAGACGAGTTCGTGTTCCGCTTCGGCCAGTTCAAGGCGCCGCTCCTGAAGGAAGAGCTCATGAGCGACGTTCGCCAGCTCACGGCGAACCGGTCCGTGATGAACGCCGTGTTCTCCCAGGGGCGGACGCAGGGCGCGATGCTGATCTACACGGCGCCGACACAGAGGGTGTCCTTCGCCGCGACCGACGGCCTCCGCACGCCGAACACGGACTACGTCGCCCCGAGCGAGGCGGACTTCGCGCTCACCGGACGTTACGAGTACAAGATCGACGGCGACTGGAAGCAGTACGAGGAGTTCACGAGCTTTCCGGACAGCAAGTACTTCGGCGCCCTGGGCGCCGCCCTGCATTACCAGGAAGGCGGCGATTCGTTCGCGACGGGCGTGGGCCGGACGGACAACATCAACATCTGGCAGGCCACGGTGGACGCGATGGCCAAGGGCAACGGGTGGAACGTCTACACCGCGGCCGTCTTCCGCCAGCGCGAGACGGTGGCGGCGACGCGCGTGTCGCGCGACGACTTCGGCTTTCTCATCCAGGGGGGTTACTTCTTCCGTCCGCAGTGGGAACTCTTCGCCCGTTACGACGTGGTGATCCCCGATGGCCGCCGGACGCTGGACCGGACCTTCAACACCATCACCATCGGCGCCAACAAGTACATCTCGCCGCGAAGCCACGCCCTGAAGTTCACGGTTGACGTGCAGTGGTTCCTGGACCGTCAGAACGCGCAGGACCTGGTGACGGAGAACACCTCGACGGGCGTGCTCCGCAGTACGGACGACAACCAGCTCGCCCTTCGTGCGCAGTTGCAACTCGTGTTCTGAAGTCGCTCACATCCGTTCGAGCGTCGGAATGCCCAGCACGCTCAGGCCGTCGGTGAGCACTCGCTCGGTCAGTGAGCAAAGCCGCAAGCGGGACAGCCGCGTCCCGCCCTCGGACTTGAGCACGGGGCACGCGTCGTAGAACGAGCTGAAGGCTCCGGCGAGTTCGAACAGGTACTGGCTCAGCCGGTGAGGCTCTAGGCTCTGCCCGACGGCCCTCACCGCCCCGGGGTAGCGGAGCAACGCCAGGGCCAGTTGCTTCTCCTGCGGTTCGCGCAGATCGAGCGGCGACGAGGGCCACGGCAGGTCGGGGTCGATCTCGTTCGCGGCCTTGCGGAAGATGTTCTTGATTCTCGCGACGGCCATGAGCATGTACGGCCCCGTGTTGCCCTCGAACGAAATCATGCGACCGAAGCTGAACACATAGTCCTTCACCCGCTCCTGGCAGAGGTCGGCGTGCTTGAGTGCGGCGACCGCGACCGTCTCGGCGATGGTCGCGTGTTCGGCCGGGCTGAGGTCCGGGCTCTTCTCGCGGACGATCGCCGCCGCGGCGGTTACGGCCTGCTCGATCAGGTCGGAGAGCTTCACCGGATCGCCTGTGCGCGTCTTGAAGGGGCGGCCGTCGTCGCCGAGGATCGCGCCGAACGCGGCGTGTTCCAGCATCGCGTCCTCACCCGTGACGGGGTGCCTGGCGTAGCCGGCGCGCCGGGCGGCGCCCCAGACCTGGCGCAGGTGCAGGTTCTGGCGTGCGTCGATGGCGTAGATGATGCGTTCGGCCCCGATCTTCTGCACGCGACGGCGGACGGCGCACACATCCGTGGTGGCGTACAGGAAGCCGCCGTCGGACTTGCGGATGAGGCAGGGCTCCTTGATGGCGCCGTACCGGGGATCATCCAGCCGGACGACCAGCGCGCCGTCGGACTCTTCCGCGATCCCACGCTTGAGCAGGTCCTCGACCATCGGGGCCAGTTCGGCGGCGTAGGTCGACTCGCCGGCGGAGTGCTCGGCGGTGACGTTGATGTGGAGGCGCTTGCAGACGGCGAGGCACTCGGCCATGGTGACGTCGGCGATGCGCTGCCAGACGGCCAGGGCCCTTGGTTCATGGCCCTGAAGCTGCACGAGAACCTGCCTCGCGCGGGTGAAGGCTTCCGTCGCGCCATCGACCTGGGCCTGGCACTCGGCCTCGGCCTTGGGACCCAGGCCGTACGTGCGGCAGGCCTGCAGGCCGGCGAGGTCGCGCTGGCATGATGCCTGCGCGAGTCGATAAGCGGTGTCGAGGTCGTCGAGGGTCAACGAATCGAGGGAGCGGGTGCCGGCGGCGACTTCATCCATGATCCGCATGACGGTCATGGCGATGTTGAGGCCCCAGTCGCCGACGTGGTTCTGGCGGATGACGGTGTGGCCGAGGCGCTCGAGCGTGCGGGCGATGGCGTCGCCGATGAAGGGGGAGCGGATGTGGCCGACGTGCATCTGCTTGGCAAGGTTGACGCCCATGAGATCGACGACGATGGTCTGCGGGCGTGCGGGCTTGTCGATGCCGAGGTCGGGCGTGTCGAAGGCGGCCACGAGCTCGGCAAGGGTGTCCGCGCGGAGGCGGATGTTGATGAAGCCGGGGCCGGCGATCGAGGCTTCGCTGAGTGGCTCGGCAAGGTCCGCGAGGTCGAGGTGCTTGAGGATGGCGGCGGCGGCGTCGCGGGGCTTGACGCCCAGCTTCTTGGCCAGGGGCATGGCGGCGTTGGATTGGAAGTCACCCAGGTTGGTCTGACGCGAGGCGGTGATGAGGGGGTCGGAGTCACCGGCTTCGGGGTAGGCGCGGGCGATGGCGCTGCGGAAGCGGTCGGCGAGGACCTGGATGGGATCGAAAGTGGGGGAAGACATGGGCGGGATGGTAGGGGCGAGCAAAGGCGGGTACGCGAAGGTGCGGAGATCTCGCGAAGGGCGCGGAGAGGACAGGGCGTTTGGAACACGGAGTGGCTCGCGGCCTCGGGCTCGGAACATGTGTTCGCGTCCGCGCTTTCCGCGAGATGTTCACGCCTCCGCGTACCTCCTAGTTTGAGCCCCAGCGTTCGAGGATGGCCGCGAGTTCATCCGCGAGTCCGATCATGGCCGTGCTGGGGGTGTGGGCCAAGGGATTGTCGATGAGGGCGAGGCGATTGTGGCGATTGGCAGGGATGTCCAGCGTGGCGATGCGGCCAATTCGGCGGCGGAGGTCGTCGATGGAGGGCGCGGGTGATGGGGCGGAAGTGGGGGAGCGGGGGAGGATGAGGAGGATGGCCTCGGGCTGCATCGAGAGGATGTCCTCGGCGTCGAGCGTGATGTAAGGAGAGCCGGAGGTGATGGCCGGCTTGCCGCCGAGGCGCTCGAGGATCTGGTGGTGCCACGAGCCGGGGCCGAGCGCAGAGGGCGGGTCGAGCGCCGCGAGGAGGAGGATGGACCCTTTGAAGGAGTTTGGCCGCGGGGACCAGGCGCGGGTCATTTCAAGGAGGAGGGGCTTGTCCGCGCCAGGGGAGAAGAGGGAAGCGAGGCGGCTGGTGGCGGTGCGGATGTCGTCGAGCGTGAGGATGGGGAGGTCGTGAATGTGCCAGTGGTGGGTGGCGGCGAGTTCAGCAAGACGCGGCGGGGGCTTCTGCGATTGAAGTTGGAGGAGGATGTGGGTGGGGTTGACGGCCAGAAGTTGCTCGTAGTCGGCGTTCTGGAAGTCGAAGCAAACGGGGATGGAAGGATCGAGGATGAGGTCGTGGGAATGGCGGCCGACGATGAGGTGGTCGAGGTTGAGGTCGTGGAGGATGACCGCGATCGCGGGGCTGAGGGCGGCGATGCGGGGGGAGGATGGGCTGTCTGGAAGTGCGGGAGTCGCGGGGCGTGGGGAGTTGGATTGGGAGAGAGCGAGGATGCCGGCGAGGAAGGTGAGGAGAAAGAGGATGAGGAGGATGAGCTTGGAGGCCGGGCGGGGGGCGCGAGAAAGAGAAGAAGATGGGTGCGTGGTTGGCACGGGAGAGTGTACGGGTGGTGGATCCGTCACTGTCCGAATGAGCGGCGGACATCATCACGGAGAGAGGAGAGGACTGGGTCTGGATAGAGCGGGAAGGGCCAAGTGCGGTTGAAGAGGATGTCGCGCTGCGCGAGTTGGGCAGCGGTTTCGGCGGCAGAGGTGGACAGACTGCTGAGTTCGGGGGAGTGCTGTTGGCGGTAGTCGGCGAGGGCCGCGTGGAGGCGGCGGAAGAGGTCGGCGCGGGCGCGAGTGTGGCGGGGGAGGAGTTCGATCTGGTCCACGATGTGTTGTTTGGCCAGAGCGGCGTCGGGGTCGCGGAGGAGGAGGGGGGAGTGGCGGGCGTGGTGGGCGAGCCAGCGGGCGCGGGCGAGGTCGGCGGGGGTGGGGATGGGGCCGTCGGCGAGGGGGAGGTATCGGGTGGCCGTGACGAGCGTCATGGGGGCCAGGGGCTGACCGAGCCAGTCGCGGAACCACTCTTCGGTGATGAGGTCGTAGCCATCGTGAGCGTCGGGTGGCGGCGAAACGTCGGTGGAGCCCGCGCCCCCGGTGCCGTGTATGAAGAGATCGCATGCGGCGAGGCGGAGGAGACCGGTCATGAAGAGCGCCTTGGGGGCGAGTTCGTGGGGCGGAATGGCGGGGAGGTCCTCGGCATAGACGTGGGTGCGCGGGCGGTGTGGGGGCAGGTGCCAGAGGGGGAGTTCCCAGCGGTCCTGGATGTCGGAGGCGGTGAGGGGGCGGATGTTGGCGCTGGGGTGGCGTGCCGCGGCGGCGTTGTAGGTGCGAATGCAACGTTCGGGGTCGCGGGCCATCTGCGCGACCAGTTCCCGGAAGAGCGTGGTGCGGGAGAGCTGAGTGGCGAAAATGGTGGGGTGGGGGAGGGCGAGGTAGGGTCGGGCAAGGTCGGCGAGGGTGGCGGCGATCTGGTGGGAGAGGGTGGGGGCGGAGTGATGGCGGGCGAGGGTGGAGAGAAGGGTGGCGAGCTGGGCCGCTACGAGTGGCGCGGGGTCGCGTGGGGATGTTGGTGGGGTCCGCTCCCTTATGGTCAAGGTTCCGACGGACAGAGCGGGACGCTCCGTGGTGATTGCATTTCCGACAGCAGGGAAGTGAAGGGGAACGGAGTCAGGACGGTCCTGGTCGACAAAGAGCCAGACCGGGCAGGCGTTGAGGGCAGCGGACGCGGCGTCGGCGGCAAGGTATTTAGCGAGAATGCCGGGGTGCCAGAACTCCGGCTGGTGGCCGGTCATGATGATGGGCCGGTCGGTGGGAAGGTCAAGTTCGCGGCGGAGTTGTGTGGCTTGGGGGGAGGTGTTGTGGTGGAGGAGGTGGCGCCAGGCGATGGGTGGGGGGTGGATGGTGAGGGATTCGGGGGACACGCGTGGGGAGGGTAGGGTGGACCGGCACATGGGCGGCTCGGCGTTGATGTCGATTGGCGAGTCGCCGCGGCGTGGGAGTAGCGGCGAGTGGTTGACTCGATGCAATTGGGAGGTTGGAGGTTTCCGCTCGTTTACACTCGCGGTTCTGCAGAACTCTCTAGTCGCACGCGACTTTGCGGTCGCAGTCTTCGCGGATGGCGCGCTTGGGCAAGCGGTCCGCCATGCGGCGGAGTTCGCGGTGGAGGACGCAGCGGTAGTGGTTGAGACGGACGGAGGGGTCGTCGAGGGGGCCGCCGAACGAGCGCTTCAGATCGTTGTAGATGAGCTTGACGGGGATCTCGCGGACGCGGAGATTGGCGGCCGCGGCCTGGATCCAGAACTGCATGGGGAAGGCGTAGCCATCGACGTCGAGCTTGAGTTTCTTGAGGGCTTCGACGCGGTAGGCCTTGAAGCCGCAGAAGGCATCGGTGAGGTTGTAGTTGAGACGGCAGTTGAGTTCGGCGGTGATTTCGGCGTTGATGGCGCGGCGGTCCTGCGGGGGGTTGTCGCCGTTGGCGGAGAGGTCGAGGTAGCGGGAGCCGCTGATGACGTCGGCATCGTTGGCGGTGGCGGCTTCGACGAAGCGTGGAATGGCCGCGGGCTCGTGCTGCTCATCGCAGTCCATGGTGATGACCCAGTCGAAGTCGTCGACGGCGGCCCACCGGAAGGCATCCTGCATGGAGCGGCCGTAGCCCCGGTTGGTGGAGTGGCGGACGACCTCGACGGGGAAGTGGGCGAGGAGCGTGGGCGTGGCGTCTGTAGAGCCATCGTCGATGACGAGCACCTGGCGCGGGGGCGGCGCGTGTTCGAGGACGCGTTCGAGGACCTGCTGGACGTGCTTCTGCTCGTTGTAGACGGGGATAGCGATGAGCGTTCGTGTTGAACGCTGGGTGTGGGCCAGGCTCATGAACATGCCTCCGACATCGCCCTTTTTGGGGGCGGCCACCGGGGGGAGTGTAGGGCGAGGCGGGGCCGGGCTCACTCCATCGGGTGCGCGGGCGGGGGTTCGGGGGGAAGCGTGCCGCGGGTCAGGGACGTGAAGGCGGCGAAACCGAAGGGGGCGGTGTCCTCGGCTTGTTCGCGCCGGGCGGCGCGGCGGCGGGCGGTTTCCTCCAGACGCGCCATGACCTCCGGGGAGAGGGCGTGGAAGGCGCGGATCTCCTGGATCGGGAGGGTGAAGACGTGGCCGTCGGGCGTACGGACCTGAAAAATGGTGCACTCGATGGCCGCCGCGAGGGGGTCCTGCGATCCGCAGGCGTGGAGGGGGATGATGGAGGCGATGGCGATTCGGTCGCCGCCCTTGGTGACGATGCCGAGTCGGCCATCGAAGAGGGAAGGGTCGGGGAGTGTTGCGGGGTCAGGGGGTGGGGCGGATTCGGCTTGGGCGTCTGTGGCGGATGGCGCCTGCGACTCGGCCGCGGCGAGCTGCTGGGACATGATGGAAAGGGAGGTGAGCATCTCCCGCAGAACGTTCTGCCAGAAGAGGTCCCGCATGGTGACGAGTTGTTCGGGATTCAGAGTGGCGGCGCGCTGGGGGGAACGGGCCAGCTTGGTTCGGGTCGGGATGGCCGGCTTCTTGCGCGGGTTCCGGCGTGGTTTCATGGTGAAAGCGTACGCGGGGGTGGGCGTGGGGGTTGGGAATGGTCAGCGTGAGGCAAAGTCACGCGCGGTGGTGCGGTGCTTGTCGAGATCCTTGCGGAGGGAATCGAGGATGGGCCGGAACTCGCCCTTGTCGGAGGGCCGCGGCGGCCGGTCGCCGGGGGCGCGGCGGTTGAGTTCCGGGTAATCGGCGAGGATGGACTCGGCCCGGTCGAGGTCGGCGTGCAGGCGGGCGATCTGATCGAGGGCCGACTGGCCGTTGCGGCGGAAGTCGGCGGTGGTCATGGGACGGTCGGCGGGCTTGGATGACAGCGTTGTGTGGACGCGGCGGAGCGCGAGTTTGGACTCGTCGAGGAGGCGAGTGAGCAGGGCGCGGGCCGCGGGCAGGCTGGATTCGAGCGTCCGCCGGGAGGATGAGGAGCGTGGGGAGAGGCCGGCGGCGGTGAGAATGGGGGCCATGCTTCGGGCTTCGCCGGAACAGAGCCGCAGACCAACGGCCGTCTGGGCATCGATCGAGATGCGGACGGGGTCTTTCCAGATGATCTGGCGGGGCTGGGGACCGGCTTGCCCCGCGGCGGGTATGGAGGAGGAGAGCTTCCACGGTTCACCCGCGCGGATCGGGACGGCGAAAGTGTCGGCAGTGGGTGCAAGGAGAAGGAGCGGGAGCGACTGGTCGGCGTCGAGGGAAGTGAGCTTCCGCCAGAGAGCGCCGGAGAGGTCCTGATCGATGGAGTCCCAGTTGAGGTCGGAAGGGGCGAGGTGGCGGAGGGGATCGTCGGACTCGATGCGGGTCGCGGGATCGATGTAGCAGTGGGGTGTGAACCCAGAGAGCAGGGCATAGGGGAGGGCGACGCGCTTGTCGACGGAGTCTTTCAGGAACAGAGCGATGGGTGGAGACTCGGTGGCCAGCCGCTGGCCCAGACGGGCGGTGAGATCCGGTCGGGCGCGATTGCCGTCAAGCTCGAGGACGACCAGGGGCAGGGATCGAAGCGAGTCGAGTTCGGTCAGGATGGTCCGGAGAAAAAGGTCAGAGTCGAGATCGCCGGTGATCTTGAGAATGTGAAACCGGGCGGTGGGGAGCTTGAGGGGCTGGGGTGGCAAAGTCGCCGTCGCCGGGGCCCGGGCGGCTGGTGTTGCGGGGGTGGGTTGGTCGGGCGCAGGGGGCCCATCCTGCGGCACGGGTCGGGCGAGGGATGCGAGGATGACAGCAAGCAGGATCATGCGATGCGGGCGCCGAAGTCGCCGGGCTCGAAGAAGTGGCAGTGGGAGGGGTCGATTGCGAAGTGGGCCGAAGCACCGGAGGCGGGTGGGGTGATGGTGGATCGGGCGGGGATGCGGGCGATGATGGATGTGCCGCCGTCGGTGGAGCAGGAAAGGTCGAGACTGTCCCCAAGGGGTTCGACGATGTTCACGGTAAGGGGGATGCCAGAGGAAGAGTTTGTGAGCGTAAAGCCCTGAGGGCGGATGCCCATGACCATCGGGCGGTTGGCAGAGGCACGGAGCGCGGCGGGCGCATCAGGGAGAGGGATGGAGACGCCTGAAGCTTCCTTATAGATAAGGCCCGACGGGAGATCGGCGAGCTGTCCGCTGAGGAAGTTCATCGGAGGGGTCCCGATAAACGAGGCCACGAAGCGGTTGGCGGGGCGGCGATAAACCTCGAGAGGTGGGCCTTCCTGCTGGATACGTCCACCGGCCATGACGACGATGCGGTCGCCGAGGGTCATGGCCTCCTCCTGGTCGTGGGTGACATAAATAGTGGTTGTTTTGAGGCGCTGGTGGAGGGCCTTGAGTTCGGCGCGGGTGGAAACGCGGAGCTTGGCGTCGAGGTTGGATAACGGTTCATCGAAGAGAAAGGCCTTTGGCTCGCGGACGATGGCGCGCCCGAGGGCGACGCGTTGGCGCTGGCCGCCGGAGAGCTCTCGCGGTTTGCGGTCGAGGAGGTTATCGAGGCCGAGGATGCGGGCGGTGTGTTCGACGCGGCGGTCGATCTCGGCCTTCGGCACCTTGCGCATCTTGAGGGCAAAGGCCATGTTTTTGCGCACGGTCATGTGCGGGTAGAGGGCGTAGTTCTGGAACACCATCGCGATGTCGCGGTCGCGGGGGTGGACGTTATTGACGGTGCGACCGCCGATGACGATCTCGCCGGAGGCGACATCTTCAAGTCCAGCAACCATGCGCAGGGTGGTGGTCTTGCCGCAGCCCGAGGGGCCGACGAGGACGACAAACTCGCCGTCAGCAATGGAAAGGGAGAGGTTATCCACAGCCAGAACCGGCCCGGAGGCACGGGTGCCGGGGTAGGTCTTGGAGATGCCTTTGAGGGTGACTTCAGCCATGGATCTGGCAATGGGCAGCAAAAGGAGGGGGCGGAAGGCCACAGGGTAACGAGTTGGCGCCGGGTCGCCAAACGGTACAGGCGTTACGGCTTTCGGCGGTGTTGGGGAGGAAGTCATGGGGCCGGCAAGTGGAGGGGGGGGAAGACCGATAGCGGCGGTACGAGGATGGAGCTTCGACGATGAGCACTTCGGACCGAACACTGAACCAGGTACGGGCGATCCTGAACAAACTTGATCGCTCGATCGATGAGGCCAGGGAGAAGCGGACGCACACGCCGACCCCGGTGGCAACGCCGACGCCGGCGGCACCCGTTGCCGCTCCAGCGGCTCCGGCCTCGGCGCCGAGCCCTTCGGGCTCGCCCTATGGGCGGGCGCAGCCGATGCCCAAGGCACAGCCTTCGTCGAACGTGCTCCGGTGGAAGTCCTGAGGCGGTGAGTGTCCCCCGCGTGCGGGCCTTCTGGCCCGGAACAGGATGAACGATGTTTGGCAAGTTCAGGCGTGAGTCGGAGCAGCCCAGCGGATCGAGCCCCGAGCTCGGCATGGGTGGGCCGGACTTTGGATTCCCCAAGCCGCCAGCGGGCATGCCGGCAAGGCCGGTGACGCTGGCGACGTACGACCGGCTGGGTCAGACGCTGGTGGGAACGCCGACGGTCTCGACGCTGACAGGGCCGGATGCGGGCGAACTCGCGGCGGAGTTGTGCGAGCAGATCTACTCAAAGGGCAGGGCGGAGTCGGGGGATGATGCCGCGCCTGCGGGTGTGCGGCACGTGGTGCTCGACCTTCAGAACGTGCAGTACATGGACTCCATGTGCGTTGGCGTTCTGGTGGAGCTGCTGACGACGCTCAAGGAAGCGGGCGGGCGGATCGCGCTGGTCAATGCCTCATCGAACGTGGAGTACCTGTTCAAGCTGACGAGGCTGGACCGGGTGTTCCCGATCTGCCGCGATGTGATGAAGGCGATCGAGGCCGTGGAGCGCGGGTCGGACCGGGCGGAATAGGCAAGGCGGCGAGTTCGCCTCGGCGTTCGCGCACTGGGCCATTGGGTGAATATTCACGATCAAACCGTCCGTCGCTCCATCGCAGGGCGGAAGGGTTGCGTGCGACAGCGATGTGTTCGGCCGCTCGCCAGGAGTGGTTATTCGAAAGTGGCTGTCGGGGATGGATTGCTGCATCGGTGCCAGCGGGATCGGTGCGGAGGAACCGGCGAGGTGGTCCAGTCCGCCCATCTACAGGCGGGCAAGGGATAGCGGATTTGGCTTGGAAAGTGGGGCGAAACCCGTCAGCTTGTCCGGCGTCGCGGGGCGACTAGCATTAGGCCGTTAGGGGATTGGTGTAACGGTAGCACGACTGACTCTGGATCAGTTAGTCTAGGTTCGAATCCTAGTACCCCAGCTCCTGCCGAATCCAGGACTTATGGATACCTTCCCGATGTCGGGAAGTGCGGCCCGAAGGCGATCAAGGGTCGTTTTTCCCTTTTGTCGCCCAGTTCGCAAGGGTGTCCCGCCAAGACATTGACTACCCACCCCAACCCCAGAGCTCTCGGCCAGTCCCCGCGGCGACGTATCGAATACCTCGCCAAATTTGGTTGGGGAGACGGTTACGGTCGGCGGAACACGCAAAGTGAGATCTGAACGGATGGGTGCAGACGTAGCAAGACGGGCCACCGTGGCACGCGGCGCCGGCAACGAGAGTAGTGGTGCCGACTTGCCGCCAGACCCGTGGATCGAAGCCCGGCCGAGCAACGTGAGCCGCGGTTCCCCCGCCCCGCGTCCCTTGCGGGCTAACCAAGAGGCAATAAACCTACTCCGGTTGCTTTTCACCTTTGTTCGGCGTCATTAAACTCAAGATTAATCTTGGATCGACCATTCGGCTTAATGAATCGACATGGCCATCGGCAAAGAGAAAGTGCACCACGTCGCCGTGGAAACTGAATATCTCCTTGTTGTTGGAACATTGCATCAAGCAGAGTTGGTTCTTGTCATTGACACTACCGCCAATCTCCAGCAATCCACGCGGGTCGGCCCACGCCCCCTGTAGCGGTTTGCCATCACCGATCTGTCCGCGATGCGACCACTCGAGAGGTCTCCCGGCAACCTCCGTCATCATGAACGTTCGCGATGTTCCGTCAAGGATATCGGAAGTGCGCAGCCCTCGGCGAAAGCGCGCCTCGCTCCGCTGAAACAAGATCCTCTCGATTTCTCGCCGGACGTGATCGACGTTGTCGATCGGAACCGGGAACATGCTCCGTAAGCCGAATGGGTCGGATGATGGAACGTCATATCCATATCGACGAGCAAGCCAGCCATGCGCTGATAGGGGGATGGTGTAATCCATCTGAGCCCCCCGAATGGTCGTCTGATATCGTTTATCCAGATTGTTTCCGAGGACGGTCCCAACTTTTGCAAAAAGACTATTCTCTCGCACGGATCGAGTGAACTCCGCGGACGGCAGAAACTCGATCGGTGGAACCATCTCTCGCGAGGGACTCGAGGGACAAAGCCCCATCGACAATACCCGTGCTATCGCGGTCGTATTCTCCCCGGCGCCGAAATAAACCCGAGTGTCATATTCGTCCGCGAGTCGCTCATCGAGGCATGGAAGCAGTTCGGCCAAGTACGTATGCACGTTCCATTCGGATTCACCCAATAGCGGACCACGTATCGTCACCGTCAAGCTGGAGGGATACCTCCCCTGCTGACCCAAAGCCGAGGCAAAGGCCAAACCAAACTGGCGGAGGTTGTTCCTGCATTGACTTTGCCGGGCGCGTTCCCGAACCATCTGGACCGCGGGAAGTACGAGACACGCCAGCAAGCCTAAAATGGCGATGACAACACAAACTTCGACGAGGGTAACCCCACTCCGCGGGCGACTCATGGAAACCTTCTCCTTATCGACGAGGGGGGCGATTGGTCACGTCGTTCGACGCGAAGAGTCCCGCTGCCCGCAATCGGCGTCGATCCTGAACGCCGGTAACGACACCGTCGCGCAGTTCTATTACCATCGGGGTCTCTGCAAACCAATTCCTGCCGTCGTCGAGCTTGCCCCAAACACCGTGAGCGCGTTCGGACTCCTTGCGATCGCCATGAGGCGGAATCTCCAGGAATGCGACTCGGGATGAGTCGTCGTGATATTTTTCGACGACCTGCTGGCAATCCGGGCAGTCGTGGTGAAACAAGACGAGCTTCCATTCCCCGTGATCGAGATTGGCACTCACGCCTATATGCTCCAGAAGCGGACAGCGTTTTCCGATCCATTGAGTGGGATCGATAAAGATGACCGCCCCGGGGCGAGCCTCCGCGAGCCCGGTTGCATCCAACCGCAACGGAGAAGTGAGAATAAAGACCCCCGCGGCGCCGGTCACCAATAGGGCCCCTCCGACTCCTCGGATGACCATGCCTGGGCGCGACGATGGCTGGAGTTCACGTTCCTTCGCGATGAGAAACGCGAGCCCTGAAATGACAACAAGGTCCAACGACGCGGTTCCCCATGGATTCGATTTCAAGGCGCCGAAGCAGCCGCAGGATGATGAACCCGCCACCCCCATGCCGATCGCAGCGATCAGAAACACACCGAAGCAAAGGCACGCAACGCGAACGGCCAACCATTCCCTTTTGCCGGTCACGAGCCAGCAGGCGAGGAACGCCTCAACCAAGATCTGGCCGACGACCCAGTAAGTCATGGTCCCCAGCGCCACCACGCTCGCGAGCTTGGCCGACGCGGCAAAGAGCAAGACCGCGGCGGTCCCCATGAGTAAAGCGAAACGTACCATTTAACGCCGACTCCTTGATCGCTCCGGGTGCTCGAATCCCTCACCCGCCAGGCCTGCGTGAGTACGCTTGGCTGGCGGGGGCCCGGGATTCCGCGCTCCCTCCGCTCCCTTCGTTCCCCGGTGTTTTCATCGAGGATGTTCGATCACCGTCCACCGTCCGACTTCAGGACTAAACAACGCCGTGGCACCATCCCCTTCGAGGCAAAT
>JAHBXE010000018.1 GCA_019636625.1 Phycisphaeraceae bacterium
GAGCATCTGCGTCGGCTCGTTGATGTTGCCAAGCTCGCCGTGGTCGTCGCTCACGAAGTACCGGTCGACGCGGATCCACGACATTTCGCGGCCCTTGGCGACCTCCTTCTTGCCGATGACGGGGATGTTGTTCTCCGCCTGGCAGGCCGTTGTGCACGCGCCGCAGCCCGTGCACGTCGACAAGTCGATCGACATGCCCCACTGCGGACCCTTGGCGTACTCCGAACCCGGCTCGGGCGTCAGGCCGCGGCCGTCCATGTACTTCTCGCCGGGCTTGGGCTCGCCCTTGTTGTAGGGATGGGGGTAGATGTTGAGGTTGGGGGGCGTGTGCGTCAGCTCGCCATGGCTGACGCGTTCCGCGAAGTTGAGCTTCTTGGTCGTGCCGTACAGGCGGTCACGTTCCTCCACCGGAGGCTCCGCGCCGTACTTCTGCCAGGCGACGAGGTCCACCTGCCGCAGCAGCGCCGTCCGGCCCTCGAGCGACCAGTGGTTCTGCGTGCTGGAGATCGGGTACGTGCGGGCGACCTTGGTCGCCGTCGCGCCGCGGGACATCCAGCGGGCCTCGGTCGTCCGGATCGGGTTCACGTTGAATCCGACGCCATCGCCGACGCGCCCGGCGTGCTGCCGCCCGTACCCGAGCTGGAAGATCACCGTGTTGTCCGCCATGCCGGGCATGATCCACACCGCGACATCCACGCTCCGCCCGCCCAGCGTGAACTTGGCCACGCGGGCCTCCGGGTACTTCTGCGTGTAGATGTCTTCCGCGCCGCCCTTCTCGCTCGAGAACCGCTGCGGCGCCAGGCCCAGCTTCTCCGCGGTCTTCGGGCTCATCAGCGCCGGATTGTCCCACACCACGCGCGTGCCGGTCTGCGGCAGTTCCTGCACCCATGCGTTGTTCGCGTACCGCCCGTCGTGCGTGCGACCCACCACAAAGGCGACATCCAGCGACTGCTCCGTCGGAGGTGCGCCGAGGGAAAGCTTCGACACCTCGGCCGCGACCGCCCCGGCGTTGAGCTTCGGTGTCGCCGGCGCTTTGGCCAGATCGGCCACCACGCCGTCGTGCAGGGCCCGACGCCACTTCTTCTCGAACGCGGCGGCGCCGATGCCCCCGCCGATCGCCACCCGCCACGCTTCCTGCACGATGCGGTGCCCGTCGTCCGCACGCTGCGCCTTTGGCGGCGCGGGCGCCGTCGCATCCCCGGTCACCGGCGGCGTGGACTTCACGATCGCCGCCTCCGGGTCGGCCAGGATCGCGAGGAACTCGATATCACTCCGGGCCGGGTCGTACAGCGGCGCGATCATCGGCTGGATCGGCGCGACCGTGCCGTCCCACGATTCCGCATCGCCCCACGACTCGAGAAAGTGAGCCCCGTTGAGCGACCAGTTCGCCGCGGCCGCGGTCTCCGTGTTCTCCACCGAGAGGCAGACCGTCGTGCAATGACCGAAGTGCTTCGCGAAGTCCAGGTCCGCCGGCGCATCGTACACCGGGTTCACGTTCACGCAGACGAGCGTCTTGACCTCGTGCGCCGCCATCGCGCCCGCCAGCGCCCGGATCCCCTCCGCGCTCGACGCGGCCTCGTCGGCCCGCATCGGCACGTACCGAACCGTCTTGCCGATGTTGCCCAGGACCGCGTTCAGGGCGTGGCACAACGCGTGCACCGCCGGCGGCTGCGATGGGCCGGCCAGGATGAGGGTCTCGCCCGTCCGCGTGCGGGAACCGCCGTGCCCGTCCGATTCAGCGATCAGGTCCTCGGCGACGGCGTCCACGAACTTCTGCGGGATGTCCTCGCCCACCGGGGTGGCCACCTCGCGAACCGCCTGCGCCAGGGTGCCGGCGTCCGGGTTCCCGCGGACCTTCTCGTTCTCCAGCACGGCCCGCGCCAGCATGACGGCGAACGCCGGGATCCGGGAGGGAGCCAGGCGCAGGCGGTGGTCCGCCGCGGCCCCGGTGATGGAGTACGTCGACTCGACGACGTACAGGCGGCTCATCTCGTCCTTGACCGTGAGCGAGCGCCGCGTCGCCGCGAACTCGCGGCTGTTGGGCAGGCACGCGGGATCGGTCTGTTCCAGGAAGTCGCGGTCGAGCGAAACAATCACCTTCGCCGCGACCTTGCCCGATCCGGACATGGTCAGCACATCGCGCATCGGACCGCCGAAGGCGGCCTGCGTTCCGCGGGCGGCGCCGTCGCTGTCCGCAGCGCTGTAGGGAACCCACATGGCCTGCGGGAACCGCGTCTTGATCCGGTCACGGACAAAGTCGAGGCTGGGGCTCGTGCGCTTCTGCACGAGGAAGGCCAGGCCCTTGCCACGGGTCGAATCGAACGTCTGCAGGTGGTCCTTGGACCAGACCTTGAAGTCGTCCCAACTGGCCAGGCGGTCGTCCCCCGGGCGGGGGCGGTAGGTGGGGAACTTGAGGCGGTCCGGGTCGTAGAGGTCCAGCACGCCGGCCTGCGACCAGACCGTGCTCTTGCCCCGGTTGTTGGGGTGGAGCGGGTTGCCCTCGACCTTCGTGGGGCGGCCCTCGTGCGTCTCGACCAGCAGGCCCTCGGCCCCGCCCCCGGGGATCGGCATGGCCGTCGCGTAGAGCGTGGGCTTGCCGGGGATCGTGTCCTCCGGCGCCTTGGCCGAGTACGGCATGATCTTGTGGTCCGGCCGACGGCAGCCCGGGAGCGTCGCGGCCCCGGCCAGGGCGACCGAAGCGCCCATGATCTTCAGGAACGTGCGCCGGGACGACTGGTCGTTGAACTCCGACGCGCCGCGCGGGAACTCACGCTCGATCCAGTCCCGGAACTCGCCCGTGTCCGCGACCTCGTCGAGGCTGCGCCACACGCGGGCGTTGGTCCCCGCCAGGCGGGGCAGGTCACGCGTGGTCGCGGCGAGCGCGGCCTTTCCGGGCTTGGCTTCCTTCACCGATGACGGGCATTGATCACTCATCGTTGTGCTTCCCGCGTCGCGCCCCCCGCCGACGCTCCGACGGCTAGTAGTGGCAGGCTCCGCAGTTTTCCGGGGGCGCGAGCTTGAGCGCCTCCACGACCTTCGACGCGTCAAAGCCCTTGAACGGGCTCTCCCCCGCCTTCCCCCCGGCCAGCAGCGTGAAGTGCTGCTGCACCTCGTGCAGGCTCGTCACCTTGTCCTGGGGCACGATCCGGTTCTGCGGATTCACGCCCATTTCCCGGTGGCAGTCGAGGCACCAGCCCATGCTCATGGGCTGGGTCTGCGCCACGATCGGCATCCCCATGATCTGCCCGTGGCAGGAGAAGCAGCTCACGCCCGCGTTGATGTGGACGTTGTGCGGGAAGTTGCGGACATAGTCCGGCACCTTGTGCACCCGGCGCCACTCAATCGAGTCGTTCTTCGCGTAGGCGTCGCGGACGAACTGCACCTTCGCGTCCGGCACGATCTGCGAGGACACGTGCGTCTCCGCGTGGCAGCCGTAGCACGTCGACACGCTCGGGATGTTCGCCTCGGGGGACGTCTCCACGTTGGTGTGGCAGTACCGGCAGTCGATCCCCAGCTTCCCGGCGTGGAGCTGGTGGTTGAACCCCGTCCCCGGCTGGATCGGCATGTAGCCGACGCGCCAGTACTTGGGTGTCGCGTAGTACCAGAAGCCCCCGACCACCGCGCACAGGCCGCCAAAGGCCGCCAGCGCGCCGAACGTGGGCAGACTGTTCATCCACTTCCCAAATAACACGCGCATACTCCTGTCCTGCCGGAACGGCCAGCGTAGGCATCTCCGCCCCCCGGATTCCTGTGAGGCCGCAATTTGTGCAAGTTTGACCCCGGCTGTCAAGCTCCTTTACTGTTCGACCGCACAAGATACCCAATCGGCCCTTCCGCCGCGCAGGGGCGAATCATGTCCACCGTGCCGCCATCGGACCCCTCCACTCCTCGATCCTCGCAACGCGCGGCGAAGGAGTCCGTATCCGCTCAAAACCCAAACATAAACGGAGGTCCAGCGATGCAACGTGTCCTGGGACAGTCAGTTACAACAGGCTTTGCCCTGGCCCTGGTCATCTGGACCTCGTGGTTCATCACCCACCTGCCGTGGGTCGGGCTATCCGGGCAGGCTCAAACTTTGATCGTGCTGGCGTTGTGGCTCGTCGCGGCGACCATCATGGCGGGCGGCAAGACCTCGGGCGGATTGCTCGCAAGTATCTGCGGCAACTTGACTTCGGCGCTCCTCGGTCTTCTTCTCCTGGGCAGCAAGCTCGTCGAACCCGCGGCGGAGAACCAGGCGGGAGCGGTCAAGCCGAACGCTGCCTTGATTGCCCTCGGCTTCATTGCACTTGGGGGTTTCATCGGGGCACTGGGGTTCTTCGTCAGCCGGTTGCTGCCCGCGCAGAAGGCAGACCGCAACCCGGACTGGCTGGCACGGCACGGCGCCGTGACCTCCTTCATCGTCGCCGTCCTGCTGTTCATCGGTGGGCTGGTTACCAGCACGGGATCGGGCATGGCCGTCCCGGACTGGCCGCGGACCTATGGCGCCAACATGTTCCTGTACCCGCTCTCCGGGGCCGCCTCAGACATTTTCCTCGAACACACGCACCGACTGTTCGGCACGCTGGTCGGACTGGCTTCCATCACCCTGCTGATCTGGACGTTCGCCACGGAGAAGCGAACCTGGGTCAAGGTCATTGCCGGGATCGTGCTCGGCCTGGTCATTGCTCAGGGCGTGATCGGGGGCTATCGCGTCAACGAGAACAGCCGGTTCCTGGCCATGCTTCATGGCGTACTGGGCCAGGTCACCTTCGGGCTGATCGTCGCCATGGCGGCGATCCTGTCCCCGACGTTCAAAGCCGCGAAGGCGAGCGAGGCGGTTGACAAGAGCCGGCGTCTTCGATTCATGACCACCGGATTCCTGCACGCGACGATCCTGCAACTGATCTTCGGCGCGATGTACCGGCATTACCGGGACAACCACTCGCTGATGGCGCACATCGGGTTTTCGATTGTCGTCGTCCTGCTCGCCATCATGGCGGCGTTCTGCGCCCGGGCGGTCAGGGGGGAACACGGCGGCATCGGGCCGGTGCTGCGCCGGACCGGCGCCTGGGTGGTGGCCGTGGTCGCCGTCCAGTTCGTGTTGGGCTGGATCGCCTTCCTGGTGGCCGGGGGCGAGCCGAAGGCCACCGAACCAGGGCAGGCCCTCATACGGACCGCCCACCAGGCCAACGGAGCGCTGTTGCTGGCATTGGCCGTGCTGGGGTTCGTGTGGACCCGGCGGCTGTTGCGGCTTGACCAGGCGCGGGCCGCGGCATGAAACCGGACCAATAACGCTTGGCGAAAGCGGCGGTTTGCGGCACAATGGGCGGGCAATGGCCGATGGGGAGGTTCGTTGAACCTGCGGTCGCTGACTGGAGAGAAACCATGCCCACGCAGCCCGAAGCGCCGACCAAGGCGGAGCCCGGCCGATCGGGCCGCACCACGGCGTCGATGACACCGATCAAGGCGGCCTCGTTCGGCTACAACCAGGCGCGGCACCTGCTGTGGCGGGCGGGCTTTGGCGGCACGCCCAACCAGATTCAGACGCTCTTGAGCTGGGGGCCGGAACGGTCCGTGGATTACCTGCTCGACACCGACAAGGCGCCCTTCGAGGCGGTCCGAGCGGACCAGTTCGACCGGAACATCATCCGTCCCCCGACGCCGGATGAGCAGGCGGAGATCCGGCGGGCCCGGCAGAGCCAGAACCAGGAAGCCCTCGCCCGGATCCAGGTGATGCAGCAGGAGCGGGAGAACCGCGACCGCCTGCAGGCCCGCGAGATGCAGAAGTGGTGGCTCGGTCGGATGATCGAGACGCCCCGCCCGCTCGAGGAGAAGATGACGCTCTTCTGGCACGGCCACTTCGCGACGGCGTTCCGCGGCGTCGAGAACAGCTACCACATGTTCATGCAGAACATGATGTTCCGCGCGAACGCGGTGGGGAGCTTCGCGGACCTGCTCCACGGGATCATCCGCGACCCGGCGATGCTCCGGTTCCTGAACAACAACGAGTCGCGGCGCAACCGGCCCAACGAGAACCTGGCGCGGGAGATCATGGAACTCTTCAGCCTCGGGATCGGGAACTACACCGAGCGCGACATCAAGGAGGGCGCGCGGGCGCTCACGGGCTACACGTTCACCGATGATGAGTTCACGTTCCAGCGGAACAACCACGACAACGGGGGCAAGACGATCCTGGGTGTGAGCGGGAACCTCGACGGCGATGGCTTCGTCAAGGCCATCCTCGCGCAGAAGGCGTGCGCGCGGTTTGTGGCTCGGAAGCTCTATGCGTTCTTTGTCGCGGATATCCCGCCCCTGGAGGCCACCGACAACGACCGCACGCTCGATCCGGTCGCCCGGTCCGCGATCGCGGACCTCGCCTCGGTCCTGCGCTCCAGCGACTACGCGCTCCGGCCCACCCTGCGCCGGATGTTCCTGTCCGAGCACTTCTACGACGACCGGATCCGGAACCAGCAGATCAAGTCCCCGGTGCAGCTCGTGGTCGGCGCCATGCGATCGCTCAACACGCCCGTCCGCTCGCTCTCGGCGCTCAACGATGCGTGCGACCTCATGGGCCAGAACCTGTTCATGCCCCCGAGCGTCAAGGGATGGGACGGCGGGCGTTCGTGGATCAACACGGGCACGCTCTACGTCCGCCAGAACATCCTGGCGTTCCTCCTCACCGGCAAGCGGGCCCAGGGGTACGACCCCCTGGCCAAGACCGATGAACGCTACGACCCCATGCCGCTGCTGTCGGAACTGGCCAAGGCCAGCCCTGGCGCAGAGAAGGATCCGGCGAAGGTCGCCGAGTACCTCCTGAAACTCACACTTGGATCCGCGCCCGAGAGCGCCCGGAGCATCCTCTCCGACTTCGCCCGGTCCCTGAACACCGGTGTCACGCCCGACCTGGTGACGGGCATGCTCCTGCTCATCACCGCCATGCCCGAGTACCAGTTGTGCTGAACCGCCGCCACGCACCCCGTTCCGCGAGCCACCCATGAACATCGATCGCCAGCCCGCCTTCACCCGCCGCCAGTTCCTCTCCACGAGCCTGGTCATGGCCTCGGCCGCGGCCACGTTGCCCGCGTTCCTGAACCGCTCGGCCCTGGCGATGATGCCCTCGCTCGGCCTGTCATCGATGCCCGGCGTGCCGGAGGACCACATCCTCGTCGTCGTGCAACTCTCGGGGGGCAACGACGGCTTGAACACGGTCGTTCCCTTCTCGATGGACCAGTACTACCGCCTGCGCCCGGGGATCGGTATCGCGGCCAACAACGTGCTGAAACTCGGCGACTCGGGCGTTGGGCTTCACCCGCAACTGGCGGGAATCAAGGAGCTCTACGACAACGGGATGGCGTCGGTGATCCAGGGCGTTGGCTACCCCAACCCCAACCGCTCCCACTTCAAGAGCATGGACATCTGGCACACGGCCGACACCAGCGCCACCGGCAACGGCTGGCTCGGTCGGTACTTCGACTCCGAATGCTGCGGCTACGGAAAGGGGGAGAGCGGCACGCCGGAGAAGAACGGCAAGCCCGGGGCCGCGAGCGTGTCCAACCAGCCGGGAATCGCCATCGGTCGCACGGCGCCCCTGGCGATGCAGGGCCAGGCCATCAAGCCGATCGCGTTCGAATCCGAAGACCTCTTCCGATGGGTCGGGCAGGATGTGCACAAGGCCCTGTCGGACCCGTACCACAAACTGGAGTCGCGGCAGGCGCCCGAGGGCGACAACTCCAACGCGGCGTTCCTGATGCGGACCGCGCTCGATGCGCAGGTGTCCAGCGACCTGATCCGCAAGGCCGTGCGTCAGCGCCCGCTGGTGCAGTACCCGGGCACGGGAATCGGGCAGCAGCTCCAGCTCGTGGGAAGCATGATCCGCGCCGGCCTGCCGACGCGGGTGTACTACGTCCAGCACGGCGGCTTCGACACCCACGCGCAGCAGGGCGGGCAGAACGGCCGGCACGCGAACCTGCTCGGGCAACTCTCGCAGGCGATCAAGGCGTTCTACGCGGACCTCAAGGCGCAGGAGAACGACCGGCGCGTGCTCACCATGTCCTTCAGCGAGTTCGGCCGGCGCGTCGCCCAGAACGCCAGCCAGGGAACCGACCACGGCACCGCCGCGCCCATGTTCCTCTTTGGCCCGATGGTCCGCCCCGGCGTGATCGGCGATCACCCGTCGCTGACCGACCTCGACGACGGCGACCTGAAGCACCGTATCGACTTCCGCAGCGTGTACGCGGGGATTCTCGAAGGATGGCTGAAAGCCGACCCGAGGAAGATTCTCGATGGGACGTACAAGGCGTTGCCGGTGATCAAGAAAGCCTGACGCTACTTCGTGCAGCGCACCACAAACGCCGGCGGAATATTCCGCCAGACGTACTCGCTGCGCTCCACGCGCGAGAAGAACTTCGGCAACCGCCGGTAGAAGCGCCGGCCCTTGGGAAGCATCGTGCCGACGCGATACCCGAACGTGATCAACTGCCCGCCGGGCTTGAGCACGCGGAGGCTGGCCGCCAGCGTCGCCTCCTGAAGCCGATCATCAAACGACGCCCACGGCAGGCCGCTGAAGATCACATCCACCTGCTCGATTCCCTCGCGGGCACAGAACTGGTCCACGTGCTCGACGCTCCCCTGGTGGAGTGTCCGGCCCGGGTGACGCTCGCGCCACAGGTCCGCCATCGTGGGGTTCAACTCGATCGCGAAGTAGCGGCAACTCGGCGAGAGCCGGCGCAGGATCTTGGTCGTGAACGCGCCCGTGCCCGGCCCGAACTCAACGATCGCGTTCGCCGCGGTGAAGTCCACGCCCTCGACCATCTTCCGGGCCAGCCGCTTCGAACTCGGCGCCACGGCGCCGATGACAAAGGGCTGCGTGATGAACTCGCGGAGGAATCGGTACCCGTGCTTGCTGGAACGGGGGACGACAGCGGTCGTGGACATCCGGGGCTCCGGCGCGCGACGGTTGCCCGGGCGCGCATGGCGGTCGCTCTTCGATCGGTTCTTTGGCGTGGAGGTTCGCAGATTTCAGCCTCGCTGGGCCCCGGCAAAGGCGTCAAGCATAGTGAATAGTCCGGCGGTCGCGGCAGCGCGAAGGGACCCTCGGGAGTTACCTATACCAAACCGACGCCGATCGCGGCGGCGAGCACGAGCAGCATCCCTCCGACGAACCGTCGAAGTCCCGTCATCGTGATCGACTTGACCAGACGCGTGCCCACGAAGGACCCGACAAACGCGCACACGGTCGCGGCGACCACCAGCCCCCAGCGGCCTCCCTCACCCAGCGCCTGAACAGCCCCGCCGCCGGCACGGGCCGACATCGCCGCGGCGATGGCGTACACCGACACGCGCGACACATCAACGATCACCGCCCCCACCACGCGCGTCCCGATGAACTGTTCCTTGCTCAGGCCGAGCCTCAGCAGAAACGCAGACCGCAGCGCCCCCTGGTGCCCCGACAAGCCGCCGAAGTACCCCGACACCAGCCCGCCCAGCCACACCCAGCGCGGACGAAACGTCGCCCGCTCGAAGCCCCGCGACATCTCCAGCAGCGCGAACGCGGCGATGACCACCGCGATAACCACCTTCACGGCCGTCACCCGGCACTCGCGCTCGCCGATCGTGTACACCGCCAGCGCCCGGGGCGCGCCGAGCCACTCCAGGGTCAGCGCCCCCGCGGCCGCCGCCAGCGCCGCCGTGATGCCGTAGCGCCAGACCGTCGGCCAGTGCGCCTGCCTTCCAACCAGCGCGAGCTTGAAGAGGTTGTTGGCAAGGTGTACCACCGCGGTCGCGGCGATCGCGACTTCGATCGGGAAGAACAGGGCGAACGCCGGCATCAGGATCGTGCCCAGGCCGAAGCCGGAGAAGAACGTGAGGCCCGCGGCCAGGAGCGCCGTGATGGAAACGAGCAGGTAATCCATGGGTACGAGCCAGAGCGAACACGCGGGACGGCGAACCACTCCAAGTGTGTGGCTACTCGAAGTCCGCCGCGCCGGGTCGGGAGTGGGCCGTCTCGGACGGGTCGATCACCTTCCCCGTGTCCGCCGGCAGGATAATCCGGAACGTCGCCCCCTGCCCCTCGGTGGACTCCACGCGAATCCGTCCTCGGTGCTCTTCAACGACGCGCTTGGTCACCGCGAGCCCGAGGCCTGTGCCCTTGGTTCCCTTCGTGGTCTGGAAGGGCTCGAACAGCCGGGACATGCGGTCCTTGGAAATCCCCGGACCGTTGTCGATCACGGCGATCTCCAGCGCCGCGGGCGAGCCGTCGCCCCGCTGGTTGGCCCCGAAGTAGTTCGCACGGACCGTGATCGCCCCCCGCCCCTGCGGCACCGCCTCGACCGCGTTGGTCAGCAGGTTCATGATCGCCTGGTGCATCAGCGGCGCATCCATCGGCACGGGGGGAAGGTCGCTCTCGGTGTCGACGATCAGCGCGACCCCGCGCGTCGTGCACTGGCCCTCCATCAGCTGCGCACAGTCCTCGATGAGCTTGGCGACTGGGGTAAGCTCCAGCTCGATCTGCCTCTGTCGGCTGAACGCGAGCATGTTCAGCGTGAGGCTGACAATGCGGTCGAGGTTCCGCTTGAGGATGTCCCACCCGCCCTTGGCGATCTTGAGGTCGTCTTTCTTCAGCCCCATCTCCACCACGTCCGCCCCGCCGCGAAGCCCCTGCAGGATGTTCTTGATCGCGTGCGACAGGCTCGCGACCGTCTCGCCGATGGCCGCGAGGCGCTCGGTCTGGAGCTTCTGCATGTACAGATCGGCGTTGGCCAGCGCGAGGCCCGTGTGCTGGCCGATCGCGTTCATGAGCGCGAGTTGCTCCGATGTGAACGTGTAGTTCGCGATGGAGGAGTCGACGTAAATCGCCCCGAACGTCCGCTCGCGGTACCGGATGGGCGAGCAGATCGCCGACCGGATCCGCATCCGCTGCACGCTGTCGCCCGCGGCGAAGCGGGGATCGCTCATCGCATTCGTGGACAGCACGCCCTCCGCATTCTGCACCGCGTGCTGCAGGATCGTCCGCGAGACGTTGAACTGCGCCTCTTCCTTGTCCTTGGGCGGCGTCTTGTACTTCACCACCGCCGGGCGGAGCGAATCCTCGCCCACCCCGCTGCCAAGCAGGATGAACCCGCGCTCGGGCTTGAACTCCGCCACCACCAGTTCCAGCACGCGCTTGAGCAGTTCCTGCCGCGACAGCGCCTGCGTCGTGATCGTCGTCAACCGATAGATGACCCGCAGGTGGTCCACCGCCGCGGCACGGGGCTCGGGCTCGGCCAGGATCACCGAGTCCTCGTTGCTGGTCATCGTCGATTCGATCTCGGACTCGAGGAAGTCCGGGTTCATCAGGCGGATGACTTCCTTCTCTTCACCCGGCTCGGCGCGCCCGAAGACAAAGAGCGTGGCGCCGGTGCGGATCTGGTCGCCCTGCTTGAGTCGGGTGCGTTCGACGATCCGCGTGCCGTTGACGTACGTTCCGTTCTGGCTGGCCAGATCGCGGATCCACCACACACCATCATCGGGCGTGAGTTCCGCATGCCGGCGGGAAACCGTGTTGTCGGTCAGCGGGAGCGCCTCGGACGACCGCCCGATGAGTTGCGGCTCGTGGTCGGGCAGTTCGAACTTGCGCCCCGTATCCGGGCCTTGAAGAACAGTGAGAATCAGCACGGGGAAGGATAGGTGAGTGGTGGCACGCTTCTCCGAAGCGTGCGCCACCAAGACCAGATGGGCCCAAGGTGCGATGCCTCATATCCTCCGATCCCATTCTGCCCTCGCCAAACCAACCAGCCACCCACTCGTGCCCTCGGCTCCGCAGGCTTCCGACCCAAGCCTGGAGGCCAATGTCAACCCTCATCGTCGCACAACCGAGCCAAAGTCCGCAGCGTCAAGGGGGATTGCACCCGCACGCGAACGACTCAAGAAACCGGGCAACATCGCCCGTGTCCGTGTGCGCATTCCGGTTGAGGTCGGCGCGCGGGTCGCCCGCGGCGAAGTACTCGACAAACTTCGCGGGATCCAGATTGGTCAAGGCCCCATCATGGTTCACATCGGCATCCAGACAGAAGTTGACCTTTGTCACAAACACGCCCGTGCTTGGCAGACCCTCCGCGCTCACGTACCCGGTCCACACCTCGCACCCGCGAGCGCTGGCCATGATGTAATCACCGAAGAACACCCGGTTCTGGGATGTGATGTACGTGACCACGCTGTCCTCCATGTCGAAGATGCCGGTCAGATTCAGGGTCCACACAGGATCGGCGCTCGGCCCGGGATCGGAATTGAACGCCGCCATCGACGCCATCTTGACGCGGTACTTCCATAGGCCGCCCTCCTTCCACGCCACGTAGTAGGTGACATGAATGGCGCCATCCGATGTGACGGCAATCGCGGGAAGGAACTGGATCGAACCCTGCGGATCGTCAAGATCCTCAACATCGCGAAGTCGTAGCACTTCGCGTCCAGCGGGGATGCCGGAGAAGTTCTCCCCGCGATCGGTACTTCTGGCGATGAACAAATCGACGTTGTCGAGCGCCGTGTTGACACTTCCGGACAGCGTGCGACCGAGAAACGCCATGTACATCACGTTTGGATTACTCGGATCGCTCGCGATGGACGGTGTGTTCAGCACATACGGACCCCCGACGGGAACAACGGCGTCGTTTGGGTTGAACCATGCAATCACCTCTTGCTGGCTTCCACTTCCATCGCCATGAACTGTGGAACTTCGAGGTTGCACAGAGTTGGTCCAAGTCGCCCCGTCATTGCCACTCCAGGTTGCCGACGGCATGATCAACGCGCCCGATGAAAGCTGCTCGTGGTACGCGACCACCCATCGCGTGCCGAGCGTTGTGGGCACGATGACCGCACCGTTAGGGCCTCCCGAGTTTCCACCGGACGTCGGACCGACCGGAAAGGCGCTGGCAGGCGGATCGTTTATGGCCCGCAGCCGAGTCAGGACGGTCGCGTTAGTCACCGTGTAGACCAAGCGAAGCACATCGCTGCCGCCACCAGCGGGCGGCCCCGCCACCAGCACCCCCTTATCCACAAAATTGCCAGGGTCCGCCACGGGTTCCGCCTGATTCACGTAGGCGTTCCCGGACTGGTAACTCGAAAGCCAGAACCGCTCGCGCGGCACCTCGTCGTAGGCCATATGGCCGACCCACCCCGTGCCATCCGCCGCGAAGCAAACCATGGGGTCCGCCGCCACAAGCGATGCGCCTGAGGGAAGCGGCACCGGGCCGACCGTGGCGGCGGGCCGAAAGGCCAAACCGTTCATGGAGACGTTGTAATGCACGCGATTGGACAGCGGAGTGATGTGCTCGTGCCAAGCGACGATGACATCATCCTTGACCTGGCTGATGCCCAGCGCCACTTCGCTCCTATGCCTCACCGAAAGGTCATCGACCCGCCATGTTGTGACCTGCTGGCCGATAACCGCCGAAGTGCACAAGCCCAGAAACGCCGCCGAATGCTTCGCCCGTCGCATGGTGTACTCCTTGAATGCGTGGAAACAGCATAACACAAATGAGTCTGGTGCGATGGAGAACCCTCGATCCGACAAGAATTGTGTTGGAAAAAGGAACGGATTCACGGTACACTGCCCGCATGGCTCGAACTTGGCCATGGAGCGCTCTAGCTCTGATGGGTGTTTATCCAGCCGAAGCACAGCAATGGACGGCCGTTGTGCTGCATCCGGCGTACGCAAACTACTCCGAGGTCACCTGTTTGACAGCCACGCGTCAGGGAGGCAATCTGACGAGGGATCAGGTTGTCAGCGAGGGCGGATTCTGGGCCGGCAACGCCGACCGGTGGATGCCGCTGTTCTCGTCATTTTTCGTGGGGTCCGTGCTGGGAATGGACGGCGATCGCCAGGTGGGCACGTTCCAAGGCGCTGCCATGTGGCAGGGGACTCCTAAGAGTTTCCTCAGCCTGCACCCGGCTGGTGTCGACGCCTCGGGTGCAACAGCGATTCGTGGCAACATGCAAGTTGGCCTCGCGTACCTCCCCTCTTCGAACGAGCACCACGCCGCCCTCTGGTATGGCACCGCCGCGAGCTTCGTCGATCTCCACCCGCCGGGTGCCGTCCGCTCCCTGTGCCGAGCCACCGATGGAACCCTCCAGGGCGGCTTCGTCGTCTGGCCCGTCATTGGCCAGCGCGCCGCGATCTGGAACGGATCCTCGCAAACCTGCATCACCCTCAGCTCCCTCGGCTCCGCCGTCTACGGCATGGCGCCCGGCGTCCAGGTCGGCGAGGTCTTCCCCGTCGGCGGTGTTCACGCCGCCCTCTGGCGCGGCACGCCCGAGAGCTTCATCGACCTCAACCCCCCGGGAGGAACCACCCGCCTCTTCGCCACCACCGGCCGCATCCACGTCGGCCAGGGCGTCATCTCCGGCCCCGGCATCTCCCGGGCCCTCATCAACTTCGGCACCGCCGACGCCTGGCACGACTTGCACCAGTACCTCCCCCCACACTACACCAGCTTCTCCGCCGCGCAGGCCGTGTACGAAGACGGCGACACGATCTACGCCGGCGGCTACGCCATCCACGGCGACCGGCAGGCCATTTTGTGGATCGGCAAAGTCCCCTGCTACCCCAACTGCGACAACAGCACCGGCTCCCCCCACCTCACCGCAAACGACTTCCAGTGCTTCCTGAACCGCTTCATCACCGGTGACGGGTACGCCAACTGCGACCGATCCACCGGCTCCCCCTCCCTCACCGCCAACGACTTCCAGTGCTTCCTCAACAGGTACGCTTCGGGTTGCCCATGACCCCACCCCCGCCGCGGCGTCCGTTCCTCTTAAGCGCCTTGACCCCTTGAGCATCTTGACTTCTAACAACAAACGGAATCTCTGAACAATCGCGCAACCGTTGTGCGAGAATGATCGTACCTGAATGCGGCCGGGTGAATCGGGCGGCATGGAGACGATCATGGGCATGCGGAAGAACGAGTCGCTGGGCTTTGTGGACGCGATGATGGTGGAGCTGGGCGGGCCGCGGTCGGGGGCGCTGCTGGAGCGGCTCGACGTGGCCACGCCGTGGGAGAAGCTGGCGGCGCCGATCCTGAAGCTGCCGGAGTACAGGGGGACCGGGGCGGGCCGGCCGGCCTGGAGCCCGGTGCTGATGCTCAAGTGCCTGATGCTGGCCAAGTGGAACAACCTGTCGGACCCCGGGCTGGAGGAGGCGCTCAAGGACCGGATCAGCTTCCGCAAGTTCGTCGGGCTGTCCTTCACGGACACCACGCCCGATGAGACCACGTTCGTGAAGTTCCGGGCCCGCCTGCGCGAGGCCGGCCTCCACGATGTCATCTTCGACGCGGTCGTGAAGCACATCGAGCGTCAGGGCCTGTTGGTCAAGGAGGGGACGATGGTGGATGCGACGATCATCGAGGCCCCACGCGGCCGGCCCCGTCCCGACGGCACAACCACACGCGACCAGGACGCCAGCTTCACGAGCAAGCACGGCGTGCCGCACCACGGGTACAAGGGGCACATCGCGGCGGACCTGTCGGGGATCGTGACGGACTACCGCTTCGGCACGGCCAAGGAGCACGACAGCAACTACATCGATGAGCTGACCGATCGGGAGGCCAAGCTGGTGCTGGCCGACAGTGCGTACTCGGACCGCGCACGCCGGGAGGCGCTGCGGTCGCGCGGCGTGATCGACGGCATCTGCTACAAACGCAACCGCGGGCAGAAGAAGCTCTACGACTGGCAGGAGCGGTGGAACCGGCTGGTGTCCAAAGGCCGGGCCCGGGTCGAGCATCCCACGGCGATGCTCAAGCAGCAACTCGGGTACCGGAGGGTGAGGTACCGAGGCCGAGAACGCAACGCCCTGGACTTCGCCCTGACCCTGACCGCGTGCAACATCAAGAGGAGCCTGAGCCTGAGAGCGGCGTGAGCCGCGGGGAAGTCCCTCCAACCAAGCACCTGACCTCCTCGAGTTCACATGCGCCCGTTTCATCCGACACCACGCACGCGGTATTGTTCAGATGTTCCAAACCTTGCCCACAGCCCCAGAACCGCGATTTCACGCCGGCTCAGGATGCTTAACCCCGTCTCTGCCAACCTTGAGCGCCTTGACGATTCTCTGCTCTGGCGCTTGGTTCCGTCACGGACGCTGGTGGCATGCCTCCTTCTGGACGGTCCCAGTCACCACAACATCCGCACCCGGATCGTCTCCGGCATCTTCCGCAGCCGGTCCAGGATCGCCTTCCCCTCCGTCGGCTCGATGTCCAGCACGACATACCCCACCTCGCCGCGCGTCTGCAGGTGCTCGGCCACGATGTTCACGCCGAGGTCCGCGATCGCGCTGTGCATCTTCGACAGCACGCCCGGCACGTTCCGGTGGAAGTGCAGGATGCGGTGGTGGCGCGCGGCCTCGCCGACCGTCGCCGTTCGGCCATGATCCCCCGCCCGGTCCCCTTGCTCGGGCAGTTCCACCTCCGGCACGTTCACCGCCCCGGTCGTCGAGCCATTGTTGATGAACTTCGCCAGTTTCGCCGCGACATCCTCGCCGATCGCCTCCTGCGCTTCCTCCGTGCTCCCGCCGATGTGAGGTGTGAGGATGACGTTGGGCAGACCGCAGACCTCGCTCGAGAACGAATCGCCCCGGCCCGCCGGCTCTTCCGGGAACACATCAAGCGCCGCGCCGGACAGTTTCCCCTCCTTCACCGCCGCGGCCAGCGCGGGAATGTTCACCACCGTCCCCCGCGCGTTGTTGATGAGCGCCGCCCCCGCCTTCATCTTCCGCAGTTGGGCCGGGCCGATCATGCCCTTGGTGGACGCCGTCTCCGGAACGTGGAGCGTGACCACATCCGCCGCGCCCAGCACCTCATCGAGCGACCGCGCCGCGCGGGCGTTGCCCAGCGGCTGCTTGGGCACGATGTCGTAGTACAGCACCTTCATGCCCATCGCCTCGGCCATCACCGAGACCTGCGAGCCGATGTGCCCATACCCGACGATGCCCAGCGTTTTGCCCCGCACTTCCCTCGCCCCGACCGCGGACTTGTCCCACACACCCGCGTGCAGTTGCGTGCTCTTCTCGAAGAGCCGTCGCGACAGGGCGATCACCTCCGCCATCGTCAACTCCGCGACGCTCCGCGTGTTCGTGAACGGCGAGTTGAACACCGGCACACCCCGCCCGCACGCGTGCGACAGGTTTACCTGGTTGGTCCCGATGCAGAAGCACCCCACCGCCAGCAGGTGCGGCGCCGCCTCCAGCACCTCCCGCGTCACCTGCGTCTTGGAACGGATCCCGAGGATGTGCGCTTCCTTGACCGCCGCGACCAGGTCCGACCCTTCCAGCGCCTTGGTGAGCGTCTTGACCGTGAAGCCCTCGGCCTTGAGCGCCGCGGCACCGACCGCGTGCACGTTCTCGAGCAGCAGGACCTTGATCTTGTCTTTGGGATACGAGGTCTTCATTGGGCGCCGCAGGGTATAACCACCAGAAGCGCGGCAGCGATATCACCCGCCGCGGCGAACCAGCATCATCGGCGGTTCCGGAGCGCCGCTTTCCACCTTCGCGCTCGGCTTCGCCGGAGGGGCGCCCTTGGGCGAGATGTTCACCATCCCCATCGACACCAGCGCCAGCAGCGCCGCGCATAGGACCAGCCGGTAAATGCCGAACGCCGTCAGGCCGTGCCTGTTCAGGAACGCCACCAGCCACTTCACGGCCGCCGCCGCCGACAGCGCCGCGACCACCAGCCCCACGATCACCGACATCACGCCGAGCTGCTCGAAAAGATTCGGCGCCCCGTTTGCGCTGGCGTGGGACACGTTCTTGTACAACTTGTACACCGTCGCGGCTCCCAGTGTCGGCACACCCAGCAGGAAACTGAACTCCGCCGCCGCCGCGGGCCGGAGCCCCACGACCATCCCCCCCGTGATCGTCATCATCGAGCGGCTCGTCCCCGGCCACATGGCGATGCACTGCATAAAGCCGATCACCAGCGCCTTGCCCGGCGTCAGCGAGTCCAGGTCCTGCCCGCGCGTCAGCGGGTTGCTCCCGTCCGGCCGCTTCACCCGCTTGCGGTACTGGTCCATCCCGATCATGTAGAGCCCGCCCAGGAACAGCGCCGTCAGCACCGGGCCGGCGAAGAACAGGTGCGACTCCAGCCAATCATCCAGCAATTTCCCCAGCACAGCCGCGGGGATGAACGCCACAATCAAGTTGATCAGCAACTTCCGGCCCGCCGCATCACGACCGGCCAACCCTCGCACCATCTGGGCCACGCGCATCCGGTAAAGCCCGAGCACCGCCAGGATCGCCCCGCCCTGGATCACGATGTTGAACGCATCCAGTGCACTCTTCTGCTCCGGCGTATCCAGACCCATTGCCGACGACACCAGGATCAGGTGCCCCGTCGAACTGATCGGCAGGTACTCCGTGATGCCCTCGACCAGTCCGAGGATGATGGCTTGCCAGAGTTCCAACGAGGCTCCTTCCCGTGAGGCGAGGCGGCGTCAACGACCAAGGCACCAAGAGCGGCGCTCTACCATCGTCCATGCCGCGCACCGGGCCGCAGATCATTCCCATCTCCGACCCGTCCGACCCGCGACTGGCCGACTACGCCAACCTCAAGGACCGCCAACTCGCCGCCATGGCCGACCTCTCAAAGCCTGATCCCTCCGGCATGTTCATGGCCGAGGGCGAACTGGTCGTCCGCCAACTCGCCCTCTCCGGCCTGGTCATCCGTTCTCTGCTCATGACCCCGACGCGACTCGAGACCATGCGCGACCTGGTCGAGTCCCTGCCCGACCACATCCCCGTCTATCTCCTGCCTCTTGAGGCCATGTCCGCCATCGTGGGATTCCACATCCATCGCGGCGTCCTCGCCGCCGGCCAACGCCCGACCGAACGCGACCCCCGGCAACTCGCCCGGGAAGCGCGGACGGCCCTCGTGCTCGAAGACCTCGCCAACCATGACAACGTCGGCGGACTCTTCCGCACCGCCGCGGCACTGTGCGGCTTGGACCGCACCGCCGTCTTCCTCTCCCCACGCTGCTGCGACCCGCTGTACCGCAAGGCCATCCGGGTCAGCGTGGGAACGGCCCTCCGAGTTCCCTTCGCGCGGCTGTCGCCATGGCCCGATAGCCTCGGCATCCTTCGCGAGGCGGGGTTTACCATCGTCGCCCTCACGCCAGACGAAAGGGCCACACCCATCCATGCCCTTCCCATCTGTCCACGCCCCGTTCTCCTCGTGGGCGCTGAAGGCCCCGGCCTGAACGAGGAAACCCTGCATCAGGCCGACCTCCTCGCCCGCATCCCCATGGCCCCTGGCGTGGATTCCCTGAACGTCGTCGTCGCCACCGGCATCGCCCTCGACCGCCTCCGAGGGTGAAACCCGCCCCAAACAAACCTACTCCTCCTCCAGTGGAGCCACCGCGCCCTGGTTGGAGCCACCTCTCCTCCTGGGTGGAACCACCGCTCCTCCTGGGTGGAGCCACCGCTCCGCGGTGGCGAATCTCCCCGCATCCCAATGAACCCCCAGCCAACCCACGCGTCCTACTACAATCACCCGCCCTCATCCGGGCGCCACGTTCGCCTCAAGAACCGGAGCCGCCTCATGCACTGCCGAGCCCTCTCGATCGCCGCGATCTCGCTCAGCCTGTTCGTTTCCAGCGCGCCCGCGGCCGATGTCGTCCGCGAAGCCACGGGCCAGCTCCGCATCGAGATGGACCGGATGGAGTTGACCAAGTTCCCCGCTGAGAACTGGTCCAAGCTCGGCGCCTGGGCCAATGGCGCTGCGATCACCCCCGCCTCGGCCGAGGGCAAGGTCGTTCTGATCGCCTCCTGGGCCAGTTGGCACCCCGCCTCGCTCCGGGCCATGCCGATCGTCCAGAACGCCGCGGCCAAGTACGGCGACCAGGGCCTGCTCGTCGTCGGCGTGCACCACGCCCAGGGATGGGACGAGGCGGAGGCAACCGCCAAGGCCCGCGGCTTCACGTTCCCCATCGCCCACGACACCACCGGCGAGTTCCGCAAGGCCCTCAAGATGCCGCACGATCCGATGTTCTTCTTCATCGATCGCGCCGGCCACCTGCGCTACGCCGCCGTCGCCAGCGGCTCCATCGATGAAGCGTGCGCGGAACTGGTCAAGGAGACCAAGGAGCAGGCGGGCGATCTTCCGCGCATCCGGCGCGAGCGAGAGGAAGCCGCGGCCAAGGCCAAGGGCAAGACCAGCGACATCAACATGGCGATCGACCTGTCGACGCTGCCACCTGTTCCCCCGGGCTACCTGCCGCCTCAGGCCCCGGCCTATCGGAACATCTCATGGCCCAAGATGGACACGGAACTTGGAAAGAGGTGGGGCCTGATCGATCAGCAGTCCAACAAGTTCTCCGAGAAGAAAATCGCGTTCTCTCCCGTGAACTACTTCCCCGCCAAGCCCGAAACGCAGGGCCGGGCCATCGTCATCTACATCTGGCACCCGGATGTGCCGGAAACGTACACCAAGGTCATGCCGCAGATGGACCTGCTGCAGCAGAACTACCAGCGCGACCTCGCCGTCATCGGGGCGGCGGTCCCGTTGCGGTCCGTCCAGCCCAACCGCCAGAGCCAGCCCGGTGAGGAAGAAGAGTCGGTGGCGAAGTTCGGCTCCAAGTACGCCAACTTCATCGCGTCCCGCAGGTACAAGCACGCCCTCGCGCTTGATGCTTCGGCTTCGTCGCTTGCTGGTCTTGCCGGCCAAGGCGGCAGCGAGGCCTTTCCGCTTCCGGGCGCCATCGTCGTGAGTTCCGACGGCGTCATCCGGTGGGTCGGCTGGTCCAACGGTCCCGACTTCAAGTACGCCATCGAGACGATCGTCGCCGTTGACCCCGCGGTCCAGGCCCGGCGTGCCGCGGACCGCGCCTTCATCGAGGCCCGCAACCGGTGACCGTCGGCGATCCGCTCTTCCACATCGTCCTGCACCAGCCCGAGATCCCCAACAACACCGGCAACATCGGCCGCACCTGCGTCGCCGTCGGGGCGGCGCTCCACCTCATCCGCCCCTTGGGCTTCTCCACCTCCGAAAGAGCCTGCCGACGAGCCGGGCTCGACTATTGGCCCCGTCTGAACGTCCGCGAACACGACTCGTGGTCGGCCTACCTCGATGCGACGCCCGACCGGCCACCGGCCCGACGCTGGCTCTTCACCACCAAGGCCCGCCGAACCGTGTTTCAGGCCCCCATCCGTCGCGGCGATCACCTCGTCTTTGGCCGCGAAACCTCCGGCCTGCCCGACGACATCCTGAGCCTCTGGCCGGACCAACTCGTGTCCCTCCCCATGGCGCCGGGGGAGCGATCCCTCAACATCGCGACCGCCGTTTGCGCTGCCGTGTACGAGGGCATCCGTCAATGCCTGGACTCGGGCCAGGTCCGTCTCGGGCCTGATGGCCGCCTGCTTCCTTGATCTGGGGCACGCGATGCGCTCAACCCCAAGATGTGGGGGTGCGACCAGATAACCATCCGTTCTGCCTCCCTCGCTACACTGTGGTGTCATGCGTGCGCTCAACCGACATCTGCCGACAGTCGCGTTCCGGTTATCGCTGGTCTTGGTGCTCGGCGCGATGGCCTCGTGCGCGCCCCCGCTGCTCTCGCCGGACGAGCCGCGCTCCCCGTTCGACCGCTACGACGCCGTGCGAAATCAACGGGCAGACCAGTCTTTTATGGATGATTACGGCGTGCGCCGGCCGGACATCCGCGGCCGCCTCGGGCCGCGCGACTGAGCCGAGGCGCGCGTGTGAACCTGGCATGATTCGCGCGTTTATTCCGATCGCGCGAATGTCTTTTGGAAGATTGTCCGCGCCTTCGACCGATTCATTTCATACGATCGTGGTGACTGGATCGGTCGTGACGACTCGGCAAGTTCCAAGGACCGGGAACCCGTGAGCAAACCCCGTCGAACCCGCAGGCCACGCAAGGCCGCCAAGCGTCAAGAAACCTCCCGGACCCGCACGGTCTGGGGCGCGTTGATCATGGCCATGACCGGCGTCGGCGGCCTGATGTGGCTGCTGCAGGGCGGGCCGGGTGTCGGGTCCACCGGGCTGGCTCTGCCGCCCATGGTGGCCGCGGCGGGTCCGACCTCGATTGAAGCCATCTTCCGGACCCGGACGGACCTGAACAAGGACCGCTGGCAGGCGATCGTGATTCACCAGTCCGGCTCGGCGTACGGCACCCCCTCGAGCATCGAGGCCCAGCACAAGTCCCGGAGCTACGAAGGAATGGGCTTCCACTTCCTGGTGGGCAACGGCTCTGGCCTGGAAGATGGGGAAATCCATGTGGGCTACCGCTGGCTGGACCAGTTGGCCGGGGCGCACGCATCCGGCAAGCAGCAGGACTGGTTCAACCGCAACGCCATCGGCATCTGTCTGGTCGGCGACTTTGGGCGCTCGGCCCCGTCTGAACGCCAGATGTGGCGCCTGAACCAGCTGGTTTCGGCGCTGGCCGAGCGGCTGAATATCCCCGCGGACCGCATTTATCTGCACCGCGACATCGCGCAGACCAACGACCCCGGGGCGTTCTTCCCCGAGGCCGCATTCCGGTCCCAGCTGGTCCGCGGGCGCTAACTCGCTGCAGATATTGGGACCCGGCAACCCACCCGGGCGAGCCGGAATTGCACCCGAACGCATCCGGTCAGGTATCACGTGCGGAAGTTTCTTCCGAACGAAGTCAATACAACAGGGTCGGGGACGTTGAAGTCCGGGCCAATTGAGGCGATACTGTTCGGCCCCGAAGCGGCGTTGGCCGTGAGGGGGATGGAAGGGTCGGTGAAAGAGGGGGGATCCGGGCGGCCGATTCAGGGCCGGGCAAGCGCGTTCTCTTGCCCCGTCCCATCGGTTGAACAATCTGGGATTCTGTGTGGATCAAGGCTCCCCGAGAGCCGGGGAGCATTTGAGGGATATTCGTGCCGGTGGCAGAGCAGAAGAAGCCCGGGGACATGATCGAAGGGTACCGCGTCCTGAAGGAAATCGGGCGCGGCGCGGCCTCCATCATTTACCTCGTCCAGGACCCGAAGACCAAGCAGATCTGGGCGCTCAAGCACGTCGAGAAGACCGAGCCCAAGGATCAGCGGTTCCTCGATCAGGCCGAGATGGAGTACAAGATCGCCAACAAGTTCGACCACCCGTCGATCCGCAAGATCGACCGGATCATCAAGAAGAAGACGAACCTGGTCAGCACCAAGGAGCTCTACCTGGTGATGGAGTTCGTCGACGGCATCAGCGAGGAGAAGCAGCCGCCCCGGACGTTCGAGAAGGCGGTGGACATCTTCTACCAGGTGGCGCAGGCGCTGGCGCACATGCACGACCGTGGCTACGTCCACGCGGACATGAAGCCCAACAACATCATGGTGACCAGCGGCGTGGCCAAGATCATCGACCTAGGCCAGTCGTGCGAGATCGGCACCGTCAAGGAGCGGATCCAGGGCACGCCGGACTACATCGCCCCCGAACAGGTGCACCGGCGCGCGATCACGCCCAAGACCGACATCTACAACCTCGGCGCGACGATGTACTGGACCCTGACACGCCGGGCCATCCCCACGGCGCTGGCCTCCCAGGACTCGCTCGTCGGCTCGCGCGAGGACCACATGATCGAGAAGGCCATCCCGGCCATCGAGCTCAATCCGCGCATCCACCCCAAGCTCAACGAGCTCATCATGCAGTGCATCGAGGTGGACCCGGAGAAACGCCCGGAGTCGATGCACGTTGTTGCCGACCGCCTGAACCTCATCCTCGGCATTCTGCGAGCCAGGGGCGGGGATGAGAAGCACTGAACCGTTCTGACTTCACGCCTCCGATTCTGGAGGTGATGCCCGCGATTCCCGGTCATACCAGCGCTCACGGACTTCCCGGCGAGGCGCGCCACCGGGTGGCGCGAGCCGCAAGGGGAGCCCGAACCTGCGACCGTTGGACCTTCAATCCCCTTCCGTTGTTCGCGAGGTCTTCCGCGCGGGCGCTATCGCCAACCGCTCCGCCCCGTGCCGCATCGGCAGCATCGACCGCATCGAGGCGCCGGGCCGGCTCATCGCCACCGGTGACCTGCACGACAACCCCCTGCACCTGGCCCGCCTCGTCGCCGCGGCGGGACTGGACAGCGCCTCCCCCTCGCACCTGGTCCTGCACGAAATCGTCCACTCAGACCGCCTCATCAACGGGGCGGACTTCTCGTACCGGATGCTCGCCCGGGTTGCGGCCCTCAAGGCCGATCACCCGGCGCTGGTCCACACGCTCCTGGCCAACCACGAGTTGGCGCAGGTCATGGGCGCGGGAATCGTCAAGGACGGCGTGAAGGTCGTCGAGGCGTTCAACCTCGGGCTGGAAGACGCGTTCGGCGCGGAAGCACCGTCCGTCAGTGAAGCCATCCGCGAGTTCATCTTTTCCATGCCATTGGCGCTGCGATGCGTCTGCGGCGGCACGCACGGCCCGCGCAAGGACATCCTCGTCGCCCACAGCATCCCCAGCACGGCGATCATGGACCGCTTCGACCCGACCGTGCTCTCGCGCGACCTGACGCCGGAGGACTACGAACCTCGCAAGGGCGCTGCCCACATCATGGTCTGGGGCCGCGGCTACGACGCGGAGCAACTCGAGGACCTCGTCGAGCGGTGGGGCGTCAACCTGTTCATCCTCGGGCACGAGAAGGCCGAGCATGGTGTGAAGTTTGTCCCGCCCTGCGCGATCATCCTCAACAGCGACCACGAGCTGGGCGTGTACTTGCCGATCGACCTCGACCATCCGCCGACTCCGGAGGAGGCCGTGGCGAATGTCGTGCCGCTGTCGAACCCGATGGCGTAGACGAAATCAGGAAATGCCCTGAAAGGAGCCTGCAAGGTCGCACTTCGCGAGCGACATGACCCACGCAGCGGCGGGTCGGGCACCTCCCAGACCCCATTCGGAGCCGCGCACCGCCAGGGACGAGGGCGCCAGGTCACACAGAGAGCCCGGTGCTGGAGAGAGTGAACGCCGCGGATCAGCCGATCCGCGGCGTGCTTTCGCTGTCTGGACACTCGGTGGAGTACGATTCCTCGTGCAGCGCCCGGCTCCACATACGACCGGCTCGGTGTCGCTCACGCGGGGGTTTCGCGTGTCGGTGTCCCCTCGGTTCGAGCCGGACCATTCCGACCCCGCTGAACCCCGATTTGTCTTCTCGTACCGGATCCGGATTCGCAACGAATCGGACATTCGCGCCCAACTGCTCAGCCGGGACTGGAAGATTACCGATGGGCGCGGCGTGACGCACCTGGTGCGGGGCGACGGTGTGGTGGGCCACCAACCGGATCTCTCGCCCGGACAAGGGTTTGAATACTCGAGCTTCTGCCCGCTCCCCACCGACTGGGGCACCATGGAGGGGGCCTACACCATGGAAACCGTCAACCCCGACGGTTCACGCGGCGAGCGTTTCCAGATCGAGGTCGGTCGGTTCTACTTGATGACATGACCCGGCGAGATGGTCGACACCAGGCCGTTTGGCGAGTTCCAAAATGACCGCCGCGGCCAAGGTCGTTGGTCTTGGCCGCGGCGTCCACACAGAGAGGAGGAATCGGAGCCCAGCAGGGGACCGCCGGGCTCCAAGAGAATGACAGTGCAACCGGTGTGCCGGTCCGGGAACTTGGGCAATTGGGCCCATAGGCGGGCCAAGAGTGGCCAGATACGCACCTTCGCAAGGCCGCCTGGCCAAACCTGGCCATCCACCACCCGTGCGAGAGCTGAAACTACCTGACGGATCGCATCGAACTCGCGGTCGCCATGCCTGAGCGAGTCCTGGAAACAGAGTGTGTCATCCCCCGTCCAGTGGAGGAGGTTTTCCCGTTCTTCTCGGATGCCCGCAACCTTGAAGCCATCACGCCGCCGGACCTGCGGCTTCGGGTTACGACGGGGGGGCCTATCGAGATGAAAGCCGGTGCCCTGATCGACTACACCCTCCGCGTGCGGGGGCTGCCGATGCGTTGGCGGACGCGGATCACGGCGTGGGAACCGGGACGGCGGTTCGTGGATGAGCAGATCAAGGGCCCGTATCGGCAGTGGATCCACGAGCACACGTTCTTCGCCGAGGGGGGCTCGACCCGGATGCGGGACGTGGTCCGGTACCGAGTGCCGATGGACTTCCTGGTTCACAACTGGTTGGTTCGCCCGGACATCGAGAGGATCTTCGCGTTCCGTTCGAATGTGATCCGGGAGCGGTTCGGCGCGATGGGATCGTGATGGGCGAAGGCGTGGACCGGAAGGTCTACCCTGATCCTGCCATCTCGCCTGTCCGCCGTGCGGCCACGTTGTCAATTGATCTGGACAACGTCTGGGAAGCCTGGCGGCGGGGTCGGGACCGCGCGGATCGGAGACAATGCCGTCATGGATGACACGAGCCGCACAGGACGCCGCGCTTTTTCCAATCGCCCCGGCCCGAACGCCGAGTCGTTCGCGAAGCTGTATGAGCGTCCGTTGCCGTACTCGCTCGAGGCGGAGATGGCGTTGCTGGGCTCGATGCTGCTGGACCCGCGGGTGCTTTCGGACGTGATGTCGATCGTGACGGGGGCGGACGACTTCTACTCCGAGGCGCACGCGGCGATCTTCCAGGCTGTGCACGATGTGTACGACAAGATCCCGGATGCGGACCTGGTGCCGATCCTGGACACGCTGCGCGACCGCGGGAAACTGGAACTGGTGGGCGGGGGCGAGTACCTGGCCAAGCTGGCCAACGAGACCCCGTCCGCGGCCGGGGCGGTCCGCTACGCGAAAACGGTGGCGGACAAGGCGCGCCTGCGCCGGCTGATCGAGGCGGCGGACCGGATGATCTACGACGCGCTGAACGCGGGAGAGTTCGGCGTCGAGGGCGCGGGAGAGATCATCGACGCGGCGGAGAGCGCCGTGTTCGAGATCGCGCAGGAGAACCAGCGGTCCGACCCGCAGGCGCTGGCGGACCTGCTGGCCCGCGAGCTGGAACGCATCCAGGCGGCCGAGGGCGTCGGGATCAGCGGGGTGGCGACGGGCTTCCTCGACCTGGACAAGCTGCTCTCGGGGATGCAGAACGGGGAAATGATCATCCTCGCGGCCAGGCCGTCGATGGGCAAGTGCCTGGCGTTTGACAGCGAGATCGTCCGCGATGACGGCGCCGTGGTGACGATCGAGGAGTTGTTCCGGTCACGACAGGGATCGATCGCCACGCTGAACGAACACCTGAAACTGACACAAGGCACACCAAGTGACTTCATTGACGATGGCCGCAAGCCCGTCTTCGAGGTGACGACGCGCCTTGGCCGACGAGTCCGCACCACCATCACGCACCCCTTCCTTACGATCGACGGGTGGCGGCCGTTGGGCCAGCTCCGCGAAGGGGAGATGGTCGCCGTACCGCGTCGTCTCGAGATATTCGGCCGTGAGACCTGGCGGGACTGTGAGGTCAAGCTGCTCGGGTACCTCATCGGTGATGGTGGGTTGACCGGGCCGACCCCGCGTTTCACCAACTCGAACCTCCGGATCGCCGACGACTTTGCCGCGGCCGCGACGGAGTTCGGCGGTGTGCAGCTCACGCTCAGCAGCACGCGCCAGCACGAGGCTCCGTCGTGGAGAATCGTCGGAAGCAGCGACGGTATCGGCGTCGCGCGGACGGCCTTTGCCAGGACGCTTCGCGAAGTCATCCGCCGGCGCGGGCTCACGCAGCGGGAAGTGGCCAAACGCGTGGGCGTATCGCCGGCTTCCGTCACGCATTGGACCAACGGCGCGATGGCCCCCGACGAGGCTGTTTTTGACCGGCTGTGCGTCGTCCTCGGTGTGGAAGCGTGCGATCTGGCGTCGGAGGGCATCGCGGCCGCGCGGACCAACACGCCCAACGCGCTGACACGCTGGCTGGAATCCCTCGGCTTGGCCGGCGCCGACGCGGCGCGCAAGCATGTTCCCCCCGGCGTATTCACGCTGGAGCGGCGCCAGGTCGCCCTCTTCCTCAACCGACTTTTCGCGACGGACGGCTGGGCGACCGTGCTGGCATCCGGTCAAGCGCAGCTCGGCTACTCGACGGTCTCGGAACGGCTGGCACGGCAGGTTCAGCACCTGCTGCTCCGTTTCGGTGTGATTGCCTCGCTGCGGCTGCGCTGGGTGAAGTACCGGGACGCCCGTCGCCCGGCCTGGCAACTCGACATCACCGACGCCGCGGCGATCCGGACGTTCATCGAGGAGATCGGCATTTTCGGAAAGGAAGAGGCGCTCGCCCGAGTGATGGAAGCGCTTTCGAAAAAGAAGTACCAGACGAACAGGGACTTGATCCCCATCGACGTGTGGCGGCACATCGACACGGCCCGCGGCGAGAGGTCGTGGAGGTCGATCGCGGAGGAGATCGGCGCGCCGGGGGAAAACCTGCACGCCCACCGCCGCCGGCCCGCGCGAGCGCGGCTGGCGAAGCTGGCCGAGGCCATGGACGACGGGCGGCTCCGGGACCTGGCGGCGAGTGATGTGTACTGGGACGAGATCGTGTCGATCGTCCCGCTGGGCGAGCAGCAGGTGTACGACCTGACGATGCCCGGCACGCACAACTTCATCGCCAACGATGTTTGCGTGCACAACACCGCCATGGCGCTCAACCTCGCCGAGCAGATCGCCCGCGGCGGGCGCACGCCCGACGAGCCCGCCAAGGGGCCGCACGTTCCTGTGGGGCTGTTCAGCCTGGAAATGAGCAAGTCGTCGATCGTGCAGCGACTGCTCAGCGCGTTCAGCCAGATCGACTCGCACCGCATCCGCACCGGCCATCTCAACGCGCACGAGATGACCTCGCTGCGGACGCACGCCGAGGGCCTGCTCGAGACACCGCTGTTCATCGACGACACGCCGGGGTTGACGGTCCTTCAACTCCGCGCCCGGGCGCGCCGGATGGCGGCCCAGCACGGCATACGCGCGATTTTCATCGACTACCTCCAGCTCCTTTCCTCTCCCGGCGCCTCGCGCGAGAGCCGGCAGGTCGAGGTGTCGGCCATCAGCCGCGGCATCAAGGCCCTCGCCCGAGAGCTGAACATCCCCATCGTGTGCCTGTCGCAGCTCAACCGGGCCAGCGAGCAGCGCGAGGGGAACCGGCCGCGGATGAGCGACCTGCGGGAATCGGGCTCGATCGAACAGGACGCGGACGTGGTGATGCTCCTGCACCGCGAGGACTATTACCACCAGGGCAACGAGGCGTGGCTGAACGATCCTGAGAACGCGGACAAGATCGGCGTGGCGGAGCTGATCGTGGCCAAGCAGCGCAACGGACCGACCGGCGTCGTGAAACTGACGTGGGACAGCAAGACGACCCGCTTCCGCAACCACGCGGGCACGGGTTGGGCGGGAGGGGGCTTTGCCGGAGGCGGTTTCGGCGGCGCGGGATTCGGCAACTACGGCGGCACCGCGGCGTCGGAGCTCGAGAGCAAGCCCAATCGTCCACCCGAGTACAACGGCGGGTTCCCCATGGGCGACCGGACCGGACCGGTCGAGAACTTCCGCGATGGTGGGGGGCCCGACCGGGACGACGACGAACCCTCGCCCTTCTGAGCCGCTTGACCCCCAAGGCCGGTGTGGTAGCTTGGCGGGATGAGAATGATCGTCCCCGTCGTTGCCTTGGCATTCGCCGTCGGTTCCGCTGGCGCGCAGAGCACGCCTCCCGCCGCGGACAAGCCGGCGGCTCCGTCGATCCCGGATGCCGTTGCTCGCGGGATCGCGATCATCCTTGAGAAGCAGGAGGCGCACGACGATCCGCAGGCCGCGCCGGATGACCCCGCTCGTGCCGAGTGGCCCTACGAAGGGGTGTACCGCGTCAACCGGCGGATCCCGATCGGGTACCGGATCGGCGGCACGGGAATCTGTGCGTCGGCGATCGTGCTCGCACCGGGGTACGCCGAGGATGCGACCAAGCAGGCGGCGGTCTCGCGGGCCGTGGCGTACGTCTGCCAGGGAATCGAGCATCCGCTGATGACACCTGACTACGACGGCGGGTACGACGTGCGGGGATGGGGGTACACGTACGGGCTGCGGTTCCTGCTCCTGCTCAAGTCACGCGGGCAGATCCCGGCCGCGTACGCGGACGCCTCGGAACGCGCGATCCGCTTCTACATCGACGCGATCCAGAAGACGCAGATCCCGGAGGTCGGCGGGTGGAACTACTCGAGGGGGAAGATCAACGAGGTCGCCCCGCCCTCGCCATTCATGACGGCCCCGACGCTGCAGGCGCTGTTCGAGGCCAAGGCGGCGGGGTACACGGTCGAGGAAGCGGTGGTGGATCGGGCGCTGACGTTCCTGGAACTGTCCAAGGCGCCTTCGGGCTCGGTGGTGTACGCCGGCAAGGCCGGGGATGGACGGCGCGACGGGGTGCCGGGAGCGGTGGGCCGGATGCTGTCGTCGGAAGTGGCGCTGTTCCTGGCGGGGCGGTCGAACCAGTCGAACGTGCGGGCGGCGGTGGACGCGTTCATCGTGCACTGGGAGTGGCTGAACAAGCGGCGGGCCCAGACCGGCACGCACGTGGGCCCCTACGGCGTCGCCCCCTATTACTTCTACTTCGCCCATTTCTATGCGGCGGAGGCGATCGAGCTGCTCCCGCCGCACGAACGGGCCGAGTACCGCCGGCGCGTCAACGAACTGCTTTTCTCCGTGCGCCTGGAGGATGGGTCGTGGAACGACCGGGTGTTCCCGCGGTCCGCGGCGTACGGGACAGCCATGGCGACCATGGCGCTGCTGGCGCCCGACCTGCCCCCGGCGACCAGGTGGAAGCCTGACGCGCCGAAGTAACTTCAGTCCACGGACGGGGGTGGAGGTGAAGGGGGGGACGGAGGGGGGGGGGGGGGGGGGGGCGGAGGACCGCCCGAAGGACCAGCCGGTGGGCCACCTTGGCCATCCCCCGCGCCGGGCGGGCGGCGGTTCCGCCGGCGACGACGCCGACGCTTCTTTCCGCCCTCGCCCGGGGCCCCGGGCGCTGTCGCGGGTGGTCCGGAACGATCCTCAATGCCATCGTCAATCTCTCCCAGGTCGTCGACTTCCGGCACGGGCTGGCGGGGCGGGCGGGCTTCGCCGGGGGCTGGGCGCGATTGACCGGGAGAGGGAGTGGACGTGCCGGGCCGGGATGGTCCGTGCTGAGGCACGGGGGGGCGGCCCTGGTCCGGCCGGCGTTGGTCCGGCCTGGATGCCGGGGGTGAGGAGGGGGGAACATCGCGTCGCGGGCCGCGCGGCGCGGCGAGTGGGGCATTGGGTGGCCGGGTTCCCGTCTGGAGCTGCCCCGGCTGGGGAGGCGGCCCCGCGGGGGCGGCGAGGTTCTCAACGGGGAGTGCGATCTGCTTGTCGGACTGCTCCAGTTGGACGAGAACGAGCTGCGTAAGGATCTGGGTGTCCACCACCCAGCCGTCACCTTCGGGCGTGCCGACCCGGGTCTTGCGCTTGGGGAGGCGCTTGCGGAGTTCGTCGTAGGTCTGGTCTTCGTAGCGGAGGCAGCACATGAGACGGCCGCACCGACCGGAAATCTTCAGCGGGTCGAGGGTGGCCTTCTGCACCTTGGCGGACCGCATGGAGATCGGCTTGAGCACTTTCAGGAAGGTCTTGCAGCAGCAGTGCTGCCCGCACTTCTCGTAATCGGCGGTGATGCGGGCCTCGTCGCGGGCGCCGACGTGACGCAGGTCGATGCGTGTGCGGAACTGGTTGGAGAGGTCGTGAAGCAGTTCACGCACATCCAGCCGGTCCTCGCAGGTGTAGTAAAAGATCAGGCGTTCGCCGCCGAGGATCGGCTCGGCGTCGACGATCTTGAGGCGGAGTTTCAGGTTCTCGGCCAGTCGCTTGGCCTCCAGGCGCAGGCCATGGCGCGACTGTTCGAGCCGTGCCTGGGCTTCGAGGTCCTCCGGGGTCGCGATCCGGAGCACCCGACCCTCGGTCGAGAAGGGATAGTCCCGCCCGCCGGAGTTCTCGATGTACTGGAGCATCTCCTTTCGGGTGACGCTCTTGCTGCAGCCGGCGTTGGGGCAGGTGCTGGTGAGCATCTCGCCAAGCTCGGTGCCGCGGGATGTTCGGACGACCAGCTTGGACCCGCAGCCGGGCTTGGCCTGGCCGTCGTACGGGAACTCGCCGACCATCTTCAGCACGCCGTAGCGCACGACGATGGTCTTGGGCGGCTGGAGCGCTTCGTACGCCTTGCGGTCGGCCTCGAGGTCGGCCTCGAACTGCGGCAGTGGATGGATGGGCATGGCGGTCGGCCGCGCGCAGGGTCAACGGCCCGGCGAGCGGCATGGGGGGCAGGGATGTCGCCGGAGGTGATTTTGGGGTCCCGCCCACGGTCCGGCGCCGCGGCGGGTTTCAAACGCGGGGCACGCCCGGGTCCCTGCGGACCGGGCGGCGAGGGAAGGCTACTTGCGGCCGCCGGCACGGGCCCGGGCATCGGCCATCATGCGGGCAACGTTGTACTTGCGGTAGAGTTCGAGGTTGGCCTGGTTTTCAACCCGGTACACGAGAAGCTCTTCGGATCGGGAGTCGAGAACCAGCAGGATGTCCTGCGAGTTGGAGACCTGAGAGGTGAGGGCGGTGAACCCGCCGGAGGAGGTGACCATCTCGGCCCGGACGGGGTCGCCGCCGAGGATCCGCCCGCCCTGCACGATGACAAGAGCGGCGAGGATGATCGCGCTGGCGGTGAGGGCGGCCGATGTGCTCAGTTTCGTCTTCATGGCAGCTCCTTACCGGCCCGGGGAGGCCTGGGCGTCTTCACGAAGGTCGCGGTAGCCGATCCCGTCGAGGGACTTGGTGGACTCGTTCCACCGCAGCGCCACCATGTCCTGGTTCGCCGAGTCGATCACGAAGATGGCGCTGGCCGAGGAGCCGGACATCTGCCCGGAGAGCATGGTGTACTCGCCGCGGGCGCGGCCCCCACTCACCCCCCCGCCTCCGCGTTGCGCCACCGAAGAGGGCGCGAGCGTGACGGCGGCGAGCAGGAGGAGCAGGAAGAGGTTGACGGCGATCAGACCACGGTGATGCTTCACGGGGAGTCTCCGGGATCAGTCCTGGTGGCCGCGCTTGCTGGGAATCATGTTCGCGCCGAAGACGGCGGCGAGGATGACAAAGAAGGCGGTGAAGTTCCACAGGGCCGGGGGCTTCTCCTCGGCCTTGCGGGCGATCGGGGGGATGGGGACTTCGCGGGTCGCGTTCTCGTCCTGCACGTCGAAGTTCAGCCCGCCCTGGGCAAGACCCGTCGAAGCGGAGAACGAAAGCACGGCGGCGGCGACGATGGTCTTGAGCGTTCGGGACATGCGGCAACCTCGGGGTGACAAGCCGATCCTATCGACAGGGCGGGGATCAGTAAAGCCGTCCGCACGGGCCCGCGGGACGGTTCCGCCTCAGGCGGTGGCCAAGCCGGGCTCCCGGCACAGGGGGCGGCTCAGGCGGTCGAAGTCGGCGGTGGACAGGTGAACCGTCCGCCACCTGGGACTCCGGGGACGCATGGCCTTGGCGTACTCCCGCACGGGGACCACGCGGACCGCGTACCACTGGCCCCGGTGCTCGATGAGTTCCTCAAACAGGGGCGCGGCGGGCTGAGCCTCAAACCAGAACAGGAAGACGAAGGAGGCGGTGAAGCCGGGCCCGAACAGGCGTTCCCATCGGGTCAGGGCGTCCACATCCTCCTGGGTGACCCATGATTCCAGTCGTCCCCGACCCGCGCCGGCGATCCGACGCCCCTTGACCTCCGCCAGCAGGTTCTCGCCGCCGCCGTAGATGACAAAGTCAAAGGACTTGATGGAGGGCGCCGCCTCGCCCGGGGGGAGCAGCGCCTTGCGGGCCTCATCGACCGCGACGTAGGGCAGGCGGCGGGCCCGCAGGTACTCCTCGAACGCCAACTCGTAGTGGTGGCGACGGCGCATGCCCGGAGTGTATCGGAAGAGCCGGGGGTTTGCCCGCACCCAATCACCCTTGGGCGTTACCGCCGATGCGCCCGGACGATGAGTTCCTTCATCTCGCGGACCGCCTCGCGCAGGCCCGTAAAGACGGCGCGGGAAACGATCGCATGACCGATGTGGAGTTCGCTGATGCCGGGGAGGGCGGCGATGCGGACGACGTTGAAGTAGTTCAGCGCGTGCCCGGCGTTGAAGCGCATGCCGGAGGCGGCGATCTGCGCCCCGGCCATGGCGACAGCCTCCAGTTCGGCGTTGAGGCGCGGCCGGAGCATGTCGCCCCCGCACTCGGCAAAGGCCCGCGCGTAGGGACCTGTGTGCAGTTCGCACATCTGGAAACCCGCGTTCCGGGCCGCCTCGATCTGCGTCGCGTCCGCATCGATGAACGCGGAGACGGTGATGCCCGCATCGCGCAGCCGCGAGACGACCTCCTTCATCCGCGCCGCCTGTCCCTTCACGTTCAGTCCTCCTTCGGTCGTCACCTCCTGCCGACCTTCGGGCACGAGGGTGACCATGTGGACCTTGTGCGCGATGGCGATGCCGACCATCTCGTCGGTCGCGGCCATTTCGAGGTTCAGCTTGGCACGGACCGTGCGCGCGAGCAGGTCGAGGTCGCGGTCCTGGATGTGCCGCCGATCCTCACGGAGGTGCACGGTGATGATGTCGGCGCCGCCGAGTTCGGCCTCGTGCGCCGCGAGCACGGGGTCGGGCTCTTGGAGCGCCTCAGCTGAGGCGTTGCCGCGGTATCGGGCCTGCCGGAGCGTGGCCACGTGATCGATGTTGACGCCCAGTTGAATCATGGGACACGATAGGGAGACGCCGCTCCCTTCAGGGCAGCGGCCGATCCACGCGAGGATCCCGCCGGCTCGCAACCCGGTGAAGCGATCGAGAGCCCGACCCAGGATCCGCACGGCCCGTCCAGGTCCTTCGAGATCCCCCTGAAAGGGACGCCGCGGCTCGAACCGCGTGATCAGGGATGTTTCCCCCATGCCAAACAGGATGAATCTGTCCATTATTGCTCGGTTGCATTCTCCCCTTACTCATGGCGGGGGGTCTGTGAAAGGAGCGATCCATGAAGCGGTTGATGGCGTTGATGGTGCTCGCGGGAGCGAGCGTCGCGTGCGGGAGACCGAACGATCTGTTCTCGGATGAGCCCGCCGCGCAGGGCGTGAATCCGAAGGCGACCTTCGCGTTCTCCAAGGAGTTGTTCCATGGCGAGCCGAAGGTGGGCTGGGACGGCTTCCTCTCGGGCCTGCGGGGGTTCGAGCACTTCTACGAGCCGGTGGGCAACCCGATCTACTTCGAGTCGCCGTTCAACACGTCCGGCCTGCGGTTCCTGTACCTGCACCACGACTTCCCCAAGGGCAGCCAGTTGCAGGGTGGAGACCTGGCCGTGTACGCCTTGCAGATCCGCCTGGCGATCACGGAGCGGCTCGCCTTCATCGCCACCAAGGATGGGTACAGCGAGCTCGACGCCACGGCGCTGCCCAAGGACAACGGGTGGAACGACCTGGCCTTTGGCGGCAAGTACCTGTTCTACGTCGATCGCGAGTCGGACCTCGTTGCCGCGGCGGGCGTTCGCTGGCAGATCAAGAGCGGCGATGAAGAGGTGCTGCAGGGCGATGTGGGCGAACTGAGCCCGTTCGTCTCCGTGGCCAAGGGATGGGACAAGTTCCACCTCATCGGCAACCTGACGTACCGCCTGCCGCTGGATGGCGACGACGGGAACGACATCCTGCAATGGGACATCCACGCGGACTACGAGATCGCGCCCGAGACGCTCCCCGGCTTTGCGCCGCTGGTCGAGCTGCACGGCCTGCACTACCTGTCCAACGGCACGCGGACCCCCCTGTGGGTCGGCGGGGCGGACTACACCAACCTCGGCTCGACGGATGTGGCCGGATCGGCGGTGATCTGGCTGGGCGTGGGCGCCCGATGGAAACTCTCCCCGAACGCCTCGATCGGCGCGACCTACGAGTTCCCGCTGACCGACCCGGACAAGGACATCTTCGACCAGCGGGTCACGGTGGACTTCCAACTGACGTGGTAACACCGGCGCGGTGAACGGGCCCGGGGAAGCCTCCCCGGGCCCGTTTCTCATTTCCGGGCAGGTCCTCTTTCCTCGGAACTTTGCGGTTATCGAACGCCCGTGGCATGGAACGTGCCGGTCGTGCAGCCACGGCGGAGGCGATTGCGGCCTCCTTGCCACGCGCGCATGGCGTTGCCGCCTTCGGTATCCGATGCACTCCTCGGAGGTCCCCGCCACCGGGGCAGAGAACGTCATGCCGAAGATGCGAGTGCTCATCGCCGCGCGAGGCGACCGCCGTACGGCTCTGGCCAAGGCACTGGGCGTGCACGAGGCCCATCCGATGTTTGAAGTCGGCGCCGCGGACACGCGGGAGATGCTGTTTCGTTCCCTCAGGACCGGGAACTGGCACGCCGTTGTGGTCGCGTGGACCTTCGACGGCGCGCCGGCGGAGGAGATTCTCGCCGCGGCGTCGGAGCTGACGGTTTGCGCGCAGACCTTTGTCCTGGACGACCCATCCCGGGCTGAACCTCTCGATCAACTCGCGCACCGGATCGCGACGGGCGGAGTTCGCACGTCGGCGGTCCCCAAGGTCGGCCCACTCTCCACCTGCGAATCTCTGGACGAACTTCTCGGCGGTGGGGGGCGGCGGCCCCGCTCCGGCTTGCTCTCGTGCGTGATGCTCTCCCCGACGGGGAACGACACCGACTGGCACGGTGTCCTCGGCGCGGGCGGTGTGGCCTGCCGATGGAGGGGCGAGAACGTGCTGGTGCTCCGCCGCGCGGCAGGGCCCGGTGAGGCCGTGGTCTGGGCGGAGGCGCTTCTCGATCGCCAGGCCGGCACCAGCGCTGGCGTGACGTGGTTCCGCGCTGAAGAACTTCAGGAAGCCAAGATCAACCAGGCCGAGCAGGCGCTAAGCATTGCCGGGTCGAGGGGCGTCGGATTGGCCACGTGGACCAGCGTGGTCGCGGCGCACCACGCGCGGCGCCTCGCGTCCGCGATCGACCAGCCCGAGGCTCGCCGGCTCCGCTTGCTCGCGGATCTCCCGCTCGGCTCCGAGCAGCGCCGGCACCTCACCACGCACTCGGAAGAAGTCGCGGCGACCGCGCTGGACCTGGCCCGGCTGCTGCGCCTGGGCCCCGAGGCGTGTGAGCAGGTGCGCCTCGCGGGGCTGCTGCACGACTTGGGTAAGATCGCCATCCCCGACGATCTGCTCGCCAAGCCGGGGGCGCTGTCACCGATCGAGCGGCGCGTGCTCAACCGGCACGCGGCGGAAGGGGCGTGGCTCTGCGAGGCCCTGGGCATCGACACCGAGGTCGCCCGCGTTGTCCGCCATCACCACACGCGGTTCGATGCGCTGGAACTGGCGCCGGACGCCGCCCGCATCGTGGCGGTGGCCGACGCGCTGGTCACGATGACATCCATCCGGCCGTACAGCGCCGCACGCAGTTTCGAGCACGCGCTGGCGGAGCTGCGCCGCTGCCGCGGATCGGTCTTTGATCCGCGGGTCGTGGTCGCGGCGCACATCCTTGGCGCGTCGAGCATGCGCGCCGCGGCGTGAGCGGGCCTCACGTGCAGCCGTTGGCGTACTTGTTCAGGAAGCACTGGAAGTCGTTGGCCGTCAGCGTGGGCGAGCCGGTGGAGCCGTCGCAGTTGGCATAGGGGTTCTGCGACGAGTAAGCGTTCAGGAAGCACTGGAAGTCGTTGGCCGTGAGCAGGGGCGTGCCCGTCGAGCCGTCGCAGTTGGCCCAGCAGCGCGGCACGATCTTGTAGATCTCGCCGCCGTTCTGATCGCAGATGTAGAGCTCGCCGGCCGCGTCCTCGCCAAAGGACACGATGGCGTCGATGGTCTGGCCCGGTGTGGCGAGTTCGGGGGCGCGGTTGGTGAGTTCGGTCACTGTCCCGCCGGTGTAGCGGAAGGTCCAGACCTTGGCGGAGCAGTAGTCGGCGAAGAAGTAGGTGCCCCGCAGCGCCGGCATCGCCGCGCCGCGGTAGACGTAGCCCCCCTGCACGGAGCATTCCGGCCCGTGGGGATAGGCGTGGATGGGGAAGGTGAAGTTGGTGATGCTCGAGCACGCAGCGCCGCCGGGGCCGACGGTGGTGTTGGATGCGGTGGCGCCCTCGTAGCATCGCCACCCGTAGTTCACGGCGGCAAACGGCGGTGTTCCGTGCGCGCGGTAGTTGATCTCTTCGAAGACTTCCTGCCCCACATCGCCGATGAACAGGTCGCCCGTCGCGCGGTCGAACGAGCACCGGAAGGGGTTGCGGAGCCCGTACGCCCAGATTTCCTGTCGCTCCGTGGGCGAACCGAAGAACGGGTTCGTCGGCGGGATCGCGTAGCCCGGGCCGGGGCCGCTGACGTCGAGCCGGAGGATCTTGCCAAACACCGTCGTGAGCGACTGGCCATAGCCCTGCGGGTCGAACTCGGACCCACCGTCGCCGATCGCGGCGTACAGGTAGCCGTCCGGCCCGAACCCGATCCACCCGCCGTTGTGGTTGTTGAACTGCTTGGCCTGGCTGAGGATCACCTGCGCCGATCCCGGCTCGGCGATGTCCGGGTCCTGCGACACGGTGTACCGCGCGATCACGATGTTCCACGAGAAGTCCGTGTAGAACACGTAGAACCGGCCGTTCTTCGCGTACTGCGGGTCGAACGCCATGCCGAGCAGGCCCTGCTCGAATCCCGGCGGCACGGGAGAGATGGTGAGGAACGGCGCGGCGTTGATCTGGCCTGTCCCCAGCTTCAGGATCTTGATCTGCGCCTGCGTCGAGACGCCGCCGCTGCCCCGCTGTTCGAGGATGAAGATCCGCGAGTGATCCCCCGGAGGGGCGGTCACGAACACGGGCCGGGTCAAGCCCTGCGCCAGGCGCACTGTTGTCAACGGCTGGGCATGCGCGGCCCCTGCGGCCAGCAACAGCGCGGCAAGGCCTGTACGGATTGTGGCCACGGCTCACTCTCCTGACGAATGGTTACGAACAGCCTGCCGCGAACTTGTTCAGGAAGCACTGGAAGTCGTTGGCGGTCAGGATCGGCGTTCCCGTGGAACCGTCGCAGTTGGCGTAGCAGTCGTTGGCGGCAAAGCGGTTCAGGAAGCACTGGAAGTCGTTCGAGGTGAGCAGGGGCGTGCCGGTCGAGCCGTCGCAGTTGGCCGCGCAGCGGGGCACGATCTTGTACAGCTCGCCGCCGCCCTGGTCGAGAATGTACATCTCGCCGTTGGCGTCTTCCGCGAAGGAGACGACGGCGTTGATCGTCTGGCCGGCGACGGCCAGTTCCGACGTTCGGTTGGTGAACTCGCTCACGGTGGTCCCGTTGTAGCGCAGGCTCCAGATCTGGTTCGTGCAGTAGTCGGCGAAGAAGTACGTGCCCCGCAGCGTGGGCATCGCACACCCGCGGTACACATACCCGCCGGTGATGGAGCAGCCCTCGCTGTGCGAGTACGTGTGGAAGGGGAACTTCATCGTCGCGGCCGGCTGGCAGCCCGTGGTGTTGTACGCCGCGTTGCCCTCGTAGCAGCGCCAGCCGTAGTTGACGGCCGAGGTCGTGGCGGCCGGCTGGAAGTTGATCTCCTCCCAGACATCCTGGCCGACATCGGCGATGTAGAGGTCACCGGTGGCGCGGTCGAACGCGTTGCGCCACGGATTGCGGAGGCCGTACGCCCAGATTTCCTGCCGGGCCGAGGTCGAACCGAAGAACGGGTTGGTGGGCGGGATGGAGTAGCCCGCGCCGCCGCTGACGTCGATCCGCAGGAGCTTGCCGAGCAGCACGGCGACGTTCTGGCCTGCGTTGTTCGGGTCGCCGCCGCTCCCGCCGTCGCCCAGCGCGATGTACAGGTACCCATCCGGTCCGAACGCCATCCAGCCCCCGTTGTGGTTCGTGAAGGGTTGCGACTGCGTCAGGATGTTCGTTCCCGACGGGTTGGCGATGTCGGGGTTGGCGGACACGGTGTACCGCGCGATGATCGTCGTGCCCGCGCTGTTCGTGTAGTTGATGTAGAAACGACCGTTGCTCGCGTAGTTGGGATCGAAGGCGAGGCCGAGCAGGCCCTGCTCGCTCCCCGTGCTCAGGCCCGTCACCGTCAGGAACGGCGTCGCGTTGAGCGTGTTCGTGCTCAGGTTCAGGATCCGGATGTACGCCTGCGTGCTCACCCCGCCGCTCCCGCGCTGCTCCACGATGAACAGCCGGCTGGTGTCCCCCGGGGGCGTGGTGGCGAACACCGGGCGGGTCAGGCCGGTCAGGAGCCGCTGGGTCGTCAACTGCTGGGCGTGCGCGGCGGAACCTGCGGCGAGGGTCATCGCGGCGATCGAGATCGTTCGAGTCGTCAGGGACATGGTTCTCTCTCTGCGTGAGGGGTTGTGTGGACGATCGGCCGGGCCCGAAGGCCCGCCGGGTGAGACTCATTCGCACCCCGGACACCCCGGGTTGCTCTTGTTCCTCCTGTTCGACGGGCTCTCAGGAACATCCCGCGGCGAACTTGTTCAGGAAGCACTGGAAGTCGTTGGCTGTCAAACTGGGTTGACCCGTGGAGCCGTCGCAGTTGGCGTATGTCTCGCTCGCCGCGAACTTGTTCAGGAAGCACTGGAAGTCGTTGGCGGTGAGGCGCGGCTGTCCCGTTGACCCGTCGCAGTTGGCGTAGCACGGGGGCGTGCAGGCGGTGGCGCAGGACGTAAGCGGCCCGGCCCAGGATGTGCCCGGGATCACGCCGCAGTCCGACTGGGTGAGCGTCAGACACCCTCCGGAACTCAGGCAGCAGGCCCCCGTCGGTTGCGGGCAGGGGTTGGAGCAGTTCGTGCCCGTTCCCCGGAATGTTCCGCCTTGGCTCGTGCACTGCAGGGAAGTGACCCCCGTGAGGCACTGGCCATCGGGCAGGCAGCACGCGCCGGTTGGGCACGTGTTGCCGGCGGCGCAGGTCGTGCCGCCGCCCAGCCAGGTGCCGCCCGCGGTCGTGCAATCGGCCGACGACAGGGAGAGACAGGAACCGCCGGTGAAGCAGCATGCGCCGTTGGGTTGCGGGCATGGCGAGGCGCACGTCGAGCCGTCGCCCCGGTACGTGCCGCCCTGGCTCGAGCAGTTCGCGGGGGTCTGCGCCGTTACGCACTGTCCCGAGGGCAAACAGCACGCCCCGACCCCCGGGGTGCAGTTCAGCACGCTCGACCACGTTGTCCGGGATACCCAGTCTCCCGTCGGGCGGCAAAGCGAGATGAGATTGGCAAAGGTGGACCAGCCGCCGTTGGAGGGACATCCCAGGATGCCGCAGTTCACGCCGAACAGCCAGTTCGCGGTCGACGCCGCCAGCCCGGAGACATCCGTCGTGGGGAAGGCGTTCGAGTTCGTTGGCGGGGCCGTCGTGCAGGGGTTCTGCGTCTGGTTGTGATGCTGGTCGATCCGGAACGCCACCGTGAACTGGTTGCTCCCGTTGTTCTGGATGATCAACTGCTCCGGGTCGTTCGGATCGATCGAGAACGTCACATTCACCCCGTTGGTCCCGGGGGGGAGCACGATGTGCGGGAGGATCACATCGTCGGATGAATAGGTCGCCACCAGCGTGCCGTTGGTCGGCGTCCCCTGGTAGTACAGCATCGACCACTTGGTCGTCGTGGTCTGGTTCGTGGCGGATGTCGCCACGATGAACTCGGTCATGTTGATCTTGATCGGCCACTCGCTGGCGGGCACGGTGTACGTCATCCCCGCCATTTCGCTCTGGGCAAAGCCCGCCTGGAGCGTGTACGACCCTCCTGTGAAGCTCGCGTCCGTATGCGTCGCGATGATGTTGCACGACCGGCCCACCGACCCCGTGAACGGGCCCGAAACGGGACCCCGCGGCGACACGTACAGGTGATCCACGCGATCCAGAGCAATCGGGATCGCTTCCCGCCTCACGCTCGAGGACCTGTCCTTGGGCTGGGCCGATGCCGCCGTGCCGGCCACGGCGATGAGCAAGACCGCCGCCCCGCCCACCAGTTTTCGATTCCGTTCGTTCCGCAAGCTGACCATGGCCGTCCTCCGGGCTGCACGCCGACGAGACAACTATCCGCCGACTTCGGGTGGCTGTTCCGCGTGATCCTGACCTTGGGCAGTGTACCTCCTCCTCCGCTTTCGCCAAGCCCAATCCGCTCCTTCGGACGCTCCGGTAACAGCGAATCCTGCCGCGATTTCCCGAGCGCTACGGGTCTCCCCGCGAAACGTACGATGTCACGCATGCCCATCCCGACGCCCCAACCCGCTTCTCCCGCCGATTCCCCCGGATTGAAGTCCGGGGGTTCCCCTTCGGCGCTGGTGCCGATGCTCGTGGGCGCCGGCGTTCTGGCAGCCGCCGTGGCCGCGTCCGGGTCCCTGGTCCTTGATCACCTGGGCGTGTTCCGCCCTCCGGGCTGCGGCGCGGGCAGCCCCTGCCGCGCCGCGACGTCGAGCGTCTGGGGGTCGATCCCGGGCGTGAACTGGCCGGTTTCGTTCGTGGGCTTTGCCTACTTTCTCACGGTTCTCGTCGCCTGGGTACGTTCGGGCGGGCGCTGGTCCCCCGGTCTTCGGTGGCTGGCGCGGGCCGGCGCGCTCGGTTCCCTCTTTTTCCTCGGAGTCATGCTGGTGGCCAAACTCCCCTGCAAGTACTGTCTCGCCTCCCACATCGCCAACCTGTGCTTCGTCGGCGTTGCCGAGTGGACCAACAGGCGCCCGGCCAATCGGCCCTTTGGTCGTGGCCTCGCGGTTGCGGCGGGGGTGTTCGCGGCGGCCACGGTCGCTCTCGGCTTTGCCGAGCAGCAGGCACAGAAGAAGCCCGAGGCCGAACTCGCCGCCTCCACGCGCGCGATGATCGAAGCTTCCAAGCCCAAGACCCCGGCGCCCGAAACCGGCGAGTTGTCCCAGACCGCCGCCCAGAGCGCGGCAAAGCCACCCGCCGCCCAGCCGGCCCGGCCCATCGTGCTGCCGACCGTGTTCACGGGCCGCCACCGTTTCGGGCCGGAGATCGCGCCGATCCGGATCGTCATGTGGACGGGCTACCAGTGCCCGGATTGCCGCAAAATGGAGCCGCAGGTCAAGGAGATCATGACCAAGCGCAAGGATGTGTCGATCTCCATCAAGCACTTCCCGTTCTGCCCGGACTGCAACCCGCACGTGGTCCGCAACGACCACCCCAACGGCTGCTGGGCCGCGCGGGCGGCGGAGGCCGCGGGAATCCTGAAGGGAACCGACGGCTTCTGGAAGATGCACGAGTGGCTCTTTTCCCGGGGCGGCGCGTTCACGGACAAGGACCTCCTGGGCGTGCTGATGCAGTTCGGGTGGGACTCCGCGTCGTTCATCCAGACGATGCAGGGGCCGACGACGCTCCGCAACGTGCAGACCGACATCGAGGAAGCCGTGTCCTACGGCCTTCGCTTCTCGCCGATGATCTTCATCAACGGGATCGAGCTCAAGGGTTGGAACGCGCCGGGCGCCCTGACCCGGGCGGTTGAAACCCTCGCCGCCGCCAACCCGGAGCCGCAGGGGCCCGAGGCCGACCGGCCCGTGAAGGCCGCGGAAAAGTCCATCGCCGACTGGCGTGAACAGCCCGCCATGGCCTGGCCGACGCGCCCCAACCTGCCGGCGCTGGGCCCCGCCAACGCCAAGGTGAAGATCACCATCTTCGGCGACCTGCTGGAACCCACCACGGCCGAGGCCGACCGCACCGTGCGCGACGCAATGGCCGGCCGCACGGATATGTGGTACGAGTTCCGCTACTTCCCGGTGGACAAGGAGTGCAACCCCGCCCTCCCGCAGACGCTCTTCCCCGGTTCCTGCCGCGCCGCCCGCGCCGCGGAGGCCGCCAACACCATGGGCGGCTCGGAGGCCTACTGGCGCATGCACGACTGGATCCAGGCCAACCCCAAGAACATCACCGATGAAACCTTGCGCGGCGCGGCCAAGGCCATGGGCCTCGACCCGGACGAACTCTTCCGGCGGATGGAGAGCCCCGACATCCGCAAGCTCGTGGAGACCGACGCCAACATCGGCAGCCGACTGCACATCACCGAGATCCCGCGCATCTCCGTCAACGGGAAGCACATCGCGCGATGGAGGCTCAAGGATGAGTACATCCTCGAGCGCATCATCGAAGAAGCCGCCTCCGAGGAACCGCCGCACCGGTAGGGGCGCGCCCGACCGGATCAGCGGTGGCTCACGTGCACCCCGCGGCGAACTTGTTCAGGAAGCACTGGAAGTCGTTGCTGGTCAGCAGCGGCGACCCCGTGGACCCGTCGCAGTTCGCGTAGGTGTCGCCCGCGGCGAACTTGTTCAGGAAGCACTGGAAGTCGTTGCTGGTCAGCAGCGGCAACCCCGTGGATCCGTCGCAGTTCGCGTAACAGCTCGGCGTCGGCGTGCAGGACAGCAGCAGGTTCCCCGTCCCCGTGGCGGTGTTGAACCCACCGACCCGGATCGTGTACACGCTCCCCGCGGTCCCCTGGAACGTCACGGCCGACTGCACGCTGCCGGCGCCGCAGAAGTTGGAATCGTCGTTGCACGCCGCCGCGCTCGAAACGACGGGGCAGAGCCCCTCGTAGATCGCGATCTTGGTGTCAAACGTCGATCCGCACAGGCTGGCCGACACCGTGCCCGTGCACGGCGCGGTGAACCGGAACCACACATCCTGGTTGATCTGCGTGTCGCCGCAGCAGAAGCTGCACCCCGGCTCCGGGGGCCCGTCCGTCGTGGCGTTCACGGTCGTGAAGGGCGTCGAACCCACGCCAACGACGGTCGGGGTGGAGCAGTTGTTGTTCGGCGGCGCGACCGGGGCGCTGATCGTGAAGTTGGCGTTCGAGATGTCGAAGAAGATGTTGCCCACGGCCCGGACACGGACCCGCGCCAACGAGGTCGGCGTGTTCGGGATCGTTACGGTCTCCGACCCGTCGTTGGGCGTGGAGGCCAGGAGCGTCACGGGGAACGTGTTGCCACCATCCGTGGACAGTTCGATCGCCACGTTGGCGCAGTTGATCGGCGATGCGGTCGTGCCCGCGACGTTCCATGTCACGGTCTGCGTGGAACCGCCCGGCCACGACACCGCCGTGTTCGGCGAGGTCACGGCAAACGCGGCGCCCGTGTTGGTTACGAACACGTCCACGTTGTCCGAGTTCCACCCGCCGCCACCGGACCGGTTGTCCCGCACGCTGACGGTGAACCGAAGCGTGCGCGTCGTCGTCGGCAATCGCTCGCCCACCGCCAGCGTGTTGTTCAGGAGGTTCGACAGGCGCGGGATCATCCGGCTCGGGCTTGTGGTCGGGTTCCACGAGCGGATGATGGGGCTGGTCCCGTTGTCCCCGGCGGCGAGGGTCAATGCCGCGCCCAGGTCCCGCGGCTCCCAGCAGTAGGTCAGCGCATCGCCGTTGGGATCGCTCCCCGACGCCGTGAGGAGGAACGGCGTGTTCGCCGGGATGTTGTAATCCAGCCCGCCGTTGACCGTCGGCACACCGTTGCCCGTCGCGGTCGATGTGCCCACGCCGGGGATTGAGCCGTTGATGAAGGCGAGGATGTCGTCGTGGCTGTCCCAGAGGAAGTACGGGTCGCTGTTGTTCTGCAGGTTGTCCGCCCCGCAGATCCCCGCGTACCCCATGATCGTCGAGGCGCTGCCCGGCTCGTAGGCGTTGGCGCCGCTCCGGTTGCCGCTGCACGACCCGCCGGTCCCATTGAAACTGTGGTTGGACCCGTACTGGTGCCCCATCTCGTGGGCCACGTAATCAATGTAGAAGGGGTCACCGGTCGGGCTTGGCAGCCCTGTCACGCCCCGCGCCTTCTGCCCCGTGATCCCGACCACGCCCAACCCCGCCACACCCCCGCCGCCCGTGGAGAACACGTGCCCGATGTCGTAGTTCGCGTTCCCGATCACCGAGTCGCACGTCGTCTGGTTCTGGCCGAGCATGGTCGAGCCGTTGTTGTTCGTGTACGGGTCCGTGCTCGCGTTCGTGTACACGATGCTCGAGTTGTTCGCCACCAGGATCATCCGGATCGCGCACTCCACCTCGTACACGCCCGTCACGCGGTTGATCGCCGTCACGATCGCCGCCTGCGCCGACGCCACCGTTCCTCCGTGGAACTGGGCGTACTCGCCCGTGCATGCGTTGGCCAGCCGGAACGTCCGCAGTGTCGTCCCGCTCGGCGTGTCCGGGGAGCCGAACTGCTGGCGCAGCCATGCGCCGTCCACCGTGCATGTCCAGCCATCGAGGCGCCGGCGAAGGTCCTTCTTGTAGTACACCGAATACACCACGTCGTTCGCGCGCGAGTACGGGTCGATGTACGCGGCGCCGTTGGGCGACAGAATCTGCGAGTGGAATCCTTGTGGCGTGATGTCGAACCGGACCGTGGCCGCGGGGTCATCGATGCCCTGCCCCGCGTACGTCTTGATCTCCGGGAACTGCGCCGCCAGGCCCGGCTCCATGATCGGCGACTCCACGACCGAGAACCGCGCGAACGTCCCGTCCGGCATCGGGATCGACATCTCCAGCGGGCGCGCCCCGGTGAACTCCAGCGGCGCCGCGGCCAACGTCTTCCGGAGCGCCGCCACATCCAGCAGCGCCGTACGCGATACCTCCGGCCGGATCCACGGCTCCTGCGCCTGGACCGAAGCCGGAGCCTTCCCAATGAACTGCCAAGCCCCATCCGGCGAAACCTGGGCCGCGGCGGGCACTCCGGCCATCATCGCCACCGCCAAGGGGGAGAAACGAACTACAACCGATCGGCCACGCTTCGCCATGATCTGCTCCGCTGTTCGAATTGAGATAACGAGAGAACTGACCTGCGTACAGACTACCACCAGACGCCGCCCACGCAAGGCACATCTGAAACTGTTCCCCCATCCGAAGGACCTGGGAGCCCTGTTCCGCTCCAACACCCGTGTTTTTCCCGAGAAGGCCCCAGAACTCGTGAGATCGTCGGGGGTTCGTCAGGTGCACTCGCCTCGCTCGCTACCATGAGGCCGTGATGCCCGTCGGCAGGCCCCAGCCCAACATGCGCGAACCAACCTCGGGTTCCTCCCGGCCGACCAGCACGGCGCCCGACGCGGCCCGCGCCGTCGCCTCACTCGTTGACTCGCACGGGCCCCGGCTGCACGCCCTCGCGCTCCGGCTCTGCCGCCACCGGGCCGACGCCGAGGACATGGTGCAGGATGTGTTCCTGCAGGCCCTTCGCAAGTGGCACACGTTCCGCGGCGAATCCGATCCCGGAACCTGGCTCTACACGATCGCCGCCCGCACCTGCAAGGCCCGGACGCGCCGCAAGGGCGGGATCGACAAGCGGCAGGTCCCCATGTCCCAGCTCATGCCTTGGAGTGAGACGACCGTGATGGAGGCCGCGGCCGCGCCGGAAGGGCGCGAGGACCCAGCGGAGAAAAAGGAGGCCCTCGCCCGCGTCCAGGAGCAGATCGCCAGGCTCCCCGAACACCTGCGTCTTCCCCTCGTGCTTAAGGAAGTCCTGGGTATGAGCGTCGAGGATGCGGCGGCGGCCCTGGGTCTGGAGGAGAACACAATCAAGACCCGCCTCCATCGCGCCAGGCTGGCGCTCCGAAAGGCGATGACCGCCAAGGCGTCGCGTGTCAGCGCTCCCGCCCCAATTTACGAGAAGCAGGTCTGCCTCGATCTGCTCAAGGCCAAGATGGAGGCGATGGATCGGGGCGGGATCGCCGCGGGCCAGCGCGTGCCTCAGGCCGAAGTATGCGCCCGCTGCCGGGCTGTCTTCCGCGAACTGGACATGGTCCAGGATGCGTGCAGCCAGATGGGTCAGGGAGACATGCCCGCACCGCTGCGTGCCAAGATCCTCGACGCCCTCCGGACACGCGAAGACACCGAGCGTGCCTCAGGCCCCAGGCGAGGGCGACGGCCGGTCCGCGCCCACCGCTGAGCGCGCTGCCGCCGCGGCGCCTGATCATCCACAGCACGATCCCGTGGTGCAGGAATCGCTGCCGTTCTTCGCCCGGTTCCACGGCATCCGGCCGATCAACGACGCCAGCGCGCAGGTCCCCGTCGCCCCGGCGAACGTGAGCCCGGCCCCGAGAAACGCGGGAATCGCCACGAATCTCGGGTCCACGAACCACGCCAGCGCGCTGCCCGCCAGGGCCAGCACGCCGATCACCAGTTGAACCTGGCGCATCACGCTGATCCCCGACACCTTCGTGTTCACCTGCACGGGAAGCGACTCGGCCTTCCACGCCTCGATGCCACCCGTCATGTTCACCACCGGCACTCCCATCTCCGCCAGCGAGGCCGCCATCCGGCACGCGTCCGACGATCGCCGGCCGCTCCGGCAGTGCACCACCACCCGCTGCCCGGGCCGCGCCATCGCCGCCGCCTGCTGCGGATCAAACCGCGACAAGGGAAGCAGCTTCGAACCCGGGATCCGCTCGCGGGCGTGCTCGTCCGGTTCGCGCACATCGATCAGCACGCACTCCCCCGAGCGGAGCCACGCGCCCACCTGCTTCGGCGACGCCTCGCGGGCCGATGCACTCGTGGTCGTTGTTCCGTTGACGTTCATCGTGGTCATGGCAATCCCCTTTCTGCTCTCATGCGGACGCCGCACCTGACTCCGGAAGTCCGGAACAGCCCGGCGTTCCCATTCCTTGAGAGTCACGGTGAGTCATCGAGGTTCCAAATGGTCCTGCGAGAGGTGCGAAGTCGTGGAACGGGGTCCGAAAACACCGGGGAATACACGGGGCGCCTGCCGAACCATGATGTACCCCGCCATCACAATAAGGAAGACGGCAAAGATGCGTTTGAGCACCCCCGGGTACAGGCGTTCCGCGAGCGCGCTTCCCACCAGGCTCCCCGCGATCCCAACGGCCGCAAAGACCCCCGTGACCGACCAATCGACGTGCGGCCCATCGATGCCCCTGTGCTCCGCCAGCACCGCGAGGTACTTCAGGAGCCCGGTGACGGAGTTCACGGCGATGATGGCCAGGCTGGTGCCCACCGCCAGAGGCATCGGCAACCGACGCACCAGCACCAAGACCGGCACGATCAGGAAACCCCCGCCAACCCCCACCAACCCCGTCGCCAGCCCCAACCCGACCCCCTGCAACGCGACACTCCACAACGGTCCACCCCGGCTCTTGGCCTGCGTTTCCGGGGCCGTCGTTCCCCCGCTATCACCCGTCCCACCCGCCCGACCGTTCCGGAACATGAGCGCCGACGCCGCGAGCATCAGGCCGGCCAGCAGGACCAGTTGGACCGCGCCAGGGATGAACTTGGCCGCGCTGGCCCCAAGATAGGTCCCGAGAATGCCCGGGAAGGCCAGCAGCGCCGCGCTGCGGAAGTCCACACGCCCCTGCCACGCCGCACGCAGCATCCCCACCACCGCGATCGCGCCGACGATTGCCAGAGATTCCGCGATCGCGCTCTTCTCGTCGTGCCCCACCAGGTACACGAGAATCGGCACCGTCAGGATCGCCCCGCCAGAGCCGAGCAGCCCCAGCGAGAGCCCGACCGCCGCGGCACCAATCCACGCCCAGATCACGTGCGTGCTCCCATGCCCACCGGGCGAAACCTCCCGTGAACGCCGACCGCCCCACCCCCCCAACTCCCCGCCCCCCGAGAAATCGACCAGAGAGGCAGGGCCCGCATCACAAGAAGTGAGGCCGATGGACGACACCAGGCGGCCGGCAGCCGGTTCTCACCTCTCAACGAGCGACGCCGCCTGCTCCCATGCCAGCATGCCGCCCTGCAGGTTGGTGCACTGGTACCCGTGCTTCTGCAGCAGCGAGCACGCCCGCGCCGACCTTGCCCCGCTCCGGCAGTTCACCAGGATGTGACGGTTCTTCGGGACCTCCGACAGCCGCGACAGCAGCCTCGTGTGCGCGATGTTCACCGCGCCGGGGATGTGGCCTTCCTTGAACTCCGCCGCGCGCCGGACATCCAGCACCAACGGCGATTCGGTGTCCAGAAGCACGCGGGCTTCCTCGGCCGTCCGTTCATCGACCGTCACCAGCCTCCCACCCGCGCGTTCGAACGCTTCCATCGCGTTGGCATCAAACCAGCCGGCGAAGTTGTCCAGTCCCACGCGGATGAGGTCGCGCACCGCCTCCTCCACACGATCGGGCTCGACGATCAGCACGATCGGTTCATTCTCGTCCACCAGCGAGCCCGCATCCGTGTTGAACGTGCTGTTCAGCGGCAGGTGGAGCGATCCCGGCACGTGCCCGCTCCGGAACGCCGCCCACGGGCGCGTGTCGATGATCGCCATCCGCCGACCGTCGATCGACTTGAGGTCGTTCACGCTCAGCGCCTTGGGCCGAGGCACCCCCCCACCCCCCACGCCGCTTCCCCCGCGGGCAATGCCCAGCACCTTCGGTCCGATCTTGTTGTCCCGCTTCATGCGGGCGAAGTACAGGGGCGGCTCCGGCTGGGCGTCGAGGATGAAGTCCACGAAGGTCTTCTCGCTCGTGGCCGCCAGCACGGAAGGGTTGAACATCTTCTCATAGCCGACGGTGCTGGTGGGCACAGCGCCCAGCGCCTTGCCGCACGCGCTGCCGGCCCCGTGCGCCGGCCAGATCTGCAGGTAGTCCGGCCAGTCCATGAACTTGCGCACGGTCTGGTACAGGCGGTGCGCCGAGGGGTCCGCCTTGCCCTTGAACCCGGCCGCGGATTCCAGCAGGTCCGGGCGGCCAAGATCACCCACGAACACGAAGTCTCCCGTCGCGACGCCCATGGGCTTGTTCGCCCCGCCGCCCTGGTCGGTCACCATGAAGCACAGGTGCTCGGGCGTGTGCCCCGGCGTGTGCACCGCCTTGAACTCGATGTTGCCCACCATGAAGGTGTCGCCGTCCTTGAGCAGGCGGTAGTCGTACGTGCCCCCTCCAATTCGCTTGTCAAGCCACTGGTACTTCCAGTCCGCATCCCCTTCATCCGAGACGTACACCCTGGCCCCCTTCTCCGCCAGCTCGCGCGAACCGGACACGAAGTCCGCATGAATATGGGTCTCGGCGGTCGCGACGATCCGCAGCCCGTTGGCCGCGGCCAGTTTCTCGTACCGGTCCACATCGCGCTCCGGATCGATCACAATGGCCTCGCCCGTGCGCTGGCACCCGATCAGATACGCCGCTTCCGCGAGCTTGTCGTCGTACACCATCCGCATGAACATGGCTGTTCTCCATCGAGGACCGCGGGACCATTCCCGGCGGATTGCCCGATTGGAGCCCCCCCGGGACCGGTGGGTTCCAAATGACGTTCGGTGCAACCGGCGGCAGGCCAAAGCCACACTCCAAGCACCCAACGGACGTACTTCCACCATACGGGAGACGCATCGCCACCCCCGACCATCCCGCGCACGATCAAACAAACAGGCTGGAGGCCATCCCCAGCTTCACTCCCTCCGCCAATTCCGGCCACCGCTCAACGAACGACGCCGCCGACACTCGGCCCAGTTCGCATGGCTCGATTTTGTTGAGCCCGCCGCCGTAGACCCGCCCCTCGCCGCGCAACTCGTGGCCGGTGACGCGCCCGAGGAGTGCGTGCACTTCGGCGGCGCGGGCCGGGTGCTTGCGCAGCATGGCCGCGAAGCCTTTCACGGGGTAGAGCATGAGGTACAGGTTCGTGCCGATGGCCCGAGAGCGGTTGTGGATGAAGCGGAAAGGCTGCTTGTCGTCCGACCCGCGGCCCATGTAGGTGCAGAGGAACGGGCACGGTTCGCGCTGCTCCTGCTTGTACCACGGCGTGCGCTTGCCGACGAGGTACCCGTCCTTGACGCCGAGATCGTCGGCGGTCTGCAGGTACTCCCACAGCTCCGGGTGTCGCTGCTCGACCACATGCTCGGGGAGATCGCAATCGATGACACAGAGTTGGCGGTCGATGATCGGGTAGCCATCGTCGTCGCCGTCGATCACGGTCGCCTTGAGGTGACGCGGGCTGGGCAGGATCGGGCGCAGGAACTTCGCGGGAAGACCGCGACGCTTCGCATCGGCACGATCGAGGATGAAGAATTTGTTGTCGCCCGTGGCGATGCCTCGCTGGATGCGGAACATGTCGGAAAGCGTCGGGCCCGTGCCGTCGCTGACCGTGTGCCGGTCGTTCTTCGCGTGGCTGGGGAAGACCGTCCACTTGTGCGCGGCGCGCAGGCGTTCAAGCGATACGCGGTCGCTCGCGTGCGGGGTTTCGAGCGTGCCGCCGAAGGTAAACTCGGGCTCGTGTTCCCGTGGCGGCGGGGACTTCCTGAACACCAGGACAACCGACGACACAAGGGCATCGCCGAACTGAATATCATCGGGATCGAAGCGGTGGGCGCGGATGAGCGTCACGCGATCCGTCAGAAAGCGCTTGAGCGCGGCCCCGTAGTTGACGTCCATGAACTCCGAAGGGATCAGCCAAGCGGCGTAGCCATCATCCTCCATCCATGCCGTGGCGAGAAGGAGGAAGTAGACATACAAACCCGCAAGCCCGTTGACCTCAACGCCAGTCATCTTGAACGCGAGCCGTTGCAGACGTTCCTTGTCCTCGCGGTCCATGTGGTGGTGGCGGACGTACGGAGGATTGGCCAAAATCAGGTTTGGCGCGGGCGGGCACGAGCCGTTGGCGACGACGCGAGTGAAATCGCCAAGCACAACTTCCAGCCCGGTGTCGGCCCATAGGCTGCGGGCAGCGTCGGCAAACGCGGGGTCGAGTTCGACGCCGACGGAAGACGCTAGACGTTTAGGGCCATACACCGCGAGAGCGGCGGAGAAGAAACTGCCGGAACCGATGGAAGGATCAGCAAAGCGGATTCCTCGCTTACGCGTGCCGATCAGTGAGCCGACGTAGCGCGCGATATCGACGGCAAGGGCATTGGGCGTGGCGAACTGGCCGAGCCGGTTCCGCTCGGCTGCCGACTTGGTGGCATCAATCGCTGCTTGGATCGCTTGGCGCTGCGTTTCGGTCGTGCTTTGGTGCTGCGCGATCATGCGGTTCACAATCCCAACTTCGCCATGTCTTCGATGCGATGCTCCCACACCCAGTCGATGCCCTCGGCGGCTTCGTAGCCCAGGTAGTCGGAGCCGAAGTAGCCGCAAAGGAACAGGATGAAGCACACTTCCTTGCCGAACGTGGCTTGGAGTTGATGGATCTTGGTCGCCTCTTCTTTGCGGCGCTTGTTCGTGTTCGCGAAATCACCCGCCGACTTGGCTTCGACGAGCACGGGCAAGCGGTTCTTCCGCGGCGTCTTAGGCTGGATCACCACGTCGATCGGGATGTTGATCTTGACGGACTTCCCGACTGCGAGATTCATGCGGAACGAGTACGTCCCGGCTTCCATGTGCGTGAGCGGCTCCCCAGCGGGATGAGACAGCTTCCGGTAGCCGCGCTTGTCCAACCAATCACCGAGGAGTGCGAGTTGGCGCTGCTCCTGAGCATTGCGGACGATGGGGTTGGCAACTGCACTGCAGAGGCGATCGGCGACGATTGTGGATGCGCGGTCGCGCTCGTGGTCGGTCGGGTCTTTCTTGGCATCCAGCCAGGGGAAGATGTCCCGATCGAGGAGCTTGCTCAACACCGCACAGACCTTGCCGAGATTCTCTTCGAGCAGTTCCGCCTTCATGCGGGCCGCGAGTTTGCCTTCCTCCATGCTGCCGATGAGCGACTTGCTTGCGCTGGAAAGGCCAACCAAGCGGTCCACCGCGAGCGGCGGGGCGGTACACATGCGGAGCGTGGGCAGCGCGCCGGGGTTGGCGCGGAGCGTGGTAGCGTCCAGCGCCCGCAGATCGCGTGTGGCGAGCAGCGCGGCTTTGACATGTTCAGTCGTCTTGATGCGAGTCGAGCGGAACGCCTCGGGCGCGAAGCGCATGAACCACTGGTTGAACTGGTCAACGGACGCCGCGACATCGGCTTTCCAGAGGTGCGGCTTGTCGGCGTTGATCTTGGATAGTGCCATGCGGCGCGTTCGCTTCCTGCTCGACTTGGCTCGCCGCCTTTGCCTCATCATCGCCGAGTATACGGTCTATGTTTGGGTATGTCCATCACTCCAAATGCGGCACGCTTGGTGGTCTGACGGGAGGGTATCGCAGGCAACAAGGCCACGCGACGAGCCTGCCGCCGATCCGGGGCGATCAGCGCCGCACTGGGCCTCAACGAGAAAATCTTCTGAGTCGAACTGCGAATCAGCCCCTGCGCCGGAAATGAGGGTTTGGGGGGTGGGCCTGTCGCCCGACACCCCCCGGCAAGGAGACCACCGTGACCCGAAGATGCATATCGCTCCTTGACGAGAACGTCGACCTCCGAGTGAAGCCCCGCGAGACGGAACAGCCATCCGTCCGCGAGGCAACCCGAAAGATTCAGAACTGGATGCCCACCCGTGCGCGCGGCGGGGAATCGCCGATCGCCACGCCCTGTGCCGATGAGCACCGCTCGGAGGCCCCCACCTGTTCAATCGAGAACCCCGCGCGATTCCATCGCCCGTCACAAAATGGAGCCGGGGGGAATCGAACCCCCGTGCCGAGACAGTCAGCCAGATGCTTCTACGCGTGTGTCCGGTGGTTTGATCTCGGACCCGGCCGCCGCCACCGGCAGCATCACCCGGATCCCAGCCCGCGGAAGTTTCTCATCGGTGCGCCCGAAGGCGTCGCGCACCGATACAGCCTGATGTCTTGTGGTCCACCGCCTATCAGGCGTCAGCGGCGGACCATGCAGCCAAAGTTAGGCCGCGAGAGCGTAATTGCGGTTAGCAATTAATGTTGTGCGTGTTTTTATCCAGGCCAACACGCCCCTGGACGCGCCACACCTGACCTTCCCTGCCCGGTCGAAACCAGTTCGGCCCCAAGTTGCCAAAGAACTCCGCCCCGATTCTAGTCTGCCCGGAGCGCGAACCGGCCCGAATCGTTTCGCATCTCGCCGCTTCAACGTGAAGTTCAGTTCGTCGCCCAACGGCCAGGTGCTCGGGGCCCTTCTCCCCGGTCAGAAACCTCCGCCGCCCTCCTACCGTTCCCCATGAACCTCGCCGTCATCATCCCCGCCGCCGGATTCTCGACCCGCTACGCCGAGGCACTCAAGGCGGAGACAGCCACGGATCTCGCCCGGTCCAAACTCGATGAAGACCTCGGCGGTCGCCCCGTCCTTCAACGCACCGTCGAGCTCTTCGCCAATCACGACGCCGTGCAGACCATCATCGTCGCCGGGCCCAACGCCGACGCCGCCCCCGAAGCCTGGTCCGAGTTCAAGAACCGCTACGCCGACAAGCTCGGCCTCCTCGGCGTCAAGCTCTGCCAGGGTGGTCGGACCCACCGCTATGAGACCGTCTTGGCCGCCCTCGCCCTCGTGCCAGACGATGCCACCCACATCGCCGTGCACGATGCCGCCCGGCCCTGCACACCCCCCGAACTGCTCGACCGCCTCTTCGACGCCGCGCAGAAGTACCCCGCCGTCATCCCCGGCGTGGACGTCCCGGACACCCTCAAACGAACCACCGACCGTGAAACCGACGACCGCGAGGTCGATCCCCTCGACGCCATCCTCGGCACCGCCGGCAAGCGCAACACCCGAGTCCGCGAGGTCGAAACCACCATCGACCGTGCCCGCCTCATCGCCGTCCAGACCCCCCAGGTCTTCCACGCGCCCCTCCTCCGCCGGGCGTACGCTCAGACCAACCTCCTCAGTCCCCCCCCCACCGACGATGCCCAGATCGTCGAGAGAATGGGCGAAAAGGTCACCGTGGTTCAGGGCGATCCCAGAAACCTCAAAATCACCCTCCCCTCCGATCTTTCCCTCGCCCGGGCCATTCTGGGCGTGCGAGGGCCCGAATCCAGGCCGGTCCATAAGCGGTTCTGAGACCCTGGCGTCAAAAAACCTCCCGGCCCCGGTGCATCCTCCACCACGCCGTGTGGTATGCTCTGAGAGTCATGAACGCCCACCGCCCATTCGGCGCTCCTCCCCAGCGGAGGGGTGGAGCCTTCACGCTCATCGAGCTCCTGGTCGTCATCGCGGTGATCGCGCTGCTGATCGGCATCCTCCTCCCCGCGCTGGCCAAGGCCCGCGAGGCCGGGCGGGCCGCCGTCTGCATGTCCAACATGCGCCAGATCGGTCTCGGCGCGATCCAGTACGCGCAGGCCAACAAGGACCGCGTCTGGCCGACGTTCAACACGACCAATAACGCCCCGCCCCCCGCTCCCTTCAACAACATCGGGGCCGCGTGGGCCCGCCTGCCGGACCCGCAGCTCAACACCATCCAGCCCGGTTACCTCTACCAATACATGCAGACCCCCGACAAGGTCGGCGAGTGCCCCAGCAACAAGCGGCGCCGAACCTCCGGCCTCGACGGCAACAACGTCTTCTTCACCGGCACCGCCCTCGACTTTGACTACACCTACCCCCCGCGGATGCAGGGCGCCCGCCTCGGCCTCGAAACCCGCTTCGCCTACATCACCAACCCGTCCCAGTTCGGCATCCACGCCTTCCCCCCTGTAACCCAGGTCAACCCCGCTCCCGGCTACCTCACCGCCCTCCCCGGCGCCCCCATCTTCATCGAAGAGCACACCCGCTGGTACAACGAGGACACCCCCGACGGCATGTGGTCCAACTGGGACCAGATCGAGGACCGTCACGCCCGCGGCGGGCATATCGCCTACCTCCAGGGCCATGTCGCGCTCCTCAAGCCGCCGCGCGGCCCCAACTACTTCACCGAGGAACCGATGGACCTCATCTCCAACCACTTTTATGTCAAGGGTTCCGGCAACTGGATCCGCCTCGAACTCGGCATCAACCAGCACCGCCCCTTCGGCTGGATCAACAACCCACGCTGATCGTGGCACGGGCGAACCGCCCTCTCAATTTCCCCATTCCCTTCACTTCGCGCCGTCCGAACGCGCCCCGCCCGCGCGCTCATCCCCCGCCGGTCTCCACCCTGCCCCGCACTCCGGGCACCGCTCCGCCGTCATGCACCCCGTCATGTCGTACCCGCAGGCCTCGCACCGGCCCGCGAACCACCGCTTCCTCCGCTTGGACAGCGGCACCAGGAACACCACCGGCCCCAGCGCAAAGAGCCCGATCGCCCAGCACCCCGCCAGCGTCCAGTACGTCCCTTCCTGGCAGTAGCACCCCGTCTTCCGACGCACCATCACATCCAGCGGGATCATCGCCGCGGCCTCCACCACCGTGCCCAGAAAGAGCCGCGACGAGAACCTCGCCAACGCGTCCTCCGCCCCTCGACGCTTGACGAACGACCACACCAGCGGCGTTGCCACAACCCACCCCAGCAGCACAGCGCCGCTCATCGATGCCATCGTCCACTCTTCGGCCCACACCTTCTTATCCAGCACGAACCCCACGAAACTCCCCACACCGCCGACCAACCCGGCGAACAACCCCGCCGCGGCGGCCGCCGCGATCACGACGCTCAGCCCGACCGGCAGGCCGTCCTTCCCCGCGCCCCACAACAACGCCGTCACCGAGACCCACACCACCAGCGGAATCGCCCACGAGGTCGGCGGCCGTGAGGGCAGTTCAAAGATCCATCGCGCCCCCGCCTGCTCGAGGACCGTCGCCAGCGGCCACATCGCCATCCACACCAGCCCCGCCACCGCCAAGCCCCCCAACGCGCTGTGCACGAGCCGCAGCCCCGGCCCGTGCAGCCCCACGCCCGGCCGCCGCATGGGGATAAGCAGCACCGCCTGCGCCGCCGTGATCACACCGGCGTAGATCCCGTTGAGCATCAGCCAGAACGGGCTCCACAGCAGGTCCGCATGGCGGACGCTCGGCACCGGCTCCCCGTTGAACAGCACCGTCATCACCACATGCACCGCCACCGCCTGCACCACCCAGTACGCCACCACCCACCGCCACTTGGCCCGCCACAACCCCGCGTGCCCAGCCTCTCTATCGCGCTGTTCGATCATCCCTGCACCCTTCAAACGGGAGCCACGCGACCTCCCGCGCCGTCGCCCGCTTGAGCCGATCAAGATACTCTGCCCGGGGGATCTCGACACACCCGAACTGCGCGATGTGCGGGTTCCAGAACTGCACATCCAGCAACTCAAAGCCCCGCCCCCGCAGGTGATCCACCAGCCGCACCAGGCACACCTTCGAGGCGTCCGTGCCTTTCCCCGGACGGTAGAACTTCGACTCCGCAAAGAACGCCGCGCCGATGTGCACGCCGTACAACCCGCCCACCAGCTCCGGCCCGCCCGGCCCCGGGACCCACGCCTCGATCGAGTGCGCGTGCCCCGCCAGGTGCAGCGCCGTGTACGCCCCGATGATCCGCTCATCAATCCAGCTCTTCTGCTCTCCCGGCGGCGGGCGAGGCTCGCCGCACGCCCGGATCACCGCCTCAAACGCCCGATCCGTCGTCACATCGAACGCGCCCGACCTGACCCGCACCGCCAACCGCCGCGGCACATGAAATCCCTCATCCAGCGGCATCACCCCCCGCGGGTCGGGGTTGTACCACCGCACCGGCCCCCCACCGCTCTCGTTGTCCCCCATCGGGAAGTACCCCGCCCGGTACGCCCGCAGCAAGGCCTCAACCGTGTTGATGGAACGGTTCGTCACGCGAACACAATCCTTGGCCGCTGGGCGGATGACTGATTGTCGCCATGCGCCCCAGCCCATGTTCGGCTCCCGATCGGTCCTAAAGTCCTCGGTTGAAACCCGTGGGATGATTTCCCGAGTCACTCTCTCGCCGGAGGTCTTTCATGCTTCCCACCACCATTTGCACACTCGCCGCCAGCTTCGAGGGAGTCAATCTCATGTGGATCGTCTTCGGCGGAGTGTTCGTCACCGCCATCCTGGCCAAGTCCATCAAGTCCGTCGTCACATCCAACGCCCGCGAGCGCAGCCGTCGCGAGATCGCCGCCTACATCGCCGAAGGTTCCATGACCCCGGAGCAGGGCGAACGGCTCATGCGCGCCGGCAATGTCAAGGAGGAGGATTGATGCACCCGTTCCACTCCGTTCTTGACCAAGCCGGCGCCTTGCTCGCTCAAGCCTCTTCTTCCATGGCGATCGAAGAAGAGCACCTCAAGGCCATCGTCATCATCGGCGGCTTCGGCATCGCCTTCGTCGCGATCATCACCAATGCCGTCCGCTCGACGGTGGCGACGCGCGCCCGCGAGCAATCCCGCCGCGAGATCGCCGCGTACGTCGCCGAGGGTTCCATCTCGCCCGACGATGCCGCCAGGCTCCTCGCCGACGGCGACAAGCCTTCCTGTCGCGGCAAGCGGGCCTGACCCCTCTTCAGCCCGAGCACCTTCCAAACGCGCCCGCACGATCGAAGTCGCGAGGGAGGAACTCGCCCCATTCCAGGCGGTCTCCGTCGCCTCCTTGACCGTTCTTCGCGGGCCCGGGTATCCTTGCCCCCGCCCCGCGGCCTGTCGCTCGGGGCTTTCACGGAGGAGTGCCCGTTCCGCTCGTGAACGGGCTGCCGGCAATCCGCCGGGACACGTTTGGACCAGATCGCGCCCACCCGTTCCATCGCCCGCGCGGTCACATCGGAGTGCTCATCATGGGGTTCATCAAGGAGTTCCGCGAGTTCGCCCTCAAGGGCAACATGCTCGACCTGGCTGTCGGCGTCATCATCGGCGGCGCCTTCGGCGGCATCGTGCAATCGATGATCAAGGACATCATCATGCCCATCGTGGGCATGGCCGGGAGCGTTGACTTCAGCGAGGCCAAGATCCTCCTCAAGGCCAAGGACCCCGAGAACCCCAAGTCCTCCGACATCTTCCTGAGCTACGGCAACTTCATTACCATCTTCATCAACTTCCTCATCCTCGCCTTCTGCATCTTCATCGTCGTCAAGTTCTTCAACACCGCCCGCAAGAAGTTCGAGAAGCAGCAGGCCCCGCCCCCACCCGCTGGCCCCACCAAGGACCAGCAGCTCCTCACGGAGATCCGCGACCTCCTCGCCAAGAAGTGATCCACCCGCCGTCCCACCCCTCACCGGAACCACCCATGAAGTTCACCCATCTGTTCTCCGCCGGCGCTATCGCCCTGTCCGCCGGCATCTGCCTCGCCGCCAACGGCCCCATCCTCGAGGACCTTGGCAACGTGCTCCAGCCCGCCGAAGCCCCCGCCGCGCCGCCCCCGCCGCAAACGTTCCTCGACGGTTGGACCGGCAGCGTGGAAGCGGGCCTCAACGGCTCCACCGGCAACAGCGAGGTCCTCAACGCCCGGGCCGCGGTGACCGGCGAACGCAAGACCGACCTGATGATCACCAAGGCCTCCGCCACCTACGTGCGCGCCCAGGAAAGCGGCGTTACCACCAAGAACCGCTTCGAGCTCGCCGCACGCAACGACTGGATCTTCGAGAAGGGCTCCCCCTGGCGCTACTTCATCACCGGCACGTACGAGTACGACGACTTCCAGGACTGGCAGCACCGTGTCACGCTCGGCAACGGTATCGGTTACGCCTTCATCGACAATGACACCACGCTGCTCGTGGGCCGCGCCGGTATCGGTGTCCGCCGCGACTTCGGCGGGACCAACGACGACTGGACGCCCGAGGGCATCTTCGGCGCCGACTTCTCGCACAAGCTCACCGAGCGCCAGAAGATCACCGCTTCGATCGATTACTACCCCAGCCTCGAGGACTTCACAAACGACTACCGCATCGTCACCAGGGCCGCGTGGGAGGTCCTCGTCGACCCCGAGATCAAGATGAGCCTCAAGGTCGGCGCCGAGCACCGGTACGACAACACCCCCGGGCCCAACACCAAGCGGAACGACCTCGACTACTTCGCTCTCCTGGTCTGGTCCTTCTGATCTTCTTGCACTGTTGAAACAGACAAGGGGCCGGGATGCTCTTGCATCCCGGCCCTTTTTCATTCTCCGCGCAGCGTGCCGCTCTCCGAAACTTCACCGGTTCCGGAACAGCTTCACCGCTTCCGGAACAAGTAGTTCGGATCCTTCGACACCAGCTCGTACCGTCGGGATGCCTCAACCTCCTTCGCGACCTTCCATGATCCCCACGGCTTGCCATCCGGCCCGGTCGCGGCGTCTCCCGAGTCACTGAACAGGACGAACCCCCCGCTCACGAGAAACTCGTCCGCGTTCATGAAGTCCCGAAGCACCGACCCGTGCTCGTGGCTGCCATCGAGGAAGCAGAACCCGATCGGCCCCCCCAGCCGCGCCATCCCCCCGCTCACCAGGTCCACCACCTCCTCCTTCGCCCGCCACGCCCTGAAAAAGTCCTCTGAAAACATCCGCACCGAGATCGGCGGCGCATCCGACGAGAAGAACTTCACGTTCCGCACGTACGTGTCCCGGATGAAGTCCGCGTACTGCCGGAACGTCACGTGGTGCGCCCCGACCTTCACGTTCATGTCCAACCGCTCGAACACCCACGGGTCGCAGGTAAACAACAGGTTCGTCCGCCCGTGCCGCCGCTTGAGCGCCGTGATCTGATTCGCCGACAGCCCCGCGAACGACCCGATCTCCAGGATCGGGTACTCCCCCGGCATCCGCTCGATCGCGTGGTCCATCGCCGCGATGTTCCCGTGCTGAAAGTGCCCCGCGTTCGCGAACCGCAGCCACGTCAGGTAATCCATCGTGTGGTCCAGCGGAATGACCGGGGACTTCACGGCGGGCGGCGCTTCGGTACTTGTGGGCATGCGGCCAGTCTACTCCGGTCCCCTTCCCCGGTCCCTCCGCTACAGTTGCCCCTTTGCGGGAGACCCACGCATGTCCTGGCTTCGTGTGACTGATGCCTTCAAGGCCCCCGTCGGCTCCGCCGTCACCGTCAAGGGTTGGGTCCGCACCCGCCGCGACTCCAAGGCCGACGGCGGCCTCTCGTTCATCGCGCTGCACGACGGCACCTGCTTCGACCCCATCCAGATCGTGGCCCGCGCCGATCTTCCCAACTATGCCTCCGAGATCGCCAAGCTCACCACCCACTGCTCCATCGAGGCCGACGGCACCATCGTCCAGAACCCCAAGGGCGGCAACGAAATCGCCGCGACCGCCGTGCGCGTGGTCGGCTGGGTCGACGACCCCGACCACTACCCCATCCAGCCCAAGCCCCACTCCTTCGAGTACCTCCGCGAGGTCGCCCACCTCCGCGTCCGCACCAACACCTTCGGCGCCATCGCCCGCGTCCGCCATTGCCTCTCCATGGCCGTGCACCGCTTCTTCCACGAGCGCGGCTTCTACTACGTCCACACCCCCATCATCACCGCCAGCGACTGCGAGGGCGCCGGCCAGATGTTCCGCGTCAGCACGCTGGACATGGCCAACCCGCCGCGGGTGGGCGGAAGCAGCAGTGACACAGTGACGCAGAAACGCAGTGACACCGAGAAGACAACGGCAGCGTCCCCGTCTTCTTCCACTCCGTCACTGCGTCACTCCGTCGCTGCGTCACTGCCCATCGACTTCTCCCACGACTTCTTCGGCAAGGAAGCCCACCTCACGGTCAGCGGCCAGCTCAACGTTGAAACCTACTGCTGCGCCCTCTCCCGCGTCTACACCTTCGGCCCCACCTTCCGCGCCGAGAACAGCAACACCAGCCGCCACCTCTCCGAGTTCTGGATGATCGAGCCGGAGATCGCCTTCGCCACGCTCAAGGAAGACTCCGAGCTCGCCGAGGCCTTCATCAAGTACCTCGTCAAGACCGTCCTCGAAGAACGCGCCGACGACATGAAGTTCTTCGATGAGCGAATCGAGAAGGGCCTCCTCGCCCGGCTCAAGCACGTCCTCGACACCCCCTTCCGCCGCCTCCCCTACACCGAGGCCATCGCCATCCTCGAGAAAGCCATCGCCGGCGGAAAGAAGTTCGAGTTCCCCGTCAAGTGGGGCACCGACCTCCAGTCCGAGCACGAGCGATTCCTCACCGAGGAGCACTTCAAGCAGCCCGTGATCCTCATGAACTACCCCAAGCAGATCAAGGCGTTCTACATGCGCCTCAACGACCCCGGCACCGACGGCGCCCCGGGCGACACCGTCGCCGCCATGGACGTCCTCGTCCCCGGCATCGGCGAGATCATCGGCGGCTCCCAGCGCGAAGAGCGCCTCGACAAGCTCGACGCCCGCATCGCCGAGATGAACCTCCCCGCCAAGGAATACTGGTGGTACCGCGACCTCCGCCGCTACGGCACCGTCCCGCACGCCGGCTTCGGCCTCGGCTTTGAACGCCTCATCTGCTTCGTCACCGGCATGCAGAACATCCGCGACGTCATCCCCTTCCCGCGTGCTCCCAAGCAGGCGGAGTTCTGACCCCCCCTCCCCCCCCTCCTCAACTCCCGACTCCCGCTCCTCGCCGCTCACTCGTTGCTCCATCGCTGCTCCCCCAGCGTCACCCAGTCCCCCTCCTGCGGCGGCCAGTAGTACGTCTCCAGCACTCGGTTGATCCGCTCATCCGCCCACCCGCGCCCTCCCGGCTGCAACCGCACCAGCAGCAGCTCCGCGATCGCCTTCTGCTGCCGATCCCCCTTCTCCTTCATGCCCTCCAGCGCGTGAACCGCGTCATGCTTCATCAGCGCCAGATTCGCCACGGCGAACTTCGCATCCCTGCGGATCGCGTTGTCCGCCACGTGCGCCACAAGGATCGGCACCGCCCTGTGGTACATCTCGCTCCGCCGCAGTTGCACCGCCAGCCCGGCGCTGAGCAACCGCCTCTGCATGTCATCCGACACCAACCCCTCCGCCACATACGGCGCCGCCCGTTCCGGAAACTGCAGCAGAAACCCGAACCCCTCGTACGCGTTGTCGCCCATCCCCGCCCACCAGTTGATCTCATCCCGCGCCAACCCCTCAGCCGTCGCCCGCAGCAACACCTCGCTCGGCTCCCGCACCAGTTCCCTCCCCTTCCACGTCTGTACGAAGCACCGCCGGCGCAACGCCTCCGCCGCCAACTGTTGCTCCTGCCTCTCTTGCGACAGCAGCGACCGCTCGATCGCCGCCCACCCCGGCGCTCCCATCAGCCGCAATCGCCAGATCGCCGTCACCGCGTTCCGCCCGAACCGATCGCTCCGCAGGTCACGCTGCAACCCGGGTATCAGGAACCGCTCCTGCCACGCATACAGCCCCCCGCCATCCAGTCGGTTCTCCAGCTCACGCCTCAATCTCGTGGGCATCCATTCCGTCCCCACCGCCCGCTTCACGCCGATCAGCACCGTCGTCGGCACCAGCTTCTGCCAACTCCGCGTCTTGAGCATCGGCGCACAGGCCACGACCCCCGCCAGCACCACCAGCGCCACCCCCAACCTCCCCGGCCTCCCACGCCACGCCCGACGCAGCGGTCGCCGCCCCTTCCCCACACGCCCGCCGCACTCCGGGCACACCACTTCCCCCCCACCCCCCGCCCCACCCCCCACCGCTCCCCCCGCCCCACCCCCCGGCAACCCCGTCAGGTCATACCCACACACCTGCGTCATCACCAGGCGCATCGGTCGCGCACGCCGCCACCACCGCTCCCGCGGCCCAGGGCAGAACCGCCGCGCCCGACCCGGTCGCCAGAGCGCCAGCGCCCACAGCAACAGCACCGACCCCAGCCCCCCACTCGCCCACGCCCCCAACCGGCTCCAGTACACGATCTCATGGACATCCATGTCCTGCTCCCCATCAACTCGCCCGCAACGCGCCCCCCCAAGCGTACCCGATAATCACCCGACACCACCCCCACCAGCCCCCCGCCCGTTACAACCCGACGCCCGTTTTGTCCCCGGCGTTACACCGCCTTGCCCCGCGCAACTTCCGCGCCGATCTCCTCCCCCGACGAGCCGGCGCAGGAGGCAAACTGGCGACGGCTCGCCACGAACACCGCGCGGGCTTGAAGGGGGCAACCCCCTTCAAGTCCGCCGTCAAGCACCGCCGCGGGCACCACCAGCCGCGGCTGCCCATCCGGGCAGGGGGATCGAGATGAACACCGCCACCAACCGCCGTCCGCGCCTCTTCGCCCTCATTACCGCCGGCGTCGTCGGCGGCCTCGGCATCGCCGCGCCCGGCCTCATCGACAACCAGGCCACCAACGACCCCTTCGCCCATCTCCCCCAGAGCTTCAGCGTCTCCGCCACCGTGCGAGACTTCATCCCCTTCAACCTCTCCGGCGGCCACCCGGACTTCGAACGCTGGACCGGCAACGTCCGCGTCGGCCTCCTCGCCAACGAACTCGACGATGAGGGCAAACCCGTCGCCGCCTCCCTCACCGGCCAGACCCTCACCTCCGACTTCCGCGACGCCCAGGGCCAGCCCATCAACCCCGCCCTCTACGACCCCGCCCTCGGCGACACCCCCGGCACCCTCGCCGCCGCTTCCGAGCCCCGCATCCAATCCGAGTACAGCTTCTCCCAGTGGTACCGCGACGGCATCAACTCCGCCGCCACCTCCATCCCCATCTCCCTCCGACGCATCCCCAACACCGACCGCTACATCTTCGATTCCGCCGTCGATGAGCCCTACGCGACCCGCGGCGGATTCTTCCCCATCGACAACGCCCTCTACGGCAACCACGGCGCCAGCCACAACTTCAGCTTCACCACCGAACTCGAAACCCTCTTCCAGTTCAACAAGGGAACCGGCCAGACATTCAAGTTCTCCGGCGATGACGACGTCTGGGTCTTCATCGGCGGCCGCCTCGTCATCGACCTCGGTGGCGTCCACTCCGCCCGCACCCAGACCATCAACCTCGACCGCCTCTCCTGGCTCACCGACGGCGAAACCTACTCCCTGAAAATCTTCCACGCCGAACGCCACACCACCCAATCCAACTTCAAGATCGAAACGACCCTCCAACTCCGCCAACTCTCCGCCCCCGCCGCCGACGCCCTCGCCGACTGATCAACCCCGCCCAGTCTCCCCATACGCGACGCCAGAGCGCTGTGCCCCCGAGCGTCGCCACCTCTCCACACCTCCTGGGTGTTGCCGTCTCTCCCCCCCTCCTGGGTGGTGCTACCTCTCCGCCCCTCCTGGGTGGTGCCACCGCTCCGCCGTGGCAGCCCAACCACCCCACGCCACCCCTTGCAACCCACCGACTCCGCCCGTGCCATCGAAGTCCCGACTGCTCTGAGTCGGGACTTCGATGCCGACAACCCCCTCCCTCCCCACCCTCCAACAATCCCCCATGCCCCACCTCCTCCGCGCGCTGCTCCTCTCCCTCCTTCTCCTCTCCCCCCTCCGCGCCGACGATGCCCTCCGCGCCGAGATCCAGGCCACCTTCGACTCCATTTCCAAGGCCGTCCTCGCCGCCGACCAGAAGGCCTACCTCGCCCACATCGACTCCTCCCATCCCCACTTCTACGCCGAGCACATCCACTGGTCCGATGAGCTCGCCAAGTTCACCCCCGCCGCCTTCTCCCTCGCCATCGGCGATGGCCCCGCCACCTTCACCCCCACCACCGCCGAGTTCCCCTTGGTCATGGCCTGGCGCTTCGACAATGGCCCCGCCGACAACTGGGGCACCAACCCCTCCGGTCGCTCCGTCACCTTCCCCACCGTCCGCTTCATCAAGAAGGACACCCGCTGGCTCTACGCCGGCGAGAAGTGGAACGAAGCCACCGCCCCCGACGGCTCCTTCACCGTCCGCTTCCTCCCCGGCTCCGAGAAGACCGTCGAGGATGTTCTCAAGGCCTACCCCATCGCCAAGGCCCACGTGGATTCGGAGTTCCAACGCCCCGTCACCAAGCCCCAGACCCTCGTCCTCTACCAGTCCATGGACCACCTCAAGGCCACCGTCTACCTCAACATGCCCGACACCGCTCTCGGCGGCTGGTCCGAGGCCGATGAGTCCATCAAGTTCATGCACACCTACACCCGCGGCGTCAGCGGTTGGACCGCCGCGTACGCCCACGAGTACGCCCACGTCGCCACCTGGGAACTCGGCCCCGGCAGCCGCACCATGCCCTGGTGGGTCCAAGAGGGCGTCGCCGAACTCTGCGCCCTCATGTTCAAGCCCGGCTACGCCGACCGCCTCTCCACCCTGATGCGCCGCCGCGCCGCCGCTGGCACGCTCGCCGACTGGTCCGACATCAGCGACTACCTCCACACCCGGCCCAGCCTCAAGAGCCTCGCCTACACCCAGGGCGACTCGATGATGCAGTTCATCACCGCCCGCTTTGAGCGCGAAGGCCGCAACCGCTGGCTGCAACTCATGGCCGCCAGCAAGCCGCTCGAGGTCGCCACGCGCGAAGCCTTCAACCTCGGTTTCGCCGAGCTTGACGCCCTCTGGCGGAAGCACGTCGCCCCCGACGACCCCAAGACCGCCGCGGCCGTCCGCCCCGCGATCGAGCAACTCCTCTCCGCCATGAGCGCCGCCGTCCTCAAGGCCGACCAGCCCGCGTACCTCGCGTTCGTGTCCAAGGCCGACGCCGTCCTCGCCAAGGAGCAGGAGAACTGGGCCAAGGACCTCGGCCTCAAGGCGCCCGAGGCCTTCACGCTCGAACTCGGCGAAGAGCTGGCCATCGACGATTCCGGCGCCGCCGTCGCCGAACTGACCACCCGCTGGCGCATGCCCGGCGGGCGCGACCGCGAGGTCTCGTTCCCCGCCCGCTTTGTCAAGACCCCCGAGGGCGCCTGGCTCTACGCCGGCGAGAAGTGGCTCGTCCACAAGGGCGAGGGCTCCCTGGTGATGTACGAGGAGGAATCCCTCCGCCCCGTCGCGGAGACCGTAGCCTCCCTCCTTCCCGAGATCCGCGCCCACGTCGATGAGGGCTTCGGCCATCTCGGCAACGAGGCCATCACCGGCGCGGTGCAGCAGGTCAAGCTCTACACCTCCATGAAGCACCTGCAGCACTCGATCTACCTCAGCTACACCGACGGCCTGGGCGGGTGGAACGAGCCGGGCGAATCCATCAAGATCCTGACCAATCCCGGCGCGCGGCAAACCATGCTTCGCATCCTGCTCGGGCACGAGTACGGGCATGTCGCGACATTCGTCTTGGGCCCCAAGGCCAGCGACATGCCGTGGTGGATACTCGAGGGTGTGGCGGAACTGTCCGCCGCGAAGTACGCCCGCAACTGGACCCGCGTGGACCGGATGGTCAAGGCCTGGGCCAAGACGGAGAAGCTGATCCCGTGGGACAAGCTCGCGGACTTCCGGGGCGAGGCGGCTAACCACGGCCTGAACGTCTACAACCAGGGGCACCACATGGTGGCGTTCATCGCGACGGCATACACACGGACGAAGCTCAACGACTGGATTGCAGCGCAGGCCAACGGCATGTCGCTCGACCAAGCATCGCGTGATGTGCTGGGGCTGAGTTTCGACGAACTGGACACGAAGTGGCGTGAATCGCTCGTGGAAACCCCGGCGGAGAAACCCGCCGAGTGATCAGTGGCCGCCGTGCGACGCTGAGGCGTCCTTCTTGGCGGACTTCTTTGGAGTCGTCTTCTTCTCTGCCGGCTTCTTTTCCGCCGTCTTCGTCGGCGCCTTGCCGTGCGAGTCCTTGGCGTCCTTCGCGTGGGAATCCTTGGCGTGACCATCGTCCTTCGCGCCGTGCCCGTCGTCCGCCGGTGGATGCGCCGGGGCCTTGGCGACCGCGGGGGTGGCGGAGCGGAAGAACATCAGGTAGCCCCACAGGCATGAGGCGTTGAGGATCGTGATGATCGCCGCCCAACCGACCAGGTCGCGCGTCTGCTTTGAACGACGGCTCAATGGGGCGCCAAGCGCGGCGAGCAGCTTGGGCGGCCCCGACCTCTTCTTCGATTCTGCCTTGGCGGGCCGAACCGCCGGATTGACCGGCGTGGGGGCGGCGGGCCGCGGCGCCACGGGAATGTCCGGCACCGCCGCGGCGGGGACCGGCTCCGGCGCGGGCGCCGGTCGAGGCGGCAGCGCCGAGGGTTCGGCCGGCGGGGGGGGGGGCGGGGGGGCGCCGATCTGGCCCT
>JAHBXE010000019.1 GCA_019636625.1 Phycisphaeraceae bacterium
ATTATTGGTTTAATCGCTGTGTCGCTGTGTCGCTGTGTCGCTGTGTCGCTGTGTCGCTGTGTCGCTGTGTCACTGTGTCACTGTGTCACGGCCACATCGCGGCGATCACGGCCCCCGTAATCAACCCGTACACGATGCCGTCCAGCAAGCACATGACTATGGCCCTTGGAAAGGCCGCGAACCAGATCATGCCCGGGATATGGCCGAAGGCGTACCCGAGCACACCCGCCGTACCCAGCACCTGGAACGCGCGGGAGAACCCTGTCCCACGGGGAAGCGCGGCTATCCCGAGGTACGCCACGAAGAAACTGATGACGAGGTACACCAGGAACGACAGCACCATGTTCCTCCCCATGCTCATCCTCCCGAACATGGTCAGCATCCCCGCTTGTCCCGCCTCCCACCGCTTCTGCACTTCGGGGCTCTTCATCTTCTCCTTCGTCTTGCAATCTGGGAATCCGTAGTTCCCCTTCTGGATCCCCAGCGACTCGATTGCGTCAAAGAACTTCGCTTCATCCGGCAGCGCCTTCATGTCGCCCTTGTGATGACCGATCACCATCCACGCCACGGCACTCGCCACCCAGACCGCGACCGCCGAAATGAGGATCGGCAGCCATAAATGACCCATAAGTTCCATGTTCAGTTCCAGTGAGCCGAGGCGTCCTCACCCCGGATCCATCACCTGTGACAACGGGATGAGGACACCCCGATTTCTCCTACTTCCCGCCGGGAACACACAAACAGCTGGACGCAATCTCGATATCGGCCCGTGACCATGCTTTCCGAAAGCGTTCGTACATTCCCGCGTACTCCGGCGAACCCTGACGACGCATTGACTGCGACAAGCCGTACAACGACCACCCATTCTCCGGCCAGCGCTTCAGGTCCTCGCGGTACACCTCCTCCGCCTCCTTCGCACGCCCTTCCGCCAACAGAATCGCCCCCAGTGCGTGCCGCGCAGGGACCATCCAGTCCGGCGGCTCGTTGTAGTTCAGCGTGTCCTCCACCGCCGCCGCCTCCCGCAGCAGCTTGATGCCCTCGTCCACGCTTCCGCGCTTGTACGCCAGTTCGCCATCAAGTACCAGCCCCGCCAGTTTCATCACGGTCTTCGATGGGCTGTTTCCCGCTGGCCGCGCCTCCGGCACCCGTGCCGCCGCCTCGCGGAACAGCTCCCGCTCGCGCTCCGCTTCCGCAAACCTTCCCAGGTTGGCATACGCCACGCCACGCCCGCAGTGCCGAATCGCGCGGCAGATCAGCAGCCGCTCATCCGGCTCCGGCTCCCGCAGCATCTCCTCCCACTTCCCAAACCGCATCAGCACCTCCATCGTGATGGGCAAGTACCCGTCGATCACATCCGCCGCGTTCTCGATAAAGTCCTGCGGCACGCCCGCCACCATGTCCCGCGCGGCCTCGATCGCCTCCTTCGAGCGCCCCTGCATCATGCACGAGAACGAAAGAAAGCCGTGGTTGTGCGCCATGTACACGTGGTAGAACCCTTGGCGGGGTGACAGCTTCCGGTACGCCGCATCCGCCTTGATCGCGTCCCGGTTCGCTTGCGAGGCATCCTCCCAGCGGCCGACCCGTGCATAGATATGCGCCGGCATGTGGACCAGGTGACCCGCCCCGGGCACCATCTTCCCGAGTCGATCCGCCGCGCCGACCGCCTTCTCCGGGCTCGGCGAGGCCTCCACGGCGTGGATGTACAGGTGGTTTGCCCCCGGGTGCTGCGGATCAAGCTCGAGCACGCGCTCGAGCACACGCACGATCTCGGGCGTCTCGGGACGCGGCGTGCCGTCCTTGCCCCACAAGTCCCACGGCCGCAGGTCCATCAGCGATTCCGCGTAGAGGTTGCCGATGTCCGCATCGTTCGGGTGCCTCGAGTGCACGCGCATCATCGCGTCGGCGTACGCCTTGTCGTACGGCCGTCGTTCTTCCGACGAGAGCGGCAGCGCCCCGGCCGCCGGGTCTGCGTACCGGAACTGCAAAGCCTCGATCAGATCCCGCTCGGTCGGGCTCGCCTTCGCCCGAAGCGAGAGCGCCCGCTGCAGCGCCTCCCACGCCGCCTTCGACGCCTCTTCATCCATCGCCGCGTTGTTGATGTGCGGCCCGTGACACAACGCGATGCCCCACCACGCCATCGCCATCTCCGGGTCCAGCCGCGCCGCTTCTGTGTACGACCGGATCGCCTCATCGTGGTTGAACGCGAAGGTGAACACCAGCCCCTGATCAAACCAGCGCTGCGCCTCCGTGCTCGACGTCGTCACCTTCCGTGTGTGCTTGCCCATCCCCGAGAACAACCGCGGCACGCCCGGCTCGCTCGTCACCTCGGGCCCCGAGGCCTGACATCCAAAGAGCATCCCCGCCGCGACCACCAAGACAATCGCCGCTCGCGCGTTCATATGTTGTCTCCTTGTTGCTTGCAGACCAGTATCCCACCGGGCCTGTCCCCGCGTCAAGGTGAAAAATCACGCTCAGAACATGCTTCATCTACAATCACCCCCCCGCGGCGGCCGCGCCGTGACGGCGCGGGCGCGGGACACCCCCTTTCCAACGGAGCGAGACCATGGCCGAGCAAGCCCACACCATCATCGGGCCCGACACGCACATCAAGGGCGACATGACGTTCGAATCCACCGCCCGCCTCCTCGGGTCCTTCGAAGGTCGGATCGCCGCCAAGGGCGAACTTCAGATCGCGGACTCCGCCGTCTGCAAAGCCGCCGTAGAAGCCGGCAAGGTCACCATCGACGGCCAGGTCGAGGGCAACGTCACGGCCCGCGATCGCGTCGAACTATCCGCCAAGGCACGCATGAAGGGCGACCTCATCGCCACCAAGCTCGTCGTCGTCGACGGCGCCAGCTTCGTCGGCCATGTCACCGTCGGACCCGATGCCGCCAAGGCCGCCAAGCCCATGGAACTGGAGATCAAGCCCATGGCCGCCGCCCAGCCACCCAAGGTCGAGACCAAGCCCCAGGACCCCGCGCGGCGATAAACCACAGGCAGTTCCAAGGTGGGGCGGGCCATCGGCCCGCCACGGGTGCGCACACCCACCACCCACAGGAGTCAAGGCTCGCGCCGCGCCGACACGCGCGCTGAGTCGCCCATGGCCAAGGCCGCGCCCCAACGCCGGGTGCAGTGTTACCACTGCCGCCACCGGTTCGACATTTCGAGCCGCGCTATGTCTGTGCCCTGCCCAAAGTGTGCCAAGGCCCTCATCGTTGAAGACGTCGTCATCAACACGGCCCACAACGTCCGCAAGATCCAGACGTGCGGCAAAGTCATCATCGAGAAGAAAGGCCGCGTTGTCGCGCAATCCATCGAAGCCCACGGCGGCGTCGAGGTGGAGGGCATCGTCGAAGCCAAGGTCCTCTCCGGCGGCCCCGTCCGCATCGGCGCCAAGGCCCAATGGAAGGGCGACCTCGCCGCTCCCTCCCTCACCGCTGAACTCGGATGCCGCATCGAGCGTGGCTTTTTCACCATCCCCGATGATGCGCTTGGCGTCGCCGACCTGACACCCGACGACACCGCGTAGGCCCCTTCATCGCCCCATCAGTCCTCGCAGGTCTCCCTCCGCCGCCTCCCGCGAATCCTCGAACATGCGCGCCTTCTCGAACGCCTCTCGCGCCCCTGCCACATCTCCCCGCTCCCTCAACACGGCCCCCAAGGCCAGGTACGGCCGCCCCGACAGCGGCCGGCGCGCCGCCGCTCCCGTCCGCGGCGTTTCCACATCCCGGACCGCCGCCCGCAAACACTCCAGTCCCTCCTCCGGCCGGCCCAGGTCCCGTATCAGCAACATGCCACGGTTCACGAGCGCCTGGTACGACTGCGGCATGACCTTCGCCGCGGCACCGAACGCCTCGGCCGCCTCCGATAGTCGCCCCATCCGCCGCAGCGTGTTCCCCATGCAAAAGAGGGCCTTTCCATCGTCCGGTCTCAACTCAGCCGCGATCCGGAACTGCTCCACCGCGGCCTCCAGGAGTTCCCGTTGCTCCGCCGCGCTGAGCCCCTCCGCCTCGACAATCGCCCGGCGCTCCAGGTTGAGCCCGTAGTTCACCCGCACATACGGCGTGCCGTGCCCAACCTTCACCGCGTGCTCCCAGAGCGACAACGAGTTCTGCCACACCATCGACTGGTTCATCGTCAGCACGCCCGATGTCAGCACGAGCGCCCCGACGCCGCCCGCGATCACGCCAGCGTGCACCAGCTTCGTCCGCTCCGCCCACCACACCGCCGCCGTCACGCCCGCGCCGAACAGCAGTGCCCACCCGATCGTCGCCAGGTACGAATACCGATCCGCCACGAACTGGTCCCCACTCTGGAAGAACCCCAGCACCGGCGCCACGAGCGCGGCGTAGATCACCCCTGCCGCGATCAACCCCGGCACACGCTTCCGCAGCGCCAACGCGAGCACAACAAACACCCCGATCGCCGCATACCGAACCAGATACTCCGGCCCCAGCGGGTTGAGTCCGTGCCGCAGTTCATACAGCACGGCGAGGTCCGTCGGGGCCGCGGATTTCTGCACATAGAACACCAGGCCGTACGCCGCCTGCGCCACCCGTGAGGCCATCGGCCAATCGTCCAGCGTGCGCATCGCCATCGCCGCCGAGTTCGCCGACATCCCCGCGGACACCATGAACACCCCGCCCAGCACGATGTACGGCGCCTTCTCCAGCACCACGCGTCGATACGCGGGCGTGACCCACTTCAGTGGATTCACTGGCAACCGCCGCAGCGGATACCAGTCCAGCACCAGCGCCACGACAAAGAACGACATCCCCCACGGCTTGCTGAGCAGCGACAGCACCAGCAACCCGATGGACCACGCATACAGCCGCACCCACGTGCGTCTCGTGGCAATGGCCACAGGCTCCGAGTGGCTAGTGTGGTCTGTCTTTCCACTCCCCACGGACTCCGAATCACCCTTCACACCCGCCATCTTCAAGTACATCAGCAGCGCCAGCAACAGGAACATCGCCGACAGCACATCCCGCCGCTCCGTCACCCACGCCACGCTCTCTACCCGCAACGGGTGCGCCGCCCAGACCAGCGCCCCCACCCCCGCCGCCAGTCGCACCCGATGCAGCGGGACCGCCTCCCCCAGGGATGCCCCTCCAAGGCGTGTTTCTCCTGCATGCCGTGAGCCGTGCCACCCAATCAACTTCATCCCGACCAGGTACACCAGCACTGCGTTCACCGCATGCAGCAGCACATTCCCAAAGTGATACGCCGCCGGCCTCATCCCCGACCCCCGCTCCACAAGCTCCAGCAGCTCATAGGTCAAGCCGTAGCTCACCCACGTCAGCGGCTGGAAATGCCCCAGCAGCGTCGTCGTGAACATCCACTTCACGTTCTCCCAGCCAAGCCCGCGCCACTTGTCGTTCTCAATCAGCAGCGCAAAGTCGTCGAGGTCCACGAAGTCCGCCGCGAGCGTCGGGAAGAACACCGCGAACGTGAACAAAAAGATCACCGCGGGCGCGGCGACCCTGACCAACCTCTCGCGTCCCTGCATCAGCGTCCTGCTCCTATCTTCCGCAGCCCCGACTTCGCCAGCTCGTGCGTCTCCCGGAACTGCAGCGCAATCTCCAACGCCTGCCTCGCCCCGGCCACATCCCCAAGATCGTACAACGCCGATGCCAAGGTCATGTACGGCCCCGGCTGAAACGCCCAGTGCTCCTTGCCCTCGATCTTTTCCACCGCCGACTTGAAGTACGCCAGCGCCCCCTCCAGGTCGTCCAACTCCTCCGCCAGCAGCAGGCCCATCGCCTGGTCCGCACGCCACGAATCCGGCAACAACGCGATGGCCCGCTCGTACGCCCGCTTGGCCTCATCAATCTGCTTGGACGCCTTGCAGGCGTTCCCAAGCGCGAACCACGCCTCACCGTAATCCGGCGCCAGCTCGATCGCTCGCTGAAAGTGCCGAACCGCTTCTTCCGGTCGCCCAACGCGGTCGAGTTGCTTCCCGTAGTACACCCGCAGGATTGGTCCATCCTGCCCCGATGCCATCGCGTGCCCGAACAGTTCCACATCCTCCCGCCAGTACGACGTCTGCCGCACCGTCAACGCCGAAAGGACGCCCGCGAGCACAACGACACACCCTGCCATCCCCCATCGCGCCGCAACCGTGCGCCGCGACATCCACACCGCCATCCAGCCACCCAGCGCCACGACCGGCGCGATCATGGATAGATACGAATACCGATCCGCCACCAACTGGATCCCGCTCTGAAACAACCCAAGCACCGGAGACACAATCACCGCGAACGCGGCCAGCGCCGCCGGAACCGCGGGCCACTTCCGCCTCAACGCCACCGCCGCCGCAACTCCAACGAGCACCGTCCCCAAGGCCGCGAGCACGCGGAGCTCGGTCACTTTCAACTCCCGGGGCAACTCATACAGCACCGAAAGCCCCGTCGGCCAGACCGTCTTCCACCAGTAGAACGCCAACCCATACACCGCCTGGAACACCCGATCATCGACCCCCCACTCCACCAGTTTCTTCGATGTTCCCGGGTACGACGAGGCCGCCATCCCCGCCACCACGGCCCACACCACGCCCACCACGGCAAAGGGGAGTTTCTCCATCAAGACCTTCCGAGCCGGTGCCGAGAGCCACGCCCTCCCCGGCCACGGCACACGCCGCAGCGGGTACCAGTCGATCACCAGCAGCACGAGGAAGAACGTCATCCCCCACGCCTTCGACAACAGGCTCAGCACGAAGAACAGCCACACCCCCAGCATCCTCCGCCCTCGCTCCGTCTTCCCCACACCCTCGTCGTTCGCCCGCAGGTACCACATCACCGCCAGCAGGTAGAACAGAAGACTCAGCACATCCCTCCGCTCCGTCACCCAAGCCACACTCTCCACGCGAAGAGGGTGCACGGCAAACAGCAGCGCCGCCCCCGCCGCACCCACTTCCACCGCCCACCTCGGCAGTTCGGGCCTCGCCCGGCCGATGAGCATCGTCGCCAGCACAAACACCAGCGCCGCATTCACCCCGTGCACCACGATGTTCACCGCGTGCGACACATCCGCGCGAAGTTCGCCGCACAAGGTCCACTCGATCGCGAACGTCACCCACGCCAGCGGCTGGTAGTGCCCCATGTGCACGGTCGTGAACATCCACGACAACTGCTCAGGGCCAAGTCCGTGGTACGCCGTGGTGCCCAGCATCGGCATGTCGTCGAAGCGGCTGTAACCGTGCCGCACAGCCCCCCAGAACGGGACCATCCCCAGCAGCGCCACCACCGCCGCCAGCACCCACCGCCTCGTCGCCGCCTGCCTGCTCACGACCTCAGCCATCCCCCCACGATACCAGCCGTGTACGCCCCCGCCACACCCCCCAGCACCGCCCCAAGGCTTTCCTCCACCCCTTCGTCCGCCCCATCGCTGATCATCCGCACGCACGCGAACGGCACCCCATGCTCAAAGCACACCTGCCCCACCGCCGCCCCCTCCATCTCCACGCACAGCGCCGTCGGCACCCGCCCCGCCACCGCCATCCGGTCACCCGCCGATGCAATCACCCGGTCCCCGCTCGCCACATCCCCCAGCAGGACCCGTGGCATCCTCACGCCCCCTGCCCGCCCTCCAGCAGTCCTCCACACTCGTTCCGCCCCGCCGTCCTCCACGAACCGCCCCGCCACCCGCTCCAACTCACCGGCCATGCCTTGATCAGCCTCAATCCCCGTGACACCCAACAGGGGAACCTCCATCGGGCGGAAGAACGGAGAAGCGTCCAGATCGTGCTGGAACAGCCGCCGCGCGACCACCACATCCCCGATATCCACCTCGTCCCGCAACGCCCCCGCGACCCCGCTGAACACGATCCGCTCAACCCCATGCCCCACGATCAACTCCGTCGCCGTCGAAGCAGCGGCCACCTTCCCCCACCGCGAGAACACGACCATCACTTCTCTTCTCCCCACGCGCCCTCGCACAAAGCGTCGTCCGGCGCGTTCGACGACCTCCGCCCCTTCCACCATCGGCACAAGTGCATCGATCTCCTCCGGCATCGCGCCCATGACACCGATCACGCCCCGTCCCCGGCTCACTTGAGCATCTCCCCGATCAACTTCGCGGCAACCGCATCGCACGCCTTCGCCGCGGCATCGCCCCCCTTGTTGCACACAACCAGGACGGCGAAGTCCTTATCCGGCGCTAGCCATGCCACGCTGAACCACATGGTGTTGCTCCCCGCGTGGGTCAGCACGTTTTCATGATCCCCCGCCCAGCCGCGCTTGGTGACACCCCAGCCCATCGCGTACCGGTCCGCGCCCTGACCCGCCGCCGGCGTGTGCAACTTAAGAAAGCTCTCCGCCGTCAACAGGCGCGGCTTGCCCCGTGCCCCCTGCAGGTGAAGGGCAACGAACTTCGCCCAGTCCCCAATCGTGCAGTGCACCGTCCCCGCCGGCCCAATCGCAACCGGATTGTCCGCCCCGGGCCCCGGCTCGACCGCCGTCCCGTTTGCCCGATGCCCGCGCGGCTGATCCAGTACCGACGTCGCCTCCTTGCCATCCGCTCCCTTTCCTCGCTTCACTCGCTCCCCCGGCGCGCCGAAGCCGACGGAAGCCATCTCCAGCTGATCGAACAACCTCTCCCGGATCAACTTCTCAAAGGCCGTACCCGTCACCGTCTCCGCCATGTGGCCCGCGACCGCAAAGCCGGCGTTGGAGTAAAGAAACTCCGTACCAGGCTCGTGCTCCGGCGGGTGCTTGAGCACGCCGATCAGCAGGGCCCGCCGGGCCTCGGTCGGCGTCCCCGTGTGCCGCCACAGCGAAGCCCACAGCCCATCCCGATCCAAGTCCGCCGGCATTCCCGCCCGGTTCGTGAGCAGTTGCTCCAGCGTCACTGGCTTCCACCGCTCGTGCATTGGAACATCGGCGAATGTTTCGCCCAAGGTCCGATCCCACCGCAGCACGCCCTCCTCAACCAGCAGGGCGCACAGCGTGGCCGTCATCGCCTTCGTGTTCGACCCGAGGTGCCACTTGTCCTCGATCGTCGCGGGCGTGCCGTCGCCGGACTTGCGAACTCCGGTGACACCGAGCCCGACCACGGTCTCACCCCTGACCACCGCCGCGGCCATCGCGGGAATCTTGTGCTCCGCCGCGAGTGGCGCCAGCACCCCGGAGAGATCGCGCGGTGCCAGCTCTGCCTCGGCGGGCGGCTGAAGCGACACCAACATCGGGGCCAAGGCAACGAGAGCGAGGCAGGTGAAGGGCATGGCCGTTCCTCGTGGGTTTCCACGATGGTACCCGCATGGCCATGCAGGAAACGGGGTTCAGGCCTTCGGCTGATCGGGATTCGAGGTGGCCCGCCTTGCCTTGCGCGTGGCGAGGAAGTGCTTCCCCCACTCGTACGCGATGGGCAGCACGGAGACCACAATGATGCCGAGAATCACCAGCGAGAAGTTCTTCTTGACGATCGGCACCTCGCCGAAGATGTACCCCGCCGCCAAGAACAAGATCACCCAGACATGCGCGCCGATGACGTTGTAGGAGAAAAAGCGACGGTAGTTCATCGTCCCGACGCCGGCGCAGAACGGCGCCATCGTGCGGACAATCGGCACGAACCGCGCGTAGATGATCGCCCGCCCGCCGTACTTCTCGAAGAACGCGTGCGTGCGGTCCAGGTGCGACTGCTTGACAAGCCGCAACTTCCCGCCCCGGGCCAGGAAGTCTCGGAAGTACCGCCCCACCGCGTAGTTCACCGAATCTCCGATGATCGCCGCCACGATCAGCAGCACACCGAGCAGCCACACGTTCAGATGCCCCCGCGCCGCGAGCGCCCCCGCCGCGAAGAGCAGCGAGTCCCCGGGCAGGAACGGCATGATCACCAGCCCCGTCTCCACAAACACGATCAGGAACAGAATGCCGTACAACCACTGCCCGTAGTCAGCCGAAAGCTTGTCGAGGTATTGATCGACGTGAAGCAGGAGTTCGAACAGTTCACTGATCATCGGCGTTCTCAGCAGCCAGTGGCAGACAGTCCCGGGCGGGGAGTGTATCGGGCATCCGCGATTGGGTCCGACAGGGGAACACGGGGAATCGCTGCAAACATGCCCGCGCTGACGTTTCAGCCGGCGTGAACCGTGCACTCTCCACGTTCAACCAGCGCGAGAAGTCACCCTTCCACACTCACCCGTAGACCTCCGCCTCGCCCTTTCGCATCTTCGCCAGGCCCTTCCTCATCGGGCCCGCACCCTCGCCGGACGAGGGCATCCCGCTTTCCCCAGGAGCTTTCTCGGTGTTCGCCTGGGGCACCTCGCCGTTCTTGCCCACCTGGTCGAACTTCACCGACACGCGGGTGGAGACGCCTCGCTCCTGCATGGTGATGCCGTAGAGGCGATCGGCGGCCTGCATGGTCTTCTTGTTGTGGGTGATGACGATGAAGTGAGAGTGCGTCGTGAACTCGCGGACGACCGAGCAGTACCGGCCGACGTTGGCCTCGTCCAGCGCCGCGTCGACTTCGTCGAGAATGCAGAAGCAGCTCGGCTTGGATTGGAAGATGGACAGCAGCAGCGCCACGGCGGTCAGCGTCTTCTCTCCGCCCGAGAGCTGGCTGATGCTACGGGGCTGTTTGCCGGGCGGCCGGGCGATGACTTCCACTCCGCTTTCCAGGAGGTCGATCTCGTCGGTCTCAACCCGCTTCACGCCTTCGGGGGTCTCGACTTCCTTGACAAGAGGCATGAGCTTGACCTCGGCGTGCCCGCCGCCGAAGAGCTTCCGGAACATGCCGTTCTGACCGCCGAAGTGGTCCTGCACCGTCTTGAACACCTCGCCGAAGCGTTCCTTGCTCGCGATGTTGAGCTGCTCGATCAGCTCCGTCAGCTTCGCCGCGGCGTCGTCGATGTCCGCCACCTGCTTGATCAACTCCTCGTTGCGGGCTTCGAGCTGCGACTCCTCGTCGAGGGCCTCGAGATTGACGTTCCCCAGGGACTTGATCTGTTCGCGAAGAGAATCAACCTCCGCCGCCGCCGCGGCCTGGTCGATGGCCTTGACATCCCCGGAAGCGAGCATGGACTTGTAGTCCGGGTACTCGAACGCAAGGTCGACCTCGAGCTCCTGCGTCGTGCGCTCTTCGAGGTTCTCACGCTTGATTTCCAGCTCACGTCGGGACACCTCAAGTCCGTGCCAGTCGCGTTCGACTTTGGTGGCGTTGGCTCGGGCGGAGTTCAGAAACTCGCCGAGTTCAGCCGCGCGGGCGGCGGACGCCTCGACCAGGGCGGCCACTTCCGCGACCTCGGATTCGAGTCGACCGGCCTCGGCTTGCGCGCGGGTGATCGCCGCGGCGGCTTCGGCGATGGAACGCTCGTGCTCCGTGAGGCGGGAGTGGGACTGAGCAACCAGGTGCTGGAGGTCTCGCCTCTCGCGGTCGGCGGACTCGGCCGCGAGTTCGATCCGACGGTGCTCGCGCCGACTGGCGGCGAGCTGTTCACCAAGTTTGCTCGATTCGACCCGAAGCGCCGTCACCTGTTCGTTGACGGCATCGGCCCTGGTATCAAACGACGCGAGCTCGGATTCGAGCGCCTTGGCCGCCGCCAGTTGATCCTGGTGAAGGGCGAGGAGCTTCTCCGCCCGGTCGCGAAGGCGGGCCCGGTCCTCCTCCAGCTTGGCCAGGCGCGTCCGATGCTGGCGGGATTCCTCTTCGGCGTTGCGGCCTTCGCGCTCCAGGCGCGCGAGTTCCGCGGCGTGCTGCTCGGCGCGGGTCTGGTCGTGGATAAGGGCCCGCTGCTCCGCGGCGAGCCGCGACCGGAGGTCGGTTTGCGCCGCCGAAAGCTGCGCCGCATCGGCATCGACGGAAGCCAGATCGGTGCGAGCAGTATTCAACTGCGTGCCGAGATCGCTCACCTCCTGCTCGAGCGCCGCAAGCTCAATCCGCCGCTGCAGGACACCGGAGGACTCGGCCTCTCCCGTCACCGGCCCCGCGTGGAGGTGACCGTCGCGCAGCACCGTCCCATCACGGGTGATGAAACGCCCCCAGGGGACCAGCGATCGGGCCGCTCCAGCACAAGCCAGATCGTCCACCAGGTAGGTCTCCCCCAGCAATCGGTCGAGGAGCGCATCAATGCGCGTTGCCCTGGCCTCATCGACGCGGGAGAACACCACGGACCGCAGCGCCACGGCCCCGAGCGACTCCAGGTAAGACTCCCATGGGGAGATGGACGAGCCGGCCCGTGCGATAGTGCTGTGATCCGCGGCCGCACGCGGCTCCACGGGATCCAGCGGGATAAACGTCACGCGTCCTGTCAGCGTGGCGAGTTCTTCGGACGAGGGAAGGGCATCGACGACGATCGCCTCGAGTTCGGTGCCAAGGATGGACTCGATCGCCGCGGCATGGGCGGCATCGGTTTGGATCAGGTCGGCCAGCGGAGCGATCACGGCCGCAAAGCCGCGGCCGGACTCCTTCGCCGCGAGGACTGCGCGGGGGGCGTCGGAAAGGCCGGTTCGCGATTCGACCATCTCCTTCAACGTCGCGCGCCGGCCGTCCAGGCGGAGGAAGTTCTGCTCGATCGCGGAGACCGCCTCCGCGAGCTCTGAGCGTCCTTTCGAGAGAGAGGCCGCCCGCTGGTCATGATCCGCCAAGGCGTGCTCGAGCTCGCCAAGTCGAGCCCGCCGGGATTCGATCGCGGACCGGGCACTGGTGAGCACCCCGTCAATCCGGGCCCGCTCGCTGGCAACGTGGCCAAGACGGGACTCCGCGGCGGAGACCTGCTCGCGGATGCTCTCCTCGCGCTTGCGGTCGGACTCAATCGAGGCCAGAAGCGAAGCGCGTTCGCGGTCGATGTTGGCCACCGCCGCCCGGCGCTCGGACAGATGGGATTGCTTCTCGGCACGCTGCTCCAGGATGGCGGCACGGTCCTGAGCCAGCCGCTCGACCTGTCGCTCGACATCCGCCAGTCGTTCAGATGCGGCGGCGATGGCCTGGAGTTGCTCCTCGGCGGCGGCGGCCAGCTCGCCGATGCGCTTCTCCGCATCGGCAAGGCGGGCGGCGTCGGTTTCCGATTGGGCCCTCGCATCGGCGAGGGCCCGCTCGGTCATGGCCTTGCGCTGCGCGGCGGACTGCTCGGCATGCCGCGCGGCAAGCCGGGCCTCGTCGAGCGTCTTGTGTTTCTGCGAGAGCTCGTGCCGGGACAACTCCGCTTCCTGCTTGGCGGACTCCACCTCGTGCAGCTTCTCGGTGGCATCCTTGCGGGCCGACTCGAGCTGCTCGAGGGAGCTGGTGAGCGCATCGAGGCGTTGCCGGATCTCGTGGTATTGGTCGAAGGCGATGGCGGTCCGCGTCGCGCGGAACTGGGCGTCGAGTTCCTTGAACTTGCGGGCCTTGGCGGCCTGGCTCTTGACAATCCGGAGTCGGCGTTCGGTGTTGGCGAGCTGCTCACGGGTCACGGCCAGGTTGGCCTGTGCACGCTCGAGTTTCCGCTGCGCTTCGATGCGACGCTGCTTGTACTTCGCGATGCCGGCGGCCTCTTCGAAGATCGTCCGTCGCTCCTGCGGGCTGGCCAGGAGCATCGCGTCCACCTTGCCCTGCTCGATGATGGAGTAGGCGTCGGCACCGATGCCGGTATCGAGAAACAGATCGCGAATGTCCTTGAGCCGGGCCTTCTTGCCGTTGATCAGGTACTGGCTCTCGCCGTCACGGTACAGGCGCCGCTCGACTTCGACGGTGTCGGCCTCGATCGGGAGCCCGCGCCGGCGTTTCCTTGAGACGGTGGTGTTGACCGGCAGCAGCGCCTCGCCCTGCTCAGCGCCTTCGCCACCGGGCAAGTCCGCAGGCGCCGTTTGGGCAGCGTTCTCCGCTCCCGGATGGCCACGGTTCTGCGCATCGGCGGTTGGCGGGTTGTCGCCGTGCGAGAGGTCCAGTTCGACAACCTCCGCCGAAGCGTCGATGACCGGATTGTCAAACGTGAGCGTGACCGCCGCCATGCCGGCGGGCTTGCGCCCCGCACTGCCGGCGAAGATGACGTCGATCATCTCTTTCCCGCGAAGGGACTTGCTCGATCGCTCTCCCAGGACCCACTTCACGGCATCCACGACGTTCGACTTGCCGCAGCCGTTCGGACCGACAACGCCGGTAATGGCATCATCGAACGCGAACTCGGTTCGGTCGGCGAAGGACTTGAAGCCGGCGAGGGTGAGCTTGGCGAGACGCATACCGGGGTGACCTCCATGTCCAACAAACGGCCCGGCTCAGGTACCGGGCGGCGACCATCCTGGCCGCGGGGGTGGCTGGTGAAGATCAAGGATACCGGGAACGCGGGGAAAATGCTCGTCGGGTCACTTTTTGGTCGGTTGCGGAAGCGGCACGACCATGGACTCGGGCGTGGTCGGCGCCGCCGGAGCAGGCTTGTCGGTCGGAGCCTCGTACACGCGGACCGCGGCAGCATCCTTCCGGGTGTCCGGACGGTCCTCGACCTGCGCTTCATTGGATTGGGCAAACAGGCGGGCCTGCTCGTAGTCCTCCTCCACTGCAAAGGCCGCTGGAATCGCACGACCAGTCTGGAAGGCGTACAGCGCGCCAACGACTTCGGAATACGTTAGTCCCAACCCGGGGCGGGGATCCTCGATCGATGGAGAGTGGGCGAGGAACTCCGCCAAGGCCGCAACATCGACCGGGGCCTTCCCAACCACGGCCCGCCCCGGAATGACGTCGCCGAACTCGTCCACGCGATCGGGCCACTTGTAGAAGATCCTCGGGTCATCGGTCGGCGAATCGGCGAGCAGCATCAGCCGGTCGTTCCATGTGCTCACCATCGTCGGACGGCGCAGTTCGAGTTTCTCTCCAAAGATCACCAGTCGCGGCCGGCCACGCTGTGTGATGTAAAGGAGGGGGTCGCCAGACGGGACAATGTCCAGGATGAACTTGCCGGCGATGACGCGCCGACGAATCCCTTGGAGCGATTCACCGGAGAGTTCCAGGATTCGGTTCGTCGCCAGAGACTCATCCACCACGCGAGCAACGCGGACCGCGGGCGGCAGAGACTGGATGTGCTCCCGGAGCCGACGCCGCTGCACCGACTCCGCTCGATCGACCAGCGCCTCGTACGCCGCGATTCGCACGGTGAGCTCCTTCGCGTCAAGCTGGTCGCGGAGGGCTGTATCGACCGTAGGGCCGGCGGAAAGCTTGCCAAGCAAACGGACCGCCTCGGCACGGGAGGAAGCCGGGCCTTCCTGCGCCATTTGCTTCAACATCGGTGCGGCAAGCGGGTCGGAGAGTGCCGCTCCAGCGCGAAGAGCGGCCCAACGCACCCGAACCTCGGAAGAATCATAAAGCTCGCGCAGAAAGGGCACCGCCGCCCTTTGAGGCAGCGCCTGAAGGCACCAGGACATGGAGTCCGCCAACGATGGCTGGCTCTTCATCGCCGCGATGTAGCGCTTGGCGAACTCCTGCGGCGAACCCTGCTGAATCTGGATGTGCTCCAGCGTGCGGAGGAAGGTCTCGGCCTCCTCGCGGAACGCGGATGGGACGGTGATGTGGATGATCCGCGCGGTGCGTCCGCGGGCGACGGGCTCGCCACCCGGACCGGGCGGGAAGCGGTTGTTGATCGCCGAAACAATCGAGGCGGCGCGGCTGTGGGACTCGTTGTCGAGCACCAGTTCCAGGTTCATCGAGTTGACGATGGTGCCGCCGCCGAGAATGCGTCCATCCATGCGGGATGGCCCCGTGGAGGACCCGGCGAAGGGATTGATGAAGATCTGCCCGCGGGCCTTGGCGATGGGCCGCGTTGTGACACTGCCGAACGTGGAGGGAGGACCCGGGTGGAGATCGGTGGTGTAGAGCCAGCCACCCTCGAGCGAGATGTCCGGCCCCTTGTTGATGCTCGTGACGTACACGTCGAACTCGACGCCGTCCGGAGCGCCGGGAACAACCTGCGAGTAGACGATCACCACGGCCACTTCTTTCATCCGCAGGATCTGAGCCGGCGTCTTCCCCTCAAAGATCGTTCCGGTGAGCGCATCGGAGGAGCGGGTCATCTGCATTTGGCCGAGTTGACGCTCCATCGTCGCGGCGATGCGCGGCGGAAGGTCTCCCCCACCCGTGCCGGGCAGCCCCACCACGAGACCGAATCCGGAGATGAGAATCGGAGCGGCCCGACCTGTCAGCGAGGCTTCGGCTCCGATCGTGCCCCGGAGCGCCGCCGGCACATCTCGGACAATCTCGGGCTGGACCGCCCGCGCTCGCGGCGCCGGCTTGCGGGCGCAGGCGGGGGAGACAATCAACGCCGCGGCCACCAAGGCCAGCAAAAATCGGGTCCACATCACGCAGATTCCTCGCTATATGGCCAACCCCCACCCCCCCCACAGGGTTCCGCTGGCGCTCCGGGAAGTAGTGTACGGACGGGGTACCGCGGTGGGTCCGAGCAGAATCAGAAGTCAGCACACGACCTCGGCTTCGCGCCATCTGAACGGAACACCAGAAAAACTTGCGCGTTGTAACCCGCGGTCGCTTCGCGATTTGCGGTCAAGCGACAGCCTTTGCACTACAATTGACACATTCTTTGGTGGTTCGGGGGATTGAAACCACGATGGGTAGTGGTATGCTGGGGGTCCTGTCCCGTTGGGGCAGCTCCAGGGTGACACGGTAGGGAAATGTACGATAGGATAGTGTTCGGTTGGGTGGATGCACATGGGTCCGGTGGTGTCGCGCCGGGTTGATCGATGGGCTGCGCGGCGGGAGGACTGGCCGCGGATGAGTGGGACACAGGCGATCATGGCGGTTCTTGCAGACAGTCAGATTCGCGAGCTGGTGCGCATTGAGCCGTTCGAGGAGAACGTCAAGCGGCTGGGTCGCGTGAGTTACGGGGTGTCGAGCTACGGCTACGACGTGCGCGTGGGGACACGGTTCAAGATTTTCTCCCCGACGCCCCGCCACGGTGGAATTGCGGTCGTGGACCCCAAGCGGTTCGGGGACGACCTGTTCGTCGAGGTTGATACCGCGAAGCAGGGGACCGATCACGTGGTGATCCCGCCGAACAGCTTCGCGCTGTGCGAAACGGTGGAGTACATCGAGGTCCCGCGGGATGTGCTGGTGATCTGCCTGGGCAAGAGCACGTACGCCCGGTGCGGGATCATCGTGAACGTGACGCCGCTGGAGCCGGAGTGGCGCGGAAAGGTGACGCTGGAGATCAGCAACACGACGCCGCTTCCGGCGCGCGTGTACGCGAACGAGGGGATCGCGCAGTTCATTTTCCTGCGTGGCGAGAAGCCGTGCGAGAAGAGTTACGCGGACAAGGGCGGGAAGTACCAGGATCAGGCGGGGTTGACGTTGCCAAGGGTGGATTGATTCGATCGAGCCGACGTCGGCTCGGCGCCGTCTCATCGTCGCGATGTGGAGAGCTTGGCCATGGATCAACAGCAAGCAAAGCCGGACGGAGGACTGACCGCCTTGTTGGACTTCGGCTTCACGAAGTTCGTCACGCTCGGCGTAGTCAAGTTTGTGTACATCCTGGGCATGCTGCTCATTGCCCTGGCGTTCCTCGGCTTCCTCATCTCGTCGTTCTCGATGGGGACGATGGCGGTGATCGGCGCGCTCATCATCGGGCCGATCGCGGCCGTGCTCTACCTGCTGTTCTTCCGGATTTCACTCGAGCTGATCGTGATTCTCTTCCGCATCGAAGGGAACACGAGCAAGCTCGTGGAAGGGCAGAACGGGCGAGGAACACCTCCCTCCTGAATTTCGCGCTGGCGTGACGTGTGGTTGTGGCTGATTGTTCCGTTGGTTCTTGGAAGTCCTGAATTTGCAGCGAGGCTCGGTTCCATGAAGATCACCAGGAAGTTCACCGTCGCAGGATGCGACCCCTTCGCCTCGGTCAAGTGGACGAAGCGGTCCAGCAAGATCAGCAACCCCGATGGGTCCATCGTGTTCAAGATGGACGATGCGGAGGTGCCGGAAACCTGGTCGCAACTCGCGACCGACATCATGGTGTCCAAGTACTTCCGCAAGGCCGGCGTGCCCCAGCCCGATGGCACCACCGGGCCGGAGAGGTCCGCGCGCCAGGTGATCCACCGCCTCGCCGGGTGCTGGCGCCACTGGGGCGAGACGCACGGGTACTTCGATACGAAGGAAGATGCGCAGGCCTTCTACGACGAACTCTGCCACATGATGGTGCACCAGATGTGCGCGCCCAACAGCCCCCAGTGGTTCAACACGGGGCTCAACTGGGCCTACGGCATCAACGGCCCGGCGCAGGGCCACTGGGTCGTCGATCCCAAGACCGGCGAAGCGGGCCTGGCGAAGGATGCGTACACACACCCCCAGCCGCACGCGTGCTTCATCCAGTCCGTCCGCGACGACCTCGTCGGCGAGGGCGGCATCATGGACCTGTGGGTCCGCGAGGCTCGCCTGTTCAAGTACGGCTCGGGCACGGGCACGAACTTCTCCACGCTCCGCGCCGAGGGTGAGCCGCTCTCCGGCGGGGGCAAGAGCAGCGGGCTGATGTCCTGGCTCCGCATCGGCGATCGCGCGGCGTCGGCGATCAAGAGCGGCGGGACCACCCGCCGCGCCGCAAAGATGGTCTGCCTCGACATGGACCACCCGGATATCGAGACCTTCATCAACTGGAAGGTCCGCGAGGAGATCAAGGTTCAGGCGATGGTGGAAGGGCTGAAGCTGCTCAAGGCGTCGAACGCGGAGATCGCGAGAACGGCCCAGGAGCTCGGTCTGGACCTGGACTACGACTTCAACGGGGAGGCGTACTTCACGGTCAGCGGCCAGAACAGCAACAACTCCGTGCGTATCCCGGACGAGTTCTTCGAAGCGGTGGACAAGGACGCCGACTGGAACACGCACTGGCGGACCAACGGCAAGGTCGCCCGGACGTTCAAGGCCCGCAAGCTGTGGGATGAGATCGGGTTCGCCGCGTGGCGCTGCGCCGATCCCGGCGTCCAGTTCGACACCACGATCAACGCCTGGCACACGTGCCCGAGCGCGGGGCGCATCAACGCGAGCAACCCGTGCTCCGAGTACATGTTCCTCGACAACACGGCCTGCAACCTCGCTTCCATCAACGTGCTCAAGTTCTACAGCCCGCAGACACGGTCGTTCGACATCGCGGCGTACGAGCACACGATCGACATCTGGACCGTCGTTCTCGAGATCAGCGTGCTCATGGCGGCGTTCCCCAGCCGCGAAATCGCGGAACTGTCGTACAAGTTCCGGACGCTCGGCCTCGGCTACGCGAACCTCGGCGCCATGCTCATGCAGGCGGGAATCCCGTACGACAGCGATGAAGCCCGGGCCGTGTGCGCGTGCCTGTCGGCGATCCTCACCGGACGGAGCTACCGGATGTCGGCCGTCATGGCCGCGCAGCTCGGCGCCTTCCCCGGATACGCGGCGGACAAGGCGAACATGCTCCGGGTGATCCGGAACCACCGGCACGCGGCGCACGGCGTCGAGCGGACAAGCACCAAGTACGAAAGCCTGCGGATCCGCCCCGTCCCGATCGATCACGCACTGGTCAAGAGCGGGCGCGTGAACCTCGCGAACGCGAAGGATCTGCTGTCACACTCCACCAAGGCATGGGATGAGGCTCTGGCCCTTGGCGAGAAGCACGGGTACCGCAACGCGCAGACCACGGTGATCGCGCCGACGGGGACCATCGGCCTGCTGATGGATTGCGACACCACGGGCGTCGAGCCGGACTTCGCCCTGGTGAAGTTCAAGAAGCTCGCGGGCGGCGGGTACTTCAAAATTGCCAACGAATCGGTGTCGCCGGCGCTGGTCGCGCTGGGCTATTCTCCCGCCCACGTTTCGGACATTCTCACTTACCTTCTCGGAAAGCTGGACTTGGATGTCCCCGTGCCTGCCGGCACGCGAAAGGCCACGGAGGGCCAGCTTTTTTCGTCGTGGCTCTTCGATCGAGGCCTGACACAGGACGACCTGGTAAAGATCACCAAGGCGCTGCCCTCGGTGTTTGAGCTCTCCTTCGCCTTCGGCGTGTGGTCGATCGGGGATGAAACGCTCAAGCGCCTTGGCGTGGACCCGGCCAAGGCCAAGGCGGACCCCTCGTTCAACCTGCTCAAGCACCTGGGCCTGAAGGACAAGCAGATCGACGCCCTGAACCGGGCGATCTGCGGGACGCAGACCGTTGAGGGCGCGCCGCACCTCAAGCCCGAGCACTTGCCCGTGTTCGACTGCGCCAGCAAGTGCGGCAAGATCGGGAAGCGGTTCATCGCCCCCGAGGGTCACATCCGCATGATGGCCGCGGCCCAGCCGTTCATCTCCGGCGCGATCTCGAAGACAATCAACCTCCCCAACGAGGCGAGCGTGCAGGACATCACGGCGTCGTACCGGCTCTCGTGGGAGCTCGGCCTCAAGGCCAACGCCCTGTACCGCGATGGGTGCAAGCTCAGCCAGCCGCTCTCCGCCACGTCAGACCGCGGCGTCGAAGATGAAGCCGACGATGAGGGCGATGCCCTGGGGGAGTTGGACGAGGACCGTCTCGAAGCGGCCGCTTCCGATGCGGTCCTTACGAGTGCGGCCAGTGAGCTCGGCTCGTCCGCAGCGCCGCAGGTCCAGATCGTCTACAAGCCGATGCGGCGACGCCTTCCTGATACCCGCCGGTCGATCACGCACAAGTTCAACGTCGCCGGACACGAAGGGTACCTGACCGTCGGCCTTTTCGAAGATGGCCTGCCGGGCGAGTTGTTCATCACCATGGCCAAGGAAGGCTCGACCACGGGTGGGCTCATGGATTCGATCGGGACGGCGACTTCGGTGGCCCTGCAGTACGGCGTGCCGATCGAGAGTCTCGTGAACAAGTTCAGCCACCAGCGGTTCGAGCCCGCGGGCATGACCACCAACCAGGACATTCCCTTCGCCAAGAGCCTCGTGGATTACATCTTCCGGTGGATGGGCATGCAGTTCATCCCCGGGTACCGTGAGGCGAACGCCCCCAATCGCGGCCGCGCGTCCTCGGAACCACTGGTCGAGTCCTCGCCGCGGATCACGGAGGAACCCGAGCAGCCCCGTTTGTCGCGCGGCGAGAGCATGGCTTCTGAAGCGGCCCCGGCGCGTGAATCTTCTCCGAGGCGGGCGGCGGCAACGATGATCGAGTCGAAAGAAGTGGTCGCAAGCAAGGTCGGCGGATATGTGTCCGTCGAGACGTCGACGCTGACGATCGCGATGGAAAGCGTGGGCGACGCCCCGCCGTGCGACACCTGCGGGACGATCACGGTTCGGAGCGGTACGTGTTACAAGTGCCTCAACTGCGGGGCGAGCATGGGCTGCAGTTGATGGCGCAATGAGCCCCACCGACGGGGTCGGCCGCGGACTTTGCCCACACGCCTCCCGGGCGTCCGCCAAGAAAAGCCGGCCCCGCACCTCCTCCCCCCGGGCGGACCCACCACCGCCCGGGGGACTTTTCATTTTGGCGGTCTCCACAGCCGGGTTTCGCGCCCTCAGCCCTCGGGAGCCAGCGCCTTGCGACCCATGGGCATCTCGAACCGGTCTCGCGTTCGCGCATACGTCGTGCCGCTCATCCGCCCGATGGCGTTGAGGCGGGCAGGATCGATGTGATGTCGATCATTGATCAGATCGTCGCGTACAAACACATGTACAACCCGGCCAAGGACGACATTGCCCGCGGACGGCACGCCCGGACCGGTGCGGACGATGCGATCGGTCACGCACTCAAACGCGATGGGCGACTCGGCCACGCGAGGCGGACGGACCACCAGGCTGGGAGCCGGCGTGAGCTTGACGAGATCGAACTCGGACTCGCCGTACGGCAGAGGCTCGGCCGCGCCCGCGACTTTCGGGGCGTAGTCCTCCGTGGCGACGTTGACGACAAACTCCCCGACGCCTCCCTCCGATTCCAGCCTGGCGTTTCGGAGCGAATCCTTCTCGGTTCCATCCGGCTTGTTCGCGGGACAGAAAAGGAGCATCATGGGCTCCGAACCGACGCCGCAGAAGAACGAGAACGGGGCAAGATTAAGCCGACCGTCGCGCGACACCGTGGAGACAAACGCGATGGGCCGGGGCACGATGCCGCCAATGAGAAGCTTGTAACGATCGGGTTGCGACAGGGCCGCGGGATCGAGTTCCATGGGCCAGTGTATGAAGCCGCGGTACCGCCAATGGCCCCGGTGGGATTTGAACCCACACACCGGTGTAACCCGGTCGCGGATTTTAAGTCCGCTGCGTCTGCCGTTCCGCCACGGGGCCTTTGGGAGTTTAGGGCAAGCACGGCCCCAGCCCGCCGCGCGCAGGCCGCCGGAGTGGTTAGACTCGGTTCATGTACAGCACTTCACTGTCGTTGCCTGTGGCGGTGGTGTGGGTCGCGGCGGGGGGAGCGATCGGGTCGGTTCTGCGGTATCTGATCGCCGTCGCGGCCGCACCAATCTCCTCCCGCTTTCCAAGCGGCACCCTGATCGCCAACGTGACCGGGTGTCTCTGCGCGGGCGTGATGTTGTACCTCGTGCTCAACCGCCCCAGTTTCCCGCCCTCGCTCCGCCTGTTGATCACGACGGGATTCCTGGGAGGGCTGACGACTTTCTCCACGTTCAGCGCCGAAACGCTCCACCTCCTCGAGCGGGGACAGATCGGCGCCACGGCACTAAACGTGGGGCTGAACGTGTTGCTCGGCCTGGGCGCAGCGTGGGTCGGGTACACGGTGATGCGGGCGGTGGCGTAAGGTTTGCTCCCTTGGGAGACTCCCGTGCCCGACGAACCGATGAAACCCCCGATGAACCACCTGAACCGCTGGGGCAAGGCCACGCGGAGCGCGGAGGAACTCACGTTCCTCGAAGGGCCGCGCCGGCGACTGACGGAGTTCGCACGGGCCTGCCGCATCTTCGCGGAGTTCATCCGCGGCTTCCGAGCGTTGCACTTTGTCGGACCATGCGTGACAGTGTTCGGCTCCGCGCGGTTCAAGGAGGGCAACCCCCACTACGAACTTGGAAGAAAGATGGGGGCGGAGATCGCCCGCCTTGGCTTTACGGTGATGACCGGCGGCGGGCCGGGAATCATGGAAGCCGCCAACCGCGGGGCGCGCGAAGCGGGCGGAGCATCGATCGGGTGCAACATCGTGCTGCCGATGGAGCAGAAGCCAAACCCGTACCTGGACCGGTTCGTGGAGTTCAAGTACTTCTTCGTGCGCAAGGTCATGCTCGTGAAGTACTCGTACGCGTTCGTCGTGCTGCCCGGAGGGTTCGGGACGCTCGATGAGCTGTTCGAATCGCTCACCCTCATCCAGACCGGGAAGATCGAGAACTTCCCGGTCGTGCTCATGGGAACGGACTACTGGGCGCCGCTGATGGGATTCATGCGGGAGCGATTGATCTCGCAGGGCACGATTGACGCCGATGATCTGAATCTGCTGCACCTGACGGATTCGATTGAGGAAGCGTCTTCCATCATCGCCACGTGCGGCCTGCAGAAGATCCGCAAACTCGAAGCCCAGCGCCCCTCGCCGCAGCCATTCCTCGGCGAGAAACCGGGACCGAAAACCGGTCCGGCGCGGGTGCCGTAGCCGGGTCAAGAAGCCACTGGCCGGAGCGGTTCGGCGATCAGAGCTTCACCGCGCCGACGAGCTCGCCGATCGAAGAAGCCCCTTGGCGCTGCACCCACGCACCGAGGCCACGGGCGACTTTCCCGGGCAGGCGCGGGTCCACAAAAAGGGCTGTGCCCATTTCGACGGCGCTCGCCCCAACGAGGATGAACTCCGCCGCATCCTCCCACCGCATCACACCGCCGATGCCGATGATGGGGACGTTGGCGCCCTTGGCCACTTTGCGATAGACCTCGTGCACCAGTTTCACGGCCGCGGGATGGACGGCCGGTCCGGAAAGGCCGCCGGTGACGTTGGCGAGGCGAGGCGTGCGAGAGTGCACATCCACCGCCATGGCCGGGATGGTGTTGGCAAGGCACAGCCCATCAGCGCCCGGCCGGGAACCCGGCCCGCAGGGAACGCCACGGCCTTCGATGGCGGCACGGGCGATGTCGGCGATGGTGGCGCCGGGAGCGCCGACCACGATGGGGCTGAGCTTGACAAAGAGGCGCTTCCGCGTGAGGACAGCGCGGACAGCGCCAACCAGATCCCGAAGGGCCGCGCCATCAACACCAAACTCCGTCCCACCGTGAACGTTCGGGCAACTGACGTTGAGTTCAACGGCGGGCATCGCGTCGATGCCATTCATGGCCGCCGCGACGGCGGTGTAATCGTCGATGGAGAAACCGGCAATCGATCCGATGACGGTCGTCGGCGCGCCCGCGATCCGCGGGGCTTGATCACGGACGAACGCGTCGATCCCCATGTTGGCCAGGCCGATCGCGTTGAGCATCCCCGTTCGAGATTCGATGATCCGCCACGTGTTGTTTCCCTCGCGGGGCTTGGCGGTAATGGACTTGGTCACGACGGCCCCCACCCCCGCGAGGTCCATCGCCCCTGCCATTTCATCGACGTAGCCCGCTGTGCCCGCGGCGAGCAGGACAGGGTTGCGCAGCTTGACGCCCGCCAGGTCGGTCGCCAGTCTCGTTGCGTCATCCATGGCGACCAAGCGTAGTCCTATCCGCCGATGGCCTTGGCGATCGCGAACGAAGTACCCTCGATCATCCCGTTGTGCAGCGCGTGGGCGACCATCGGAGCAATGAGCGAGCCCCGCCACTCGCGAAGAACGGCGTACATCACCCCGGCGGCACCAACTTCCAGCATCCCCAGCGGGGAGTACGGGTGCACGATTCCGAAGGTGATGGACGAGATGACAATGGCCAGCACGTACCCCAGCCGCTCTCGCACCCAGCCGTACAGGAACCCACGAAACACCGTCTCCTCCACGATCGGTGCCCAGACGACGGAGGACAGAACACCCAGAAACACCAGCAGGCCGCTGTCGCTGGGCGGAGATTGGAAGAGCGGGTGACCGGAGGGGCTGTTTTCGAACGAGGACGAGCCGAAGAACGACTGGAACGCGGCGAGAGCCTTCGAGATGCCGATGGTGATGGGCATCCACGCGAGGAATGCGCCGGCGCCGATGATCACTTCGCGCGGCAGGCTGCCGCCGGTGTGAAGGCCGGCCGTGCGCGAGACCTCGGACCACCGAACTCCCCGTATCAGCGGCCAGAGAGGGACGAGCAGCAGGGTCCAGATGATGAGGGAAGAGGCGACCGAAGCGCCAATCGAGCCCTCCGCGTTCAAGCCGAACGGAAGCAGCGACAGACCCAGAATCACCACGAACCCCGCGGCGAACAGAACGAACGCCTGAAGATGCTCATCCGGCACCGATTCATCGAACTGGCCCTGGGCCTGGAGCGCGGCGTAGTTCTTCGCCATGAGCGCAAGCGCAATCACGCCGATCAGGAACATCGCGACCTGGAAGCGATTGAGGTTCTTGAACGTGCTCAGAATGTGCTCGCGCCCGGCGACGGCACGCCGGCGGAAGGGGTCGTGCACCGGACGCCCGTACGCCAGCGCCAGATCACCGAACCAGCCGTGCCGATCCCGGAGCGACTCCCGAACATCATCCCCGAGGCTCTCCGGCCCGTTTGCATAGAGCCGCTTCACCCACGCGACATCCGCCGCGAGTTCCGACGCCGGCTCGAGCTCTTTCTCAAGCTCCGTGAGACGATTGATCGCGTCGTCCTTGCCAACCAGTTCGCCGGCGACGATGGCGAGACGAAGCCGCTCGACACGCGACACGGCCAGCGGCACGATGTACTGCTTGAAGTCTTCCGCGATGGAGTCCCGCTCCTCCTGGGACATGTTCACCCACCGGAGCTTGACGATCGCCTTGCTCTCCATCGCGAAGGCGCTGTACTGGCCACCCTCGACATCCTCGTTCTGAGCGACCGCATCCGGCGCCTTGGCCATCGTGGCACCAAAGAGCTGCCCGGAGAACCACTGCATGAACACCACCGCCGCGACCGCGATCAGGCCCAGCACGACCCACACCCGGACCGGACCCAGCGACATCCGATCCCGCGGCGGCCCCCCTCCGATGTACTCGATCTCGTGCATCAGAACCACAACCTCCACGCCGTCGCCGAGTCTACCGCACGTTCCTACCCTCCCGCCATGGACATGCAACAGCGTATCGCGCAGTTCGAAAACATGGTGCAGGCCGACCCGGACAACGACATGGCCCACTTTTCCCTCGGCGGGGCGTACGCCGCCGTCAACAGGTTTCTGGAAGCGGCCGAGAGCTTCAAGCGGTGCATCGCCCTGAACAGGGACATGTCCAAGGCCTACCAACTCGCCGGGGACGCCTACATCAAGGCCGGCGAGATGGACGATGCGGCCCAGATCCTCACGGAGGGCTTCAAGATCGCCGCCGCGAAAGGGGACCGGCTTCCACAGAAAGCCATGGGTGACCTGTTGAAGCAGATCGGCAAGCCGGTTCCGGAGGTGAAGGCCGCGGCCGGAAGCAAGGCCGCGCCACCCGGGTCGTTCATCTGCCAGCGCACCGGCCGACCCGGAACCAAGATGGCACGCCCGCCGTTCAAGGGACCGGTGGGCGAATGGATCGCGGCGAACATCAGCGTCGAGACCTTTGATGAGTGGATCCGCCAGGGAACCAAGGTCATCAATGAACTGCGCCTGGACTTGTCGCGCGACGAAGATGAAGCCACCTACGACGCTCACATGCGTGAGTACCTCGGCATCGATGACGAGTTGTACGCAAAACTGACGGGGCGACAGCCGGCTTGACACTTAATGGAAACGGCGCCACACACTCCGCCGACACAGCGTCGATCACGACGACGAACACTGATAGCGGTGCTCGTGCCCTTGCCGGTCGTACCGGGGATCGTGGTCTATCTCTTGAGCTCACCGCATGGAACTCTGCACCAGGTGCTCCTGGCGCCGGGAATGGTGGCATTCCCCTGCGTTTTCGGTCGAGTGATGCACCCGTTCGGTTTCTTTGTCGTGGCCGGGCTGTTCTGGTACTTGGCGGCCGCCCTGCTTCTGCACGGACTGATCTCTCGCCGGACGAAGACCAGTCGAGCCTTGATGTGGACATTCATCGTGTTCGCGGCCCTGGTGGGGCTGATGATGTGGTCGATGCGGAACTGGAATCCGGACTGAGTGAGCCCGGCGCTCACAACGTTCGCGCTCATCGATCCGCACCCAACCCTACCCCAGCAGCCCCCGTCGCCGCAGGTACCCCGTCAGCAACGTCGCCACATCCGTGTCCGACGGAACGACCACGTGCGACATGCCCCTCGCAGCGCACGCTTTCCGCAGGTTCTCGATGTGCGCGGCCAGCCGCTGCTTGTACCGCTTGAGCAGCGCTGCCGAGACCGTGACTTCCGCCGCCGCGCCCGTCTCGGCATCGGTCAGACGCAGGTCACCGATCATGCCGCCGCTTTCCTTCTCCGGGTTCATCTCGCCGGGCGAGAGCACGTGCAGGCAGTACACATCGAACCCGCCTCCCGCCCCCCCACCACCCCCACTCCCCCCACCGCCCCCACCGCCCCCACCGCCCGCAAGGTAGTTCAAGCCGTCGCGCAGGTCCTCGCGAACAAGGAAGTCGGAGAGTACAACCATGACACCCTTGCCGCGCCTGGAAAGGGCCAGGGCCTTGAGCGCCCCCGAGAGTGATCCTGGTGAACCGGCCCTCGCGTCGTAGCCCTCGGGAGGCCAGACATTGTTCAAGATGAAGTCGGCGATGCGAGAAAGGCTTCGCCGCCCTCGGAGCGGTGTGAGTTGCTGAACCGCGCGGCGGCCGGGAGCGTTGACAATGGAGAGCACGATGCGGTCCTGGTTGACCAGGCCGATGTAGGCGAGGGCGATCGCCACTCGCTGCGCAAGGACCAACTTGGAGGGCGATCCGGCGTCCATGGAGGCGCTGGCGTCGATAACGATGTGAACGCCCAGGTCCTCTTCTTCGCGGAACAGTTTGATGAAGAACCGGTCCAGCCGGGCGTAGACGTTCCAGTCGATGTGCCGCAGGTCGTCGCCCGGGATGTAGGAGCGAAAGTCGTCAAACTCGACTGAGGCGCCGCGTTTCTTGGAACGACGCTCACCCGGCAGCTTGCCCGCAAAGACCTTGCGGGACAGAACATCAAGCCGGTCAAGCCGCGCCAGAACCTCGGCCCCGAGGAGGTCATCGAGGGTCTTGGGTCGGGGGGTGGAGGCGGGGGCGAGCATCGCAGGTCATTATTCCCGCCGTCAAGATGCAACCTGAATCTGGCTCGCCATTACAACCCGGGGGGGTCGAGGGATGGAATCACGCAATGAGCAAGCCAAGACTACCTCTCGCCTGCCGTGGCTCTCTTACCGGTGCAATTCACCTCCGGGCAACGCTCGCAGCAACATTCTTGCTTGGAGCGCATGAGTCGCTAGGTCAGTCGTGCGGGTCTTGGACTCTGGAGGCCGCGACTGGACCATATCCACGAGTGTTGACCGCCATTGCGTTCGACAGCGCTCGCGGCTGTGCAGTTCTTTACGGCGGTGCTCCTTGGAACCCAGGGGGCGGCACCTTCATCAGCCGACAAGACACCTGGGAGTGGAACGGAAGCGTATGGACTGAGAGACCCGTCTCAGGCCCCGGCATTCGCGGGTTGCACGGAATGGCATACGACAGTTGGCGACAACGGATAGTGCTCTTTGGGGGTGCGTTCTTCGAGACGCCGGACACTTGGGAATGGGACGGACTTCAGTGGCTCCGCGTAGCCAGTTTCGGACCCTCTCATCGGTACGGTGCCGCCATGACGTTCGACTCCACGCGTGGTCGAACCGTACTTCACGGCGGAAGCCCAACTCAAAACGCGGGTGACCTTGCCGATACGTGGGAATGGGATGGCGTCATTTGGGTAAGGGTTGCCACCACGGGCCCGGCACCTCGGGGCCGGCATGCGATGGCATTCGACGCCGCCCGATCGCGAGTTGTTTTGTTCGGCGGCCTATTCGGAAGTCTCTACAACAATCAGTTCTATGGGGACACGTGGGAATGGGACGGTGAAACGTGGCGACTCGTATCTGTGACCGGACCGGCGGCTCGGAGAAGTCACGGAATGGCCTCTCACGTCCATGGCGTACACCTCTTTGGCGGGACGTGTTACACAACGACCTCGCAAATCATGGGTGACTCGTGGATTTGGAATGGCAGCACTTGGTCCGTCCATGCTTTTCAGGGACCTGGCGAGAGAACTTCATTTGCCATGACGCAAGACGACGTCCGCAATCGGTCGCTCGTCTTTGGAGGCGCCCGTTCGAACAACACTTTCTCCAGTGAGCTCTGGAGCTCAGAGGGGGGTGACAGGCTGCCCTCGATCACCGCTCAGCCCCTGCATGTTGTCGCGCAGGCAGGAACTCCCGTAATCGTGCCGGTCGTTGCCACGGGCCAAGGCCTTTTGACCTACATGTGGCGCCGCAACGGGACGGCGCTCTTCAAGGGAGGTGTCTACTCCGGGATCGCGACACCCACTCTGTTGATCCCCCAGTCGAGTCCTGACAACTCAGGGCAATATGACGTCGTAGTCTCTGATTCTTGCGGATCCACGTTCAGCCAGCCGATCCACGTTTCTGTGCTCGCGTGCTACGCCAACTGCGACGAGTCAACCGCGGCGCCCATTCTAACGGCAACAGACTTCGCGTGCTTCATTTCCCGGTTTGCAACGCAGGACCCATACACCAACTGCGATGGCAGCTCTCATCCACCGGTCTTGACGGCCAACGACTTCATGTGCTTCCTGAACCGTTTCGCCGCCGGTTGCACGTAGCTCACCGCAGCTTCCTCGGATCCTCCGCCGGCTTCCCGTCCGCATACTCCCAGATCGTCACCAGGATCCGCTGCCGCCCCCACTTGAGCGCTTCTTCGTGCGTCGGGAAGAGCAGGTCAAGCTTGTCGCCCTTGATCGCGCCGCCGCAATCGAGCACGGGAACGATCGACTCGCCGTCGTACCCCGGGATCGACACCATCGAGCCGTACGGAAGCACGGTCGGGTCCGCCGCGACGAGCTTCATGGCGTTGGTCGTGACCGAATGCATGGTCGCGGTGAATCCGTCCGCGAACTCGCCGCAGGAACGTTCATCCGGGCTGTAACCCGTGACGGTCATCCAGATCGTGCGTGCCGGCCGCGCCGGACGGGCATTGAACCAGCGGATGTTGTGGTCCGTCGTGAACTCCGTAACTTCGGCAACCGTCTCCTCCGCCGGCGATTCTTCCGCGGCACTCTCTCGCTCAAACGAAACCGGCACGATGGCCGCCGCGGGCTCGACGACATTGCCGCGCAGCATCGACGCCGACGATGAGAACCAATCCGTGATGACCGGAGCCGCCCGATCGGTCGTCACGCTCGAAAGCTCCACGCGAGGCTCAACGAGGCCCACTTCTTCCACGGCCACCATGGGCGGGATGGATGTCCGAACTAGCAATGACCCAACGCCCAGGCTCAGGACCCCGCCCGCGGCAAACGAGAGCACCGGCGCGACCCACCCCCGGCGGCGGCTGACAGCATTTTCGATTGATGCCACGATGTGGCTCCACCACCGGCGGCTCACTTCCCACCGAAGGCCCACCACGGCCCTCGTCGCATCTGGTCTTCCGTGACGCGTCGTGGGAGTCTGATCCCCCCGCCGGAACTTGGGCAAAGATACCCCAAGTTGGTCGCCCTGCCCAATTGAGACCGGCAAACCGACACCCGGACCGGTCCATCTGTAGGGCCCGATCCCCGCTCATAATCGCATCGGTTTGTCCTGATATGGGTTGCGCTGCCGCTCCGGCAGGCTCAGAACGCGGTTCTGCCATGAAAGACCTATGAATAGCCCCCGAACGAGGAGCCAGTTGGCCCGTAGTGTGCATGGAGTTCACGGACCGGCCCACACCCGGCGAATTGAGGAGAAATACCAATGTCAAGATTCTCGAACAACCTGAAGACCGCGGTGCTCCTAGGCGGCCTGACCGGCTTGTTCGTCGTGGCCGGTTCGGCCATGGGGGAGCGCTACATCATCCCGGCCCTGGTGATGGGCATCATCATGAACTTCGGGGTGTGGTTCTTCTCCGACAAACTCGCCCTGGCGGCAATGCACGCCCGCGAGGTTGATGCCCAGACGGGCGGCGACCTGTACCGGATGGTGGATGAACTCCGCCAGCGGGCCGGCCTGCCCATGCCGCGTGTGTACATCTGCCCGCACGAGGCGCCCAACGCCTTCGCCACGGGCCGCTCGCCAAACAAGGCGGCGGTCGCGGTGACGGAAGGGGCGCTGCGCCTGCTCAACCGCGAGGAACTCGAGGGCGTCATGGCGCACGAGTTGGCGCACATCAAGAACCGGGACACGCTCATCTCCGCCATCGCCGCGACCATCAGCGGCGTGCTGGCCACCGTCGCGTACTACGGCATGTGGTTCGGCGGCGGGAACAACCGCGAAGGGTCCAACGCGCTGGTCGCCATTCTGACCGTGATCATCGCGGCCGTGGGCGCGGCCCTCATCAAGGCAGCCATCAGCCGTTCGCGCGAGTTCGTCGCCGACCACGACGGCGCCGTAATCGCGGGCTCACCCGTCGGGTTGGCCTCCGCGCTGCAGAAGCTCGAGAGCTACGGCCGGCGGATCCCGCTCAACCAGCCCAACCCCGCGATGAACAACATGTTCATCGTCGAGCCCTTCCTCGGCACTTCGCTGCTGAAAATCTTCGCGACCCACCCGCCGACCGACGACCGCATCGCCGCGCTCATGCGGATGCGGTGATCGGCCCGTTCCCGGCGCGGGCGATGCCCGCGGAATCGCCCGGCCCGTGGGCGGGGAATCGCCCGCGGGTCTGGCGCCGCAGGAGGCGCCGCAAGCCCAGTCGGAGCCTCTGCGTCTCCGCTTCAAGCCGGCGCAGGGCGGCATCGGCGCCGTCCTTCATGAGCTCATCGTGATCGATGGGACGCCCGAACGTCACGGCGATCCGCTTGCCCCACAAGCGTGGCCACGCCCGCTGCCGGGGCCAGGCGTCGAAGCAGCCCTCCACCGCGACAGGAATGACCGGGCACATGGATCGCTTGACAAGCACCGCGATGCCCCGCTTGAACTCGGTCATCGCGCCGTCTTCCGTGCGCGTGCCTTCCGGGAAGATGAGCACCGCCCTTCCTTCCCCGAGTCGGCGCAGGATCTCCTTGATCGCCCCCGTATCGCCCCCCTGCTCACGGATGGGCAGCGAGTTGAACTGCCGGAGCAGCCACGCCAGCACGCGGCCCTCAAAGAGGCCCAGGCGCGCGATGTAGTCGAGGTGGCGGTGGCCGACACCCGCGCCGATGGCCGGCGGGTCCAGGTAAGACTGATGGTTCGCAACCAGAAGCACCGGGCCGGAAACCGGCAGGCGACCCGAGTGGTAGCAGCGGAACCGGTACAGCACGGTCAGCAGCCCAACCATGACCAGCCTCGCGAACTCATAGGACAGCATCGCCGACAGCGGTGTCCCGGGTCTTTTACTGCGAAAGCTCGCGAACATGCCGGCCGGCTCCCTTCCGGAAGCAAGTTAGTACCAACAACGGGACCAAATATACCGCCTGAATTGGGGTTTCGCACGCCCTACAGGGCCGCCACCCGGGCTCGGACCTTGTCTTCGAGCAGGTCCACCACGGCGTCAAAGCTCAGGTCGGAAGTGTCGACGACCTCGGAATCCGCGGGTCGAACCAGGGGGCCCATCCGACGGGAAGAATCAGAGGAATCCCGCGACAGGATCTCGGCGAGGATCTCGCGATCGAGCACGTTTTCCCCCAGTTCCCGGAGTTGGGCGGCACGCCGGGCAGCCCGGACCTCGGGCCTCGCATCCAGGTAGAACTTCACGGCGGCTGTTGGAAAGACAACCGACCCCTGGTCCCGACCTTCCGTGACCAGCCGCTTGTGCTGACGGCCGATTTCCCGCTGCTTCTCCACCATGTGCTCGCGAAGGTCGGGGATGGAGGAAACCGGCGAGACGATCCGCTCCACATCATCCGACCGGATCCGGTCGCTGACGGATCGGCCCCAGATCAGGACATGAGGGGGCTTGCGGCTCCAGTCGAAGCGAACATCCGCCGCGATGACCTCCCGCACGAGACGGTCGGGTTCACGCCGGAAGTCGATGTTCCGTTCGATCGAAACGAGGGCGGCGGCACGGTACATCGCACCGGTGTCGAGAAAGTCGAGCCCCAATCGCTCGGCGAGGGCGCGGGCGACGGAGGACTTGCCCGTTCCCGCGGGGCCATCGATCGTCACCACGACCGGAGTTTGCGTCTGGACCACCAGCGGACCCCGGGCCCTTGGGCCTTGTTGGATGACTCCCGCCACAGCGCACCTCTACTCGGGCTCTTCTTCTTCGGGCAGGTCCTCGACATCCAGCAGCGATTCGAGGGCCGCCCTCGAACGCAACACCCCTACTTTAGCATCGCCCGTCCCGCGGTAGTCGATCCCCAGCGTCCCGTCGTACCCCACGGAAAGGATGGCGTTGACCAGCGGTTCAAGGTCGTACGGCTGGTGCTTGAGCGGCCCTTCCGCCTCTTCTTCCTCCTTGCCGCCGACAAACTTGATCGTCGTCGCAGAGACAACCGACGCGTAGGGCGTGAGTCGGCGGAGGTAGTTGGTGGGATCGCCGGACGCCGCCGCGGCCTGGAAGTCCGGGAACGTCCCCACCCGGAAGCCGCCGATCTTCTTGATCAGTTCCGTGATTCTCTCGGGGGTCTGGGTAAGCCCGGTGTGCGGCGAAATCAGGAGATTCAGTTCCATCTTCTCCGCGCGGTGCACGGCCTTGCGAAGTCGATCGGCGGTTCGGGCGAAGCACTCCGGCGTGTCCTCCCCGGACACGCGAACGGCCACCGCGTTGCATCCCAGCAGGCTGGCGGCCTGGATCACGCGCTGCATCCGTTCAACGGCGCCCGCGGCGGGGGCCTCCCCCGCATCACCGAAGGGCTGCGGCTCCGACTCGATCAGCAGCAGGCACGCACAGCCCGCCTTGTCCGCCCGTTCGCGCAGTTTCTCCAGAACCTCCCGGCTGACGCCCGTGAGCAGTTCGGTGCTCAGGTTCAGCCCATGCAGACCAAGGTCCTCGCGGGTGAACCGCGGGAGGTCGAGCAGTTCGAGTTTGGCGCGGCCGCCGCGCCCCTTGGCGAGCATCGAACGCAGAGATACCGCGGACAGCGTGAGCAGCATGAGTGGAACCCGACGAAGAGGGCCAGAATGTAGCGAAGTCGGGCGGGGCGTGCGCGGCCCTGAAGCAGGGAGGGATCGAAGACTTCAAATGGTCTCAGACTTGGCTACCATGCCAGCCCGGTAACCCGGACTATTCAGGGAAAACCCATGCCCGCACCCTCCGACCGCGTGTACTCCGAGTCCCACGAGTGGCACAAGCTCGACGGCGACACCCTCACCCTCGGCCTGACCCAGTTCGCCGTCGATGCCCTGACGGACGTCACCTACGTGCAGATGAAGCCCGTCGGTACCAAGTTCAAGTCCGGGGACATTGTCGGCGAAGTTGAGTCGGTCAAGACGACCAGCGACATCTACTGCTTCGCCTCGGGCGAAGTGATCGAGGTCAACGCTGCGCTGGCGGACGACCCCGGCCTGCTCAACAGCGACCCGTACGGGAAGGGGTGGCTGATCAAGGTGAAGGTTTCGGACAAGTCGGGATTGAGCTCGTGCATGCCGGCGGACAAGTACAACGCCGCGCACCCGACGTGAGCGGTTGGCGGGCTCGCCGCTCCGAGAAATCCGAAGCGGGGTCTGAATGATCGGGGCCGGAAGACCCCGCTCGCTCCAGGTTTCGGGTTCAATCGGCCACGGCTCTCCACCATGCTCCGCTGCACCGATGTTCACAAGTCCTACCGCCTCGGAGACCGGGAAGTGCCGGCCCTTCGCGGCGTGGACCTGGACATCCCCGAGCCCGGGTTCTATGCCATCATGGGGGCGAGCGGATCCGGTAAGTCCACCCTGCTGCACCTGCTGGCCGCACTCGATCGGCCCGACCGGGGCGAGATCACCATCGCGGGGGAAGCGATCCACGCCCTGGATGAGCGCGCGGCGACGCTGTTTCGCCGGAAGAAGATCGGGATCGTGTTTCAGCAGTTCAACCTGATCCCAACGTTTACGGCACGGGAAAACGTGGAACTGCCCGGCGTGCTGGCGGGCGACGACGCCACGACCCTTCGGGCGCGGAGCACCCTGTTGCTTGAGCGGCTGGGCGTGTTGGAACGGGCGGACCACCGGCCGGATGCCCTCTCCGGCGGAGAGCAGCAGCGGGTGGCGATCGCCCGGGCGCTGCTGTATTCCCCCCCGCTGCTGCTGGCGGATGAACCCACGGGGAACCTCGACTCGGCCTCCAGCGCCCGGCTGTGGGCGCTCTTGGCCGAACTGGCCGCGCAGCAGCAGACAACGATCATCATGGTGACGCACGAGCCCGCCGCAGCGGTGACATGCCGACGGGTGTTCGTACTGAGCGATGGGCGGGTGACGGGTCAGTTTGACACGGAGGGATTGGATGCGGGCGGCGTGGCGACTCGCTATCAGCAGCTTGTCCGGACGGCGTAAACGGGCGGCGCTGCTGGCCGGGGCCGTGGCGCTGTCGGCCGCGCTGATCGTGTGCGTGTCGGCGGCGATGGAATCGATCCATCGGGCGATCAACGCACAGTTGGCGGCGACGGTGGGCGCGGCGGATGCACGCATCCGGCCGGCGGCGAGCCAGGCGCTCGTGCCCACATCCCTGCTGGCCGAAGTGCGCGGGTGGGAGGGTGTGCGCGAGGCGCAGGGGCGGCTGTCGGGGAACCTGGCGTTGTCGATCCGGAAGCCGTATCTCCGGGCCTCGCCCGAGGGATTCGTGCGGGCGGAAGTCACGCTGCAATCAACGGCGCAGGGAAACAACGTCGAGCTGGGCACGCACCTTGGTGGCACGCCTCGCCGGGGCGTGCCCGAACGTTCGCTGAATCCGCCGCCCAAACTGCTCGCCGGACGATTGCCCGAGGCGGACGATGAGATCGTCATCGATGCGCTGCTCGCGTACCGGTTGAGTTACGAGTACGAATCGCAGACGAAGAAGCGCGACGGCGCCATGATCGCCTCCGACTTTGGCTTTGACCCCGAAAGCCGGGCGATGGAGGTGCCACCTTCGGAGACCGATCCCGAACGAGCGCGGCGGATCAACCTTTCGCAGCGCGTGCGGATCGGCGATGAAGTCGAGGCGACGAAGCGGACCTTCCGCGGGCTGGCACTGCCCGGGATCAACACCGGCGAGAAGGTGAAACTGAAGGTTGTGGGGATCGCGGCGCAGCCTCCGTTGGGCGGCCGAGCGCGGGCGTACCTCACGCTGCCGGCGCTGGCGTCGCTCACGAACCAGAGGGGCTACTCGGAGATTGCCATCGGGCTTGCGTTTGAGCGAATGGCGAAGAAGGGAAGTGATGAAGAAGCCCGCCGCGGAGCGGCAGGCCACCCAAAGACAGACCACCCACAGACAGGCAACCCAGAATCAGGCCACCCGTCGGACGCCTTTGTCGAGGCGAACAGGCACCGCCTGCCCCCGGGGATGCTGCTGCAGACGACCGAGCGGATCACCAGCGGGCTGGACAAGAACATTCAATCGAACCAACTGGGGATGATCCTCGCGACGGTGATGGCATTCCTTTCCGCCTCCTTCATCATCCTGACGGGAATGACCACCAGCATCGCCGAGAGGCAGCGCGAACTGGCGATGATCCGCTGCATCGGCGGCACCAGGCGGCAACTGGCCCTCTCGCAACTCACGATCGGCGCCGTTCTCGGCCTGCTCGGCGCTGCGGCGGGCATCCCCCTCGGCGCGGGTATCGCGTGGCTGCTCTCTGTTCTCTTTCGCGATCAACTGAGCACGGGCCTGGCGCTGCCGCCGTGGAGCCTCGCTCTCGGCCTCATCGGCTCGCTGCTCTCGGGCCTGCTTGGCGCCGCGTACCCCGCGTGGCGTGTGGCTCGCCTGTCGCCGCTGGAAGGACTGGCGTCGCGGGCGTCACAGCCCCGGCCGCGCGGCATCCGGATCGTGACGCTGGTGGCGCTGTGCTTCCTCCTGTACCAGGCGCTGGTGGTCGGGATCCCGACGGACGGCCAGTTCATCTTCTGGGCGTACGCAACGGCCGGCCTGCCGCTCATGTTCATTGGGTACTTCCTGCTGGGCGTGCCGACGGTGCTGCTCGTGAGCCGCGTGATGGCGGAACCGGTGTCGAGGCTGCTCGGGTTGCCGCGGCGGTTGCTCTCTCGCACCGTGCAGGCCACGCCGTACCGGCACGGGCTCACTTCCGGCGCGCTGATGGCGGGCCTGGCGCTGATGGTCGCGATCTGGACCAACGGCGGCGCCGTGCTGCGCGACTGGATCGACAAGATCCAGTTCCCGGATGCGTTCGTGTCCGGGATGCTCAGCGAGGAGTCGCAGAAGCAACTCGACGCGATGACGGACACGGTCGCTCGAACGGCGGCCATCACGCTCCACCCCGTGGATGTGAACGCCTTCGGCGTCCGCGCGATCCAGAAGTACAAGACCATGTTCATCGGCTTCGAGCCGCGCCCGTTCCTGGAGATGACGAAGCTCACCTGGGTGCAGGGCGACCCGGAAACCGCGGCACGAAAACTCGAAGCGGGCGGGGCGATCATCGTGGCACGGGAGTTTCTCGCCGCCAACGGCATTGGCGTTGGAGACACGTTCACCTGCTCGCAGGACGGCGTGAAGCACGAGTTCGAAATCGTCGGCGTCGTCGCTTCGCCGGGGCTGGAGATCGCGAGCAAGTTCTTCAACGTCGGCGATGACCTCACGGACCAGTCGCTGCACTGCGTCTTCGGCTCGCGCGAGGACATGAAGAAGCGGTTCTTCGGTGGCGAGAACGCGCCGGAGGCGCCCATCCATCTGATCCAGATCACGCTGACCAAGGAAGCCCTCGCCGCCGGCGATGAGGCGGCGCTGGAGAAGATCCGGCGGACGATGATCGCCAGCGGGACGGGGTTCCTTGACGCCGGCTCGGGTCGCCAGATCAAGGATCAGGTCCGGCTCTTCGCCACGGGCGCGCTGGCCGTGTTCGCCAGCATCGCCGTCATTTCCATGCTCGTCGCATGCCTGGGAGTCGCGAACATCATCATCGCGGGGATCGATGCGAGGCAGTTCGAGTTCGGTGTCCTTCGCGCCGTGGGCGCGGAACGCTCCCTCCTGCCGCGGCTCATCGCGGGCGAGGCGCTCCTCATGGCCCTCGCGGCGTGCATCCTCGGCATCCTCATGGGCATCCAGGGCTCGTGGGCCGGCCAGCGTCTGGACCGCATGCTCCTCGGACTCGAACTGAACCTGCGCCCGCCGCCGGGGCCGATCCTGTTCTCATGCCTTGTGCTAATCATGCTGACGCTGGGCGCGGCGATGCCCGCGATGCTGCGCCTGGGCAGAAAGCGGCCGCGGGAGTTGCTGGGGGCGGTGAGGGGGTAATATCGCATCGGTACTGGAAGCGAGTTCGGGCTCCCGCTTCGGAGGCTCACCCATAGGGCAGAGCCGAGTGCACCTCGTGCCTCCCTATAACTCCCCGTGCCCCCCTTCCGCATCACCTCCCCCTTCAAGCCCACCGGCGACCAGCCCGCGGCTATCGCCCAACTCACACAGTCGCTTCGCGACGGCAAGCCCGCCGCGTGCCTCCTCGGCGCCACCGGGACCGGCAAGACCTTCACGATGGCCAACGTCATCGCGAACCTCGGAAAGCCGACACTCATCATCAGCCACAACAAGACCCTCGCGGCCCAGCTCTACGAGGAGCTCCGCGATTTCTTCCAGCACAACTCGGTCAACTACTTCGTTTCCTATTACGACTACTACCAGCCGGAGGCGTACATCCCGCAGCGGGACATCTACATCGAGAAAGACTCGAGCAAGAACGAGGATCTCGACGCGTTGCGGCTGGGCGCGACAAGCAGCATCCTCTCCCGGCGCGACACCATCGTCGTCGCCAGCGTCTCGTGCATCTTCGGCCTGGGCTCGCCCGAGGCCTACGGCGAGAAGGTCCTGACCATCACCCGCGGCGCCCCGATCAACCGGCGCGAGTTCCTGCTGGCCCTCTCCGCCATGCAGTACCAGCGGGCCGAGATCGAGTTCAAGCGCGGCACGTTCCGCGTCCGTGGTGATGCCCTCGAGGTCTGGCCCGCGTACGAGAAGTTCGCCCTGCGGCTGGAACTCTTCGGCGATGAGATCGAGCGCCTGGAGTTCATCAACCCCACCAGCGGCGAGGTCCTCGCCGAGGAGCGGCAGTTTTTCCTCTTCCCCGCCGTCCACTACGTCATGCCCGAGGACCAGCTCGCGGAGGTCATCGCCGCGATCCAGAAGGAACTCGACGAGCGCGTCCTGCAACTCCGGCACGAGGGCAAACTGCTCGAGGCCCAGCGCCTCATTGGCCGGACCAAGTACGACCTCGAGATGATCCAGGAGGTCGGCTACTGCTCCGGCATCGAGAACTACTCCCGCTTCTTTGACGGGCGCGCCCGGGGCGAGCGGCCGTACTGCCTGATGGATTACTTTGATTATGCGCCGCCGAGCGAACCGGCAAATCAGCGAGACAGCGAGACTGTTGACGAGTCCGGCCCTGAGTCGCTGTCTCGCTCCGTCGCTGACTCGCTCTCTTCCTCCCGTCCCAACTTCCGCGATTGGCTCCTCATCATCGACGAGTCCCACGTCACCATCCCCCAGATCCGCGCGATGTACAACGGCGACCGGGCCCGCAAGGAAGTCCTCGTTGAGCACGGCTTCCGTCTCCCCTCCGCACTCGACAACCGGCCCCTGCGCTTCGAGGAGTTCGAGTCGATCGTCCCCCAGATCCTCTTCGTCTCGGCCACGCCCGGTCCCTACGAACTCGGCCGCACGGGCGGTGAGGTCGCCGAGCAGGTCATCCGGCCAACCGGCCTGCTCGACCCGGAAATCGAGGTCAAACCCGCGCGGGGCCAGGTCCCCGACCTCATCGAACGGTGCAAGGAGCGCGCCGCGACCGGCGAACGCGTCCTCGTCACGGCGCTCACCAAGCGCCTGTGCGAGGACTTGACCAGTTACCTCGACGATCAAGGTCTCCGCGTCCGCTACCTCCACAGCGAGATCGAAACCCTCGAACGCATGGAGATCCTCAAGGACCTGCGTGAGGGACACTTCGATGTCCTCGTCGGCGTGAACCTCCTGCGCGAAGGCCTTGACCTGCCCGAGGTCTCCCTCGTCTGCATCCTCGACGCCGACAAGGAGGGCTTCCTCCGCTCCCCCACATCTCTCATCCAGCAGATGGGCCGCGCGGCACGAAACGTCAACGCCCGCGTCATCATGTACGCCGACACGATGACGCCCGCCATGCAGGGCGCGATCGAAGAAACCCAGCGCCGCCGCGCCAAGCAGATCGCGTACAACACCGAACACGGCATCACGCCCCAGACCATCATCAAGTCCATCAAGGCGGGCCTGCAGACCGAACTGGCGGCAAGAAAGACGGCCCGCGAGGCCGTCGCCGAGGCCGAACCCGAATACGAGGTCGGCGAGCTTATCCGTCAACTCGAAGGCGAGATGCTCGAAGCAGCGCAGTCGCTCGAGTTCGAAAGGGCCGCCACCCTCCGCGACCAGGTCAACACGCTCAAGAAGCAGTACGGTGTTACGGCCCACGTTCCATCATCGGGAGAAGGCGAAGAGGCCGCACGTCCCCGTGCGCCCAGGAAGATCCGGCGATCGGATGTCGAAGCCACGCTCTCCACCAAGCCCACCAAGAGGCCGGGAATGCCGGGCGTGCGACCCCGAAAGAAAAACAAGTAGAACAACCGCGGCCGAGCGCCAAAACCGCGACCATCATGGAGCGGAATCCTCCACTCGGCCTCATCGCCCACGAGCCGCCCGGAGTTCAGGCGCTTCTGCATCCTGATGGTCACTGTCCCGAACTACCATGGTGCACGATGTCCCCCCCCCGCTCTCCCCTCCGTGAACGCCTCGGCGTGTACCTTCTGGGTGTCGCGATCGGGTGCGTGATCTCCGGGTTGATTCTCATGGGAAGGCATCAGGCCAAGCAGGGGCCACCGCCCTCTCCACCCGAGGTGCCCCAGCCGCTGCCCCCCCGTTGAACGTTACGCTGCGTCGTGCAAGAAACGCAGCACCTCATCCGAGAACCGCTGCACATTGCTGGCTGGCTTGAAGAGTCGTCGCAGCGCACGCCCGATGACTCCCTTCGCAGGCGGATCCTCGTACCGGAAGACCGGTTTGCCCTGCAACGCCGCGGGCCACATCACGCGGCTGTTGAAGGTCGCCGACCCGGCGAGTTGGGGCACGAGTTTCCCGCCGACCACGCCTCCGAGTTCCTCGCACAACTCGAAGATTCCCGGGGCGAACACGGATGCCTCGAACCACGCCCGGGCGTCGCACGCGAAGATCAACATCCAATCATCCAGGAATGGGCCGTTCTCGTTGGTTGCCTCCCCGATGAGACGCAGGTCGGCGATGCGGACTTCCCAATCGCCGAAGAGCGTGGACCGGTTCTTGATGAAGCCATCCTCGATCCACACGCGCCCGGTCATCGCGCGTTCAATCGCCTCGCTGCGCATGCGAGAATCCTAGTGCGCATTCCTGTGCACGAACCCCCGGAACAGCGTCAGCCAGAGGATCCGCAGGTCAAACCACACCGACCAATGCCGGACATAGAACAAGTCATACTGCAGCCGCTTCCGCAATGAAGTATCCCCACGCAGCCCGTTCACCTGCGCCCACCCCGTCATTCCCGCCTTGACGTGCTGCCGCAGCATGTACCCGCGCCAATCTTCCCGGAACCGCGCGATCAGTTCCGGCCGCTCCGGCCTCGGCCCCACGAGCGACATCTGCCCCTTGAGCACGTTCAGCAACTGAGGCAGTTCATCCAGGCTCGTCCGCCGCAACCACCGGCCGATCCGGGTGATCCGCGGGTCGCCGCGCCGGGTCCAGGCCTCGGTCGCATCCACACCATGCAACAGCTCCCGTTGCTCATCACGCATCTGGTGCATCGTGCGGAACTTGTAGATCTTGAAGGTTTTGCCCCCCAGGCTCACCCGGCGTTGCTTGAAGATCACCGGACCCGGGGAGCTCATCCGAACCAGAACCGCGATCACCAGGAACAGCGGGCTGAACACGATCAGGCCCAGCGCGGACCCCACGATGTCCAGCAACCGCTTGCTGAATCCACCAAGACCCGCCGAGGGACACTCGCGGTAACTCAGGATCGGCATCCCGTCCAGTTCGCTCACCACCATGCTCTGCGGCACGAAGCGCGGGTGCACATCGGGCACGATCCGCACATCCACGGCGTACCGCTGCAACTGCTGCAGGATTCCCGGCAGCGCCGCCGCCTTGGCGTTCGGCAGCGCCAGGTACACCGCATCGACCCGGTTCTCGCTCAGAATCTCGTCGAGTTCATCCAACCCGCCCAGCACCGGCTTGCCCTGGCACTCCTTTCGGTGGGTCGAGCCGTGGTGCGAAACGAAGTACGCGACGTTGATCCCGGTCCAGCCGTTGCGGGTCAACGTCCGCATCGTGATCTGACCCAGCCGGCCCACGCCGATGATCGCGACGTGCCGCAGGTTGAACCCGCGACGACGGATCTCACGCAGCACGGTCCGGAACAGCGCCCGATGTACGCCGAGGAACACCGGCAGCAGCACCGCCAGCGTCCCGAGCTGCACGCGGCCGCCATCCAGATCATGCCCCAGCACCTCGATCGTCGGAGATTCCACGCCCGACGTCACCGCCGCGTTCCCCACCGCCCACAGCGCCACCACCAGCGCCGCCATCGCCGTGACCGACATCCGGATGATCGCCCCCTGTTCAGGCCACAGGCTTCGATCCCGCCGCGGCCGGTACAAGCCGAACATCTGCATCACGACCAGCACAATCGGTATCGCGAAGATGAACAGCGGGCCCCGAATCCACTCATCCCACCCGACCCGCTTACCGCCCTCCACCACCGCCAAACGAACCCCCCACGCCGCCAGGCACGCCACCGAAACCACGACCGCATCCACGAGCGCCAGAAGCGTCACGAAGAGCTGGTGTTGTTGCTTGACCATGCGCGGCCGCTCCCGGTGTTCCCTGCGCTTCCCAAGCAAACGGGGGACCGATCCTCGGTGGATCGACCACTTTCGCATCGGGCTCCGCGGAAGTCAATTCCGGCCATGCGGCCAATCCTGCCGCACATCCGCCGTTCTCGCGCACAGCCGACGCAGCGCTTCCGCTTCCTCGCTGCTCAGCTCGCCACCCCGCGGCGGCACAATCCGGGTGATCACGTACAGATCGCCCTTCTTGCCCTGCGCATCCTCGATCCCCTTGCCCTTGAGCCGGAGCTTCCTGCCGCTCGGCGTACCCTCGGGGATGGTCAGTTCGACCTGTCCCTCGAGCGTGGGCACCGGGATCGTGGCCCCCAGTGTCGCCTCCGCGAGGTTCAAAGGCAAGTCGAGGTACAGGTCCAGCCCCTGATTCCCCACACCTTTGACCTCGGTCCGCCGAAAAACCGGGTGTTCCCCGACCCGGACTCGCAGGATGAGGTCCGCGCCGCCCGCCGCGCCACGGACGCGCAGCTTGGCGCCATCGACCACGCCCTTGGGTACGTTCACCTCGATCGTCCGGGTCTTGCCGTCCTGTTCGAGGCGGAATGGCTCCTTGCCGCCCTTGACCGCCGTCATGAAGGTGATGGAAAGGTCGTACTCCGCGGCGGGCTGCGGCTCGTCTTCCGGTTCCATTGGTCGAGCCCGCCGTGCCCGTGTGCCCCGCCCGGCCTGCGAGCGCCCGCCGCCCATCCCGCCGAAAAAGGCGTCGAACATCGAACCAAGATCGTCCATGTCGACGCGAGCGCCGCCGGTGGTGGACCACTGGTAGTGCGGCCCTCCACCCCCAGGCCCCCCACCACCTCCCGCCGCCCGAGATTCGGCCGCGTGCCCGAACTGGTCGTACGCCTTGCGTTTCGCGGCGTCGGACAGCACGTCGTACGCCTCCTGCACCTCGGTGAACTTCTTCTGCGCGTCCGGGGACTTGTTGACGTCCGGGTGGTACTGCCTCGCCAGCTTGCGGTACGCGCGCCGGATGTCATCCGCCGATGCGGACTTGGTCACACCGAGCACGTCGTAGTAGTCACGTTTGGCCATCGCTGAACTGTAGTGGCGGCATGCCTTCCCGGTAGCCAATCTCTCCGAAGCGTGCGCGTCAGGGAAGCCCTATCTCGTCGGCCGCACCGTCGATCGCATCGAGCAGCCGCCGCAGGTTGGACCGCGAGTTCGGGTCGCCGGCCAGGATGTCGTACTCGATCCGCCAGTTGCACCCAACCACCTCGTTCTGCGAGAGCACAAACGGCATGTTGGTCACGACCATCGTGCACCGCTCAAACCGGCACCGGTGGTAGGCATGGCCGGAGAGAAAGACTGTCTGAGACACGAACGTCTCATCCTCGTGCGGTGTCAGTTGCGGCGGGATGTGCTGCGCCATTCCAACCTCCGGTGCAAACCCAAGGCGTCAACGACACCGTCGCGAGGCCCGACGACCAGTCGTCCCCGTACCTCCGTCACCGCGTCACCCGGTGCCCCGGGTCACTTCAGCTCGGGAAACAGCTTCACCGTCGCCCCGATCAGGTCCTTCACGTGGCTGATCGATTCACGCATCGACTTGGCCTCCTCATCGTTCATATTGAACGTGATGACCTTCTCGACGCCATTGGAACCGAGCACGCACGGCACGCCGACAAACAGGCCCTTGCCGTCGTTCATTCCCTTGACACCAAACTCGTTCTCGCACCACGCCGCGCACGGGATCACCCGCTTCTTGTCGCGGACGATCGATTCGACCATCTCGACTGTTCCGGCCGACGGTGCGTACCACGCGCTGGTGCCCATCAGCTTCACCACTTCCCCTCCGCCGACCTTCGCCCGCTCAACGCACGCCTGGATATTCGCGGCCGGGAGCAGGTCCTGGATCGGGATCCCGTTAACGCTGGTAAGCCGCGGCAGAGGAACCATGTCATCCCCGTGCCCGCCGAGCAGCAGACCCTGAATGTCCTCGACTGAAACGCCGAGCTCCATCGCCAGGAAGGTCTTATAACGCGCCACGTCGAGGGCCCCGGCCTGGCCCATGACACGGTTTGCCGGGAAGCCGGTCACCTTCCACATGACATACACCATGGCATCCAGCGGGTTGCTGACCACGATCACGATGGCGTTCGGGGCGTACTTCTTGATGTTCTCCGCCACGCTCTTGACGATGCCGGCATTGATCGCAACCAGGTCGTCGCGGCTCTGCCCGGGCTTGCGGGGCACACCGGCGGTCACAATCACGACATCCGAGTCCTTAATGTCCGCGTAGTCAAAGGTCCCCGTCAGACGGCTGTCAAAGTTCTCCACCGGGCCGCAGCACGCCAGGTCCAGCGCCTTGCCCTTGGGCATGTGCAGTTCGGGCTTGTCCTTGTTCGGGATATCGAGCAGGACCACATCCCCCAGCTCCTTCATCGCGATCGAACGCGCACACTCGCCCCCGATGTTGCCCGCTCCAATAACGCTGATCTTCGCCCGACGCATGAGTGCTCCCTTCACCTTCAAGTATGGTCCTGCTGAGCCCGGAAAAGAGGGTCCAACGATAGGCGGTTGCAGACGAAAGTCTGGCCGCCCACATCGTGGCTTCACAATCGGGAAGCCGCAAAGCAACAGTCTTTTTCTGGCCACAGCATTCGCCAGAGCGACTTCTCGGACCTCCCTTGGCCACCCCGTTAGGGAAACACCAGGACAGACCCGGTAATTCTCGCCTCCACCTCAAGATTTCTGGTTCACAAGGTTGCGATTCGCCGGGGCTGTGGCATGTTCCCACTGGGTCTTGGGTTCCAAGCCCCATCCGCGGCGGCGAAGCGTTCGTTCCGCCGGGTCAGATCAGCGTGTCCAAGGGAATTCCCCCCCCCGTTGTTTTGTGAGGAGAAAGTTCTTATGAAGACTCGTGCAACGCTCGCTCTCGCAGTGGTGGCCGGCCTGCCGGCCGCGGCCTCGGCCCAGGAGACCTTCCAGGTCTTCTACACGTTCGAAGAAGTCAACGCTGGCACCGTAACTCCCGTCGCCGCGCCGAATGGCACGATCGATCCGGGTGAAGCGGCTCGTATCCGCCTGGGCATCACCGCCCTGGTGAACGGCTCGAACGCCGTCGGCCAGAACACGTCCTACACCGACCCGGCTCCGGGCGGCACGGGCACGATCAAGGGCATCGGCTCCTTCGTGTACGACATCGTCGGTGACAACGGCGCCACGACGGCCAACGGCACGTGGGGCGGCTTCATCGGCGGCCTCGTCGGCCCGACCGGCAACGGCGCTCCGTTCTCCGCTGGTACGGTCAGCCCCGGCACGGTTCAGCCCGGCGGCAACCAGATCCACGGCACGGGCGGCTCGCAGTTCATTGCCTCCGGCCCCGGCGTCACGGCCAACGGCACGAACAACAACGTGCAGATCTTCCGTGGTGTCTGGCAGCCCGCTGACTACACCGCTCGCACGGTGAACTGGCGGGCCCGGGCCAGCATCCTGGTCCCGACCGGCCAGCAGAACTCGGTTCTGTTCGCCTACGGCCTCGGCACCGACCCGGCCACGGGCGATGAGTACGACCTCTACGCCGGCAAGTACTTCGGCAGCACGTTCGGCAACGGCATCAACATCCCGATCGCTCCGGCGCCTTCGAGCCTCGCGCTCCTCGGCCTCGGCGCCCTGGTTGCTGGCGGCCGCCGCCGGTAAGCCTCTTCGGTCGGGGAATCGACTTCCCGACAACGCTTGACCCAGACACGCCCTCCACTTCGAGTGGAGGGCGTGTTGTTTTTTGGTCGGAAACACACGTTTCTCACGACATAGTCGGGGAAACGCCGGAATTTGCGCCCGTACGGGGTGCGAACTGACCAAAAAAATCGCATTTGACCTTGAAAATCCATGATTTGCCCTCTTGCGGACTTTTGGACTTCCGCTATCCTCCTCGACGGTCAAAGGGCTGCTCCGTGTGGGGCCGCCAAAACTCGCGTGTCGAAGGGAAGTCCCCCTGTTGTTTTGTGAGGAGAAAGTGCTCATGAAGACTCGTGCAACGCTCGCTCTCGCTGTGGTGGCCGGCCTGCCGGCTGCGGCCTCGGCCCAGGAAACCTTTAACGTCGTTTACTCCTGGGAAGAAGTGATCGCCGGCACCATTACGCCCGTAGGCTCGCCGAACGGCGTGGTCGATCCGGGTGAAGCGGCTCGTGTTCGCCTTCAGGTCACCGCTCTGGTCAACGGTTCGAACGCCGTCGGCCAGAACACGACGGTCACTAACCCTGTCACCCAGCAGCCCGTGACGGGCACGATCAAGGGCATCGGCGCCCTGACGTACGACATCGTCGGTGACAACGGCGCCAACACGGCCAACGGCACGTGGGGCGGCTTCATCGGCGGCTTCGTCGGCCCGACCGGCAACGGCGCTCCGTTCTCCGCTGGTACGGTCAGCCCCGGCACGGTTCAAGCCGGTGGCAACTCGATCTTCGGCACGGGTGGCTCGCAGTTCATCGCCTCCGGCGCTGGCGTCACGGCCAACGGCACGAACAACAACGTGCAGATCTTCCGCGGCGTGTGGCAGCCCGCTGACTACTCCGCTCGCACGGTGAACTGGCGGGCCCGGGCCAGCGTCCTGGTTCCCGCCGGCGAGCAGAACTCCGTTCTGGTTGCCTACGCCCTCGGCACCGATCAGAACACCGGTGACGAGTTCGACATCTACGTCGGCAAGTACATCGGCAGCACGTTCGGCACAGGCGTCAACATCCCGGTCGCTCCGGCGCCCTCGAGCCTCGCGCTCCTCGGCCTCGGCGCTCTGGTTGCTGGTGGCCGCCGCCGCTAATCCTGATCTGAACCTCGCCGGACTGCCCGGCGAATGAACCTTGCACGCCTCTCGGGAAACCGAGAGGCGTGTCTGTTTTTTGATACATCGACTTGCACAGAGACGAGCGACCCCGTCCGATGACCGCAATGGATCTGTCGTCGACGGTGCCGAAGATGTCGGCGGTGCCCGTTCAGTACTTCAGAACCGAGTAGACCTCTCCGAAGTCCCGCACGCGGTCGCGGCCCTTGAGGAACTCAAGTTCAATCAGCACGGTGATCCCGGTGATGTCCGCGCCGAGCTTCTGCAGCAGTTGGCAACTCGCACGCAGCGTTCCCCCGGTGGCCAGCAGGTCGTCCACCAGCAGAACCCGCTGCCCCTTCCGGATCGCATCCGCGTGGATCTCAAGTCGATCCTTCCCATACTCAAGGTCGTAATCCACGCCGTGCACCCGCCGCGGCAGCTTTCCGGGCTTGCGAATGGGAACAAACCCGGCGGACAGCGCCTGCGCGATCGCCGTGCCGAAGATGAAGCCCCGCGACTCTGCCCCGACCACGATCTCGATACCGGTGCCCCGGTACGGGTTGGCCATCAGTTCCACGGCCAACGCGAGACCACGCGGATCGGCCAGGAGGGGCGTGAAGTCCTTGAACACGATGCCCGGCTTGGGGAAGTCTGGAACATCCGTGATCAGTCGCTTCAGTTGCTCCACCGTTGTCTTCCTTTGTGCGGGGCCGCGCCGGGCCGCCTCCTAGAATAGCGGCACATGGCGACTCCATCACGCAAGCCCGCTCCTTCTCTCGAAGTGGTTGAACCGATCGGCCCCCGCGTGCTCATTCGCAAGGATGAGGACAAGAAACAGACCAAGTCCGGGATTCACCTTCCTGACAAGATTGAGATCCCGACGATCACCGGGCGAATCGTTGCGATTTCAACCCAGGTGGAAAACGACAAGGACTACAACATCAAGAAGTACGACCGCGTGCTGTTCAACCCCAAGCACGTGATCCCGGTGGACCTTGAAGGGGACAATCGCCTGTTTGTCGTTCCCGTCGAGGATGTCGTCGCCGTGTTCCGCAAGGATGGCGCTGACGAGGCGTGAGGAGGGTGAGGCCTGGACCGCGCGACACTCTCCCTGCCTCCCGATCAACTCCCCGATCCGCTGCCGATTCCGTGCCTGGGCGGTAAGGGACGCGGCCTCTTCATGGCCCGGATCCGCCCGCCGGGGTCGAAGAGTCTGACAAACCGAGCGATTCTGCTGGCCGCGCTGTCGTCCGGGAAGTCCCTGCTCCGCCGGCCGTTGCTCGACGCGGAAGATACGGAGCACATGATCGCCACGGTGGCGGCCCTGGGTGCTGCCGTTTCGCGGACCGGTGAAGGCAACGTGGAAGTGACCGGAACTGGTGGTCGCTGGAGAGCCGGAGCTGAACAAGCCTTCAACCTGGGCAACGCGGGGACGACGACGCGGTTTGTCTTGGCCTCCGCACTCCTGTCGCCTGCTCCTTTGACCGTGGATGGGAACGCCAGGATGAGGGAGCGCCCGATTGGCGAACTGGTCGAGGCGATGGAAGAGTTGGGCGCTCAGGCGCAGTACCTCGGCGCACGGGGATACCCGCCCGTGCGGATCACGCCTCCGGATCGTCCACCTTCTGCCGCTTCGCTGACGTTCCCGACGACCATGTCGAGCCAGTTCATTTCCGCTCTGATGCTGGTCGCGCCATTCCTGCCCGGTGGCCTGACGATCCACCTCGAAGGCAAGATCACCAGCCGTTCGTACATCGCGATGACGCTCGGTTTGCTTGACCAGCTCGGCGTCACCGTGAAGTCCGCGGACAACTTCCGCATCCACCGGATCAGCACGCCCACCGCAACGCTGCCGGGCCTTGACATTGAGATCGAACCGGATGCCAGCAGCGCCACTCCCTTCTGGTCGGCCGCGGCGATGTTTCCGGGTGCTTCCTGCCGAATCGAGGGCCTGGACCATCGATCCCTGCAAGCCGATGCGCAGTTTCCAGAGCTCCTGCAGCGCATGGGGGCGACGGTCATCCGCGACGATGGAGATGATGGCTCTCCTCCGATGCTCGGCGTTCGAGGAACTTCGAACCTCGCCCCCATCATGGCGGACATGTCGCTGATGCCGGATGCGGCGATTCCGCTCGCGGCGGTGGCGTGCTTTGCGAATGGACGATCCATCCTCAGGGGGCTGAAAACCCTTCGGGTCAAGGAGTGCGATCGAATCGCGGCGATTCAGACGGAACTGGCCAGGATCGGGGTCCGGGTGGAAACGAACGTGCTGGGCGACCCGGATGCCATCACGATTACACCGCCCGAAGGGGGTGTGGATTGCCGATCGAGCGTGACGCCAGCGGTCCTTTCCGCCCATGGCGATCACCGGATCGCCATGATGGCCGGGCTCATTGGGCTTCGCCGGCCCGGAATCTCAGTCGCGGGCCCGGCCGCGGTCCGGAAGTCGTATCCGAACTTCTGGCGAGACTTGGGATTGGTCGCGGGCCTTTGAACTACCCAGTTTACCAGACTTCACGATTCCAATACCAAACATTATGCAAATCCGATGAAAATCCACTCGACAGGCTCATTTGTTCTTGACAGCTAGAGCGTTTCCTCTATCTTCATCACACCGATCTGCGCATCGCGGTTCGGGAAGCAGAGAGAGTCGTGCCCGGATGTCGCGGCACGAGAGACAAGACGGTCTGGCAGATGACCCCTCGTGGGTCGCATCACAGGTCATAGGAGAACAGAGATGAGCAAGGTGCTGTTGGCATCGATCGCGGCTGTGGTCGGAACCGTGAGTTCCGCGGCGATGGGGCAGATTATTTATGACAATCAGGTGACGCTGCCCGGTTCAGGGGAACTTGGCTTGGTCACCCACCCCGGTGGTGGCTTCGGAGGTGCAGACGCTTCCGCATTGACTTCTCCAGACACGACGTTTGGAGCCACTGCGAACACCGCCACAGCGTTTCGCCTCGCGGATGACTTCACCATTCCGGTTGGCGAAGTGTGGACGATCACAGGCGCCAACGTTTTCGGCTATACGACCGTGGCTGGGTCCCCCAACCTTACCGCCATCGGTGCCACCCTTCGTATTTTCAGCGACGATCCGAACGGTGCCGCCAGTGGGACCGTGGTCGCCGGCGACACGACAACCAATGTGCAAACCGCCGCCAGTTGGGCCGGTTCGAACGCTGGCGGGATTTGGCGCGTCACTTCGACCACCCTGCTCACCAATAATCGTCGAATTCAGACTTCCACATCAACGTTTGCACCAGTGGTCCTTGGCCCGGGCACGTACTGGCTTGACTTCGCAATCACTTCGAGCACGGGCGCGGTGTTTACGCCGGTGATGTCGCTCGCGAACAGCAGCGGTGTGACTGGCAATGCTCGCCAGTTCAATGGCACTACCTATGTCCCTCTCGTTGACGCAGGCAGCACCTCAGCCAAAGGCGTCCCGTTCCAACTGATCGGGACCATCGTCCCCGCCCCCAGCTCTCTCGCCCTCCTCGGCCTCGGTGGTCTTGTTGCCGCTCGTCGCCGTCGGTCCTGATTCCTCCTGTTCCCTTTGACACACGCACCAGCGGTGGCTTCGGCCGCCGCTGGTCGCTTTTTGGCCTGAGTTGAGAGGCCTCGAGCTCTCCTCCCGTGATGCAAGCACTCGAGTTTCGAGGGCATTGCGAGCCGTCCGCCTCTCGCCGCGACGTGACTCTCCGCTATCCTTCCGATCCAATCCAAAGGAGACTCGCCCATGCCCGCCGCCATCACCATGCAGTCCGGCAAGCTCAATGTTCCCGATGAGCCGATCATCCCCTTCATTGAGGGCGATGGCACAGGCCCGGACATCTGGCGGGCCTCGGTCCGCGTCTTTGATGCCGCGGTCGCCAAGGCGTACGGCGGGAAGCGGAAGATCACGTGGCAGGAGGTCCTTGCCGGTGAGAAGGCCTTCAACAAGACGGGAAACTGGTTGCCCGACGAGACGCTCACCGCGTTCAAGAAGTACCTGGTGGGGATCAAGGGTCCGCTGACCACGCCCGTCGGCGGCGGCATCCGCTCCCTGAACGTCGCCCTTCGCCAGTTGCTTGATCTCTATGTCTGCCTGCGGCCCGTTCGGTGGTTCAAGGGTGTGCCCAGCCCCGTGAAGCGGCCCGGCGATTGCGACATGGTCATCTTCCGCGAGAACACGGAGGACATTTACGCGGGTATCGAGTACCAGGCCGGCAGCCCCGAATCCGCCAAGGTGCTGGCCTTCTGGGAGAAGGAGTTCCCCAAGGAGTTTGCCAAGATCCGGTTCGGCACGCAGAAGGCCGCGGCGGACTGGCAGCGGCACCTCGAAGCGATCGGCGGCCCCAAGCGCGACGCATCGCAGGCGCCACTGGCCAATGGCGCGTACGGCTACGTTGGCGTGGGCCTCAAGCCGGTGAGCTACATGGGAACGGAGCGATTGGTCCATTCGGCGATTGCCTACGCCCTGAAGGAGAAGCGCCGCTCCGTCTCCTTGGTTCACAAGGGCAACATCATGAAGTTCACCGAGGGCGCGTTCAAGGACTGGGGGTACCAGGTCGCGACGCAGTACTTCCGCACACAGGTCGTCACCGAGCGTGAGAGCTGGATCCTCGGCAACAAGGAGGCCAACCCGGGCCTCTCGTCGGAAGACAACGCGAAGATGATCGACCCCGGCTACGACATGATGACGCCGGACCAGAAGAAGAAGATCGTCGCGGAAGTGGATGCAGCGCTGAAACTCTGGCCCACGCATGGCGATGGCAAGTGGAAGAAGCTGCTCCTCATCAAGGACTCCATCGCGGACATCACGCTCCAGCAGGTCCTGACCCGCCCGAAGGACTTCGACGTCATCGCGTGCATGAACCTCAACGGCGACTACCTCTCCGACGCCCTGGCCGCCCAGATCGGCGGGATCGGCATCGCTCCCGGCGCGAACATCAACTACATCACCGGGCACGCCATCTTCGAGGCAACCCACGGAACCGCCCCGAAGTACGCCAACCTTGACCAGGTGAACCCGGGCTCGGTGATCCTGAGCGGGGAGATGATGCTGCGGTTCATGGGCTGGGCCGAGGCGGCGGACCTGATCATCAAGGGCATGGACGGGGCTATTTCGGCGAAGACCGTCACCTACGACTTCGAGCGGTTGATGAAGGCCGAGGGGGACACCACCGTCAAGAAGCTCAAGTGCAGCGAGTTCGGCGATGCGGTGATCAAGCACATGGGATGAGGACTCCCGCTGAGCGGCTGGATGACCGCCAAGCCAACAGCTGCCGCAGATGCGGCGTTGATCTCCAACCGGGTCACGTACTGTCGCGGCGGCGTCTGCGCGGACTTTCCGTCAGGTGCAGCCGGCGGCGAACTTGTTCAGGAAGCACTGAAAGTCATTCGCCGTCAGCAACGGGGACCCCGAGGAGCCATCGCAGTTGGCGTATGAATCGCCCGCCGCGAACCGGTTGAGGAAGCACTGGAAGTCGTTGGCCGTCAAGACGGGAGAGCCGGTCGACCCATCGCAGTTGGCATAGCACGGCGCCCCCGCCGCGCCGAGCACGAGTGCGCGGCCCTCGCCCAAGACGCGGAACTGAGGCCCTTCACCCCGGATGAACTGGAAGGTTCTCGTGCTTCCGCCGGTGCCTTGCGCCCAGTTCCACTTGGCGTACACCTGGTGCGTGAGGCCGATGATCGCGATGAACCACCGTGGATTGACTTGCGTGTTGGCGGGCAAGGAGATCGGGGTTGCCAAGTCGAGGCTGTAGTGGGTGATCCCGCCCGGGCCGGGCGATGTCGTGAACGCCGTTGTATCAAATCGGGCCTCGGGCGTGATGGAGTGGTTGCCTCCGTAATAGAACACTCCCCAGGGTTGGTACGCGATGGTGCCGGGGTCCTGTTTCCAGAACTCGATCCGGAATCCCAGTTCGCATGCGCCGGTCCCCCACCATTCGATGTGGTTGATCGCGGTGGTTTGGCTGAGCGTGAAGTCCTCCCAGCACACGGCGTCTCCGTCCAGATCGTTCCCGTTGGGGCCTGGATCCTGCCACAACTGTGACCATCGCGACACCCCACCCCCGCTCACGGGTGTCTGTGTCACAAAGTCTGAGGCGAGCGCGGCTCCACTGAAGAGAGCCAGTGCGGTCAACCCAACGCGAAGCTCTGAACCTCTCATAACGTGCTCCTTTTTGCGGAGTTTGGCGCCCCCGCTTGTTGCCCATGTCTCAAATCGGATAATCATATCTGCAATCAGCGTGCCGCGCAAAGTCACTGGTTCAGCCTCCATCCGGCCCATCGGGAATGCCTTGGTTTTCCCCACCGATGCGGCGACCTGCCACTCTGGCCGCGGCGTTTCATGACCGAACCAAGGGAGTTTCCTCCCTCCTGCCCGGAATCACCGAGGCGGTTGACTCGGTGTTTCCGCCGATGCCTCAACCTGACGAGCTTGCTTGGAAGCGGCCTCGATGGCGCTTGGGCTCGCACTCGAGAGTCGGATCATCTGAGCGAGCGTGACCTGGTCGGACACTTTCTTGGGAACGTCCGCGTGACGGATGCCGAAGTCCGACATCCGCACGGTGTATTCGCACTTCAGGAACAGCAGGTCGCCCGGCGCGATGGAGCGAGTCTTGTCGGACTCCTGAAAGAAGGAAAGGCGGGCATCGGGAACGCGGAGCTGGCGCTTGACGCCGTGCAGTGTCATGTCGCCCACGAGGGTGACCGACCACGTTGTGAAACCCTCGCCACGCTTGATTTCCTTGATGTCCTCCACTTTCGTGAGGACGAAGTCGATGGTCGGAAAGGACTCGGCGTTCAGCCACGCCCGGTCGACGAGGTGCTCATCGCGGAGAGGGATGCCCGTCGCGAGCGAGCGGACCGGAAGTATGAAGGCGGCGCCGGCCAGTTTCGCGGGTTGGTCCTTCGGGCCGGGCACGACGTATCCCACAACCGCATTGGACTTGCCCACGATCTTTTCGAGTGGTGCGTCGGAGGTGAACACCACCTGTGCCTCGCGGCCGGACAGGGCGTGGTACACCACGGCACCTTCCGGCAACGGCATGGTGGGCTTGGGCTCCTGGACGGGCTGGGCCGCTTGCTGCGCATCGGCGGGGAACGGCGGCAGCAGCAGGGCGGAGATGGCGAGTGCAAGGCTGGTCAACCGGATCATGATGATGCTCCTTTGCGATGCACAAGGGACTTTCGACGTGAACCCATGACAGCCGCGAGACCCGAGGCCGCCAGCGCAGCACCGGCGGTCGTCGCGACCGACAACAGGTGCCGCGGATCGGCTCCCCCGGGAACCAGCCCGAGGGCGAAGCGGCTTTGGATATCGCTCGGCCGAGTCGACTTGGTGTCGTCGGAGAAACCGGCGTCGGCCAGAAGATCGCTCTCGCCGGCGGACGGTGCCGCATCCGAGTTCTTCAGGCGTTCGTTGGGCCAGCGAGTGAAGCCCTCGGCCCCAGTGGCGATCCAGACGGCCACCGTGGCCGCCGTGGCGACCAGGCTGGCGATGTACGTCCAGGTTCGGAGTTTCATGGCTTTTCTCGCGTGGCGTTGACCTCGGCTTGGAAGGAAGTCCTGGTGAGGTCCATCATCCGGAGACCGAGGTATCCGGTCTTGTCGACGAAGTAGAGTTCGCCGCTCAGGTGCAGGAGGTTTGATTCAGGCTCGATCGGCGTGGCATCGAAGCGGGTCTCGAGCGACAGCGACGCTTTGCCCCGTGCGGGAAGGTCGGCCTCCCCGGTCCAGGTCCCGCTCGCCACGGGGAACGAACTTTCGCCGTGGCTGACGGCGTAATCCAGCCGGGTCACACGCAGATTCCGCCCTCCCGGGTTGATCAGATCGAGCTCGAATGTCGCCCGCTCCTGGCCGCACGCGGCGGAACGGATCGTCACGCGCGGATTGGAGCTGTTGGCAACGCAACCGGCGAGGGCGAGGGCCGCCGCCAAGCCGGCGATACCGTTTCTCGCACCTCGTGCAACGCGACCCTGTCGGACAGGCATGCTGGTCTCCTTGTGGAACTCGGTCGCTTCCGAGACGGCTTGATATGGCAGTACACGACGCGGTCCGGTCGGACGAGCAGCACGCTGCCGGGACCGTATCGCCGACGCAGGACCTTGTCGGGATCGTGGAAGTCGCGCCCCTCCGTGATGACGGTATCGCACGGTTGAAGCAGAGGGGGCCGAAGCCTGGTACGGGAACGTTCGCGTCCTGCCAGGATGATCCATGTCATTCGGCGGCCGAGCATTTCGTCCAATCGGACACGCCGATGGTCCGGGCCGACAACCTCCGGTTGAGGCAGGTATCGCCCCGCGTGCGGCGACGGCATGAGAAAGCCTCGCTTGAGCGTCGGCTGAATGTTCGGCCCGCGCAGGAGCCATCGACCGCTGAGTCTCCGCGAAACCCCGACGAGACGGAGCGCTGTGTGGGTCAACGTTCCCTCCAGCCTTGAACCGGGTGACATCAGTCGCCCGAGGCGGCACGAGAGACGCATGATCCGCTCAACGTGCGGCCGACGCTCCAACTCGTACGTCTCCAGCACCTGGGGCGACAACCAGCCTTGGACCACGCCTGCGATCTTGAAGGTGAGATTGCCGGCATCCCGCAGGCCAGCGCCGAGGCCCTGGCCCGCAAACGGGGGCATGACATGCGCCGCATCGCCCGCAAGAAACACCTGACCAAGGCGCCACTGGGCGGCCACACGGGCTCGGAATCGGCAGATGGCCGCCGAAACAATGCGTGCCTCCATCGCCCCCGGCCAGCAACTCGCCAGGCGCTTGCGGACCTGGCCTTCGTCGCTGATCCACGCTCCATCATCCCCGGCGTCAAGCTGGACCTCCACACGCCGCAGGCCGTGCGGAAGCGGCAGGGTCACCGCCGCGGCCTTGGTGCGGCATGAAATCGTGACATGCCCGGGATCGCCGTGGTCCGTGAGATTGGCAACGAGCCACGGCTGCTCCAGCGATGCCCCTTCCATGCCGATGCCGAGCTCGCGGCGCACGGTGCTGTTGGCGCCGTCGCAGGCGATCATCCACGGCGCCCGGCTTTCGAAGGATTCGCCGCCCGTCCGGGCTCCCTGCAGCGTGACCGCTTCTCCCGTCTGCTCGACATGATCAATGCGGAGACCCCGCCGGAGGCGGATGAGCGGGTGCATCCCGGCCGCCTGCTGCAGCTTCTGCTCGATCAGCCCTTGGTGGATCAACGCGGCGTGCGGATAGCCCAACTCGCTCGTTCGCTGGCGGATCCGCAGGAAGGGACGGCCGCGGCCGTCCTGATAGGTGCAGATGCACTGCCCCTGCTCGCCGGCTGCCCAGTCGTCTCGCAGCAACTCGCCGACACCGCAGCTCTGCCAGATTCGCAGCCCCTCGTCATCGAGCGACACGGCCCGGGGCTCGGTGGCGGGCGAGAGGTTCTTATCGATGACTTCGACGCGCAGCCCGTGCCTGGCCAGCAACAAGGCCGCGGTGAGCCCGACGGGGCCGGCGCCGACGACAATGACGTCGTTCGACATGGCTCAGTCGCCCCCCTTGGCCGGCACCATCGCGATCTGCTGGGCGATGGCCCCGCGCCAGTAGTTGAAGTTCCTTACGTTCACGAGTCCAACCTCGCCCATGATTCCGCAGAGCGAGTCTTGGTCGGGGAAGTAGCGGTTGGACTCCGGCAGGTAGCGGAACGAGTTGAACTCGCCCCGATGGAACACGAGCTTCCCCAGAATGGGCGCCAATCGGCGGAAGTGCAGTTCGTAGGCAATCCGAAAGAGACGTCCGCGCGGCTGCCCCTGGTCGATATTGCATACGAAGCCGCCCGGCTTCACAACCCGGGCCATTTCTTGCAGACCGGCGCGGAGGCTCGTCAGATTGCGCAGGCCGAAGCTGATCACGGCCCCATCAAAGTGCCCATCGGCAAAGGGCAGGGCCAGCGCATCCCCCTCCATCAGCTCGATCCTGTCCAGCAAGGGTCCCGCCTTCCTGGAGGCCACTCGCAGCATCGCGGGAGAGGCATCGACCCCCACCACGCGCACATCGGGATGGAGCCTCGCCATGCGGATGGCGATGTCGCCGCTGCCCGTGCAGAGGTCCAGGACGCGCGCGCCGGGCGTGATCGGAAGCCGCGCGACCGCGGCGCGATCAATGGAACGCTTCGTGCCGAACGAGTGCATCACGTTCGTCGCGTCGTACTTTTCCGCCAGGCCATCGAAGAACTGCCGGTTGTACTCGGCCCAGGTCGCGGCCTTGAAGTACCGATTGAACCCCACATCGTTGATCAGCCTCATCTTGGCCTGATCGTCGTGCGATGTCGCCGTCATGCCTTGTCTCCGATGGTGAGGAGCACCTGGTGCGCGCCGAACCCGGGGCCGAAGCTCATCAGCAGCGCTTTCCCGGGCGCGGGGTTCGAGGCCAGCAGCCGTTCCAGAATCACCATCACGGTGGTGCTCGACATGTTTCCGTACTCACGCATCGTTTCGCGCGAATGCCTGGCGTCCCGGCCGCTGGCCGCCAGAATCGCTTCGATGCGGTCGAGGATCTTCACGCCCCCGGGATGAATCACGAAGTGCTTGACGTCGCCCACCGTCAGGTGATTCCTGGACAGCAACGATCCCGCGGCGGTATCGAAGTGCTGGGCGATCACATCCGGCAGGCTGGGATGCAGGTTCATCAGGAAGCCCGTGCTCGTCAACTGGTAGCCGATGAGGTCCAGCGACTCCGACACCTGGTGCGTCCCCCAGTCGTCGATCCGTGCGAATCCCGGCTTGCCCCCGTTCCGGAGCACGGTGCAGGCCAGCCCATCCGAGAACAGGGCACTGGAGACGATGTTGTCCATCGAGAAGTCGCCGAGCTGCATCGTGTTGGTCGGCAACTCGATGTTGACGATCGCCGCGACGCCGCCGGGCCGCGAGCGGAGCATTTCCGACGCGTACATCAGGGCCGATGCGCCCGCCGCGCATCCCATCTGCGTCACTGGAAGCCGCAGGAGGTCGGGCCGCATGCCCAGCTGGTTGGCCATGTGGGCGTCAACAGAGGGAATCATGAAGCCGGTGCACGAGGTTGTGACGAGGATGTCGAGGTCGCGTGGTCGGATCCCGGCTGAGCGGAGCGTTTCATCCAGCAGTTGCACACCAAGCCGGGTTGCGTGGTGACGGTAGCGACGGCTTGATTCCGTGAGGCTGCAGGGCGTGAAGATCTCATCGACCGTGAGGCACGACCGCCGTGTCTTCACGCCCGCGTTCCGAAGGATGCGCTTGGCTTTGAGTCGCTCTTCCTCGGGACGATCGGCAAGCCATCGCATGAAGGCGGCTTCGACCTCGTCGTACTCGTAGCGACGTTCGGGCATGAGACTGCGGACAGCAACGATGTGGAGGGGTGCATCCAAGCGGGACGTTCCTTGCGGGGTTGGCCGCGCTTCTCGAGGCCGGAGGCCTGATCGGCGGCTCGTACTTCTCCCCACGCTTCTCTCGTCGTCTTGCCGATGCTACACCCTGAGATCATTTTTCTGCAGAGTTTGCAGTGATCCGGGGTATCGCCACCAGCACGGCTGCCGCGCCCAGAAGTGCAGCGCCGCTGGCAATCCAGCAGCTCGCGTGAAATCCGCGGAGAAACGCCTCCTGGACCGGCCCCCGGAGGGAGTTGGCGGCGTGGACTCCGGCGATCGCCTCAATTCGATCGATCACCTCATTGGCCGCCCCGATGGAGGCCATCACCTGCGTCTTGGCCGTCTCGGGCAGGGGCGCCGCATCCAGCACGTCGGCCATGCGGCCCCGGTACAGCGCGTTGAACGCGCTGCCCATGCCGGCCACGCCCAGCGTGCCGCCCACCTCGCGCAGCGTGTCGTTGATCGAGGACCCGGTCCCCGCCTTGCGCAGAGGAAGCGTGGTCATGACCACCTCGGTCGCAGCGGCGTTCACAAGTCCAAGGCCGATTCCGAGCAACCCCATCTGCAGCACCATGACGGAGTAGGGTGTGCGCAGGGACTCTCCTGTGGCCCACGCGAAACCCGCGGACATGAGAACCAGACCAACCGAGATGATCACTCTCGAACTGGTTCGACGCCCGGCCCACGCCGCGCCCATGGCACCGAGCAGGATGAAGCCCGCAAACGGGAGCGTGCGGATCCCCGCGCTGAGCGCGGAGTACCGATGCAGGAACTGGAAGAACTGGGTGACCATGAACACAAAGCCAAAGAGCCCGAAAAAGGCGGCGGCGATCGCGACGCATGAGCCCGAGAATCGGCGATCGAGGAAGTAGCGCACGTCGAGCATCGGCTCGGCGCGGGATCGTTCCCATGCCACGAACCCTGCGAGCAGCACCACGGCGCCGGACAGTGACGCAAGCGTGGACCAGGTCGTCCAGCCTCGCTCCGGTGCCTCGATCAGGCCCCAGACCAGGCTCAGGATTGCCAGTATCGCGAGAGCGCACCCGACGGCATCGAACGAGGGACGATGCGGATCGCGGGACTCTCGAACAAAGAGCATGACGCCCGCGGTTGCCACCAGCACAATCGGCAGATTGACAAGGAAGATCGCGCCCCACGGCAGATGCTCGAGCAGCCACCCGCCCGCCACAGGCCCGATGGCCACGCCCAGACCGCTGCTCCCCGCCCAGATGGCGATCGCCGTCTTGCGGAGTTCGGGCTCGGGAAACTCTTCTGTGATAATCGCGAGCGTCGACGGGAAGATCATGGCGGCGCCGAACCCCATGCAGGTCCGCCAGGCAATGAGCTCCCCGCAGCCATCCGAGAGCGCCGCACCGACCGAGAACGCTGCAAACACAAACAGCCCGAGAAGCAGCACACGCCGGCGACCGAACCGGTCCGCCGCGTTGCCCATGGTCAGAAGCAGGGCGGCAAACGCCAAGATGTACGCATCCACGATCCACTGAAGCCCGCTCGTGGTCGCGCCGGCAAGGCGTACGGCCAGCGTCGGCAGGGCGACGTTGACGATGGAGCCGTCCATCACAATGACCACGACGGCAAGACACAGGAAGGCGAGGGACGCCCATCGACGCGACCCTGCAAATGGAGGCGGGTTACCGACCTTCTTCATTGAGTACTCTTGATCGATTCCGTGCAGCGTCGCATTGATCCCCGTGTTTGGTGCGTCCGGGTATTCTTCCCGGCGGAAACGCCCGACTGCAGACTTTGCGGCTCCGCTCGCCTGACGCTCCGGGCGCGGCATCCGGGCCGTTGACTAAGATCTTCAATGATGATTGGCGGTCGGCAGCTGTTCGCACTGAGCCTCTTGATCCTTCTTCCCCTGTGTGTCGCTGCCTTGACCGCCATGGGCCTGTGGCGACTGGATCTCAGCCTGCGGGGCGTCTCCGAAGAGTATGACGAGTTGCGGGCCCTCCAGCTCATCGACCGAGATCTCAGCGCCGCCGCCTTGGCCTTGGCGAGCGATGATCCCAAGTTGATCCTCTCCGCGAAAGACTACTTGAAGAGTTCCGAGGCGGCCCTTGTGCACTACTTGGCGACCCAGTTCGACGACGTCGCCGGGGCCGAGCATCAGGCCGTCGAATCGTCCCGCGCCTCCGATATCCTCCGGCAGTTGCAGGAGCTCCGGAGCGAGGATGGCTCGAAGTCGGATCCGGATGCGCAGTCGGCCCGGGTCATACGGATTCGGGACGACCTGAACGCGTTGCACCTGGCCGCGGACAGCGAGGTCACCAGCGCCCTCCGCACCGCGGGCATCGCGCGACGTTCGACGCTCTGGTGGGTGCTCGCCGCGAGCCTGTGCTCAACGGCCGCGTGCATCCTGATCATCGCGAGTTCGCTTCGCGCGGTGAACCGCCGGCTTCGCGACCTCCATCAGAAGCTGGCCTCTCGCACGCCGGGCGAGCCCGCGAAGACCCCCAAGGACATCGGGAGCGTCGTCACACAAATCGAAGAGCTCAACTCCCGCATGATCGAGGATCTCGAAGAATCGGGGAGGGAACTCCTCCGCCGTGAGCGCATGGTCGGTATCGGCTTGCTCGCGGCGGACGTCGCCCACGAGATCAACAACCCGATGAACGCCATGCTCGGCCTCAGCGAACTGGGCCTGCGCACGGTCCAGCAAGGCCCGATTGACGAGGCCGCCCGCGGGGAGTTGCAGGAATCGCTGCGCGTGGTGCGCCGTGAGGCCCTTCGCTGCAAGGCGATCGTGGAGCGACTCATGGCCATGGTCCGCAGCGATCGCAAGCCCGGATGGTTCGATGCGACGCGACTCATCCACGAGTCGGTGCAGGTTGCTCAGGCCGCACGGCCCGACAGGGCGTCGTGCTTTGTCGTAACCGGCGACAACCTGAGCGTACGAGGATTCGGCCCGGCCAATGACGTGCGTCAGATTCTGCTGACGCTCCTCATCAACGCGGCGGACGCCGTGGGGCCCGACGGTCGCATCGAAGTCGATGCCACCACGGTCGAGCGAGAAGTGTGGCTGCGTGTTCGCGACAACGGACGGGGGTTCACCGAAGAGATGCGACGGAACTTCTTCACCCCCTTTCGCTCGTACCGCGAGGGCGGGGAGGGTACCGGCCTGGGCCTCTCCATCGCGCAGGCCCTCGCCGAGGGGATGGGGGCTTCCCTCCGTGCGTTCAGCGAGGGCCCGGGGCTTGGCAGCATGTTCGTGCTCGCCATCCCCTTGCCGGAGGGAGCAGCATGACGGCCTCGCCTCGGCGGGTTCTGATTGTGGAGGACGATCCGTCGCAGCGGTTGATGTACCAGCGCGCCCTGCGGGGGATGGACTTCGAATCCGTGTGCGTGGAGTCCGCCGCCGAGGCGCACGCCGCTCTGCGCAATGACCAGTTCGCGATCGTGATTCTTGACCTGCAACTCCGAGGCGAGTTGAGCCTGGATCTCTTTGAGGACATCCGCGAGCGGTACCCCGCCGTATCCGTTGTGATCGCTACAGGCCACGGGTCTTTCGAGTTCGCCCGACGCTCCATCCACATGGACGTCGTGGACTTCCTCGCCAAGCCGATCCCGCTCAGCGAGCTCGAGACCGCCCTTGACCGTGCCTGGTCGCGGCACATCCTGGTGCAAACACCCGTCGCCCGACTTCTGCCCCCCGCGGCTGCCGGACGCCCGTCCACCACCGACGAGGGATCCTCACCTGACGTCGCCGCTTTTCTCGCCACGTGCCCGGATCTCAGCATCGATGCGATGGAGCGGGAGCTGATCATGGAAGCTCTGCGCCGCAGCAACGACAACCGCAAGCTCGCGGCGGACATGCTCGGCATCAGCGAGCGCAAGCTCTATTACCGCTTGACGCAGTACCGGTCTCGATAAGCACGCCGCGGAACGCCATCGACCGATTGGCGAGGCCCATCGAGTCGGTCTCGGTGCACGCAGCGGGTCGTCGGCCCGGTCGCACACCCGCTCATGTCGTCGCGGCATGCTTGCACCGGCCATCGTTCGACGCGGGTGCGGCCCGCGCACAAACATCAGCGATTGTCGTCGGCCGCAGCTTGTTGATCACCTCATTCGCCGCATTCCGCATCTTCGCCACGACCTTGATCCTCCTGTGGCCGCCCCGAGGCTATCGCTCCGGGTAGACCGGATTTGGGGGGAAAGGTCAACCCTCGCCGCGGCCACGGCCAATCGGCGGAGCATTCACGCCGCCAACGAGGGCCCCAGCGAGCTGCCAGTGTCAGCCAACGAGAATCCACGGACATTGATGGTGCCCAAATCGTGCCAACCCGGGGGCCGTTCGGGGCACAACGGTGCATTGATCGCACCGTCCCCCGTCCGAGGCCGGTTCGCCGTAAAGTCCCAACCAGTCGCCACTTGGCACGCCCGGTCCACTCCCGCCGGCCACACCCAAAAACAGGGGATCTAGGATTTGAATCTAGTCGCGATCTCGCCACATTCGCCTTGTTTCTAGGCACTTTCGAGCGGTCCTCAACAGCCCGGTGCCCACATCGTGCCAACTAATTGACACAACTGGCGCCGTGCCAGTGATTCGGGGCGGCGTACCTCTATAAGTAGCATGCCCGCAGGGGCCCGGATGTGCCCGCCGGTGCCCGGTGGATCACTCGGCCGATGTGCCTCTAGGATCGGCCGATGACCAAGGACTTGACCCGTTACCAGCGCGGTATCGTCAACCGGTACTACGAGCACAAGGGCACCATCCACGCCACAAGGCTCGGGGAGATCGTCAGCGACCTGTCCGTGGAATCCGACGCGAAGAAGCTCGACCGGCTCTGGAAGTCCGCCGGCGAGTACCTCGCCAAGTGCGGCGTGGATGCGGCGACGATCGAGGCCACCGTGCCGCCGCGGAACATCAAGCTCCTGGGAGAGATCGCGGGGGCGGTGATGACCGGCGGGCCGATCCCCAGGGCGAGGCCAAAGGCGTAGCCGCGAACCGGCTCCCTCTGGGCTGAACCTGGCTCACCTCGACCGCGCTGACGCACTTTCTCAACAATCTTGGTCGTGCCCTGCTCGGCCCGCGGGGGACCGGGCGTGACCGCCCGTGTCTGTGCGTGCCACTCGTGCGGGCACCGGGTTGGAACAGCGGAGGCATTAGGGCGTATGACAGCGTTATCAAGCAGCGCCGCGTGACGGACCGCGCGGTGGCGATCATGCTCTCGCGGGGCCGGGACAACAACCGGGTGCTCCGCACCGTCCGCGACAGGTTCTGTTCAAGACCGCCGGGCACGGTGACAACGTACGGCCCGGCGGCCGCGCTTCCACATGTGCTCTTCGTGGAGGTCGGGGCGGTGTCCGGGTGCAACCCAGCACGACCGGCCGCGGCTGACCGCCTCGAACCAAAGCCAGCGCTGGGTGGTGTGACCGCGGCTCCGCCGGGCATAACAGCACTCGACCCCTTGCCGGGTTTGGTGCGCCCCGCTCACCACCGGGCACACGACCACAGGCCAGCAGCAAGCAATCAGCAGCATCAGCCACACGGAACCGCGCATGACCAGCACACTCACGGACGACAACCTCTTGCACATCGCCCTTCCTCTTCGTGCGCTGGCGGTCCCCATCGACTCGCTCAACCTCGACCCCGCCAATGCGCGCCTGCACGATGAGAAGAACCTCGCCGCGATCACGGGGTCGCTCGCTCGCTTCGGGCAGCGTTTGCCGATCGTGGTCCAGGAGCAGGGCCGCATTGTCCGCGCCGGCAACGGGCGGGTGATGGCGGCCAAGGCGCTCGGCTGGTCGCACATCGCCGCTGTGGTCGTGGACGAGTCCGAGGTCGAGGCGACGGCCTTTGCCATCGCCGACAACCGGTCGTCCGAACTCGCCCAGTGGGATGATGAGGCGCTGGCGAAGCTGCTGCAATCGCTGCCCGGGGACGCCTTGGCCGCGACCGGGTTCAGCGACGATGAACTGGCGGAATTGCTCGACTCGCTGTCGCCCGAGACCGTGGAAGAGGACGACACGCCCGCCGTGCAGACCGAGGCCGTCAGCCGCGTAGGCGACCTCTGGCTCTTGGGTGGTCACCGGCTCCTCTGCGGCGACAGCACCAGGGCCGCGGATGTGCTCCGGGTGATGGAGGGCCGGAAGGCCGCTCTGTGCCAGACCGACCCCCCATCCCCCCCGTCCCCCCGTATCGGGCGGCTTGGGCGACCCCGCCGCACCTGCGACCTCGAGCGTTGCTTGGCCGCGTGGGGCAACGTCGGCCGAACCGTTGGGCACCGTCGCACGCTCCCGTTGACCCGGCTCCCCCACCGCGGCCCGCAACCGCTGGGCGCTCGTGATCGTCACCGCCCGGCCGGTGGCGGTGTTGACCCCCTTCCAGCCCTTGTGCTCATCCCCGAGCCAGCGCTCCGACTCGATGCGGACCCGGGCGATCCCGCCCGAGACCTTGGCCAGGTACACCGAGCCGACACGGACATCCTGCTTCTTCATCGCGATCCCTTTCGAAGGTGTGTGAACCCCCGCCGGACGTTCCGGCGGGCCACGACCATGAAGCGGCCACCGGCCCACAACATCAAGTCCAAGGGCGAGCGATTCCCGCCCGGGTTCGATGACTTCGCCCTGTGTTCGGGAGAGACTCGGCCCGCGCGAGGACAAGTCCTTACCCCTCGGCATCCCCCCCCCCCCCCCAACCACCACCACCCCCTCCTCAATGTTGGTCTCATTCGTAAAAAGACAAAGTTGAGAAAAACGTACAGAAACGTGCTACAATTCTTGGTTTGACTCCGTGACTCTCGCGAATCAATACTGGAAGCTTAGGGTTGTTTTTCTTAAGCTCGTGATAACTATTCTGCACAAATTGCCTAGTGGGATGAAG
>JAHBXE010000002.1 GCA_019636625.1 Phycisphaeraceae bacterium
GGCGCTGTTAACGGGGTTGTTGTCGAACGTGGGGACGAGGGGGGAGACGTTCGAGTATTCGGGGGGACGGGGGAGCAAGTTCGGCATCTTTCCCGGGTCGGGGCTGTTCAAGAAGGCGCCGAAGTGGGTGATGGCGGCGGAGATCGTGCAGACGACGAAGATGTACGCGCGGACGGCGGCGAAGATCGAGCCGGCGTGGATCGAGCAGGTGGCGGGGCATGTGCTCAAGCGGAGCTACTCGGATGGGCACTGGTCGCGGGATGCGGGGCACGCGGTGGCGTTCGAGCGGATGACGCTGTTCGGCGTGGAGGTGGTGGCGCGGCGGCGGGTGAACTACTCGAATGTCGATCCGAAGGCGGCGCGGGAGCTGTTCATCCTGCACGCGCTGGTGTACGGGGAGACGCGGGCGGAGTGGGGATTCCTGAAGAAGAACCTGGCGCTGGTGGAGGAGGTCCGCGAACTGGAGGCGAAGTCGCGGCGGGCGGACATACTTGTGGATCGCGAGGCGATGTACGGGTTCTACGACTCGCGGCTGCCGGAGTGGGTGTGCAGCGTGGCGACGATGGAGAAGTGGAGGAGGGAGGGCGGTGGGGAGCGGGCGGCGGAGAAGAGTCTGGAGATGTCGCGCGGGGATGTGGTGAAGCGGGCGACGCCGGAGATCACGCCGGAGAAGTTTCCGAGGTACATGGGGGTGGCGGGGACGAAGCTGCGGATTGATTACACGCTGGATCCCGGTGGGGAGGACGACGGGTTGACGGTGAAGGTGCCGATCGAGGCGCTGATCGCGACGGAGGAGGCGCGGGTGGAGTGGCTGGTGCCGGGGCTGCTGCAGGAGAAGATCCTGGCGCTGTTCCGGTGCTTGCCGAAGGCGTACCGGAAGGGGCTGGAGCCGGCGCCGGCGCTGGCGGAGGAGTGCGCGCGGGAGCTGGCGTTCGGGGAGGGGTCGCTGCTGGCGGGGTTGTCGCGGAAGATCGAGGAGAAGCGCGGGTTCAAGGTGCCGGTGGAGGCGTGGCAGCCGAGGGCGATCCCGGAGCACCTGAAGATGCTGATCGTGGTGGTGGATGAGCGGGGGAAGGAGCTGGCGCGCGGGCGGGACCTGGGGGAGATCAAGTCGCGGCTGGCGCAGAAGGCGAAGGACAGCTTCGGGCGGCTGGCGAGGTCGAGCTTTGACCGGGATGGGATCAAGGCGTGGGACTTTGGGGACCTGGCGGAGTCGATGGAGATCCAGCGCGGGGGGTTGACGCTGGTGGCGTATCCGGCGCTGATCGATCAGGGGGCGACGGTGTCGCTGCGGCTGCTGGATTCGAGGGAGGAGGCGGCGGAGGCGACGCGGGCGGGGGTGCGGCGGCTGTTCATGCTGGAGGCGAAGGATGAGCTGTCGTACCACCTGCGGCTGATACCGGATCAGACGGCGCTGGGTCTGCACTACGCGACGCTGGGGGGCAAGGCGGAGCTGGAGCGGGAGCTCGCTGAACTCATTTGTGAGCTTGCGTTCCTGGCGGGGCGGCCGGCGGTGGGGACGAGGGCGGAGTTTGAGCAGAGGCTGCGCGAGGGGTGGGAGAGGATCGGGCCGAGTGCGCGGGAGGTGGGGGCGCTGGTGCGGGAGATCCTCGCGCTCAAGCAGGCGATTGCGATGCGGATGCCGGAGAAGGTACCGCCGGCGTGGAAGCCGGCGGTGGAGGACATTGAGGACCAGCTGGTGCGGTTGATGCCGAAGGGGTTTTTGCGGACTACGCCCTTTGAGCAGTTGAGGCAGTTTCCGAGGTACTTGAACGCGGTGCTGGTGCGGCTGCAGAAGCTGGAGAACGCGGGGCTGGCGAAGGACCAGCGGTGGCGGGACGAACTGGCGGTGCACTGGCGGAGGTACACGGATGTCGCCAATCAGCTCGCGGCGACGGTGAAGGCGGGCGGGCCGCGGCCGGAGGCGAGGCGGATTCCGGAGATCGCGGCGTACCGGTGGATGCTGGAGGAGTTTCGGGTGTCGCTGTTTGCGCAGGAGCTGGGGACGGCGGTGCCGGTGTCGGGGAAGCGTTTGGAGGAGATGTGGGGTCGGGTGGGGGTGTAGGGGTTGGGTTCTGGGGGGCGGGGGTTTTCGGGGGGCGGGGAGGGTTCGCGTGACGAGGCAGTATCCGGTGTCGCCCGGGTTCCCCCTTCAGGGTGGGGGGTTTTTGGGTCGATGCTGCAATAGGGGTGTGGTGGAGCGTTATGCTCGGGTGACCGGGTGTCGGTCTCTTTGGAGAATTCCCATGCGCAAGCTTCGAGTTCTGGCTGTGGCGGCGGTTGTGGCTGTGGTTGGCACGGTGGCTTCGGCCCAGGACTTTGGCGGGCGGGGCGGCTTTGGCGGTGGGGGCTTCGGCGGGGGCGGGATGGGGATGGCGGCGATCAACAGCCGCGATCTCGATCGGTACCAGAACATGCTGAGCCTGACGCGTGACCAGCGGGACACGGTGAAGGCGTTGTTCGAGGGGTACCAGGAGCAGTCGCGGACGATCGGCCAGGAGATGCGGGACAAGATGGCCGACATGCGGGACCAGATGCGGGATGGGGACGCGTCGGCGCGGCGCGGGTTCGCGGAGGTGATGAACTCGTTCCGGACGCAGAGGCAGAAGCTGGACCAGGACTTCTTCTCGGATGTCCAGGCGATCCTGACGCCGGAGCAGGCGGGGCTGTGGCCGAAGGTGGAACGGCTTCGCCGGCGGGAGCAGAACATCAACCGGGGCCTGATGAGCGGGGAGCGGGCGGATGTGATCGCGATCGTGGAAGAGCTCAACCTGTCCGGGGAGGACAAGGCGAAGGTCGCGCCGGTGCTGGATCAGTACGAGGTGGATCTTGACCGTGAGTTGACGGCGAGGACGAAGCTGTTCGACGAGAACATGAGCCGCGCCATGGAGTTGATGGCGTCGGGGAATGATCCGACGCAGATGGCGGAGAAGCTTCAGGGGATGCTGGCGCAGACGCGGGATGCGAGCGTTCGTGTGCGGGATCTGAACCGGCGCGCGGCGCGGCAGGTGGAGGAGTTGCTGCCGGAAGCGAAGAAGGAGGCGTTCCAGCAGGCGTTCAAGCAGGCGAGTTTCCCGAATGTGTACCGTCCTTCGCAGGCGAGCCGGCAGATTTCGGTGGCCTTGGGGCTGGCGGACCTGACGCCGGAGCAGAAGGAATCGATCGAGGCGCTGCGTGAATCGCACGCGCGGGAAATGACGTCGCTGGAGGAGCAGCTTGCCCGGGCCGTGGAAGAGACGGAGATGAACATCACGGCGGATCAGCTCATGCGGCGCTTCGGCGGCGGCATGATGATGGGTGGCGGGCGTGGGCAAGGGGGTGGGATGGGCGGCGGCGCCGGCGGTGGGGGTGGCGGGCGCGGCAACAACGATCAGGGTCGTGGGGGCGGGCGGGGCCAAGGTGGCGGGCAGGGTGGGGGGCAGGGAGGAGCCCAGGGCGGTGGCCAGGGTGGCGGGCCGGGCGGGAACGCGCGTGGTCCGGGAGGGCCCATGGAAGAAGGCCCGGCGGGCGAGTTGCGTCAGAAGATCCGCGAAGCGGATCGCGGGGCGCAGGACCGGTTGAAGCAGATTCTCCGTCCGGAGCAGGCGGACCGTCTGCCGGCGCCGGACCGGGGCGGCCGCGATGGTGGCAACGTTGACCCGCGGCAGCGTCGGCGGGATCAGTTGAACCGGACGTGAATCGAGCATAATGAAGCGGAGGATGGGCCGCGGGCCGGGAGGCAACGCGGCCCGTTTTCATTTCGGGCGGCCTGGTCTGACGGAATGATGGGATCCGGGCGTCCTTGGGGAGATCGGGCGGCGGTCTTGTCGCCCCGGAGTTTGTCAGGAGACCGAACATGAAGCGTACTGCCGTGGTTTTGGGTGTGGTTGCCGGTCTGGCGATGGGGCTGGGTGCGAATGTGGCGCTGGGGCAACAGCGGGTGATGGTGGCGGCGTCGGTGGGCATGGACACGGAGGGCGGGGCGAGCGGGAAGATCGCGAAGTCGGCGGTGGAGAAGTACGCGAAGCTGCTGGAGTTTTCGGAGGATCAGAAGAGCACGGCGATGGCGCTGCACGACGGGTATGACGCGGCGTACATGCAGGCGATGCGGGACTTTTCGGAGGCGATGCAGGAGATGCGTCGCGCGGCGGCGGAGTCGGACGACCGGGCGGTGTTCATGGAGCGGATGCCCAAGGCGAGGAAGGAACTGGCGAAGAAGACGAAGGACCTGGAGAAGGGGTTCTTTGACGACCTGAAGTCGCTGGCGACGCAGGAACAGGCGGCCAAGTGGGGGAAGGTGGAGCGGCAGCGGCGGCGGGAGGTGCTCCTGCGTCCGGGTGGGGTGAGCGGGGAGGGGGTCAACCTGCTGGAGACCGTGGAGGGAATGAAACTCCCGGCGGAGTTTCGGTCGGGCCTGACGGAGGCGCTGGAGTCGTACGAGTTGGATGTGGATCGGGCGCTGCTCGCGAAGCAGCGGGTGCTGGAGGACCAGCCGGAGATAGAGTCGGGGCATGGGATTGACTTCGAGGCGTTTCAGAAGCATGCCGCGGCGGTGCGTGAGGCGGGGGTGCAGGTTCGCGAGGTGAACTCGCAGCACCAGAGGCGGATCGAGGTGCTGCTGCCGGAGGATCGGCGAGCGGCGTTCAATGACGCGGTGAAGCGGGCGATGTACCCCACGGTGTACCGGGCGAGCCGGGTGTCGCGGCACCTGGATGCGGCGATGAAGCTTGAGGATCTGACGGCGGAGCAGCGGGAACTGCTGGCGCAGTTCCGGGAGTCGTACGAGCGGGATCTTGGCGGGGTCAACGACAAGCTGGCGAGCGAGATTGATGCGGCGGAGAAGAAGGGGGAGACGGGCGGGAACGTGCCCATCGTGGGCGGGGGTCAGATGAGCATCCGGATCGGCGACGAGGACCCCAACTCGCCGCTGGCGCAGGCGAGGACGGCGAAGCGGGAGCTCGAGGAGAAGGCCCGCAAGCGGCTGGAGGGGATCCTGACCAAGGAGCAGCGGGACCGGCTTCCGAAGGAGCCGGCGGGCGGGGGCGAGGACCAGTTCATCATGGGGAATACGGTGCGGATCGAGCGGTAGGGGGGGGAGCGTTTGGTTGCAATGAAGGACTTTGTGCGGCGTTTGGCACCCGAGCGGTTTGGATTGTGTGTGTAACGGATGTGGTCCGTATCTGTATGAATGGTTCGGTGGCGTGAAAGTGAATCTGGACGCCGTCGAAGAAGCGGGTGGCCGCGATTATACTGTTCGGGAGCGGTTTGTAGCCGCCGAAGGAGTCGCGGGCGCTATCTCAGCAGGAGCCGAGCCATGAAGCAGAGGACACGGTCGATGTGGGCGGGGTTGACGGCGATGGTGGTCGCCGTGGCGGTGCTGTGTTCTCCTGTCCGGGCCCAGATGGGCGGGATGGGGGGCATGGGGGATATGACGCAGTTCATGTCGCCTGTCACGAAGAAGGCGGTGACGACGTGGGCGCAGATGCTGAAGATGGATGCGGACCAGAAGGAAGCGGCGTTGGCGCTGCAGGAGGGGTACCGCAGCTCGTTCAAGGCGATGACGGAGGAGACGCAGAAGACCTTCCGGGAGATGATGGAGCGGGCGCGGGAATCGATGGACTGGCAGGCCTTCCAGAAGGAGGCCGCGACGGTGGGGAAGGAAATGACGGAGAAGATGGAGCGCCTGGAGAAGGGCTTCATGAACGATGTGAAGTCGCTGCTGAACGAGAAGCAGCTTGAGCAGTGGCCGCGGGTTGAGCGGGCGCGGAAGCGGGACAACGGGTTGCGGTTCGGGTTCATGGCGGGCCAGAACATGGACCTGGTGAAGATGCTGGAGGCGGCGAAGGTGGACGTGGAGGCGTCACCGGAGCTGAAGGAGCAGGTGCTGCGGTACGAGCTGGACATGGACCGTGAGATCGCGGCGTTTGAGAAGTGGGGGAAGGAGCAGCAGGCGAAGCAGGCGGAGGCGGCGGACATGTTCGACATGAACCGCATCCAGGACATGCTCAAGGAAATGACGGACGTATCGAAGCGGATGCGGGATGTGAACCGCCAGCACGCGAAGTCGATCGCGGCGCTGCTGCCGGCGGAGAAGCAGGGGGCGTTTGACCTTGAGGTGAAGCGGAAGAGCTACCCGCGGGTGTACCGGGAGGTGTACGTGCAGCGGGCGATGTCGCAGGCGCTGGGCTTTGCCGATCTGACGCCGGACCAGAAGGAAGCGATCACGTCGCTGCGTGACGGGTATGCGCGTGAGGCGGAGGGCCTGAACCGGACCTGGGCGTCGGCGATCGATGAGAAGGAAGAGAAGGAAGGCGGGGCGATCGGGTCGATGATGTCGGGGTTCATGGGTGGTGGGAACGAGAAGGACCCGGTGGCGGATGCGCGCAAGGCGCGTCGGGAACTGGACACCCGGACGAAGGACAAGCTGTTGGCCCTGCTGAAGGAAGATCAGAAGACGCGGTTGCCGGAGGACAAGCCGGATCCACGTGAGAACCGGATGATGGACTTCGGTTTCGACCTTGATCCTCCGGACAAGGATGAGGACTGAATCGTCTGGGGTCTGGACAAGCCCTGGGGGGTGTGGACAGGATGAGCACCATCGAATCCAAGCCGATCATCGATCAACACGCTCGGCCGGCTGATGCCGCCGCCCCGCCTTCGGCCCCCATCCAGGTTCTGGAGGAGAGGCCGGATGTGGATGCGGCGGCATCGGCGCTGGCGACGTCGGAGCAGGCGGTCCGGCTGCGGGCGGTGCCGTACGCGTTCCGCGAGGGGCGGCTGCTGGTCGCGATGCTCGATCCGACGGACCTTGAGGCGGCGGACGAGTTGTCGGTGTCGGCGGGTCGGCCGGTGACGCGGGTGGGGATTGTTCAAGAGGCGTTCACGGAGCTGCTGCGCGGGACGTACGGGACGACGGCGGCGCAGATGGCGGCGCGGCTGGCGGGGGGCGGGGAAGACGCCGCGGACGATCTGACGACGAACCTGGAGGCGGTGGAGGCGGACGATCTGCACCGGATGGCGGAGCAGCCGTCGCTGATCAACCTGGTGAACCTGATCATCCTGGAGGCGATCCGGGCGCGTGCGTCGGACGTTCACATCGAGCCGTTCGAGAAGCAACTGGCGGTGAAGTACCGGGTGGACGGGGTGCTGATCGAGCAGGAGCCGCCGCCGAAGCACCTGCAGGCGGCGATCACGAGCCGCATCAAGATCATGGGCGGGATGAACATTGCGGAGCGGTACGCGCCGCAGGATGGGCACATCACGCTGCGGTTCGAGGGGCGGAAGATCGACATCCGCGTGAGCACGGTGCCGACGCTCTACGGCGAGAGCGTGGTGATGCGAATTCTCGACAAGGAGGCGATCAAGCTCGATCTGGAGGCGCTGGGGATGGGGGCGGCGGATCGGGAGAAGGTGCAGCACCTGATCGACCTGCCGCACGGGATGGCGCTGGTGACGGGTCCGACGGGGAGCGGCAAGACGACGACGCTGTACGCGGCGTTGACGAAGCTGTACGACCCGTCGCTGAAGATCATCACGATCGAGGACCCGGTGGAGTACGAGCTTTCGGGTGTGAACCAGATACCGGTGAACCCCAAGCGTGGGTTGACGTTTGCGCAGGGGCTGCGGCACATCCTGCGTCAGGACCCGGACGTGATCATGGTGGGCGAGATCCGCGACGCGGAGACGGCGGAGATCGCGGTGCGGGCGGCGCTCACGGGTCACCTGCTGTTCTCGACGCTGCACACGAACAACGCGATCAGCGCCGTGGGGCGGTTGCTGGACATGGGGATCGAGCCGTTCCTGCTGGCGAGCGTGCTGGAGGGGATCCAGGCGCAGCGGCTGGGGCGGCGGATCTGCCAGGTGTGCAAGGTGCCGATGCCGCTGCCGGAAGAGGTGAAGCACCGCTTGGCGCCGGCGGAACTGGCGATGTTCAAGAACGGGATGTGCTGGCGTGGGGCGGGGTGCGACAAGTGCGACAACTCGGGGTACCGCGGGCGGATCGGGTTCTTCGAGGTGATCATCACGTCGGCGACGATGCGCCAGGCGATCAGCGAGCGGGTCTCGGCGTCGGAGCTCAACCGGATCACGGCGCCGCTGTACACGACGATGCGTCGTGACGGCGTGATGAAGGCGGCGACGGGATGGACGACGGTGGAGGAAGTTCTGCGGGCAACGCAGGATGCGGACGAGGCGGGCGGCTGATGGCGACGTTCGCGTACAGAACGGCATCGGACCGCGGCGCGGGGGGCCTTGGCGGGGCGACGATCGAGGCGCCGGACCGCGCGACGGCGGTGCGCGAGTTGATGCGGCGCGGGGTGACGCCGACGGCGGTGGAGCAGGTCGCGGAGTCGGGGGGCGCTGGGGGCGGCGCGGCGGTTGGCGGCGGCGGGGCGGCGGTGCGGGGCGGGGCGTGGGGCGCGGCGATGACGCGCGTGGAGATGGCGGCGTTCATCCGCGAACTGGCGACGGCGTTGCAGGCGGGGCTGCCGCTGGTGCAGGCGTTGAAGACGATCGCCAAGCAGGGGCGGAGCCAGCGGCAGAAGGCGATGCTCTCGCACGTGATCGAGCAGGTGGAGCACGGGCGGAGCCTGGCGGATGCGGCGTCGTCGTGGGGCAAGCCGTTCACCGATCTGACGGTGAACCTGATGCGGTCGGGGGAGGCGGCGGGGCGGCTGCCGGAGGTGCTGGCGCAGGCGGCGGACCTGCTGGACCGGGACGTGAAGTTGAGGCGGTCGCTGCTAGGGGCGACGCTGTACCCGATGATCCTGGCGGGGCTGGTGTGCATCGCGGTGGTGGTGATCGTGACGTTCATCGTGCCCAATGTGCTCAAGAGTCTGCCGAAGGGGGCGGAGTTGCCGCTGCCGACGCGGATCGTGCAGGGGGCGGCGGGGTTTGTGGCGACGTACTGGTGGCTGGTGCTGCTGATGGCGGCGGGGGCGTTGTGGGGGTGGACGAAGCTGTACGCGATGCCGGAGTTCCGGATGTCGTTCGACCGGGGGCTGCTGAAGTCGCCGGTGCTTGGGCGTCTGCTGCGGGATGTGGCGGTGGCGCGGTTCACGCGGACGCTGGGGACGCTGACGGCGGCGGGGGTGCCGATTCTTCAGGCGCTGCGGATCACGAAGGGGACGTTGGGGAACCGGGCGATGGAGCGGGTGGTGGATGAGGTGTGCGAGCAGGTGGCGTCGGGGCGGACGATCGCGGACCCGATGGAGCGGAGCGGGTACTTCCCGCCGATGCTGGTGCAGATCGTGAACCTGGGGGAGCGTTCCGGTCGGCTGGACGAGATGCTGGCGCAGGCGGCGGGGGCGTTTGAGGAGAAGACGGAGACGAGCGTGAAGCTGTTCACGACGGCGCTGCCGCCGATCCTGGTGGTGGGGCTGGCGGTGGTGGTGGGGTTTGTCGTGTTGTCGATTCTGTTGCCGTTGCTGCAAGCGCAGGAGGCCTTGAAATGATGAGGAAGCGGACGCGCCGGGACCTGGGACGCGGGTTCACGATTATCGAGGTGCTGGTGATCATCGTGATCATCGGCGTGATCGCGGCGGTGGTGGCGCCGCGGCTGATCGGGCGGATCGGGCAGGCCAAGACGGCGGTGGCGACGAACAACGCCTCGGCCCTGGCGACGGCGATGAAGACGTACCAGATCGACTGCGGGCTGCCGGAGTCGGGGGCGTCGCTCACGGTTCTGTGGGAGCGGCCGTCGAACGTGGCGGAGGGGGCGTGGAAGGGGCCGTACATCGACAACGCGGACATGCTCAAGGACCCGTGGGGGAACCCGTTCATCCTCGTGATCCCCGGGGTGAAGAACGCGGACTTTGACATCGTGAGCTACGGCGCCGACGGGCAGCCCGGCGGCACCGGCGACAACGAGGATGTCCGGAAGCCGTGAACGCCTGCGCGACCAGGTCCGGCGGCGCATCGGCGCGGGGCCTGGCCCGGCGCGGGGGGTTTACGTTTGTCGAGATCATCGTCGTCATCGTGATCCTGACGGTGGTCGCGGGGATGGTCGTGCCCCGGCTGATGTCGTGGAAGTCGCGCGAGGGGGAGCAGAGCGTGCGGGCGGTGGCGGACATGCTGACGGCCGCGGCCAAGCGGGACACGTACTCGACGCAGCGGACGATGCTGGAGTTCGGGCCGTCCGGGCGCGGGTCGGGTGGAGGGGAGGCGGCGGCGCCGCGGTTCCGGCTGATGGTGCTGCGGGTGGCGGATGTGGGGTCATTTGATCCCGGGGGCGAGGGATGGGTGGAAGATCCGCTGACGCCGATCGCGGCGTTGGAGGGCGTGTCGCTGCGGTCGGCGACGGCGGGCGTGATGGACCTTGACCCGCGGCGGTTCCAGATCGAGTTTCCCGGCGCGGGGGGCACGCAGGGCCGGCCGGGGATCGCGATGCTGTTTCAGGACAACGCGGACCAGTTGTGGCTGGTGCGGCTGCCGTCGACGGCGACGCGGGCGGAGGTGGTGCCGCTGGGCAGCGGCTTGAACGGGCGGAGCATGAGCGCACGGGACCTGCCGACGGGGGACCCGTACGCGATTGACCTGGACGCCTCCGGGAGGAGGGACGATCCATGGTGAGGCGGCGGGGCGTGATGCTGGTCGACGCGATTGTCGCGGCGGTGCTGCTGGGCGTGGCGCTGGCGGTGCTGATCGGGCTTGGGGGTCGGGCGCTGACGTCGCAGAGCCAGGGGGAGCAGCTTCAGACGGCGGCGATGCTGCTGGATGAACAGTTGAACCTCGTGCTGGCGCGCGGGCCGGACAACTACGCGGCGCGGTTCCCGACGCGGGGGCCGTGCGAGGCGCCGTTCGAGAACTTCGAGTACTCGCTGGACTTTTCGGGCGGGCAGTCGGGGGATGCGTACCGGGTGGTGGCGACGGTGACGTGGCGGGCGTCGGGGCGAACGTGGACGGAATCGGTGGAGACGATGATCGCGCCGCGGCTGGGGGATGAGGCGGATCCGGAGCGGCGGCCCGGGGAGGCGGTGAACCGGTGGTACTAGGTCCGCACAGCCCGGGACGGCGTGTCGAGGGCGGCGTGGCGGCGGCTTGCCGTGGCCGGCGCGGGTTCACGCTCGTGGAGCTGATCGTGGCGGCGGTGGTGGCGGCGCTGGTGGCGGGGAGCGCGGTGGGGGCGGTGTCGCAGATGCTGCGGCTCAAGGCCAAGTCGCAGGCGAGGCAGCAGGCGTTCGAGCGTGCGGACGCGGCGGTGGGGCGGATCGCGCTGGACCTGTGCAACGTGGTGAGGCACCACAATCTTCAGTTTGCGCGGGTGTCGATCAGCGACGGGGGCGCGGGGGATTCGGCGCGGGACGGGTTGCTGCTGCTGACGAGATCGACGCGTCCGGTGCGGAGCGAAGAGGACGGGGCGGAGGGCGGGGAGTACGAGGTGCAGTACCGGATCGGGCCGTTGGGCGCGGGGGTCAACACGCCGGCGCTGTGGCGGCGGTGCGATCCCGCGTTTGATGCGTTCCAGGATGCCGGGGGCGTGGCGGTGCCGGTGGTGGCGGGCGTGACGTCGCTGTCGCTGCAGGCGTACGACGGGAGCCAGTGGTTCGACTCGTGGGACTCGGATTCGGGCGGGTACCCGCACGCGGTGCGCGTGGTGGTGATCGCTTCATCGGACGATGGGCTGGCCACGGCGACGGGGCGGCGGACCATCGCGATTGACCGGACGCCGACGCCGCCGGAGGCGGCGGATGAATCGACGACCAGCGGGGGCGGCGGCGCGGCAGGCGGGACGAGCGGGGGCACGGGCGGGTCCGGTGGGGCGGCGGGGGGAGGTGGACGATGAGGCGCCGGCGCGGGGTTGCCATCTTGCTGGTCCTGTGGGTGCTGGTCATCGCGGCGGTGGTGATCGGGGCGGTGCAATCGACGGCGTTCAGCGGGGCGGTGTCGGGGCGGGCGGCGCTGTCGCGGGTGCGGGCGCACTGGGCGGCGCGGGCGGGTGTGGAGGCGACGATCGCGCGGCTGGAGTACGCGACGGTGAACCCGGACCTGTCGGACGCGTTCACGGTGATGCAGGACATGGTGGATGTGGCGCGGGGGTCGCTGCAGGATGCGGCGTACCAGGTGTCGCACACGCTGGGGGGCAAGGAGGTCCTGGGCCCGGCCGATGCGCACGCGAAGATCAACGTGAACGGGATGTCCACCCAGGCGCTGATGACGCTGCCGTACATGACGGAAGATGTGGCGGACGCCATCCTGGACTGGATCGATGCGGACGACGACGTCAACCCGCTGGGAGCGGAGGTCGGTTTCTACCAGTCGCAGGCGCATTCGTACCAGCCGCGGAATGACCTGTTCCGATCGATCCAGGAGCTGGAACTGGTGTCGGGGGTGATCCAGGAGTTTGTGCGCGGGGAGGATTGGAACCTGAACGGGCGTCTGGACCCGAACGAGGACGACGGCAACGCGACGCTGCCGATGGACAGCGCCGACGGCGTGCTGAACGCGGAGTGGTCGGGGATTCTGACGGCGCTCTCGACGGACGATGTGCTGTCGGCGAGCGGGCAGGCGAGGATCGAGCTGATCTCGGCGGATGCGGGCTCGGTGGCGCGGGCGACGGGGATGGACCAGGACCAGGCGGATGTGATCGTGAAGTACGTGCAGGCCAACGAGGCGGCGACGATGGCGGACTTCATCCGCCAGAACCTGAGCCAGCTTCGCGGGGCGGACGGGCAGCCCATCAACCGGCAGGCGCGGAACCTGACCAACGAGCAACTGGCGCTGCTGCTGGACGAGTGCGAGATCGAGAGCGCGGCGACGCTGGGGCCGATTCCCGGGAAGGTGAACATCAACACGTGCCCGGCGGAGGTGCTGGAGTACATCCCGCAGATCACGCCGGCGCTGGCGGACGCTATTGTGCTGGAGCGGGACTCGCTGCCCAAGGGCTTCACGTCGATCGTGGATCTGCTGAATGTGCCGGGGATCAACCGAAATAGGCTGGCCCAGCTGTATAACGTCTTGACGGTTCGGTCCAATGTGTACGTGGTGACCTGCCGCGGGCGGGACCTGAAAACCGGCTTCGAGGTTGAAATCGTGGCGACGATCGACCGTTCATCCCTTCCCGTCCGCATCACGGAGCTCAAGACGCGATGAGCCAGATGGCTGTCAAAACTGAAGGGACCCCCGGTCCGACCGGCGCGCCGGCTGTGGTCGCGGCGGTGCACTACCAGGGGGACCGGTGGCGGCTGGTGATCCTGGCCAACCGGAACGGGCTGACGCTGGAGCAGGCGGTTTCGCTGGACACGGCGGGTCAGGTGCTCCCGGTGCTGAAGCAGCACAAGGTCGAGCGGCTGGTGCGTGTGGCGCCGATGCGGGAGACGGTGGCGCGGTGCAACCCGATCCCGGCGGGGGTCAACGGGGAGCTGGCGTCGGTGCTGGCGTTGATGGCCGAGGCGCAGTTGCCGGAGACGATCCCGGCGCACCGTCGGACGGCCGGTGGCGTTCCGGAGGGCGAGGGCCAGGCGCGGGCGGCGCTGTTGATCGGGTGGAAGGGGGAGGCGCCGGAATCGCTGGTGGACGAAGAGGAGATCGAGGAAAGCTGGACGACGCCGGCGGCGGCGCTGGCGGTGCTGCGTCAGGGCAAGGGGCAGAGCGCGGTGTACGCGGATCCGGAGGAGGGGGCGGTGTCGGTGCTGGCGTTTGGTCCGTCGAAGTCGCTGGCCCGCGTGCTGGTGGAGGATGCGCCGAACTCGACGGCGTTTGTGCGGACGGTGTTGGGCGTGGTGGGGGAGACGTGCAGCGCGGCGTCGGTGGCGGCGCCCCAGACGGCGTTGAGCCCTTCGGGCGTGATCCTGGCCGTGGACTCGGGGGTGATCGGCGCGGTGCGGTCGATCGTGTCGGGCGTGCCGGACCAGCGGTCGTGGTTTGAGCAGTACGGCCTGGCGCTGGGCGCGGCGCTGGCGGCGGTGTCGAAGGACCCGATCGCGCGGAGCCTGACGGCGCTTCGTGCCTCGGCGCCGGTGCGGCGGGAGTCGCCGCCGGAGCGGGTGGCGAACTGGCTCTCGCACCGGAAGCGGGCGTGGGGCGTGGTCGCGGCATCGGTCGCGCTGCTGCTGCTGGGGCCGTGGGTGATCGCGTCGGCGCGGCTCATGGTGCTCAACGCCAAGGCGGTCGGGCTGGGGGACAAGAACCGGGAGCGGCTGGAGTCCGCCCGTCGGTCGGCGCTGTACCAGCAGCTGGAGGTCAGCCGCTGGCCCATGACCAAGCTGCTGGCCGATGTGTCGGCGGCGATACCCGTGGGCGTGACAACGGACAGCATCCGGCTTTCGACCGATCAGGGGCTGTCGGTGCAGGGCTCGGCGGAGAACGCGGAGCTGGTCAACACGATGCAGGCGAACCTGAACGCGACCAAGCTGCTGTCGAACGTGAAGCTCAACCGTGTGGACAGCGGGGGGTCGGGCGTGCAGTTCGACCTCACGGCGGACGTGGTCAACCCCCATGTGAAGGCGGCCGGGCTGGAGGACTACGCGGCCAAGCCGCTGGCGGTCCGGTTGTACGGTGAAGGCGCCTCCAACACGGCCCTGCCCCGGAACACGGGGAGCAGCAGCGGGGGCGGCGGGGGTTCGCGGGAGTCTTCGGCGTCGCGTGATACGCGGTCGGCGTCCCGTCCGCCGGAGCGGAGCGAGCGCGGCGGCGGAGGGGGCGGGAACGGGGGAGGCGATCGTGGAGGCGATCGGGGCGCATCGCGCCCATCGGAAGCGCCGTCGCGGCCCGCCGCGGCCGCGCCGGGCGAAGCGCCGCCGCCGCTGACGGATGCGGAGATTGAGAAGATGGACCGCACCACGGCGATGCGGGAGTGGGCGAATCGCCGCACATACCCGCAGAAGAACCCGGCGATCGATGCGACGACCAAGTCGCGTCTGGCGGAAGAGGCTCGGAAACTTCAGGAACAGATGAACAAAGCGGGGGCCGCGCGGTGAACGCACTCGTGCAACGATTCCGGACGCTTCCCCGTGCCGCGCGATGGGCGGTATTCGCCGGCGCGGTCCTGGTGGCGTACTTCGTGGTGGTGGAGCCGGTGATCGACCGGATCAACACGACCTCATCGCGGGCGGACGATCGGGAGAGCGCGTTGATCACGCTGGCGAAGGACCCGATCGGGGCGCAGTCGAGCGAGGTGGCGCTGGGTGTGCGGAAGTTTGGGGCGGTGGAGCTTCCCGGCGATCCGGAGGTGCGTTCGGTGGCGTTCAATCGCCGGGTGGTGGAGGTGTTGAGCAAGCACCGGATCCGCAACGACACGTCGACGACGCGGACGATGCCGCTGGGCAACGGGCCGCTCAAGAGCGCGTACAGCGAGGAAGAGCGGATCGATCGGCTGGTGCGTGAGGTGCAGTTTTCCGCGACGCCGGAGGAACTGGCCGCGGTGATCGCGGACCTGGAGAGTTCGCCCGAAGTCGCGGCGGTTTCGCGGGTGCAACTGCGTCGGGGCGACAACCAGGACACGGCGGCGCGGCAGTTGAAGGTGACGCTGGCCGTGGAGACGTGGGTCGTCAACCGGCGCGGGGGGAGGGCACGATGAGCACCGCCGTCGGAGTTCGGGAGCTCAACCGTCGCATCGGCGTGCCGGGGCGGCTGGCCATTGTGCTCCTGCTGATCGCGTTGATCGCGTGCGTGCTGTCGCTGCGGGGCCTGGTCCGGTCGCTGATGGCGCCCTCGGCCCAGGCGGTGAAGAGCATTCATGAGGAGAAGACCAAGCAGCTCACGGAGGACTACGCGAAGGTGCTCACGCAGCACACGGCGCAGTTCACGGGGCGGTCGGTGTTCTTCATCCCCAGCCCGCCGCCCCCGCCGCGGCAGCCGGAGCCGGAGGTGAAGGTGGTCGAGGCGCCGCCCCCGCCCCCGCCCCCGCCGCCGGCGACTTATGGCGGTCCGAAACTCATCGCAATGATCAACGATGAGGCGTGGTTCGAGGACGGGCAGAAGCTCAAGGCGGGCGAGTCGGGCAAGAGCGACCTGAAGATCAAGGAGCTCCGCCCGCCGTGGGATGTGGCGGTGGTGTGGAAGGGGATCGAGTTCAGCGTGTCGCTGTTTGACCGCGACCGTGTGGTGTACCCGCCGCCGACGTCCGCGAAACCTGAAACCAACTCGGCGGCCAGCGTGCCGACGACTCCCGAGGCGAAGGCGCCTCCTGCCGCGACGGTTGTCGGCGCGACGGGAACGCCGGCCGAGCCCACGGCCTCGCCGTCCGAACCGAACGTCGAACCCAAAGTCGAGCCTGCACCCGCATCCGAGCCGAAGCCGGAGGCCGCTCCGGCGGGCGATGGTGCCGCGCCTCTTCCGCAAACGCCCGAACGCATCGAGGGGAACGAATGACTTCCACGCGCCCGAACATGATCGCGATTCCCGCTGTCCTGACCATGATCGCCGGCACGGCCGCGGCGTGGCAGGCCCCTGCGCCCGCTCCGGCGGCGCGTCAGCCCGAGGTCCAGTTCGATGCGAGCGGGCGGAAGGTGCTCAATGGGGAGCCGACGAAACTGGCGTTCCGGAACGTGTCGGTGGAGCAGATCCTGCCGTTCATTGTGGAATCGACGGGCAAGGTGGTTCTGCCGAGCCAGGACATCCTGTCGCGGAAGGTGACGGTCGTGAACGACCGTGAGATCCCGCGTTCTCGGGCGCTGGACATGGTCCTGCTGGCGTTGCAGCAGGCGGGGATCGCGGTGGTGGAGACGCCGGACACGATCACCCTGCGTGACTTCATCGACCTGCCGAAGATGAACCCGATGGTGATCCCGGCGGAGGAATCGGTGCTGAAGCGGACGGACTTCGGCACGATCGCGACGAAGGTCTTTGCGTTGAAGGTGTCGGCGGCGGAGGGGTACGGCGATGTGCTGAAGAACGCGTTGCCGGACTACGCGAAACTGTCGATCGACAAGGATTCGAACCGGTTCTCGATCACGGGCGACATCGCGCTGCTGCAGCGGCTGGAGCGGATGATCAACGAGCTGGACCAGTCGCCGGAGGGCGCGGTCCGGACGGAGACGTTCCGCCTTCGCTTCGCGGACGCGGAGCAGATCGCCTCGCAGATCGAGACGCTGTACTCCGCGGGCGGGGCGACGAGCCGCACGAACCGCAACCGGAACCAGAATCAGAACCAGAACCAGTTCAACCCGTTCCGGCAGCCGGGTCAGCAGCAGGACACTTCCGCGCAGTCGGCCCAGCTCCGCGTCAGCGCGAACACGCAGCAGAACTCCGTGACCGTCGTGGCCGAGCCGGCGGTGCTTGACGGCATCCGACGTCAGATCGAGACGAACTGGGACGTCGAGGTGCAGGTTGAGGTGGTCACGCCCAAGACGTACCAGCTCAAGTACACGGACCCGGTGAAGGTCAAGGCGGTGCTGGAGGGGTTGTACGGCCGGCCTTCCACGACCACGGGCGGTGGCGGCGGTGGAGGGGGTGGCGGTGGCGGCGGTAACCAGCAGAGCCAGCCGGTGGGCACGAGTTCCGGCGCGGGCACGAGCCGCTTGGCCGGGCAGTTCTCGTTCCAGGCGATTCCCGAGTCCAGCAGCATCGTCGTGCTCGCCAAGAGCCCGGACTACCTCGCCGCGATCGACAAGTTCATCGAGGACTTCGACAAGCCGACGGTGGTGGGCCTGCCGGTCATCATCGAGCTCAAGCACGCCTCATCGGAGGACCTGGCGGAGCAGCTCAACACGCTGCTGGCGCAGGACGGCACGCTGGCGCAGATCCGGCGTTCGGCCTCGGGCCTGAGCCAGGGGACCTCGACCACGAGCCCCTTCGCCGCATCGTCCACCACGACGGCGACGACCGGCGCGACGACGGACACCGTGAGCGCCGACAACATCGCCTTCTGGTGGCAGCGTTCCCGGCCGCCGACGGACAAGCAGAACTCGTCGAACCTCATCGGGCAGATCCGCATTGTGCCGGTGTGGCGGCAGAACGCGCTGATGGTGACGGCGCCGATCGAATACCGGCAGTCGATGGTGGACCTGATTTCCAGCCTGGATCGCCCGGGGCGGCAGGTGCTGATTTCCGCCGTGGTGGCGGAGGTCACGCTGGATGATGCGACGAGCCTGGGCCTTCGCTGGTCCAGCCAGTCGCTGACGCCGACGCGGGCGGACAACTCGATCTCGATCGGGAACCAAGTTTCCGGCACCGAGAACAACCTGATGCGGAGCCTGTTCGACACGTCCGTGCTGAACACGAACGTGAACCTGAACCTCATCCTCCAGGCGCTGGCGCAGAAGACCTCCGTGACGGTGCTGTCGGAGCCCAAGATCTTCACCAGCGACAACCAGGAGGCGGAGTTCTTCAGCGGGCAGGACATCCCGTTCATCACCCAGAGCCAGCCGAACAACCAGGGGCAGTTGCTGCAGTCGTTCGACTACAAGGCGGTGGGCATCCAGCTCCGTGTGCGTCCGCGGATCACGGTCCGGCGGGATGTGGACCTGGCGGTCAACCTGCAGTTGTCGTCGGTGGTGCAGGGGCAGACGCTCTTTGGCGGGGCGGTGATCGACCGGCGCGAGACGACCACGCAGCTCATCGTGCAGGACGGGCAGACGGTGGTGATCTCCGGGATCCTGCGGTCGGAGGATTCCGACATCGTTCGGAAGGTGCCGCTGCTGGGCGACATCCCGATCATCAAGTGGCTCTTCAGCAGCAAGGAGCGCACGAAGACGAACTCGGAACTGCTCGTGTTCATCACGCCCCTGGTGATCGACAACCCGGACGACAGCACGCGGGTCAACCAGCCGTACGTGGACCGCCTGCGCGAGCGGGAGGATGCGATCCGCAAGGCGGCGCCGCAGAGCAAGGACAAGAGCTCGCAGCCCAGTCTTCCCGGTTCGATGACGCCGCGGCCCGATGAAGAGAAGCCGGGCGGCTCGTAAAGCCAGTGGAGGGGTCCATGCGGACGGGTCTTCTGATCGGGATGCTCTGCGCCGGGCTTGCCGCCGGGTGCGTGACGGAGCGGAAGGTGCGGCCCGGGCTCACGGTGCTCCCACAGAACAGCGCGATGGGACCCGCGCGGGGGGCGCCGTCCACCTCGACGCCGGTGGAGCTTCCCTCGGGGCCGGTGGCCGCGCCCGCGGCGGAGGCGATGGTGCAGAATGTCCGCGTCGTGGTCCGGGTGGATCACCTCGCCTCGATCCCCTACGACGGGCAGGTCCTGCCGCTCGTGTCGCCTGATGGCCGGTTCCTCGCCGTGCAGCAGGGGGAGCCGCCGACGTGGCCGACGATGCTGGCTCAGCCCGCGGCCGAACCGCCGACGACGACCCGGATCACGGTCTACGACATTTCGCAGTCACCGCCGGATTCCAACACGCGGGCGATGGAGTTTCCCTCGCCCTTGCCGCCGGGGTTGATGCTCGGGCGTGCGTGCGACCATCTCGGGTTCCTGGTGGAGTCTCCGCGGCCGGACGGGTCGCGCTGGATCGGGCGTGTGAGCTGGATCGGCGGGACGGTGCAGTGGCTCGTGCAGGGGGGCGCGGTGAATGCGCACGCGGTGCTGACCGATCGGGGCGAACTGCTCTACACGCGACGGCCCGTTGATGCGCCGGAATCGGAGCTGGTCCTGTTGACCGCGACGGGGGAGAGCGTTCGGCGGAGCGAGGGCGCGTACATGTTTCCCGTGTGCACAACGGAGCGGGACCTGGCGTACGCGTTCAACCTGACATCCGCCGGTTTGGCGGTCGAGGCGATCCGGATCGTCGAGGATCCACCGGGGAGCGGGCTCCGCCGGCTGGGACGGACGTTTGCGCAGGCGCTTATCGGGAAGCCGGGCGATGCGGCGCTGGCGTACCAGGTCTCTTCGCCCGTGCAGAACGTCGTGGTGTCCGGGCGGACGCAGGAGGGCGGGTTCGGGGTGCCCGTGCATCCCTTGATCTTCTACCACCCGGACCTGTCGCGGATGGTCGCCTTTGACACGCAGTTTTCGTCGTACACGCTGCTGGCGCCGAACTCCATCGCCGCGATCCGCTGGAGCGAAGGCCCGGGATACCTGTGCACAGCGCCGCAGGGCCTGGTGTTCACGCCCGAGCCATCGCGCAGCGAGACGCGCCGCCGGCCCGACTCCCGCCTTGATTCCACGCCCTACGTCCCGCGTGCGACGGCGGAGAAGTCCCGCCCTGTTCTCCTCTTCGGGCCTTCGCCGCGCGATCCGAACCAGCTGTGGGTCCGGTCGCTCATCGCGGCGGAGAGCCCGACGCCTTGAGGCGGCTACCGTCGCGGCATGAAGCCGCGTTGCCCATGGCCCCGGACCTCGCTCGATATCGAGTACCACGACACGGAGTGGGGGGTGCCGTGTCGGGACGATCGGACGCTGTTTGAGTTCATTCTCCTCGAGGGAGCCCAGGCGGGGCTGTCATGGTCGACCATTCTCGCCAAGCGCGAGAACTACCGCGAGGCGTTCGAGGGCTTTGACCCTGTGCGTGTGGCCCGCTTTACGCCCGCCCGCGAGGCGAAGCTGCTGCTCAACGAGGGCATCGTCCGCAACCGGCTGAAGGTCGCGTCGGCCGCGATCAATGCCCGTGCGTTTCTGAAGGTGCAGGATGAGTTCGACGGTTTTGCGCCGTACATCTGGTCGTTCGTTGGGGGCAGGCCGAAAGTCAATCGCTGGACCAGCGTCACGCAGGTTCCGGCTCGGACGCCCGAGTCCGACGCGATGTCGAAGGATCTCAAACGGCGGGGCTTCACGTTCGTGGGCTCGACCATCTGCTACGCCTTCATGCAGGCGACGGGCATGTTCAACGATCATCTGGTGTCGTGTTTCAGGCATCGGCAGGTGAGGGGGAAAGGGACACAGTGACCCAGTGACGAAGTGACGAAGTGACACAGTGACCCAGTGACGAAGTGATGCGGAGACAGTGCTGGAAGGCGGGCTGATTCCATCCGCAAGATGGCGATGAGTGGCTGCATGAGGGCCGCCATTCCTGTACAATCCGGTCATGGACACTTCCCTCAAGGGTCGGCGGGCGCTTGTTTGTGGATCGACGCAGGGCATCGGTCGGGCCGTGGCGGTTGAGCTTGCGCTGCTGGGGGCGCAGGTTACGCTGATGGCCCGCGATTCGGCGAAACTCGCCGCCGTGGCCGCGGAGTTGCCGCGGCCATCTGGTCAACCGCACGACTTCATCGCGGCGGACTTTGCCGATCCGACGGCTGTCGGCGCTGCGGTGCGGCCTCATCTTGATGCCGCGCGGCCGTTTCACATCCTGGTGAACAACACGGGCGGGCCCAAGGGCGGGCCGGCGAACGCGGCGGCGCCGGAGGAGTTCGCCGCGGCGTTCCGGATGCACGTGCTGACGAACCAGGTGCTGGTGCAGGCGTTGCTTCCGGGCATGAGAGCGGCGGGGTTCGGGCGGATCATCAATATTCTGTCCACCAGCGTCAAAGCGCCGATCCCGGATCTTGGCGTGTCGAACGCCATCCGGGCGGCTGTGGCGAACTGGGCCAAGACGCTCGCGGGCGAGCTGGCGCGCGACGGGATCACCGTGAACAACATCCTGCCCGGCTTCACGGACACGGCCCGGTTGACGGAACTGTTCACGGCCAAGGCGCAGAAGACGGGCAAGACCCTCGACGAGGTTCGAGCGGCGGCGGTGGCGACGATTCCCGCCGGGCGGCTGGGAAGGCCGGAGGAAGTCGCGGCGGCGGCGGCGTTTCTGGCGACACCGGCGGCGGCGTACATCAACGGGATCAACATTCCCGTGGACGGCGGACGGACACCATCGTTGTAGCGTGGTGGCACGCCTCTCCGAGGCGTGCGACTCACGGACACGCCTCGGAGAGGCGTGCCACCGAGGAGCCGATGCCTGAGCTGCCGGACATCGAGGCGTACCTCGGGGCGCTGCGGCCGCGGCTCGTCGGGCGTCGCATCGAGAAGGTCCGCATCCTCGGTCCGTCTGTGCTTCGCACGTTCGAGCCGCCGATCGAGTCCGTTGAGGGAAGCGTGGTGGGGGAGTTGTCGCGACTCGGCAAGCGGATCGTGGTGCACATGGAGGGGCCGGGTGAGCTTGCGCTGATCATCCACCTCATGATCGCCGGGCGGTTCCAATGGAAAGACCGGGGCGCCAAGCCGCCGGGCCGGATCTCCACGGCGGTGTTCGAGTGCGAGACGGGCACGCTTGTCCTCACCGAGGCGGGCACGAAGAAGCGGGCGCGGGTTCACCTCGTCTCAGGGCGTCGAGCTTTGGAGTCGCACAATCCCGGCGGAATCGAGGTCCTGTCGTGTGCGGAGTCGGCCTTTGCCGCGGCCATCCGGCGCGAGAACCACACCATCAAACGCACCCTGACCGATCCGCGGCTCATCAGCGGCATCGGGAACGCCTACTCGGACGAGATTCTCCATGCGGCGAGGCTCTCACCGATTCGCCTGACGACGAAGCTGTCCGACGAAGAAATCGGCCGTCTGTTCGCCGCCGCGAGGTCTGTCCTCACGCACTGGCAGCAGGTGCTGAGCGCGCGGTTTCTCCGGAAGTTCCCCGGCCCCGGCGATGTCACGGCCTTCCGTCCGGAGTTCGCGGTCCACGGCAAGTTCGGCAAACCCTGCCCGGAGTGCGGAAGCCCGGTGCAGCGGATCGTTCACGCGGAGAACGAAACCAACTACTGCGTCACGTGCCAAACCGGCGGGAAGCTGCTCGCGGACAGATCGCTGTCGCGACTGCTCAAGGAGGATTGGCCAAGAACTTTGGAAGAACTTGAAGAGCTTCAGGGGAGTTGAGGTCGAGTTACTTCGGTGATGGACTCGGATCCTCTGCGCTGCAGTAGCACGAGCGGCCCGGTCGGCACTCGGCCGGGCCGGCGGATTCATTGTCCGGTCCAAGGCAGTCGCAGGTGAGGAGGCAGAAGAAGGGGATGGTGTCGATGGATTCATCGACGAACCCCCGCACATCGTGGGCGGGGTCGGAGTACATGGCCTTGTGCCGGAGGTGGATGCACGAGGCCTTGAGTTTGACGACGCGGTCGCTCATGCCTTGGGCTCCGGGTCGCGGCCGGCGGCGCGGACGATCGCCCGGCGGACGGCGGCGGCGAGGAGTTTGACCTTGTACCCGTTGTCCCGCATGGGCGAAGCGCCCTCGCCGCTCAGGTTGGCGGCGGCGCGGATGCCCTCATCGTCTGTCGTCTTGACACCGGCCAGTGCCTTCTCGACCTTCTCCAGCCGCCACGGCACGGGCGCGACCGCCCCGGCGCAGACCCTGGCGGAGGTGATCGTTTCGCCGTTCAGGTCCAGCGCGACGCACGCGACGACCAGCGGCCAGTCGAAGGATTGCTTTTCCTTGATGGCGTAGAACCCGCTGTTCGGCTTGTCGCGGAGCGCGATGTGCGTGACGACCTCGCCGGGTGTCAGGTTGTGCTCGTCCATGATGCCGCGGGCGGGCATGTGGAACAGGTCCGCGATGGGCAGCACTTCGCGTGTGCCGCCGGTGACGTACACGGTGGCGTCGCAGACGGACAGGGCCGGGGCGAGGTTGGAGGGGTGGACGATGTGGCACGGGCCGCCGCCGAAGATCGCGTGGTACTTGTTCTCGCCCTCGAGGGCGAAGCACCGGTCCCCGCCCTTCTTCAGGCAATGGAACTGCTCGTGCCGGTAGTACCAGCAGCGCGGGCGCTGGAGCAGGTTGCCTGCGGCGGTCGCGATGTTCCGGGCCTGGGGTGTCGCGGCGGAGTGCACGGCCTGGGCGATGACGGGGGCCTGCTTCCACAGGATCGGGGAGGCGGCGAGTTCGGCGAGAGTCGTGGTGGCGTTGATGCGGATCCGTCCCGAGGCGGCGGAGATGTTGGGCTTGTCGTCGACGGTGAGACGACGGATGTTGATCAGGGCGTCCGCCTGGACGAGGCCCTCCTTGAGGTGGTCGACGACATCCAGCCCGCCCGCCTTGAGCACGGGGAGCTTGAAGCGACCTGCGGTCAGCAACTCCGACGCTTCCTTGAAGGACCTCGCGTTGACGTACGTGAAGGGGTTCATGACCGCGCTCCTTCCAGTGCGGCGAGCACCTTGTCGGGTGTCATGGGCAGGTGCCGCACCGGCTTTCCAAGGGCGTTGAAGACGGCGCACGCGACGGCCCCGGCGGTGGGGACGTGGGGCGGTTCGCCGATCGACCGGACGGCGGTCGGCTCGCCGCGCGTCCAGAGCAAGGGCTCGATGTGGGGCATGTCGTTTGGCCCGACGAGCTTGTACCACTCCATGTTGGGGTTGACCATGGCGCCGACGTTGCGGTCCAGCACGCGGTCCTCGAAGAGGGCGTAGCCGATGCCCTGGATGACACCGCCGATGACCTGGCTCTCCGCGGTCTTGCGGCAGATGATCCGGCCCGCCGCCTGGATCGCGACGATGCGCTTGACGCGGACCACGCCGGTCTCGGTGTCCACCTCGACTTCCGCGAACTGGGCCCCGTGGCTGTGGCCGCGGCCGGCGGGCCGCTGGCCACGGTCGGACTCACCCCGGCCCGCGATGTTCTCGACGGGGAGGCGGCGGCAGGCCTCGGAGAAGGACATGAGCACGGCTCCATCCTTCATCACGTTGCCGTTCTTGAGGGATAGCGCGGAGGGTTCCGCGCCGAGGGCTTTGGCCACTTCGGCGAGGAACTTAGCGCGGGCGTCCTCCGCCGCGGCCATCATCGCGGGGGCGGAGGCGGGGGCGGTGACGGAGCCGCCGGAGCCCGGGCCGATGGGCAGTTGCGAGTTGCCGATGCGGACGGAGACGAGGTTGAGCGGGATGCCCAGGCCGTCGGCGGCGAGGATGCCCATGATGGTGCGCTGGCCGGTGCCGATGTCCTGCGTGCCGGTGCGGGCCTCGACGGAGCCGTCGCGGTTGATGACGATCTCGCAGACGGTGCGGCTGGAGCCGCCGTGCCAGGTGCAGGTGCCCAGGCCGTAGCCCCGACGGAGCGTGCTGGTCTGCGAGCCGGTGGGCTTGCGGTTGGACCAGCCGATGAGTTGGGCGCCCAGACGCATCATGTCGCGCCGGTCGGCATCGCGGTCGAGGCGGAGGCGGAGGTCGAGGGGGTCCACGCCCGCGAGCGTGGCGATCTCGTCGACGATCAACTCCTCGAAGAAGGCGGCGGGCGGGTGGCCCGGGGCGCGGAACGGGCGGGGGCCGCCGGCGTTGAACTTGACATCCTTGTGGGAGCGGTTGACTTCGCCGAAGGAGTAGCGGCCGGTGGGCAGGGGAATGTTGCCGCCGCCGCCGGCCACACCGACGCCGCCCCAGGTGCGGATTTCACCGCCCAAGATCGTGCCATCCTTGCGGCAGCCGAGCACGACGCTGGCGCGGTGGGAGGGACGGTTGCCGGTGTCGAGCTGGTCTTCCTTGCGGTCGCAGAAGAGGTAGGCGGGGCGCTGGAGGCGCTTGGAGACGATGCCGGCGGTCTGGCCCTCCTTGCCGGGGCCGTTGAGCTTGGAGCCGAAACCGCCGCCGACGTACTCGCAGATCACTTCGATCTTCGAGTTGGGCAGGTCCAGGGTTCGGGTCATGCCGTCGCGGGCGGCGAAGGTGCCCTGCGTGGAACTGTACATGGTTGCGGAATCGCCGCGGTGATCGACCACACCGCCGTGGGTCTCGAGCGAGACGTGCATGGAGACGGCGGTGGTGTAGGTGGCGGTGAGGATGTGGTCGGCATCCTTGAGGATGGCCTTGACTTCCTCGGAGGGTTCGGCGCTGTTGTCCTCTTCTTCAAGGCGGCCCACGGTGACGGGCAACGGTTTCCACTTCGGCTTGAGGGCGCGGAGTCCGCGTTTCATGGCCAGGGGCGACTCGGCCACGAGGTAGCCCACGTTCTGGCCGTGGTAGCGTCCCTCCTTGCCGGAGATTTCAACCTCCACGACGCCGGGTGTGGCGAGGGCGGCTTCCTTGTCGAAGGACTGCAACTCGCCCGCGCCATAAGGGCAGCGGACAAAGCCGACAAAGACGCTCCGGGGCAGGAAGGTGTCCTTGGCGTACTTGGCGCGCCCCGTGACTTTCGCGACGCCGTCCAGGCGCGAGGTGTCGTCGTTGATGGAGCTGCCGGCGTTGATGGGCCGGTTGGTGGTCGCGGCGGTGGTGGGGTCGAAGGGTCCCATGGGTCAGTCCACCTTTCCCGGCAGGGCCGGCGGCTTGGAGTCGGCGACGGGCGGCTGGCCCGAGGCTTCGAGCACGGCGTTGAAGATGTTGGTGTAGGTGCCGCAGCGGCAGATGTTGCCCGAGAGCCAGTGCTTGATCTGGTCGAGGGTCGGCTTGGGAATGTCGTTGAGCAGCGAGCGGGAGGCGACGATGAAGCCCGGCGTGCAGTATCCGCACTGGAGGGCGTCGTGCTTTACGAAGGCCGCCTGGATGGGGTCGAGATCATCGCCCTTGGCCAGTCCTTCGACCGTGGTGATCTCCGAGCCGATCGCGTCGACCGCGAGCACCATGCACGAGACGGTGAGTTTGCCGTCGATGATGACCGAGCACCCGCCGCAGGAGCCGCGGTCGCAGACCTCCTTGCTCCCGGTGAGGCCCGCGTGCAGGCGAAGGGCCTCGAGCAGGGTGGTCGCGGGCTCGACCTTGAGCGTTGTCTTCTTTCCGTTGATTTTCAGGTCGATGTCAACGGGCCCGGGACCGAAGGTGGGGGGGGAGGAGGCGCCGTCGGGCTGGCGGGTTTCGACCAGCGCCGCGGCCTTGGATTGGAGCGCCCCCGCGGCGGCGGAGGCCCCGAGGGTCTGGATGAAGGATCGCCGCGAGACCCGGAAGCGTTCATCGCCGCTTGGCATGGCCGATCTCCTTGAGCCATGCCAGTATAAGGAAAGCGTCCGGCGATGTACGGTGCGATGGCGTGGGAGAGGGTGGCGCTAATCCTGCGGATAGAGGGCGAACTCGGAGGCGGCGTTGGAACCCGGGTTGCCCGGGCGTTGGAGACTGAGGCCCAGGGAATCCCCGGCTCCGAGGCGGCCCTTGGATGCAACGCCGACTCGGGTGGTCGGTGCGGCGCAGCCCGCGAGCACCGCCGCGACGGCCAGAAAGACCAGCACTCGTTTCATGGTGGAGACCTCCCACGCGGGCCGCGGCCCGTGCGGAGGGCGGATCGGCCTGGCAGGGTCGCGGATTGAGGGAAGTGGCGGCGTCGGCCCGATCTGGCCATTATCAGACCGCTGGGAATCGAGGAAACCCGTCCGGTTGCAGAACCGGGCGCAGTTCGGGAACATATGGACCGCAGAGCCGAGGCGGGGATACTCCCAGACCCGCGGGAAGCCGGTCGGAGGTGCGACCGGGACAGATGGACCCGCCGCCGGGCGGGCCGCGGGGGGAAGTGGGCGGTACGGATAGCCAGGAGGGTCGGAGAAAGCCGGCCACCCAGGAAGGGCGATTGAATGCACGAGTCTTGCTTGTCGGCACGACGCCGAAACCTTGGAACCTTGGCCCTGGCGGTCTTTGCTTGCGCGGGGCTGCCCGCGGCGGCGCAGCAGAACCCGCTGCAACCCAACGCGCCGCAGCCGCGCCCGGCCTCGCCGGAGGCTCCGCCGCCGCCGCCGCCGAAGGCGGAGGAAATGACGCCGGATGGGCCGTCGTATGAAGTGACGGCGTTCATCCTTCGGTACACGCGCGAGCATCCGGAGCAGCCGACGATCGACGACCTGCAGGATCTTGTGGTCCGGCTGGGCGTGGATGCGGACGGGGTGTACGTGGCGCCGAGGCAGGGGGTACGGATTGTCGAGATGCCGCTGCGTGACCTGACGATGGCGCAGCGGGCGGGCCGGCGGTTCAGCGTGAGCGCGATCAACGCGGTGGGTCTTCGCCTGGTGCAGGAACTGAACCGGCTGGACATCATCGGGGTCACGGTCTCGCCGGACCCGAACCAGATTGACCTGCAGTCGCTGATGGACAAGCGACCGGCGGCGGTGCGGACCTTGAACCTGGACATCTGGACGCGCGAGGTGAAGCAGGTGCGGACGCTGGGCGGTGGGCCGCGGTGGGAACGGCCGACGGCGACGGGGATCCGGCCGTCGCAGGAGAACCGCGTCAACCACCCGTACCACGATCGGATCCGGAACAACTCGCCGCTGCTCCCGGCGGATGGCGAGCATTCGGGTGACTTGTTGAAGAAGGATGCGCTGGATGATTACCTGTACCGGTTGAACCGCCAGCCGGGTCGGCGCGTGGATGTCGCGGTGGCGTCGGGCGAACTGCCGGGGGATGTGATCCTCGATTACCTCGTCACGGAGAACCGGCCGTGGACGGTGTACGCGCAGGTGTCCAACACGGGCACGGAGCGGACGAGCGAGTGGCGGCAGCGGTTCGGCTTCATCCACAACCAGCTGCGGAACAAGGACGACACGCTGAGCATCGACTACATCACGGCGTCGTTCGACTCGGCCAACGCGGTGGTGGCGAGTTACAACACGCCGCTGCGCGGCTCGGACTTCCTGCGGCTCAAGCTGTTCGGCACGTACAGCGACTTCACGGCGTCTGACGTGGGCTTTGCGGGGGAGAACTTCGAGGGCACGTCGTACCAGCTCGGGGCGGAGTTGATCTACAACGTCTTCCAGCGCCGGATGTTCTTCATCGACGCCTTCGGCGGGGCCAAGTTCCAGCGTGTCGAGGTGGACAACCAGGCGGTGAACCTGCAAGGGGAGTCGGACTTCTTCATTCCCTTCGCGGGCGTTCGGGCCGAGCGGAACACCGTGCGGGCCTCGACCAACGCGGAGGTCCGGATCGAGACGAACGTCGCGGGTGTGGCGGACACGGCGAGCCAGAGCGAACTGAACGCGCTGGGCCGCCTGTTCGTTGATCGCGAGTGGACGACGCTCAAGTGGGATGTCGGGCAGTCGTTCTACCTGGAGCCGCTTATCCACGGGTCGGCCTGGTCCGATCCGAGTTCACCGGAACGCAAGACGCGCCTGGCGCACGAGATCGCGTTGTCCGCTCGCGGCCAGTACGCCTTCGGGGACCGTCTCATCCCGCAGGAGGAGTCCACGCTGGGCGGGATGTACACCGTCCGCGGCTATCCGGAGTCCGTCGTTGCCGGCGATGACATGGTGATGTTCAGCGCCGAGTACCGGTTCCACCTGCCGCGGGCCCTGGGCATCGACGAGAACCAGACGGGGACGCTCTTCGGCAAGCCGTTCAAGTGGCGGGCGGACCAGCGGTACGGTCGGCCGGACTGGGACCTTGTGTTCAAGGGCTTCTTCGACTACGGCAAGGTCAAGAACTCCAACCGCCAGACCTTCGAGAAGAACGAATCGCTGTCGAGCGTCGGCTTCGGCGTGGACTTTGTGTTCCGCCGGAATGTGAGCGTTCGATTGGATTGGGGCTTTGCCCTCGAGGATGCGGGCACGGCCAAGTCGGGGGACAGCCGGCTGCACGTGGCCGCGACCATCCTGTTCTGATCCTGGGATCAGAAGGAGCCGACGTACTCGGACCTGGAAAACGCGGACCGGCAGGGAACCCCCCGCCCGTCCGCCCCTCATCGGAAGATACCGCCAGGCGCCCCACGCGGGCCCGGGAGATTCAGAATGAAGACCCGCACACGCACGCTGACCCCCTCCACCCTCCGCGCCGCCGCCGGGCGGTTGATCCCCGTATGGACCGCCGCGGCCCTGATCGGCCTTTCGCCGGCGGCCCGGGCGCAGGTTCAACCGCAGGGCGGTCAGGTCGTGTCGGGCTCGGGCTCGATCCAGCAGAACGGGAACTTCACGGGCATCACGGCGGGGAACAACACCATCATCAACTGGCAGAGCTTCAACATCGGCCAGGGACAGACGGTGCAGTTCTTCCAGCCCAGCGCGACCAGCCGCGTGCTCAACCGCGTGACCGGTCCTGACCCCTCGACGATCGCCGGGTCGCTCATCGCCAACGGCATCGTGTACATCGCCAACCCGGCGGGCGTGTACTTTGCGCACGGGTCGCTTGTGAATGTCGGCGGGATCTACGCCGCGGCGGGGCAGATCACCAACGCGGACTTCCTGAACAACGTGAATCGGTTCACGACGGGTCCGGGGTCGGTTCAGAACCACGGGACGATCAACGCGGGGGCGGCGCACCTGATCGGCCGGCAGGCGGCGAACTTCGGGACGATCAACGCGCCGGGCGGCGTGGTGACGATGACGGCGGGGTCGGACGTGTACATCGGTGAGCAGGGCGGGCAGATTTTCGCTCGCGTGCAGGGCGGTGGGGCGGGGGATACAGGAGTCAACCAGGCCGGGCAGATCAACGCCAAGGGCGGGCAGGTGGTCCTGGGCGCCGGCGACTTGTACGCGATGGCGATCGATCACGGGGGCCGGACGCAGGCGTCGCGGATCAAGGTGGAGGGCGGCGTGGGCGGCGTGGTTTCGGTGTCCGGAACGCTCGATGCCTCGAACCGCGAGGCGGGGGGGGTGGGCGGCGATGTGGAGGTGCTGGGGCATCGGGTCGGGCTCTTTGGGGGCACGATCGATGCGTCGGGCCATGCCGGCGGCGGGTCGGTGAAGTTCGGCGGCGATTGGCAGGGCCAGGGGGATACCAAGCGGGCGGAGGCGAGTTACATCAGCCGCGACGCCCGGATCAGCGCCGATGCGATTTCGAATGGCAACGGCGGGCGCGTGGTGGTCTGGGCGGACCGGTACACGAACTACCAGGGCAAGATCAGCGCGAGGGGCGGGGCGCAGGGCGGCAACGGCGGGTCCGTGGAAACGTCCGGCAAGGACTACCTGCACATGAACGGGTCGGTGGATGCGGCGGCGCCGCGCGGCCGGGCCGGGCAGTGGCTGCTGGACCCGACGGATGTCACGCTGTCGAACGCGGTGACCAGCGGCGGCACGCTCGGCGGCGGCGGGGTGTTCACGCCCGATCCGGTCGCGTCCGCGAACGTCAACCTGACCGAGATCACCAACGCGCTGTCGAGCGGCACATCGGTGACGATCACCACGGCCAGCGCCGGCGCGGGCAACGGCGACATCACGCTCGTTGATCCCCTGTCCGTCACCATGACCGGGGGCGGGGCGACGCTGATCCTCAACGCCGACCGGGACATCGTCATCAACAACACCATCACCGGGACCGGCGCGGCGGGGAACGAACTGGGCCTGGCGTTCACGGCGGGCCGGAACGTTTCGGTGAACAACGCGATCTCGCTCAACGGGGGCGCGTTCAGCATCAACGCGCCGAACACGATCTTCGTCAATGCCTCGATCGGCACGGGCGGCGGGAACTTCTCGGTGGCCGGCGCGGCGACGACGCGACTGGCGAGCGGCATCGATGCGGGGACGGGGGATGTCACGTTCGCGTCGGGGATCCTGCTCACGGGCAACTCGTCGATCGCGGGGAACGACCTGACGTTCAACGGCGTGATCGATTCGGACTCGCTGGCGACGCCGCGGGACCTGGTCCTGAACACCACGGGCAACGGCGTGACGCGGTTCAACGCGAGCGTGGGCAACGTGGCGGACCTGGGGACGCTGACGACCAACGCCGACGGCACGACGGTCATCAACGCGCCGTTCGTGAAGGGGACGGCGGTGACGTTCAACAACGCCGTGCAGTTGTTCGCGGACACGGTGGTGCGGGGGCTGACGTCCGTCACGTTCAACGGGACGATCGACAGCGAGGCGGGCGAGTCGAACAACCTGGTGGTCAACAGCCCGCTGACCGCGTTCAACGGCAGCGTCGGGAACGCGGCGAACGACACCTTCCTCGGCATCATCCAGACCAACGCGGCGGGGACGACGACGATCAACGCGCCGTTTGTCAAGGGCGAGATCATCAACTTCGAGGACGCGGTGATCCTGGGCGTGGACACGGTGGTCCGTGGTTCGACGCGGGTCACGTTCGGCTCGACGGTGGACAGCGAGGCGGGGGAATCGAACAACCTGGTGGTCAACAGCCCGCTCACGACGTTCAACGGGAGCCTCGGTGATGCCGCGGTGGACACGTTCCTCGGGATCATCCAGACCAACGCGGCGGGGACGACGACGATCAACGCGCCGTTCGTCAAGGGCGAGATCATCAACTTCGAGGACGCGGTGATCCTGGGGATGGACACGGTGGTCCGGGGTTCGACTCGCGTCACGTTCGGTTCGACGGTGGACAGCCAGGCGGGCGAGTCGAACAACCTCGTCGTGAACTCGCCCCTGACGACGTTTGCCGGCAGCGTCGGGAACGCGGCGGTGGACACGTTCCTGGGCATCATCCAGACCAACGCGGCGGGCACGACGCAGATCAACGCGCCGTTCGTCAAGGGCGAGATCATCAACTTCGAGGACCAGGTGATCCTGGGCGAGAACGTGGTGGTGCGTGGCTCGACGAGCGTGACATTCGGCTCGACGGTGGACAGCCTGGGCGGGGGCACGTTCAACCTGATCGTGAACTCGCCGCTCACGTTCTTCAACGGCGACGTCGGGAACGCGTCGGTGGATTCGTTCCTCGGCCTGCTGCAGACCAACGCCGCGGGGACGACTACGCTCAACGCCGGATTCTTCAAGGCGGAGCGGATCAACTTCGAGGACGCGGTGATCCTGGGTCAGAACGTGGTGACCCGCGGCAGCACGTCGGTGCGGTTCGGGTCGACCATCGACAGCGAGTCGGGCGAGGCGAACAACCTGATCGTGAACAGCCCGCTGACGCGGTTTGACGGGCGGATCGGGCGCGGCACCGGGGGCGAACTCGGCCTGCTGCAGACCAACGCCGCGGGCGTGACGACGATCAACGGCGAGTCGATCCAGGCCAACATCCTGAACTTCGAGGATGCGGTGGTGCTGGGCCAGAGCGTGTCGATCACCGCCGGAACCTCGCTCACGTTCGGGGGCACGGTCGACAGCGAGGCCGGCGAGGCCAACAGCCTGACCATTGCGTCGCCGCAGACGCGGTTCGCGGGCGATGTCGGCCAGGGCACGGGCGGCCGGCTGGGCACGTTGGCGGCGAACTCGGGGGGTGACCTGACGATCGACACGGCCGCGGTATCCGCGGGCGAGATGGTGTTCTCGGATCGCGTGATCATCGCGGCGGACACCACGCTGAACGCGACGACCAGCATCGCCTTCAACGCCACGGTGAACAGCGCAACGGGAGAGGCCAACGACCTGCACGTGGAGGCGCCGACGGTGACGTTCCTGGGCCAGGTTGGTTCGCAGCTTGACGGCGAGCTGGGGCGGCTGACCACGGGGGCGTCCGGGCTGGTGAACCTGAACACGACGGCGATGCAGGCCGCGGAGATTCTCTTCGGCGGCGATGTGGTGCTCGGCGCGAACGTGACGCTGATCGGCAACACCTCGGTGACGTTCGAGGGCAAGGTGGACAGCCAGGCGGGCGGGGAGCGGAACCTCATCGTCAACTCGCCGCTCACGGTGTTCAACCGGAGCATCGGCGACAGCGCCACAAACACGCGACTGGGAATCTTGCGGACCAACATTTCCGGCACCACGACGTTCGGCGGCGGGCTCATTCGGGCTTCGGTCGTGGAGTTCAACGATGCGCTGATCCTGAAGGGGGACACGCGGATCGATGCGACGGCCACGGCGACGTTCGCGGCGATCGACGTGGATTCCGCCTCGACGGAGGCGGTCCTGCGGGTGAACTCCGCGTTCACCACGTTCGGCGGCCGCGTGGGCAACGGGCCGGCGGCGCTGACCGGCCTGAGCATCGATGGGACGGGCACCACGCTGATCAACACCGACCGCATCACGGCGCTGGAGACGATTTTCGGCAACACGCTGGTGATCGGTGTGGACACCACCATTACCTCGGCGACGTCCGCCACGTTCCAGGCGGTGCGCAGCGAGTTCAACGAGTTCAACGACCTGACCGTGCAGTCCCCCTCGGCGACGTTCAACGGCGCCGTCGGCGACGGGACGGGGCTGGCCATGGGGCGCCTGGGGGACGGGCTCTTCAGCGTGACGGCGTTCAACTCGACGGTGGACGCGACCGAAATCGAGTACGTCGGGCGGGTGACGCTCAACGGCGGGACCATCCGCACGCTGCAGGACCAGACCTATTCGGGCACCTTCTTCCTCGGGCAGGATGCGACGCTCGAAGGACGGAACATCACGTTCAACTCGAGCGTGAACTCCCTCGTCGATGATCGCTCGCTGGCGGTCAACTCCACCGGCGGCGGCACGACCCGCTTCAACGGCGCAGTGGGGAACCTCACGCCGCTCCGTTCGCTCTCGACCAATGCCGACGGAATCACCATCCTGGCCAGCCCGGAGATCAACATCGGCGGGGATGCGGTGTTCAACGATGCGGTGACGCTTGGCGCCAACGTCAGCCTCGCCGCGACCGGCATCACGTTCGGCCAGACGGTGAACTCCGATTCCACCGCGCGGGCGCTCAACGTCAGCTCCACCGGCAGCGGCATAACCCTCTTCGTCGGCGCCGTCGGCGATGTCAACCCGCTGCTCCGGCTCACGACCGGTTCGGAGGGCACGACGCGAATCCGCGGCGGCGCGGTGACCACCACGCTCTCGCAGGCGTACAACAACGACACCATCATCGACGGGGTCGTATCCACCACCACGCTGGCCGGCGGGTCGATCTCCTTCGGCGGGACGCTCAACGGCGACGTCAACACCACGCAGAACCTGGTCATCAACACGACCAACAACGGTCAGACGGTGTTCAGCGGCGACGTCGGCCTGATCACACCGCTGACCAGCATCACGACCAACGCCGACGGCTCGACGCGGTTCTTCGCCAGCGCCGTCCGCACCTCCGGCGATCAGACGTACGCCGACGCCGTTGCCCTCGGGGCGGACGTCACCTTCACCGGCAACGACATCACCTTCAACTCGACCATCGATGCGACGCCCCTGCTCGGCCCGGTCAATCTCGTCGTCAACACGATCAGCAGCGGCATCACGACCTTCAACGGCACCATCGGCGGCACCACGGCGCTCAAGTCCATCACCACCAACGCCGACGGCAGCACGCGCATCGGCGCCAACATCAACACCGAGGGCGGCTCGATGCTCTTCGGGGATCGCGTCCTGATCTTCCGGGACTCCACGCTCACGGACACCAACGGCCTCGGTGTGGCCTTCGGGTCCACCATCGACAGCGAGGGAACGCCGCAGGCCCTGTCCGTGCTGGTGGACATCGACTCCAACGCGTCCATCGCTTCGCCGACGATCGCCTCGATCCGCCTGGGCGGCAACATCGGCTCGACGCTGGCGCTGCGGACGCTGCGCCTCGGCAACAACCGCACGACCGTTCCCACGGTCGCGACGATCGTGGCGGGGTTGACCACGTCCAACACGCCCATCAGCGGCTTTGACCTGAAGATCAACACCACCGGCGCCTTTGCCATGGGCGCGTTCAACAAGATGACGGTGATCGGCAATGTGACGATCAACGCCGGCGGCCCGTCGGCCATCGGCGATATCTCCGCGCTCGGCAATATCTCCGTCACCGCCCCGAGCATCGCGATCCGCACCCGGCCCGGCGGCCTGGTCCTCGGCAACTTCGGCTCGTCGCTCATCAACAGCACGGACACCGGCGTGGACTTTGTCGCCGGCGGGTCGATCTTCTTCTCGACGACGCCAACGCTCCTGGGCGGGTTCGGCTTCCCGTCCTTCGCGACCCCCTCCTCCGTCAACATCAGCCCCAACCTCAGCGGCTTTGCCCAGCGTGCCTTCGGCCAGCCGATCACCGCCAACCTGATGTTCAACGGCGGCACGTACCTCGACCTCCGTTCCACCGGCCCCAGCAACGTGAACATTTCCAATGTCATCGCCGGCGAGGTGCCCACGCCCGATCAGGCGGGCACGCTCGCCCTCGACGCGGGTGTGGACAATGAGGAGATCAACCTGCTCGGACAGATGGGCATCACCACGCGGAGCCTGGACGAGAAGGAGTTCATCGAGTTCCTGCTCGGCCGCCGCCTCGTGAACGACGCCGGCGCCGACCCCTCCGCCTCGGACTACGCCGTCACCATCAACCGCCTCCCGTCCAGCGTCGTCCGTCGCGTGCTGCAGAGCTACCGCGAGGTCTTCTGGAAGGAAACCTACAACCCCGAGACCGGCGAGAGCACATGGGAGCCGCAGACCGACCGCGTCGGGCGGGTGCTCTCCGCGGCGTGGGCCGAGTACGCCGGTGCGGCGGGCGCAAAGGCCGACGCCCTCGGCTTCCGGGCTTACCTCGAGGCGCTTCCGGCCCAGGCCGAGGCGCTCAACTACCTCAACAGCCTGCGAGAGCTCTTCTCCGAACTCGGCTACCTCGGCCTGACCAGCGCGGAGAACCGCATCGCCCGCGACACGATCCTTCGCTCGGTGAATGTCAAGGGAATGACGCCAGAGCAGCTGGAAGAAGCCTGCACGGCCCGCCGCCTCGGTGCGCCGGCCTGATCAAGGCGTACCCAGCGACCGTGCCGCGGCCAGGAACCGCTCGTACGCGCTGCGCACTTCGTCCAAGGTGTCGCCGCCGAACTTGTCGAGAAACGCGGCCGTGACCTCGAACGCGGCGACATTCTCCAGCACCACGCTCGCCGCGGGAACGGCGCAGACGTCGCTGCGTTCGTAGGTGCTTTGCTCGGCCTCGAGCGTTCGCAAGTCCACGGACGGCATGCCCTGAAGGAGCGTGGAGATCGGCTTCATCGCCGCGCGGACGACGATCGGCTGGCCGTTGGTCATGCCCCCTTCCACGCCCCCGGCGTGGTTGGAATCGCGCGTGAAGCCGAGCGAGGCGGTCCCCGATTGCGAGGCGTCGAACCGGATGGGATCGTGAACCTTGGAGCCCGGCCGCTCCGCGACGCCGCACCCCAGCCCGATCTCAACGGCCTTGATGGCCTGGATGCTCATGGCGGCGTACGCCAGGCGCGCATCCAGCCGCTCGCGCCAGTCCATGCAGGAGCCCAGGCCCGGCGGACAACCGAAGATGTGCGTCTCGATCATGCCCCCGACCGTGTCCTTGTCGATCTTGGCCCGGCGGATGACCTCGCTCTGGCGCAGGGTCGTCTCCGGGTCGGGGCAGTACGTCTCCGAGGCGTCCCTGGCCTGCTTGAGCCGGGCGGCGCTTGCCGGACTGGCCTCGACATTCAGTTGCACGCCGCCGATTGACCGCACGAACCCGAACGCCTCGATCCCGAAGTGCCGCAGGAGGCACCGCGCCACCGCTCCGCACGCCGTCCGCGCGGCCGTCTCCCGCGCCGAGGCCCGCTCGAGCACGGGGCGGCAATCGGTGGTCAGGTACTTGAGCGCCCCGGCCAGGTCGGCGTGGCCCGGGCGCGGCCGGTGCACCGGCGGCGTCCGGGTCGCATCGTCCAGGCGTGCATCCCGGTTCACGATCCGAAGGCACAGCGGCGATCCGATGGTCCGCCCGCGGTACACGCCGGAGAGCACCTCCACCGTGTCCTGCTCGATCTTCTGGCGTGCCCCACGCCCGTAGCCGCCCTGGCGGCGGGCCAGTTCCGAATCGACAAAGGACAGATCGAGCTCGAGGCCGGAGGGCAGACCGGACAGAATCGCCACGATGGCGGGCCCGTGCGATTCCCCGGCGGTCGTGTATTCAAGTCGCGCCACGCGGTGAGCATAGCCGGGGTCAGAATCCCTCGAACACACCAAGCACGCTGGAGTAGTCGTCCGTCCAGACCCGGCCCGTACTCTTCATCGGCAGCTCGTGCCATCCCCGCTGCGCCAGGAGGGGCGTGAGATCCGCCTTGTTCCTGGCCAGGACGATCCACGTCGAGCTCCAGTGCAGCGACTGTTTCGATTCCTCATCCGGCACGCTGTCGTCGCGGATCAATCCGGCCAGGGCGTGCGCCCCCGCCACGCCCGCGACGACACGCTCAAGATCGAGGTACCGGTTCGAGACGTGCAGGGCCAGCACGCCGCCGGGCCGCAGTTTCGAGAGGTACACCCCCAGCGCCTCCCGTGTCAGCAGGTGCACCGGGACGGCATCGGAACTGAACGCATCCAGCACGATCGCCCCGAAGGATGCGTCCGGCTCCTTTGCCAGCGACAGGCGTGCATCCCCGATCACGAACTCGCACACCGCTTTCGAGTCACCGATGAAGTGGAACAACCCGCCCTGCGTGGCCAGTTTTACGACGGCCGGGTCGATCTCGAAAAACCGCAGCGTCTGGCCCGGCCTTCCGTACGAGGCGATCGAACCGGTCCCGAGGCCGACCAGAGCAACTCGATCGAACAGTTCCGTGTGTCCCCAGGCCCGGAACACATCCCCGATCGGCCCGCGCCTGTGGTAGTACACCAGCGGCTCGCTCCGGAAGCGATCATCCACCCACCGCGCCCCGTGAAGCGTCGTCCCGTGCCGCAGCTCGATGATCCCGACGCCCTTTGGCGTGGCCGTGTAGTACGCCGCGTACACGCCGAAGAAGGTCCGCACCTGCGCTTCGTTGCGCCGAAGCTCGATCGTCGCATCCAGCAGCAGCACCGCCCCGAGCGCCGCCCCGAAACGTACCGGCGACCGCACGAGCATGTAGCACGCCGTCACAGGAACCCCGACCAGCAGCACGTTCCGCCAGTACTCGCGGTACTCCTCCGAAGCGATCCCCCGGACCATCGGGGCCACCCAGTGCGCCACCCCCAGGAGTGCCGCGGGAATCGACGCGGCGGCAAGGCCCCGCGCCAGGCCCGCCCATCGCTCCCGCGCGGCCACCGGTGTGGCTGGATCCTTCGCCGGCCTGTCGGCCGATCCCGTACGCAACATGCACACCGCGGCGAGCGCGATCGGATACTCCGCCAGCCAGTCGAACAGCACCGGCGCTACCACCGCGTTGAACAGCCCGCCCAGCACGCCCCCGATGGCCAGGCACAGGTAGAAGTCGGTCAGATGCCCCGCCGGCGGCCTCATCGCCGCCAGCCGCCCGTGGCACATCGTCCCGCCAAAGAACAGCGCGGCGAGGTTCAGCACCACGATCAGCCAGATCGGGTCGTGCCGCGCCAGCAGGACGATCACCGCCAACGACACCGCCAGCACCGGCAGCGTCCGATCCGACACGCGCAGCGGCACGCCCCACCGACGCGAGAAGGCGAGGATGAACGTCAAGAGGTACAGCGCCAACGGCACCACCCACAGCAGCGGCGCCGCGGCGATGTCCGTGGACAGGTATTGGGTCACCGCGATGAGCAGGCTCGACGGGGCCGCCGCGAGCGCCACCCACATCGCGCGTTGGCGCATGGTTGGCGGTGGGCCGGGTTCGACGCGTGCCACTTCTCTGGTTCGCCGAAGCGTGACCGCCGCGCAGGCCGCCGTCAGCCCGAGGAGCACCACGTATCCCGCCGACCACCAGGTCCGCTGCCCACTCAGGCTCAGTCGCGGTTCCACCAGCAAGGGATACGCGAGAAGGGCCAACATGCTCCCCGCGTTGCTCGCGGCGTACAGGAAGTACGGGTCCGGCGAGGTCCGATGCCCGAGACCCGCGAACCATCGCTGCATCAGCGTCGCGCACGTGGACAGCACGAAGAACGCCGGCCCGACGCACACCGCCAGCATCAGGAGCAGCCACACGACCGGGGAGGTGTGTCCTTCTCCCAAGGCCTTCCCCGTCGGCGCCTCGATCGGCGCCCAGCCCAGCACCCACAGCAGGCCCGGCACGCTCGCCACCGCCAGATGCAGCACCACCTGCCTGCGCACGCCAAGGGCCCGCACCGAGGCGTGCGCGTACGCATAGCCCGCCAGCAGCAGCCCCTGAAAGAAGACCATGCACGTGTTCCACACCGCCGGGCTCCCGCCCAGCAGCGGCAGCACGTGCTTGGCCATCATCGGCTGCACAAGGAACAGCAGCGCCGCTCCCGTGAAGATCGTGATTGCGAACAACCCCAGCACGGGCCACACGATACCACCCGCCCCTACAGTCCGCCCCATGCCGGCCGGCCACTTCAGCCCCCTCCGCCGTTTCGACGCCGTCATTTGCGACATCGACGGCTGCCTTGCCCCCGAGTCCTCCGCCCCGTTCAATGCTCAGGCGTTGATCCGGGTGGCGGAGCACAACCACGCCGCGCAGACCCGGCTCGACCGGCCCATCGTCACCGTCTGCTCCGGTCGCCCCGAACCCTTCGTGGAGGCGATGTGCCGCCTCATCGCCAACCGGACCCTCCCCGCCATCGCGGAGAACGGCGTCTGGCTCTACCACCCGTCCACCAATGCCTACGACCGCGACCCCTCCATCACGCCCGAGCACCTGCGGACCGTCCGCGACGCCGCGGCGTGGGTCGAGGCCGACCTTGGCCCCACCGGTGTCGTCATGCAGCCGGGCAAGTCCTGCTCGATCTCGCTGTACCACGACAACACGGAGTACCTGCGCCGCCTCGAGCCTGTCGTCCGCGCTCGGGCGGAGCGGGAGTCCTGGCCCCTGCGCATCTCGATGACTTGGCTCTACATCAACTGCGATCTGGCCCATATCAGCAAGGGCACAGCGCTGGAACGCTGGATCGCCGCGACGGGCATCCCGTCCGATCGCCTGGCCGGTATTGGCGACACGCCAAGCGACCTGCCGATCGCGGACCGCGTCGCGTTCTTCGCCTGCCCGGGCAACGCGATGCCGGCGATCAGGTCCCGGGCAAACACCATCGCCCGATCGGACGAGGCCGAGGGGGTCGTGGAGATTCTTCAGGAGATGGTCGGGAGCCAGGGACGCTGATACCAGCGAGCCCGTCGGTTACGCTCCAAAGGCCGGGGTGGGATTCGAACCCACGAAGTCTTGCGACAACGGATTTGCAATCCGCTCCATTTGTCCACTCTGGCACCCGGCCGAGGGGTGCAAGTGTAGCGCGTTCCGAATACCATCAACCGACCCCACAGGAGCCGCGGCGTGGCACGGATGCTCTTGCTCGTTACCTGCCTTTCCCTTTCGTCCATTGCCGTCGGACAGGACCATCCCCCGCCGGATCCCCGCCCGACCCCCCAGCCCATCTCGCCCCTCGCTCCCGTGCCGACCGTTCGTGAGGAGGCTATCCCGGGGCTTGAAGATGCTGACTTCCGCCTGACGCCCGCTCCCCTCCGGCGCGAGGGCTCGTTCATCATCCGCCAGCGGGCTAGCCTCGCCAGGCTTCCCGGCGGCGAGCGGGTGGCGGTCTTTCACCGCGATGCCGCCGGACGCGCCGAGCGGCCCATGGTCCTCCTCCCCTGCCTCACGCTCCAGACGATGGAGCAACTCGCCGCGGATGCGGGTGGGGATACGGCCTTCCTGATCACCGGTCAGGTGTACGTCTACCGCGGCGTGAACTACCTGCTTCCGACCGCGGCGCCGCTGGCGCAGGGGGCCCCGCCGTCGGAGCCCGCGCCGAACACGCCGGCTTCGCCGTCGGCCGATCCATCCGTTGAAGAACTGATCCGCGCACTCGAGGCCAACCGGGATCGGCCGAGGACTCTGGGCGCTGCCCCGAAGGCGACTGGCCCCGCGGACCTGATTCCCGAGGGATCCATGATCTCGCTGAAGCGTGGGCGACTCGTGCGTGCGGCGTCGGGCGACTGGACGTTTACCTTTGACAACAACACCACCGGCGAGAGCGCTGCGGACCGTGCGCTGATGGTCAGCCCCTGCCTCAACCTGCAACGCCTTGAGACGTGGGCCTCTCGGCTCGGCGATGGCGCCTCCATCCTGCTCTCCGGACGGGTGTACCAGTACCAGGGCCGGAACCACATCATCCCGACCCTCTTCCAGGTGGCGGTGCCGGGCGAGCTCTCGCCGCGGCAGTGAGGGCGGCCGCTTCGATGCAGAATGACAACCGCCCGGCGCGGGCCGGGCGATGTCGTGAACGCGGGCGATTGAACCGGCTTACGAGCAGCCGGCGGCGTACTTGTTGAGGAAGCACTGGAAGTCGTTGGCGGTGAGCAGCGGGTTGCCCGTGCTGCCGTCGCAGTTGGCGTACGTGTCGTTCGCGGCGTACTTGTTGAGGAAGCACTGGAAGTCGTTGGCGGTGAGCAGCGGGGTGCCCGTGGAGCCGTCGCAGTTGGCGTAGCAGGCGGGCGCGCCGGGCGCGACGAAGGCCGCGGCGGAGAAGGTGCCGCTTCCGATGAAGGGGGACGGCAGCGTGCCGATCTGGTTGCCCGTCGCCACGTCGTAGACGTAGAAGAAGGCCTGCACGGTGTTCGGGCCATCGGTGACGTAGTAGGCCTTGCCGTCGTGCACAGCGAGGCCGTCGATGTCCGTCTCGGTGCCGGGGTAGCCGGCGATGAAGCTTGTGCTCTGGCCGGGGACGTTGATCTCGTACAGGCCGCGGACCTCGCCGGCCGGGGCGCTGTCCGACAGGCCGTAGAGCTTCTGGTTCGTGACGTCAACATCGAGCCCGCCGAAGTCGTACGCGGTGTTGTACACGTACAGTTGGGTGGCGACGAGGGTCACGGGGTCGATCTCGTACACGGCCTCCGTCGCGATGTTCCGCGTGCCCAGCAGCTTGCCGTTGCGGAAGGCAAGCGCGACGAAGTTGACCGAGGTGCCGTTGAAGGTCATGGGTCCCAGCGTGGTGGGCACGAGGGGGTTGCCGTACGGGGACGAGTACAGGGTGCCGCCGTTGTTCCAGTACAACGTGTTGGTGGCGGGGTCGTACGCCATGCCCCAGGGCTTGGCCTCGTTGGTCGAGGAGGTGTAGAGGATCGTGTTGACCCCCGTGGTGACGTCGATGTGGTAAATCGACGCCGAGCCGGACTGGTCGTTGCCGACGATGAGCTGGGCCTGGGCGGTGGTGGCCGCGAGACCCGCGGCGAGCGCGAGAAGACGTACTTTCATGAATGGTCCTTCCTCTGTGGTGTGAGCGGTGCAGAACGAACGGACCGAATTTACCAGCCCCCTCCGATGAATCAACCGAATTCTTCCCTGACGGGGCCGGTTTTCGGGCGTCAGGGGCAGCCCGCCGCGAACTTGTTCAGGAAGCACTGGAAGTCATTGGCGGTGAGCAGAGGCACGCCGGTGCTCTGGTCGCAGTTGGCGTAGGTGTCGCTGGAAGCGAACTTGTTCAGGAAACACTGAAAGTCGTTGGAGGTGAGGGCGGGGTTGCCGGTGCTGCCGTCGCAGTTGGGGTAGCAGGCCGGGGGTTTGAAGATGAAGAGTTTGGGGGACTCATCGCAGATGTAGATCGTCCCGGTCGGGTCGATCGTGACGCCCTCGGCGGTGGTGGACAGGCCGGAGAGGTTCATCTGACCGAGGACAGCGCCGGTTCGTGAAACCTTGAGCAGCCGGGAGGAGGCCTGGCTGATGAGCAGCAGGTTGTTCTGGTCGGGCGTGCCGACGAGGGAAGGAACCGTCGAGAGCACGGAAATGTCGGCGATGTCGGCCACGCCGAGCCCGGACGGGTTGAAGAGATCAACGATCGAGGCGGTGCCCGCGGGCCAGTCGATCACCGTGCGCATCACGCGCATGGGGTTCTTCTCCTTGACGGCGAAGAGGTAGCCCGTGAGCGGTTCGTAGGACAGGCCCTCGATGCCGTCGTTGCCCGCGAACTCGCCGAGGGAGGCATTCTGCAGCGAGGACCGGACCAGGACGCCGTTGGCGATGTAGGTGAACCTGTACACCTGCTGCAGGCGTTCCTCGGCGATGGCGAACTGGCCGTTGCCGAGGTACGTGATGGCCTCGGTATCCTCGAAGCCGGACATGTACATCTGGCTGATCAGCGAGCCGGAGAGGGAGAGCTCGAAGATGCCGGCGGTGGTATCGGGGACGAGGTAGAGCCGGTTGGTGTCCCAGTTGTAGGTGATCGAGGATGCCTCGGTCATGGCCGCGGGAAGGTTGATGGTCTGGTGGAGGGTGTAGGTGGAGAGGTTGACGGAGGAAATCTGCCCGTGCGCCGCGGCGGCAAAGACGAGGACCGTGGGCCAGAGGACGAAACGTCGCGAACTGGAGACATAGGCCATGGGGCGATGGTACAGGAAGGGGGGGGTGGAGGCGAGGTCAGATCGCCGAAATGGCCGGAAAATGAGGGTGCTACTGGGCGTTTGCGGACCTCGGGCAGGGTTGTGGTAGGATGGCGGCATGGTTCGGCGCGGCGGCAAGGCGGCGTTCACGCTGATCGAGTTGCTCGTGGTGATCGCGGTCATCGCGCTGCTGATCGGGCTGTTGCTGCCGGCGCTCGCGAAGGCACGGGAGGCGGCGCGGGGGGCGGTGTGCCTGTCGAACCAGCGGCAGATCGGCGCGGCGGTGATGATGTACGCGCACGAGCGGAAGGAGTACATCCCTCGGGAAAGCGGGGCGAGCGAGCAGTGGCCGGGGCACCCGACGCAGCCGCGGAACCCGCAGTGGCCGCAGGTGCTGCGGCCGTACCTGGACGACCAGGCGGAGGCGAAGGACCAGATCATCTTGCCGGGGAACTTTCGCGAGCACTTTTCGATGGCCCCGTACTACAAGGATCCGAGCCGCCCGAGGGATCGGCACGAGATCCATTACGTGGTGAACGGGTTCTCGTTCCGAGCGCCCGGGCAGTTGAACGCGATCGCGAAGAAGGCAACGCCGCTGTACCGGTTTCCCAGGCCGGCCGAGTGCGTGTGGATGTCGTGCTTTGCCGAGGATGCGGCGGGCGTGCACGCGAACCAGTGGTACCAGGCGGGGCAGACGAACACGCAACTCGCGCAGCACTACGACCTGCACGAGCCAACGAACCTGACGGGGGGTGTGAACCACCCGATTCTGGGTCAGCGGATCGCGCCCAAGCGGCACGGGAACGGGGCGAACGCGTGCTTCCTGGATGGTCACGCGAAACTGGAGCGGGCGGAAACGCTGGTGACGCTCAAGCGGTGGGAGGATGGGGACTACAGGCCCAATGGGGTGCCGTGAGGAGGTGGGGTTTCAAGGTGCGCAAGGGAAGGGGGAAGAGGGTTTGCGCACCTTGAAAGGGTTGGAATCGGCGTTCTTGATGGTGATAAGTGGGTTCTTTGGTCAAGGTGCGCAGGCGGCAGTGGTCAAGGTGCGCAAGGGGTTGAGCATCTTGAAAGGTGGTAGAAGGGTGTGATCGTGGGGGAGGGCGCTTGGCTGGCTAGGAATGAAGTGTCCCCGCTTCAGGACGGCGGGCCGTCATGGGCCTGCCCGGCCGATTGGGATGTAAGGGGGGATGGAGGTATGACCACATTTGTGCTGACAAGTGGTGGTCATGTGCGGCACAAAGCGAGTACGCGGAGGTCGTGAGAGAAGCGCGGAGGCGCGGCGAGGGACTGGGTCAGGTCGAATCTATCGACCTGTCTTGATGAGGTGACTCATCTTGAGTCCGGCGGGCGGTTGGCCGTCCGCGATGGAGCTGAACCCGCACGTGATGGCACACTGTGGGATGTTGAGAAGCTTGACGAGGTCGCGGTGGCGTTCATGCTCCAGCACATACTTGCTGCTGTCAAGAACTCTCTGCACTGACTTGGCACCGGTCGAGCCGAGCGCTCGGCAGAGGACCTTGGCATCGCCGCCACGGTCGGCTTCAGGATCGGCTTCGGGGTCGAAGTAATCGGGGCACGAGCAGTAGCCGTCGAGCAGCTTGCCCCTTTCGTAGAGCCAGTAGCCGAGAATGTCGTCATCGTGAATCATCACGGCGAACACAGCGCACGCGAGCTTCTTTGAGAAGCGGTTTGAGAGCCGATCGATTTCGTCCACATCCTGTTCATCGCAGACGCGGTCGTAGATGACGGTGAAGCCGTTGATTGGGGGAGTGATGTAGGCGGATCGTTTCAGAGACTTGAGAGTGCGAGTGACCACGTTGGTTTCTGCGGTTGCGAGGGTGAAGTTGGTGTAGAAGTAGCCCATGGACGGAAGGATAACTCGGGGGTGTAGGGCATCGCGACGAAGGACACTCGCAAAGCGGCCCCTCCGCATGTCTGAGGCGGGGCCGCACGCTTGGTCACGGGTGATTACTTGGACGGGGGAGCGTTGGTCCTGCCGCCTCCGGAGTTGTTGCCGGTGGTGCTTGGCCAGCCGCCGGGACCCTTGCCGCCGCCGCCGCCCTTGCCGCCGCCTCCTCCGCCTCCGCTCTTGCCGCCTCCGCCGCCCTTACCGCCGCCACCGCCGCCACCACTTCCCTTACCCATTGGCAACCTTTCGCTGTGGGCTTCGCCCTCCGCGTAGGCACCGACTTGGCGCTACCGCGAAGGGAGATCACCCGTATGGTTAGGACGCACAAACATTGGGAAGGTTCCCGAAAAGAGAGCACGCATGATGGGAGGGATAGGTGGCCAATGGTGGCCGCGTTCCAAGGGCATCGCTCGATAACCGGCTCAGCGATGGGGTCAAGGATCGGCGCGAAGGTACGTGATATCCACTTCCGCCTGCCGGTAGGGGCCGTCGCCTGATCCGTCATCCGTCGGACGATCAAACTCCACCCACTGGCTGTAGATGCGGCCACGGCGACCCTTCGTCACACGCACCAGTCCGTTGTGGAGCCATTCTCGGGTGCCGGTTGCTCGTGCTGCACGGTGAGCGGAGATAAACCCTGGGAAGATGCGGATCACAGCGGGCGTTCCATCGGGCCACTCACTGTGACCGACGATGCGCACGTGGGTTCCTGCTGGGAGCGCGGCGGGGCGCTTGAGTCCTTTGAGCCATTTCAGCATGACGAGACCAAACCAACTGAGGAGTGGCGCCAATCAGCCCGGTGCCGATGGGTCCGGAGGCGCCGGCGGGACCAGTGGCGTCAGGAGCTCGATGAGTTGAGGAATGTACACAGTGGCGACGCGCCAGATCTTGTCATCCTGGACTTGGTCGTACTCGTGCACGAGGATGTGTCGTTGGGCGGAGATGGCGCGCCAGGGGATCTGCGGGTGGGCGTCGCAGAACTGGCGAGAAACCCGGCATGCAGCTTCGCCGACGATCTGAACCGAACGCTCGACGGCGCGCCGCAGCGCCACATCAGCGATGTAATCGTCAAAGGTCCGGGCCGCGACGAATGACACCACCTCGCGGGCGTGGTCGAGCATATCCCAGAGCAGCCCGAGGTCACGTTCCTCAGGCTGCATACATCACCCGACGATTAGTCAAGATGTGTTGGCGACGGAAAGGGTTACGGAGGCGTTGACGCTCGACGAGGTCCACTTCGCGGCCGAACATCGCCCGGAGTTCGTCGAGCATGTCGAGCCAGGGTTCGAGCTGCGGGCTGGCCCCGGGCTCGAAGACAACGAGTACATCGACATCGCTATCGGGGCGGAAGTCGTCGCGGAGGACAGACCCGAAGAGTGAGAACTCCCGGATCCGCCATTTTCGGCAGAAGTCGGCGATTCGGTCGGGCGAGATGTCAATCTGCAACGCCATAAAAGATCTTACCACTCCGGCCCACCCGTGTATCGCCCATAAATATCCGCCATCGCCTGGACCATTTCGCCGAGGGTGCAGTTGGCGAGGGAGGCGTCGATGAGGGCGGGCATCACATTCGTTGAATGGAGTGCTGAGGACTGAGTGCTGAGTGCTGAGTTCAGAACCGAGTAGGGCTTGCCTTGGCAGGCGGCGCGGATGTTGTCGAGAGCCTTGGCGACCTTGGCGGTGTCGCGCTTGGCCTTGAAGGCCTTGAGGCGGGCGACCTGTTCGGTTTCCACGGAGTCGGGGATCTGGAGGATGTCGATGGTCCGCTGCTCATCGGGGTCCTGGTAGGCGTTGACGCCGACGATAATGCGGTCGCCGGCCTCGCATTCTTCGGAGAAGCGGTAGGAGGCCTCGGCGATCTGGCGGCGGAAGTAGCCGCGGTTGATGCCGGCGACGACGCCGCGCGTATACGTGGGGCGCGGGGCGTAGACGCCGGCGGAGCGCCAATTGCCAGATGGCAAACTACCAAATGGCATATTCGAACTGGAAGCGCTGTTGACCGCTTGCTGATTTGCTATTTGGCCCTTTGCCATTTGGCCCTTTGATCCCTCACCCATCGAATCAATCTCCGCGATGTAGTCCAACGCACCCGACTCCATCGTGTCGGTGAGGTGTTCGATGAACCAACTGCCGCCGAGAGGGTCGGTGACTCGCGTTACGCCGGTTTCGTGGGCGAGGATCTGCTGCGTGCGGAGGGCGACGGTGACGGCCTGCTCGGTGGGGAGGCCGAGGGTCTCATCCATGCTGTCGGTGTGGAGGGATTGGCACCCCCCGAGCGCCGCGGCCATGGCCTGGTAGGCGACGCGGACGATGTTGTTGAGGGGCTGCTGCTCGGTGAGGGAGCAGCCGGCGGTCTGGACGTGGGTCTTCATGAACCAGGAGCGTTCGGACTTGGCGCCGTAGCGGTCCTTCATCATGCGTGCCCAGATTCGGCGGGCGGCGCGGAGCTTGCAGATTTCCTCGAAGAACTCGTTGTGGGAGTTGAAGAAGAAAGAGAGGCGCGGGGCGAACTCGTCCACGTTCAGGCCGCGCTCCATGCAGGCCTCGACGTACTCCATGCCGTCGCGGAGCGTGAAGGCGAGTTCCTGGATGGCGGTGGAGCCGGCCTCGCGGATGTGATAGCCGGAGATGGAAACGCTGTTCCACTTGGGGACAAACCTGGACTGGAACTCGATCGTGTCCACCACGAGCTTGACGGACTGCTCGGGGGGGTAGATGAACTCGTTCTGGGAGTGGAACTCCTTGAGGATGTCGTTCTGCAGGGTGCCACCGAGGTCGTTCCAGGAAATGCCTCGCTGCAGGGCGTGGGCGAGGTACATGGCCCAGATGACGGCGGCGGGGCCGTTGATGGTCTGGGAGACGGTGACCTGGCCGACGGGGATGTCCGCGTAGAGGCGGTGCATGTCCTCGATGGTGTCGATGGCGACGCCGCACTTGCCGACTTCGCCGATTGAGAGCTCATCGTCGGAGTCGCGGCCCATGAGTGTGGGCAGGTCGAAGGCGGTGGAGAGGCCGGTGTTGGCCTTGGTGCCCTTGGCCTGGGAGAGCAGGTACTTGAAGCGCTTGTTGGTGTCGTCGGCGGAGCCGAAGCCGGCGAACTGGCGCATGGTCCAGAGGCGGGTGCGGTAGCCCTCGGGGAAGAGGCCCCGCGTGTAGGGGAACTTGCCGGGCGGGGGCAGCTCGACAGGCTGGTTCTTCAGCGACTCGGGTGGGTTGTCGGGGCCGTAGGAGGGGTTGAGGACGACGCCGGAGATGGTGACGGCGTGGGGGTCAACCTGCTTCGCGGCGGTGGCGGGCGGTCGCGTGTTCGCGTTTGGGGCGGTCGTCATGGGGTCATTTTAGGGATGGAAACGGGGATTGGAATGTCCATTTGGGCCTTGGCCGGCGGGAATCGACAGGTGGCGCATCCGAGAGGGGGTAGGGGCGATAAACTTGCCCCGTTCCGGCGTGGCGGCCGCCGCGTGGCGGGCCGATACGGTTGCCGGCAATTCTGGAGATGAGCATGTTCAAGCAGATGGCGGCGGCCGCGGCCCTTTTGATGGCCTGCGGTGGTGTTCTTGCGCAGGATGCGACAGCGTCGAAGGGGACCGAGGCGAAGCAGGAGGCGACGGAGAACCTGGAGCTTCCGAAGCTGATGGTGGGTGACAAGGCGCCGGCGCTGACGGTGTCGAAGTGGGTGAAGGGGGCGCCTGTCACGGGGTTTGAGAAGGGCAAGACGTACATCGTGGAGTTCTGGGCGACGTGGTGCGGGCCGTGCCGGACCAGCATCCCGCACCTGACGGAGGTGCAGAAGAAGCACAAGGATGTGACCGTCATCGGCGTGTCGGTGTGGGAGAGCGACACGGCGGCGGTGGAGCCGTTCGTGACGGAGATGGGCGAGCAGATGGAATACGCGGTGGCGATGGACGATCTCCCCGCGCCCAAGGACGACAGCCGGGCGGCCAAGCGCGCCGCCTCGTCGAACGGAAAGATGGCCAAGGCGTGGATGGAGGCCTCGGGTTCGGGCGGGATCCCGACGGCGTTCATCGTCAACGGTGAGGGCCGGGTCGCCTGGATCGGCCACCCGATGGAGATGGACGAGCCGCTCGAGAAGATCCTGGCCGGGAAGCAGGACCTGAAGGCGGACGCGGCGGCGTACCGCGCCGACAAGGAAGCCGAGGCCCGGACGCAGGGCCCGATGAAGAAGTTCCAGAAGGCGATGCAGGACGGTGATTACAAGCAGGCCATCGAGGCGCTGGGCGCCGTCGAGAAGGCGAACCCGAAGATGGCTTCGCAGATCGCCATGACGAAGTACAACATCCTCATGACGATGGCGAAGGACTTCGACGCGGCGTATGCCCTCGGGCATGAGATTGTGGGCGGGGCGGGCAAGGATAACGCCATGCTGCTGAACTCGATCGCGTGGCCGATCGTCGATCCGGACAACATCCCGGAGAAGCAGGATCTGAAGCTGGCGGAGAAGGCCGCGCTTCGGGCGTGCGAGCTCGCCAAGGGCAAGCCGGAAGAGGGCATGTACGTGGACACGCTGGCGGCCGTGTACTTCGCGAAGAAGGAGTACACCAAGGCCGTGGAGTACCAGGAAAAGGCCGTGAAGCTCACGGAGGACGAGATGATGAAGGAAGAGATGCAGACTCGCCTGGAGCAGTTCAAGAAGGCCGCGGCGGGCGGCGGGAGCTGATCCGTCAGGATTCGCGAGGTGAATGAACGCCGCCCCGGGACGTCCCGGGGCGGCTTTGTTTTTGGGAGCGAGGTAGGATGCGGGCGGTGTCCAAGGAATCGGGACAACGCGGGACGTGGTGGTGGGCGCTGGCGGCCTCGGTGGGAGTGCTGTTCCTGGCGGTGAGCGTTCAGAAGATCTGGCCGGGGGACTTCTGGGGGCAGCTTCGGACGGGGCAGTGGATACTGGAGCACGGGAAGCTTCCGACGGCGGATGACTACTCGTTCACCGCCGCGGGGCGCGAGGTGCGCGAGGTGCGCTGGCTGTTCTGCGTGCTGGTGGCGCTGGGGTGGAAGGTGGGGCCGTGGGTGCTGTGCGTGGGGCAGGCGGTGGCGCTGGGTGTGATGTGGGGGGTGCTGGCGTGGTCGGCGCGTCGTGTGCTGGGCTCGCCGTGGGCGTGGGCGGTTCTGGCGCTGGCGATGGCGGGCGGCGCGGGGCGTTGGGTGCTGCGGCCGGAACTGGCGACGGACCTCTTTCTTGTGGTGTTCCTGGTGCTGCTCGAGCGGGCGAGGGTGCGTGGGAAGGTCGGTGCGGCGTGGTGGCTGGTGGCGGCGCAGGTCCTGTGGGTGAACGCGCACTCCGTCTACGTTTTCGGGCCTGTGCTGGCGTGGATGTACGCGGGGAGCGTGGCGGTGGAGGGGATTGTCGCCGCACGGGCCAGGGGCGGGGTGCTCAAGGAGCTGCGGTGGGAGCGGGTGGGAACGGAAGCCGCGCCCTGGCGGGAGCGGGCGCTGGGCATGGCGCTGCTGGCGCTGGGGGTGACGGCGGCGTGCTGGGTGAACCCGTACTTTCATCGCGGGGCGGTGTACGCGCTGGAGATGTGGCGTGAGGCGGGCGGGTTCGTCGGCGAGATGCTCGGGGAAATGCGTTCGCCGCTCACGATACCGATCGCGATCTGGCGTTGGGACCTCTGGTGCGCGGCGGTTCTGACCATCGTGGTGGTGGGGACGTACGCGCTGAACTGGCGGCGCGTCGGGCCGGCGCGACTGGGTGTGTTGGTGATCGCGCTGTACCTGGGCGCGACGATGCAGCGGAACCTGCCGATCCTCGCCGTGTTGACGGCGTGGGGGGGGCTGATGAACCTGGTGGACCTGCGGGATTCGGCGTGGTGTGGAGTCGCGGGCGCGGGTCGGCTCCGCGCGGTGAGGGGTGTGGTGGCCGCGGCTTTCGGAGTGGGGAGTGTGGGTCTGGCGTGGTATGTCGCGACAGACCGGGCGTGGGTGGACATCAACGCGCCGCGCGAGACGGGAATCGGCGTGGTGGAGTGGGACCTGCCGACAGGGGCGACGGACTTCGTGGTCAGCAGCGGGTGCCGGCCGCAGGTGTACAACCACATGCGGGAGGGGCATTACCTGGGGTGGCGGTCCGAAGGGAAGATCAAGGTGTTCGTGGATGGGCGAACGGATGTGTACGGGGACGACTTCCTGCGTGAGTACATGTCCACGGGCGCGGGGACGTGGGACGCGATCAGCACGAAGTGGGGGATCAACACGGCGGTCCTGCCGGTGCGTGGGTACGAGGTGCTGATCGACTCCCTTCGGCGGCACGCGGGGTGGGCGCTGGTGTATCTCGACCACCGAAACCTTGTCTTTGCGCGGCGGATTCCCGAGCATTCGGATTTGATCGCGGCGCACGCGATTGATCCGCAGCGCGAGTGGGTCGCGCCGACGCCCGAGCCCGAGGAGCGGGTCGAGGGGTGGAAGCGTCTGATCGGCGGGAAGGCACGGCCGTGGTACAACTTCGGCTTGGCGCAGTCGTTCCTGGCGGTCGGTTCGACGGGGAATGCCGAGCGGTACCTGCGGCGGACGCTCGACCGCTTCCCGGGGCATGAGCGGGCCATCGCGGAACTGGCGGCGATCGAGCGATCAACGGGTCGCGAGGAACAGGGTGCCGCGAGGCTGGCCGCACTGCCGCGAGGGTCCGTTTGGCGGGGGTACAGCGAGCGGGTGCTGGCGCTGTACCTGGACGAATCGGGCAAGCGGGAGGCGGCGATCGAAGCGATGGAGCGGGCGTTTGCGTCGGGAGAGACGGAAGCGGCGTCGCGGGTTGTGCTGGGGGATTGGTACTTCGCGGCGGGAAACCTCGCCGCGGCGGGGCGGCAGTACGAGGCCGCGGCGAGAGCGGGGCACGAAACGGCGGCGGAGTGGAAGAAGTTGGGGTACGTGCGAGAGCGGGGTGGGGATGATGCCGGGGCGGCCAAGGCGTACGAACGGTCGATCGAGCTGGACCCGGGCCAGCACGAGGTGTGGTACCTGCTCGGGGTGGTTCGGAACCGGCGCGGGGAGCGGCCGCAGGCGAGGGAGGCGTTTGCGACGGCCGTTCGGCTGAAGCCGGACTACGCGGCGGCGAGGCGGGCGCTCGAGGCGATGGGACGGTAGAAGCCCGGCGGGGGTGTGCGGGAAGGCCGCTCGGCGTATGCTTGGCGTGCCGATGGCCCTGGGGGCCCGGTTCAAGTGGAGTTTTTGCCGATGGCGACCGAAGCCTCTCGACTGCGGGTCAAGAAAGTGGGCGATGTGACGCAGGTCGAGTTCATCGACCGGAACATCCTGGATGAGGCGAATATCCAGCTCATCGGGGAGGAGATCACGTCGATTATCGAGGCGTCGCCGCGCCCGAAGCTGCTGATCAGCTTCACGAACGTGGACCATCTTTCATCGGCCGCGCTGGGAACGCTGATCACGGTGAACAATCGCGTGAAGCAGGCATCGGGGCAGCTCCGGCTGTCGGACATCGATCCGCAGATCTACGAAGTGTTCGTGATCACGAAGCTGAACAAGCTCTTTGAGATCCACGAAACGGCGGCGGATGCGCTGAAGAGTTTCAAGTAAGCGGCCGGGGCTGAGTTCCTCAGCGGGCCGCGTGCGCGCGTGCCTGTCCGTTGCATCACCATGAACCCACGTGACCAGACAACCCAGGATTCCGGCCGCGTGGAGATCTCGCACCAGCGAGACCAGATCGATGGGGCGGTCAAGGTGGTCCTGGAGGCGTTGACGCGGCACGGGTACACGGAGTCGTCACGATTTGCCGTGCGATTGGCGCTGGAAGAAGGGCTGGCCAATGCGTTCCGGCACGGGCACAAGGGCATGGCGGCGCACGAGACGGTGCTGCTTGAGTGGTCCGTGGGACCGGCGGACCTGACTCTGACGATTGAGGATCGGGGACCGGGGTTTGACCCGGCCGCGGTTCCGGACCCGACGCTGGATGCGAATTTGGAGCTTCCCAGCGGGCGGGGACTGATGCTGATGAAGGCGTACATGACCAGCGTGACCTTCAACCCGAAGGGGAACCGGGTCACGATGAAGTACGCGAAACCTCCGGCGAAGGCCGGAAAGAAGTAGAGATCGCGTTGGTCGGCGCGGCGGGCATGAGTTGCTTGCCAAAGCCGCGGGCCCTACTGTTCGAACGTAGTTTGAATGATTCTAAGTCTCAGGACAAGTTTGTCCTGAATCGTGCCGCCGGAGCCGGTGGGAGGGTTCAGATGCTCAAGTTCCCGATCTACCTCGATCATGCCGCGACCACGCCGTGCGACCCGCGTGTGGTGGAGGCGATGCTGCCGTACTTCACGCAGGTATACGGAAATCCAGGGAGCCGAAACCACCGGTTCGGGTGGGAGGCGGAGGAGGCCGTGGACCGGGCGCGCGAGCAGTGCGCGGCGTTGCTGGGGGCGGACGCCAAGGAAGTGATTTTCACCTCCGGATCCACGGAGTCGAACAACCTCGCGATCCGCGGTGCAGCGCAGATGTACGAGAAGGCGCCGGCGGGGTCGGCCAATCGCGGGCACATCATCACGGCGGTGCACGAGCACAAGGCGGTGCTGGACCCCTGCAAGCGGCTGCAGAAGGAAGGGTTCGACGTGACGTTCCTTGAGCCGCCGCGGGACGGGATCATCACCGCCGAGGCGGTGCAGGCGGCGATGCGGCCGGACACGATCCTCGTGTCGATCATGTGGGCGAACAACGAGATCGGGACGATCAACGAAGTCCCGCGGATCGGGGCGCTCTGCCATGATCGGGACATCATCTTCCACACGGATGCGACGCAGTGGGTGGGGAAGATGCCGACGAACATGGAAACCGACAACGTGGACCTGCTGAGCTTCAGCGGGCACAAGCTGTACGGGCCCAAGGGAGTCGGCGGGTTGTACGTGCGGCGTCGCCGGCCGCGGGTCCGGTTGGTGCCGCTGGTGGATGGCGGCGGGCAGGAGCGTGGCTTCCGGTCCGGGACCCTGAACGTTCCCGGCATCGTCGGGCTGGGCAAGGCGTGCGAGATCGCCCAGCAGGAGATGGAGAAGGATGGGCAGCGGCTGCTCACCCTTCGGAAGAAGCTGGAGGATTCGGTCACATCGCGGCTGGACACCACGCAGGTCAACGGGCACGCGGAGAAGCGTCTGCCCCACATCACGAACATCAGCTTCGGGTTTGTCGAGGGCGAGAGCCTGATGATGGCGATCAAGGAAGTTGCATGCTCGTCGGGTTCGGCGTGCACCAGCGCGAGCCTGGAGCCGAGCTACGTGCTCAAGAGCCTCGGGGTGGGGGATGATCTGGCGCACAGCTCGTTGCGGCTGTCGCTGGGGCGGTGGACGACGCAGGATCAGGTCGACTACACGGCGGACGCGATCGTGAAGGCGGTCAACAAGCTGCGCGAACTCTCGCCGCTGTACGACATGCACAAGGAAGGGATTGATCTGAGCAAGGTGGAATGGGCGCATCATTGAACGCAGTGACGCAGTGACGCAGTGACAAAGTGACGGAGAAAGACCCATGGCGTATGGCGACAAGATCATCGAGCACTACGAGCGGCCGCGGAACGTGGGGAACTTCGGGACGCAGGCCGAGGTGAAGAACCGGAAGGACATCGGCGTGGGGCTGGTGGGAGCGCCGGAGTGCGGCGACGTCATGCAGCTCCAGATCAAGGTGAACCAGGAAGGTGTCATCGAGGACGCGAGGTTCAAGTGCTTCGGCTGCGGTTCCGCCATCGCGTCGAGTTCGCTGGCGACCGAGTGGCTGAAGGGGAAGACCCTCGACGAGGGGCTGGCGATCAAGAACACGCAGATCGTCGAGGAGCTGAGCCTGCCGCCGGTGAAGATTCACTGCTCCGTTCTGGCGGAGGACGCCATCCGCTCAGCGATCGCGGACTACAAGCAGAAGAACGGGATGCCGGTGGATGAGCGTCAGGCGGCGTCGGCCCACTGATGGGCCTCGCTGGAAGGGTCGATAACCAGAGAACCCGGGGCTGGGGCGAACGTAGAATCATTGAAAGTCCGAGGAGTCTGATTCCATGGCCACCACCGAGACGAGCACACAGGGCATCATCCTGACCGAGACCGCCGCGAAGGAAATCCGCGACATCATCAAGGATCAGGAGCTGGATGTCGAGAAGGTCCGCCTTCGCGTCGGCGTGAAGGGCGGCGGGTGCAGCGGCTTCAGCTACGTGCTGGACCTGACGGAATCGCAGAAGGACACGGACGAGGTGTTCGAGCAGCACGGGGTGAAGATCATCTGCGACCCCAAGAGCCTCCTGTACCTGAACGGGACAACGATCGACTTCCGGGATGAGATCATGGGCCGCGGGTTCGTCTTCCAGAACCCCAACGCGACCAGCTCCTGCGGGTGCGGCTCGAGTTTCTCGGCCTGATCGCCGCGCAAAAACTGCCGTTGGCGTTCCGATGGGTCGGGCCCGCGGAGGCCGTGGGGGGGCGTGGGGGGGCGTGGGGGAGCGCAAAGGCTTGACGGGGGCGGTTTTGCCTTGCGGAAAGCGTTCCGGGTGTGGTATTCTGGGACGTAGGGTCGGGTGAGGTGGGCGTCGAAGTGGTCGGCGCCCGGGTTGACGGTCATTCTCGCGGGACCGGGGCACAGCGCGGCAGAGTCCGCCGCGTGTGTTCGGGACACAGGGCATGAGCCAGGCACCGACGCCGCTGGAAACGACGCAGGGGTATGCGCCGCCGATGGTGACGCAGTTCTCAGTATTCCTGCCGAACAAGGTGGGGAAGCTGCTGGACCTGGTGGAGCTGTTCGACGGCTCGGCGTGCCAAGTGGCGGCGATTTCCGTTCATGAGGCGAGCGACTGCTCGATCGTGCGTCTGATCACGAACTCGTCGCGGAAGGCGAGGGAGATGCTCCGCGAGAACAAACTGGCGTTCTCGGAGACGGACATCCTGATCGTGGAACTGTCGCAGGGGCACACGCTCTCGAGCCTATGCCTTTCGCTGCTGGGAGCGGAGTTGAACATCCACTTCGCGTACCCGCTGATGCTGCGGCCCAACGGGACGCCGACGATCGCGCTGGCGGTCGATGACCTGACGCTGGCGGGGCAGATCCTGCGACGGAAGAACTTCAGGCTCTTTGGGGAAGATGACCTGCCGAGCTCGGCGGCGAATCAGCACTGAGGGGCGAGTTCCATCGGAGTGGAAGCGGCAGCGGACGAGGTGCAAACTCGAAGTGCGCGATGCGCCGGTGCGAGGGCGCCACGGCCTTTCCGGAAGCGTGGAGCACCAAGGGGCGCATGACAACGGCATCACCGGCGCGAGCGGTGCAGGTGACCGCGGGTTGGCGAACCCACTCCGCAACTGCGGCTTCATCCAAATAGCCTGAACGATGGGAGCCGGGAATGACTTGTAGCGCCCCGTTGTCGGGGCCGCAGTCGTCCAGGTGGATCCTCAGAGTGACCATGTCCGCGAGCACGGAGGCGGGCGGACGGACGTGGGGGACTCCGGACTTCGTGGACCACGGGCCGAAACCCTCCACATCGAACCGCTCGCGAACAGCGATGACGATGTCCTGGTGGAAGCCAAGACTCCAGTTGGCGTTCGGTGACTTGTCGAACAGAATCACGCGGCTGAGTATCGGCGTTTCCGAAAGCAGGGCGGTCATGAGCGAGCGGACGCTCGGGGAGCTGACGAGGCGGCGTAGCGCCGGCGCTTCGGTCAGCGCATTGCGTAGACCGCCGTTGGAGTGGTCGGGGCACAAAGCGGCAATGGTCGTCGCTTCACCTCGCTCGATCAGGCCCGGAACGAGCGCAAAGCCGTTTGCATCCAGTTGCGTTCGGATGGCGCCAGCACCGATCAATCGACACCCCGCGCCGCGAGCCAGCGCTCCGCGTCCAGCGCGGCCATGCAGCCCATGCCCGCCGCGGTCACGGCCTGACGGTACTCGTGGTCGGCGACATCGCCCGCGGCGAAGACGCCGGGAATGTTGGTGTAACTGTTCCGGTTCTTGAGGTGGATGTATCCGTTCTCATCGAACTCGAGGCCGGAGCCCTTGAGGAACTTGGTCGCGGGGGTGTGGCCGATCGCGATGAACAGGCCCTTGCAGTCGAGCGTGCTGGATTCACCGGTCACGGTGTCCTGAAGCCGGACGCCGGTGATCATCTCCTGCCCGAGGACATCAACAACCTGCTTGTTCCACAGCACCTTGGCGTTGGGGCGGGAGAAGTAGCGGTCCTGCATGATCTTGCTGGCGCGAAGCTTGTCTCGCCGGTGGATGATGAAGACCTCCGACGCAAACTTCGTGAGGTACGTGGCTTCCTCAAGGGCGGTGTCGCCGCCACCGACGACCAGGAGTCGCTGGTTGCGAAAGGCGGGCAGTGCACCGTCGCAGACAGCGCAGGCGGAAACCCCGCCGCCCTGGGTGGCGAGGCGCTGCTCGTTCGGAAGGCCCAGCCAGTTGGCGGTCGCGCCCGTGGCGATGATGACGGCGTGGGCATGAATGGTCTTGCCGCCGGAGGTGTGCAGCATGTGAACGGCGGGGTGGCTCTCTGGGTGGCCCCGCCGCTCCGCGGCGGGGTTCGAGGAAGAAGAGCCGCCGCCGCGGAGCGGCAGCTCCACCCCTGCGAACTCGCAGCGGGTGATGTCCTCGCCGATGACGGTGGACCCGAAGCGGACGGCCTGCTTCTGGAAGATGTCCATCATTTCGGGGCCCTTGATGCCATGCTCGAAGCCGGGGTAGTTCTCGACCTCGGTGGTGAGCATGAGCTGGCCGCCGGGGAGGATGGGGCCCGGGTCGGCCTTGGGAACGCCGATGTAGACCACGGGCTGGAGCTGGGCCCGCGCGGCGTAGATCGCCGCGGTCCAGCCGGAGGGTCCTGAGCCGATGATGACGAGCTTGTGCGGTTTGGACATGCGGACGCATGGTAGGGAGTCGAAGGATCGCCGGTCACAGGCAGGAGGGACAGGAGAGCCGGGGTCTCAGTCCGCCAACGCCGCGCGGATCCGCGAGACCACCGCGAGAAGTCCGGGCACCTCGGCGAGGGCGATCATCGTGCTCGAGTCGCTCATCGCCTTCTTGGGCTCGGGATGACACTCGATGAAGAGGGCATGGACTCCGGCGGCCGCGGCCGCCCGGGCCAGGAGAGGGGCGCGATCGGGGCGGCCCCCGGTCTGCTCGCCAGCGCCGGGGAGTTGCGTGGAATGGGTGACATCGAAGCAGACGGGGGGGCTGCCGAGCGTGTCGAACGTGCTCGTGTCCAGGTTCATCAGGTCGCCCAGGCCAAGGAAGTCGTTGACGAGGCGGCCATAACCGAAGAACGTGCCTCGCTCCGTAAGGAGCACGTTGGAGCAGCCCGCCTCGCCGAGCTTGCGGACGGCCCCGCCCATCTCCCCGGGGGACATGAACTGGCCCTTCTTCACATTGACGGCGCGCCGGTGCTGCGCCGCGGCGCGCCCGGCGGCGATCAGGAGGTCCGTCTGGCGGCACAGGAACGCGGGGATCTGAAGCAGGTCCACCACGGCGGCGACGGGGGCGGCCTGGGCTGGTTCGTGGATGTCCGTGGTGATGGGAACACCAAGTTCAGCGCGGATCGTCTTCATCCAGGCAAGGCCCTTCTCGAGCCCCGGGCCCCGGGCGGAGTTGATGGACGAGCGGTTGGCCTTGTCGAAGGACGCCTTGAAGATGTAGGAAAGGCCAAGATCGCGGCAGGTCGCGGCGACGGCGCGCCCCACGGTGAGGCCGAGTTCAAGGGACTCGAGCACGCACGGGCCGGCGATGATGGCGAGGGGTTGGTCGGCGGCGATCAGGACATCGTCGACGCGGCAGGATCGTGGCATGGTCAAGGGTAGCCGAGCGGGGCCGAAGGGCTCAGGTGCAGCCGGTGGCGAACTTGTTGAGGAAACACTGGAAGTCGTTGGCGGTCAGGAGCGGATTGCCCGTGGAGCCGTCGCAGTTGGCGTAGGGGTCCGCGCTGGCGAACTTGTTGAGGAAGCACTGGAAGTCGTTGGCGGTGAGCACCGGCGTGCCCGTCGAGCCGTCGCAGTTGGCGTAGCACGTGGCGGGCGGGTTCCACGGGGCGATGCCGCGGGGCGCGGTGCCCTGCGAACTCACGAGCGTGCCGTTCATGTTGAGTTGGCCATTGGGCCCGAGGCTGAAGGAGTAGAGGCCGGTCGTGCCGTCGAAGTTGTCCGTGGCGAGAATCCAGTCGCCGAGAACCGCGACGGTGCCGAGCGAGCCCTGGATGCCGACGTCGAAGGCAAAGCCGGTGTCGGTGAGGTCGCCCGAGATGGGGTCCATGGCGAAGGTACGGATCTCGGCGGAGGTGCCGTGGCCGATGATCATGAAGTTGGGGTTCGGCGCGTGAACGGCCAGCTTGGGGGAGGGGCTGCTGCCGGGGGAGGTGTACGGGGCGTTGGGGAGCGAGGACATCGAGCCGTCGTTGGGGTTGAAGTCGAAGGCCGGGATCTTGTTGCTCCCGCCGCTGATGCCGCCGCCGCCATAGAGGCGGAGGCGTCCCTCGCGGGTGAATCCCGGGTCGAGGACGTAGGTTCCGGTCCCGATCGTCGTGCCCGGCGTGAGCGTTCCATCCAACTCGACGCGGTAGGAACGAAGGGTGAGACCCGTGGAGTCCGCGGCGACAAGCCACTGACCATCCGGGGAGAGTTCGAGGTAAGCGGTAAACACGCCCGCGCTTTCCTGGTCGATCTGGGTGAATGTCGTGCCGTCGAAGCGATACACGTAGACAAGGTTGGCGAGTGACGTGTTGGTGCGGGTGACGGCGATCACATCGTTGCGGAGCCAGACGGCGTCCAGCGGGCTGTCGGGGGTCGTGAAGTTGTCGATGTGCGTGAGCGTGGCGTCGGCGTTGACGCGGAACATGGTGACGCGCTCGACGGTGGTGCTGGCCGTGGTGTGCGTGGTGGCCAGGTACCGCCCGTCCGGGGAGAGCGCGATGCCATAGACGTTGTTGCCCGGGTTGTTGGTGCCGGAGCCGGTGATGACCTTGGCGACAAACTGCGGCACGCCGGCGGGCGAGAACGTGTACGAGGTGACGCTGCCCTCGATGTTGCCGTTGTTGCCGACAAACGCGGCCTTCTGGGCGGCCTGTCCGAGGGCGACGGAGGCTCCAGCGGCAAGAGCCAGAAGGGCCGACCGGGTCTGCACGTGTTTCATGGGCTCGCTCCCTTTCCCCACGGGAAGGAAGCGTAGGGAACCTACCGGCCGTTGCGGCGCAGACCGCCGACGGCCCGGGCCAGCGGATTGTCCGGGAAAGGACTCCGGTCGATGACTTCCACCTGGTCGGCCCGACGCACCGTCTCGCTACCTTGTGGGCGGGGGGCGGTGCCGTCCGAGAACTCCGCATCGAGGCTCACGCCGAGGCGAAGCCCGAGCGTCTGCTCGAGCAGCGTGCGCATCTTCTGGATGGTCGCCGCGTCGGTGGACCCGCCGGCGTTCTGATCCTCCGCCATTCGCTCCAGGATCTCGTTCCACGCGTGCGTGGCGAGCGAGGCGCGGACTTCCTCGACAATCTTCACGATGCGCGGCTTGAGGATCTGGTCCATGTACTCCCGGTAGTAGGGGAGGTGGTCCAAGGCGGCATGCTCCGGGGATGTCATCGCATCGCTCCTGTGCTGACTTCTTCCAAGACTACCCCGGATCGCGGCGAGAGCCAGTTCGGGGCCGGGTGATTGTGGCGTGGGCAACCGTCTGCGCCGGCGGAAACGATAACCCGCGTGCTCCCCCTTTCGGGAGGGCACGCGGGTGCGTGTCGTGGGAAGGACCCATCGGAAAGACGCGTCGGTTATCGGCCGCCCTTGATGGCGGAGACTTCCTCCGGCGTCATGCGGCGCACCGCGTCGATCTTGACGACCTCGGTGGGCTTGCTCTGCTCGCCGTACTCGTTGGGCACAACGGGGACGTTCTTGATCTTCTCGACCGTTTCGAACCCGGCGACAACCTTGCCGAAGACGGCGTACGCGGCGCCGTCGCGCTGCGGGCGGTCAAGGCCGGCGTTGTCGACCACGTTGATGAAGAACTGGCTGGTGGCGGAGTCCGGGCCATCGGGCAGGCCCCCCTTGCGGGCCATGGCGATCGTGTACTTCTGGTTCTTCAGGCCGTTCTGCCACTCGTTGCGGATGGGCTTGTCCGTCTTCTTCTCCTTGCCCGCGGCGTCAAGACCGCCGCCCTGGATCATGAAGTTGGAAATGATCCGGTGGAAAATCGTGCCGTCGTAGTGCTTCTTATCGACGTAGCTCAAGAAGTTGGCGACCGTGATCGGCGCCTTCTCCTGGTTCAGTTCGAGGGTGATGTCGCCCTTGCTCGTTTTCATCAACACGTACACCATGGCGGCCTCCGCCTTGGGGGTCGGCTGTGCGGGTTGCTCGCCGGCCGGCGGAGTGGCCGCGGGCTTGTCCTGGCCGAGAGCCGACGAGGCGGCGAACAGGGACGTGACGAGAAGGGCCGATCCCAAGAGCTTGCGCAGTTTCATGAGAGAACTCCAGACGCCCATCGTGGGCGGAATCGACACCGGCAACCATGCCGGAGCGGCAAGTGTAGCGCCGGGGTGCGGCGCCGCGGCCAAAGGGTTCGACGCGTGAGGGGTGGGGGAGTTCTTTCTGCCTGTACCGCAACAGGTTATACGCATCCGGAACCCTGTTTTTCGGGTCGAGCAGCGCACGGACAACCGGACCGGCTCTCACTCGGAACGGAGGGGTGGGGATGGGGGAGGGTGAGGGGGCCCCTCGGGACACGAGGGGAGTGATGAGAGGCCCCGCTCGCCCGCGAGGGTGGGCGGGGCAGTTGCAGGATCACTTGTCCTTCGAGAGCGTCAGCGCTGCCTTCCCGATCAGGTCGGACCAGGGCTCGGGTGTGGATGCGGCCAGGTCGGCCAAGGCTTCGGAGAGCAACTCCGGGCTCTGGCCGGTGATGGCTTTCTTGTGGTGGACCAGGGCGGCGGCGATACAGGCGTAGTACGCCGCCATGGAAGCGAGCCGCTGCGGCACCGGGTTGCCCGCCGCCATGCGTGACTTGTGGAGTTCCTTGGCGCTGGTGATGAACGCCAGGTCGGCCCTGCCCTTGACCAGCCGCGTCGCGGCATCGGCGGCGGAGCCCTCGCCCAGCTCGCTCATGCAGCCTTCCCACCACTGCCAGCCGTCGGGCGTGCGGAGGCGATCGATGACGTCGTCGACACCGCGACGCGGGCCGACCATGCCCAGGCGGAGCATGCGGGTCGCGAGGTCGGGGGAGAGATCGGCGTTGGTGGTCGCGGGCTTGGGCTTCTCGCTCACGAGCGGCCTCCTTCCACGAAACTGAGGATTGTCTGATCGATCTCGCCGTGGGGTCCGTCGATGCTGAGCATGCGGCGGAGCTCGGCCTGGAAGCGGTGGCGGACGGTGCGGGCCATGACCATCGCCCGGGCGGCATCAACGCCGAGGTCCTTGCCGATGTCGGCGTAGGCCCGGTCGAGGGAGAAGTGCTCGAAGAAGGAGGTCCAGTGCGGTCCCAGGCCGTTGAGATCGCAGTCGCGCTGCACGTTGCGCAGGGCGGCACGGACCATGGAGACGACAAAGGCCCGGTCAACCTCGGCCGCGGGGTCGGCGCCGGGCGCTTCAGGTTCGGACGTGTCGGCCTCGCCGCCCGGATGGCCCCGCTGATTCTGGCGGCGGAGTTCCTTGAGGTAGAAGTTGAGCGCGTTCATCAGCCAGCGGCGGAGGGGGAGTCCGCTGGCCTGCCACTGGGCGAAAAACTCCGGCCGTGCGAGGCGGTCGGCAAAGAATCCCTGAATCACCTCGTCGGGCTCGCCCAGCGCGCGATCCCGGGTCCCGAGGAAGTACACGCGGAGCGGGAAGGCGTACACCTCCATGACGTGGCGGTCGACCTCGCGCCGACCACCGCCGCTGCCGTCGAGGAGCCGGTCGCGGATCCAGGTCGAGAGGGTCTGTGGAAACACGTCAGAGGGCATGTGGCTTGGTCTCGTGGGGTTCCAGCTTACCGCACTCCCCGCGGCATCCCCACGTGATCCATCCGGGAAAACAGAGAGTTTGACTCCCCCGGCCGATTGGAGGAACGGCAAGGCTCGCGATCCGGGGCCCGCGGGATGTCGCTTCTCGGGGCCCGTCAAGTGGACGACAGGGGGATTTGACCGTTCCCGCCCCGCGCGTATCATCCTCGCTCGCCCGGTAGGCTATCAAAGGCCATACCCGGCGGGCGGATGGCGCCGCCGTAGCTCAGTGGTAGAGCACTCCCTTGGTAAGGGAGAGGTCGTGGGTTCAAGTCCCATCAGCGGCTCTTTCGGCCCGCCGACCGGCGGGGGTGTTTGACTGGTGGGTTTGTACAGGTGATCGGTCTAGACTTGCTCCCTGATTTGGGAGCACAAGCGGGACCCGAACGGGTCCACAGAAGATTGGGAGCGAAGCGATGGCCAAGGGTGTATTCGAGAGAACCAAGCCGCACGTGAACGTTGGAACCATCGGTCACATCGACCACGGCAAGTCCACGCTTACGGCCGCGCTGTCGGCACGCTCCGCGGCGAAGTTCGGCGGCATCATCAAGAGCTACGCGGAAATCACCAAGGGTGGTACGGTCCGCGACGCCAACAAGACGGTGACGATCGCCTCGTCCCACACGGAGTACGAGACGAAGAACCGCCACTACGCCCACGTGGACTGCCCCGGCCACGCCGACTTCGTGAAGAACATGATCACCGGCGCCGCCCAGATGGACGGCGCCATCCTGGTGGTGTCCGCGGCCGACGGCCCGATGCCGCAGACCCGCGAGCACGTGCTCCTGGCCCGCCAGGTCGGTGTGCCGCACATCGTGGTGTTCCTGAACAAGATCGACCTCGTGGACGATCCGGAACTGCTCGACCTGGTCGAGCTGGAAGTCCGCGAGCTGCTCAAGAAGTACGGCTTCCCCGGCGACAAGACGCCCGTGATCCGCGGGCAGTCGAAGCTCGCCCTTGAGAACCCGAAGGACGACGCGGCCTGCAAGCCCATCGACGATCTCTTCGACGCGATCGACAGCTTCATCCCCGAGCCGCCCCGCGAGCACGACAAGCCCTTCCTCATGAGCGTCGAAGACGTGTTCTCGATCAAGGGCCGTGGTACGGTCGCGACGGGCCGTATCGAGCGCGGCGTGTGCAAGATCAACGACCCGGTTGAAATCGTCGGTATCCGCAAGGAGCCCACCAAGACGGTCATCACCGGCATCGAAATGTTCCAGAAGACGCTCGATGAAGGGCGCGCGGGCGAGAACGTCGGCGTGCTCCTGCGTGGTGTCGAAAAGGACGGCATCGAGCGTGGCCAGGTCATCTGCAAGCCGGGCTCGATCAAGCCCCACACGAAGTTCAAGGGCGAGGTCTACGTGCTCACCAAGGAAGAGGGTGGCCGTCACACGCCGTTCTTCTCCAACTACCGCCCGCAGTTCTACTTCCGCACCACGGACGTGACGGGCACGGTCAAGCTCCTCGGCGGGGCCGAGATGTGCATGCCCGGCGACAACATCGAAATGGAAGTCGACCTGGGCGACAAGCCTGTCGCGATGGAGAAGGGCCTCCGCTTCGCCGTCCGCGAAGGTGGCCGGACCATCGGGTCGGGCGTCGTCACGGAGATCATCGCCTGAGTTGGTTTAGGCTCACCGCTCCGCGGTGAGCTTCTCGGGCGTTCCGAACCCCGGAACGCGACATACGCCGCGGCCTGATTTCGCGGCATACAGGCCTAGAATGTTCGGCCCGTCAGCCTCCCGCTGACGGGCCGCTTTTCTGAGGTGGATCGGTGGCTTACCCCGGGCGGCACCGGGGCGAAACGAGGTACGGAACATGGCGAAGAAGAAGGCAGCGGCCCGGGAGTACCTGTGGCTGCAATGCACGGAGACCGGGGATCTGAACTACCGCACCGAGGTGAACACCAAGGGCGGGATGCCCGAGGGCCTGAAAGAGGGCCTGAAGAAGTACTCGCCGCGCGTGCGGAAGCACACGCTGCACAAGGTGAAGAAGAAGTAATGAGTGCCCCGTGCCGGGTGCTGAGAACTGCGTTGTTCAGTTCTCAGCACCCGGCACTCAGGCCTCATCACTTGGTCGGACGCCGGTAGCTCAACTGGTAGAGCAGCGGATTCCAAATCCGCAGGTTGCGGGTTCAAGTCCCTCCCGGCGTGTTTGAAGGGAACAACAGGTATGCGATTCGGCATCTACAAGAAGGGCCAGGGGTACTGGGTCCGCGTGCTGACCGCCGCGTTCGCGGGGATCATCATCGCGGTCGGGTGCGCGTGGCTTGGTGAGTCGCTGAGCACCGTCGATCTTCCCAAGCCGACGTGGACCATGGTGGCCAATCCCGCCTCGGGCCAGTCTTCACCCACGCTCGCGACGGGGACGCAGGTGACGCTCCTGGGGCAGGCGGCCCAGCCCGGCGACAAGCCACCGGAGCTCGGCACGGCGGAGGTTCAGTCGGTTTCAACCATCCCCATGGGCACGCAGATCGTCGTGAAGAAGTTCACGCTGAAGAAGGGGACGGATGCCAGCCAGGTGCACGGTCTGGCGCTGGCGACGGGGGGGCCGGAGGTCATGGTTCTTGACGGTTCGCCCCGAGGCAAGGCGGTCATCGAGATCCTGTACGTGCAAGCCGCGGGCGTGGGGGTGCTGGTGATCGTGGGCCTGATCGCCATCTACTGGTTCGTCGGCGCCAACCCGCGCACGGTGGACTTCCTGATCGCCACCGATGGGGAGATGAAGAAAGTCAACTGGTCCACGCGCAAGGACATCATCGGCTCGACGAAGGTCGTCATCATCTGGTGCGTTCTGCTGGTGGCGGGGCTGTTCCTGGTGGACTCGGCCTTTGCCCAGTTCTTCAAGTTGATCGGTGTGCTGCAGAAGTGATCTTCACGGGCGACCGCGAGAGGAATCAGACATGAGCGAAGAAACAACCAACACACCGCCCGTGCAGACCGCGGCCGAGGAACCGAAGAAGGAAGTCAAGGAGAAGGGGGACGTGCTCGGCCCGGATGAGCCCATCCGCCAGGCGGGGATGAACTGGTTCGTGCTGCGGGTCGCTTCGAACAAGGAGAGCTCGGTCCGCGAGACACTGCTGCGCAAGGTGAAGATCGAGAACATGACGCACCTCGTCGGTCGCATTCTGGTGCCGACCGAGAAGACCAAGACGATCAAGGCCGGCAAGCAGAAGATCACCGAGACCAAGCTGTACCCCGGCTACGTCTTCGTGGAAATGCAGCTCGAACCCGACGGGCGCATCCCGCAGGATGTGTTCTTCCTGATCAAGGAGACGACGGGCGTGGGGGACTTTGTCGGCACGGCCGGACGGCCCACGCCGATGAAGGAGCACGAGATTGAGAAGATGCTCAAGGACTCGCGCAAGCCCGAGGACCAGCCCTCGGTCAAGATGGTCTTCGAGAAGGGCGAGAACGTGCTTATCAAGGAAGGCCCCTTCCAGGGGTACGAGGGCACGGTCGACGAGCTGCTGCCGGAGAAGGGCCTTGTCCGCGTGCTGGTGACCATCTTCGGCCGACAGGCCCCGATCGAACTCGAAGAGTGGCAGATCGGCAAGGCCGAGGAAACCTGACGCCCGATCCACGCCGCCCACGGGGCAGGGAAACCGCCGATTTGACGCCCCGGGACCCGGGGCGTTTTCGTTGGTGGGAGCAACAATGCCCCGAGCGCATCCAACCTTCGGATAGAACGATCACGGGAGGCGGCGGCGATGACGGTCACGAGCGAAGGCACGGCGGGGTCGGGCCGCCCAGGGCGGCGGGGGCGCAGGCTGCTGCTGTGGGCCATCGGTTTGGTTGCGTGCCTTGTGGCCGCGGCGGCGCTGCTCGGGCCGTTCATCGGCGGCGCGATCGTACGGTCAAGCCTGCAGGAGGCGGGCAACCAGGCGATCAACGGCAAGGTGGAGGTCGGCGGGGTTTCGCTGTCTTGGTTCGGTGCGCAGGGCGTCGGGCCGGTGACGGTCGTCGATGCCAAGGGGGAGCGGGTCGCCTCGGTGCGGATCGGCGTGCAGCGCGGCTTGCTCTCGCTCGCGGCGGCGGCGGTCGGACTGTCACCAATGGACCTGGGCACAGTGTCCCTGACCGGCGAAGCAACGGTGACCCGATTCGCGGACGGACGGACGACGCTCGATGATCTCGTGCGGACATCCGCCCCTGCATCGGGCGGAAGCGGCCAACCAGGCGCCGGCGGATCGGCCCGTGCGAAGCTGCCGCTCGGGCTCGCCGCCACGTTCAATCTCGATCTGACATCATTCCGGCTTCTCGATCAGGCCACCGGTCGCGAAGTGCGCGTCAACGACATCAAGGGAAACGCGGCGTACGCGGGCGGCGTGGTTTCCGCCTCGCTCAACGCCGAAGCCGTGAGCCTCGCGGCGGCCGGCGCGGGTGAGACACCCAAGGCGGTGCCCGCGGGCATCCTCCGTGCCGAGGCGACCGTCCGCGATTTGGTCGACGGCGCCGGCAACCTAACCCCGGACCGGGCCGTCGCCACGATCAACGTGGACCTCACCGATGTGGCGATGGACATCGCGGGTGTCCTCAGCGGTGTCGGCGCGAGCTTGGCCCAAGGTGTCGGCGAAACGGCACGGATCACAGCGCACGCCGAGGGTGGCCTCGAGCATGGCCGGGCGACCTTCGCGTGGACGAGCCGCGGCGTGCGGGCCGCGGTTGCCGTGCGGAGCGAGAAGGGGATCATTTCCCTGGCTTCTCCGGCGACGCTCAACGCCTCCGGTGCCGCGGTTTCCGCGGCGACATCGCTCCTGGGCGCGACGGCGACCGATGGGGCGGCGCTCCGCGTGGAGAGCTACCCGGGGGTTGACCTCACGATCGGGTCACTGCGTGTGCCCTTGCCCTCCGGCCGCGTTGATCTCCGCGGGGTGGCACTCGATGCCGGTTTGAAGACGACAACGGCGGCGCTGGCTTGGCAGGAAACGCCCGGCGCCCCGCCGCGCTTGGTGTCCATCGGTCCCGTGGAGGCGTCGATCCGCAGCGAGACGCTCGCCGGTGGAATCAGCACCAAGGTGAACACCGGAATGAGCATCGACAACGCCGCGGCGGCGAGGATCGAGGCCGATGCGACGGTGCGCGAGTTGCTCGAGGCGGGCGGCGCGTGGAGGTCAGGGGTGCCTCTCGTGGAAGGCCAGGCCCGCGTGATGGATGTGGCGACGGCCGTATGGCAGCCGCTCGTGCAACCGCTCGGCATCGACCTGGTCGCGGGTGTCGGGCCGCGTGCGAGCTTCGTGTTGACCGCAAAGCCGGGTGCCGAGGGCAAAAGTACGGAGATCACCGCCGAGGTCTCGAGCGATGGCCTTCAAGGGAACTTGCAGTCGCGTGTGGATGGAACGGTGGCCTCGATTTCAGGCGAGGCGACGCTGCGTTCGCCGCGAGCCCTCGTGGGGTCGAAGCTGGAATCTGCTGGTCTTGACGTGTCGCCGGGCGGGCTGGTGACGGTCGCGGCACGGGGCGTGACGCTTGATCTCCAGCGGCCCGTGGAATCCGTGACGGGCGAGATCGAGGCAGCGGTGGGGGAGTTGTCCCTGCTGCCGCATGGCGTGCGAGCCGACCCCCTGCAGATCAACAGGATTGTGCTGGCGGCGAAGCGACCGGCTGGAGAGCCGCCGCGGCTTCGTGTGGACGGAACGGGCTCCCACGACGGGCAGGCCGTCGCGTTCCAGGGACGATTCGAGTTCCCGCGGTTGAAGGGCACCGGCCCGTGGGAGAGTGATGCACTTGTTCCCGAGGGCGCTTTGCGCTTCACCGCCCTGCCGACCACTCTCGCCTCGCTCTGGCTCGGCGAGGAAACCGGGCTGGATCGCCTGATCGCAGACTCGATCGGCCAGAGCATGACGGCGGAGCTGACCGCCTCGCCGGCGCCCGATCGCGCATCGCGCGTATCGCTTTCGGCCAAGTCCTCGCTCGTCGAATCCTCCATTGTCTCCCTCGTCAGCGAGCGTCAGGTGCAGCTTCAGACCGCCAGCCTGAAGGCAACGCTGACGCCGGAAGTCGCCGCCCGATGGATCGACCGCTTCGCACCGGGCTCGACGTCTCTTCCATCCCTGGCGGGCCCGGCGGAGACGGTGGTCAGGCTTGCGCCCGTCTCCGTGCCGCTCCGCTCCGGCGCTCCAGATTGGTCAGGCGCTGGGGTTGCGGAACTCCAGATCGACCTCCGAGGCGATATTCGTCCCCCGGGCATGCAGCCGTCGATGCAGGCCACGGTCCGCGATACGGCGATGAATGTTCAGTTCCCCTTGGCGTCCCTGGGCGACTCCGCGCCGCGGCAGGCGGCGCTGAAGTTCCAGGGCACCTTGGCCGGTCCGTCAAAGGAGTCCTTCGCGAGCGTGCTGGGTTCGGCTTCCGTGCCGATGGCCGGCACTCAACCCAGCGGAGCGGCGCAGGGCGAAGTCACCATGGATGTGTCAAACGCGGCCGGGGTCGATGCCGTGCTCGGCAAGCCCGGGTTCATGACTGGCGCGGTCGGAGAAAAGGCGAACCTCAAGTTGCAGGTGCGGGCTGAAGTGAAGGAAGGTCAGGCTCCATGGGCCGGAGCAACAGCCCAGCTCGCCATCGCTTCGCCACGCCTGACCACTTCCCAGCCGTTGAAACTCACGGGCGATGAGCGACGCCTCGCCATCCAGTCGCCCATGGTGGCCCGGTGGACGCCGGACCCGACGTGGCTGAACGAGTACGCGCTCGCGGCCCAGCGCGCGGGCGAGCCGATCGAGCCGGATTCGCTGCGTGTGACGGAGACGCCGGAGTTGACCGTCCGGGTTCTGAAGCTCGCCGTCCCGATGGGGAACGTGCCGCGCCTGGCGCTTGGAGTCTTTGAACTGGATGTGCAGGTCGAGGCGCCCAAGGTCGCCGTGGCCGTGGGGAACGGAGGGAAGAAGGCGGCCACGCTGCAGAAGCTGGCCTTCCGGACCATCGGCGGACACGAGCCGGGGGTGCTCGGCTTCAGCCTTCGGGCCGAGGACCTCGGCGCTGGTGGAGGCCCGGGAAACGCGCCGGCGCTCCTGCTCCAAGGCGGCGTGTACCGCATCGCCGACGGTCAGGGCAACCCAACGCCGGACAGCGCGGTCGTGTCCATGACGGGGGACATCTACAACGCCCCTTCCGCCGTACTCGATGCTCTGGCGAATCAGGACGGTCTGCTCGCCGAGGCCCTCGGGCCGATCGTCGCCGTCACGGTCCGGACGCAGGGGGCCAGCCAGGCGAGCGGAAAGCTGATCGTCACGATGACGTCACCCCGCGCGGAAATGGAACTCTCCGGCGAGTTCACCGGCGGCACGTTCATCGCCGAAGGCGAGCCCAGGATCACGTTGCACACCGTTACATCGGACCTCGGCCGGATGCTCCTCTCCGGCATGCCGCTCATCGGCACCTTCGAGAAGCGAGCCGAAGACGGCCCGGCGCAGGTGAAGGTGACGGGACTCCGCGTGCCCCTGGATGGGCACCTCGAAAAATTCAACGGCGACTTCACGGTCGAGCTGGGCACCGCGCGCTTCGAGACCAGCGGTGTGTTCGGGGCCATCCTCCGCGCCACCAAGCAACGGGAGACGGGGATGGTCGGCCGCCGTCTTCAACCCCTCACCCTGAGCATCAAGGACGGCGTGCTCACCTACGCGCGATGGAAGGTCCCCCTTGGTGACTTCACGTTCGACACCCGCGGCACGGTGGACCTTGTCAATCGCCGCCTGGACATTGTCACATACATCCCCTTCGGCGCCCTGACGGATGAAGCCGCCGGCGCCTTCAACACCGGCCTCGGACGCCTCCTCACCGGCGCTGTGCCTTTCATCGAGCAGGCCACGATGGTCCCCTTCCGAACCCGCGGCGGGTTCGCCGATGCCAAGACCGAGCCGGACATCGAGCTCTTCCTGACCGAAACCGGGCGCACCCTGCTCCGCCCCGACCGCCTCATACGCGAGGGGCTCCAGAACATTTTCAAGCCTTCCGAAAAGAAGTAGCGCCGCGCGGGATTACCGGTGCGGGTGCCCGTGCTCATAGTGCTGGCGGAGGAGGTCCTGCCCGAAGTTGCGTTCGCGGTCGTGCCAGACCGTGTGCACGTGGTTCGCGTTGTTCGCGGTGTTGTCGTACTCGATGACGAACGTGGGCCCCGATATCCGGTAGTAGTGCGGGCGCCCCGGAAGCAACTCACCGGCCCAGGCAAAGCGAACGTCCGCCAGCCCGGCGGCGCGGATGCGCTCCATCTCCGCCGAGGCCAGTTCCCGCCGCAGGTTCCCCGCGAACTCCTCGATGAGTTCGAGCAGAAGTGCCTGCTGCGAAGCATCCAGATCGGAATGGCGCAGCCCCCGTGCCGGCGCGGCATCCAGGCCTCTCCCGGGCATGGTCAGGATGTCGCTTGGCACCTGCCCGGAGAGGATGCCCTCAACCCGCTGCGCTTCCGTCAGCGATCGCGCCAGCGCCCGGCCCAGGTCCTCCTCGCGGGACAGCACCCGGAGCCCGGCCTGCGGACCATGGGCGACTGTCGCGGGGTTTGTGCCCATGAAAGCGGGCGTGTGCGCCACGGCCTCACCCCCGGGGAACGTGAAGTTCAAGGACAGGTGATGGCCCTCGATCTTCCAGCCCCACGGCGAGGCCCCGCCCGGCGTTCCGTACACGGCGATCGTGTACGCCAGTGGGTCGCGCGAAGCGCCGTCCCCGCCCGCGGCCCGTTCCATCTCCCGCAGCACCCCGTCGAGCGCCATGATCCCCTCGGCCTTGAGCATGCCCCGCGACGAAAGCGCCGCACGCAGCAGGTTCCGCGCCGCCGTCCGCTGGCCGGCGTCCATCTGCGCGAAGGTAACGCCGGGACGGGCGCGGGGAACGAAGTGCCAATCAAGCCTCGCCGGGTCGTCGAACGAACGCACCGCCGCGGCCCGCAACTCGGGGGAGAGCGATTCCAAAAAAGCGCCCGCCGCCGAGGCGATATCGGCGGCGGGCGATGATCGGCCCAGTTTCGCCGCGCCAAGCCCCAGCACGGCGAGCAGGAGGAACGGGACAAGGGGCTTGACCAGGCGGGTTCTCAATCGACGCCGAACTCCTCGTGGCCCGCATCACGCATCTTCAACAGTTCCGAAATGCCGGCGCGGGCCGCATCGCCCTTGCCCTCCATGATGTTCTGCTCGACGTCGAGAAGCTTGCGTGCGACGGCGATCAGGTGCTTGCGGTACGACTCGGCGGCCTTGGCCTTGGCGGCTTCATCCTTGATATCGGCCACCTGGTGCGGCGTGCCGGCCTTGGCGTTGATGCACCCGCGCTGCGCATCACCGATGAGCTTCAGGCACGCGTCCTTCTTCGCCGGATCGCCGACCTGATCGCGGAGCTGCTGAAGCGCCCGGTTCAGGCCCTTCATGCTCGCCTCAACGTTGGGTACCTCTGCACCGGACCGGCCGCCGGGCCGGCCTTCGGGCCGACCTTCGGGCTGACGGCCTTCGGGCGGGCGGCCCTCGGGGCGGCTGGGTCGCTCCGGCTGCGCGGTCGCAACGGACAGGACGGTGAGCGTGGTGCCGGCGGCGAGCGCGGCAAAGCTGAACAGACGGGCAGAACGCATGGGACCTCCTTTGGATTGAAGCAGCAGCATACCAGCCCCGACGCTCACTCCGAAAGCACGAACGCCTTGTCGGTCCAGAGCTTGTCGATCCGCTGCCGCACGGAAGGGGCGGATTCGAGGCGTTCCCCGCAGGCGACCAGCAGATCCACCAGCCCGTCAAAGTCCGAAACCGCGATGAACTCCGGGCCGATCCGGGCGGGTGATGTGTTCTTCCCCGCCTGAACAGCGGTCAAATCCGTCATGTTGTGGTAGTTTCCCAGGGGAAGGCACAGGCACGTCGCCTCGTACCCATACGAACAGAACACGGTCGCCTCGCACGCGCCCCCGGCCATCAGTTTCCGCTGCCACTTCCACGCCGGGGACTGCGACAACTTCTGGGAGGCGGTGGGGGGAGCGCCACCGGCGATCTCTTCGGCTCGCTTGGCGACCGCGCCCGTCAGCGTCGGCGAGAACACGCTCAGCCGGTCCCCCACGCGGACGATCGGCCCGCCCCCGATCGGCGAATCCTCGAACGATCGGCTGTTCTCGAGCGCGATCACCCGCGAGCCCGGCGGCATCGTCCGCTCCCGGCAGGCCGCGATCGCGCCGACAAAGCCGATCTCTTCCGCACGGGTAAAGAGCAGCTTGGGGAAGTTCGGCGCACCCAGCGCGCCCTCGCGCAGCAGCGCATCGTACGCGCCCAGCGCCGCGGCCAGCGCCGCCAGGTCATCGCACGCATGTGTGTACAGCAGGCCATCACGGATCTCCGCGGGGGGGAGCTCCCACGTCGCCACATCGCCGACACGGACCTCCGCCGAGCGGTCGAGGTCGCACAGGTACGCCGGGAAGTGGCCCGGCTGGTCGAGTTTCTCGCCCAGCACCCCGCCGACCGGCGCTCCGCCGCCCGCGTGCACCGTCACACGGGCCTGGCGGAAGTAGTCCTCCATCACCCCGCCGCGAAAGCCGAGCTGGACCGTGCCCGGGCCCAGCACCCGCTCCACCGTGAACGCGGGATGGTCCAGGTGCGCCGTGAAGTACACGGGGCTCCCTTCCGGCCGCACACCCCGCGGGGCGATGTGCAGGTTCCCCGCGTCATCCGTGGTGAGTTCCAGGCTCGGGCGGTTCTCGACCCACCGGCGGATCCAGTCGATGACGCGCCGCTCTTTCCCCGCGGCGGTTGGAAGCTGCGTCAGATCAAGCAGCCACGCGTGGTGCTCGCTTCGGTCGGTGATCGGCATCACGGATCGTAGTGCCGCGAGATCCTCGCCGCGCGTGCACGGACGAGCCAGGTCGTTCAGTGCTCCCCGCGGGGCGTCAGAACGTTCGAGTTCACGCGCCCCGTCGTGACGAACTCGCGGATCAGCGTCGCGCAGCGCTCGTGGGCCTCGATGTGCGGGGAGTGCATGATGCCCTTGAGCGGCACGAACGAGGACCGGGGGAGCTGGATGGCCATCTTGTACGCCATCGACGCCGGCAGGGCCTCATCGCGCATCCCCACGATGATGAGGCATTCACGATCCACCCGCGCGTACGAGTCCTCGATCGCCTCGATGGCGTCCCAGTCCGGCCGAAGCCCGGCCTTCCACGGTACCGCCTTCGCGATCATCTGCTGCAGGGCGATGCGACGGGATGAGTCTCGCAGCACCTCGATCTTCTTGTCCGCCTCTTCCTTCAACGCCCTGGAAGGATCCTCCACCGAGGCGAACGTCGCTTTCGCGATGCGCCGTCTCAGTTCGCCGAGCACCACCGCCGCACGCACGCGGAACGCAGACGCCTCCGCGATCATCTTGTACACCGGCGCCGGCGCGTTCAGCGCCACATCCAAGGGTGACACCAGCACCAGCCGGTCCACCTGCTGGACCACATCCGAGTACCGCTCCCGCAACCCGGGATCACTGAACATCCGCACAATCACCGCCGCGCCGTACGAGTGGCCCACCAGCGCGATCCGCGGCGAAGAAGCAGTCACCAGGCAGTGCCGAAGGGCCTGCAGCGTCCGTTCCGCGACATCGGGAATGGTGTACGTCTCGTCGCCCACATCCCGCGCCGGCTCGCTCGTTCCGCAACCCGGCAGGTCCACCAGCCAGACCGCGTGATCGCGCGCCAGGTTCCCCGCCACAAACCGCCACGTCTCGTGGTCGGCGAAGACCCCGTGCACGAACACCAGCAGCCGATCCGCCTGTCCGCCTTCCAAAAGGTGGACCGCCACCTTCAGTTCAGACCCATCAGGCCCGCGCGTCGGCGCCAGGATCGTCCGAACCGGCCGGCTCAGCGTGGCGTGCTTGGCCGCGCGAAGATCGGGAAGAGAGTCCTCGCGAACAAGCTTTGAATACGGAGAGGCGCAGCCAAGCAGCAGCACGGCCGCCAGCGCCACGACAAGCACACGCCACGCTCGCGCCATGCCCTCGCTACCTCCCGCGTGTCTTGACCCGCCCCTGCAACCGCCGCGGCGGCAGCTTCGAGGGAATGATGCCGCCCGGGAACTTGGTCGGGTCCGGGGCAATGGCGGGCGCTGCACCGGCCTCGGGGCCGGCGGGAGCGGGTGTCGCGGGCGCGGCGGGCGTCGCAAAGCGGCTGCCCTTGCTGGCGATGTTCCGCTCCTTCTGCTCCCGCTCCTTCTGCACCCAATCCGGCACCGGGCCGGGCTCGAAGTCCGAGTAATCAAGCTTCGGGATCTCGGCGTTGATGTGCCGCTCAATGTCCGTCAGCAGCCCGCCCTGGTCCGGCGTGACAAACGACCACGCCACGCCCCCTCGCCCCGCGCGGGCCGTCCGGCCGATGCGGTGAACGTAGAGCTCGATGTCGTCCGGCAGGTCGTAGTTGATGACGTGGGTGATGCCCTCGACGTCGATCCCGCGGCTGGCCAGGTCCGAGGCGATGAGCACCTCGAGCTGCCCGCTGCGGAGCTTCTGCATGACCTGGTTGCGCTTCCCCTGGCCCAGGTCGGCGTGGATCGCGTGCGCATCGATGCCCTTCTCCGTCAGGTACCGCGCCAGTTCATCGCACGACCGCTTGAGGCGGCAGAACACCACCGTCAGCGCCGGTTCCTCGTGCGTCAGCAGGTGCTTGAGCAGCCGCTTCTTGTCCCACGGCTGCACCGGCAGGTGGAACTGCTTCACCAGGCTGACCGTCAGCGAGCCCGCCGCGATGTGCAGCTTCTCCGGGTCGTGCATGTACGACCGGGCCAGCTTCTCGATCTCGGGCGAGAGCGTGGCGGAAACGAAAATCGTCTGCCGTCCGCGCGTGCCGTCCGCGTTCATCGGCGGGGGGCACTTGCCCAGGATCTTCCGGATGTCCTCGCGGAACCCGATGTCGAGCATCCGGTCAACTTCATCCAGCACGGCGAACTTCACGTTCTTGAAGTGCAGCATCCCCCGTTCCACCATGTCCATCACGCGCCCGGGCGTGCCGACGATGATCTCCGGGTCCTTGCGGAGGCGGCTGGCCTGCGAGCTGATCCGCTGCCCGCCGTAGATCGGCGCGACCTGGATCGGCGTGAACTTCCCCAGTTCCTGAAGGTCCTGCGAAATCTGGATCGCCAGCTCCCGCGTCGGCGCCAGGATCAGCGACTGGAACGCCAGGTTCCGCGTCGCCATGTGGAACAGCGGCAGTCCGAACGCCGCGGTCTTGCCCGTGCCCGTCTTGGCCTGGCCGATCACGTCACGTCCGGACAGGATCACCGGGATCAGCCGCGCCTGGATCGACGTCGGCTGCTTGAAGCCCGCCGCCTCGATGCCCTTGAGCACGCTGTTGCGAAGCCCGAGCTGCGCAAACGTCGTGCTCTGGTCAAAGATCTCGCCCACCGGGACGGCTTCGGGCACGGGGGCGGGGTGCTCGCCCGTCACCGGTCCATGAACCACCACGTGGCCGTCCGGCGCATGCTCGAGCCCGTCCGGTCCGATGTACGACGCGGGAAGCGGTGGGGGACGTTCCCCCTCCAGCGCCGGTGAGGCATCGACTGTTGAAGTGGGGGAAGGGGAGGGCGAATCGGGGTTGGAAAGAGTCGTATCGGTATTGTCAGGCATCATCCGTGTGATCACCGCTCTCTGGCGCACGCTCGTGGGATGACAGACGTGGGGGGCCTCAAACCGGTCATCCCGGCAAGGCCCGCGGCGTCAACCATCCCCCGCGAGTATGCGCCATCCGCTCCAAGGCGGAAAGCGATGCTCCGTAAGGGCCGACCGGTGACGCGGACCACCCGCGCCCGGACGGCGTTGGTTCCGTCGAACACGGTAGTTTAGGCGAGCCGAGGCCCCGGCCTCAGCCCCTTCACCCCTCCCCGCCCTCGATGAACACATCCACCAACTGGCCCGGGTAGAGCGCGGCGGCCCCCTCCACCCGGAACACCACTTCCAGCACGCGGGTGTCCACCCGTTCGGTCGTTGCCCCGGACAGTTGCACCTTCGGCTGCGCCAGCGGCTCAATCCGGATCATCGTGAGCGGAACCAGGATTGCCTTCTGGCCACGCACCCGCGCCTGGGCCGGCGCGCCCATCCGGAGCAACGGCAGGTCCTCCTCATCCACCCGGGCCCGAACGTGCAGCGTGGAAAGGTCGCCCAGCACCATCGCCGCCCCCGAAGGGTCCGCCGGGGCAAACTGGCCCGGCTCCACGTTCCGCTTCAGCACCGTGCCGTCAAACGGCGCGCGAACCGTGCGCCGCTCGATCAACAGTTCCAGCGCCCGGATGTCCGCCTCCGCCGCGGCCAGCCCCGCCCGCGCCACGTCCACTTCCGCCGACCATGCGCCTGCCTTCAGCAGCGACAGCCTCCCCCTCGCCCCCGCCAGCCTGGCCTTCGCCCCGTCGAGCGCAAACTTGCGCCTGGCCTGCTCGTACTGCCCCGCCGCATCCAGCGCCCGCGCCTGGCCGTACTTCTCGTACTGGTCCTGCCAGTCGGCGACCTCCGACTCCATCGCGAGCACCTCCGCCTCCAGCGGGGGCAGCTCCTCCGCCCGCGGCTGCAACTCGACCTTCCGCAGCGTTGCCTCCGCCGATTGCCGTGCCCCCCGCGCCCGGATCAGTTCCGCCTGCAGCGTCCGCGCATCGAGTTCGAAGAGCGGGTCACCCGCCTTCACGCGCTGCCCGACTTCCGCGAGCACCCGAACCACCAGCGCCCCCTCCGGCGCCGCGATGTTCACGTTCCGCGTCGCCGCCTCCACCTGCCCCGTCGCCGCGATCCCCTGCTTGTACGGGTTCACGCTCGGCTCCCCCGCCAGCGGGACCTTCGGCGCCTCGTGCTGCGCCGTCGCGGCGGTGTAAATGCCGATCGAGAGCCCCGCCGCCGCCAAGATGAACGTGATCCACTTGATCATCCGAATCTCCCCAACGTGTCCTACTTGAACACCACCGCCGGATCAAGCCGCAGCACCCGCCGCAGGCTCAGCAGGCTCCCCGCGCTCAGGCACACCACCGTGCCCACCAGCGCGATCAGCAGCATCTGCCACGGGAAGTACGCCGCCAGTTCCGCCCCCGGCTTCCGCGCGGACAGCGAGAACAGTCCCGCCCCGCCCACGCCGATCCCAAACCCCACCACCCCGACCACCACCGCCTGCATCAGCACCATGGCGGTCATCGCCAGGTTCGTCGCCCCCATCGCCTTGAGCACCGCAAAGTGCCGGATGTTCTCCAGCGTGAACTGGTAGAAGATCGCCGCCGACACCGTCAGCCCCACGATGATCCCCAGCGACACCGTGATCCCGAAGTTGATCCCGATCCCGGTCTCCTTCATGATGAAGTTGATGGTCTGCAAGCGCAGGCCGTTGGGCGTGAGCGCCTGCAAGTCCGGCATCGCATCAATCCGGGCTTTGACCTCTCCGACCGGTGTGCCCTCCCGCACGCCCACGAGGATGAACGGGATCTTGTTCCTCCCCAGCGGCGTGTACGTGATCGCGTTCTCGAACGTCGTGTACACCACCGACGGCGAGTCCCACCCGAACTTCGCGCGGCAGAACCCGACCACCAGCGCCCGTCGATCGTTGAGCTTGAGCGTGTCCCCGATCTCCGGCCACCCCAGCTTCGCCCGCGCCGACTCCTCCACCAGCACCGCGTCCGCGATCCGCAGGTCCTCGAGCCGCCCCGCCGTCACCACCGGCGGCCGTCCGACCATCGTGTTCCGGCTCACCCCCACGATGTTCACGAACCGAAAGTCCCCGCCGGGAAGGTCGCACGCCGCCCGCGTGTTGAAGAACGGCTCCGCCCACGCCACCCCCGGCACCGAGCGCACGCGGTTCAGGTCCGCCTCGCTCAGGTTCCGCGTCTCCGACACCCACTTCAGGTACGGGTCCGTGATCCACAGGTCCGCCTGCGAAATGTTCTGCAGCGGGCCCGTCGCTTGGAGCATCAACCCCAGAAAGATCGCCCCCTGCTGCGCGATCAGGAGCACCGCGAACGACAACCCAAAGACAAGCGACAGGTACTTGGCCCGGTCCCCGAACAGCATCCGCAGCGCGATACGCCACATGCGGGGCAACCGTAGCGCGCCCGGCCACGCTCTACTTCCAGCATCCCGTTCGCAACGCCACCTTCCACGGCATGCAACCCGGCGCCATTGCCCGAGCGCACCTACCCGTGCCGACCTCGAACTCCAGTTCCGCCCCCCCGAACACCAGCTCCCGCCGGGCCGAGCTTGCTTCCCGGACCTTCGGCTCCGAGGCGATGGTGGCGGAAGTCATGGGAATCGCTGGCCCGACCGGACATGCCACCCTTTCCGCGGTCCGGGTTGTCTTTCACGATCCATGATGTACCTTTGAACCATGAGGTCTCGCGCTCTTGTGCTATCGGCCGCATCGGGTATGGCCCTCGCCGCCGCCGCGGCCAACGCCGACATCATCAACTTGAACCCGGTGGCGGACACCTTCGTTTCCTCAGCGCAGCCGGATGGGAACTTCGGCTCTGCCGGCGGGCTGTCCGTTGCCGCCCCGGGCCTTGCCCAGGGCGAGTTCCAAACCCTGATCCGCTTCGACACCGCCCCCGCCATCGCCGCGTTCAACGCGAGCTTCGGCGCCGGCAACTGGACCGTGTCCGAAGTCTCCCTGGTCCTGACCTCCACCAACGCCAACAACCCTGTGTTCAACACGCCCGCCGCGGGACAGTTCACGCTCTCCTGGATGCAGAACGACACGTGGGTCGAGGGCACCGGCGGCCCCAGCGCCCCTTCGCCGATTGGCGTGAACTTCAACTCCCTCCCCTCGTTCCTCAGCGCCGCCGATGAAACGCTCGGCACATTCGCCTACTCCGGCGCCACCAGCGGCACGGTGACCGCGACCACAAGCCTGGCCGCGGGCTTCCTGTCCGACGTTGCCGCCGGCGGCCCCGTCAGCCTCCGCCTCTTCGCCGCCGACGCCTCCATCGCCTGGGTCTTCAACTCCCGCAACTTCGGCACCGTCGGCAGCCACCCCGTGCTGTCGATCACGGCCGTTCCCGCGCCCGGCGCGGCGGGCGTGATCGGCCTTGCCTCGCTGGCCTTGATCCGCCGTCGGCGCTGATCGATCCAGGTTCCCTCTGCCAGCGGCGCCGTCACGATCCATACCCGTCCGCTTCCTACAATCGGCCCCCGAGGTGGGGTGTCCGAGCGGCTTATGGAACCGGTCTTGAAAACCGGTGTACTCGTAAGGGTACCGTGGGTTCGAATCCCACCCCCACCGTTGAGGCCCATACGAACACCGCCCCGGCGAAGGGCCGGGGCGGGTGGTGAAAGTCCGCGGCCGGATCACAGCACGGCGTGGTACTCGATCTCGACGCCGTAGATGAACATGTTGCCGTTGTTGGGGTCGCCCGTCGTATCGCCGCCCAGGCGCTGGATCGTGAGCATCACGAAGTCACCCGGGTCGTAGCGCTGCTGCGGACCCCCGCCGAAGTTGAACCCGGGCAGGAAGGTTTGCGGCGTCCGCTGGGCGACCACGGCATAGGCCGCGGGATTCAGGCTGTCCATCTGGAACGTCCCGCTCGGGCTCGCCTTGAAGATGTAACGGATCGGCACAGCGCTCGTTGTGCCCGTGATCTCCGTGGACTTGCAGAACCGGACCTCGCAGTACACCCGCTTGTTGGTGGAGGCCGCATCGGTTGACCAGAGGATCGTGATCCCGCTGAACGCAGGCTCGTTGTACAGATCGTTGTTCGGGACGAGGTCCGATGGAGCGACGAACATCGTGCTGATGTAGCTCGTGACCCCATCCCGCAGCACCACCGCGTGCATGCGGCCCCCGGTCAACGCCACGCCGGGATTAGAGTTTGCCGTGCGAAGAACGGGGCTGATACCCCCCGTGTCCTCGCTGTGCAGGAACGCCCCCGCCGGGATCACGAACCGCCGCACCATGTTCTCAATCTTGTGCGTGTAGATCACGCGGCTCGTGTTGTCGTCGTTGATCTTGTCGAGGATCGACGCGCCCGTCTCCGCCGGTCCGGTCGGTCCCGTCGCGCCCGCGGCTCCTGTCGGGCCGACAGCCCCCGTCGGTCCCGCTGCCCCCGTCGGCCCCGCGGCACCCTGCGGTCCTGTCGGGCCCACCGCACCTTGAGCGCCCGTCGCACCCTGGGCACCCGTCGGTCCCGCCGCGCCGGTCGGACCGGCAACACCCTGCACCCCGGTCGGTCCCTGAGCGCCGGTCACCCCTTGCGCGCCTGTCGGCCCCGCGATTCCCTGCGGACCGGTCGCGCCAGCAACACCTTGGGCTCCCGTGGGGCCTTGCGCTCCGGTCGGACCCGCAGCACCCTGCGCCCCCGTTGCGCCTTGCGCGCCGGTTGGCCCGGCGATGCCCTGTGCACCTGTCGGTCCCTGAGCGCCGGTTGGACCGGCAATGCCCTGCGGCCCCGTCGGGCCGACATCACCCTGCGCTCCCGTTGGCCCGGCGATGCCTTGCGCACCGGTCGGCCCCTGCGCGCCCGTCGCACCTTGGGCGCCGGTTGGCCCCGCGATGCCTTGTGCGCCTGTCGGCCCTTGGGCGCCGGTTGGACCGGCGATGCCCTGCGGCCCAGTCGGGCCAACATCTCCCTGAGCGCCCGTCGCACCTTGTGCGCCGGTTGGCCCCGCGATGCCTTGTGCGCCTGTCGGCCCCTGGGCGCCGGTTGGACCGGCGATGCCCTGCGCACCTGTTGCACCCTGTGCACCCGTCGCCCCTTGCGCTCCCGTCGGCCCCGCGATGCCCTGAGCGCCGGTTGGACCGGCAATGCCCTGCGGCCCAGTCGGGCCGACATCACCCTGCGCACCAGTCGCGCCTTGGGCGCCAGTAGGCCCCGCGATGCCCTGCGCACCGGTCGGCCCCTGCGCGCCCGTCGCACCTTGTGCGCCCGTCGGACCCGCGATGCCTTGAGCGCCTGTCGCGCCCTGAGCGCCGGTCGGCCCGGCAATACCCTGCGGCCCAGTCGGGCCGACATCGCCCTGCGCACCCGTCGCGCCTTGGGCGCCAGTTGGCCCCGAGATGCCCTGCGCACCGGTCGGTCCCTGAGCGCCGGTCGGCCCGGCAACACCCTGCGGCCCAGTCGGGCCGACATCGCCCTGTGCACCAGTCGCGCCTTGGGCGCCCGTCGGACCCGCGATGCCCTGCGCACCGGTCGGTCCCTGCGCGCCCGTCGGACCCGCAATGCCTTGCGCTCCTGTCGCGCCTTGCGCACCGGTCGGCCCTGCGATGCCCTGTGCGCCGGTCGGTCCCTGAGCACCAGTCGGCCCGGCGATGCCCTGTGCACCCGTCGGCCCCTGAGCTCCCGTCGGACCCGCAGCGCCCTGAGCGCCGGTCGGTCCCTGCGCGCCGGTCGCACCTTGTGCTCCCGTTGGCCCCGCGATGCCCTGCGGCCCAGTCGGGCCAACATCACCCTGCGCGCCCGTAGGACCCGCGACGCCTTGCGCTCCTGTCGCCCCTTGTGCGCCGGTCGGCCCTGCGATGCCCTGCGCACCCGTCGGTCCCTGAGCGCCGGTCGGGCCGGCAACACCCTGCACCCCGGTCGGTCCCTGGGCACCGGTCGCCCCTTGAGCGCCCGTTGGCCCCGGGATGCCTTGTGCACCGGTTGGCCCCTGCGCACCCGTCGGACCGGCGATGCCTTGCGGCCCAGTCGGGCCGACATCTCCCTGCGCGCCGGTTGCACCTTGTGCGCCGGTTGCCCCTTGTGCCCCCGTCGGCCCCGCAATGCCTTGTGCACCGGTTGGCCCCGCGATGCCTTGAGCTCCGGTCGGTCCCTGCGCGCCCGTCGGTCCGGCGACGCCCTGCGCTCCGGTCGGTCCCTGTGCCCCCGTCGGCCCTGCATTGCCTTGTGCGCCGGTCGCTCCCTGGGCTCCGGTCGGCCCCGCGATGCCCTGCGCCCCCGTCGCACCTTGTGCGCCCGTTGGCCCTTGCGCTCCCGTCGGTCCCACGAGTCCCTGCGCCCCCGTCGGGCCCGCCACACCCTGCGGCCCCGTCGGTCCCGCCGGACCCGTTGGCCCCGGTGTCCCGTTCAAGGCGTACAGCGCGTACGGCGCGGCCAGGATCGGCTGCCGCGGCGAAAGCGTCGTGTACGACCCCGTCCCCGCCGGGCTCCGCACCGCGATCTCGATGAACCGGCTGTGCCCCTGAAACGCCCCTTCCCCAAAGTTGAGGTCAACGGTCAGCAGCCCCCGCGTCAACGCCGCGTTCGACAGCGACAGCGACGGCCCGATCTGCGTCCCGCCGATCGGCGAGTCGTACAGCTTGAAGATGAAGTCCGCCGACCCGTCCAGCGCCAGGCCCGACTGCCGCAGCTGCGCCTGGTACGTGAACGTGTGATCAATCGGGACCGGCTGCGCGGCCGCGCCGACCGTAAGCCCCGCCACCGCAGCAACAACCGCCGCGCCGACGGCGCACCGCCCACCCCGACAACTCACCTTCCGCATGACCTCTTTCCCCTCTTGGTTGGTGCGCTCCAGCCCCTCATCCGAGTCTCAATAATAAATCCAGAATCGCGGCTCGGCAACGAGTTTCGGCGGTTTTTGCCGCATACTCGCGGCCGCTGAGGGGATCGCCGCCGGTTTTACCCGGTTTGAAACATCGCTTATCGCGGCGCGAAGTCGAACTCCAGCTTGTCGATCCCCTTCAGAAACGCCGAACGCTCCCCGAGTTTTCGCGCCGGGTGGATCGCCGTGCTCTGCCCCAGCGACGCCCCAAGCCGCACGGGTCCCTTCTTGATCCGCTCGAACGCGCTCTTCGCGTTCTGGTCCGAGAACTCGACCCCGATGAACCGCCGCTTCAGCGCGTGCGCGATGACCCCCGTCGTCCCGCTCCCCAGGAACGGGTCCATCACCAGGTCCCCCTCGTTCGAGCACGCCCGGATCACCCGTTCCAGGTACGCCTCCGGCAACTGGTTGTCGTGGTTCGCACGCCGCTCCCTGTTGTTCCCCTGGATCCGTCCCCAGTAGGGCCCGTACCACACATCCATGGGTACCCGCATTCCCGCCTTCCCCTCCTTCTTGTTCTGCGTCCGCGGATCAAAGTACGTCGTTGCACGGTCCGAAGGCTCCAGGATCGCCCCCGGGTTCCACGTCCGCTTCCCCACATCCTTCGCAAAGTACAGCGCGTGCACGTGGCTCGAAATGAACCGGCTCTCCGTGTTCTGCCCGAACCGGTAATGCCAGATGCACCAGTTCACCATCTGCAGGCCCCGCCGCTTCAGGTGCACCACGATCTCCGCCGCCGTGTCGTCCGGGATGTTCACCCACATCGAACCATGGTCCGCCAGCGCGCCCACGCAGCCGTCCAGCCACTCCTCCGTGAACCGAAGGTAATCCTCCCGCGGCATGGAATCGTCCCACTGGTCGTACGCCCGGTTCCAGTTGAACGGTGGATCCGCGAAGATCAGGTCAACCTTCCCCGCCTCCGGAAGCCGCGGCACAATCCCCCGGCAATCGCCCACATACACCCGCACCTCCGGCGAGTCGATTGTGAACGAGGGTTCCAGTTCACGAGGCACCGCAGCCTCAACCCCCTTGCCTGTCCGCCGCTTGGTCTTTTTCACGTGCCGATCGTACGGCGCGACGAGCATGTTTCAACCGACACGTGCCGACAGTCACCCCACCCGCCGCAAGACCCCGATCCCGTAGTTCAGCGGCGCCGTGTACAACTCGCACACCTCGTACAACCCCTGCGCGACCGACCGGATCTGGTCGATCAGGTGCCGCGGCCCCTCGTGCCCGCCGCACTGCTCCGGGAACGTGTCGTGCAGCAGCACGTACCCCCCCGTGTTGAGCACCGGCTCGATCGCCCAGAAGTCCTGCAGAACTCCCTCGACGGTGTGGTTCCCGTCAATCAGCGCAAAGTCCACGCCCCCGATGTGCTCGCGCGAATCCCCCGGCCACGCCTCAACCTTCCCGCGAAGTTCCTCCCTGAACTTCCGGATCTCCACCGAACTGTCCCCCGGGTGCAGCACCACGTGATGCTCCATCTGCGCACGCTTGAGCGCGCCGCGCACCAGTTCCAGCCGCGGCTCGTTCAACTCGACATCCCGCCACGGCGCCCGTGCCACCGGCCCGAAGTCATCAAAGCAATGGATGATCGCCGCCCCCGCCGACGCCGGGCGGTGCGGCGGGTCCGTCGCCGTCGCTTCCAGCGCCGCCGCCATCCAGATCGTGCTCACCCCGAGGAATGAGCCCACCTCCACAATCGTCCGCGGCCGGATATTCCGCACCAGCGCGTGCAGCAACAGCCCCGCCTCCGGCGAGAACGACGCCGGAAAGGCCAGCGGCGACGTGTACAACTCCTTCAGCACCGCCAGCCACGGCACGCTCGCGTTGTCAAGGTACGCCGGGAAAGACCACGACTTTGGGTGGTCTTCGTCCGATTGAAGCATCGGGAAGAACCGCCACTGGTCCCGCGGCATCCGGAACCGGTTCGCCGGGATCGCCGGCGGCGGTGCGCCCGCGCCCGTGAACACCGGCTTGCCCGCATCCGACCCGGACTCTCGCGCCGCTTCGGCCATTGGCTAGCGTAGGGCCGAAGGCCCCGGGGCGAGCGGGTTGGTCCGGGGTGTCGCATCGCCATGCCGCCGGAGCGACTCCATCACAAGGCCCCAGTACGCCCGGCGCGCCCCCCGCATGGCCGACTTTGCCTCCCGCCGATCCCGCCCCCCATACTCGGCCTCCACCACGGCCGCAATTACCCGGGCCAGCACCGCTCGCCGCGGCAGGATCCGCAGCCCCGTCGGCTCGACCGCCAGCGCGTGCAACATGCGAACCGCACCATCCCTGCCGCGCCGGATGGCGACACAGTCGATGATGGAAACCACGAACTCCCCGCCGCGCCGCGAGACGATCAGGTTGGACGGCTTGTGGTCCCGGTTGAAGCGTCCCGCCGCGCACAGCGCGGCCACCTGCCGCCCCACCGCCCGCGCCAGGCCATGCTGCTCCCGCACGCCGAGGTCCGCATCGGCGATGTGACGGAGCAGACTCGCCCCCGGCAGCGCCTCCATCACCAGCCATTCGCGCGCCGCCGAACCGCGCTCCATCGCCAGCACCAACGGCCGCGCCGTCGCGAACCCATGCTCCAGCAGCCAGGAAGCGCCTCGCCAGTGCCGCCGCCCTCGTCCCGCGCCGAGGGCGACCTTCAGCCGATCCGCCAGCGACCGCAACTCCCGGACCTTCACCACCACCTCCCGCCCCAGCATCCGCCCCCGATACACCCACGCCGCCCCTTCCTTCTTGAGCGTCTCTTCCGGCAGAAACGCCCCCAGCGCGCGCCGCCATTCCTCGCGCCGCTCCCCCGCGCCGATACGGTCGATTCGGAATCGCTGATCCGACGACATTCCCGCCAAGGATACCGCACGCGCCTTGCGATCGAACGCCGGGCGTGCTTTGCTTGTGGTCCATGCCCTTGTCCGTCTCCATCATCTGCAAGAACAACCAGGCCTCCATCGGTCGCACGCTCGCCTCTGTCAGCGGCCTCGCCGACGAGATCGTCGCCGTGGACTCGGGCTCGACCGATGGAACCATCGCGATGCTGGAGGCCGCCAACGCCCGGATCGTCCACTCGCCTTGGCTCGGCTACGTCCGGACCAAGCAGTTGGCCCTCGATGAGTGCCGCGGCGACTGGATCCTCAGCCTCGACAGCGACGAGTCCCTCCTGCCCGACCTGGCCGAGAGCGTGCGGGCGGTGATGCGGATCAACGATCCCGCCGTTGCGGGTTACCGCGTCAACCGCCGCGTGTTTTACCGCGACCGGCCGCTGCGCTTCGCGTGGCAGCCGGAATGGCGTCTGCGCCTGGTCCGGAAGGGTCGGGCCAAGTGGGGCGGCCTCGACCCGCACGACGGTTTGGAGATGATCGACGGCGGATGCATCGAGAACCTCAACGGTGACCTGCGGCACGATTCGTTCCCTTCCTTCTCCGAATGGCTCCCCAAGGCGACCGGCCACGCGCGTCTTTCGGCGCAGACCAACTTCGCCGCGGGCCGAAGATCCGGCTACGCCTCGCTGCTTTTCTCGCCGCCCGCGGCGTTCTTGAAGCAACTGGTGCTCAAGCAGGCGTGGCGCGACGGTTGGCCGGGGTGGCTCGCCGCGGGTTCGGTGGCGGCGTACGTCCTGATGAAACACATGGTGCTGATCGAACTCGAGAAGACACGCGATGATGGTGCGATGCAGGAGGGGACAGCTGAAGCGGCACGGAAGCGGGACGATTTGACGGGAGGCAAGGCGTGACGGTGAACATCAATACAACATTGGACCGCGCGGACCTGGAACGGCCGGACGTGGCGCCGACGGCGCGCGATCTGAAGCGGTGGGTGTGGCGGTGGCGCTGCTCGGGCACGCCGCTGGGGGTGAACGGAGCCGTGAAGCGCCGGTGGTACGTGCGGTGGCACAAGATGTGGGAATATTCGCGAGGGCTGGCGTACACGGGGGCGTCGAGGCCGGCGCGGCAGGGTGGTGGGGGGGCGATGCAGATTCTGGATGTCGGCGGGGCGATGACCATGCCGGTGTTCTACCTCGCGGGGCTGGGCGATCGGGTGGTCGTGCTGGATATCAACGAACCGATGACTCGGCAGATGAACGACATCGCCAGGGCCAGGGGGCTCAAGATCGATGGGCGGACGACCAACCTCGTTGATGAGGATGTAACCGCTGAACAACTCGGCGCCCCCGGCGGGTTCGACCGTGTGTACTGCTTCTGCGTGATCGAGCACATCCCCATGCCGGGGCAGGCCGTCGCGGCGAGACGGATGGCGGGTCTCCTCAAGCCCGGCGGGCAGATGTGCATCACCTTCGACTTCGGCGAGCACGCCCCGACCGAGCAGCCGCTGTACACGATGGAGCACGTGCACGCGATCCGCGAGGCGATCGGCCTCCCTCTCATCGGCGGCGAGTTCGAGGACAACGGCCAACGCTTCCCCCTCAATCGCAAGTGGCCCGACAAGCAGTACACGTTTGGGTCGATGTTCTTTCGGAAGTGAGGCGTTGACACATAGATGAGTACAGGCGGAGGTGGGGGGAGTGGGGTTAGTCGAGGACAAAGGTGGCGCACTCCGCGGCGGTGTAGCGGGGGGTTTCTTCACCCATGTGGTAGCCGAGCAGGCGGAAGCCGCACGATTGCAGAACGCGGGTGGAAGCGGCGTTGGACCGGGCCGCGACGGCGTACAGCGGGCGGCGCGGGACTTCCCGGATCATGAGCGAAAGGGCACGCGTCGCGATGCCGCGGCCCCAGTGCTTCCTGTCGATCCAGTAGCCGATGTGATCGAGGTTGCCGACCTTGAAGCAGTTGATGGAGCCGACGATCTCGCCCCCCACGAGGATGATGCGGGCTTCGTGGGGCGCTTCGGCTGTTGAGGAGGCGAATATCGTGTCCCATAGCGCGAGGAAAGCGGGTTCCGAGTAGGGCTTCGTGCCCGCCAGAGCGTTGGCGTCGGGATCGAGCTGGAGCCGGAACAGCGTGGGAAGATCGGCTGGGGTGGTGGGACGGAGGGACAGAGAGGGTGGGGGCGAGGGCGGCATGGGGAAGGGTAGAAGTGAGCGGGTTGTGTCATCGAGGTGCCACTACCTTGCCGTCTTGGGCGAGGTGGTGCAGGAGCATGGGTGTTCGTAGGTGGAACGAACCCGCGGGATGGTGGTTGGCATTGGGGCACCACCTTTCTGAGGACAGAAAGGTGGTGGCACGGTGGTTGTGCCACGCGCCGGGGTCAAGGGCGCGAGGGGCACGCGAGTGACAACACGTTGTCACTCTGGTGGGGGGATGGGGGGCTTTGGGGGTGAGAATTGTGAGAGTGGTGTGGGGGACGCGGGGGCTCGCGAGGTCGCCGGTGCCGATGAGGGGGTGGCCGAAGAGCACGGACCTTCAAAGCAAGGTCCGTGGCACGGGGAAAGGTCCCGGCCACCCGCCGGCCCATTTGGGTGCCTGGTCATGTCTTCTTTCGCTTCTTCGCGTCCGGTCGGTTGAGACCACATTCATCGGCCACGGCAAAGGTTATTCTCATGTTCTCCTCTGTGGACATGCCGAGCCAGTCCGTCATCTCGTTCAATCCCGGCCAGTGATCCATTAGGAACTTGCGCAATTTTGTTGTATCCAACGACACGTACCCCTCAGTCGGTTCCTTCTTGCCCTCCCACTTTGCGTCGCACAGGCAGGAGACAAAGACCTTAAGTGTATGTGATCCAGGGCCTGTGCGTACGTAGAAAAGAAGTTCTGGAAGCGCCTTGGCTAAGGCCGCCACGAACGTACGCACCTCTGGGATTTCAAATAGTTCTCTCGGATCGTCGTCAAAACCAAAGAAGATGAGTTCCATCTTTCCTTGGCACTGTAGAGCGAGTTCCTTGGTCACACGCAATCGATCAAAAAACATCCGCGTTTTTCCGACGTTGCACGTCGCCACATCATCTGGATCGACTATGTACATAACCGTCTCGGATTCCACGAGGAGTTTGTTCAACCTCCAGTACTCCTGCAGAGCCGCCATTTTGTCAACAACGGGACCGAGCAGCGACAACAGCGCCGCTTTTGACTCGGAGAGGCGGTTCGCAAATGGAACGGTTAGCGTCCATCCGCCTTCCGTGGGCCGGGTCTCTTCTGGGACAAAGCGCGTCCAGTAGGCGGTCTTGGTTGCAGGGTCGCAGATGATGATCAGGACGGGAACGGGGTAGTTGGAAAGGTAATTGAAGTGTTTGGTCTCACCGCGGTAGACATACCCCCAGCGATTGGTCTCGCGCAGATACGACTCGCCGTGCTTGATCTGGGTGGCGAGAATCTGTCCGGTAACGAGACCTTCCTCAGTGATAACCTCCATCTGGCCATCAATGCCGAAGTCGTGCTCCTGATGATTTCGCTTGAATAGCCATTTGAACTGGTCAGTCGCGATGGCCGCTACCAGATTCACGCCGGCATCACCCTGCTGCGCGGTTCTGCTGTATTGGGGGAACCCGTCCCTCACCGCAATCGACCTCCTGTTAATCGCCGATGGGCATTCTACATCGCTTGCTTGTCATGCAGCGCGGCCGCTCACCGCGGCGCGGGGGTGAAGAGGAAGGGAAGGGAAGGGTCACGGCAGGTGGCGGGGACGCGCCCTCGAAGCGCGAATGAACCGTGCCACGGACCTTGCTCTTGAAGGTCCGTGGATGAGGCGCACAACTGCAGATGAGTGGCGGGCAGCGTGTAAGGACTCCCGTGCAGACCAGCTTGCCATGGGGCGTCGCCGGTGGTCACCACGGACCTTCAAGAGCAAGGTCCGTGGCACGCCGGTAGTCTGAACCAATGCAGCGCCCCGATGGCACATTTCAGAAACGAACGCGTCGCTGGGAAACAGGCCCCCTCACGCGCTACCTGACGTTCTCGTGCTATCGCCGCATCCCGCTCCTCAACTCACCAAAGGTCCGCAACGATCTTGCCGCGTGCCTCGCGCGAGCGAAGGAGAAGTACAGCTTCCGCCTGATCGCGTGGGTCATCATGCCCGAACACGTTCACCTCATGCTCGAACCATCGAAGGCTGACGATGTCCCGTCCATCCTCACCTCGATCAAACAACCTGTGGCACAGCGCCTTCTCCGTTCGCTGCGCAAGTCCCAGGACGAGGCGCTCGCCGCCATCACGACGCCCGCCGGCGAAGCCCGCGCCTGGCAGGAAGGCGGCGGCTTCGACCGCAACGTGCGGACACTCGATGAACTCCGCCGCGAGATCGTTTACATTCACCACAATCCCGTTGAACGCGGCTTGGTGTCAACCCCAATCGAATGGGAGTGGTCTTCCGCTCGCTGGTACGCCGAGCTTCGGGCTGATGGCGCTGGCTGGGGCGGGCGCATTCCAATCGACAAGTCCGAAGTGGATTGGGGTCTCCAGAACCCATGACGGACCAAGCACCGACTGGTGCCCGTGCCAAGCGAAATGTCCCAACCATCTGCCCGGATTAACGGCAGGCCGTCCGCCGGTGGTACGCTGAAGACCATGGACCTTCAACGCAAGGTCCGTGGCACGGGCAATGTGCCGGCCACCTGCCGAGGGTGTCGGGGCAGATGAGAGGGTGGCCGAAGACCACGGACCTTCAAAGCAAGGTCCGTGGCACGGGGAAAGGTCCCGGCCACCTGCCGGGCCGACCGGGGGTGCCGCGGCGCGGCGACCCCCCGGCTACTTTCGATCACCCCTTCGGGGTGAGGATGGAGGAGGGTGTGGTGCTTTCCGGGGGTGCCGCTGCGCGGCGACCCCCGGCTACTTTCGGTCACCCCTTCGGGGTGAAGAAGGCAAGTGAGGGAGTGCGGGTTTTCCAGCGGGGCCGAGCCACCCGTGGCTGATTTCGATCACCCATTTGGGGTGAAGAGGAGTTGTGTGTTGGGGATCGCTCTCTCCGGGGGTGCCGCTGCGCGGCGACCCCCGGCTATTTTCGGTCACCCCCTCGGGGTGAGGATGGAAGTGAGAGAGTGGCCTTTCCAGGGGTGCAGAGCCACCCCTGGCAACCGTCGCTTACCCCTCCGGGGTGAAGAGATCACGTCTTCTTCTTGAACATCTTGAACAGCTTCGTCACCGGGTCGAAGTACTCATCCACCACGCGCTCCTTGAGGGGGATGATCGCGTTGTCGGTGATGGTGATGTGCTCGGGGCATACCTTTGTGCAGCACTTGGTGATGTTGCAGTACCCCAGGCCCTGCGACTTGCGGAGGTCCGCCAGCCGGTCCTCCGTGTCCAGCGGGTGCATTTCCAGCGCGGCGGTGTAGACGAGGAAGCGGGGGCCGATGAACTCTTCGTGCTTGTGGTGGTCACGCAGGACGTGGCAGACATCCTGGCAGAGGAAGCACTCGATGCACTTGCGGAACTCCTGGACGCGGTCGACGTCGGCCTGGTCCATGCGCCAGGTGCCGTCGGGGGCGTCGGGCTTGCGGGGCTTGAAGGGCTTGATCTTCTTCTTGACGTCGTAGTTCCAGGAGACGTCGGTGACGAGGTCCTTGATGAGGGGGAAGGCCTTCATGGGCTCGACGACGACGGGCATGTCGGTGGGGAGTTCATCCATTCGGGTCATGCACATGAGGCGGGGCTTGCCGTTGATTTCGGCGGAGCAACTGCCGCACTTGCCGGCCTTGCAGTTCCAGCGGCAGGCGAGGTCATTGGCCTGCTCGGCCTGGATCTGGTGGATGACATCGAGCACCACCATGCCGGGTGTCACGGTCGCGGTGTAGTCCTTGAAGGTGCCCGCGGTTTTGTCGCCGCGCCAGACGCGGAAGAGTTGCTTGCGGGTTTCGGAGGAGGCTTTGGCGGGTGCGTGTGACATGGGGAGTCTCAGGAGAAGAAAGCCGTACGCGGGGGCGCGGAGAGGAACGCCGAGGATGCGGGGAAAGGGCGGAGTTGGGGAAGAGATGGTCGCATCAAACGTTCTTGTTTTCTTCGATGACTTGCTTGAGGTCGTCGCGGAGGGGGGTGAGGGGTTGGCGGATCACCTGCATCTGGCCGTCCGGTCCCTTGCGGACGACGTGGTTGAAGGTGCCGAACTCCTCGGACTTGTTCGGGAAGTCCTCGCGGAACTGGGCGCCGCGGGATTCCTTGCGTTCGATGGCGGAGCGGGTGATCGCTTCCGAGACCGTGAGGAGGTTGGCGAGGTCGATGGCGGTGTGCCAGCCGGGGTTGTACTCGCGTGAGGCGGAGGCGGAGGCCTTGGCGGCGCGGGCCTTGAGCTGCGCCAGGCCGTCGAGGGCCTTGGCCATTTCATCCTCGCGCCGCACGATGCCGACGAGGTCCTGCATCATGTCCTGCAACGCGTACTGCACCTGGTAGGGGTTCTCGCCGCCCGATCGATCGAGCGGGGCCAGGGTCTGCTTGAGGGCGGCATCGACGGCGGCCTGGTCGGTCTTGATGGGGCCGTTTTCCTTCGCGAACTTGGCGGCGTACTCGCCGGCTCGCTTGCCGAAGACGATGAGGTCCGACAGCGAGTTGCCGCCGAGGCGGTTGGCGCCGTGGAGGCCCGCGGCGACTTCGCCGGCGGCGAAGAGGCCGGGGACGGTGGACATCTGCGTGTCGCCGTCCACCTTGACACCGCCCATGACGTAGTGCGTGGTCGGACCGACTTCCATCGGCTCCTTGGTGATGTCCACGCCGGCGAGGGTGATGAACTGGTGGTACATGGAGGGGAGCTTTTTCTTGATGTGCTCCTCTCCGTTGGCGAGCTTGGTCTTGATCCACGCGATGTCGAGGAAGACGCCGCCGTGGGGGCTGCCGCGGCCGGCCTTGACTTCGCGGTTGATGCACCGGGCGACGTGGTCGCGGGTGAGGAGTTCGGGGGGGCGGCGGGCGGACTTGTCGCCCAGGACGTAGCGCCAGCCTTCTTCCTCGGAGTCGGCGGTGGAGGGTTTGTAGTTGTCGGGGATGTCGTCGAACATGAAGCGCTTGCCCTGGCTGTTGCGGAGGACGCCGCCTTCGCCGCGGACGCCTTCGGTGACCAGGATGCCGCGGACGGAGGGGGGCCAGACCATTCCGGTCGGGTGGAACTGGACGAACTCCATGTCCATGAGGTCGGCGCCGGCGTTGTAGGCCATGGCGTGGCCGTCGCCGGAGTATTCCCACGAGTTTGAGGTAATCTTGTAGGCCTTGCCGATGCCGCCGGTGGCGAGGACGATGGCTTTGGCTTTCCAGTAGTGGAGGGTGCCGGTGGGGCGGTCGTAGCCGACGGCGCCGATGACTCTTCCGTTCGGACCGTCTTTGATGATCTGCGTGACCGTGGTTTCCATGTAGATGGTCATGCCGCGGTGGACGGAGTGGTCCTGCAGCGTGCGGATCATTTCGAGGCCGGTGCGGTCGCCGACGTGGGCGAGGCGCGGGTAGCGGTGGCCGCCGAAGTTGCGTTGGTTGATGCGGCCGTCTTTGGTGCGATCGAAGACAGCGCCCCAGGCTTCGAGTTCGCGGGCGCGGTCGGGGGCTTCCTTGGCGTGGAGTTCGGCCATGCGCCAGTTGTTGAGGTATTGGCCGCCGCGCATGGTGTCGGCGAAGTGGGTTTTCCAGGAGTCGCGTTCATCGTTGTGGGCGAGTGCGGCGGCCATGCCGCCTTCGGCCATGACGGTGTGGGCCTTGCCGAGGAGGGATTTGCAGATGAGGCCGACGGAGACGCCGGCGGCGGAGGCTTCGATGGCGGCGCGGAGGCCGGCGCCGCCGGCGCCGATGACGATGACGTCGTGTTCGTGGGTTTGGAAGTCGGCCATTGGGGTTCCTAGTGCTGAGTGCTGGGTGCTGAGTGCTGAGGAGGAAGGGCGGGCTTGCCGATTCGGCGCGAGACCGCGCTTCGGAGACCGCCGATCAACCGTCCAACCTGAACGGCCTGATCCATGAGTCGGTCAAAGCGATTCTGTTCGACATAGGCAACATCAAGTGCGACGTACAACAAGGATCGCACTTCTGCGCACGACGCCTTGGCTGTGGACAGTGCTTGGTGGAATTCCTTTGGACGATTGCGTTCAAACCCTTCGGCGACGTTCGACATGATGGACACAGCTGCCCTTTGGATCTGAGAACACATTCCGAAGTCCCGTTGGAAGTTCGGGCCACGTGTTGCCGTGTAAACCTCGCGCACTAAATCTCGCGCCTTCTGCCAAGCTGTCAAGTCTTCGAATCTGGATACGCCCATGGCGTTCTCCTCAGCACTCAGCACTCAGAACAACCTGTAATCCGTCCACGCCCCGCTGGCGACCATGCGGACGTAGAAGTCGGTGAAGCCGACCCAGACGAGGCTGAACCAGGCCCACTTCATGTGGCCGCGGTTGAGGCAACTGACGCACTCGTAGGAGGTTCGACGCAGGCCCTTGGCGCCGATGCAGTCCTTCTTGCCGCCGACGAGGTGGCGGAGGGAGTGGCAGCCGAGGGTGTAACCGCCGAGGAGGATGGGGTTGATGGTGAGGATGAGGGAGCCGACGCCGATGCCGAAGGAGCCCTTGCCGGTGTCGGGGTTGGTGAACCAGTAGGAGATGAGGGCGTCGTAGGAGAGGATGAGGATGAAGACGAGGGCGGCGTAGAGGAAGTAGCGGTGGATGTTCATGAGGATGAGGGGGAGCTTGGCCTCGCCGCGGTACTTCTTGCCGCGGAAGCCGGGCTCGCCGACGGCGCAGTTGAGGGGGTCGCCCCAGAAGGCCTTGTAGTAGGCGCCGCGGTAGTAGTAGCAGGTGAGGCGGAAGCCGGCGGGGAAGATGAGGATGAGGAAGGCGGGGGAGTAGGAGCCGGGGATGAAGTCCCAGAGGGAGACGAGCCAGGAGGGGGCCTCGCCGAACCAGGCGTGGCCGGAGGTCATGCCCGGGATGTCGTAGAGGACGGGGGAGTACATGGGGGAGAGGTAGTGGGCGACGGACTTGGTGCCGCCGAAGAGAGAGACGGTGGGGTGCGCGGCGGAGGCGAAGAAATTGCTCGCCTGAAAGGCGGCCCAGTTGGCGTAGACGAGGAAGGCGGTGAGGCCGAGGAAGACAGCGAGGGGCTGGACCCACCAGCGGTCCTGGCGCGAGGTTTCCGCCAGCGACCGGGGCTGGGGAAGAGGAACATTGACGCGACTCATGCGGGGCTCCTGACGCCGGCGGAGTGGGCCGGGTGGGGTCGATATCCTAACGGCCCTTTGGGTCCGAATCGACTTTCCTGTCGATTCGATGGGATGGTCGGGTTGGAGGCGGGGGTTGGCCTTGAATCGTGGGGGAAGGGGCGAGACGACCATCGTCGAAGAGAGGACGGTGCGAACCGGGGGTCCACGCGTGGAGTCCTTGCCACCAACTGCCCGCGGCAGGGTGGTGTGCCGTGGTCAGGATGAGGGTTTTTCAACTCACGGGTCTGGACGCCTTTGCACCACCTTTCCGCGGACGGAAAGGTGGTGGCACGGGGGGCCCACCGCGGGAGATCCAGATTGGGGCAAAGGCTTCGGCATCGCCTGGGAGAGGTGACTTTGAGGTGTTGGTTTCGGGCGATCGCGGAGCGGGAGTCGATTACGCCAATGGCTGATCAGGCGGCCATGAGGCGAGCGCTGTGCTGAGCGCCGCGATCAGCGGGGGCACATCGATTTCAACAGCGTCCCACACGCGGGCCGCGTCGATCGTGTCGTAGCCGTGGATCAGGCGATTGCGCATCCGGCGGACGCCGCGCCAGTCAACTCCCATGACGCGATTGCAGGTCGCATCGCTGACCTTGGTCGAGGCCTCGCCGATCACCTCGATGGACTTCACGACCGCGAGCAGCCGCATCTCGTCGGCTTCCAAGGCGGCGCGATCGAGGCCGGTGCAGTAACGTTCGACGCGCTGAGCGGCCTGCAGCATGTGCGTCAAGCGAATGCGGTCTTCGCGGAGCACATCGGCAGGTTTACGCGGCATGCAGCAGCCTCGCCTGGGCTACGACTTCATCGCGGAAGTAACGCGAAAGGTCGGCGGCAGTGCGCAGGTCCACGCGCCGGCCAATGGCTTCGCTTAGTTCCGCTTCCAGGTTGGCGATTCCGATGAGGCCGATGCGCACTCCGGGCCGGAACTCCACCAGCATGTCCACATCGCTATCAGGGCGAAAGTCATCGCGGAGAATACTGCCAAACAGCGAAAGTTTGGCCGCGCCGTAGCGGCAGCAGAGCTCCGCGATACGGTCCGACGGGAAGTTCACGCCGTTGATGAGCATAGCGATTGCATTGTAAGCGAGTTCGGGGGCGGCCGGAAAGCATGAACCGCGCCCGTTCGCCGCCACGACTGCCTTGGCAGTTGGTACGACCTTGGCTCCGCCTGTTTGGGATCCGGATTCAAGCGGAGCGCCCGAGCGGACCACCTCGTCATAGACCCGTGAACGGGGGAGTTCGAACGCCCCTGCACTCACTTTCCGAAGACGGAATAGTGGTGGCAAGGGGCAAGGATGTGAGCGGTTGGTTGACGGGGGCTTCCGCGCCCTGATGGTCGCGGTTCGGAGGGCGTGGAATGGGGCTGCGAGGATTGAGGCAGCGGTGGCGAGTCCGTGGGGTGATGGGGCCGAATAATGGGGCATGGGTTCTGAGGTTGGGCGAGCGTGGGCGCGGCGGGCGAGGCGGTATGCCGTGCTGGCGGTCGTGGTGTATGGGGTGTGGTTGACGCTGCTGTACTTCAAGCAGGATTCGATGGTGTTCCCGCGGCAGTATGCGGGACCGGCGTTGCCGGAGGGGCGTTTGCCGCCGCGGGTTGAGTCGGTGTGGATTGAGGCGGGGCCGGGGGGAGTGCGCGTGGAGGGGTGGCTTCTTCCGGCGGAGCGCCCGGCGGTGGGGGATAAGCACCCGGCGGTGATCTACTGCCACGGGAACGCCGAGTTGATCGATGACAACATGGAGCGGGCGACGGAGTGGTCGAAACGTGGATTTGTGGTGCTGCTGCCGGAGTACCGGGGGTACGGGCGTTCGGGCGGGTCGCCGTCGCAGAGGGTGATCACGGAGGACATGGTGCGGTTCTACGACTGGCTGGTGGCGCGGCCGGAGGTGGACGGCTCGCGGGTGTTCGTGCATGGGCGGTCGCTGGGCGGGGGCGTGGCGGCGCAACTGGCGGCGCGGCGGCCGACGGCTGGTTTGGTCTTGGAATCTACATTTACGAGTATCGCGAGCTTCGCGTGGGGTGTGGGGGGAGTGCCGTGGATCGTGAAGCACCCGTTCCGGACGGATGTAGCGCTCCGGGGGTATGACAAGCCGGTGCTGATCTTTCACGGGCGGGAGGATGACATCATCCCGGTGTCGCACGGGAGGGCGCTGGCGGGGATGCTGACTCGAGCGATGTACGTGGAGACGGCGGGGGACCACATGAACTACCCGCCGGATGTGGGGGCCTTTTGGGATCGTGTGGATGAGTTCTTGAAGGAAGTGGGGAGGTAAGGGGGAGGCGGGGTGGTAAGGGACGGGTGGGGGGCATCGAAGTGCCGACTCAAAGCCGTCGGCACTTCGATGGCACGGGCACTTCGATGGCACCGGCATTTCGATGGCACGGGCATTTCGATGGGACGGGAGGGCAGGGTGGTTTCCTACACTGTGCTCCCCCTTTTCTGGAGACTTTCATGTTCGAGTCCATTCGAGTCCGTGCGGGTACGAACGCGGTGCTGGTGCTTGGGTACTTTCAGGGGGAGGGGCTGGACAAGGCCAGCAAGGGACTCGACAAGGAGGGTGCCGCCGCGGCGGCGCTGAAGCGTGCGGAGGCGACGGGGGATTCGGGGAGGATCACGGAGACGTTTTCCGGCAAGCGTCGGGTGCTGCTGGTGGGGATGGGGAAGCGGGAGAAGTTCGAGGTCGGCGCGTTGAGGAATATCGCGGCAGCGGTGGGGCGGAAGCTCAACGCGGTGAAGGAGGCGGCGGCGGAGGTGGAGTTCGGCGGGATCCTGGGGCGCGTGGATGCGGCGGAGGCCGGTCAGGCGTTCGGCGAGGGGCTGGGGCTGCTCGGGTGGGTGTGTGATCAGTTCAAGGGGAAGGCGACGGCGCGGGCGGAGCGGCTGAAGCTTTCGGTGCATTCGTCGAGCAAGGCGTTCAACGCGGGGATGGAGCGGGGGCTGGCGCTGGCGGAGTCGGCGAACTTCACGCGGACGCTGTCGGAGACGCCGCCGAACATCGCGACGACGGGGTACATGGCGGCGCAGGCGCAGAAGCTGGCGAGGCAGACGGGGCTTTCGTGCAAAGTGTTCAAGGGGGCGGACCTGGAGCGGGAGCGGTTCACGGGGCTCATCAATGTGGGTAAGGCGAGCGAGAACGAGCCGTGCATGATCCGGCTGGAGTATCGCCCCAAGGGCGCGGCGAGGTCGAGCAAGCCGGTGGTGCTGATCGGGAAGACGATGACGTACGACTCGGGGGGGCTTTCGCTGAAGGTGAACAACGGGATGGTGGGGATGAAGCGGGACAAGGACGGGGGGTGCGGCGTGCTGGGCGCGATGCACGCGATCGCGACGGTGATCAAGCCGCGGGTGCCGGTGGTGGCGCTGCTGGCGGTGGCGGAGAACTCGATCAGCGATGAGGCGTACCGGCCGGACGATGTGCTGACGTACCGCAACGGGGTGACGGTGGAGGTGACGAACACGGACGCCGAGGGTCGGCTGGTGCTGGCGGATGCGTTCTGCTACGCGTGCGAGGTGGAGAAACCGGCGTACATCGTGGAACTTTCGACGCTGACGGGCGGGGTGGTGGTGGCGCTGGGCGGGACGTACGCGGGTCTGTTCTGTGATGATGACAGGCTGCGGCGGAAGATCGAGGCCGCGTCGGAAGCCAGCGGGGAGCGGGTTTGGCGGTTGCCGTTGCACCAGGAGTACCGGGACATGATGAAGAGCCCGGTGGCGGACATCCTGAACAGCAACCCGAACCGGAAGGCGCACCCGATCCAGGGGGCGGCGTTCCTGTCGTACTTCGTGGAAGAGGGTGTGCCGTGGGCGCACATCGACATCGCTGGCGTGCACGCGGTCGAGGGCGAGACGGGGCCGTTCGTGAAGGGGCCGACGGGGTGGGGGGCGAGGTTGCTGGCGAGCCTGCTCGAGAACGAATAGTCAACGGCGACCGTGAAACAGGCGTGAGGCTTCGCGCAGGAAGATGCGGCCGATGGAGGCCGGGGGGCGGCGCTGGGCGGTGCGAGCGGTGTCGATGGCCGCGGTCATCTGCGTGACGATGGTCGGCGGGTCGCACAGTGCGGCGATTCGCGCGGGGGCGGCGGCGGCGAGGGTCCGTCGCAGGTGATCGTCCCGCAGGGCGCGGGCGAGGGCATCGGCGAGGCTGGCGGGGTTGCCGGCGCGGAAGAGGAGGCCGCTGCGCCCGTCCTCGATGATCTCGGCCATTCCGCCGGCGTCGGACCCGATTACGCAGGCACCGAGGGACATGGTTTCGAGGCAGACGTTCGGGAAGTTCTCCCAGGTGGAGGGGAAGCAGCACACGCCGCCGCGCTCCGTGATACCCCGGACGATGTTGAAGACCTCGGCGCGGGGCTTTCGAGGGTCGAAGGTGAAGCGACTGGCCCAGCGCGGCGGGATGGTGGCGCGGAGGTGGTCGAGCATGGAGCCGCCGCCGGGGGCGGTGCGGGTGTCGCTGCCGATAAGGCGGATGTGGAGGTCGGCACCGGCGTTGAGGAGGTCGAGGGCGGCGTGGATGAGCAGGTCGACGCCCTTTCGACGTTCGAGGCGGCCGTAGTAGAGCACGGTGGGATGGTGGCAGGGGACGGGGTTGGGGGCGGTGATGGAGTCGGGGCGGAAGGGATAGGGCACGACGGCGGTGGGACCGTGGAGGTGCAGGCGCGAGTGGATCCGGTCGAGGAGGGACCTGGAGGGCGAGGTCACGAGGTCGGCCCACTGGATGGATTGATCCTCGCGGCGCTGGAGATCGGTGGTTTCGGGGGTCGGGGGCTCGCCGTTGAGTTGGCGGCACTCGAACGTGGGTGTGTGCAGGCGGATGCCGAGAACCGCGCCGTGCAGTTCGCCGGCGTCTCGAGCGGCCAGCAGGGCGTCGTGGCCCTCGGCGCCGTAGTCGGGGAACTCGATGTAGTCGAAGGGGGAGCGGGCGTGGAGGTCGCGGAGCGCTCGGCGTACGCCCCGGCTGTGCGCGGCGTGCGGGAACCTGTGTCGGCGGGGCGGGACGGTGTGGCAGGCGGCGGCCAGTTGCGCCGGGCCGTGCTGCGTGAAGCCGGGGTGGTTCTCCGAGAGAACATGGACCTCGTGGCCCGCGGCGGCCCAGGCGCGGGACATTTCGGCGGCGTAGGTGCCGATGCCGGCGCCGAAGAACGGGATGACCTCTCGGGACACGAGGGCGATGCGCATGGTCAGCCCAGCAGGACGATGTCGTCCTGGATGCAACTGGTGACGACGGGGCCCTTGGCGGGGTCCACGTAGACATTGATTTCGAGGCGGACGCCGAAGTCGGGGAGGTAGAGGCCGGGTTCGATAGTGAAGCCGAGACCGGGGAGCATGTCGCGGGTGTCGTGGGTCTCGAGGTTGTCGAGGTTCATGCCAAGGCCGTGGACAGCGGGGCCCTGGCTGAGGGAGTGGCCGGTGCGGTGGCGGATGAACTTCTCAAAGCCGGCGCCGATGAGTTGTTCACGCGAGGCGTCGTCGAGCTGCCAGCCCTGGATCGGTTGCTTTCGCTGCCAGGCGTCGACAGCGCGGGCGAGGGAAGCATCGCGGGCGGCCTTGACGGCGGTGAAGACCTCGCGGTGCCTGGCGGGAACTTCGCGCCCGGCGAAGGCGACCCACGTGATGTCGGAGAAGATGTTGTCCTCGCCGGGGTGGCGGGCCCAGAGGTCGATGAGGACCCAGTCGCCCTTGCGGATGGGTGTGGGGTTGGCGGCCGAGGGTCCGTAGTGCGGATCGCCGGCGTGGGCGTTGACGGCGACGATGACTTCGTCGGCGGTCTCGAGGCCCTCCTGCTTGAAGCGGTCGTGGATGAAGGCCTGGACCTCGTGCTCGAGGATGGGCTTGTTGTGCGCGAGCGATTGGCGGATGAGGTCGAAGGCCTGGTCCTTGATGGCGGCGACGCGGGCGGAGGCGTCGAGGTGGAGGCGGTGGGACTCGGGCGACCAGCGGGCGATGGCGTGCTGGACGAGATTGGCGGAGGAGACGACTTCGAAGCCCAGGGCCCGCATCATTTCGATCGTGCCGGCATCCGCGATGGAGACGACGGGGAGTGCGCAGCCCGGGGCGTACTCCATCGCGATGCGGGTGCAACCGGCGAGGAGGGATGAGAGGTCGGCGGCGATCTGGGGCCAACCGAGGTAAACCTTGGGTTCGACGGGGGCGCCGGCGAGGGTGAGATCCTGGAACTGCGCGGCGTCGATGCCGTGGACCAGTACGCGCGGGGGCGCATCGGCACGGATGACGAGGTAGACGCGGCGGGTGGTCCAGCGTTTGCCGGGGAGGAGGCGGGAGAGCACGAAGTTGCTGGCGCGGAAGTCGTAGAGGACCCAGGCGTCGATCCGCTGCGAACGCATGGCGGACTGGAGATCGGGGAGGTTCATGGGGGCAGTGTAGTCGGCGGTGGTGCGGCGATTGGCGGGAGGGGGTGTGGTACGCTTGGGTCATGCGAAGCGTGGTCCAGCGGGTGAGCCGGGGGAGTGTGGAGGTGGGTGGGCGGATCGTGGGGGAGATCGGGCGCGGGCTGGTGGCGCTGGTGGGGATTGAAGCGGGGGACCAGGCGGGGGACCGGGCATGGATGGCGGACAAGTTGGTTCACCTGCGGATCTTCGAGGATGCGGCGGGGAAGATGAACTTGAGCCTGGTTGATCTTGGCGCGGCGGGGGAGAAGCCCGGGCTGCTGCTGGTGCCGAACTTCACGGTGGCGGGGGATGCGAGGAAGGGGCGGCGGCCGAGCTTTGACAACGCGATGAGGCCGGAGCAATCGGAGGCGGAGTTCGGGCGGCTGGTGGAAGAGGCGAGGGCGCTGGCGCCGACGGTGGATGTGCGAACGGGGGTGTTCCGCGCGGAGATGAGCGTGCACCTGACGAACGTTGGGCCGGTGACGATTGTGCTGGAGTCGAGGCGGGGGGAGTGAGCGGGGGCGGGGTCGGGGTTGGGGGGCGCGGAGATTGGCGTGCTGAGTCGGGGAACCAAGGCGGCGCGAATCCTGGTTGTGCTGCTGGCGGTTGCCGCGGCGGCGGCGTGTGCGCCGGTGACGATCGTGGAGTCGCCGTGGAAGGCCGATGCGGCGTGGGGGGCGGATCAGCACCGGCGGATGGCGGAGAGGCTTGAGGCGTGGATCGACGCGGCGGAGCCGGTGGGGTCGGTCGCGGATGTGGCGCAGCGCTGCGAGTTGCCGGGGGTGGTGCTGGTTGGGGAGTCGCACGATGCGCCCGAGAGCGCGAAAGGGCTGGTGCGGCTGCTGCTGGATCGTGGGAACGTGGAGTTGTGGGAAGAGGGGATCATCTGGACGCAGGGATCCGGGGATTCGAGGCTGCAGGGGTTGTACTCGCGGGCGTGGCGGGATGGGCCGCGGCGGCGGATCATCGCGGGAGGATCGAGTTTCAACCGGGCCTTTGCGGAGCGCATGCGGGAAGGGCGGCCGGAGCGGCTCGTGGTGTACGCGGGCAATGCGCACATCGTGCACACGAAGGAGATGGATGGGGCGGAGCCGCGGACGGGGGGGCCGCTGCCGGCGGACGTTGCCGCGGCGGCGGGGGCGGCGGTGACGGCGGTGGCGGTGTACCCGCGGACGAACCTGGCTGGGTACGCGGATCTGAACATGGCGGTGTCGATCCTGGCGAGCGTGAGCGCGGGGAGGCTGGATGCGGCGGGTGCCGTGGAGGAGGCAGAGTGGTGCGAGGAAGCGCTGGATCGGGTGTGGGAGGCGATGGCCCGGCGGGGAGACTTTGTGACGGGCGTTGGTCCGGGGCGCTGGATCGCGTGCATCGGCGGCGGGCGGAGCCCGTGGCGGATGCGGACGGTGGCGGCGGTGAAGAGGGTGCTGAGTGATGGGAGAGTTCGAGAACTGGTGGAGGCCGGCGCGGAGATTGCGCTGGTGCAGCGGGCGGTGAACAACGGCGTGGTGGGGCGTGCGTACGAGGAGTTTGTGTTTGAAGTGCTACCGCCGGGCCGCGCGGCGGTTGGGGTGGTGGTGACGGGAAAGGGGGAGGTGAGGGTGAGGTCGGCGAGGTGACCGAGGGTCGGCGTGGCCGCTACTTGGACTTCTTGTCGCCCCGGGCGAAGATGCTCGCCACGTAGTTGAGCACGTCGGTCGCGCTGGCGTCGTTGTATCCGAACTGCTTGATGAGCCGCTGCTTGACCACGTCGATCTTGGCCTGGGTCTCGTCGTCCACGACCGAGGAGACCAGGTTCTTGAGTTTGATCGTGTCGCGCTGGTCCTCGAAGAGTTTGAGTTCGAGCGCGCGGTACAGGCGGGCGTTGGTGTTGAACTCGAATTTCTTGCCGTCCAGAGCCAGCGCCCCGATGTAGTTCATGATCTCCTGGCGGAAGTCGTCCTTGCGGCTCTCGGGGATGTCGATCTTGTCCTCGATCGACCGCATGAGCCGCTCGTCGGGCTCGTCGTCCCGCCCGGTGTAGCGGTTCTTGACGCGCTCCTTCTGGGTGTAGGCCCGCACGTTCTCGATGTAGTTGGCGCACAGGCGGCGGATGGCGTCCTCGTCGGCGGAGATCGCCCGCTGCACCTCGCCCTTGATTATGTCCTCGTACTCCTCCTTCACGACCGAGAGCAACTCCCGGTATCGCTTGCGGGTGTTCTCGTCGTTGATGAGCGAATGGTGGGAAAGCCCGCTCTCGAGTTCGTTGAGGACCATGAACGGGTTGATCGTTCGTTCCTCCAGCGCCTGGCGGCTTACCAGGGCGTTGGAGATCTTGTCCTGGATGTACCGCGGGCTGATGCCGTTCATCCCCTCGCGCTGCGTCTCGTCCTTGAGTTCCTTGACCGAGTCCTCGGTGTACCCGGGGATGCTCTTGCCGTTGTAGAGTTTGAGTTTCTGGAGCAGCGACAGGCCGGCCTTGCGCGGCTCCTCCAGGCGGGTCAGCACCGCCCACATCGCCGCGACCTCCAGCGTGTGGGGGGCGATGTGGATGTTGCGGATGCGCTCCGTCCCGAAGTCCTTCTGGTAGATCTTGATCTCGTCATCGAGGCGGATGTTGTACGGCACGTCGATCTTGATCGTCCGGTCCCGGAACGCCTCCATCATCTCGTTGGACTGCAGCCGCTTGTACTCGGGCTCGTTGGTGTGCCCGATGATGACCTCGTCGATATGCGTCTGCGCGAACTTCTTGGGCTTGATCGTGTGCTCCTGCGTCGCCCCCAGCAGGTCGTACAGGAACGCCACGTCGAGTTTCAGAAGTTCGATGAACTCGCAGACCCCGCGGTTGGCGATGTTCAGTTCCCCGTCGAAATTGAACGCCCGCGGGTCGGAGTCCGAGCCGTACTGCGCGATCTTGCGGTAGTTGATGTCCCCGGTCAGTTCCGTCGAGTCCTGGTTCTTCTCGTCCTTCGGCTGGAAGGTGCCAATGCCGATGCGGTCCTTCTCGGACAGCACCACGCGCCGGACGCGGACGTGCTCGATGACCTTCTTCCAGTCGCCCTTGTAGAACCGCATGAGGTCGTCGATGATCTTGCGGCAGAAGGGGTCGGGTTCCTGCGGGAGGCGGAGCTTGCCCGAGTGGTGCTTGGGCTTGTAGTTTTCGTTGAGGCGCATCAGGAGGTCCGTGCGGGCCTCGGCGGGCACGATGACCAGCGGGTCCTCGTGCATCGGGCATGGGTACGCGTGGGTCTTCTTGGCCTCGCCCGGGGCGCCGTCGACGGGCGTCACCTGGCATTCTTCATCCAGCAGCCACGAGAAGGAGTACAGGGCGCCCTCGTCCGTGCGGGAGTAGGCCTCGATGCCCTTCTTCAGAAGGCGGGCGATCGTGCTCTTGCTGGAGCCGACGGGGCCGTGGAGCAGGAGGATCCGCTTGTCCGTGCCGTAACCCTCGGCGGCGGAGCGGAAGAAGTCGACGAGGGACATGAGGGCGAAGTCGAGGCCGAAGATGCCGTCGGCGCCGTTGTCGAAGGGGTCGCTGAAGAAGTGGTAGCGGACGACATCCTTCTTGAAGAGCTTGTACTTCTCGAAGCCGTGGGAGAGGATGGCGTCGTAGAGGCGCTGGTAGGCGTTGCGGACAACGTCCGGGTTCTTCTCCGCGATTTCCAGGTATTCCCGGAACGTGCCTTCCCAGTGGTGGTCTTCGAAGCGGCGCCGGTCGAGCTTGGCGTCGATGATCGAGACCAGGTCGCGGGAAGCGTCGTGGGAATGCGGGGAGTTGGACATCACGCACCTCCGGGTCCTGCCCCGGCGCGGCAACATCCGCCCCGTGTGCAGGTCCAGTTCGTCCTTGAATCGCCATGTCGCGGCGTGATCGGCCGCGGCGGCGAGGGTCCTGCCGTGCGCGGAGAATCCCCTCCTGGCACGCTCGATGCCACCTCGGGATATCGGCTGTTCTCTCGGGAGACACCACTCCGACCCGCGAGGCTTCCCATGTTCTTATACGCACGAGAGAGGAATTGGATCACGCAGTTCCTGCCGATTCCGGACGTACCGGGGCAGGTCCAGTAAAGCCCTGCTTACACTCGGTCCATGTCATTTGGGCTGGGACGAGGTCGGGCCTTGGAGCCGGGGGCGGTGGCGGTTTCGGAAGCGGAGCTGCCGCCGATGTCCGACGCTGTCATGACCGATCCGCTGGCGGGGCGGGTTGATCCGCGGGCGTGGTTTGCTGATCCGGGGAGGCCGCTTGAGATCGAGATCGGATCGGGCAAGGGCACGTTCCTCATTCAGCACGCCGAGCAGCACCCGGAGACGAACTTCCTGGGGATTGAGTGGGCGAGGGAGTTCTTTGAGTACGCCGCGGATCGGATCCGGCGGCGTCGGGCGGGGCTGGCGGATGAGGAGACGGGGCGGGATGAGCTGTCGGCGGCGCCGGCGCGGGCGTTGCTGAACGTGCGGATGCTGCACGCGGACGCGTCGGAGTTCATCCGTTGGCGCGTGCCGGATGGGATCGTGCGGGTGATTCACCTGTATTTTTCGGATCCGTGGCCGAAGTCGAGGCACCATCGGAGGCGCGTGGTGCAGGACCGGTTCCTGGCGGAGGCGGCGCGGGTGCTTGTTCCCGGCGGCGAGGTGCGGGTGGTGACAGATCATGCGGAATTGTGGGCGTGGGACTCCGCGTACTTCGCGGATTGGGCGGAGGATCCGTCGGGGCTTCTCGATCGAGAGGCGGCGGCGCGTGGCGCGGCGGATGTGGCCCGGGAGCGGCGGGAGCGGCCGGTGGGGATGCCCGGGGTCAAGCCGTTTGTCATGGCGCCGTTTGCGCGGTCGGCGGGGGCGGGCGAGGGGGAACTGGTGGGGACGAACTTCGAGCGCAAGTACCGCCGGGAGGGGCGCGCGTTCTGGGCGGTGGTGCTGCGTCGGGCGTGAGGCGTCAGGGGCGGCGGGCGGCCTGGATCAGGGTGTGCAGGCGCTTGGGATCGAGCGCGTGATGACTGAGGGACTTGGCCCGGCGAAGGTCCTTGCGCAGGCGCTTGAGTTCATCGAGGGAAGGGTCCAAGGGGGCCAGACACTTGGCGAGCGCGGGCTGGGCCTGGCGGCGAATGTAGCGGCTGTACGCGGAGGCGGCCCGTCCGGCGGCGGTGAAGAAGCCGACGAGGGCGACCATGGCGCCGATGCCGCCGATTGTTCCAAGGCCCGGTCGCGGGCCGCCGTTGGTTGATCGAAGGATGATCGCTCCGGCGAACGCGGCCGCGCCGAGAAGCCCGATGGCCAGCGCGGCCCACGCGGGCGCATCCAGGGAAGGCGTCTTCATTCGGATATCGATGGAAGCGTTGAGCAGTTCGAAGGGCTCGCGGATGGCGGGCTCGCGGAGCGCGGGGTCGAACGTGCCGCTGAGTATCGCATCGTCGAGGTCGAAGCGCTCGCGGCAGCGATCCATGAGGTCCGGGGAGGTGCGAGCGGCGAGGGAGATGGCGTCGCTTGTGGTTTGGCGCACGACCTCGGTGTACAAGCCCGGGTTCCCTTCGTACACAGCGCCGCATGATTCGCACCACAGTTCGTGCCCGACGATCTTGGCGGGTCCGAGGGGGATGAAGTTGATGTGCCAGCCGCTGGCTACGGAGTGCAGGGCGCACACGCGGACGTCGCGGCAGATCGGGCAGTACTCCGCGACGTAGCCTTGTTTGCGGCGGGGGGTGCGTTGGCCGATCGCCATGAACATGGGCCAAGGGTACGGGGCCGGAAGGGCCAACTGTCTTACGCGGGCCCCGCCCCATACCGTTGGCCATGGCCGGCGCCCTTCCACATCATGCTCCCGCCGTGGTGCTCCTTTCGGGGGGCCTGGATAGCGCCGTGGCCCTGGCCGCGGCGAAGCGGGACGGGTTTGCGTGCCATGCGATTTCCTTTGACTACGGGCAGCGGCACCGGGTGGAGCTGGAGGCGGCGGCTCGGATCGCCGCGCGGGCGGGGGTGCCGCACAAGGTGGTCGGGGTGGACCTTCGGGCGATCGGCGGGTCGGCGCTGACGGACGACATTGATGTCCCCAAGGACCGCTCGGAGGCTGAACTTTCCGGCAGCGTGCCCGTCACCTACGTCCCGGCGCGCAACCTCATTTTCCTTTCCATCGCCGCCGGCTACGCCCAGACGCTGAGTGCCTGGAACATCTTCATCGGCGTCAACAGCGTGGACTACTCGGGGTACCCCGACTGCCGGTGGCCGTTCGTGGAGGCATTTGCGCGGGCGGCGAACTTCGCCACGGGCGTGTGGGATGACCGCGACAGGGCCACCCTGCAGCGCCCCGGCTTCACCATCCACGCCCCGCTCATCAACCTTACCAAGGTCCAGATCATCCGGCTTGGCCGCGAGCTTGGGGTGGACTTCATGCTCACGCACTCCTGCTACGACCCGGGTGAGTCGGGGATAGCGTGCGGGCATTGCGACAGTTGCCTCATTCGGCGGCGCGGGTTCGCGGAAGCGGGGGTTCCTGATCCGACGCGGTACCATGCTCGTGTGCCGGCGGTGGAGCCGTGAGCCTTCCGTTGTCCCGGCCCGAGACGGCACAGGCCGACCGGCTCCGCGTTTCGGAGACATTCACCTCGGTTCAGGGCGAGGGCAAGCTGACGGGAATCCCTTCGCACTTTGTACGGATCAGCGGGTGCAACCTGCGGTGCGGGTGGTGCGACACGCCGTACGCGAGCTGGGACCCGGAGGGGGACGTGGTGCCGGTGGAGGATCTGGTGCGTGGCGCGGCGGCGACAGGAGTGCGGCACGTGGTTCTCACGGGCGGCGAGCCGATGCTCTTTCCCGCGATCGAGCCGTTGGCGGGAGGCCTGTGCGCGGCGGGGATCCACATCACGATCGAGACGGCGGGGACGGTGTGCCGCGATATGGCGTGCGACCTGCTGAGCCTGAGCCCGAAACTCGCCAACTCGACGCCGCGGGCGGGGGATCCGCGTGATCCGGACGGAGCGTGGCGCTCGCGGCACGAGTCGCGGCGTCTGAACGTGGGGGTCTTGCAGTCGCTGCTGGACATCTACCCGGAGCGGCAGTTCAAGTTTGTGGTTGGTTCTCCGGGTGACCTGCCGGAGATCGAAGCGCTCCTGTCAAAGCTCCGCGGGGTTGCACCGGGCGATGTCATGCTGATGCCCGAAGGCGTGAGGCCGCCGACCGAGGCGACGTCGCGGTGGATCGGTGAGGCCTGTGCGCGCCGAGGGTGGCGTTACTGCCGCCGATTGCACATTGATCTGTTCGGGAATGTGCGGGGGACGTAAGTAAGCTTCCGCTGGCGATGGGGTGGTGCTTTGGGGCCGGTCGCCGGCGGTGCGCACCTGCCAGTACGGCAGAATCCCTAAACTGAAGCTGGCGGCGGAGCAGTGGCGGTAGGGGCTTTGGCTCGCGACGGATTGGTACCGGAGTTGCATCCTGAGAGAAGGAACGAAAGTGGAGTCAGGAACCATGAAAACTTCCGTGTTGCGCGTGGTGGCTGTCGGTCTGCTCGCGTCGTGGTCTGTCGTGGCGGTGGCGCAGCCGATTGCCGAAGAGCGGTCGGCGTCCGGCCAGGCGTCGGTGCGGGAGGACTTGAAGGTGGCGAGGTCGCTCTCGCGCGCGTTCAACCACGCGGCGACGACGATCGAGCCGTCGGTGGTGCACATCACGGAGTTTTCGAGGACCGTGGAGCGGCAAGGTTTCTTCGGGCCGGCGCGGGAGGTGATTCGGCCGACGGGGGCGGGCTCGGGCGTGATCGTGACGTCGGATGGGTACATCCTGACGAACCACCACGTGATCGCGGGCGCGGAGAAGGTGCGGGTGAAGCTGGCGGACGACCGGGAGTTTGACGGGCGCGTGATCGGATCGGACCCGGCGACGGACCTTGGCGTGGTGAAGGTGGAGGCGTCGAACCTGAAGGCGGCGGAGTGGGGGGATTCGGATGCGCTGGAAGTCGGGGAGTGGGTCATCGCCGTGGGCAGCCCGTTCGGCCAGTTCAACAACAGCGTGACGGCGGGGATCGTGTCGGCCAAGGGAAGGACGGGGCTGACGGCGCTGAGCGAGGAGCGGTTTGAGGACTTCATCCAGACCGATGCGGCGATCAACCCCGGGAACTCGGGCGGCCCGCTGGTGAACCTGGAGGGGCAGGTGGTCGGGATCAACAGCCAGATCGCGTCGCGGAGCGGGGGCTCGGTGGGCATCGGGTTCTCGATTCCGACGTCCATCGCGCGATCGGTGATGGACATGCTGATCCGCAACGGTCGGGCCGATCGCGGGGCGATCGGGATCAACGACCTGGCGGTGCCGCCGGCCGAAATGATGCGGGCGTTGCAGGTTCGATCGGGCGTCCGGATCGGCGCCGTTGTCGAGGGCGGGCCGGCGGACAAGGCCGGTCTGAAGGCCGGAGATGTCATCACGCGGTTCAACGGGCGGGTGATCGACTCGGTCAATCGGCTGCGGAACGCCATCGCGTTTACCCCGCCGGGTTCGGCCGCGGAAGTGGAGCGTGTCCGGGATGGAAAGTCGGCGATGGTGACGCTCACGGTCGGCGACCGCTCGGACTTTGTCCCCGGTTCGCAGGCGGTCAAGCGCTTTGGCTTCGCCGTCAAGACGGTGCCTCCGGCGGATGCGCGCCGGCTGGGCCTGAACGGGGTCTACGTGTCGGAGATCGAGGTGCTTGGGCCGGCGGCGCAGGCGCCGACACCGCTGCAACGGGGCGACATCATCGTCGCGCTCAACAACCGGGAAGTCGCGGATGCGGAGGAGTTCGACATCTTCATGCGGCGCTACCGCGGGGAGTCGCTCCGGCTGAACGTCATCCGGCCCGGCTGGCCCAGCCCGCAGCGCGGGTACATCGACCTCACCGCCCGGCAGTAGTGCGCCGCGGCCATGAAACTGGATCGGAGCGGGGCTCCGCCTCTTTCAGGGCGTTGCGACTGCCGGTGCGACGGTTTGCGTGCGGTCAAAGCCCAGCGCCCATGGGGCGATGAAGTACATGAATACGGTGATGACGGCGATGGACAGGAAGTTCAGGATGAGCCCTGCGCGGGCCATGTCGGCCACGCGGAGGTAGCCCGAGGCGAACACGAGGGCGTTGGGTGGTGTGCCCGTGGGCATCATGAAGGCGTAACTCGCCGCGATGGCCGTGGGGAGCATCAGCAGGTACGGGTGGACGCCGAGCTTGACCGCCGCGGGGGCGAGCACGGGGAGGAAGATGGTCACGATGGCGGTGTTGCTGCCGACCTCGGTTGCGAAGACGACGACCGTGGTCACGATGAGCACGAGCACCAGGGGGTGAACATTCAAGCCCGAGAAGATGGAGCCGATGAAGGCATCCACGCCGGTCGAGCCCACCGCCGCGGCGAGGGAGAGCCCGCCGCCAAAGAGCAGCAGCACGCCCCAGGGGACGCGGGAGGCGCTGGTCCAGTCGAGGACGAATCGGCGCCGGCGGATGCTCACGGGGAGGATGAAGAGCAGGAGGGCGGCGGCGATGGCGATGGTGGCGTCGGCGATGTGGACCGGGCGGTCGAGCAGGGATGACACGAGGCGGCTGAGGGGCTTGCCGAAGATCCAGGCGGAGGCGGCGGCGATGAAGACGGCGAAGGTGAGCACTTCTCCGGGGGAGGGCCTGCCGAGTTCGCGGAGTTCCTGTCGGATCAGTTCGTGCACGCCCTCGAGGCGGGTCGAACGGAAGCGGTAGGTGAACTTGACCAGCACAAGCCAGGTCAGCGGGAGGAACACGGCCATGAGCGGGAGGCCGATTTTCATCCACATGGTGAAGTCGATCTGCACGTTGTACGTCTTCTGAATGAAGGCCGTGGCGACGGCGTTTGGCGGGGAGCCGATGACGGTGCCGATGCCGCCGATGGTGGCGGCGTAGGCGATGCCGAGCATCATGGCCTTGGCGAAGTTGTCGCGGTGCTTGCCGCCCGGCTCTTCCAGCCGTTCGCCGATGAGCGCCACGATGCTGACACCCAGGGGCAGCATCATCACGGCGGTGGCGGTGTTGGAGACCCACATGCTGATGAGGGCGGCGGCGACCATGACGCCGGCGACGAGCCGGTCCGGGCGCGTGCCCACGGCGAGGATGGTCCAGAGGGCGAAGCGTTTGTGCAGGTTCCAGCGCTCCATGGCGACGCCGAGGAGCATTCCGCCGAGGAAGAGGAACACCACTTCGTCCGCGTAGGGCGCGGCGGCTTTCTTGATATCCGCGATGCCGAGGATCGGGAAGAGCACGAGGGGGACCAGGGCTGTGGCCTGCATGGGCAGGGCTTCGGAGAGCCACCACGTGGCCATGAGGGCAATGGCCGCCATGGTGGCGCGCCCGGCGTGGGTCAGGTCGTGCCCGCCGATGTGGGGGAGAAGGTAGTAGAGCGCGACCGCGACCAAGGGGCCGGCGAAGAAGCCGGTCCATTGCACGGCGGGATGGCTTGGTCCATCGGTCATGCATCCTCCGGGAAGCGGCCGATAGGGTAGCGGAAACCGCGGGCGCGGCGATGGCGGATGAGTCGCGGCAGTCGGGAGGCGGGCGCGGTCGGAACGGAAGGGCCGGTGTGATCAAGTACCTGGGTTCGAAGCGGCTGCTGGTTCCTGACATCGTGTCGTCGATCGGTTCGGTCCGCGAGGGCGGGACCGTGCTGGACCTTTTCTCCGGCACGTCGCGCGTGGGGCACGCGCTCAAGCGGGCGGGGTACCGGGTCCTGGCCAACGACCACAACGCCTACGCGCACACGCTGGCGGCCTGCTATGTCCGGGCGGATGCGGAGGATGTGCTGCCGGAGGCGCGTTCGCTCGTGGCCGAGTTGAACGCGTGTGCGCGGCGGGCTGAACCCGGCGCGGGCCATGACTTCTTCACGCGGACGTACTGCGTGGAGTCACGCTTCTTTCATCCCCGGAATGGCCCGCGCATCGCGGCGGTGCGGGAGGAAATCGCTCGGCGCGGGCTCCCGACGGAGTTGGAGGCCGTCGCGCTGGTGTCGTTGATGGAAGCGGCGGACCGGGTCGATTCGACCACGGGCGTGCAGATGGCGTACCTGAAGGATTGGGCGCCCAGGGCGTTCAACGACCTGGAACTGCGTGTGCCGGATGTTCTGCCCCGGGCGAGCGCGGGCAAGGGCGTGGCGGTGTGCATGGATGCGGAGGCGGCGGCGAGGGCGCTTTCGGGCGAGGCGGACGTGGTGTACCTTGATCCGCCGTACAACCAGCACAGCTATCTGGGGAACTACCACATCTGGGAGACGCTGGTGCGATGGGATGCGCCGGAGGTGTACGGCACGGCGTGCAAGCGGGTGGACTGCCGCGAGCGCAAGAGCGCGTTCAACTCGAAGCGGGCGATGCGCGAGGCGTTCGAGGAAGTGCTGGAGGCGTGCGGGGACAGGGCGCTGGTGGTGTCGTTCAGTGATGAGGGGTACCTGGGTCGGGCGGAGCTGGAGGGGATGCTCTCTCGGCGCGGGCGGGTGCGGGTGATGGAGCGGGACTACAAGCGGTACGTCGGCGCGCAGATCGGCATCTACAACCCCAGCGGCGAGCGCGTGGGGAAGGTGAGTCACCTTCGCAACACGGAAATGCTGTTTGTCGTCGTGCCCCGTCGGTCGGGCGCGGGTCGTTTGCGGAGCCGGTCAACATCGGCCCGTGCGGGAGGGCTTGCGCCGGGGGCGATCGCCGCGGCGTGACAGGTTTCTGTGCCTGGTGCGGGGAAAGGCCGATCAGGCGGGCTTGGCGGTGCCTTCGATCGGGCGGTCTTCAAGGGCCATGGGATCGGTGGGGCGGGTGCTGACGCGCTCGCCGGGCACGGGGTTGAAGCGCGAGCCGTAGAGGGGGATCTTGCGGTTGGGGTTGTACTTCGGCAGCAGCGGGTAGATGCCGACGATGAAGCCGGCCAGGAGGATGTTCGCCGCGAGCATGGGGAGCAGATCGGTCAGGTCGAGGTAGACCAGCACGCTGGTGAGGACGACGGTCGCGAGGGCGATGGGGATGACGGCCTGCCAAGCCATCATCATGACCTGGTCGAAGCGCATGCGGGGCAGGGTCCAGCGGATCACCATCATGAAGCAGATGAGGAGGACGACCTTGGTGAGGTAGACGCCGCACTTGGCCAGCACGCCGAGGAGTGTGACGTTCTCCGGGCTGAAGACGTGACCGGGGCCGGCGATCCACGAGGCGGGGAGGTGGTACCCGCCGAGGAAGAGGAGGGCGAAGAACGCGCAGGACGTCGTCATGTGCGCGTACTCGGCGAGGAAGAAGAGCGCGAAGCGCATCGAGGAGTACTCGGTGTGGTAGCCGCCGACGAGTTCCTGCTCGGCCTCGGCGTTGTCGAAGGGGGCGCGGTTGGCCTCGGCGAGGATCGAGATGAAGAAGATGGTGGCGGCGACGGGCATGGCGAAGAGGAGCCACCCGTGCTCAACCTGGTAGCGGATGATGCCGTCCGGGACGACGGTGCCGGTGACGAGGAGGACGCAGAGGAGGGAGAGGCCCAAGGGGATTTCGTAGGCGAGCATCTGGGCGGTGGAACGGAGGCCGCCGAGGAAGGAGTACTTGTTGTTGCTGGCCCAGCCGCCGAGCGTGACGCCGTAGACGCCGAGGGACGCGACGGCGAGCATGTAGATGATGCCGACGTTGACGTTGGCCCCGGCGATCACGACATCGCCGCCGGCGATGGTCCAGTTGAGGATGGGGATGGTGAACTGATTGATGTGCCAGACGCCGCCCCAAGGGATGACGGCAAAGCCGATGAGAGCGGGGACGACGATGGTCATGGGGGCGAGGGTGAAGAGCGCCTTGTCGACCTTGTCGGGCGTGTAATCCTCTTTCAGGAAGAACTTGATGCCGTCGGCCAGGGGCTGGCCGAGGCCGAAGCAACCCCGCAGGAACTTCAGGAATGGCAGGCCGAAGTCGAACCCGACGCGGTTGGGACCGATGCGGTCCTGGATGTACGCGGAGATCTTGCGTTCGAGGTAGATCGAGTACGTCACGATCCCGAGGATGACGTGGACGAAGATCACCAGGACGGCGATGCTGACGAGAACTTGCGCCGTCAGGAAGGACGGGGTATCCATAGGGGCCAACTGTATCAGGCGGCGGGGGTCCTGTCAGGTGGAGTGGAAGACCCCGTGCCTGCCGAGGGTCGGCTCGTAGCCGCTCTTGACGACCAGATCGTCGTACCGGCGGGCGAACTCGCGGGCGATCCGGTCGGAGAAGTGGCCCTTCCAGTCGCCCGCGACGCCGCGGCGGTAGTGCGACACCCCTTCCGTGCCCCGGGGGCGCTTGGCGAGCGCTTCAAAGCTCTGTCGGTTGAGGGCGTCGGCGAACTGGTCCTCGGCCGCCTCGATCCCGCACTCGTCGAGAATCAGGCGGAACCAGCGGTGGGGGTTTTCGATGAGGGACTCGAAGCGGATCACGATGGCATCGGTTGAGCGCAGCCAGGTGCTCCCGATCATGGAAAGTCCGTAGAAGTGGGGGTGGTTGAGAAGGTACAGCAGGCCGTCCTCCTTGCTCATTTTCCGGAGTTCGTGCCGGTGCATGAGGACTTCCGGATTTTCGCCGTGGGTCTTGGCGAGGCTGAAGTACCAGGACACCAGCGTGTCGCGGAGATCGCGGAGGACAACAAACTTCCGGTGAGGCACCGCGGCGAACGGGGAGGCGTCAAACCTCGGACGGTTGATGTAGAGGGGGGTGTAGATTCGGCCGGGCACGACATCGGAGAACTCGATGCCGTCGGCGACGGCGGGCTCGGGGACCAGCACCCGGTCCGGGGCGATCTCGGTGAGCACGCCCTGTACCCACGTTGAGCCCGCTTTCCATGTGGTGATGTGGTAGACCGAGGGAAGATGGGCAAAGCGGGTCTCGTCCGGGGGAACGGGCCCGGTTTCCGAGAACAACTGTTCGGGAGGGAAGGTGGGTGAAGCAGGGACAGGTGTTGAATCGGTCACGAGTTTCACTCCGCCAATGAAACCACAGGTGCCTGGCACGGAAACGCTTTCCGTGCGGTGCACGCCGGCCCTCCGGGGCCCACGCGCGAGTTCGAACTATGCTCCCAGTGCCGAGCGGGCGGCCCGTTCTTCGAAGAGGGCCTTGGCAAACTCGTACAGTTCCGCGTCGAACTGGTTCACTTCACGGATCACCTCGAGCGCTGCCGGGTCGATCTCCGACAGCGGCGGACGCTCGCGGTTGACGTTCTTGCGTTCGCTCCACTGCCGACGTGGCCAGCCGAACGCGGACTCAAAGAGCCGAAGGCTCTCATCGAATCGCTCCACGAGCCCGAAGGCGGCGATGCCGTGCTCCAGGTTCCACTTGGCCTCTTCGAGCAGCGAGCGGTCCACGCGCTCGACGTCGAAGTGGTGGGGCTCGGTCAGCCAGCGGACCTGGTCGTTGTCCAGTTCGTGGCTGACGCGGGTGAGGGCGAACTCCAGCAGGGTGTAACCCCGGCCCGCGACGATGGGGTAGAGGTAGTGCTTGGGGTCTGACAGGACGTAGTAATAGTGCGAGACGACCCTGTCCACGGGGTCCCGCAGCATCGTCATGTAGGTCGAGGGCTCCGGGAGGAACCGGTGGACGCCGAAGTGGACGTGGCCCACGAGGACGTCGAGCGAGGCCCGCTCCTGCTCCGGCAAGGAAGGGAAGTCCAGCCACTGCTTCGTATCGCCGGTGAACCGGTAGAACCGACCCCCGGGGTAGTGGCTCAGCACGTACTCCTGCAGGGTCGAGCCCCCCGCCTTGGGGATATGCAGGAAGACCAGTGGTCGTGGCCAGTATCGGGGGGGCAGGGGTGACTGGAGCGGGGCGGCAGGAGCGGGGGATGAAGTGGAGGCGTGTTGCCGCTCGCGTTCGCTCGGTCGGAGCGTCGAAAGAGCGGGGGGTTGGCCTGTCGGCATCCGCATTGGTACACCTTACAACCCTCCGGGGCGTCTGGCTATTGCGTTCAAGAAGTAAATTTGGTTGTTCCCGGCTCGACGCCTTGAATCATCCATGAACGTCTGCCTCGTGTCCCGCGAGTACCCGCCCTTCTTCGGAGGGGGGATCGGCACCTACAACGTGCAATGGGCCCGCACGCTGTCCCGGGCCGGGCATCGGGTTGTCGTCGTCACCGTCAGCGACGATGGTGTGCAACGGCGCGAAGAGGCCGACGGACTTACCGTCGTCCGTTTGCCGTTCCTGAAGGGTTCCGATTGGTCGGGTCCGCACCCGGCGATTCAGTCCCCCCGAATCGCCGCGGCGTTCCGGAGCCTGCACCCTGTCAGCGCCTTTGCGTTGCAGGTCGAGCAGGTGATGCCCGTCCTTGTCCGGGAGTTCAGCCTGGACATCATCGAAGTTCCTGACACCGGGGCTGTCGCCTGGTTCGGCCTGAACAACCGGCGGATGGGGGGCTCGTGGACCGCGCTCCCGCCCGTGGTCACCACGATCCATTCGCCCACCGCCTGGATTGCGCATTACAACCGGCAGCCGCTTGCGCTCCGCCATGACCACGAGCTGGTCGCGATGGAACACGAGGCGGCGCTGTGGTCGGACGCCCTGATCAGCCCCTCGTCCGCGCTGGCCGAATGGACGACGAGGCAGTGGGGCTTGCCCGAAGGGGCGGTCGAGGTCATCCCCTATCCCCTGGGGGATCTTCAGGATGTGGCCGGCGCGGGCCCGGTGCAGGGCCGCCGGGATTCGTTCAAGCTGCTGTTCATCGGGCGGCTCGAGCCCCGCAAAGGGATCGACACGCTGCTGATGGCGATGGCCGAGATGAACGACCGTCGCGTTGAACTGGATGCCGCGGGGGAGGACACGCCGGACCCCGCGCGGCCGGGAAAGTTCGGGGCGAACTCGCTGGAGTCCTGCCGCGCCCGGATTCCCGCCGGAAGCGTTCGTCTTCTCGGGCGACGCCCGCCGGAGGAGCTGTCGGGGCTGAGGGCTGGCGCGGATGCGGTGGTCATTCCATCGCCGATGGACAATTTCCCGTACGTGTGCGTCGAGGCGATGGCGGAAGGGAGGCTGGTGATCGCCTCATCGGCCGGGGGAACGGGCGAGATGATTCGGCATGGGGTCGATGGCTTCCTGTTCGAGCCCGGCAACGCGGCGGCGCTGGCCGGGGCGATCCGCTCGGCGATGGCTCTGGGCGAGGAGGACCGCCGCCGGATGATGGCGTCGGCTGCCCATCGGATCCGCGACTTCTGCGGCAACGACCAGATCGTGTCTCGCCGGCTGGCGCAGTACGAACGGACAATCCGGCGGGCGGTCCGGACCACGGTCCGGACGGATTCGGAGCCGGTCGTGTGCATCAACCGCGGGCGCGCGGAGCCCGCCGCCGTCGCGCAACTGACCCATGCGGTCCGCGCCACGGGGGAGGACTTTGCACACGGTTGGGTGGAGACGGAGGCGGGGGTCCAGGCGTTCAGCACGCCGCGCCTCCGAACGCTGAGCCTGTCGGCGCGGATTCTTGGGCCGCTGGTGGTTCGAGAGTCGGCGCTTGAGCGGGCCGGTGTGCGGGAGTTGCTCCGCCCCGGTTCGGACGGCGGGCTGCACACCGAGAGCCCGTGGGCGCTGGCGATGGAGCTGTGCGCGGCCGGATGCACCGGGGCGTGCGTGCCGGACGTGGTCACGCCCGTGACGACCGAGGAGCTTCACCCGGTGGAGCGGGCGCTGATCGAAGAGCTGAAGATGATCCACGGAAGCCGAGGCTGGAGGCTGCTGAACAAGGTGTACGACGTGCTGCATGTCGTGCGGGGGCGAGGGCTGCGTCGGCCCTATCATTCCGGCGCTCGGGGCTGACGCCATCGGGGGGCCCCGGACACGCATGACCCCAGCCGTGCTCGCGACAACCCAGGCCGTCCCAACACGCCAGCCGACCGAGGTTCAAACGGGGCCGTCGGCGCGCGCGGGGGACGCCCCGGTCGTGGTGCGGGCCGAGGGGCTTGGGAAGCGGTTCCGGATCTACGGGACGCCGCTCGACCGGGCCTGGGAGTGGTTCGGGCGCCGCCAGCGGGCCGGCAAGCCGCTGCATACGGACTTCTGGGCGGTGCGTGATGTTTCGTTCGAGGTCCGGCGGGGGGAGTGCCTGGGCATCATCGGCCCGAACGGTTCCGGCAAGAGCACCCTCCTGAAGATGATCGCGGGCGCCATGCGCCCCACCGAGGGTCGCTTCGAGGTGGACGGGATGGTGCTGTCGCTGCTGGAACTGGGCGCGGGATTGAACCCCATGCTCACCGGGCGGGCGAACATCGTCAGCGCCGCGACGCTGCTGGGCTTTCCCGCTTCGTTCGCGCGTGACAAGATCGAGGAGATCGAGTCCTTCGCCGAGCTGGGCGAGTTTTTCGACCGCCCGGTGAACATGTACAGCAGCGGGATGCGCGTCCGCCTGGCGTTCTCCATGTTCGCCTGCTTCCGTCCGGAGGTTTTCATCGTCGATGAGGCGCTGAGCGTCGGCGATGTGTTCTTCCAGCAGAAGTGCGCCGCCCGGATCCGGGAGCTGATGGCCTCGGGCATGACGATGATCTTTGTCAGCCACGACCAGGGCGCCGTGCTCTCGCTGTGCACCCGGGCGATTGTCATGAACCACGGCAGGCCGATCTTCCAGGGCGGGCCGGATGAGGCCGTTTCACGGTACCTGGCCTCGCTCTCCGGCAACAAGTGGGGGCCGCGACTTGCGCCGCCCCCGCCCGCCGCGGCCGCCTCGCCCGCGGACGATGCGCTGGCGCAGACCATCATCAAGCACGACATCACGGCGGCTCGGCGTGCGCAGCGGCACGGGACCGGGGAGTTGGCGATCGTGGCCGCGCGGGTGCTGGATCCTCGGGGCCGGGACTCGATGGCGGTCCAGGTCGGCGAGAAGCTGACAATCCAGGTTCTGCTCGAGGCCCGTGACCAGATCGAGGCTCCCCGTGCGGGGATCCGCGTGTTCGACCGCTTCAACAGCATGATCTTTGCCGCGGGCACGTTCCAGCTTGGGCACCAGCTCCCGCCGATGAAGCCGGGCGACCGGGTGGTCGTCGTGTTCACGCTGACGATGGACGTTCAGCCCGATCGGTACACCTTCGGCCTGGGCGCGGGCGAGCCTGTGGCGGGTGACATCAACGCGGGAATCGCCCACGATCGCGTGGACCGGCTCGGGCCGATCCACGTGGAGATCAGCCCGACGACCGTCCGGCCTTTTTACGGCGCGGCACGCCTCCCGCTTTCTGCCGTTCACCACGCGTGCCAGCCGTCGGGAGTTCACGCATGAGCAACTCGGTGAGTGCCATCCCGGGACAGCCCAAGGCTCCTGTTCACAGCGCCGGACCGCCCGCCGCCGGCGCCGTCGCCTTCATCGTCGGGTGCGGGCGGTCGGGCACCACGATCCTGGGCACCATCCTTTCGCACCACGAAGATGTTTCGTACGTCAACGATCGCTTCGACCTCTGGATCCGGCCCTTCGGGGTGACGGATATCTGGGGCCACCGGTACGATGCGCCGAGGTACAACCCCCGCGTTGCCCTGACGGAGGCCGATGTGCCCGTCGAGGGTCGCCAGCGGTTCTACGAACTGCTGGAGTTTGAGCGCCGTGGACGGCAGGTGCTGGTCGAGAAGCTCGCCATCAACAACTTCCGCATCGGTTTCCTGATGGGGCTGTGCCCGGAGGCCTCGATCATCAGCATCGTCCGGCATGGGTGCGAGGTGGCGTGGTCGATCGAGGCGAAGGTGAACGCGGGGCAGTGGTACGGCAAGGGGGATGCGAAGTGGGAGCACCTCGTGTCGTACGCGAAGTCGAACGGGTACGACCATCTTCTCCCGTTGTGCAAGACGGCCTGGGACCGGGCGCTGCTGGAATGGCGGATGAGCGTCGAGGCCGCGGAGCGCTACCTCGCCGTCAAGGCGCCGCGCCGACTGCTGCGCCTCAGGTACGAGGAGATGATCGAGAACCCCGAGGGGTTGTGCGACCGGCTCGAGTCGTTCCTGGACCTCAAGCCGTCGGCCGCCATGCGCCACTTCGCGCGTTCCGAGGTTCGTCGGAAGAACCCCACCGCGCACCAGCGCCCCGGCGGGATTCCCGCGTCCGCCGAGGCGATCGCGGGCGACACGCTTCGGCGCCTGGGGTACTCCCTCTAGCGTTCGAAGCCACCCGGGAGCCGCGCCCGCCTTCCCTTGCCCGGAGCCACGCCCTGACGGTCAAGCCGCCCATCTTCATCCTCGGCGTTCCCCGATCGGGCACGACGCTGCTCCGCACGATTCTCGACTCGCACTCTGCGATCGCCTGCGGCCCGGAGACGCCGTGGCTCGGCGGTCATCAGCCCCGGAGCCTCATGTCCCTGTGGAACGCGGTCCGTGCCGAGCCGTGGGGCTATTGCAAGAGTTTCGACATGCCCGAGGAGGCCGCCACCCGCGCGGCCAGAGCTTTCCTCTCCTCGTTGATGAACGACTACGCCGCCGCCCGGGGCAAACGGCGCTGGGCGGAGAAGACCCCCGACAACGCGCTCTACGTTCCCTTTCTCGCCACTCTGTACCCCGAAGCACGCTTCGTTCACATCGTCCGCGATGGTCTTGACGTCGCCATGTCCACGTCCGTGGTCGCTCCGCACCGGCGCGGCATCTCGGACTTCCTTGAACGGAACATCGGGTTCGGTCCCGCGGCGCCGACGGCGCCGAACTCTCCCCTGGCCGCGCTGCTTCGCTGGCGACATTGGAACGCCGTGATCGAAGACTCGCTCGCGGCCTGCGGTGCGGCGGCGCTGAGCGTGTCCTACGAACGTCTGGTGAGCGAGCCGGAAGCGACGGTGCGTGACCTGACCGATTTCATCGAAGAGCCATTCGAACCCGCGATGCTCGACTACGCCCGCGCCAGGCACGACTTCCCGGAGTGGGAGTGGGGGAGCGCCGACGTCCGCAGCAGGGCGGCCATTTCGACTTCTGCGGTCGGTCGCGCCCGGCGGGAGCTTCCGGCTGCGCAGTACGACCTGCTCGCGCCCCTGGCTCGGGCCGACGCCGCGGCCCTTTCAAACACGTTCCTGGCGGAGGGCGCGGCGGCGGCACCTGCTGAAGTCGAACTCGTCCACTCCATCAACGCCTTCAGCGCCGCCATGGGCCTCGACGTCATCGCACCGGCGCAGGCCGCCGCCGCGGCGTGGCTCTGGCGTCACGGGCTCGCGGGCATGGCGTGGCGGGGGCGGCGCATCTTCTCGACCGGTCCGTTCTGGCATCCGCTCTCGTGGGTGGCGGCGTTGCTCGGCGCGCGGGTGGACACGATCGGTCCGGAGCCGCCGGCGAACCACGCCGCCCTGGCCCGGAGCCTTGGCGTGCACATGACCTGGCACCCTGCGGTCCCCGCCGGCCATCGCGCCGATGCCCTCCTCGCCTTCGAGAAGTTCGACCCGGCGCTGCTCGCCACGCTCAAGCCCGGCGGGTTCGCCCTGGTTGCGGGCGAATCGCCGGAATCGTGGGTGAAGCACTGGCCGGTGCCTGTGGCGGCGCCGTCATCGCCCGCCGCGGCGACGCTTGTCCTTCCCGGCTGACACGTACGATTGGCGACCTGCATGCTTCCATCGCTTGTCAAGCACCGCTCGTACATCTGGCGCACCGCGTGGGCGGAGGTGCGCGATCGCTACGCCGGGGCGGGGCTGGGCTTTGTCTGGAACATCCTGCAGCCGCTGTGCCTAATCCTGATTTTCACGGTGGTGTTCACCAGCATCCTCCGCCACTCGGCGCCGGAGATCAAGGTTCACTACACGGTGTACCTCTGCGCCGCGATGCTCCCGTGGCAGGCGTTTGCGGATTGCATCAGCCGGGGCACGGGCGCGTTCATCCAGAACGCGATCTACCTGCGCAAGCTGCCGATCCCGGAGCAGGTGTTCGTGGCGCAGTCGGCGCTGACGAGCGCCATCGGGCTGGTGATCAGTTACGTGATCCTGGTGATCGTCGCGGTCTGCCTCGGGCACTACCCGTCGTGGCATTGGCTGCTGCTGCCCGTGCCGATGGCGCTGCTGATCGCGATGGGGTTCGGCATCGGCCTGGCGCTGGGAACCCTCAACGCCTTCATCCGCGATGTGGGCCAGCTCGTGCCGGTGCTGCTCCAGATAGGGTTCTGGACCTACCCGATCGTGTACCACCGCAAGCACCTGCCCGAGCCGTTCGACCACCTCGTGCAGTTCAACCCGCTGTTCCCGTACCTCGATGGGATACGCCAGCTCTTTATCGACCGGCACGTCCCCGACCCATGGATGTGGCTGGCGATGTTCGGCTGGACGGGCGCGGCGGCCATCGCCGGGTCGTTCGTGCTGCGCCGCTTGCGGGACGAACTCCGCGATGTGATTTGAGCGTGTCCTACCTTCGGCCGTAGAACGACACCGCCACCGCCGCCAACACCAGCCCCATCGCGATCAGGTCGTTGATCCGGGGCTTCTCATGGGCCACCAGGATCGTGAAGACCGTGAACACGCCCAGCGTGATCGCCTCCTGCAGGATCTTGAGCTGCGGCAGCGAGAACGGCCCGCCGTGGTCCACGTGCCCGAGTCGGTTGGCCGGAACCTGCAGGATGTACTCCGGCAGCGCGATCATCCACGAGGCCCCGATCGCGACCAGCAGCGGCCACGCCTTCTGCTTCACGTGGTAGTACCACGCGAAGGTCATGAAGGTGTTGGACCCGATAAGCAGCAGAACCGTGATCAGCCAGCGCGGCACGAAGGGGTCGGACGACAGCATGGCGACGATGGTACCGCGAGTTTCCTGCGCCCGCGAACCGCGCCGCCCGCACAGGTGATGCGACCGGATTGGGTGATACCCGCCGATCACTTATCCGGCACTTTCCCGCGGTCGATCCGAGTGTGTTCGACCCCGAGGAGAGCGCTGTATGCACCGCCGGACGCTTCTTGCCGCACTGGCCCTTTCGACTTCCACCGCCCTCGCCGCCGATCCGCCCCGCTACTGGGTCGAGGTCGTGGGCGGGCTCGATCCCGGCGCTTCATCCCCGTCCGGGCTGGTCAGCTTCCCGCTCGGCATGAACAACAACGGGCGCGTGGTCGGGTATTCCGCGACCAATGGCTCGCCCGGGCAGATCATCAACTGGAAGGGCGGCTTCATCTCCTCCACGCCAACGGTCGCGAACACCAACCGCTCCTTCGGGTCCAAGGTCAACATTCTCGGGCGCATCGCGGGCGCGGCGTACACCGCCGACGCCGGCGGCGCGATCATCGAGTCGCGAGCCGTCCGCTGGAGGGGGCTGGTGCCCGAGGTGCTGGGCACGCTCGGCGGGCAGACCTCCGCGGCGCTGGGCATCAACGACTTTGACCGGATCGTGGGCTACTCAACGCTCCCGGGGGAGAGCCAGGTTCGCGCGTTCCAGTGGTACAACGGGGTGATGTCGCCGCTCCCGAACCCTTCCGGCGCATCACTCGCCTACGCCTATGACATCTCCAACGCCAATCACATTGTCGGCGTCGTCGGCGGTCCCTCGCCCGTCAAGCCGGTGCTCTGGCACAACGGGTCGATGTACCAGTTGCCGATCCCCGCGTGGTCGCGGACCGGTTCCGCCAGCGCCGTGAACGATTCCGGCGTGGCCGTGGGCAACTACGAGATCAACCAGGCCACGGGCACGTTCGCCGCGGTCGCGTGGATCAACGGCCAGCGGCTGGAGCTGGGGAACCTCGGCGGCTCGTACGCGTACGCGGTCGCCGCGGACGTGAACAACTACGGGCAGATCGTCGGTACGTCGAACAGCGCCGCCGGCCACACCGGCTTCATCTGGATCAACGGTCAGATGTACGACCTTCGCTCGCGGCTGCTGCCCGGGCTAGATGTCCCGATCATTTCCGCGCACGCGATCAACGACCGGGGCCAGATCGCGGCCGCCGCGCTGATCGAGGGGCGGATCACCGCCGTCGTGCTGACGCCCGTCGGCGCGTCGACGCCCACGCCGGGCAGCGCCGCGGTCCTGTTTCTCGGGGCGGTGGCGACGCTGCGTCGCCGTCGTCTCAATCCTCGGGAATGTGGTCGCCGGTGACGATCTCGCGGAACTTGGCCCGCAGCTTCGCCGTGATCGGTCCCTCGCCATCGGTGATGCGGAAGTCCCCGACCGAGTGAACCGCGATGATCTCCGCCGCGGTCCCGGTCAGGAACACCTCTTCGGCGCCCAGCACGTCATCGAGGCGCATGAGCTTCTCTTCGCAGGGCACCTTGCACTCGCGCGAGAGCGTGCTCATCACGAACCCGCGCGTCACGCCCTCGAGCAGGCCCGACTGCCCGCACACCGGGGGCGGCGTGTACATCTTGCCGTTCTTCACGATGAACAGGTTGTCGCCGGTGCACTCGGTGACGAAACCGTCCGTCGAGAGCATGATGGCCTCATCGCACCCCGCCTCGATCGCCTCGACCTTGGCGAGAATGTTGTTGAGGTAGTTCAGGCTCTTGATCCGCGGGTCGAGGCACGCGATGGGCGTCTTGGGCCGCTTGGCCACGACGACCTTCATCCCCGACTTGTACGCCTCTTCCGGGTACAAGCGGATCTGGTCCGCGATGCAGATGACACCCGCCGTGGGGCACCGGCGCGGGTCAAGACCGAGCGTCCCGAACCCACGCGTCACGACCAGCCGGATGTACCCGTCCACCAGGTTGTTCGCTTCGATGCACTCGCGCTGGATCCGCTCCATCTCCTTCGGGTTCACCGGAATCTTGAGCTTGATCGCGTCCGCGCAGCGGTACAGCCGGTTCATGTGCTGCTGGCACTTGAAGATCTTCGACTTGTAGACCCGGATGCCCTCGAACACCCCATCCCCGTACAGCAGGCCGTGGTCGTACACCGACACCATCGCCTGGCTCTTGGGGAGCATCTTCCCGTTGACGTAGATCAACGGACGGTCCTGCTCGAGCTGCGGGTCTTCCGCGTGCGAGCGGCCCGCCGATGGGGACTTGGACTTCGGACCTGCCGCGGCCTGTGTCATGGGGCGCCCTCCGTTGCCTAAAGACGATGATAAGCGGTCCGGGGTTCGCTGTCTCACGGCCCGGCCCGACTTCTCAGACCCGGACCGTCGCCCCGACGGCCCGGCCCGTCAGTTCCACCACGGCCGCCACCTGCGGGTCGACTTCTTCCCGACGGAGTGTTCTCGCCGGGTCGCGGAACCGCATCCGCAGCGTCACCGACTTCTTTCCCGCTCCGGTCTGCTTGCCCCGGTAGGTGCCGATGAACGCCACGCTCTCAAGCCGATCCACCCCGCCCTCGATCACGGCCCGGTGGATGGAGTCCCACGTGACCGCCTCATCCACGATCAGCGACAGATCCCGGTCGATGCTCGGGAACGCGGGGAGATTCCCCACTTTCGCACGTGCCGGATAGCCCCGCACCAGGGCGGCCAGTTCCACCTCCGCCGCTACGACGGGGAACTCCAGGCCAAAGAGCCGCAGCGTCTCGGGCGAGATCAGCCCCAGGGATCCCGCGGGGGATCCATCCAACATGACCAGTCCGTGGGCGATGTCCTCGAACGCCGGAGTGGTTGGTCTCTCCGGCCGCACCGTCAGCCGCCCCTCGCCTCCCAGGGTCCGGGCCGCCGCCTCCAGGGCGCCACGCAGGAGCCGAACACCCAGTTGCCGTTGCTCGGGGCTTGCCGGCTTGCCACGTTCCACGCCCGGCACATCCAGCATCAGCGCCAGTGTTCGCCGCTCCGTGGATGCGCCGGCATACTGCCCGAACACCGCCGCGGCCTCATAGAGACGGATTCCCCCGCTCACCGTCACGCCCGCATCATCGTTGGCCCGGCGGCAGGCAAGCAAGCTCGGGATCACGCTGGGTCGCAGCGTTCCATCCGCGGCCCGGCGGTCCCCATGAACCGCGACCAGTTCCTGCCCCGGGGGCAGGAATGGCTTCGCCTGCTTCTCCGTCACGAAGCTGAATGTGACGGTTTCGTAGAAACCGAGCCCGGCCAGCGTGTGCCCCAGCAGTTGCATCGCCGACTCCGACGCCTGCGGCGGGCGGACGGCGACACGGATTGTCTCCTGCAAGGGCACGCGATCGAGCCCGTGCACACGGGCGACTTCTTCGATCAGGTCGACTTCTCGCTCCAGGTCCAGCCGGAAGGCGGGCACGGTGCAACGGAGAACGCCCGCGGCGTCGGGTCCCACTTCGATCGACAACCGACGGAGAACCTCCGTGATCGCCTCATCGGTGATCGGAACTCCCATCAAGCCCCGGCAGCGATCGGTTCGAAGGGAGATCGTGCGCCGAGGCGCGGCCGTCCGTCCCGCATCGAGCATGCCGGAGCAGACCGTTCCGCCGCCGAGATCGGCGATCATCGCCGCGGCCAGATAAGCCGGGTCATCGATCGTTCTCGCATCCACGCCGCGCTCGAAGCGATGGCTCGCATCCGTGCGGACCTGGTGGCGCCGCGCCGCCCGGCGTACGGCGACCGGGTCCCAGGTGGCCGCCTCGAGCACGACATCCCGGGTGTCAGGCCCAACCTCGGAATCCGCCCCGCCAATGACGCCCGCGAGGGATTGGGCGGCTCGTTCATCCGCCACCACCACTTCATCCGCGCGCAGCGCGCGCTTCTTCCCGTCCAGTGTGGTCAGAACCTCTCCTTCACGGGCCAGCCGCACCACGAGCGCCTTCCCCGCCAGCTTGGCCAGATCGAACGCGTGGGTCGGCTGGCCATACAGGAAGTTGATGTAGTTCGTGACATCCACCACGTTGTTGATCGATCGCTGTCCGACGGACTCGAGTGCCCGCGAGAGCCAGGCGGGGCTCGGTCCCACCTTGATCCCGCGCACGACGTGGGCCGTGAACCGCGGGCACAGGTCGGGTATCGAGTTCTGCAGTCGGAGCGCATCGGTGACCGGTTCGCCCCGCTTCACCCTCGGCGGTTCGGGCAGTTCCAGTCGCCAGGTCCCGCCCCGAGCCGCCATTTCACGCGCCAAGCCGATGTGCGACAGGCAATCACCCCGGTTGGAGGTGACCTCGACTTCGAGCCGGATGTCGCCGTCGTCCACGACATCCCGAGCGTCGATCGGGAACCCGGCGTCGGTCAGCGCCGCTTCCGCCGCTTCCGCCGTCAGTGTCGGATCGCCAATCAGCTTCCCCAGCCATCGAACGCTCGCTTTCATGAGGGCCAAGGATAGAGCCCCGCGCCGCGGCATGATCGGTTTCTCCCGTATCATGCATCCCATGCCGCGCCCCGGACCACGCCGACTCCGCATCTGCTCGTACGTTGGGCTCTCGGTGGCGTTGGCCCTTGGCCTCATCGGAGGGGTGAACGGATGCCGCGCCAAACCGATCGCGAAGCCGACAACCGCTCTGGTTTCCATACCCGATGAGCGGCCCCCGGATCTTGCCATCGCCGCCACGGTGTTCTCACCCCGAGTTCCTCTTCCCGCCTCGAACCTCCCCCGATCCCTCAAGCCCGGTCGATACATCATCGAGGCCGATGGGGTGCTGCGATCGGCGCAGGGTGCCCAAGCGCCAGACTTCCCGCCGCGTACACGTCAGTTGACCCCTCGGCAGATGGACCAGCTCTGGCGGCTCATCCGCGACGCCGGGTTCTTGAATGAGGGAAATCCCGCAATCATCGATGACCCCGCGGGAACGGTCCGCTCGGGCGATCGCACGACCGCGATGCTGTATGTCAGTTACGGGGGGCGGCGCGTGACGCTCCGACACCTGCTTGACCGCTCGACTCCCGATGCCGTCCAAGCGGAGTTGTTCATCGATCGTCTGGCGGAGTTGGCCTGGGTTGACTGATCATTCCGGATACGATTGTGGGCTTTTAGTTGTCCAGCCGGCCGGGACGCTACCCTCTGCCGCGGCATCGAAGGCCAAAGGAAACGATTCCATGGGTTTGAACGGAAGGAAGTGCGGACCCGATTGCGGATGCGGGGTGCATCCGGTCGCGGCGGCGGCAACCGCCATGCTGGACCAGTGCGAGGCGTTCATCAGGACGATCCCTTCGGATGCGTACACCGTCGAATCTCGGGCCCTCAAAGGGGGCACGATCGGCAAGCACATTCGGCACACGCTGGACCACTACCGGGCGGCCTTGGCGGCTTGCACCGGGACGATCATCGATTACGACCGCCGGGAGCGGGACGTTCCCATGGAGACTGACCCGGAGGCGGCCCTGCGAGCTATCGATGACCTGAGGCGTGCCGTCGAGGGGCTGAAGCGGAGCGATCTCGCCTCGCCGGTGAGGATCCGCGTCATGGTGTCGGGGGATGGGACCGAGGTTGAGCTGGGTTCGACCCTTGCCCGGGAGCTGGCCTTTGCCTCCCACCATGCGGTTCATCACCACGCCATGCTCGGGGCGATCGCGGAGGAAGTGGGGGTGTCGGTTTCCCAAGACTTCGGCAAGGCTCCGTCGACTCTTTCGTATGAACGGGGGATGCGGTAGCTGCCCGCTACCATGAAGGGACCTCAGGATCCCGGGACCCTGCGAGGAACCCCGGCGTCCGAACTGCATGTGCACGATTTCCGTCATTCCGTTGAGAGCCCCTGCCGTCGGCGGCGGAGGCGGGGTTTCCAGTTCAGGTTTTCGGATCGTCTGCAACCGGGATGAGGACCGTCGCCGGGTGGCGGCCGCCAGCCCGAAGTGGCGAGCGATCGAGCGGCCCGGTGTTCCGGGTGCCCGCGCCATCTGGCCGATGGACATGGAGGCGGGGGGAACATGGATCGCCGCGGCAGAGCACGGCCTCGCCATGTGTCTGCTCAATCTGAATCCCGAGCCTGCCATCGACCTTCGAGGCGTTCGCGGGCTGCGCTCCCGGGGTCTGATCATCCCTGATCTGATTGGGGCGTCGAGCGCCGGCGAAGCGATGAACCGGCTTCAACGGCAGAGACTGGAGCGATTTGCCCCGTTTCGGCTGGTGACGATTGATGGGCGGTCGGCTCAGCTGAGCGTCGTTGAGGCGGTTTGGAATCGCCGCGAGCTGGTGGTGCAGCAGTCGGGAGAGGGGCCGGTGTGCTTTGCGAGTTCGGGGTTGGGGGACAGCCTGGTGAAGCCTCGTCTCCATCTGTTCCGCGAACTGGTGATCGACGGGGACGGCGAGACGCACGACCGTCAGGATGAGTTTCACCGGCACCAGTGGCCGGACCGAACAGAGATCAGCGTGCTGATGAGCCGCGAACAGGCCCGAACGGTGTCGATCACGACCGTGGAAGCCGTGCCCAATGGCCGGGGCCTGTGGGATGTCGCGATGGACTATGAGGCGATTCGGGCGGATGTTGGCGTTTCCCGCGCCTCGGCCGCGCGATAGGCGAACAATGGGGGGCTTCCAGCGGCCCCACATCCCCCTTTCCCCTCCCCCGCAGAACCCCCGTGGGGGCCAGAGCGAGTCAGGTCGAGTCGTATGCGAGTGCTTGCGAGCAATCCCGACACCATCGGCGACGTGCTTCTGCGTCAGCCGATGTACCGAGCGATCCTTGAGGCTGGGCACGACCTGTGCCTGATCATCCGTCCCCTGCTTGATCCACTGATCCGGTCCATGGTGCCCGGGGCCAGGGTGATCGTGTGTCGGGAACCGCTCTATGAACCCGGGCTCCTGCCGACCTCGGCCAATCTCGATGCCATAGCGGAGGAGGCGAGGCGATTTGGGCCGGAGGTCCTGCTCATCGCGCCATTCCAGTGGACCGCCCTTGAGGAGCGTCTGAGCATCGACTTCCCGGGGGTTTCGTGCATTGCGATGACCGGCAAGCGGTTCATGGACCCGCACTTCGGACCCGTGGCGTCCCGGCTCCGTATTACCAAGTCGGTTCCCGTCGCGGAGGCTGACCCCGAACTGGCCAAGAACGCGGCACTGGCGGCCGCGGTTCTGGAGCGGACTCTGGAGCTTCCCGATCCGACGTTGACGCCCGACCCCGACCACCTGGCCCGGGCCGATTCCGAACTGGAAGGGCTGGGGCTCCAGGCCGGCGGATACCTGGTGGCCTGCGTGGGCGATGCGCGATTCACGCGAGTCCGCAACTGGGAGCCGAGGAAGTGGGCGGCCCTGTTATCGCACTGGTCCCAGCGCTTCGATCGCCGGATTCTGTTCATCGGCCTTGAGTCCGAGATGGACACGGTGCGGGAGGTCATGGGGCACTTGACCGACCCGAGCCGGAGCGCCATCTGGGCCGGGACGACTGATGACAATCTGCCCACGCTCGTGGGACTCATCGCCCGGTCCGCGGCGTATGCCGGGCGCGACACGGGGCCGATGCACATCGCGGCGGCGCTGGGCCGGCCCGTGCTGGCCGTCTTCGGCGGCGGAACGTGGCCCCGGTTTCTCCCCGCCGTGTCGCCGAGCGTGTGCCTGACGGTCGAGGTCCCGTGTTCGGGGTGCGGGTGGCAGTGCCATCTCGCTCGTTCGCATTGCATCAAGGATGTTCCGGTGGAGGCGGCGATCGCCGCGGCGGAGGACCTGGAGTCCGGGCGAGTGACGGGTCGAAAAGTCCGGGCAATTCCGGCGGATCCGGCGTTGCTCGCGAGCATGGCCCGGGCCGGCGCCGAGGTCGCGAGGGAGCGGCTGATTGAGCTCTCGATTCTGCAGCGCCGGCCGGTGCCCGAGACGCGTCACCTGGAGGAGGCACTGGAACGCGCGCTCAAGAGCGCGGCACGGGCCGATGCGCTGGGCGAGGAGTTGGAGAGCCTGCGCCGCGAGGCCTCCCGTCGCGAAGCGCTGCTGCGCCAGCGTCTGGCGGCGCAGGAGAATGCCGCGGCGGCGAGGGAGGCCGACCTCAAGGCGAGGCTGCGGCTGGCGGAGGAGCAACTGGCCAGGCCGATGATCACGCCGGAGCAGCTGGCCGAGATCGAAGCGGCGCACCGGCAGCGCGAATCGGAGCTCAACGGGCACCTGGTGCGGGCGTTGGCCGAGCTCAACCGTCGCGAGAGTGCCGAATCGGACTTGCGGCTCAAGCTGGAGCGGCTGGAGTCCGACCGCAGGACGCTCGGCACGCTCACGCAGCAGCAGGAGGCCGAGGTGGTTGTGCTTCGCGAGCGGGTCAACGACCTTCTCGCCTCGCGCTGGCGTCGTTACGGCCAGCGGCTGGGGCTGTGCATGAGGCTTCCGTGGGAAAGCCAGAACGGACAACACTGAGAGGGTGCCCACGAGATGCCGCCGATCATCCCGCCTGACATCGCCCAGCCCGACCGCCACGGCGGAGTCCACCGTCCGAGCTGGACGGGCGCGGACCGGTTCGGCGGGCACTACCTGAGCGAGGAGCACCGGGGCATCTTTGAAGCGACGTCGGGCCTGCCGGGTTGGCAGGACCCGCCGGACAGCCACAAGATCTACGAGACGGCGTACTTCAACGGTTCAGTCATTCTTGAGATCGGCGTGTACGGCGGGCGGTCCGCGGTGGTCGCGATGCGCGGCGCCCTGGCCGGCGCGAGGGACCGCGGGCTCGCGCCGCCACAGTTTTACGGTATTGATATCGATGGGGCCGCCATGGGCCGCGGCGCGGAGACGATCCGTCGCGAGGGCCTCGCGGAGCACGCCCTGCTCTTTCACGGCGACCTGGCGCGGTTCCTCGCCGAGGTGCCGATCACGCCCTCGATGGTCTTCGTGGATGGCGACCACGCCTACCCGGGGTGCTGGAACGACCTGCGGCTGCTCGCTTCGCGACTGGCTCCGGGGACGCCGGTGGTGTGCCATGACTACGGCTGGCTGGCGGGCGTTCGGGAGGCCGTGGATGAGGCCATCCGGGCGGGCGCGTACGAGAAGATGGGGCAGTTCTGCACGTCGGTCCTGCTTCGCGCGACGGATGTGCGCGTGCCGGGCCGGCCGAGCGTGGCGCGCGGGCTCAAGCCCGCCACCTTCGGCGCCCTGCGCGATGCGCTGTTCAAGCGGTACTTCCGTGCCTCGCCGCCGCGGCTCCGGGCGGACCGGGCGTTCACGCCGACACGGGACCTGACGGTCGCGGCCCGAGCGGAGTTGCTCGGCCTGCCGGCTCCGGAGCGCGTGGGGGATGACTGGCCGCACGTTTGCGGGCGGACCGGCGGCGGGTTGGCCCGTTCGCTGCCGAAGCTATCGATCATCACGCCGACGCTCAACGCGGGTTCCTATCTGGAAGACACCATCCGATCCGTGGCGATGCAGGGCTACCCGAACCTGGAGCACATCATCGTCGATCGCGGGTCGACCGACGACACGCTCGACATCGCCCGGCGTTACCGCGAGCATGTCTCCGCCGTGTTTGCGGATGCTTCCCAAGGCGTCACGGGCCGGATGCGTCGGGCGCTGGGCGCGGCTTCCGGGGAGCGGCTGGTCTGGCTTGAGGGGGGCGAGGTGCTTCCTCCCAACGCGCTGCAGACGATCGGCGAGGCCGTCGCGTCGGCGTCGGCCGCTCTTCCATCCGCGCGGGATCGGGCGTGCGGGCTTCGCCAACCGATCGAGAAGTTCCTGACGCCCGGCGATGCGTGGCTCGGTGGGCGGGTGTTCCACATCGACGATCTTGCCGGTCGGCGTACGCCCCTGGCCCCGCACGAGGTGCATCAGGTCGCGTATCACCACGGCCAGGTGATCCTCGCTGTCGGCACGCTCGGCGGGCGGGCCGGGTTGGTCGAGCTTCGCGGGGCGCTGGCGGGCGCCCGCGACCGCGTGCTGCCGGCGCCCCAGCTCTTCGCGGTTGACGCCAGCGCCGAGGCCCTCGGTGCCATGCGTGACGCGATGGATCGAGCGGGCCTGTCGAACCACGCGGCACTGTACCTCGGCGAGCTGCGCGCCTTCCTGCGCGAGTTGCCGATCACGCCGACCCTGGTGCTGCTGGATGGCCTGTATGGTTACGACGAGTGTCGCGATGTGCTCCGCGAACTGCGCGGCGTTCTGGCGCCGGGTACTCCGCTGATCGCACGCCAGTACTTCCGCAGCAAAGCGGTGCACCGGGCGATCGATGAAGCCCTCAGCGAGGGGCACTTTGGTCGCATCGGTCTCATCGGCGGGATGCTCATGACCAGCGGCGGGCCCGAGTCCGCGGGATCTGCTCCCCTGTTCCGTGGGCGGGGACTCTCCGCGGCGACCTTCGAGGCCACGCGAGGGGCGCTCCTGGGTGAACTCTCGGGCCGTCCGCCGCTGGAGGGACGAGGGTTGGTCACGGGCGAGGCTCGCCGCGAACTGGTGGGCGAACACCACGACCACATCGCGAGCGGACGGGGCCGATGGCCGTACGCGGCGGCGCGGGCGGCCTTGCCGCCGACCATGCCCAGCGGGAAGCCCTGGCCGAAGATTTCGATCGTCACGCCGAGCTACAACCAAGGGCGTTACATCGAAGAGACGATCCTCTCGGTTCGTCATCAGGGCTACCCGAACGTCGAGCACATCATCATGGATGGCGGGTCGACGGACGACACGCCGGACATCATCGATCGGTACCGCGACGGCTTCGCCCACGCCGTGTCGCAGAAGGACAGGGGGCAGTCCGACGCGATCAACCGGGGGTTCAAGCTTGCAACGGGCGAGATTCTCACGTGGCTCAACAGCGACGACATGCTCGCCGAGGGGGCGCTGGCGGCGATCGCCATGGCGTTCGAGACTTCGGGTGCGGACATGGTCGTCGGCGAGTGCCATGTGCATCGCGAGGGCAAGGTTGAGTCCCGGCACCTCACGGCGTGCGACCATGGGCCATTGCCGCTGGAGGACCTTTTCGACCTCGACGGCTGCTGGCTCGAGGGCCAGTTCTTCTACCAACCCGAGGTGATGTTCTCACGCCGGATCTGGGAGAGGGCGGGCGCGCATGTGCGCGAGGACCTGTACCACAGCATGGACTACGACCTCTGGCTGCGGATGGCCAGGGCCGGAGCGAGGATGCACGTCATTGGCCGGCCGGTGGCGCTCTTCCGGGCCCACGAGGAGCAGAAGACCGCGGGCAACGTGGTCGGCGGGTATCGGGTGGAACTTCCCAAGGCCCGTGACGCGTTCATCGAGCGGGAGGGATTGTCGTGGTCGGGCCAGACGCAGCCTCGCCGTCGCGGCGGGCTGCGGGTCGTCCTGTTCAACGATCTCGGCTTTGCCTACGGCGCCGGGATCGCGCACAGGCGTATGGCCGAGGCTTTCCTGAACGCGGGGCACGATGTGTTCGCTGTCGCCGCCAGCCTGACGGACTACCACAGCTCCGCCCCCCGCGCCACGCACGAGGACACCGTCCGGAAAATCGCCGGCTTCAATCCCGACCTGGTCGTCATCGGCAACCTGCACGGCGCCGCGCTCGAACCTTCGCTCCTCGGCGCCATCGCGGCGAGGTTCCGGACGGCGTTCATCATGCACGACCAGTGGCTGCTCACGGGTCGGTGCGCGTATTCGGGGGCGTGCGAGAAGTACAAGGTTCGCTGCGATGGAGGGTGCACCTGCCCGCAGGTTCACCCGATGATGGAGGGGCCGTTGGTCGGCCCCGCCTGGGAGTCGAAGCGCCGCGTGCTCGGGGGGAGCCCGAGCCTTGCGACGTGGACCAACAGCGACTGGCTGAACACGCGTGCGACGGAAGCGCTTTCCGGCGCGGGGCGTCTGGCGGGACCGGGGCCGCTTCCGATCAAGTTCGGGTTCGAGCTGGATACCTTCCGGCCGCGGGACAAGTCCGCCTGCCGCGACGCGCTCGGGTTGCCGCAGGACGCGTTCATCATCATGTCCTCCGCCTCGTCGGTGAGCGACCCTCGCAAGGGGCTTTCGCACTTGGCCGATGCGCTGGCGATGCTGCGGCTGCGCGATGCGCAGGTCGTGTGCGTCGGCTGGTTCGGCGATCGCGAGGAGCCGCCGGTGCCCGGCATGCGTGCCATGGGGTACATGAAGGACCCTCGCCAGCTCGCGACGCTGTACGCCGCGGCCGATGTCTTTGTCGGGCCCAGCCTCGAGGAAGCGTTCGGGCAGGTCTTTATCGAGGCCGCGGCGTGCGGTACGCCCAGCGTCGCGTATCCCGTTGGCGGGATTCCCGAGGCGCTCAAGCATGGCGTGAGCGGGCTGCTGGCGGCGTCGGTGGACCCGCGTTCACTCGCGGCGGCGATCGGGGAGCTGTACCAGGATCGGGCGCTCCGCGAGAACCTGGGGCGGTGGGGGCGGCTCTGGGTGGAGAATGAGTGGTCGATGAGCGCCTCGTACCACCGCCTGTTCCAGGTCATGCGTCGGAGCGGGTGGCTTGAGGAGCTTGGGCTGGGTCGTCGGCTGCACCTTTCGGTACGCCCCAGACCTGTGCCGGATGTGTCCGTCATCGGACCGACGATGCCCGGTTGGCGTGCGGTGTCGGGGCTGGACTACTGGGAGGGGCCGTACCCGGACCGGGGGATCGGGCGGTGCCGGTGGGCGCTGGGGCCGTCGGCGGTTGTCGAGGTGGAGGCGGACAGCCCGGACCAGGCCACGCTCGTGGTCTCGTGCCGGAACTTCCACCATGGGCAGCGGGTCCGGGTGGTTCACGAGGGCACGGTGGTTGGCGAGCAGGCCCTTCGGGCCGACGATGGTGGAACCCAGGACCAGGTGCTGTCGTTCCCCGTGTCGCTCCGTCGCGGCGGCAACCGTATCGAGATGCACTTCTGGAAGTGGTCAACGGGCCAGGGCGAACGGCCGATGGCGATCCTGATCACGGGGATTACAGTGATCCCGCGCTCGAGCGTGGCGCTCACGATCGAGACCAAGCCGGTGGCACCCGCCCCCGCGTGACCATCGCTCGACTTGGGGTGCGTCCCCGTGGGCTTTCAGTTGATGGCCTTCACCGCGTCGATGATGTCGCGGCTGTTGGCGCAGCGCGGGCACTTGTGCTGGCCACCGAGCTTGCCGCGGGATTGCATCCATCGGTGGAAGGCGCCGACGGGCAGGGGCGTGACCGTTGGCGGGGCCATGCCCATGTCGTTGGTGCGCTTGACGCCGTAGTCGACGGACTGCGTCTTGAGGACGGCGTCGAATGCATCGCGGAAGCGGGCGATGGCCGAGGGGTCCGGTTTGCCCTCGACCTCGACGGCGAGCTCGACAGCACCGCGCTGGCCCGGTTCGGGGTACAGGGGCGCGGCGGTGAACTCGCCCACCAGGACGCCCGTCTGCTTGGACGCCGCGGCGACGGCGTTCTCGATGTGCTCGACGATCAGGTTCTCGCCGAAGGCGTTGATGAAGTGCTTGTGCCGGCCGACGATGCGCAGCCTTGGCGGGGCGGCCGCTCCCCGGGTGGACCCCAGCGGCGCGGGGATCGAGTCAAACTCCACCACATCGCCGAGGATGTAGCGCCACATCCCCGCGCAGGTGCTCATGGTCACGACGTACCGCTGCCCCCTCTCCACCTCATCGCACGTGAATGTGGGTGGGTCGGGATCGCCCGCACGCTCAAGCGGGATGAACTCGAAGAACAGGCCGATGTCCGTGTTGAGGCGGAGGCCGGGATCGCCCCGGGTGTCCTGCATCGCGACAAAGCCTTCGGAGGCGGGGTACAGCTCGAGCCGGTTGGGGACATCCTCGCCCGAGGCCGAGCCGGACCAGAACTGACGCACCCGGGGATCGAACGGGGCGTACTTCACGCCGCCGTGCACGAAGACCTGCAGATTCGGCCAGATCTGGCGGATGGTCGAAACGTCGCGTCCGCGGCCGCGGGCCTCGGCGATGATCCGCTCGAAGAGAACGATCGCCCAGCTCGGCATGCCGGAGATCATGCGGATGTCTTGGTCGAGGCAGGCCTTGGCCATGGCCTCGATCTTGGTCGGCCAGTGGCTCATGAGCGCGATCTCGGGCCCGGGGGAGTAGATCTTGGAGATGGGCCAGCGGATCAGGGGAGTGACGAGGCCGGAGAGGTCGCCGGTGCGGATGCCCTTGTCGCTGGTGGGGCAATCGCTCGAACCGCCGAGGAACAGGCAGCGCCCGCCGGTCACGCGCGAGAGCGGGATGCCAAAGCGTGCGAGGTTCGCGAAGATGTCGAGCGAGGCGAGGAAGTTCGACTTCATCATCGCCTTGGAGACCGGGATGAACTTGTCGCCCGCCGTGGTGCCGCTGGTCTGAGCGAAGTCCTGCACCAGCCCGGGCCAGAGCACGTCCGGCTCCGCCCCTTCGCGCATCCGCGCGATGAGCTCCCGGTACGCGTACCAGTCCGCCACCGGCACCGCCTTGCGATACGCCGGGACGATCTCGGTGTCCGGCAGGGACGAAATCCGGGCGAAGTCGTGCGAACGTCCGAAGTGCGTGTCTTTCGCCGCCGTCAGCAGTTTGCGGAGCTGCGCCCGCTGGATCGCGGCGGCGTTGTCCGCCCAGTGGGCCGTGTTCGAGAGCAGCGAGATTCGTCGCAGCAGGCGCAGCCGGAGCCCCGCGCCGACAAGGGAGGTCCAGCGAACCGGGCTTCGCGTTGGGGAGGTCGAAGTCGTCATGGATGCAGGGCGGGGACCGAAAGACCGGCGGGCCGGATCAGGCGCGGCGATCGAGCTCGGTCGCGAAGTCAAGCAGGGCCTTGGCGAACTGGTCGGGCTTCTCGATCATCGGGGCGTGCCCGCACTCATCGAACCAGACGATCCGGGCGTCGCGCAGGAGAGACATGAACTGCTCGGCGGCTTCCGGCGGGGTGACGATGTCCTGTTTGCCCCAGATGAGCAGGGTCGGGGCTTGGATCTCCGGGATTCGGTCGCCGAGGTGGTTGCGCCGGGCCGAACGGGAGAGCTTGACCATGGCTCGCGCGCCACCCCGATCGGACAGTTCCTTGTGTGCCCGGTCGAGGTCGGCTTCCTTCATGTGGTTCGCGGGGTCGTAGAAAAGCTCGCCGATCTTTCGGGAGAGCCACTCACGCGAGGGGCGGATCTGGACATCCGCGACCATCGTCTTTTCGATCAGCCCGCTGGCGCCGGCCAGCACAAGTCCGCTCACGAGGTCGGGCCGGTTCAACGCAATCCGCAGGGCGACGTGCCCGCCGAACGAGTTGCCGACGAGGATGGGCGGCGGCGCGTCCTGTCCGGCAAAGTGCTGTTGCAGGAAGTTGGCGGTCAGGACTTCCACACCCTGGATCGAACAATCATCGCCGCGAAGCTGGAGCAGCGGGATTTCGAGCAGCGTGGCGCGGAGGCGATGGCAACACCCGCGGACGACGTCTTCCCAGTGATCGTTCAGGCCGACCAGCCCGTGCAGGAACACGATCGGCCGGCCTTCGCCGATATCCACGACCTGCGCGGGGACGACCTCTCGCGAAAGTCCGACCAGATTGATGGTGCGGACGTGTTCGGTGGTGGTTGGGCTGCCGGGCGAACTGGTGGGAGGCGGGGACAGTGAGGAGCTCCGTGGATGAGACACCCTAGATAGTACCGGCTTTACCTGCCGCGCGTCGAGGGCAACCGTCCGGGTGGCGTCAGGGTGGGCTAACCGACAATCCGCCCATCCGTCAGGTTCACCACGCGGTCGGCCCGGGAGGCGACTTCCGCATCGTGGGTCACCATGATCATGGTCTGGCCCCGCTCGGCCCGGACCTTGGCGAGCGCGTCGAGGATCTTGTCCCCCGTGGCACGGTCGAGGTTGCCTGTCGGTTCGTCGGCAAGCAGGACATCCGGATCGTTGATGAGCGCCCGGGCAATCGCGACGCGTTGCCGCTCACCGCCGGAGAGCTCCGCCGGGCGGTGACGCAGTCGTTCCCCAAGGCCGAAGGTGGTGAGCAAGGCCTTGGCCTTGTCGGTAGCGGCGGACGACTTGTGCCCGAGGCCGTCGCGGACCATCGATGCGATCGTGACGTTTTGCAGCACGGTCAACTCGGGAAGCAGGTGGTAGAACTGGAAGACAAACCCGACGTTGGTTGCGCGGTACTGGTCAAGATCTCCTGCCCGCAGGTCGGACAGGACCGAATCCCGGAAACGGATGGTGCTGCCGGCGCCGCGGTCTGGGCGGTCCAGACCGCCGATCAGGTGAAGGAGCGTGGACTTGCCCGAGCCCGAAGCGCCGCGGATGGCCAGCCACTCGCCGCGGCGGACGTCAAGCGACACGCCCCGAAGCACGGGCACATCGACCCGACCCAGTCGATAGGTCTTGTGCAGGTTGGAGACCGACACGATGGTCTGCGCGGATGGTGGCGCGGCGGTGGTCATTCAAACCTCAAGGATCGGACGGGGTCCATGTACGCGGCCTTGAGCGCGGGGATCAGGGCGCCGGCGACGCTGGAGAGCACGCCGCCCACGAGGACGATCATGGCGCGGATGGGGTCCATGTCGCTGGGGATGCGGGAGAAGTAGTAGATCTGCGGGTCCCAGACGACGAGGCCGAACTGCCGGCCGAGCCACTCGTGGATGGGGTTGATGTTGCCGACGATCAAGAGGGCGGCGATACCGCCCAGGATCGCGCCCACCAGGCCGATCGCGAGGCCGTAGGAGAGCCACAGGCCGGCGACGCCGCGGCGGGAGGCGCCGATGGCCCGCAGCACGCCGATGTCCTTGGTCTTTTCGCTGACCATGGCCCAGAAGATGGCGAGGACGAGGAACACGGCGGTGAGGGAGATGATGCCGAAGAGAAAGAGCATCAGGCCGATTTCTTTTTCGATGGCGCCGATCATGGTGCCGTGGCGGCTCTTCCAGGTCTGGACTTGCAGGTTCTTGTCCTCCGAGTCCGGGGGGGGGGAAATCTGGCCCTGGTTGGCGCGGGCGAACTCGGCGTAGATCTCGCGAACGCGAGCCTGGAGGGTGGGCTCGGTGATGCCGGGTTTGGCCTTGACCAGCACGGTCGTGACGCGCGCGGGGTTGCGGATCATGACGGGTCGGGGCTGGCCGGTCTCCGGGTCGGGACGGGTGACGATGTTGCCGGCGGCGTCACGCTGGACGCGTTCGGCTTCATCCATGTAGAGCATGGCCTGGAGTTCGTCGAGGCGCAGGAGCGTGAGGTTCGCGTCGAGTTCGAAGAGGCCGGTGTGGAACTGGTTGGCGATGGGGAGAATGCGGCTCTGGACGGAAAGGGAGGTGCCGCGACCGTCAAGCGGAACGACCGAGAGCGTGGCCTTGCGGCCTGGGAGAAAGATGTAGGGGTCGAGCACGCCGCCGGAGAGGCGCTCGTTGTAACCGCCCATCATGACGCCGACGACGAGGGCGGCGCGGGCATCGTTGGGCGAGCCTTCGCGCGGGACAGCCAGAGCGTTGCCCCAGTCGCGCACTTCCTTCAGGCGGGACTTCCAGTCCGGGTCGAGACGGAGGTCGATGCCCTTGGTGTCCGTCGGCATGGGCTTGTCGAGGGGCTGCCACCAGAGCGAGTCGCGGAACTTGACGACACGGTCGAAGGAATCGGGATCGACACCCCAGAGCATGCCCGTGCGGGGCGTGCCCGAGAGGGGGAGTTGGAGCATGCCGAAACTCTCGATGATCGGAGCCGCGGCCTCGACCATCGGGTCGGCTTCGAGGCGCCGGCACAGGTCGTCGTAGTGGGCGAAGCCGGTGGTGGGGTAGGAGATGAGAACGTCGCCGATGAGGGTCTTCCCGGACTGGAGGAATGTCGTGAGGAACCCGCCCATGACGGACCAGACGATGAGGACCATGGCGGTGCAGAGTGTGACCGCGAGGGCGGCCAGGAGGGGCATGACCTTGTGGGTGAGGTACTTGAAGGTGAGAAGGAGTTGGTACACGGGTGGGGAGTGTAGAGGGGACGGCGGTGGGGGATGGGGGTGGGCGATTACGACAATCGAACCAGATTCAACGAGCCACGGCTTGCGTGCATCCGGAGAGGTGGTTCATCGAGACATCAGCGAGACGAGTTCCTCGACGCCCCTTTCCAGCGTCTTCTCTTCTACGGCGTAACTGAGGCGGAAGTGCGTGTCCCGCGAGGAGAATGCGCAGCCCGGTACCACGAGCACGCGTCTTGCCTTGGCGGCATCCTTGAACTCGCTGGCGGTCATACCTATGCGTTCGGGCACCTTGGCAAAGGCGTAGAACGCGCCGCCTGGATGCGGCACCTCCGTCACCTTTGATAGACGCTCGACCACCATGTCCCGCCGCTTCTGGTAGGCCGCGATCTGCGGGCTCATGTCCACATCCAGCGCCGCGGCGGCCCCCGACTGCAAGGGCGTGGGCGCACAGATGTAGATGTGCTGCTGGAGCTTGACCATCGTATCGATGAGTTTGGGCGGTCCGGCGGCGTAGCCCATCCGCCAGCCGGTGAAGCCGTAGGTCTTGCCGAAGCCGCGGATCAGCAGGCAGTCTTCGGCCGCCCCGGGCAAGCGGCAGGGGCTGGGGCACGCGGTTCGTCTGCCGGCGGCCATCGTCACGGGCGCCCGGGCCTCGCTGTACGTGAACTCGTCGTAGATTTCATCGCTGATGAGCAGCACGCCGCGCCGGCGGCAGAGGTCGAGCAGATCGGCGCACTCCTGCTGGGTGGAGACGACGCCGCAGGGGTTGCTGGGGCTGTTGAAGACGACGGCCTTGGTGCGTGGCGTGAGGACGCGCTCGACGCGCTCGGCGGTCATGCGGAAGTCGGGGTAGGTGTCGCAGGGGACGGCCTTGGCGCCGCAGAGTTCGCCCAGCCGCGGGTACAGGACGAAGTAGGGATCGGGGATCACGATCTCATCGCCGGCGTCGAGCAAGGCCAGCGCGGCGAGGATCAGGCCTCCCGAGGTTCCACCGGTCACCATCAGGCCGGATTGACCCGGCTTGCCCCGGGCGGTGGGGGAGACATCCCAGCCGACATCGTCGCGGAGGCGCGAGGCGAGTTTGTGCAGCAGGGGGTCGATGCCGCGGTTGGAGGAATAGCCGTTCTTGTCGTTCTGGATCGCCTCGATGGCGGCCCGCTTGGCGGCGTCTGGGATTGGGAAGTCGGGCTGGCCGAGGGTGAGGTTGATGGGGTCCTGAACGTCCCTCGCTTCTTCAAAGACGCGACGGATGACGGACTCCTGCACGGCGCTTGAACGCGCACTCAACAACCGATTGAGATCCATGGGGCGAGTCTACGGCGCAAAGCAACGCAGCGGCGGAGCTTGCTCCGTCGCTGCTCGGGTGAACGTTGACAATCGCGCTGCGATCAGCCCTTGGGGACGAGCGTCTTGGGGAGTCCCAGCGGCTTGCTCTTCTTCGGGTCCTTGGGATCGAACTTCTTGTCTTCGATCATCTTGGCAATGCGCTCGCCGCGGGTCAGGACGCTGCGCTTGCTGGAGATACCGCCGCTGGTCTTGAGTGAACGATCAAGGCTCATGTGAATCCCACCTTTGTCTCGAATGCCGCGGGTTCCACCGATCCTAGCCCGCGAACTTTTTCCAGTACCCTTGCGAGAAGTCCGTCTGTCCCTTGTGCTCGCGCTGCCAGACCTTGCCGAGGTTGGCGGCCTTGTTGACGACTTCGGCCCGGGCGGGGTACAGGGTGCCCTTCTTGTATTCGTCGGAAGTGAGGCCCTTGGTCGCGAACACGATGTACGAGCCGCGATTGTTGGAGCCTGAAGCGGCCTTATCAACCGCCGCGGCGGAGGGGAGGCCGCCCTGATTCAGGAAGGCCACCATGCGGTCGGCGGTGTCCTTGTCGAGGCCCGCGGCGAGCAGGTAGTAGTTCATACCTGGGACGCGGGGGTCCGCGGTGGTTATCGGGGGCTGCTCGCGGGGCTGAGGCGAAGGGCGGTCTGGAACGGGGCGGACTTCGGGGGCCTGCGGCGGGCTTTGGACGAGGTTCGGATTGAGGGGAATGGATTCAGGGGTAACAGCGGGGCTGAGGTCGCGTTTGACGCGGTCTTCGCCGCGGCGGCTGCCGAGGGAGTAGGCGATGGCCCACGTGATGGCGAGAATGACGACGGCCGCGCCGGCGATGATGAGGATGGTGCTGGTGCGAACGGTGAGGTTCTCACCGGGCTTGAGCCATGAGCGTTTGCCCGTCCAAGCGGCCCAGGCCTTGTCCGACTTTGAATCGGTGGACGTGGGAACCGGGGGTTCGGGAGTCGCGGCGGGCTGGGGCTTGGGTGTGACGCGGACGAGAGGTTTGGGAGAGCCGGTCGATCGCGCAGGGATGGTGGGAGAGCCTGTGCTCCCGCGGATCAGCTCGAACAGGGCCGGGCCGGGCCTGGGCATGCCCCATTGTATCGACCGGCGGCCATCGTCGCCGCTACACTGGCCCCATGGCCATCCGCGATGAGGACATCCTCAAGATCGACCCCCCGCCCATGAACCGCCTGGAGGGGGTGTACCTGCCCGAAGTTATCAAGGGGTTCGGCACCACGATGAGGCACTTTTTCACCTCATTTGGCCAGGGGCGGACAAGCCGGACCATCCAGTACCCGGAGCAGCGGCGGGAGCACTTCAAGCCGGAGGATGGGGGGATCGAGCCCAGCAACTTCCGGGGGGTCCACAGGCTGAACCGGGATGAGGCGGGGCGGGTCAAGTGCGTGGCGTGCATGATGTGCCCGACAATCTGCCCGGCCAAGTGCATTCATATCGAGGCCGCGGAGTCGCCGTGGGACGATCGGGAGAAGTATCCGCGCAAGTTTGAGATTGATGAGCTGCGGTGCATCTTCTGCGGCATGTGCGAAGAGGCGTGCCCGGTGGACGCCATCGAACTGACGACGGAGTACGACGTGGTCGGGCTGTCGCGGGCGGAGATGGTGTTCGACAAGGAAAAGCTCCTCAACGTGTACGATGTGACGATCAACAAGAAGCCGATGTGATTGCGGGGCGGTTCGATCGCGCGAGGTCGAGCAGGTCGGCGATCACAGATTCGGTCGTGGGGTAGCGGCCGGCGCCCTTTCCGGTCAGTGTGTGTTGACAACCGTCCGCGGTGGTGAAGACCGCGGTGTTGTGCTCGCGCACGCACCGGGCGAGGGGGGAACTCGGAGGGGGAACCTCGGGGATGATCTGGAGGAACACGGCATCGCGCGTGTGTTCGAGCCGCGCGATCTGGCGCGTGCCTGGGGCCGGGTTCGGGGGAAGCGGGACCACGGCGGCGCGGACGGGAAGATCGGGCCAGAGATCCTGCGCGATGACGGTCAGTTTGTCGAGGGCATCCTGTCCGGAGAGGTCGCGTGTGGGGTCGGCTTCGGTCAGGCCACGTGATTGTGTCTCGGCAAGGGCCTCGGCGAAGGTGATCCCTTGCTGGATGCGAGAGAGGATGTAGTTGGTCGCGCCGTTGAGGATGGCTTCGAGGGATGAGACTCCCTTGGCTTCGTGGAGGCGGCGTGCGGTTTCGAGGATGGGGAGGGCGCCGCCGACGGCGGCGGAGTAGAGAAGCTGCACACCGGCCGCGGCGGCGAGCGACCGGAGCTCATCGCCGTGCCTGGCGATGACGGCCTTGTTGGCGGTGATGACGTGCTTGCCGCTGGCAAGGGATTGCTTGATCAGTTCGTAGGCGGGATTGAGACCGCCGAAGAGCTCGATCACGAGATCGGCATCGGTGGCGATCGCGGCGAAGGGGTCAGTGGTGAGGAGGTGGCGAGGAAGGCCGTCCCTGGTGTGTTTCTCGAGTGTGCGAACGGCGACGGACGTGAGGGTGAACGTGTCGGGGAAGCGGCGGATGGCGCGGGCGACGCCGGCGCCGACGGTGCCGTGGCCGAGAAGCGCGATGCGGAGACCGGGAGTGGTGAAGGGAGGGTCGGACTTCAGGAGTGCTGTGGCGGGGCCGATGCGCGTGGCGTGATCGGAAAGGGGAGCGCCGACTTCGAACTCGATCTGATTCTCGCGGGCGAACGTGGCGGTGCGGGGTTGGACGACTTTGGAGTTGAGGGAGTCGAGGTCGGCGAAGGAGAGGGACTGGTAGCGGCGCGGCGATGGGGATGCCCGTCCTTCGGCCCGCGCCCTCACGGAGGGCGCGTTGGGATCGGTCTCGTAGATGCCAGGCACATCTTTGATGAGACGGCAGGGCGCACGCAGTTCGCGGGCCAGGAAGAGGGCAGTGAGGTCGCTGCCGCCGCGGCCGAGGAGGACGGGGTTGCCAAGGTCATCTCGCGCGATGAAGCCGGGGATGATGAGGATGGGGTGGTTGTTGAGCGCGGCGTGAATGGTGGACGTGTTGACGGACGTGGGGGAAGCGTCGAGGGCCGGGCCGGCGGCGCGGAGGTGGATCTGCGCGGGGTCGAGCGTGCGTGCAGGAAGTCCCGATCGTTCGCAGGCGAGGGTGAGAAGGGCGGCGGAGGTGAGTTCGCCCGTGGAGAGAAGGGAGGCAAGAGCCGCGTCCGACGGCGCATCGGTGAATCGGCGTGCGCGGGAAAGGAGGCGGTCGGTCGTTCCATGCTGAGCCGAGACCACGGCGATTACTCTGCGGCCGGCGCGGAAGTGACGGTAGATTTCGTGGACGGCGAGGGAGAGGTCGGCGTCGCCGGTGAGGATGGAGCCGCCGAGTTTCAGGATGATGAGGGTGGGGGAGTTCGTTGCGGGGGATGTACTGTGGTTGTCGGAGCGCTCCTCAGTCCTTGGGGGCGCCGTTATGTCCTGGCACGCGATCCACGGATCACGCTGTGCTCCACCCGTGGGGCGATCCCATTGTCCCGTTGAGGCGAGGAGAGAGCCGGGAGATTCGGCAACCACGCGTGCTTCGGTGTCAGACACGGGCCACCTCCTCGCGGCGGAGCAACGGGCGGCCGCCTTGGTCATTCGCGGCACACGACAGGCTCTGGTTGACGGTCTGAGCGTCGGTGGCACGGGCGATTGCCCGGGTGAGGTCGGCGAGGATGTCCCTGGGATTCTCGAGTCCGACGGAGAGGCGGATGAGGCCGTCGGTGATGCCGGCGGCGCGGCGCTGCTCCGGCGGAACATCGGCGTGGGTCATCGTCGCCGGGTGCGTGACGAGTGTTTCGACGGATCCGACGTGCTCGACGAGTTGGCAGAGCCTGAGGTGTTTCAGGAACTCGCGGCCGGTTTCGATTCCGCCTTCGAGTTCAAAGGAGATCACTCCGCCGTGAAAGGTCCGGCCCTCGGCGTCGGTGTGTTGCCGCTGGGCGAGGTCGCGCTGGGGGAAGGAATCGAGGCCGGGGTAGTTGACGCGCTTGACGGCGGGGTTCTTCTGAAGCGCGAGGGCGATGAGGAGGGCATTCTCTGAGTGCTGGCGGATGCGCAGGGGCAGGGTTTTCAGGCCGCGGCTGGTGAGCCAGGCTTGGAACGGGGTCTGGATCGCACCGGTGGCCTTGCGGATGAAACGGAGTCTTTCGAGGAAGGCGGTGTCACGCGAGGTGACCGCGCCTCCGAGGGCGGTGGAGTGCCCCTCGATGTGCTTGGTGGTGGAGACGATGCAGATGTCGGCACCGAGATCGAGCGGGCGCTGGATGACGGGGGTGAGGAACGTGTTGTCCACGATCAGCGCGATGGCGCGCGGCTTGGTGATGGCGGCGATCGCGGCGATGTCGGCCAGCTCGAGGGTGGGGTTGGTGGGGGACTCGATCAGGACGAGTTTGGTGTTGGGCTGGATGGCTCGTTCGATGGAGCGAGGATCGGCTGTGTCGACGAAGTCGGCCTCGATGCCGAGGTTCGAGAGGACCTGGCGGAAGAGGCGGACGGTGCCGCCGTAGACGCCGCGGCCGATGATGGCGTGATCGCCCTGTTTGAGGAGTGTGAGAAAGACGGCGGTTTCGGCGGCGAGGCCGGTGGAGAAGGCGACGGCGGGCGGGGCGGACTCGAGGGCGCCGAGTTCGTGTTCGAGGGCGGAGACGGTGGGATTGGATACGCGGGAATAGGCGTGTGGGCCGCCGGTCAGGAAGGTTGTGGATTGGACCAGGGGGGTGATGAGGGCGGAGGCGAAGTCTTCATCGGGGTGCCCGCCGTGGAGGGCGACCGTTTCGATGGAGAGGCCCGGCGCTCGGGCTTCCGAGGATTCGCCTGGATACGAGTTGGAAAATGCTGACATCGCCGCGGTTCCTTTCGCGGCATCAGTCGCAGGCTGCGTGTAGGTGCGGGAAGGCGACCATCGCCTTCCATTTGTCGAATCGAGGGTCTCGTCGGAACGAGGCTCGTTCGACCGCATCGGTTCCCACGCTGGGAGCCTCGGCACCGCGACGATTGGAGAATCGTTCGGTTGCCGCCCGGTGGCACTCGCCAGCCGGGACTCTTGATGCACGTCGGGGGGAGCGTAGCGGGGAGCCGGGAGGAGTCAAGTGGGTGGGCGAAGCGCGGAGGCGTGAGTGGGTGAACAGGTGAAGAGGTGGATCGTGAACGGGTAAACGGGTGACAAGGTTCAGGAGCCCTTGCCGGCGGCGCGGACTCGGTGAACAAGGGTCTGCGCTTTGACCTCGACGCCCTTGAGGGCGCTGTCGAGGGCGCTCTGGTTGGGGGCGAAGGCCATCGCGGTCTGCACGGCGACCATTTCCGCCTTGACCAGTTCGGCGAGAGAGTAGGTCATGCTCCGCATGCCTTCGTGGATGCTGGCGTTGATGATGGAGGGGATGTCTTCATCGAAGCCGTCGCGGATTTTCTCGCGGACGATGGCGGTGTTGAGCAGGACCTCCGTGGCGGGGACCATGCCGACGCCGACTTCCGGGAGCGCGGGGAGCAGCCGCTGGGCGCAGACGGCGCGCATGCTCGTCGCCAGGGCGCTGCGGATGAAGCCGTGCTCCTCCTTCGGGAAGAACTCGAGGATGCGGTTGAAGCTCTGCATTGTGTCAGCCGTGTGGAGCGAGCCGAAGACGAGGTGGCCTGTTTCCGCGGCCTGGATTGCGGCGAGCACGGTGTCGTGGTCGCGCATTTCGCCGATGAAAATGACGTCGGGATCCTGGCGCACGATCGAGCGGAGCGCCTGGGGATAGCCGGGGACGTCGATCCCGATTTCGCGCTGGCTGACGATGCTCCTGGCCCGGCTGAAGCGGTACTCGACGGGGTCTTCGATCGTGATGATGTTGCAGGCTTCCTTCTTGTTGATGTGCTCGATCATCGCGGCGAGCGTGGTGGACTTGCCTGAGCCGGTGACGCCGCAGACAAGGACAAGGCCCTCGTTGGTCTTTTCCACGATGTCGTTGTAGATGGGCGGGAGGTGGAGGGCCTCGTAGGTGGGGATGTCGCTCTTGACGCGCCGGATGGCGGCGTTGATGTGGCCGCCGGAGCGGTAGACATTGCAGCGGAAACGGTCGTCCTTGACGAACGTGGCGAAGTCGACGCCGCCCTCGCTCTCGAAGCGGGCGCGGAGTTTTTCGGGGAAGATCGGGTCAACGATGTGGTCGGCCTCGTCTTCGGTCAGGGGGTCGCCCTGCACGGGGCGGAGGATGCCGTTGACCCGGTAGGTGGGGGGGATGCCGACCTTGATGTGAAGGTCCGAGGCACCGAGCCTGCCCATCGCTTCGAGGAGACGGTGGATCGTGAACGCGCCGCCGACGGAATCGGGCATGGTGCACCTCCCGGGATGTCTGCGCCGATCGGCTCGTTCTGCATCAAGGCGGGCCAAACCGGCGCCGAGGCAGGAACTACAACTCCCCACGAACGCAGGGGTCGCATCATGATACCACCTTCCGCGCGAACGGATGCACACGGAAAGGCGTCGTTATGACACGGCCGGGCGGACCAGCGCCAGGGCGATGTCGTTTACATTTGTTCCCGTCGGGCCCGTGCGCATCAGGTACGAGTGATCGTGATCCTCGAGCAAGGAGAAAAACGTGTGGCTGTCGCACTCCCGGAGGAAGGTGGCCGGGTCCAGGCCCTTTGCCCGGGCGGTAACGCAGGTGTCACCGTTGACGATCGCGCCCGCGGCGTCGGTGGGGCCATCCACGCCGTCGGTGGCGAAGGTTGCGATCGTGACGTTCGGGAGGCCTTCGACCTCGATCGCGGACGCGAGGGCGAGGTGCTGGTTCCGGCCGCCGCGACCGGTGGGTGAGCGGACGGAGACAACGGTTTCACCGCCCCAGATGATCGCCTCGCCCGGCGCGGCGACGGAGGCCCGCGAGCCCAATCGTCGCCCCGCCGCTTCGGCCTCGCCGACGACGCCGGTCTCCGCGGTCACGGGGTGGTAGCCCAGTTGCCGGGCGCACTCGGCCGCGGCCTGCACTGCCATCGCGTTGCTCCCAACGATGGCGTGCCGAGCGTTGGCAAGTCGTGGGTCGCCGGGCTTGGGGGTTTCGGGAATGTGGGCGGTTGCCGTGAGCAGGTGCTGGGCGAACAGCGAAGAGGGATCCCGTTGGAGCAGGGCTCGGAAGGATTCCACGGTTGTGGGATCGGGGACGGTGGGTCCCGATCCGATGGTGGAGGGATCGTCGCCCACGACGTCGGAGAGCAGGTAGGCATCGCACGGCAGCGGGTGCATCAGCACGCCCAGCCGTCCGCCCTTGAGTTGCTCGCAGTGCTTGCGGATCGTGTTGAGTTCATGGATGCTCAGCCCAGACCGGAGCAGGTGCTCGATCGCCGGCGCGTATCGCTCCAGCGGGATCGTGTCGAACGGCAGCGTCAGCAGGGAGGAAGCGCCGCCGGAGAGCAGAAGGATGAATCCGTCGCACGTGCCGTTTGCCTTCACCTGGTGGACGAACTCGATGAGGGCTCTGGCCGCGTCAAGGCAGCGGGTCGTGGGCAGGGGATGGTCGGCGCGAATCGCCCACGGGGGCGCATCGGTTCCCTCGGGAACGACCATGAACCTGGATTGTGGCTCGGGAAAGAGGTCGAGGAAGCCCCGGTACATGGAAGCGGCGGCCTTGCCGACGGCGATCAACGCCGGGCGGTGGCTGCGAGTCGGTCGGGCCCGGAGAGAACTTGCCATCGCGCTTCGAGGGTCGCACGCGGCACGCACCGCTTGAACGATCTGCATGGCGTGCGCGTGACCCGGGGGCTCGGTCATGCCCTCAGCGTATCGGATGGAACCGAGAGAGGCCGATGGGTTACACTTGGCCCCACGCGATGCCGCCAGTCAATCCGAAACCCCGCCGACCGATCATCGCGTTTCCGTACCCGCACTTCATGGCCTTTGCGCCGCTGGATGTCTGGCTGCGGGTGCTGCTGTTCCCGTTCGCGTGGTGCCCGCCGCGGTATTGGTTGCGGCTGGCGTGGGTGCTGTTTACCTCGAGTATCGGAACAGTGCTGACGCTTCCGGAGCGGCTGGTGCTTGGGCCGGTGCTTCGGTTGAGGGCCAGGCGGCGTGGGTATCGGCTGGATCATGCGCCCGGGGTGGTCGTGGTGCTCGGGTACTTCCGGTCGGGTACGACGCACCTGCACTACCTGCTGAGTTGCGACCCGCGGTTTCGAACGCCGGCGTGGTGCGAGACGCTGGCGCCGCATGGGTTCGCGGCGTCGTGGGGCTTTCTCCGCCTGTTCCTGATCCCGTGGATCGGTTCGAAGCGGCCGCAGGACGACATGGACCTTGGCCCCTCGTGGCCGGCGGAGGACGACTTTGCGCAGAACAACGGGGCCGCCGCGAGCAGCCTCGCCTGGCGGTTCGTGGTGCCCGCCAAGCACGCGCATTACAGTCGGTTTCACTTTCTTGAGGGACTGACTCCCCGCGAGATGAAGCGATGGCGGATGATGCAGTTCGCGTTCAGTTGGAAAGTCTCCAAACTCGCGGGCACGCGTCTGATCCTGCTCAAGTCGCCGAGCCATGTGGCTCGCGTGAGGGAGCTGCTGGAGACCTACGGCCCGGAGCGAGTGAAGTTCGTGCACATCAGCCGGGATGCCTCGGCGGTGATCGAGTCCAACGTGGCGATGTTTCGGAGGATGTCGGTGTACGGGCTTCAGGATCGGTTGCCGGATGAAGTGGTTCGCCAGCGCATCACGGACGAACTCATCCGGAGCGAGCGGAACTACCTGCGCGACGTGCCGGCGATACCCAAGGGCCATAGCACGGAGTTGAGGTACGAGGACCTGGTGGCAGACCCGATCGGGCAACTGCGGCGCGTGTACGCGGACCTGGGGTTGGAGTTCTCGCCTGCGTTTGAGCGGAACGTGCTGCGGTATCTTCACGAGATCAAGGAATACCGGGCGGCGCACGGCGGTTCGAAGGGAGCCGCGGTCGATCGGAGTGGGCAGTCCGAAGAGCAGCGGAAAGCGCTTGATGAGCTGGCGTCGCGGTTCGGCCATGATCGCCCGGCTGTGGAGCCCAGGACCCTGCCGCCGCGGGATGAAGCGCCGCGGGGCCGGGAGCGTCGGGGCATGGCGGTCGCCGCCCTGGCGGCTCCGCTGGCGATGCTGGTGTGGCTGACGCTGGTGTACCTGACGTGCAAGCGGTTCAATGCGGCGATCTGGCCGGTCGGTATCGTCATTGGGCTTTCGGCGATCTGGGCGGCTCGTGTGGGGACCCGGCGCCTGGGCATCTTCGCGGCGGTCCTGACGGTGCTGGTGCAGTTGGGCGCGGCGTTGCCGATCTCGGTGCTTTCCGACTACATCCATCGCGACTACTACTGGCCGGAGGGGCGTCTGCTGCCGCTGTCGAAGTGGGAGTGGTACCACATCCTGATGAACATGCGCGAGGGGCTGGTCGTCACGCACAATCTGTTCTGGGGCTTCATGGGCGCCGCAACGGCGTACCGGTTCGCGTCGCGCAAGTACACCCGGCCGCCGGGGACGTGGTGATCGCTACAGCGGCGGGTGGAGTCGCCACGGCGACACGCGGCCGATGACTTGTTCCGGCGACTCGTTGCCTATCGACTCGAGTACGCCGGCGACAATCTCGTCGTCGCTCAGCCAGCGTGCCGACTCGCCCTCCAGAACAAAGCCCAGTATGACCCGTCGGTAGCGGAGCCCCGGCATCTGGCTCAACTCATCGCGATTGGCGTCGATGCGGAGTTCGTCGGGGTCGGTGCTGCCGACAATGTGGATGTACGGGCACGATGACAGGCGATTCGCAACCATGTCCGCCACAACGATCGGCGCGTGCGGCGCCATGGAATGGATGTAGCACACGGCCAGTTCGACCGGACCGTGAACGGTCGTTGCGGCGCGGATCCCCGCGGCCAGTGCGCCGATGTCGGCGTAGTCGACGGGAACGGGGTTCACGGCGTCGGGCCGGCCCGAACGGGAGGCGGCATCCTGACGCAGAGCCGCCAATGGCCCATGCCTTCGGGCGACGACGGAAACGGTCCACCCGCGGGCTGCCAGATCGAGCGTGACGCCGCGAAGCATGCCCGTTCCCCCGACCACCAGCGCGTGCCCGGTCATGCGCAAGCGTAGCACACCGTATGATCTGGCCTGATGCTGTGGCTGGCCGACATGGTCGAGCAGGAGAGCCGGAGCGGCTTGCTCCGGTCCGCGTTCTGGATGTGGGCGGCGCTGGCCGCGGCGGGGACGATCTTGGTCCTGACCATCGGGGCGGCGGTGGCGGTGCGACGATCGAGGCGCCGTGACGCCGCACGACGCAGCCCAGCGAGGGCGATTCCCGATGCCTGGCAGGAAGCGGGGCGAAGGGCGGAGCCGATCCGCCTTGATGAACCGCCGCCGGATGTGCTGCCGGATGATCCATCGCCGGGGAGGAACACGTGAGCGATCGTCCACTGGCGCTCGTGACGGGGGGAGTTCGTCGCGTCGGCCTGGCCATTGGGCGCACGCTCGCCGCCTCGGGCTGCGACCTCATCATCACCTACCGGTCGCAGGCGGATGAGGCCCAGGCGGCCGCGGCGGAGTTGCAGCGGTACGGGGCCGCGGTGCGGACGTATCGGCTGGATCTCGACGATGTGACGTCGGTGGACAAGGCGGGCGAGTCGCTGGCGGAGGAACTGCGCCGACTGGATGTGCTCGTGCACAACGCGTCGGTGTACGCGCCGAGCCCGCTGAACTCGCTCACGCCCGATGCGGTAATGGCGAACTACCGGGTCAACGCGGCATCGCCGCTGCTCTTGACACGGCGATTGGCGGGGTTGCTGTCGGCTTCGAGTCTTCCCGGTGGTGGGGCGGTGGTGGCGATGTGCGACATGCACGTGCTGGGCCGGCCTCGGAGGGAGTTCGCGGCGTACTCGATGAGCAAGGCGTCGCTGGTGGAGATGGTGCGGGTGCTGGCGCGTGAGCTGGCCCCCGGCGTGCGAGTCAACGGCGTGGCGCCGGGCGTGGTGGCGTTCCCCGAATCGGGCTACGAGAGCGAACCGGCGGCGCAGCAGGCTTACCTCTCTCGCGTGCCGCTGCAGCGAGCCGGCACGCCGGAGGATGCGGCGGAGGCGGTGCGGTGGCTGGCGCTGGAAGCACGCTATACGACGGGAGAGATCGTGCGGGTGGATGGGGGAAGGTGGCTGGCGTAAGGCAAGCCGCCGCGCCGGAGCGGTCACCCACCCAGTGCTGCGACCTCGCTCTCGTCAAGGTCAAAGTTTGCCCACACCTTCTGCACGTCGTCCAGGTCTTCGACCGCGTCGATCAGCGCCAGAAGTCTCTTCGCATCCTCGCCACGCACTTGCGTCCGCATGGTGGGCACCATGGCTATCTGCGCCTCGGCGATCTTGATCTTCGCGGCCTCGAGGGCTTCCTTGACAGGCTGGAAGGCCGGGACGGGAGTCAGGATGGTCCACTGGCTTTCTTCTTCCCCGGTTTCGGGCTCTTCGATGTCGTCGGCGCCGGCGTTGATGGCGGCTTCCATGATCTTCTCGGACAACTCGCCGCGGGGAATGGGCTTGGCCTTCCGGTCGCTCTCATCATGCTGAATGGTGGAGACGATGATCTGGCCCTTGGCTTCGAACATGTATCCAACGCACCCCGAGTTGCCGAGGTTGCCGCCGTACTTGCCGAAGGCCAGGCGCAGGTCGCCGACGGTCCGGGTGCGGTTGTCCGTCAGAGCATCGACGATGATCGCGACGCCGCCCGGGCCGTACCCCTCGTACCGCACGGGTTCGTAGTTGTCTCCACCGAGTTCCCCTGCGCCCTTCTTGATGGCACGCTCGATCGTGTCGCGCGGCATGTTCGCGTACCGGGCTTCATCGATCGCGTAGCGCAGGGAGAGGTTGCTCGCCGGGTCGGGCCCGCCGGTCTTGGCGGCGACGATGATCGCCTTGGCGCACTTGGTCCAGATCTTGCCGCGCTTCTTGTCAACCGCGGCCTTCCGGTGCTTGATGTTGTGCCACTTGCTGTGTCCGGCCACCGAGCGCTCCCGTTGCTCAAGGGTTCTCCGCCCGCGGTTGCGGGTCGGGATCGGCGACCTGGGGCGCGACTTGGACGCGCCGCCCGGCCGCCGCGGCTTCTCGCTTCCTGTTCGTCGATTCAAGGATGGCGCGGGCCCGCACGACGTCCGCGGACTCGCCGGGTTCGATATCCGCCGCTCCGCGCGCGTCGTCGGCGGCGTCCAGCCGCCAGCGGCAGAGGTCCGCCGCCCGCTCCCACGCGGCCACGGCTTCTTCCCTTCGCCCGGCCAGCCAAAGGGCGTCGCCGAGATGATCCTGGATGGTGTTGTTCCGCTGGCCCTGCACCGTGCGTGCGGCCTCCAGAAGCAGGGAGACGGCACCGCGGACCTTGACCTGGCCGGTTTCCGGGTCTGTGACATCCACGATCACGCCCCGCTTGTACCGCAGCCACGCGAGCGAGTCGATGATCGACGTTTCGCCGGGCTTGGCGGCGTAGGCCCGTTCCAGGAGTTCGGACGCGCGGTCGAGTTCAATGCCGCGATCGGCCAGGTAGTAGCCGAGGTTGTTGCACGTCCACGCGTGATTGGGATCGATCGTGAGGACGTGCTCGTACATCGCGTTGGAATCAGCATCGCGGTTGAGCTGCGCGAAGAACACGCCCAGGATGTAGGCCGCCTCGGCGCGAAGATCGCGGATCTCCGCTGGGTCGAGGTTCGGCGCGATCTGGTTCATCACGGCGGGCAGTCGGCCGATGGCGTGGAGCCTGTCCACCAGGGCGCGGCCCTTGGCGGCATCGCCGAACTCCGCCACGGCCTCGAACCACAGCAGAAGCACGGGGACATCCGCCGCGCCGGAGTTCACGGCTTCTTCGAGAAAGTCCGGAATGAGCGCGGCGCGGCGGGCCGCGGCGAGACTCTGCACGACCTTCAGGAACGCGTTCGGGCCCGTGCGCGGGTGTTGTTGCAGCCAAAGGATCGCCGCCTGGAGCAGGTCTTCCTTCGTCCGCGCGGGGTCCATCGCCATCGCTTCGATCCGACGCTCGTGGAGCTCGGGCGTCAAGCGGGGGACCAGGCCGATGCATGATTCGATTACTCGAGAGGCGGCGGCGTTCACTTCCGCGGCCTGCTGACCACCCCTCGCGTCATCGATCGCCTTGGCGGCCATCGCGACGGCCTGCATCGCCTGATCGGAGGTGATCGCGACATCGGGCGGCGTGATCGCCGCGAGAGCCTGCATCGCGTCCAGGGGCTTCCTCTGCCGCATCGCGATGTCCGCGACCTCAAGAGATTCCGCTGGCGTTCGGTGCGACTTGTCCAGGCGCTTGGCGGCCAGTTCGTCCGCCTCGGCTTCACGCCCGAGGTGATTGCGGAGCAGGCGCTCGAGCACCCGGCTGACATCAGGTCCACCGCCTGTGCTGAGGGCCTCGCGCACGATTGCCTCGGCCTCCGAGGGCTTGCCGCGGGACGCATCCAGCGAAGCCAAAGCCGCCAGCAGCACGGGCGCCTGTGGGCGGATCCGCAGGTGCGCCAGAAGCCAGTCTCGGGCCTCGTCCACGCTCGCGCCGGGGGCTTTCAACCGCTCCTGCCAGACCATCGCGAGCAGTTCGATCGGGCCCGCATCGCCGGGGTCGCCATCGACGAGGGAGCGAAGTTCCGCTTCGGCCTTGGTCCACTGCTGCCGGCGCATGAGGTCCCGGGCGAGAAGCACACGCACGGTTCTGCTCTCCGGCGACTTCTGCCGGAGTTCGCGTACCGCGTGCGAGAGCTTTGCGTTATCCGGCAGCGGACCTTCCGCGCTGTGCAGAACCATCAGCAGCGACCACGGACAATCGTCGTACGGGTCCAGTTCCGCCGCGGCGTTGAGCCGGGCTTCCGCCACATCGCCGCGCCGCTGCCGGAGCGCGATGTCCGCGCCGAGGAGCAGGTCCGCGACCCGAGGCGCCGCGCCGGGCTGCGGTGCGGTGTTGAGTACGGACTGAACCTCCGTCTCCGCATCCGTCAGTTTCGACAGGAGAAAGAGCCCGCGGGCCAGGAGTCGCTGAGAATCCACATCGCGACCGGCGCGGAGTCGCTTCAGTCCGGCTTCGGCCGCGTCCATGTCTCCAATGTCGAGCCCGATCTCCACCTGTCCCAAAGCAGCGTGCCGGGCAATCGACGCGGGAGAGTCCAGCGTGGATACGGCACTCAGAGCAAGGTTCAGACGGCCGCGCTTGGCCTCCACGAACGCCAGAAGCAGCTTGGCCGATGGCTCCCCGGAACTGGGAAGGTCGTTCCAATGGCGGGATCGCAGCACAGCTTCCGCGAGCGTCTTGGTCGCCGCGGGGTTCGCGGCCGCGAGCCGGGCCGCCTCGTCCAACGCCGCTGCCCCGTCGCGGGCCGCGTTGAGGAGCGCCACGGATGCTTCGGTATCCTGCGGGAACGCGGCGACGTGTCGACGCAGAAGGCCCGCCTGATCCTGACCGAGCAGGCGGATCTTCGCCCAGGAAAGGTCACGCTGGAGCGACGGTGAGGCGGCTTGACGGGCGAGGGAGTCGATCTCCTCTCCCATGTGAGCCGCGTTCCCGCCATGCCGGGCGACATACCGGAGCAGGTCAATGTCCGATTCGCTGATGCGGCCACCTTCACCGGCGATGGCGACGATCACTTCGGCTGCCGCTTCCGCCGGCCGGCCGCTGCGCAAAAGCGCAAAGATGAGTCGTGGACGCAGCGGGGTGCTTTCCAAGGCGGGGAGTCCCCGACCCGCACGGTACGCCTCCCCGGCCTCCTCGTAGTTGCCCAGCTGGCAGCACCAATCGCCGGCATCGCGCCACAAGTCGCCCTGACGCCGGAAAATGGCGCCGAGCTCCGCGGCGTATCGGGAGGTCGAGGTCAGTTGGGGGGGTGACGTCAAGACGCCACGAATGGACTCCAAGGCCGCCCGGATGTACCCCTGCGCGGCCAGCGCCCTCGCCAAGCTCACCCCGAGCACGCTGGGGAGCGCCGGGTCCGCCAACTCCGGCTTCATCTGTGTCGCACGAGCGAGGAACACCGCCGCCTCGCTGAAGTCGCCTCGCTCCAGCGCGTTGCGGCCCAGATGTTCGAGGGTTCGCGCGTCCTCTATACCCGCGGCCGCGGCGGCCCGGAAGGACCGCATGGCCTCGGTGCGCTGCCCGCGGAGCAACTGCACCTCGCCGAGCTCACGCCACGGCTCGGGAGCGCCGGGGTCCAGTTCCGTCGCTGACTTGAGCTGTTCCATGGCGCCCGCCAGGTCGCCGGCGAACATCCTCGTCCGCCCTTCGATGTAACGAAGGACAGCATCGTCATTCGCTTCTCGCGTCGGGCGCTGAACCCGCGGTCCCGCGAGCTGTGCGAGGACGTCCGCCAGTTCCAGCCTTGCCTTCGCGTCGTCCGTGGAAATCACCACGCCCAGGTCCGCATCGATTCCGGCGGGTACCGGTGCGGAAAGCGATTCTCGCGCGGGCCGTCGCCGCTGGCTTTCGATCGCGCGGGCCAGGGGCGAGGAAGGGGAGACGAGCGAGGGGGTCGGCGGGGCATCGACCCGTGGGGTACTGGGCTGGGGTGCCGGCCGGTTCGTGCAGGCGCCGGGCACACCGCCGAGCAACGCGCCCGAGAGGACACAAAGCAGCGGGCCCGGAAGAGTTCGACGCGCCATGGTCAGGACTTCGTGGCTTTCTTGGTGCGACCGCCCGAGGTCGGCGCCGTGCCCTTGTCACTCCGGCGGGTCCGTGCCGGCGCCTTGGGCGCGGGGCGGTCGTTCATCCATGCTTCCAGCAGCGCGTACGCCGGCGCCGCCTCTCCTACGCGGAAGGTCCGTTCCAGCCACGCCGCGGCCTCGTCAAAGTCCGCGGGCGCCGCGCCCTCGGCGACCAAGGCCTGATGGAGCCGATGGTCGAGCGGGAAGGCGTGTCCACCGAGGTTCAGCAGGAGCATCCGGCCTGAAACGAAACCGGGCGTTCCGTCGAGCGAGTCGAGAAACTGCCGCGCTTCGCGCTTGGGCATGTCGATCAGCCGCCTCAGCGAGACCGAATGCTCGCGCCGGTACAGGTCGTTCAACGCCGATCGAAGCCGGGTGGCCCGTTCGAGCGCTCGCGGATACCGGTCGCCGATGATGGAGACCAGTTCATCGTTCAGGCAGACGCGGAGCTCGTTGTAGTCAACCACCGACTGGTGGATGCGCTTGGTCGCGATTACGGCACGCGAGGTGGAGGCTTCCCACGCCATGAACGCGAACACGAAGGACCAGACCAGCGGGTCGCCCTCGGGCGGGCAGCCCTCCAACGCCGGGTCGGCCACGGTCTCGCCGTAGGTCGAACGCAGTTTCTTCAGCAGCGCGTTGAGCTTCTTGGTTGGATCGGGTGATGCCACGCGATTCGGTCCCTCCGGGACGCGAGAGGGTAGGAGCGGTTCCTCCCGTCAAGCGTTCCCCTTTCACGGATCCATCCGCCGTCAATCCCCTCCGTCACCGCCGCCACCATCCGCCTCCGCGCCGTCGCCCGCCTCTTCTTGAACGGCGGATGCGTCCCCCCCGGCGCCCTTCCGCTCCTGTTCTTCCCGTACCCGGGAAAGAGCCTCAAACACGCCGGCCTGCTTCTTCAGGCTCGTGTCCAAACGGAACTCGAGTGCAGGGATCGCCCGGGTTGCGATTTTTTCTCCCAGGACGTGCCGCAGGTGTTTCGCCGCGCTGCGGAGGCCGTGCATCGTGAGGTCCTGACGATCCGCGGGCAGTACCGAAACTTGAACGAACGCCGTTTTCAGATCGGGCGAGACCTCGACGGATGTCACGGTGATCAACCCGGAGATTCTGGGGTCCTGAAGCCCGCGTGAGATCAACTCCTGGAGGGCCTGGTGTATGGTCGAGGCGAACTGCTCCGCGCGGCGGCTCATGGTGGGGTTTCCGTTGTGGGAAGTGGGGGAGAGATAGGGCGAGGGCTTGGGAAGGCGTTGGAAGAGGATGGGGGGAATGGGGGGGGAAGGGGGGGGGTAGGCGGGGGAGGAGCATGAGCAGGAGGGGGCGATCCGGTCTCAAAGTATGCCAGCAGCTCCGCGGCGATTTCATCCGGGTCCGGACCCGCTTCTTCCGATTCGGGGAGGTCCTTGAACTGGATAATTTTCCGCTCGCACACCCCGAGTTCGGCATCGAGCAGCCCGCGCAGCTTCTCGGTGATGTGATCCAGCACCTCCGCCGCACGCCGTCCGTCGGGAGTGATGCACGCGGCGCCCATGCTCGCGACGCTCATGTTGTCCTGCCTGGCCACCTCGGCGACCGAGACCTGGTGCTCGCGGTGCAGGCGGTCCTTGATCGAGTTCACCACGCGTCGCTTGTCCTTGAGCGACTCCGCGCCGCGGATGTGGAGGTCGAACTGGAGAAGGCCAAGGACCATGGTGTGGGAAGAGGGGGAACGGGGGCGCGGGAGTGCGGCGGGTCGCGGCGACCGCCGCTGAGAGTTCCGTGGCGGCCCGCTCGGCGCATTGGGGCACTACGGAACCACGATGCCGCAACTTTCCTCCTACAGCGTCCGCTTCACCTCAACATTCTTGTAACACTCGAGGATGTCGCCTTCCTTGATGTCGTCGTATCCGACGATCTTCATGCCGCACTCCATGCCGGCGCGGACTTCCTTGGCGTCGTCCTTGAAGCGCTTGAGCTGCTCGAGCTTGCGGTCGTTCTCGATAACCACGTCGTTCCGCGTGACGCGGATAAGCGCGTCGCGCTGGACGATGCCGTCGGTGACGTAGCACCCGGCGATCGCGCCGACCTTGGAGATCTTGAACACCTTGCGGACTTCCGCGTGGCCCAGCACTTCCTGACGCAGTTCCGGAGCGAGCAGGCCCTCCGCCGCCTTCTTGAGGTCCTCGGTGATGTGGTAGATGACCTGGTAGGGGCGGATCTGGATGCCCTTGGCTTCCGCCAGTTGGCGAGCCTTGCCCGAGGCGATGACGTTGAACCCGATGATGACGGCGCGGCTGGCATCGGCCAGCAGCACATCGCTCTCCGTGATGCCACCGACGGCCGCGTGCAGCACGCGGACCTTGACCTCGGGGGTCGAGACCTTCTCGACCTCGCCCTTGAGCACATCGACGGTGCCCTGCTCCGCGGCCTTGATGACGACGAGGATTTCCTTGGTCTCGCCCTCGGCCATCTGGCTGAAGAGCCGGTCGAGCGTGACCTTCGGCTGGGCCAGTTGCGCCTCACGTTCGCGCATCCGACGCTGTTCGGCGGCTTCCTGCGCCTTCTTCAGCGAATCGACCACGAAGAACTTGTCGCCGGCGTCGGGGATCTCATCGATACCCGAGATCTGCACCGGGATCGGCGGCAGGGCTGACTTGATCTTGTTTCCGCGATCGTCCGTGATGTCGCGCACGCGACCGTAGCCGCGACCGGCCACGATAAAGTCGCCGACCTCGAGCTTTCCGTCCTGCAGGAGCAGGTTGGCCACAGCGCCGCGGCCCTCTTCAACCTTCGCCTCGATCACGGTGCCGCGTGCATGCCCACCGAAGTCGGCCTTCAGGTCCTGCAACTGCGCCTGGTAGTCCAGCGTCTCGAGCAGTTCCTTGATGCCCTTGCCCGTGACGGCGGAGGTGCGGACCACTTCCGTGTCCCCGCCCCACTCGACCGGGTTGAGCCCGTGCTCGGCCAACTGGCCAAGCGTCTTCTGGATGTTCGCCTCGGTGGCCTCCGGACGGTCGATCTTGTTCAACGCCACCACGATTGGCACCTTCGCCGCCTTCGCGTGGCTGATCGACTCGACCGTCTGCGGCATCACGCCCCCGTCCGCCGGGGAAACGACCAGCACCACCACGTCCGTGATGTTCGCCCCGCGCGAACGCATCGCCGTGAACGCCTGGTGGCCCGGCGTGTCGAAGAACACGACGTCCTTCTTTTCTCCAGCGACCTCGATCTGCACTCGGAACGCGCTTGTCCGCTGTGTGATGCCGCCCGCCTCGCCGGCCGCCACGTTCGTGTTGCGGATCTTGTCCAGCAGCGAGGTCTTGCCGTGGTCGACGTGCCCGAGGATCGTGACAATCGGCCCGCGTGGACGCAGGTCCACGGCCTCGCGTCCGGAGAACTCGGCCGACACGGCCTCTTCCGCGGTCTTCGCCTCGGAGATTTCGAGCTCAATGTTGTGCTCGAACATGATCTCCTGGGCCTTCTCGGGATCGATCCCCGAGTTGATGGTCGCCATGATCCCCTGCAGGAACAGCTTCTTGACGATGTCCGCGCCCTTGACGCCCGTGGCCGCCGAGAGGTCCTTGATCGTGAATGGCGCCGCGATCTTCACCTTCCCGCCGACTTCCGCCGGCGTCGCGGCGCGCTCGCCACCCACGCCTTCGTGCTTCTTCAGGTCCTGCCGGCGCTTCTTCAGGAACCCGCCGGCGCGCAGCAGCCGGGCCTCGCGCTCGATGAGGTCCTGCTCGCTGATGACCCCCGACGTGTTCCCCTGCCACGTGTCGATGTCCGCCCGCCCGCGACGGCGATCCGGCACGCCGGTCGTCGTCGTCGGTCCGCGACGCTTGTTCGCGCCGCCCCGACGAGGGCTCCGGCCGGCTTCATCGTCCGTTCCCGTGCCCAGCGACTGAACACCCGTTCCGCCGCGCGGCCCGCGGGACGTGGTGATTCCGCTTCCCTCCGTGCCCATCGGGCGCCTCGGCCGGGGCGGCGCAATCACTTCCGGCGCCTCGACTCGCACCACCTTGGGCCCGGCGAGCTTCACCGGGGTTTGCACCTGGAGCTTCGGCCCGGCGGGCGTGACGACCTTCGGCCGCGTCGGAACGTTCATTGGCGCCACGGTCGTCGGGGGAGGTGGCGGCGGTGGCGGGGGCTTGGGTGGAGCGGCGGCGGCCTTGGCCGGAACCTCGGGCACTTCCGGAGCGGGCGGTGGAGGCGGGGGCGGCGCGACCTTCGCCACGGGCGCCACGGCCGGCACTTCCTCCGGGGGCGGCGGCGTCACCACGACCCGCGCCGGCGGCGGCACGATCGGTTCAGGCGGCGGTTCGGGCTTCTTGATCACGCGCCGCACGGGTGGCGCCGGGGGTTCCTCCACCGCCGTGCCGGTCGTTTCGCCACCTTCGCCCGGCGTCGATTCGTCCGCGGTCTTGGTCTTGGCCTTCTTCGGGCGTGTGGCCTTGGCCTTCTCCAGATCGACGGGCGCCGCGGTCTCGATCGCCGTGGTGTGCGGTCCGGAGCTGAACCACTCCCGGATCGTCGCCGCCAAGCCGGCCGAGACGGGCGACATGTGCGTCTTGATCGCCTCGATCCCCTCCGCCTTGCACTTGGCGATGATCTCTTTCGAGTCGATCCCGATTTCCTTCGCCAACTGGTGAATGCGCTTCTGTGCTGTGGCCACTCAATGCTCCGACGCGTACGTGCCCGTCGATTCGCGGCCGCTGACCAGGCCGAAATGGTCCCGGATCCACTGTTCCCCTGCCGCGGACTACCGGGTCCGCCCGCGGCAGGTTTCGCTTCAACCCTGCCCGAGGATGTCCGCCGCCCGGGCGTCGTCTGATTCGCTCGTCTTCGGCGGCACCGGGCCGCCGCCGAGGATCGCGGCCGCGGCGGTTTCTGCGTCGACCGGACCCGCCGGCGTCTCGCCCGCGAGGAGCCGCTTGGCGGCTTCCTCTTCGAGCTTCCGCTTCGCCTCGGCCTCCTCCTTCTCCTTCTGCTGCTGCTCGGCGACGATCTTCGCCTTCGCCGACGCCTTCTCCACGATCGTCCTGGCCGTGTCTTCGGTCACGCCCAGTTCGGAGACCAGCACCTCGGCGCCGACCTCTTCGATGTCGAACACGCTGACCATGCCCATCGCGGCCAGCTTGTCCGCCATTTCCTCGGTGACGCCCTCAACCTCCTGGATCGTGGCGTACATGGTTTCGACGCCCTTGGTGAACTCCTCGGGCGTGAGGATGTCCACATCCCATCCGGTCAGCCTCGCGGCGAGGCGCACGTTCTGGCCCCGCTTGCCGATGGCCAGCGAGAGCTGATCCTCCCGGACCACGACTGTCGCCCGCCCCAGCTCGAAGCACAGCGAGATCTCCGCGACTTCCGCGGGCTTGAGCGCGTTCTGGATCAGGATCTGGCTCGACTCGTTCCAGCGGACGATGTCGATCTTTTCGCCGTTGAGTTCGTCCACGATGTTCTTGATGCGGCTGCCGCGCACGCCGACGCACGCGCCGACCGCATCGACCTTCGAATCGATGGACGACACCGCGATCTTGGTGCGGTAGCCCGCCTCGCGCGCCATGGCCTTGATCTCGATGATCCGCTCCGCGACTTCGGGGACCTCCACTTCGAAGAGCCGCTTGATGAAGTCCGGGTGCGCGCGGGACAGCACGATCTTGACCTGCGAACCCGCGTCCCGCACATCCAGGATCAGGCAGCGCACACGGTCCCCCGCCTGGAACTGCTCGCCCGGGATCTGCTCGCTGCGGGGCATGAAGGCCTCGGCCCGGTCGATCGTCACCACGAGGGCGCCGCCCTCGTACCGCTGGGCCGTGCCGGTCGCGATTTCACCGATGCGCTTGGAGAAGTCCTCGAAAATGCTGGAGCGCTCATCGTCGCGGAACTTCTGGATCATCACCTGCTTGAACGTCTGCGCCGCGATGCGTCCGAACGCTTCCGGCGGCATGTCCAGCGGCTCGCCGTGGCGCAGCAGGGTCATGTCCCCCGTCAGCGGATCGACCGTGCACGTGAACTCTTCCGTGTCGAGCGTGCTGAAGTACTTGCGGGCGGCCGACACCATCGCCTGCTCCAGATCGCGGATCAGGAGTTGCTTGTCAATGTTCCGATCGCGAGCGATCGAGTCGAGAATCCGCATCATTTCTGGCTTGTTCAAAACCGTGTCTCCTGGTTGTCTGTCGCTGCCTGTCGAACCCTGAATGTCGAAACCCGATATGCCGGGATGTCCAACCTGTTTCCGTCCTTCGTGCCGCGGCTTGCGAGCGTTCCGCGCTTCCGAACAACTCCAAAACGCACAAGGCCACAAGCGCCTCGCCGGCGGCCCGTGGCCCTCAACCCTGCCGATCCCGGAGGGATCTGGCAGGCGACCTCTGGAATCACCACGTCAGGTCATCCCGGTACCCTTTCCCATCCCCGCAGGGGATGCGACGGGCGCCGAACCCAACCGGTGATCGCCACCCCCAACGGGGAGAGGCCGATCCGGAGCAGGCGAGTGCGCCTTACCGAACATTGTCGAGAGCCGTGAGCATGTGCTTCCTTCTAAGCCGGCAACGGTGTCGAAATGTCGGGGGAACGGTAGGGGTGTGGTGCCTCATGGGTCAAACCAGCCCCGGTCACGGCACCGGGGGTGTAACCGGCGTCCGAGACGGTTCCTTGCAGTTCCAGTTCAACAACCCCGACTCTTGAGAAACTTGCCTCTAACTCTGGCGACCGTGCGTGAGGAGCAAATCGGGATTGCCCTGTGCGGACGATTCCAAGCCGATCACTCAAACCACCCGATCCTCCGCCGTAACTCCCCGCACCACCCGCAACGCCCGCTTTCCTTTGAACTGCCCGATGTGGGCCAGGAACTTCCGCTCACCCTCGATGCACAGCACCACCGGCTGGCTCGCGGGCTTTTCCGTCACGATCAGGTCCCCCGGCGCCATGTTCATCAGGTCGCTCAGGGTGATCGTGGTCTCCGCCAGCATCCCCGTCACCGCCAGCCCTGCCCGTGACAGCCCCCGCGTGATCTGCTCCTCGACCGACTTGCTCCGCTGGTTCTTCATCGTGCTGAACCAGCTCTGCGCCGACAGGTCCTCGACGACCGGCTCGATCACGTTATACGGGATGCACAGGTTCATGGTCCCTGCGCGGTTGCTCATCTTCAGCTCAAACCCCAGCACCACCACCACTTCGTTGGGCGGCACGATCTGCACCAGTTGCGGGTTGCTCTCCGTCGCCGCGATCGTGAACTCCATCGGCTTGATGCTCGCCCACGCTTCCGACAGCGCCGCCAGCCCCCGGTTGGTCACGTTGCTGATCAGCCGCGTCTCGATCAGCGTCATCGGCCTCTGCGGGATGAACAGGTCCGTCGAGGTTCCCCCGAGTAGCCGATCAATGATCGGGTAGATGATCAGCGGCGAGATTTCCAGGCACATCTGCCCTTCGAGCTTGTCGGACTGGATCAGGTTGAATGAAGTCGGGTTCGGCAGGCTGCTGATGAACTCCGAGTACGTCATCTGCTCGCACGTCGCCACCTTCACTTCGATGATCGTCCGCAGGAACCCCGACAGCGACGCTCCGAAGTTCCGGGCAAACGTCTCGTGCAGCGTCTGAAGCGCCCGCATCTGGTCCTTCGACACGCGCTCCGGCCGCTTGAAGTCGTACTCCCGGACTTCGGCGTTCTCCCCATCCCGGCGATGCCGCGAAAAGACCCGAGATTCCCGGGTTTCCGAGTCCTCGATCGCCCCGGAATCCACCGCGGCGAGAAGCGCATCGACCTCGGATTGATCCAAAATGTCCGGCACAGAGGATCCTCGATCGCGGCACCGCCATCACCCGGCGCACCGCATCAGGACTATCGGACGGCCAACCGCGTCTCCTTGAAGCCATGCGAACAAAACCCGCATCCAAGAACCGACGCCCCCATTCAGCCTTAAATACGATTCATGATGAACTTCCACCGATTCCTCGCCGCGCTCCTCGTGCTGATCGCCGGCATCTCGCCTGTGCTCGGCCAGCCTCCGGCCGACAAAGTGAAGGTCGAGGTCAAGCCGCTGAAGTCCGCCATTGTTCCGGGGGATCAGTTCCCGATCGCCGTGATCTTCGATCACGAGCCCGGCTGGCACATTCACACCAACAAGCCCGTCGCTCCTCCCGGTGTCAGCATTGACCTGATCCCGACCGAGATCACGCCCGAGGCCTCGGGAGGTGTGACGTTCGGCGCCGTCCAGTGGCCCAAGTCCCACAGCGCCATGGTCAACCTCGACGGCAGCGGCCTCAAGCCCTACGAGGTCTTTGACGGCCGCGCCATCGCCTTCCTGCCGGTCATGGTCTCGCCGTCGGTCCCGACCGGGGGGGTGTTGGAGATCAAGCTGACGATCAGCTACCAGGCCTGCAACGACAGGACATGCCTTCTCCCCGAAGATGTCGAGAAGGCCATCTCCTTTCCCATCATCACGCTCGCCGATGCCGCGGCCAGGCCGGCCTCTCCACCGGATGCCGACTTCGCGGCCTTTGACCCGGCAGGTTTCGCGGCCGTTGCTCCGACCGCCTCCGCGGGCCGCCCGGTCAAGTTCCAAGCCTTCGGCTTCGCGTTCGAGATCAACTCCGCGGGCGCGGTGGGGTTGGGGCTTCTGCTTCTTGTCGCAGCGCTGGGCGGCATGCTCCTGAACTTCACGCCCTGCGTGCTCCCGGTGATTCCAATCAAGATCATGAGCCTGAGCCACGCGGCGGGAAACCCGGCGCGGTGTTTCTACCTGGGAACCGTCATGTCCCTGGGCGTGGTGGCTTTCTGGATGGCCATCGGCGGGGCCATCGCGTTCATCAGCGGATTCACTGCGATCAACACGCTGTTCCAGACGCCGTGGTTCTCCCTCGGCGTCGGGTTGTTCATCCTGTTCATGGCCGTCGGCATGCTCGGCCTGTTTGCGGTCCGGCTGCCGCAGGTGGTCTACATGATCAATCCGAGCAACGAGACCACCACCGGCTCGTTCATCTTCGGGATCATGACGGCGGTCTTGTCGACGCCGTGCACAGCGCCCTTCATGGGTTCGGCCGCGGCGTGGGCGGCGACGCAGCCGTGGATGATCACCCTGGCGACGTTCGCGGCGATCGGCATCGGCATGGCCCTGCCGTACTTCCTGCTCTCGGCGTTTCCCAAGCTGGTCGCGAAGATGCCACGCACCGGTCCGGCGAGCGAGCTGATCAAGCAGGTCATGGGCCTGCTGATGGTCGCCGTGGCGGTGTTCTTCCTGGGCACGGGCCTTGATCCGCTGCTCCGGCAGCCGATCGACCCGGCCATCCGCTTCTACTGGTGGATCATCGCCGGCGTGGCGACGCTCGCCATGCTGTGGCTCGTGTACCGAACGTGGCAGATTTCCAAGCGGCCGCTGCTTCGTGGGTTCTGGAGCGTCTTTGGCCTTGTCTTTGCCACGGTTTCGGTTCTTGTCGCGGTTCACTTCACCGACCGTGGACCGATCAAGTGGATCGCCTACACGCCCGAGCGCCTCGCCGAGCAGCAAACACGCGGGAATGTTGTCGTTCTCGACTTTACCGCCGAGTGGTGCCTCAACTGCAAGGCGCTCGAGGCGGGTGTGCTTCACCGGGAGGAGATCGTGAAACTCCTGCACTCCCCCGGTGTTGTGCCCATGAAGGTTGACCTGACGGGGAACAACGTCGACGGAAAGGCGAAGCTCAAGAGTCTGAACTGGGTCGGAATTCCCCTGCTGGCTGTCTTCGGCCCCGGCGTCGCCGAGCCGATCCTGTACGACTCGTATACACCCGACATGGTGAAGGAAGCCGTCGCCCGGGCCGCGGGCAAGCCCGTGGCCACGGCTGAGAAATCAACCCCGCCGGCCCCGTAAGCCCGTCTTTTTGGTCAGCCGGTCCCCGTTCAATCCGACCGCTTCGGCGGTCCCCCAGCGTTGACACGCCCCCCCAACCGGACTACGTTCATCCCTGCCTTTCCGGGAACCGATACAGTTCCCAACGCCTCGCGGGCGTAGCTCAGTGGTAGAGCGCTACCTTGCCAAGGTAGAAGTCGAGGGTTCAAGTCCCTTCGCCCGCTTTGGGTCAAATCCCCGCCAAAACAAGGGCTTTTCAATGGGAGCGGGTTGTACCGCTTCGGCTCTTCTACTGCCTTCTACTGCCATATGGCAGTATGGAAAGGCAGTAGTACCCATGTCCGCTCTCCCCTCAAATCCGGCTCTATCTCTCCCGTCCGCTCCGGCCCGCGTTGGGGTTCGCGGGCTCCCCTCCCTCCGGCTCCATAAGGGCTCGGGGCAATACTGCTACTGTTACAAAAAGCAATGGGTCTACTTGGGCCGGGATGCCGCCCGGGCCTATGCCCTTTGGCTTGCCCGGTTCGGCGGCTCGGCAGAGCCCGCCCCGGCCCCGGCTCCCCGAGCCCCGAAGGCTCCGCGGCTTCCCGTCGCCCCGGCTCCGTTCCCCTTCCCCGTTGCCCCGGCTCCGCTGGCCCCGATGGTTACGGCCCCCGCTCCCGCGGCTCCGCTGGATTCGGGCCGTTTGGTTTCGGACGTTGCGGACAAGCTCCGCGAAATCGTTAGCGGCTCCGCCCGTCCCGAAACCGCCCGAGCCTTCGGCTTCAAGCTCAAGCCCTTTTCGGATGCCTTCGCGGGCCGAACAGTTGAGAGCATTACCCCGCCAGAGTTGATTTCATGGCGGGCCAAGATTGCCAAGAGCTACAAGCCTTGGACGGCTAACGGCTATATTGTGGCGGCTCGGCGGTTGGGGGCATTGGCGGTAGAGCTTGGGCTAATCAAGGCTTGGCCGGTAAACCTTCTCAAAACAGTTCCGCTTGGGGAAACCAAATCGAAGGCTTGGACCCCCGAGCAAATCTCCAACTTCATTAAAATTCTGGCCAAGAAAAACGAGACTTTCGCCCGAATGTTCCGGCTCCAATTCCTTGCCGCTATGCGGCCCTTCTCTGTCCCCGAGCTAATCCGGGAAAAAGGCGAATGGACGGAAGAGGGAGTCTTTGCTTTGGAGCGGTCGAAAACAGAGCGGCAAACCGGGGAGCGGGTCCGCGTATGCCTTTCGCCCGCGGCCCTTGCGGAGCTTGAGGCAATCCGCAAGCTCGGCAATGCTCCGAAGTCCGGGCCAATGTACCGGCAAGCCGTCCAGCGGGCCGGGGGTCCGGCCCCTCATGCCCTCCGGCATTCGGCGGCTACCGCCCTTGCAAAGCTCGGGGTGGCCGATGAAACAATCGAAACGGCCCTTGGCCATTCCATGAGCCGGGTCAAGCGAACCTATCGGCCCGCCAACTATCAAGCTGCCCGCGAAGCTCTCGCTAAGCTGGCGGAATTGGTGCCGGGGATTCCGAGCCGGTAAACCCCAACTCCCTCCGCTTCTCTGCCGCCCACAAGGCGGCTTTTTCTTTGGAGTCAAACCGCTTTTTGTAGTGCTTCCCGTCATGCTTGACGGACCCATACCATCGGCCCGCGGCTTTGTCATAGCTAACCCCGCGGTAGCCGCTGGTATTGTTTCGCTTGAGGCAAGTAAGATTCTGAGCATTGGCTTGGGCCGTGACTTTCCGCAAGTTGCCGGAGCGATTATCCAATCGGTCCCCGTTGATATGGTCTACTACCTCTCCGCTTTGGGCTCCGGTTAGAAACCTATGGAGCAAGAGAGGGAAACCGTTTGTATCTCTGTAGCAATACCCGTCCGCGTTAATCTTCCAACCATCGTCCCGAATAGGGCTATCAGAGTCAATAAAGACTTCTATGTAGCCGCCCGTAGATAAACGGGCCATTATCTTTCGCGGGAAGGCAAGGGAATCGCCCTCCGCGAATTTCTCCGCGTCTACCTTCCTGTAGCTATCGCCTTTACCGGCTCCGCTGCCTTCCATCGGTTCACCCTACTACAACATGAATCGTACTACTAGGATAGTCCGTACCGCGGAGTATCTTGCTCTTCGCGTCTAGGTCTAATAATTCAATCAACGTATCTACATTGTCCATTGAAAGCCGGAGAGAGCTAAGCCCTTCCTTGGCCCGTTGCTCCGCTTCCTGCCGCGACTTCGCCGCGGTTGATTCAAATACGCTCTCTCCGTTGTAGGCTATCGCCACGGAATACGTTCGGGCCGAAGGTTGAGCACGAATCCAAACTGATAGGTTCGGCTCCCAAAAGAGTTTATGAGTATCCGGGACTCTCGGGGCTTTGGGTTGCTTGGGCTTTGGGGCTCGTAGTACAACATTGTCCATACCTCTAGTATCGGCGGGCTTTGAGCTACGGAAATAGTCCGGCACGAAAGGGGACACAAAAAAAGAAACCGGCTCCGCCTAGAGAGTTAGAAGCGGAGCCAGCTTAGGAGTAAACACGGCCCAATACTAGAGGGCCGCAATCTATTAATCGTCCGTGCTTGATTCAATGTCCCAACCGAAAGCCTCGTTACACTCGCTCATTAGCTGGTCAACTTCGTAGGAGCTTTCTGTTTGCGGGCAAGAGTCTAACATGGCTTGGAACCTTCCGGCAAAGCTCGGATTGAGGGCCGGGTCCGTATGCTTGTACAGAGCTACATAGTGCCGAGCCGTTGGTACGTCCAGCGTATTAGATTCGATTTCCGCAATCAACCAGTTACGGAATACTGTAACAAAGTCCGCTGCCGTATCCGCTACGCTGCCCGAGTCCGTAAACTGATTGCCCGTTGGCAGAATTGTGTAGGTAATAACGTACTGATGCCAGCGGTACATAAAGTTATTGCCGGAGGTATTGACGGTATAATGCCAACGCCGATACGCTTCAATCTTGATTAAATTGTCGGAAGGGTTGCCGCTCTCATTTAGACTCCTGCCGATTGCCTAATAGGCCCGCCGATTGATGCTTCATAGCTTCCGCTAACTTCGCTACCGAAATCGCTAGCTCATTCATCGACCCGTTTAGCTGCTTTATGTCCAATCGGGCCGCTCTCGCTTCTTCTTCAAGCCGCGATAAACGCCAATCCATTACCTTTGTGGTTGCCACCGAAGATAATAGCGTGGCCGCTATTACCCCAATAATATAACGCCCAATGTGGGCGTAAATAACGTGAGGTAGATTAGAGTTACTTTGGTTCGCCATATTCTTTAGTATGCAAAGAATCCGATGCCTTATCCTCTATTAATGTCCACGTAATGCCCATAAAGACAACGGGAAAGAGCCCCAAGTTGAGCAACCATAAATGCTGTGCGTTCATGTTTATTCACAATTGATACCTCCCCACGATATAGTCTCTAACCGCTTATGTTGGACCGCTATACTTTCCGGATTCTGGTCAATGCTGATAGCCCTTCGTCCCAAAGATAAAGCCGCATGGGCCGTGCTTCCGCTCCCTCCGAAGGGGTCTAATACCACTTCGTCCGGCTTCGTATGGACTTCAATAATCGGGCGGATGATTGCTAATGGTTTCTGGCTGGGATAGTTAACCCGCTCTCTAGCAGTATTGCTAAGGGTATAGGTCCATACCGAGTCAGCAGGCTTGTCCCCTTCGTACCCCTTCCTAGGAGACTTTCGCTTTACGCGGGGAATCTTGCTTGCGTCAAAGTAATAAGCATCTGACTTGGAGTACCAAAGAATTGTGTGGTGGCGTACATTCCATGCCCGATTGCAACGGAAGGAAGCCCCTAGCTCGGAATGCCAAATAATTTCGCCCCGAAAATTATCCCTGCCGAAGATGCCGTCTATCCAAGTCTTAGCATCATGCACGGCCCGAAAGTCAAACAGAGCAAAGAGGGAGCCCGTAGGCTTGAGCAAACGATGAACCTCCCGGCCCATTGAAACTATCAGGCTTCGGAAGTCGTCAAAGGACAAAGAGTCACGATAGCTTGAGCCCGAGCTATGTTTTTGGCGAGAGCCGGTATTCCACGGCGGGTCCGTCCAACATAGGTCTACACTCTCGAACGGGAGCCGCTGTAGCTCAATCTCCGCGGGGCCATGAATGATTTGTAGGCGGGGAAAAGGTAGCATTAGATACCTACCTCCGGAGGAACCTCAAGGGCTAACCGCTTCTCCGCTAACTGTACATACTCCGCGGCAATATCTATGCCGCAATACCGCCGCCCATAAATAGCCGATTGGACGCATGTTGTCCCGCTGCCCATCATGGGGTCAAGCACGATTCCCCCCGCGGGGCAGAAACAACAGATAAGGTCCGCGGCCAGTTTATCCGGGAATGTAGCGGGATGCGTTGTTTTGAGCCGGTTTCCTTCCATTGAAGTATTCTTAAAGCTCCATACCGTACCCCGGCATTTTGTAGGCTTTATATCAAATACTTTGGTTGCAAGCGTACCTCCGCTTGTTAACCGCCGGTTGAGAGAGTCCGTAGCTCCGGGAGCGTAGGTTTTGCAAGGGACTTGTAGTTTGCTCTTGTCAAAGTAGAGCGGACGGGAACCCTTCACAAACAGAAGGATATACTCATGGTCAACACGAAACCGCTTTCGCCAATAGCCGCCCGGTACCCCGTTCCGTTGATAGATACAAGTTTCAAAGAGCCGCCAACCGCACGAGTCTACCCAATCGACCGCCCAACGGAAAGAGGTTAGCGACTTCGCCCCTTTAATGGTTTGGTCCTGAATGACAACCGCCGCAATAGCTCCCGGCTTCGCAACTCTAGAAAGCTCTCTGCCCAACGCGATACGGTCAATCGGAGGGAAGCCCTTATAGATACGTATGTTATCATAGGGCGGAGAGAAACATACAAAGTCGAATGTGTCGGCGGGGAAAGTCGGTAGCAGAGTGAAGCAATCGCCAGTAAGTAATAGAGAGTCCATGCCCTCTCTATTCAACGCGGGCCGGAGCTATTCCTTTTATCAAATGTTAGAAAGTCCAATTTAGAATTGGGCCTACTTGGGGTGGTGGCTCTTCTCGCCAATTTCATCCTCAAGAGCCCCCCTCCCCCCTCTCGCCAGTTTGCCCGCTGTAGCCCTACGAAGCCGCCAGCGGGCCGCGGAGCCAATGGGGCGGGCTTCGGGGTCAACCGAAAGCCGGGGCCGCTGGCGGGCTCTAATGGCCGCGGCTGTAGACCACTACCTTTGTTAGGTAGTTATCATCCGCCTTTTTGATATTGCCGCGGGGGTTCAAGGGCAGTAGTCCGCGGCTCTACTGCCTTCGGCTCTTCGGCTACTGCCTTCGCGGAGGTAACGAGCCGGGGTCTAGGTTGAAGCGGAACCCGAGCCCGAAGGCGAGAGCATCCCGAGCCCGAGCCCGCGCGGGCCGAATGATCGGCGGGCCAACGGGCCGGAGCTTGCAAAGATTAACAGCGGGGCGGGGAGGGGTCCGGCGGGAGCGAGAGCGTACACGTTAATTCTTCGCGGGGTTTCGGGCTCCAAGTTGCAAATATTAGAAACTACGCTTATAGGTCAAAGGATTACAAACGGCAGAGAATAGGGCCGGGAAGGGCTCTAAAACCTCAATAGATTAGCTTTTCGTGCCATTGATGCAAAGAGAGGGGGCCAAAGGCAAAAGGGCCGTTTATCGACGTATTCGGGGCCGAGAGAGGGGAGGGGGGGGGGCGGGGCGGGGATTGGACCGCTGCCCAATCAATCAAGCGGGGTAGTTGAACGGTTGACCCATCTATCTAGCTGGCCCGCTGTTTTTGGTTTTGGGTTTCTCTGTTTTCTCTGCAATAAAACGCTAGCGGCGGTTTAAGACAGAGTATAAGTTTAAGAAAGAGTAAGAGACAGAGTTACGCTTGAGTAATGCTAGTGCTAATGTCAATGTCTAAGATAGAACACCGCTTATTGGCTACTTCCTAGAGATACATTGGACGGGCTCCGACAGAATTTTCTAGATTTCTACAAATATTTTATAGCTCTTGAATTCATCTTGAATAACGAGGGATTACGAATGTTGACCGCAAAGGGAATACGGATTTTGGAGTGTTTGTAGAAGGAAGTCTGAAAATTCCTGCCGATACATAGTTAGAGGTTGCCCGCAAGGGGCAGCAAAAGTTAGAAAGAGAGGTTGGACAATGGCAAACATTGGAAAGGCATTGACGGAAGAGAGCTACCATAAGTTATTAAACTTTGGAGCGGATACGATGGAGGGACATACCCGCTCGGTACGCTCTCGCATGGCAGCGGCCAAGCTTTACTGTAAGCTTGTGCGGTTAGCGTATTCGGACGGGAGGGCTCCCGTTGCGGACAAGCTCGGAACGGTTGCCACCCGTACCGAGTTGCTAGGCAGGGTCCGCGGCATAACCCGGCCCACGGCGTTTAACTACTTTGGGTACCTAGTTGCTTCGGGACTTGCGAGCATTGGCGGGGATGGAGAGGTAACGCTTTTGCTCCCCGCCGGGTACGCTCCCGAATATACGCGGGTTGATTTTACCGCGGCAAACTCCCGCCTTGCCGCCCATGCCGCAAGGAAGGCGGAAGCCAGAGCGGCCAAAGCTCCGCCGATTGACCCGGCCCTAATGAACATGGAAGGGGACGGGCAATGATACCGCTACCTATTGAAGTAGAAGCCGCGGTAATCAAGTATGCAACGGAGCATTATGGAGAGGGAGAGCCCCCGGCTCTAGTTGGCGGCTCGCTCAGTATCACTTTGCCCGCCACCAAACTGCTTGCGGGCTTCGACGTGTCCACTTTGGGCGATTACGTTTTGGGCGATTACACGACGCACACAATTGGGGTGCCGGAGTTGCTTAAAATCATTGCGGGACTTTCGTGTCGTAAATATTAAGTATAAGGAGTAATACAGATGGAACAGAAAAAAAGCAGCGTAGAGGTCGAAGGCAGCCCCAAAAAATGGGCTGTGGCCGTTAGGGGCATCCAAATTTACAACGCACAAATAACGGTCGAAGCATCGACCCCCGAGGAAGCTCGGTCTAAAGCTCTCGAACTTTGTGAGGGGGGCTCGGTCTATTGGGACTCGCCGGGAGAGTGTTTGTACGAAACGGAGGAAGTAGAGGAAGCGGAGGAAGCGGAGGAAGTAGAGGAAGCGGAGGAAGGGGGCCAAAAATGAAGTACCTAGCCACGCTTCAAGTCGAAATAGAGCTAGACCCGGCCAGCGGGTACCACGTAGAGTCGATACTTGCCGCGGCTCAAGATTTTTTGACGGAAGAGCTACAATCTACTACGCTCGGGGGCCGAACGGTCGTGCTGGATTGCTCGGAAATACAGGATGAATGAGAAAAAGGAGACTCCAAAATGGTACAGATAAACAGCGTAAAGGACAAGTACGAGTGCGTCCAACGTATCGCGGCCCTGCTCTTTAATGGCAGCTATGACGTTGAGGATTTAGCCAAGCTGGAAGCTCTCATTAGCGAAAGGCTCTCGGCCCAAGCCGCGGTGTTTTTCGCGAACAAAAACAAAAAGACTGGTACCGCATTAGCCGCGGCCCATGCCCGGGTAGATGCTAACTCCGCGGCTATAGAGAATTGGTTAGAAACCGCGGGAGGGAAGAGCAATGAGCTATAGAGAGCACGATTACCGTTTAGCCGAACAGTTGCATTGTCATCGGCAGCTAATCCGCGGGCTCTTTCCCGGGGCAAACTTCCGCCCGCTCCGCCGGAGCGTACCTCATGCGGACTTAGAGCTATTGCCCGCGGGGCAGCTAGTGGAATGTAAAACGGATACCGCCAAGGGTTCGGACGTTGGCCCGGAAATAGTCGCCAACCTCCGGCCCGAAGCGGCGGGCATCATAAAGCCCGGAAAGGTCTATGAGCCCGGGAGCCCCGAGCATTCGCTATTGATTGCTCGGGCTCGTGCCGAGAGAGAATGGACCCGAGAGTATGGGCATGGGGCCAGCTTGGCGGGAATAGCCGCGGCTTACTTCAAAGAGGGGGAGCGGTATATAAGCTATGTCCGCATTGCGAGAGATTACAAGCGGTGGTTTTACTTGGACCAAAGCAAGCTAGGTAGTTTGCTAATTGATTCGGGGAAGGCATCCGCGGCAACCTCTCTCCCTCTCTATTGCTCGGAGCTAAACGCGGGCCGCTGGTTTTGTGCGGGCATTAAGATACCTCCGGCTATGTTTGAAGCCGGGGGCCAGCTTGCCGCGGCGGTCATAGCTTCGCGGGAGATTAGCGGGGAGGAATGGCGGAAGGAATGCGGTTGGACTTTCCGGGCTCGGGGCCGATTGGCCGCGGGCCGAAGCCGCGAAGCTGCCCGGGAGCTTGGGTGGTCGTGACTATCTAATCGTTTCCGCGGGTGTTAGAGCCATACCGCGGAGCTTGAGGGCCGGGGCCAATGCCCCGGCTCTTTCTCTATTTGGGCAAGAAAGGAATAGCTATACAAGGTAGCAAGCCGCCGAGCATTAATAGCAGGATACCGAGTAACATAAGCCCGCAACCCAAATCCCCGATTGAGTCAAGGCAACCCTTTTGAACGCGGACGGTATGAACAATACGCTTTGCCATTGCTGAATTCCTTTCCGTTGAACCGATGCCCGGTCCCTTTCGGGAGCGGGGGCGGGGAGCCGAGCCCGGCAACGCTACGGGGCTCGGGGCCGATTGTCGTGCTACCTTTCTCGTTTGGTCCATCCCTTGATTTGGCCCGTATACATTTGCCAGAGCAAAGCTACCGCTTCCCTCAACTCCAACTCTCGCGGCTCTTCGCCCGGAAATGTAATAGTCATGCCCTCTTCAACCGGCAACCCCGCGGCGGTTAGTATCTCTACCTTCTCCGCGAGCCGCGGGCAATACTCCGAACAGTAGCCCTCTTCCTGTTTGCATTCGGGGCAGTAGTAGTCCATTGTTTACTTCCGCATAGTATCGTAGTTGCCGAATGTATCGCCCTTGCGGGAATACCTCCCTTGTGTTCCAAGCGGAGGGTTGGGGTTGTCATATGAGATTTCAAAAGAGCAACCGCGGTGCTTATAGCGTTGCTCCGGGGGGCCGGAGCTATAGGGGCTCCGGTCGCACCAGACGGTGCCAACATAGATAACGTCCGGCACGGGTTCATCCGAAGCAAAATCAATTTGTACCCTGTCAAGGGGTCCGCCAATAAACGTAAAGGTTTTTCCCATTTGCTGCCTACCTTTCCGGCCCGCGGGCCGTTAGCTAAACCGCTTCCATTCGACCGCTTCAAACTGATAGTATCGTTTTAGATAGCCCTCTTTGAAGGTACCTAGACCGAGCCCGAATGCCGCATCCCAACCTTTACGCTGCCACGAAGTAGGGCCGCTCCATATTTCCATAGCTTTCTCGATAGCCTCTTCGGGGCTATTGGCTTCAACTAAAGCGTTATGCAACGGTACCGGACTTGCATTTCCTTCCGTCCCTTTGGTTGGCGTTGCCTTCACTTCATACTTCATTTGTCTACCTTCCTTTCCGGCCCGCGCGCCGTTGATCCGCTGGCCCTATGCCCGCGGCTCTCTATCTAACGCAACACGTTACCCCGCGATTGCCGCACGTCAAGCCCCTAGTTAGCCTTGTAATAAAGAGCTTTATTACATGCGGATTAACAACGCAATCTAACAAAGCTCAAGCCGCTTTATTACTTGCTCCATTCCTGCCGTCAAATGTTATAAGATTGCTTGAGCTAGCTTTATTTCATTGCCGCTAGGAATGCCCCGGAAAGGGCCGAAATACCCCCCTCTTTCGCGTTTCTGCCCCGCTGGCGGCTCTCCGGCTCCCCGAGCTTCGGGCTTTGAGATTTGGGGGCTCTTCGGCACGATGAATGCCGGATATTCCGCTCCATTATTTGAAGTCCCAAACACTACCCTAATCTATAATTGCGGGGAAGCCCTTACCGCTTGCCGGGGTTTACGGGGCATTGGGGGCGGTTGGACGGGGGCGGGGCTCGGGGGTCAAGCTGGCCCGCGGGCTCCGCCAGAGAGCCAGCAAGAGCCCGCCCGCGGCAAGCTCCGCGAACCCGTTAGGAATGCCCAACCCGAAAAGGGTATTGAGGCTCCATATCAAAGCGAACCCGCCAGCTAGGTAGAGCCCCGCAACAAAGAGCAACGCAAGCAAGAGCCAAAGGAATCGTGCCAAGTATCTACCTCCCTCAAAAAGAAGCGGCTCCGCCCGTGATAGTTAGTAGCCTCTAGTAGATGAAAGGATGCCGGGAGAGTAAATGCCGTAACTCAATCCCGGGAAGCCTCTTAGTCACGAGCGGAGCCGGTATCTTCCTTACAATCTATCGGCTTAGATTCCTTTGTTAAGGTAACAGCTTTCCATTTTGCTTGCGGGCAACTCTCGCTAGCTACCATCGTCTTTCCATAAAGCAGACACCCGCAAGTCCGATTGGCTATCTCTTCCTCTCCGATTCGATTCTCTAGCGGGGGTCCGCACCATGCCCCGGGGCTAGTCATGCCGGGTAGCTGTTCAACTCTCCGGCTTTCGCAAGTCCGGCAGATAGCCCGCCGCTCTTCGGTTGTTTGCTCGGGGGCAATGTCCCCGGTAGCTAGAGCCTTCGCCCATATGGCCCCGCCTTTGGCCGCGGTCAACAAACGAGAGGCCAGTGAAATTCTGTCCGTCATTAGATTAGCAATCCCTCCGTTCCGCTTCCGGCTCCGCATTGGGAGCAGCCCGCTTGTTTGGGCTTGCCGCTCGGCCCGAAGTAATCAAACACCGAAGCTACTTGGATACGAGAGCTAGGGCTAGGCGGGCTATAGAGTCCCCCTCCGCCCCCGCCGCAAGGATTCCCAATACAGTTTGTTCCCGGCCCGAGCCAAGTTCCTGCGGTACATGCGGCTAACGGAACCTCCGTACAAAACCAGCCGTGGGACGTAGGCGAGCAACAGGCTCCATTATAGAGATCCGCACAATTGATTGCCCCGCAATCGGGAGAGCCCGTGAAGTATCCGCCCAAAGCGGAGCATTCCCCGGGCGAAAAGACTTGATAGCACTCCCACGTTATTCCGTTGTGAACGCAACAGGCTCCGCCCGCGGCTTTACAGGGGTCGGGCGAACAGGAAGAATTCGGCCCGAGCCATTGACCGCCAACGCCCAAACAATCTAATTGCGTGGCTGTAGTGCATTGTTGCCCCCGGCAACATGCCCCGAAGGGTTGAGGGCAGGGGTTTGGGTTGCAGCTACTACCGACGCCATGAAACACATTTGGGGGCTCGCACTCCTCCGGCTTTGAAATTACGCACCCCCCTGTAACCGGATGGCAACACGCCCCCGCGTCGGTAGGGTCGTCACATTTGCCGGTAGAGCACGTACGCCCGAGCCGCATAACGCCCCCAAGGGCTCGGCATTGGCTCCACGTTAGGCCGTCGCGGCATCGCCCCTCCGGCAAACAGCACGCACTTGTGCATGAGGGAGGATTGCATACTTGCGTATTGGGATTCAGAAACTTGCGGAGCTTGTACACAACCTTGACGGCTTCCAAACCGGGGAAGGCACACATTATTGTGTTGTAACTGTAGTCCGCGGTTTGAACGGTGCAGCTAGAATACGCACTCCCTTCGAGCCCCGTGAAACCGGCTTGCGAGGAGCCGCAAGCGAAAGGAATAGTGGGGGTAGGAAACTGTCCGCGAAACTCGTTAAAGTTCCCATTCCCTCCGGAACAGTAGCCCCCTATTATTGGGTATTGGCTCTGAGATTCATTGAACGTTGCGGGTCCGCTAGCGTTGTAACCGTAGTCCCACGTTCGTTCCGTCAACTGAACTTGCCCCGTGTTACCGTCGTAGCTGGTTAGCAGTTGGTAGCGGTAGCGTAGCGGCCCGGGAGTAGTTTGTCCAATGTAATAAACTAGTATATCCTCAGTGGCCCACATAGATTGCTGAGCGGGCGGGCCGCAACAGCAAAACGCCGCGGGAGCTTGAGAGACTATCTGGTGCGGGATTTGGCTTGGGTGCGAGATTGGTAGTATGCGATACTCGGTGGATTGTATCGGATTGGTAAACACAGAATTACAAGGCGGAGGGCATCCGCAACCGCTACAACAGCACGAGCCATCGGTCCTACGCTTAGCAAGGGCTCCGGTCGGGAGCATGATAAATGCCCCATTGCGGGCAGAAAACTCATTGAACATAGAGCCGCCTAGTTCGTCGCGGTACCTACAAAGCTCTTAGGGTTGGTGTACGTAATGACTACCGGAGCCTTTGCAAATAGCTGTCCAGAGCCCCATACTTCCGCGTTTGTCGTAGTAAATGCCCGCGGAGCGAGCGGGCAAATAGCAAAACTGTCCGCTTCGACCACGACCGAAGCAATCGTGCCGGAGCTTTGGTGGTCGTATGTGGCTCCGCCAGTAACAGTTAGTACGGTGGAGATAGCCGCGGCGGTTTTCATTGTGAGCCGCGAACCCTGCCCGGATACGCGGGCCGTGGCGATAGAGCGGTAGCTAGTTAGAGCCCCTTTGGCGATTGTAACGGTAGTGAATGCGGTACCCGCCGCTGCCGAACATCCGCCCCCGGCCATTTTGAGGGTCGTTACGGTAGCCCCCGCTTCAATTTCAACTTGGGTCGAATCGCCGGTTTCTACAATGAGGTAGGTTCCTCCGGAGCAACGGAATACCCCGCCGCCCGTTGCGACAATTTGGGCTCGGTCAATGCCGTTTGTTCCTGCCGTAATATTTACGAAGGGGCCAGAGCTTGCACAAATGAGTTTAGAAGTTGATGAGTTGCTAACCGCTATGGTAAGGCTTGTGCTTGCGGTTCCTATTTGAACCGGACCCGTAATTGTCAAGCTCTCAAGGTCTACTGACCCATTACTCATGCCCCCGGTAATTACTGTAGGGGTTGAGGGAGCTACGATAACATCATCGCCCGTAACAGGAGCCGCGGCAAGGGACCAATTGCCCGCTGTTTGCCAGTTATTATCCCCTGCTCCGCCCGTCCATGAATTAACCGGCATAGTTAGTATCTCCTGTAAAAGTAGTAAGCGGGGCGGAGTCCTGTAAGCCCAATGCCCTTCGCTTCATCCATAGTTGCTTTGCACGTTCGCTAAGTTTCCTTCGGCAATGTTCATCACAAGTTGACTTGCCGTTGGCATTATTCACAATACAATAGACCCCGCTCCTCTTCCATAATCGTGAAACGGGTAGTAAGCTAGGTAGGGTCCAAGAATTTGTAGGCATATTAAGATTCCTCTTTAGTGTTCATATTACTTCGTTCAATCAAAGCGTGGCGGTATCCTTCCCCGGCTACGCTGTATACTTATCTCCGCATACAAAGACATCGACTAGATAGGTAGTTACTGTAGCTCCCGTAAAGTCCAACCGGACAGAGAGGTACGGGGTAGCCCGTGTATCAATCGGGAGAGAGATAGCCCCCGCCGATAGCTTTTGAGCGGGCACAACGTCAACCCAGTTCACCCCGTCAATGCTCCGCTCTATTACAAACTTCGGAGCCGTCCCCGCTGATATTCTGGTTTCTACAATCTGAATAGTTACAGAGCAATACTCCGCAACCCCAAATATCTGCCGGTCATTAGCAATAAGAGCATTCCAGAATTTTATGGGCGGTAGTAGTTGGCTAGCCATTGGTGCAGATTCCTTGTTAGCACGCTTCCGCGTAGGGAGCTTCTAATACTTGAAAGGCAAAGCGGTTTCCTTGCGGGAACACCCGACACGGTTCATATTTCCGGGCGGAGTAGACTTTATAATCGGGCCGCGGTTGATTCGGGGCCGCTGCCGGAAAGGTTACTTTCTGCCCGTTGATTAGGACTTCAATCGAATACTTAATATCTATCGCTCTAGCGATATAGCCGCGGCCATTGCTATAGGCTACTCCGTTCGTGGCTGTAACGTCTACGATAACTCCCCATTGGGTCCGTTCCGCCCCCGGGGCCATTGTCATTTGGCTTCCGTCTACAAGAATTGGAGTGTCGTTATTCATTATTGCAGCGGGTTTCCGGGCAACGCTAGACCCCCGGCTTGGTCAATGTCTGTAAGATGATAAGTTGGTTCAACGTCTACAAACGCTGTTAGCATATCTGTTTGTGGGATGACTATGTAGGCATAGAAAGGGGGCCGCGGGTGCGGGTACCATTGCGGTTGCATTTCTATCGGAAGCCCGCTTAGGTCCGGGCTCGGGTTGCCCGGGTCTATGAGCCATGAATAAGTCACCTCCCACCTATCGGCTTCGAGTTGGTTCGGGTCCGCTCCCATAAATTTTGCGAGCGTAGTAGCATTGTTCCCGTTAGTTAGACCGTCTAGATAATGAAACTTGCCGCGTTGGTCCATAATGCGTTTTGTATCGGCGAACGTCCAACTATTAACATTGACTCGGCGAGATACGTTAATGTTCCACACATCGTCCGCCTTCAACTCATGCCGGAACCACACAAATTTTGTTACGGTTGCTCCCTCCGAACCTACAAGGGTTATGGTTTCTCCGAGTAGGTACGGTATGCTAATTTCTCGCTTACTAAAGCTCATGCTCCAAGCTTTGTAGCTGATTTCCCGAGTAAGCGGCTTGTTCGTTATACGATAGCTTTGGTCATTGGAATAGTTAACGGCAACTATATATTGCATTGCCGTCCCATCGTTGGACGCGGGACCAATTTTGGTTTCAATAGTTTTGCTGTCTACCTTAGCCTGCGGTAAACGCGGGTGAACATCGTAGTAGTTAGGCACGCCAGATACTAGGAGGGGGTTATCTTCTAGCGTATCCGTAACGACATAGAACCGCCGAACGTCACGAGAGCCCTTAACATCCGCTGTAGGTTTGTAGCTATCAAATAGTTCTGTTGCTGTTGCCATGTGTTGTATTACCGTGCCGAAGTCCGAATTGCGTTAACTATGTTGCGTTCCATAGCTTGTATAGACTGTACTACAGATTCCGTACCGAACCCTTGGGACTGGTTGCGTATCATGTCCGCTATTTGCTCGGTCATTCGGCGGACTTCCTCCGCCTTTCTCTTCTCTACCTTTAGCTCTTCCTCCGCCTTCCTATTCTTATCCTGTTGGGCTTTGTCCCGTAGCTCTTTTAGCTTTGCTTCGTAGACCGCGTGGGCGGCTTCCTTCTCTTTCAAGAGTTGCTTTTCTAGGTCAAGCTGCCAGTTCGCCCGAGCTTGCTCTATCCGCTTGTCCATTTCATCGCGGGCTAAGTTATGCTCAAAGAGTAAGCGGCTCTCCCCATCCAACGTAGAGCGGTAGGAGTCTAGCTCCCGCTGCTTGCTTTCTTGTATTCCCCTTGCTTCCTCTTCGTCCGCCTTTCTTTTTTTCTCCGCATCCCGCTGCCTTCGCATGGAATCTAACGTAGCCTTTTGGTCCCTCTCCAATGCTTGTTGAGTTTCTCGGGCTTTGGCTTGAATCTTGTTTTGTTCATCCTGAAAAAGATTAATTGAATAGAGGAATTGCTTTTTGTTGAGTTTGTCTATTGCCTCTATCCGCTCTTTCTCTACTTGCTCTTTTAACTTTGCGAACCGCTCAATAATGGCTACCTCTTCGCGTTGCTCTTGGGTCATACGCTCAAGCCGGAGGGTTCCTCTTAGCTCTTTTTGAGACTCGGCACGTATGTCTGCTACCTTATCCTTGAAGGTTTCCGCGGCATTCGCTAGCTCGTGAAACTTTTGAATAAGCTCTACGATTTGTTGAGCTACAACAGCCGGTAGAAGGAGCTTTGTAAAGACTTGCCGTACCGCCTTAGCTGCGTTGAGTAAACCGCCAAGAGAGCCCGTAGTTTTCTCTACCGAAGCTGCCCCTTTGGTACCAAGCTCGTCTAACTGAGAGGTAGCGGCTTTGGCTTCGTTCGCGGTATCGTGCAGCGTTTGTTTTGCCTTTGCCGCTCCGGCTTCCAGCCCGGAGATATCCGCCCCAAACTCTACATACGCTTCGCCTACTTTGTTTGGTTTCTCGGCCATTGTTCCGAACCCCTGTTAGTCTTAGTAACCGCTAGGTCCGGTCAAAGGTCCGGTACCTTGGAAGTTGATATCAACCGTGATAGGTTGGCCAACTTCGCATTTGAAGCTAATAGAAGTCCAGAATGCCGAACCGCTAAAGGTTTGAGACGTGTAGCTCTGAAGTACCATTGCTCCGGCAATGGGAGTAGTAATCGAATAGACCCCGCCGCCCGGGTCCGTCATAATGCCGCCAACGTAGGTACCCGTTACTGTGGGTTGGTCGTCCCCAACAAAAGCGTAGTTTGCTGTTGAAATGGACGCCGGAGCAACCGAGATACCTAGGCTTTGCGTTATGACATTGCCCGCCAGTATTTTATCCGCGGTACTTCCGGCATCATCGACTAGAGCGAACGAAGCGGCAGCGGGCTCAGCGGCCATACCGGCTCCGTGGGGAGCCGTCGCGGAATCAAGGAAGGTTTCATAGCTGCCGGACCAGCGGACAATACCCGGAGTAAAGCTCTTCCAAGTTGGGTCCGTAGACGCAAAAACTGTGGTATCGGTTGAGTCCGCGTTAAGGGATATGTTGAAGCTCTTTACATTGGCAACATAGCCGGAGCTATATGTGACAAGGCCGGCATTTCCTATGCGTGGCGTTGCAAGTTGGCAAGATATCGTGCCGCTCCAACTCTTGAGCCCGGGGATATTGCGGCCAATCCGAGCCCCGCCGCTTCCCGTAACAAAGCGGGTAACGTCGGAGGTATCGACTACTTGATTGAGCGTAAAGGTAGCCGGAGAGTTAGACGTACCAATAAGGTCCGCCACAAATGTACCGCTCCAGCTTGTTACCTTGCCGAGTATGCCGTATGTTGCTGCCATGAGTTGAATTCCTTTGAAGTATGTAGCCCTATTCTTTGTTCCGCCAAACCGCCGCGGGTTCCTTTGTTAGGGGCTAGACCGGCTTGTTATTACTTTGTAGGTTTCGATAAAATGGTACACCTCTTGGGTATGCTCTTGGGTTGAATCAACGTGGGTAATCAAGCTGCCTACCCATTCCGTAGGTTCGCTAGCCGCGGGAACCGAAAGGATATGGCGATGAAGGCCATAACTCGGGGTCCGACTTGTCAAGGTAGTAGCATCCCCATACAGTCGCTTTAACAGTGTAGCGGGCGTAGATAGCCCGGACCTAGCGGAAGTAATTACGCTAAGCCTAATGATATGCTCTACCACGTCCGTCCGAAATGTATTGTCCGATACCGAAGCGGCTACCGAAAATACAATATAGGGCAGTGCTACCCCCGGGGGTACCGATACATTAAACACGCCGGAACAGGCAGCCATGAGGGTAGCATCCCCGGAGAGCCGCGAATAAATAGCCGTCCATAGTTGGGCTAGGTTCACTTGTTGCGCCTCCGCTTGAGAAGGTTACTTCCCTTGGCCTTGATGTAAGCCGCTACCGTATTGTTACATAGTGATACCATTTGCTCTTGAGCAAGCATGAGGGAGCGAATAGCCCAAGGGCGGGGGGCCATAAGTTGCCCGTACTCTCCGTAGGTTCCATACTCAAGCCATCGGCCTACTTTCTTGTTCGTTCCCGCCGCGGCTACAAGAGTTGCGGGCGTTGCCTTCTCGTGTGCTATAGAAGCTCGGAACCCTCCGGAACGGACGCCCGGGAACTCTCCCGGGGCCGCGGCCCTATAAATGTTCTTTCGGGTCCGAATCTTCCGCAACTTCCCTTCCGCGTTCCGTCTCCGGCCCCGAATCTGGACGGCTATAACTTCGCCTTTAGTATCGGCAGAGCCCGTTCCCATATTAGCTTTCATTTCTTTCTGTAGGTAGACAATAGATTTATTTAAACCCGCTGCTACCCCTTCCTTGAATATATCAAGAAAGGCGTCTCCCGCAAACCGCGTTGTAACCTTGGAAGTCATTAGGTTAGTCTCTCCACAATTGCTTTGTAAATGCGGGCTCTGCCCGCCATGTTCATAGAGACTCCGACTATCTGATAGGTAAGGGCAGAGATAATAACCTTGTCCTGTACGTTGAATGTTACCGCTGCCCCATTGGTATCGAATCCTTCCCAATAAAGTTTGTAAAGGGCCGAGCTAGTTTCCTTCGCGTAGAGTTGGAAATCCGATTCGGAAGCGGACATAGGTTGCAACGCACAACGGAAGGTATAAACGGAGTTCGAGTTAGACTCGGCCCAATCGCCAGTAGCTCCCCGCGAGTAGCTCCCCGTTACCTTTGTTCCGGTTAGGTTGAAAAGGAAGCCGGAGGGCATTACGGCACCATCCTTCGAAACGGACCAAAGCGAGTAGCGAACGTGCTATTTACTTCGCTGTCCAGCTTCCGGGTATATGAGTAATCGCCCAACGTTTCGTTTTGCATTGAGGTATCTACCGCCGCTCCATTCTTAACGGGGACGAAGAGTTCATCTACATATTGATACATAGCTAATTGAAGGTCCGTAGGCATGACGTAGGTACCGCCGTAACCGCCAACGTAAACCACTACATAGTTTCTAAATCCTTCGGAAAAGCTCGGGCGTTGCCAGTTCGATATATACGGAACCCCGAGAGAGTTACTAGCCGTTGCCTTTTTAAGCCCTCTCGGGATTAGGAATAGCTCCCCGGTTTCCGGGTCAAACCTATATGCATTTGTAGGGAGAGCATAGTTGTTGCCGTCCGGGGCTACATAGCTCACGCTGGTGACGGAAGTAATGGGGGTATTCTTGAGGATTAGGCACCCGGCATCATCGCCCGAGTAGTACTCGGTAAACGTGGCCGTATCGAATACGCGATTGCAATACCTCTCGACCTTGGCTTGAGCCGCGGTAATCAAGGTGTTTAGCAATGTGTCCCACGTCGAGACTGTAATTCCGGCATATGCTTTGTAGTTAGATGTAGCTATAATAGCCATAGTAGTTAGATATCAAAATCGGAAGGGTGTGCTAGCGTTGTAGACTCTATGCTCTTCTCTTTCAGTTTCTTATTTGATACGGGAACCGCCTTCGGGGCGGGAGCCTTTTGGGGTTCTATCTTCGGTTCTTCCTTTCGGGGCTCTTCCAGCGGGGCCGCTATGCGATTGCCAATCATGCCCGCTCCATCTTTGTCTGAAACCTCAATAATCGTCCCGAGCCCGCCAAGGTAAGGGTGTTCAATCAGTAGCTTTACTTTCATTGTGTTACCTCCGAGAAAGCCGAAGCCCCCTCTTTCAAGGGGGTTCGGATTGTTTGTATCAAGCGTTAATAGCTAGTAACTATTAAGCGTTGAGGGTTGCCAATGCACACATTGGGCTTGCAACTTGGGAAGCCGGAGTAGCGTTAGCTGTACCTACGTCAAACGGAACGATAGAGCTGCGTTGCATCCCGCGGATAGCAACAGCCGCCAAGTTGAAATAGAGGCTGTAATCAATGTCAATAGACATACCTTCCTTAACGTCGGCCAGTCCAACAGTACGGGAGAAGTTGCCGAACAAGGCACAAATTTGAGAGTTAGCCTCAGCGGTTGGCATCTTGCTAGTACGGAATACAGGATAGCCAAGGAACATAGGCACCTTAACCCCGTTGATAACCTCCGAAGCAACTGTGCCCGCCGCTGTTAGAGCGAGCGGCAACATGACTTGCCCCCAAAATGCTTGAGAAACAACCCACGCGGCTCCGTCATGGGCGTAGTCCGGCAATTTGCCCGGAACGCTAATGAGGTTGGCAAGGGTAATTTCGCTCCAAGCGTTACCCGCGGCAATAGTAACGCCCGGGTGATAGAGCTTATGAGCATCCGTGGTCCATGTTCCCGAAGCCGAAACGACTTGGTTATAGATTGCTCTCGGAATGGAAACCATACCGAAAGTCGTACCAGTACCTACGGGAGCGAAAGCTATTTCATCTTCCTTCGCCGCGAAAGCGTGGTTAATCTCGTCGCCGATAACGGCTCCGATATCAAGCACGGAATCGTGCATAAGCTCAACAGATACCGCCGTCAATGTTGCCATAAGAGCCGCGTCAAACGCACAAACTCCGAAGGTCATATCGGAAGCGGTAATAGCTGAAGCTTCGCCGGGAGCGTAAACAGTTAGCCCGCCCGTGCGGGTTGGGATGTTCGCCTTATCCCGGGGAATTTGATAATACTTAGCAAGTTTACGGAGTACCCCAACATTAGCCCGGTTGCTAATCAAATCAGAGAAAACTTCGGTGGGTACGGTATGTCCGCCCGCTGTAGTAGTTCCGAGAGTTTGAGCCTTACCGGCAAGCTTGTTGCCTCCGTCAAATATTTTCTTGACGAAAGTACCAAAATCGGCAGCTATATCGGCATCGGAGAAAGCGGTTTCTCCGCGGGCCGCGGCTTGGTTGTATTTCTTTGACTTTAGAAGCGAATAGTTTACCTTCGGGAAGTGAATTCCCGCGTTGGCCCCTACGCTCTTCCCGCGGGAAGCGAGAGAGGCAGCGTGCGTCGGAGGTTGCTCCGAACTATTAGAAGCCCCGGGATTGACTTCCGAGCCTTCGCTTTGCGATACCTCTACATCCTCTCCGTTATCCGCGGAGATAGCAACGGTAACAGTCTTAGCCCAAATGGCGTCAAGGTCTAACGCTTTACCCTTTGCGTCTACAAAGTTGAAACCGTTTTCAGGGTCATTAACAAATGCCTTAACTTCTGCCAAGTCAGCTTTGCCCGCGTAGCCATGTTGCTTGCGGAGCATTTCCAAAAATTGCTTGCGATTCATAATAAGAAACTCCCGCCCATATAGAGGGCAAAGTAGAAATCCATGAAGTAAGTTACTAGAGCGAGTTACCGTAGAGCTTTGTAGATGCACCTAGCAATGGGGCGGAAGCCGCTTACTAGAGGGCGGGAGTTCTATGGTGTCAGTCTATAACTACTATCGTCCGCCTCTTCGGAACACCCGTAGAGGCTTCTAACGTACGTGGAACGGAAAGCCCTAAAGCCTTAGCTGAGAATGGGGCTATACGTCCCTTAGTTACCAGTTCATCCAAAAGAGCTAGCTTTCCTTCTATTGATTTGGAAAGGCTTAGCGTTGATTGACACGAGATATTGGCCGGAGCCGCCGCTATAGATAGCTCAATCCACTTCCATTGGCGGATAATGGAGGATGCCGACTTATAGATACTCTTCTCTTCGGGGCTCGGGGCTCCCTTTGCGGTAGGAAGGAAACCAATAGATACCCCGATTCCCGCTTCCCGAGCAATTGTCAAAATATCATCGGGTAGAGGGTTGCCGGGCAGTTTGAACATTCTTATACGGCATTGCCAGCCGTTGGGCTTGAGGTTCGCGGAGTGTAACGTACCTACGCAAAACTCGGTGCCTAGCTGATGGTCTACAAAGATTTTCCTATTCTTGAAAAAGTAGCTAGTATCCGCTCCGCCCGGTATGACTACCTCCCCGTCTACGTCTATATCATCGGTTGTAGCTATGACGGTTAGAAACCTATCTTGCTCGGACTCTTGAACGGTTACGCTCTTGCCGAAGCTGCCGACTACCCCGAGGGGGGTATCGGTTGCTAGGAAGTTGCGTTGCCGGATTCGGTCTAATACGTGTTTGCCGCGAAGATGTGTAGTTGCCATAGTAAAGTGTCCTTTGTAGAGGTCCATTGTTAGATAACAGGGACGATATCGCAACGGCAGCCGGGGTGAAGCGGGGCCGCGTCGATATCTTGATAGTTGAATGTATGCATCTGCCCGGTATCGTCCGTCAATGAGTCCCCAACCTTGAGGAAGGGAGTATTAATATCTAGCGGGCCGTTATACTTGGCGGCTACCGCTTGACAAACAATGCAAGAGCCGGGGGCTAAGAGCCATTCTTTACGCTCTACCCCTACCTCTTTCCATGCCTCTAGGTTGCCGGAGGTATAGGCTCGGGCCGATTCCGTCCGGGCAATTTGGTCCGCCTTCCAACTTGCTATCTCCGGTAAAGCTTCCTGAACCGCCCGCCTTGCTTCGTCGGAGGTCATGCCGTTTTCTATCGCGTAAGAGATAGCCAACTGCAAGTCTGATTGTTGCGTTTCGGTGATTTGCTTCGCAAGGCGGATGGTGTAGGTTTCAAGGAAGCGGAGAGCATTATCGGGGAGAATGTCAAAAGAAACATTGGCCGCGGCTATTAGCTCGCTTCCCCCGGGCATTCCGGCCAATGTTGATAATCCGTCTATTCCGCCACGTTGGAAAATGGCTTCAATATGAGGACGTAGAATTGAGGCTAGCTCTTTCTCTTTGTGCTCGGGGGTTCCGCCTTCGGACTTGTACCATTGCTCTACCTTGCGGGATAGGTCCGCGATTGCATCCCCGGTAACGTCTTTTCCGTCAATGTCGAAGGCTTGAAGTACCCGGCCCCCCATAACAAAGAGCCCGCTAGCCGCTCGTTTCTGATTGGTAAGGGCTTTGCCGTCCGGCCCCTTCGCGGTTTGCCAGCTTGCAACCGTAACCGCCTTGCCTTCCGGCTCGGGCTCTTGCTCCGCGGGCTTTGCCGCTTCCGCGGGCTCCGCGGGGGCATTGCTGCCCGGGGCAGAGCCTTTAGCGGAAGGGGCTTGAGATTCGGGGGCCGCGGGCTTGAAGCCCTCTAGCCCGCCGATAATCGCGGCTATTCGCTCCGATGGAACCGTTGGGAATGCCGCGTACAGAATCTCTTTCGCGGCGGGAGCGGGAAGTTGGCCCGCCGCTACAAGTTGGGCAATGGAAAGCAAGGAATCAATTTGAGCCCCGTTCAACGCCAAGTCCGCGGGCGGAGCCGCAACAGCCGTGGCGGTAGCCGGGTCCGTCAATTTCGGCCCTTGGGGGCTCTGAGGTACCTTCTCTCCGTCAATGACGGGAGCCGCGGGCGTTGCAAATCCGCCCAATGGAGTCACTAACTTCTCTCCCTCTCCGTTTGGGAGCGGGCCGTATCCAAGCTCGGCCCTTGCTTCGTCCGGGGTCCATATGCGATTTTGCACAAGCCCAACCGCCGCGGCATTAATCGTCGCAATGTCCCGCGGTACGATATCATCATAAGCAAACCAAACCGAGCCCCGTTCATATCCGAGCCGCTTGTATAGTAGTTCCTCCGTTAGGGTTTCCGCCATACGCACGAGCATGGGGCGGATACTTTCAGAAAGGAATTCAATATCGGCGGTTCGGGCGGAGCCTAGGTTAGCATCATTCAATCTTACTTTAGACTCGGGAACGCGATAAGCCGCAAGTATCATTTGAGAGTAATACCTTTGCCCCTCTCGGTATTGCATCTCTTTAGCCTTTAGATCCAATGAGGTAAGCTCTCCGCTACCGACAAATACCCGGTTGGCTTGGGCTACGCCCTGATGCCTTGCCTCTAGTTGGGAGCGGATTTGCTTTACTTGAGCTTCGGTAGCATCGGGCGATACTTTATACACCAGATTGAGCGAGCAACCATTCTGCCAGTTGGCTAGTTCATTGAGTGTAGCCATTTCCAATAGGTCCGCTTCGGCAGCTACGGCTTGCAACGGGGAAGAGCCCCAAAGAGAGGAATACATAGAGGGAGCCCGCTTGAAATGGATAACCTCCGAGTAGTCATATTGAACCCGCGTAGAACCGGCTCCATAGACGTAGCCCAACACAAGGGAGGGGATATCTTCGCCCTTATTCGGAATTAATCCCATATATTGAGGGAAGAGCGGTAGCAACTCAATCGGGCTATTAGGGTTGCCGGTTTCCGCTACTTCGGTAAAGGCATTGCCGCAAGCCTCTTGCATGAGAAAGAGCCAAACGAAAAGCTCGTGCCCGCTGTTCATAAACGGATTAGGTTTGTGCAAAATGTTTAGGGCCGGGTCCGAAGTAATCTCTACAACATTGGAGCCCGCGGACTCCGCGTATTGGGCGGACTTGCTGCCTACGTTCTCAACCCGCTTAAGGTCTACTAGCCGCTTGCCTTGCATTTTGCGGCCCTTCCGTTTGTCGGAACGGGCATACATTCGGATAGGAAAGCTAGCGGCTTGCTCGGCTTTCATGTTGCAACATATAGCGGCCCATGAGCGGCAAGAGTCCACTAGGTTTTTAATATCCGCATTGCCGCGGTATCGCGTTTGTAGGTCATTTGGAGTTAGACTAGCTTGGACAAAGCCAGCATAATTAACGTTGCTTTCCGACAGTTTCGCCTTTGCCACGGTTAGTATACCTTTCGCGGTAGCCTACGGTTAGTTGCTTTTTGCTCTTGGAAGTACCTAAAAGGGTCCGCTTGTATCCGCTTGTAATGCTCTTCTACCTCTTTCGGTAACTGTGGGCTCTCTTCCTTCTCTTCCGGGGGCTTTGGGTCGTTACTTGATATCCAACCCTCAACAAACTTAGAGCCGCCCGCAAGGTATGAAACCCCATACCGAAGGGCATCTAAAGCGTGGTCGTTACCTTCTACGGGTTCATCCTTCCCCGGTTTCCATTCGTAGCTTTGGATTTCTCTTATGAGGTTGATGCACGAAGGGTCAACAGTTAAAGAGCCATCCGCTATTACTTGCTGGACTCTTGCTATACCGTCCGTAATTCTCCCCTTGTTTGCCTTCCGAGCCGGTAACCCGAAGTCCCGAAGGTCTACACCAAGCTGCCTAGCGGAATCGTCGTAGATAATGGACTCCGCGGACTTCGCAATCTTTCCGATAGCTTCGCACTTTTGATTTGTGCGGAGATTGGCCTTATATAGTTCCTGCTCAACATGAATACCGCTGGGATGCTTCCGCAGAAGCAACGCTACTAACGGGTCACGGCTACCATCGTCAACCGAAACAATGGAGCGGGTCCAACCCGCGGAGAGTTTGCGTATATGCTTGCTCGGGCTCCAATCTTCGTAAACCAAGCCCTCTTGTCCAACCCACAATCCTTCGTAGTAGCGTTTGCGGCTTGTCCCCGTCAACCGGGACAAGTCCCGTAAAACGTCCGCATGTAAGAAAGGGTTTTCGTGTGCGGCGGTTAGCTGGCCCCAATACTCCGCCCCGTCCGGCAGCTTGCGGAGCTTTGCCCCAAGTTTCGGGGTCCATTGCCCAAGCTCAAAGAGTTTGCAAATCCAGTGCTCGGGGGTTGCTGGGTTGCAAGCTAAGTAGGTTTGGAGTCCGAGCCCTTCAATGCGGGTAGATACTCGGGAGTCCGCGATAGTCCAATCATGCTCCGTTAGGTCCGTAGCTTCGTCAACGGCTAAGCCCGTGAAAGTATAGCCGCGGATTGCGTCCGGGTCGTCCAACCCGAACACAAGTATTCGACCCCCGCCCTTGAGTTGAATTCTAAACTCGCTTTGGTTGTAGTCATAGCTGCCGGGCGGAAGCATCGGAGGTAAATCTCCGGTTCCATGCAAGAGCAAATCTAAAGTAGAGCCGCGAAGGCTCTTGAACGTTTTGCGGCAAAGCCCCTCCGTTGCCTTCGGATTGCTGGCCCTCATTATGAGTTTACGGCAGAGAGCAATAGACTTGCCGCCGCGGAATGAACCGGAATAGCAAAGATATCTATGGGGAGCCTTTACAAAGTCCGCTTGCTTGCGGGACAGCTCCCATTCATATAACGCCATTGGCCCCGCCCTCCGGTTCCGGAGAAGGTAACGAAGTCGGCTCTTCCCCGGTAGTCGTGTCTATGATTAACTCTTCGCCCTCTTCCGGCTCTCGTACCTTAAGGGTAAATGTCCAACCCGTCCCGTCCGCTCCCTCTATCTCTACCTTCTCTGTTACCTTTCCTGCCGTTCGATTGAATATCTCTTGAGCCGATGCTAAATCGCCCTTCTTCGCCTTGACGATTAGAGCGGCCACAATATCGCGGATATCCTCCATAGTTACCGCGTTCTCTATCTCTCGTTGAAATGCCGCCCGTTTCTTGGCTTTGTTCATGTTTGTGACTTCTGCCCCGAGCTTTGCGAAGGGGTGGCCCTTCGCAAACACAGCTTGCCCGTTGTTCCTTCGTTGCATTCCTTCCCGAGCCGGAACGTTAGCAAACTCGGATGGATGCTCTTTAGCAAAGGGATTCCCCGTGCCGAACCTCTCTTTTTTGCTCCTAGGATTGACGGGTTCCTGTTTCGGTTGTAGCTCCGGCTTAGTTGGCGGTATCTCTTCGTTCATTCTCTCTCCGCTTCTAGTTGCTTTCTCTTTTGGACTATCGCGTGGGCTTTCGCTCTCGCCCGACAAAGGGCGTTATCTACCCCCTTGACGCTAACAGCTAGCGTGGGATGCTTAAGTAATATGTAGTCCCGGACTTCCTTGTAGGAGAGCCCGCGAGCGGTTCCCTCTAGCACAATATATTCAAGGTCCGTTAGTTGCTTTAGTATCTCTTTGCATAGCAACCGATTCTCTTCCCGTTGCTCTATCTCTTTCGTCGGTTGAGCCGCTTTAGTATCTATGAATAGGTCCGCCCTCATACTGTTTGGGTCATGCCCTTCCTGTAGCAATGTCATTTGAATACCAAAGTTGAGGGTTCGGCGGACTTGCGTGGTTGAATGAATTACGAGAGTCCAAATGTGCCGTCTAATTACAAACAACGCGAAGCCTAAGAAGCTCTCTCCCCTCTTAGGGTCGTAATTGGGAATGGCCTTGAAGCGGAGAGCATACAAGCATTCCTGCCTAATGTCCTCAGTGTCCATTCCGCGAACCCATGCCACCTTGAGTAAGCATCTAATACCCGGCTCTAAATATGTGCATATCTCCCCGAAGGCGGTTTCGGAGTCCGCCTTATCGCCCGAGAGTACCCGAGATATCAGGGCGTTGGCTAACTCCGAGTCTAATGTCACGAGCCGCCTTGGTTTCGTTGATGACTTCAATCTGCCGCGGGTTGCTTTCATTACTGTTCAACTCACAAGTAAGAGTAGGGTAGATAGTCAATGTCGGAATGCAAGCTAGGACAACTTATAACCTTCCTTCTAACTGCCTGATATAAACGTTAACCGTGACCATTCTATGTGTTTGCTTGCGTCGGCCAGCGTTTGCACATATACTCCCCCCAGCATTGTTTGCGTGGCTGTTGGTAGATTTGTGGAGTGATTAGCCAGTTCATCCCATGCACTGCCGTTCCAATGGGAAAACTGAATTGAGGACGCATTCATTACAATTCTAAACTTATACGCTGTGCTCGTAGCAATGGCCAACGTAGTTGTGGTACTTGTAAATGTGGAACTTGATTGACCAGAAGAGCAACGCCAGTAAGCAGTCGAGTCCTCCGAAGAGTACCGTACCATGACGTGATTTTCGTTTGGCGTAGCGGAGCCGCCAGGTGCTCCTGTTTGACTGAAACCTATCCATAAACGGATGGAAGAGATAGAGGCCCCAGTACGCACCACAAAAATACCTTCCACGTTATCGTTGGTACGCCAGTCGGCTCCCGAGCGAGTATCGCCAGCCGAATCTTCGCTTGCTGCCGTGGCTATTCGTTGCCACGGACCTGTGCTATCCGATTGATTCGATAGCGTTCCTACTGAGCTACCTGATGAAGTACCATAAGCGGTACGGCTTGTTCCTGTGGGCGAACTCACAATTTGTGCAAATCGTTTGTGGTACAAATCAATTGCTACTCCTCCTGTTTGCCCAGAGTAGCCAGAATAGCCAGAAGCCCCTGTTGAACCAGTAGAGCCTGAAAAACCAGAGTAGCCAGAATTGCCAGTTGCTACAAAACTAATTAATACATCTGTATTGTTACCAATTGTTCCATTAGAAGATACTAAACTAACGTTAACAATTACGCTTGGAGATGCGTTTGCTGTTCCATCTATTATACTTGTAATATTGAATATTGCAAACTGAGAACTATTGTTTCTGTTGATGACTCTCAATCTACCTGTAGTGGGACTTGTACCGGACCCTAATGCTAAAAGCCAACTTGCTATTCCAATGCCATCTCTATTTGTTGTTGAAAAATAAAGAGCGGCAGCGGAAGTGAGAGCAACTCCATCTGTATATACATATTGCGGAGCAGTATCAGGCGGGTCTGCCATTCCTGTTAATACATTCAAGATATAAGGTTGCGTATCGGCTCCATAGATTCCTGAGTAGCCAGAGAAGCCCGAAGCACCAGTTGAACCTGTTGAACCAGAAAGGCCAGAATAGCCTGAGTAACCGGAGACACCAGACGAGCCTCCCGCTCCCGCGCCCCATGAAAGTTGCCCGGCTCCGTCTGTAGTAAGAACATGGCCGGAGGTGCCATAACTCGGTGGCCAAGCATACGGAATAAAGAGGTTGGGATTCTTGCCGCTCAAGCTCGCCGCCTCTCGGGAACATAGTTAACTGTTGAAGTGACAAGAGAGCCGGTAGCTCCAATTGCGACAATGGAATCTCCCGGGTCCAGAAATAGCGGCTCTTCCGCTGTCCATATTAACGTGCGTTTGGCCGGAATGTCATAACTTTTTAGGATAGTAGTCGAATCCCCGGCAGAGCTACCCGCGGGAACAAGGTATACGGTAAGCGTTTCCGTGGAGCTTGTATGGAAATTAGCAAAGAGGATGCTATACACTGTCCAGTGTTGCCCCGTTGTTACTGTTAGCAACGTGGTATTACTGTTCGTGATAGATGCTTGAGATATTGACATACTATACATTTCGGCCAATGCGAAAGAAAACCCTCTAGCCGTTTCGGATAGAGCTACGAAAGCTCTTGGCTACGAAGTCCGCGGGATAGCGGGGATTCGAGCGAGAGGATGCTAAATAGCAACGGGCAATCTCTAGAAGCTCGGGCGAATCTTTGAAGCAACCGAGCCCGCGGTTACAATGCGGGCAGAGCAATCCCCGAACCCTGCCGGTTTCGTGGCAATGGTCAACATGCAATCCTTTTGCTTGGCCAACGTCCGAATCTCCGCAAATCGAGCAAGAGGCATCCGCGGCCCGGAGTTGGAGGTATTCATTATGCGGGACCGTATCCGTAGTCCGCGGGTACCGCTCTCGGGAATATTCGCGTTTGCATGGAAGGCAGAGATACCCGCGGCCCTTGGGGTCCGTCCGCTCTAGGACAAACTCCGTAAGGGGCTTAGAGGCTTTGCATCGGGAGCAAACGCGGGAAGCGGTCATACCTCTTCGTTCGATACGAGTGAAGGGAATTCCTTTTTTCTGCCTTCAAGCGGGCTTGACCGGAGGGGAGCAATCGGATACACGGTGGGGGTAGGTCCGTCCGTAACCCCAAACCGAAAGGGAAGAGTTATGAAATTGCTTGGAGTTATCGTTGTTATGCTGGCCGCTTGCTCGGGGTTGAGGGGTCAAGGCTTGGCCCGTAACCTCCCCGAAGCAACAGAGCAATTAGCACGGGATGCTATCGCTTATACCAAAGATAGGGCGGAGTTGTTGCCCTACAAACTCAAAACGGAAGAGCAAAGACTAGCCAAGATAAAAGCCGGGAGAATTAACCGAAGGCAATCAGAAACCGAAAAAGAAACGGCTACGGGCATTTCGTATGCCTACGAGAGTATTAAAAAACGGAAAGTAGAGCAACAAATGGAAGTTATCGCGGGGCTCAAGGAAGAGATAGAGAGGTTGAAGCGGGGAGAACTCATCTACAAGGTAAGGGAGCTACAAGTCCGCTCTCTAAATGTCGGAGCATTCGGGCAACTCGTATCCTATGACGCCATCGGGTCTAGTTTCGCTGCCGATACTCCGCCCGTGTTTGCAAAGGTTAAACAAGTTGTATCCCCAAGCGAAGTGCTGGCGGAGGTTGCGGGGAAAGATATTTACCTAGTCGGCTTAGACAAGGCGGCAAGGGTAGATAATGAAGTGATACGGCTACCTCCCGTCTACGTGGTTGGTACCTATTCTTATACAACGGTGCTAGGGGCAAATCGAACAATCTACAAAGTTGAGGTTGTCACGCTCCGGAGTATCAAGGAAGTAGCGGAGCGAATCAAAGGGAAGGCGGAGGAAACACCAGAGCCCCGCAAGTAATCTAGCTAGCCCTCCCCTCCCGGTTAGTTGCCGGGAAAGAGCCCCGCCCTAGAGCAATGGATGTGCTCCAACCGGGGGCGGGGTTTCTCGTTAAGTAGTATTCCATTAGGGTAGGTAACTAGGGAGACTACTAGAAAAACTGGACATTCGCTAACGGATTTGCGATAAATAGGGCTTGACGCTAACTAGTGGCTCGGGTGAGCTCCCTTTGTAGATTCAAGGCTCTAACCGAAAGGGAAACGAAATGACAATCGAATTCAAGCAAGAGGGCAAGTTTCAAAACTTCCGCGTTTGGGTTGGGCGGCTTTGCTTCGGAACCGTTGGGCAAATGGCTAATGGCCGTTGGGCCGCTACCTCCGGGTCTACGGATATCGGGGCGAAGCTCCTAGAGGAAGCCAGCAAAACCAAGGGATACGAGAGCCGGGAGCTTGCCGCGGAACGGCTTATACATTTCAGCAATGGCGGGAAGTAAAATCCGGTACGCTCTCCGCCGCTGGCGAAAGCCAACGGCTCGGGGATTGAAAGGAAGCCCGATGAAACGGACATACCGCAAACCTCAAAGCTCCGGGCAGTATTGCGAGCATTGCGATAGCCCGAGCCCCAATCCAACGAGGAGGGACTACCTCCGCGGTTGGACTTGCCGCGATTGCGATACGGCCCTAAATGCAATGGAAGCGGAGGGCAATCGGCATACCCACGGGCAACCCTGCCCATTGACGGGGGAGCCAATCCCCGGAGAGCAAATCTTTACGGAGCATTCCCGGGCCGGATGCTTCAACGCTTGCGGAGCCTGTAGCTCGGACAAGCGGACAATAGCGGAACGGCTCCGGGACTTGAACGATAGGCGGAAACTTGACCGGGAGAGTTGACCCGGTTAGCGTAGTTAAACGGTTCGCACAAACCCTCTTTCTGAAAGGTAGACAAATGGCATTGACCCTTGAAGCGATTAAGGCGAAGGTTGAGAAGGCGGAAGCCGCGAAGGCGAAGGCGATTGAGAAAGCCGAAGCCGTCGCGAAGGAAGAGCTTTCCGCGTTGGGGGAAGAGCTTTCCGCTCAGCATATCGCGGCAATCGAAGCTGTCCGCAACATTGAACGGATGCTTTCCGCCGCGGGTATCGGGTTCCGCTCCGCGTTCGGCGGAAAGGTTCGGGCCAGCGGCAAGGGCGGAACCGGACGGACCCGGGGAACCGGGGCCGATTCGGTCAAAGGCCGAACCCTTCTCTACCTCTCCGGCAAGTCGGAAGCTTCGGTGGACGATATCGCGGCAGCCCTCAAACTGGACGATGGACAAAAGAAAGGGCTCGGGGTTTCTCTCTCAACCGCCAAGAAAGCGGGGCTCTTGGACGCGGGCTCGGGCCGCGGGCTTTGGAAAATTACCGCCAAGGGTAAGGAAGCCATAAAGGCTATGAAAACCCCTGATTGAGGGAGCGAACGGGAAGCCCCGGAGAGTTGGGCGGCTCTCTTCGCCAAAGCCAGCAAGGAAGGAAAGCGGGAAGCAATGAGCTACCTCCGCGAAGCTGAAAGGGAAGGGCTTGTTTTCATCCAAAAGAAAGGGCGGGGCTTCGCTTTCGGCTTGACCCCAAAGGGCAAAGGGGTAGACGGAAAAGGAACCCCGAAAGCGAAGTATTGGATATGGGAGACAACCCGAGCCCTCCGGGGAGGAATTCCGGGAATAGAAAACCTCCCCTTCTAACCGTCCGCAACTCTCCGAACCGCCCGAGCCTTTCGGGCGGTTTTTCTTTTGGCCCTCCCCGGAAGGCTAGGAAGCCCGCCCAAGCCCCGCCGCTCTCGACTAATGGAGCTAAGGGCCAACCGGCCCACGGGGCTTCCTAGCGGGCTCTAATGGGCTCCCGGGGCATTATCTAACGGACCCCCCTACGCAACTTGCCCCGAACTCTTCCGAATTTTCTACCTTGACCCTTGACTCATAACCCCGAAGAGGCTACACGTTAGGCAGTAATACCGCCCTCTAGTTGGGCAGTAAAGGCAGTAGAGAAATGGCGTTTGCTAGCGAAAACTTGAGCCCTACTCCCCTTGGCCCCCTTGCCAAGGTAGAAGTCGAGGGTTCAAGTCCCTTCGCCCGCTTTCGATCGGTGGCTCCTCCGGCTGCCGTCACACACCATTCCATTCAAAACCCCGGCACTTTCGGCCTGTTCCGGTGATGTCGTTGCGCTTCTCGCGTGCGAGGTGCGCGGCCTCGCGGCACACCCCATTTCGCGGGGTCGAACCGCTCCAGCCGGGCGCCAAGCCCCCGCCGATACCCCCTCCGGAAAGCGCCCCGAGCGGCGCCTTGTCTGCATTGACCGGAGGTTCCCATGCGCTCACTCACCTCCCGCCTGGCTCGTCGTGTTCGTCGGTTGACGTTTCGCCGCGCAGGCCAACTCCCCGTTGCGGCCGGCGCGAGCCTGTTCGAAGCGCTCGAGTCGCGTCAACTGCTTGCGACGGTCGTCTGGGACGGTGGCCCATCGGGCACGGGAACGGATTGGCACGACCCCGTGAACTGGGTCGGGGATGTGCTGCCGACGGAACTGGACGATGCGCTCATCAACGCCTTTGCCGGACCGGCGATCCAGATTTCGGGTGCCGCGGCGGTGCGGAGCGTGAACAGCGCCAAGTCTCTGTCCATCTCCGGCTCGCTGACGGTTTCTGATGCGTCCGTGTTTTCCGCGCCGGTGGTCTTGTCGGGAACGCTCGCGGGATCGGGAGATTGCACCTTTACCTCGACGCTCTCGTGGACGGGGGGCGTGATGGCGGGGCCTTCCGCTCCCGGGGCGCCGGTCGGGCGCGTGATCATCAGCGGTGCGGGCACGCTCAACATCTCCGGAACGACCCACGATCTCAATCGCACGATCGAGAACAACGGCGCGGCCGTCTGGACGGGTGGCGCGATCCGCATGTCCGGCGGCACGTTCAACAACAACAACCAGTTCACGGCGAGCACGGCGGGCGTCGGCGGCGCCGGGCTGCCATCGTTCGGATCGGGGGGTGTCAACGCCTTCAACAACACGGGCACCTTCACCAAGGTCGGCCCCGGGGAAGTTTCGTTCTCGGTTCTCGCCGCGGGCGTCGCCTTCAACAGCCTCGGGACGATCCTGCTGAACGAAGGGACGCTCACGCTCGCGGGCGGGGGCACGATGTCAACACCGTTGACGGTGAACCCCGGCGCGGCGATCACGCTGGGGGACTCGTACACGTTCACGGGCAACGGCTCGATCAGCGGTTCGGGCACCGTGAGTTTCACGGGCGGCACACACTCCTTGCCCGCGGGGCGATTCAACCCCACGGGTCCGGTGAACTTCACGGGCGGAACGATCACGATCTCGACGCCGTTCACGCCCTCGTCGCTCGGCCCGATCGGCGCCGCGGTCACGTTCCAGGCCGCCGTGAACTGGTCCGGCGATCTCACGATTCTGGGGACCGCCTCGTTCGCCACTTCGCACACGTTCAGCAACCTGGTCCTGTCGGGCACCTTGACCGGGGCCGGGGACATCACGGTCCCCGGCACGATCACGTGGAACTCCGGCGCAATGACGGGAACGGGAAGAACCACTTCCCCCGCCGGGGGCACGATCGTTCTCGCATCCACGGGGGCCAAGTCGCTGGCCCGCACGATCAACAGTTTCGGTGCGACCGTGTGGACGGGCGGTGACCTCGGCTTCTCGGGCGGAACATTCAACAGCAACGGCACGTTCACCGCTGATTCGAGTGCCACGCTCCTGGCGTACGGCAATACCGGCACCAACCTGTTCGTGTCGAACGGCACGTTCTCCAAGCTCGGGTCCGGGGAAACCAGGTTCACAACCAATGTCACGGGTGCGGCGTTCAACAACATCGGGACCGTCACGGTGTCTGCCGGCCAACTCACGCTGGGCGGCGGGGGCACGGCTTCCGCGGCGTTCAACGTGGCCGCGGGCGCGGTGCTCTCGTTTGCCGGGAACTACACGTTCTCCGCCAGCGGGGCCATTGCCGGCGCCGGCGAGGTTCGATTCGCGGGGGGAACGATCAACATCCCGGCTGGGCTCTTCAACCCGACGGGCGCTGTCTCTTTCACGGGCGGGACGATCACGATCAACAACGCCTTCACGCCCGCGGCGATCGCACCGATCGCGGGAACGGTCACCTTCGCGCAGCCCCTGGCCTACGCGGGTCCCATCACCATCTCGGGCACGGTCAGCTTTGCGCAGCCGCAGACGTTCTCCTCGATGACGCTCGCGGGCACGCTGGGCGGCGCGGGCGATGTGACGGTGACAGGCTCGCTGACGTGGGTGTCGGGCTCCATGACCGGCTCCGGGCGGACACTCATCCCGAGCGGCGGGTCGCTCAGCATCACCAGCGGGGCGACGCACACCCTCAGCCGGCAGATCGTGAACGCGGGGGCGGCGGTCTGGAACGGCGGCGGCCTTGCCTTCAACGGCGGCACGTTCACCAACAATGGGTCGTTCGCGCTGGAGGCCCAGGCGACGCTGCAGGCGTTCGGGTCGGGCGGGACCAATGTGTTCACCAACACCGGCACGTTCACGAAGCAGGGGCTCGCCGATGCGATGTTCTTTGCTGCGCCCGCGGCGCTGCCATTGGTGAACACGGGACTTGTGACCATCGCCGAGGGGCTGCTGGCGGTTGGGGCGGGGTCGACGTCGACGGCGCTGACGGTGCAGGCGGGCGCGACGCTCCTCTTCACGGGCTCGTTCACGCACAACCCGGGCGGCGGAGTCTCCGGGGCCGGGGCGGTGACGTTCAACAGCGGCACTCACACCTTTACGGCGGGTCAGTACGGGGCGACAGGTCCGCTGAACGTCAACGGCGGCAACGTGACCATCAACAGCCCCCTCACCACGACAAGCCTTGGACCGATCGCGGGGTCGTTGACGCTCAACGCGAACGCGACGTTCACCGCGCTGACGCTCTCGGGGACGCTCTCGGGCTCGGGCGATGTGACCGTTACCGGGGCCATGACATGGACGGGAGGGACGCTCTCGGGCACGGGCCGCCTGGTCATTCCCGCCGCGGCGAGCATGACGATGTCGACGAACGCCCACACGCTGAGCCGTCGCATCGACGCCTCGGGGAGCGTGAGCTGGGTTGGCGGGGATGTCGCTTTCAGCGGCGGCTCGCTGCATGTGCTGGCCGGTGGCTCCCTGGGAATCAACTCGAACGCGGCGCTGGCCGCGACCGGCGGGGCGTCGGGCAACGCGATCACCAACGCCGGCGCGCTGACCAAGCTCGGCTTGGGTGAGGTGTCGTTCAACGTGCCGCTGACGAACTCGGGCACGGTCTCGGTTCAGGAGGGCTCTGTCGCGATCGCGGGGGGCGGGGCTACATCCGGTTCGATCACCGTCTCTTCGGGCGCGGGGCTGCGCCTGGCCGGGGACTACACCTTCACGGCCGGGTCGATCGCGGGCGCCGGCACCATCACCTTCGCATCGGGCACGCACACCATCACATCGGCGACGTTCAATCCCTCCGGTACCGTGAACTTCACCGGGGGCACCATCACCATCGGCAACAACTTCGCGCCGCTGAGTCTGGGGGAGATCGCCGCGAACGTGACGTTCAACGGGATGTTGAACTATTCGGGAGCATTGGTCGTTTCCGGCACGGCGGCGTTCAACGCGGCGCAAAGTTTTTCGACGCTGACACTCTCCGGCACGCTCTCCGGGAGCGGGGCTATCTCGGTGACGAACTCGCTGCTCTGGACGGGCGGATCGATGAACGGAACGGGCCAGACGCTCATCCCCATCGGTGCCTCCCTGAATATCTCCGGCGGGAGCCACACGCTGGCCAGGACGCTGGATGTTTCCGGCGCGGCGGCGTGGTCGGCGGGCGACATGTCGTTCAGCGGGGGAACCTTCATTGTGCGAGCAGGGTCGATGTTGAGCGTCAATGCCGCCGCGAATCTCTCGGCCGCGGGCTCGACCGGCGCCAATGCATTGAACGTCATGGGTTCGCTGGCCAAGACGGGGTCCGGGGTCCTTCGGCTGGCATCGGGCGAGCACGCGGTTGCCGCGAACATCACCGGTTCGGTAACAGTCGAGGAAGGCACGCTTGATCTTTCGGGCGGCGGGACGGTTGCCGGCACGATGTCGGTGCAGACGGCCGCGACGCTGATGCTGGGCGGCACGACGGTGTACAGCGCCGGCGCCATCTCCGGCGCGGGCACCGTGACCTTCTCGGGCGGCACGCACGAGGTTGTCGGGACCACCTTTGGACCGACCGGAACCGTGAACTTCTTCGGCGGTACCGTGACCATCGATGACGCCTTCACGCCCGCGGCGATGGGGACAATCAGTGGCACGCTGGTCATGAACGCCGCGCTTGGGTTCGTTGGGGAACTCACGGTATCGGGATCGGTTTCGTTTGCGGCGGCTCAAACGTTCTCGCGGCTGACGCTCTCCGGAACGTTGGCGGGGGCCGGTCTGGTGACGGTGACCGAGTCGCTCGTCTGGACGGGCGGCGCTATGAATGGGACGGGGCGGACCGTGGTTCCGGGGGGCGCCACGCTTTCGATGTCGGGCGGAAGCCGCACGCTGGCACGGACGCTGGACGTGGCGGGAACGGGGTCGTGGACGGGAGGGGACGTGAGTTTCGCGACCGGTGTTTTCAACGTGCTGGCGGGCGCCGTGATGACCGTGGATGTCTCAGGAACAGCCACGGTTTCCGCAAGCTCGGGGATCAACTCGTTCAACAACTTCGGCACGCTGACGAAGCGGGGATCCGGGACGCTGGCGTTCTCATCGGTCTCGTCCGGGGTGGCGATGGTCAACTCCGGGAGCCTCTCGGTCGAAGCGGGCTCGCTCTCGTTGGGAGGCGGTGGCATGTCAACGGGGACGCTGGCCGTCGGCACCGGCGCATCGATCGTCTTCGCGGCGAACTTCGATCATGTCGGCGGAGGACCGATCACGGGCGGCGGCGCTGTGAGTTTCACCGGAGGGAACCACTCGATCCCGGCGGGGCTGCTCGCCGTAACCGGGCCGGTGAACTTCACCGGTGGGACGGTGACGGTGCAGGGCGGGTTCAGCCCGGCCTCGCTCGGCCCGATCGGCGGGAATGTCACGTTCCTCGGTTCGCTCGGCTTCTCCGGGGCGATCACCATCACCGGGTCGGCATCGTTCGGAGCGTCGCAGACGTTCGCCGCGATGACCCTGTCCGGGACGCTCGCGGGAGCTGGGGATGTGACCATCACAGGCACATTGTCGTGGACGGGCGGCTCGATGTCGGGGGCCGGGTCCACGACGGTGGCGTCCGGCGGCACGCTCTCGCTGACGGGCGCGGGCAGGAACCTCTCCCGCGTGCTGAGAGTGGGGGGGGCCGGGACATGGAGCGCCGGCGACGTGACCTTCAACGGAGGTGTGCTGGACGTGATCGAGGGCGGCGTGCTGACGGTGACGACCAACGGCACCCTTTCCATGCACGGCGCCTCGGGCGAAAACCTGTTCATCATCCGCGGGACAGTGAACAAGAACGGCTCTGGCGTGCTGGCCTTCCCTTCGCCGGGCACGGGCGTCGAGCTCTACAACCTCGGGACGCTGCACGTTCAGGTAGGATCGGTGAATCTCGGCTCGGTGGCCAACTACACCGCGAACACACTGACCTGGGGGACGTGGATCGTTCAGAACGTCGGCTTCCTGAACTTCCCATCGGGAACCACGATCTACACAAACAACGCCGACGTCCGCCTGTACGGCGTCAACTCCTCGTTCGGGGCGCTCATTCCGCTGTCCACGAACGCTGGCTCGTTGACACTCGCGGACGGGCGCCTGGCGACGTTCTCGCCCCTGGGCAACCTGTTCACCAACACGGGTACCCTGACCAAGGCTGGGTCGGGGTCGGCCACGTTCGCCAGCGGGATCACGTTCAACAACCCCGGAACAATCAATGTCACGGGCGGTACGCTGACCATCGCGGGCCCGGTGGGGCAGGTGTCGGGCTCGACGCTGCTGGGCGGGTCGTGGAACGTCTCCGGGGGCGGGCAACTGGTTCTTCCTGGCGTGAGCATCCTCACCAGCCACGCGGCCATCTCCATCCACGGGGCGACCTCGGCGTTCAGTGCGGTGGCGGGCATGCGGACGAACATGGGTTCGCTGACGATCGCGGGCGGGAAGACCTTCGCCCCGTCCTCGTTCACGAATCTCGGGAAGTTGACGGTCGGCCCCGGCAGCTCGATCAACGTGACGGGCACTTTCGACAATAACTTCTATACCATGACCCACGGCGCCATCACGGCATCCGGTGGGGGCAACAGCACCGGCATGTTCTGGTTCTTCGCCGGCGGGTCGATGAACCTCGGCGGCGTGCACACCTTCGCTCCCAGCACGGTCGTGAAGGGCGCGGGATCGCTGACGGTTTCCTCCGGGTCCAGCACGTTCGCCTCTTCCGTGGCTCTGCAAGGGACGTTGAATGTGTCCGGTGGGGCGGCGACCTTCAACGCCGATGCCTACTTCACCTCAGCGGTCAACACCGGGACGTTGACGCTCGGCTCGGTGCGATTGGCGCTGACCGGGGTGTTCACGCAGGGCGCGGCGGGCGTGCTGAACCTGCGGATGGACAGCGACAACGTGTTCGGCCGAATCAATGCCGCGGGCGCGGTGACGCTCTCGGGGCGTGTGAACTTCACCTGGGGCTACACGCCGGCGGTGGGGTTGGCGTTCAACTTCATCACCGGCTCGACGCGCGTGGGGGTGTTCAGCACGGTGAGCCTCGGATCGCTCGACGGGCGCCTGCCCGAACTGCAGTACGAGCCGAACGGCGTGCGGCTGGTGATAGTTCCGGCGTAGCATGTTCACAACATGAAAGTGACGTTCTTCGGCGCGGCGGGGGAAGTGACGGGCTCCGCCTATCTGCTGGAGACGCCCAGGGCGAGGCTGCTGGTCGACTTCGGGCTCCACCAGGGAGAGCCGGAAGCGGAGGAGCACAACGTATTCCCGCCGAGGGTCGAGCCGGATCGGCTGGATGCCGTGCTCTTGACGCACGCGCACATCGACCACTCGGGCCGGCTGCCGATGCTCGCGGCGGCGGGCTACCGCGGGCCGATCTTTACAACGCCCGCGACGCGGGACTTGTGCGAGATCCTGCTGAAGGACGCCGCGTTCTTGCAGTCGGCGGATGCGGCGCGGGCGATTGCGTACCGCAAGCCGGGCGAGCCGGCGCCCAAGCCGCTGTTTGACGAGACGGACGTTGAACTGGCGATGCGGCTGTTCCGGCCGGTCCGGTACGAGGAGGGGACGGAGGTGGCGCCGGGGATCACCGCCAGGTGGGTGGATGCCGGGCACATACTTGGCGCAGCGAGCATCGAGGTGACGGTGGAGGACGCGGGAAGGACGATTGTCCTCGGGTTCTCCGGCGACATCGGGCCGACGCACCAGCCGATCATCCGCGATCCGACGCCGCTGCGGCGTGCGGATGTGTTGTTTCTCGAATCAACCTACGGGGACCGGGATCACCGGACGCGCGAGGCGACGATCGCCGAGTTGGAGTCCATCCTTGAGGACTGCCGCGGATGCAAAGGGAAGATCCTGATCCCCTCGTTCGCCGTGGGGCGGACGCAGGACCTGATCTTTGAAATGGGACGGATGTACCGGGATGGGAGGCTCAAGGACATACCGGTGTACATCGACAGCCCGATGGCGATCGAGGCGACGGAGTTGTACCGGCAGCATTGCGACCTGTTCGATGGCGAGACGCGAGAGATGATCCGTTCGGGTCGGGCGCCGCTGAACTTCCCGACGCTGCGGTTCTCGCGGACGGGAGAGGAGAGCAAGCGGCTCAACGACATGCAGGGCCCGGTGATCATCATCGCGGGTTCGGGGATGGCTAACGGTGGGCGGATCGTGCACCACTTCAAGCACAACCTGGACAAGCCGACGACACGGGTGATCTTCGTGGGGTACCAGAGCCAGGGAACGCTGGGCCGGCGATTGGTCGATGGGGCTTCGATGGTGCGGATCCACGGGCAGGAAGTGGCGGTGAAGGCGACGATTCACACGCTGGGCGGATTCTCGGCCCATGCGGGGCAGTCGGAACTGGTGGCGTGGGCAATGAAGGTGCAGCCCAAGCCGAAGCGGCTGATCCTGACGCACGGGGAGCCAAAGGCGAGGGATGCCCTGCGGGCGGTTCTCCGGGAACGGTGGGGGGTCGATGGGGAGCGGCCGGTGCTCGGCGAGACCTACGAACTGTGAGAATGCGGGAGGTATGGGGGAGGCGGACAAGGGGTGCGGGTCGGGGGCCGGGTCGCCGTGTGCTCAAGGTGCGCAAGGACGGGGGAGCATCTTGATGCGCACCTTGTGGAGTTGCCGGGAGGGGAGTCAAAAAACTAAACAGGGAGCGCACACGGGGGATGATGGGGGCTCTCTTGGGCGGTGTCGGTGCGGGCGCGTCCTGAAAGATGGACGCTTGTTTCGTTGGGCCGGAGGCGAGGGTCGAGTTTTTGCGGCGCGAGTTGGCCGCGGCGTGCGGATGGTGATCTCTCGGTAGGCTGTGGCGGCGTTCTGGCCGGTCGGGTGGAGTTCGCGGAGGGGTGGCTGGAGGGTTCATGTCGGATTCGACGATTGTGCCGGGAGATGAGCCGTCGACGGTGGTGCCCGCCATGGAGTGCCGCGGCGATGCGATCGGGCCGTACCACCTGTTGCAGGTGATCGGGGAGGGCGGGTTCGGGGTGGTGTGGCTGGCGGAGCGTCGTGGGGCGTTCACGCAGCGGGTGGCGCTGAAGGTGCTCAAGCCGGGGATGGACTCGAAAGCGGTGGTGGCGCGGTTTGAGCAGGAGCGTCAGGCGCTGGCGGTGATGGACCACCCCAACGTGGCGAAAGTGCTGGATGGGGGGATGACGGGGCTGGGGCGTCCGTACTTCGTGATGGAGTATGTTCAGGGGGAGGCGATCACGAAGTACTGCGATCGACATCGGTTGACGATCCGGGAGCGCTTGGAGCTGTTCATCGTGGTGTGCGAGGCGGTGCAGCACGCGCACATGAAGGGGATCATCCACAGGGACATCAAGCCATCGAACATTCTGGTCACGATCGCGGACTCGAAGCCGGTGCCAAAAGTGATCGACTTTGGCGTGGCCAAAGCGGTGTCGAGCACGATGTCCGCGAGCACGGTGTTCACGGAGCACGGTCAACTGATCGGTACGCCCGAGTACATGAGCCCTGAGCAGGCGGAGATGGGGGCGCTCGATATCGACACGCGGACGGATGTGTACTCGCTGGGCGTGGTGCTGTACGAGTTGGTCTCCGGGGTGCTGCCGTTTGATCCGAGGTCGCTGCGGTCGGCGGGCTACGACGCGATCCGGCGGATCATCCGGGAGCAGGATGCGCCAAAGCCGAGCACCCGGCTTTCGACGATCGACGACTCGGCAGCGACGGAGATCGCACGGACGCGGCAGAGCAAGCGGGAAGAGCTGGCGGGTCAGTTGCGAAGAGAACTGGACTGGATTCCGCTCAAGGCGCTCAGGAAGTCGCGGACCGAGAGGTACGCCACCCCATCGGATCTGGCGAGGGATGTTCGTCGCTATCTCAACAACGAATCACTCGAAGCGGGGCCCGAGTCCGCGGCTTATCGGCTTCGGAAGTTCGTGCGGCGGCGGCGCGGACCGGTCGCCGCGGGGGCGGCGGTGGCGCTGGCGCTGATCGCCGGGGCGACCGCGTCAACCGTCGGTTTCGTGAGCGCAAGCCGTAACGCGGCGGAAGCCAAGAGGGAGTTCAAGGCGGCACGGGAAGCGGAAGGGATGGCAAGGACGGCAGAGGGAGCGGCACGGACCGCCGAGGCCGCGGCGGTGAAGTCGCTGAAGGAAGCGGAGTTCAACGCGTACGTGGCGAACATCAACCTGGGGCGGAGCGCGGTGGAGAGTCGAGATGTGGCCGGCGCGAGGGAGGCGCTCGACCGGTGTCCCGAGGAGCTCCGGGCGTGGGAGTGGTCGCTGCTCAACGGGGCGGTGGAATACTCGATCGGGGGGTTCACCGCGCACAGCGGCCCGGTCCGGTTCATGCAGTTCAGCCCGGATGGCACCAAGCTGGCGACGGCGTCGGGGGATGGAACGGCCCGCGTGTGGGATTACCTGTCAGGGGACATGATCGCGGAGCTGGACACATTGCGATCGCCGGTGAACGGGATTTCGTGGAGCCCAAGCGGCGAGCGGCTGGCGACGGCGACGTCCGATGGGCGGGTGCGGGTGTGGTCGGCACGGGGCGTGTCGGTGGCGTCGACGCCGCCGGGCGAGGACATGGCGACGCACCTGGCCTGGTCGCCGGCGGGGGGCCGCATCGCGGTGCTGCACTGGTCGGGAAAGGCGGTGGTTCACGAGGATGAAGGGTTGACGGTGGTGCACACCCTCGCGGCGCACCAGGGACTGCCGGCGCAACTGGCGTTCAGCGAGGACGGGAAGCGGCTGTACACGAGCGGGTGGAACGATCACAAGGTGGTGTGCCACGATGTGGCGACGGGGGAGCGGTTGTGGGAGGTGAACTCGGGCACGAATATCACGGGCCTGTGGCACGCGCGCGGGGCCTCGCGCCTGGTGGGGACGAACTTCTGGTGGCCGTTCACGGTGGAGACGGGCGGGGGCCCGCCGCGGGCCGTCGATCCGCTGCGGGAGCAGGGGCGGGCGATCGATGCGCTCAGCGTGGCAATCACGGTGGACGGGGCCACGCTGGTGACCTCGAGTCGGACCAACGTGGGGGTGTGGGATCTGGGTGAGAGGAAGCTGCGGCACAACAAGCCGGTGGATTATGCGTGGAGCCCGCAGGTGGCGGTGCATCCGGATGGCCAGATGATGGCGCGGGGCGGGGATGCGGGGCGAGTGCGGTACTACATGGTGGGGGAGGCGTTCTCGATGCCATCGCGGGTCGTGCCCATTTCCAAGGTGACGTTCAACGATCGGGTGATGGCGGCGGCGCTCGACGTCGGGAAACTGGCGTACCTGCAGGCGGATGGGGCGATGGAGGTGGTCGAGCTCGATGGCGAGGTGAAGCGCGCGCGGGTGGCGCCGACGCACGGCAAGGCGATCGGGGCCGCGATGACGCCCGACGGCATGGTGCTGGTGACGAGCACCGCGCAGGGAAAGGTAGCGGTGTACCGGTCGCCCTTTGACGGGGAAGCACGAGTGGTGGAGCTTGGACGTGCGGCGGGGCCGGTGGCGGTATCGGCCGATGGCCAGAGGATTGTGGTTGGGTGCGGGGATGGGTCGGTCGTGGTTGTCGAGGGAGAGTCGGTGCGAGGGCTCGCCGGTGAAGGAAGCGGGTCCGGGCACGACGGGCCGGTGTACGCCGTGGCGTTGAGCCCGGACGGAAAGCGGGTCGCGTCGGGAGGCTTTGATACCGTGGTCCGGGTGTGGGATGTGGAAGCTGGGCGTGCGGTGGCTTCGATCACGCCTCACGCGAAGCCCGTGATGGGGTTGGCGTTTTCGCCGGATGGGGCGGTGCTGGCGACGGCGTCGATGGATGGCACGGCGCAGCTGCTGGACGCGGCGACATTGGAGCGCAAAGCTGAGCTGCGGGGGCATTCGCGTGAGGTCACATCGGTCGCGTTTGCACCCGGCGGCGCGAGGGTGGTCACGACGTCGTGGGATGGCACCGTGCGATTGTGGTCGACGGCGTGGGGTCGGGAGGTGTACCGGTTGCCGGTGGTCGGGGCGCACGCGGCGGCGTTCGCGGGGGATGGATCGCGCCTGGCCGGCATCGGGTCGGGCGGGATCTTTGAATGGCGGGCGGTCGGACGCGCCGAACGGGAAGCGGCGCGTCGCCTGAAGGACTCGGGGTCGGAGTTGGACGGCCATACGGGCATGCGCCGGGTGTACGAGCGGATGGCGTCGGAAGCGGGCGGGCCGGCCTGGGCCTTTCGCGTGGCCATGGCGATGCAGCGGAGGCTCTCGAGTGAAGCGTGGCAGGCGGCGGGGCCGGTGATGGGGAAGGAGTTTGGGACGGAAGAGGACGTTGACACGGCGATCGCGAAGCTATCCGCCGATGCAACGTTGAGGCCGGAGGTCCGGGGTCGGGCGGTGCGCCTGGCGCGGGACGCGGTGATGTCGCCCCTGGCGCGGCAGCAGCGGCTCAAGGGACAGCTGTTTCGCGAGGAGATCAACGGGGCGGAGCGGCTGGTCCGGGAGGCGGAGGCGCTGTACGCCTCGAACCCAACGGGGGAAAACCTGGTGCTGCGCGGCGTGGCGAGGTTTGAGGCGGGTCGGTACAGCGATTCGGCGGCGGATCTTGTTCGTGCGGCGGAGGAGCGCCGCGCGGTGGCGGCATCGATCATCGATGTGCAACTGGCGGAGCGAGGGCGAGAGCGGCCCGTGGAACTCGCCTACTTGGCGATGGCGCTGCACAAGTCGGGAAAGTCGGAAGAGGCGGATCAGCAGATGGCGAGGATGAGGGCGGTCATGCCGACCGTGCCAAAGGGAGACGCGGTCAGTCAGGGCGCGTTCCGGAAGGCGGAGGCGATGTTCGGGCGGTAGCGCCGGCGGGACGGAGGGCTTGCGTCCCATCGCCGCTCATGAGCATGGCGCTCTCGACGGCCAAGGCGGGATGGCCGGAGTAGAGCCGTTCATAGGCGGGACGGGTTTCCGCGTATCCGGCGAGAACGGCGTCGGCGAAGGACTTGCCGCGCAGCCAGTGTCGGAGAAAGGCGAAGTACTGGGTGGGCATCATGTTGAGGGAGTCGGAGGAGGTGCCGCAGACAGCGAGGGTGCCGACGGCAAGCCACTGGTCAAAGAGGGTGCCCGCCATGCAGTTCATCTGGTAGACCGTGCGGATTGGCGGGATTTCGCCGCGGATGTGCATTTCGCGGAGGGGGCGGAAGAACGTGGCTTCGTTGAGGTAGGCCCGGTTCTGGCCGGCGATGAAGCCGCGGTTGCCGTGGGCCATGATGTGAATGTCGAGGGTGTAGCCCTTCAACGAGGCGATGGTTTCGAGAACTCGGGCGGCGGTGAAGTTGTCGTCCTCGAGGATGAGCACTCGGTCGTAATGGGGCGTCGCGGCGGCGAGGTGGCGCTTGGCGAACTCCTCGAGCAGGTAGTCGGTGGCGAGCTTGATCGCGGAATCGATGTTGATAGTTCGGGGCTTCCAGCTCGCGGGGTTCATTGTGCGGGCGAGGCGGGCCAGCGGGGGAGCGCCACGGGGCGAGGAGGGCATCCACACAGGTATGGAAAGCCCCTGGGGCGGGCTCAGGCCGAGACCGCGGAGAGAGACGCCGCCGTTTTCAAGAAGGACGAGGAGGGCCTGCTTGTCCGGTATTGGGGAAGCCGGACGGCTGTTGGAAGGATCGGGCCCGGGCGTTTGGCCGGCGGCGGGGAAAACGCAGCACATCGCCGCGGCGAAGAGGACGGGAATGAAAGAAGCAGCGCGCGTGGGCGGTCCTTTCAATCGAGCGATCAGATTGTACGGAGGGATGCGATCTACGGAAGTGCGACAGGTCAGGCCAGGCGTTTGCGGGCCGCGGAGAGAGCGACTTTCATGGCGCCGGGGCCCGTGCCGCCGTGGACTTCGCGTCGGGCGACAGAGGCGTGGAGCGTGAGGGCCTGGAAGACGGAGTTGTCGATGGTGGGGGAGATGGACTGCATCTCGGAGAGCGGGAGGCGTTCGAGGGGAACGTTGAGTTCGATGGCGCGACGGACGATTCGGCCCGTGGCATCGTGGGCGTCGCGAAAGGGAACGCCGCGGCCGACGAGGTAGTCGGCGAGTTCGGTGGCGTTCGAGTAGCCACCGGCGGCGGCGGCCTGGCAGGCGTCGCGGCGAATGTTCATGGTGGAAACGACGCGGGGGACGATGCGGAGGCAGAGGGAGAGCGACGCCATCGCGTCGAAGAGGGGCTCCTTGTCCTCCTGCATGTCCTTGTTGTACGCGAGGGGGAGGCCCTTGAGCGTCGTGCAGAGGGCGGTGTGGGCGCCGAGGATGCGGCCGCACTTGCCGCGGATGAGTTCAAGGGCGTCGGGGTTTTTCTTCTGCGGCATGAGGGAGGAGCCGCTGGTGACGGAGTCGTCGAGTTCGAGGAGGTTGAACTCGGCGGTGCAGTAGAGGATGAGTTCTTCGGCAAAACGGGAGAGGTGAACAGCGCAGAGGGATGCGGCGGCGAGGGTCTCGATGACAAAGTCGCGATCGGCGACGGCATCGAGGGAGTTGCCGGTGGGCGCATCGAAGCCGAGGTCCTTGGCGAGGGCGTCGCGGTCGATGGGGTAGGCGGTGCCGGCGAGCGCCCCGGAGCCGAGCGGGCAGACGTTGACCCGGCGCCGGGCATCGCCGAAGCGGGCGGCATCGCGGTCCAGCATCTCGAAGTACGCGAGGCACCAGTGGGGGAGCAGAATGGGCTGGGCGCGCTGGAGGTGCGTGTAGCCGGGGAAGAAGGTGTTGAGTTCGCGATCGGCAAGGTCGAGCAAGGACTGTTGCGCGGCCCGGATTTCGGACAGACGCTGGTCGATCTGCTCGCGGATCCAGAGACGGAGGTCGGTGGCGACCTGGTCGTTGCGGGAGCGGCCGGTGTGGAGTTTCTTGCCGAGGTCGCCGACGGCCTTGATCAGTTCGAGTTCGACCCAGGAATGGACGTCCTCGGCGTGGGCGGTCGTCGGGTGTTCGATCGCAGCCCGGGGGTGTTCCTCCGCGAGAGCGGCAAGATCGGTGAGCGCGGAGGTGAGGTGTTCCCGTTCCGAGGCGGTGATGACGCCGGCCCTCTCGATGGCACGGGCCCAGGCGATGGAGCCTTGGATGTCTTGCCTGAGGAGACGGAAGTCGAACGCGAGCGAGTCGTTGATCTCGCGGAAGAGGGGGTCGGAGTCCTTGGAAAAACGGCCGCTGGCCATGCCGCGCTGGGTGGTCATGGGGAGAGCGTATTCGGGTCGACGGGTTATCGGCCCGGAGCGAGCTGCACGAGGGGAGCATTCGGGCGTGGTTATCGGCACGGGGAGGGATGGGGTGTTGCGGGGGGCGGGGTTGGTCGATGGGGAGGGGGAATGACCACGATTTCCAACATGGTCTCCTCGATCGCCGCGCAGCGCCAGTTCGGGCAGGTGAACGGGCTGTACAACGCTTCGCTGCAGAAGATGGCAACGGGATCGCGGATCAATCGCGGGGCGGACGACCCGTCTGGGTTGATCGCTTCGGAGCAGTTGGGCGCAGCGCTAGCGGCGCTGGAGGCGGAGTCGCGGGGGATCGAGCGCGCGGATGCTGTGGCGAATGTCGCGGACGGCGCGCTGGCGGAAATCTCCGGGCTGCTGTCGGATGCGAACGCGGCGACGGTGGCGATGGCGAACACGGCGGGGATGAGCGAATCGGAGCGGGCCGCGCACCAGATGGAGATCGACTCGGCGATGAAGGCGGCGGACCGGATCGCCTCGACGACGCGGTTCAATGGTCAGCGTGTGCTGGATGGCTCGATGACGTTGTCGGTGGGCGGGGCGTCGGTGACGATTGGGAATGCTCCAACGGCGTCGATCGGCGGTGTGGAGGGGACGGCGTACCGGTTGGCGGATGTCAAGGCCGGCGGGGCGCTGGACCCGATGACGAACCCCGAAGGGGCGCAGAAGTCGATCGCGTCGGCCATTTCGGACATCGCGACGATGCGCGGGCAGATTGGGGCGTTTCAGAAGAACCAGTTGGCGCCGATGCAGCGGGCCAACGCCGCGGCGATGGAGAACACGGCGGCGGCGCGGTCGGCCATCCGGGACACGGATTACGCCGCGGAGTCCGCGGAGGTGTCGCGTGCTCAGTTGCTGAGCGTGTCGTCGCTTGGATCGCTGGCACTGGCGAATGCTTCGCCGCGCAGCGTGCTTCACATTCTGGGTTGAATGGACTCGCGGCGGTCCGACGGGTGCGAAGCGTAAGCGAACGGCCGGCCTGTGGTTGCGTTCAAACGGCGCACCGGTTGTTCTCGCAGGGCTCCTCAAAAAGTGGCGTGGAAGTGCTGGACGATCGGCTGCGAGTGGACCGCCGAGGAGGTCTTGTCGAATCACGCGAGTCCGTTCAGGACTTGCTCGCCTCCATGCGCTTGATGGCCTGTTCGATGTTGTACCGGCGATCGGAGCCGAGAGGGCGACCGCTGTCCAGGATCTCGCTCAAGCGACGAATGAACTCCTCGTAGCGTTGTGGGAAACGTTCGAGGTAGTCGACGCAGGTCTGGGCCAGGCCCCCTCCCTCGCTCGCGAGAAGCGCGAAAACGGGCTCGACAAGGACTTCCGAGCGGGCGGACGTCGCGCAAGTGATCGCGCCGCCGGCTCGGAAGAGGTACCAGGACGCCCTTCGGCTGTTGGTCATCACGGCCGCTTCTGTATCCTTGGGCCTCCCGGCGCGGATCCATTCAAGGTATTCTGGCTGGTAGCGTAAGGCGGCCTCCCGCCCCTTGGTCAGCATTGCGTCAAAGGTGTCGCGCAGGATCGGGTCGCGCATCACCGCGGGGAGAAGGGCCAGAACCTGATACGCGGCGTTGCAGGTCGCGAGCTGCTTTCGATACTGCTCAGGGGCGTCCTCAGTTCGGCCTTCCTTCGTGGTGGGGACTTGCAAGTCTTCGGGCTTGGGAAGCCTCAGCGCTTCGCGGATGACGGGGACGAATGAGCTTGGATTGGACCGAACCAACGTCTCGCGCCGAGACTGGGCGGCCTTCCATTGGTCAAAGCGATCCGGCGAGGCAAGCCAGCGAAGCGAGTTGATCGAACGCTCATCCATTTCTGCAAGTGCGGCGATGGATATCCCGCAGAGTTGGACCTCGCAGTTGGCGTCACGTACCCATTCGTCAACAAGTTCCGCGAAAACGGCACGCGCGGCGATGTCAGCGTCCCGGGCATGTGGCGTTTGCGCAGCTTGCAGAGGGACGATCCAATGAAGTGCCAGAATCAACACAAAAGCGTACTTCATCAGATGTCTCCTTTACGGAACAGTCAAGCGCCGGTCGCCCGCCGCCGTTGCTTCCGAATCAGGACCTCCCAGCCTCCATGCGCTTGATCCACTCGTCAATTTCGTGCTTGCGGACCCGATCTATCGGCTGGATCTCTGCCAGCAAGTCGCTGAGGCGACGGAGGATTTCATCCCGGCGCTCAACGAGCGCTTCGAGATACTTACCGACTTGCTGGTTCAGGCCGACGTCGCTGCCGGTATCGGCGATGGCGGCGAAGACGGGCTCCAGCAGGACTTCAGACTTGGCGGCCGCCGCGGCGTCGATGAGTTCGATGCATGCGCCCTCAAACCACTGCAACCTTCGGATCGCCAGTACGCCCTTCATCTTGTCTCGCTCGTCTGCCCCGGCGCGCCTCCAGCGCTCACGCTCGGCAACAGCGATTGCTCTCTCAGAGCGGGCCACGGCATAGGCCCTTTCGAAGGACTCGCGCAGAATCGGGTCCCGAACATCAGCAGGAAGCAGGGAAAGAACCTGAGCGGCGACCTTCCGGCTGGCGAGCTGCTTCTGGTATTGCTCCGTGCCGTCCGTCAAGCGACCCTCGGGCGTGGTGGGCACTTGCAGGTCCTCGGGCTTAGGCAGCGTGAGCGCCTCGCGAATCAGAGGGACGTAGGCTCCGGGGTCGGTGCGGATCGCCTTCTCCCGGTGTTTGCGGGTTTCCTGTTTCTGGCGGACGAGTTCAGGGGACAGCCGATGATCCCTCATAGGCTTCATTTGCTCGGCCACCATGTCGGAGAAGATGGACCGTGCGGGACCGGGTTCAACCGCCTGTTGAGCCAGACCGTGAACGGTCAACCAGAGGAGTGCGAACGCGCTTGTGAGTACTCGAATCATGGCATGACTCTCGCTAGGGTGTGGTCAGCAGTCGATTTCCCGTGGCAGTGAGGTTTCCCGCGGGCCGCAAGGTTCGGGACCGGACGATCGTCTGAGGTGTCAATCGACGGGACCGGTTCACCGAAGTATCCGAATACGTGTCGTCGGCCGGATACAGAATGTACAAGGGATTGGGCGAATCCGGCCCATTGTCCAGCGCGTGTCCGATCTCGTGCGCGAGCGTGCGAAGGTTTGCATCCACCCTAGGTCCGATGAACGCGTACGTGTTCTCTGAGAAGGGGGCGGGCAAGTTGTCAAACGGCCCCAGACATAAGCCATAGCCACCCGGAGTGTGCCCTGAAAAGACGAGCTCCAGCGTAGAATGTGTCGCGCCAGCAAGACTGGCGAGCATGGCATCGCGTTCGGTGACAGATGTACTGTCGAACCAGCCGTCGCTCAAGATGTCGATTCCGTCGACTGTCGGGGCTGCTACAGCAGGAGTGAAGGTGTAACTGATCCGAACACCTGCACATTGCCATGATAGTCTTGCGCGTTCGAATTCGGCCTGAATCTGTGTCACGGAAACGACTGGACCTCTCGCATCAAGTGTGAGGGAATGGTCGCCGGATCGATACGGAGGCATGCTTGCCGGGTCTCCATCCCACGAACTTAGGTCCAGATACGGTTCGCTCGGCTCTCCGAGGTCATGAACGTCAGGCGTACCTCCTGGCAGGTTATGAAAGTTGAAACGGCCGTCTCCGATGCCAAAGGGCGGGCCACCTCCCGGCGGCTCGATGCCTACGTCTAAGAAGGGCTCCAGATGAACATGAACCCGAAGTGTCAGTTCCCGAAGCGGCCGGTCCACCTCCGGCGCCAACTGGTGATTGAGCGGCCGAAACAGCGATCGTGTGACCTTGACGGCCTCCGGGGCTCCGGAAGCAGGGCACTCATGAAAGACGGTGTACTCAAGATCGACCCGGGTATCGCCCTCGATGCTCGCTCGCCGGGTGCGGTCGTTGGGTTGGCCGTCCGGGACCGGTCCGGCTGCGGAGTGAACGGAGTAAACCGCGAAGTTGTCATCGCCCGCGGCCGACATGACATCGTCGCGAGTGTACAGCACGAGGAACTCCTGCTCGAAACCGCTGGTATCATAATCCGTCTCGACCGGGCGCTGCACGACGTTATGGTTCGGCGACGCCCCGGTTCGCGTGTCGTCGAGACAGGGATCGCCGGCAGTGTTCTCTTGGTCCGCCGGTGTGGTGGTGGAGGGCCCGGTGTGAGGGTTTGCGGTCGCTCGGCGTGCGGATATACTACCGGCGTGCGGGCGTAGCTCAGTGGTAGAGCAACGCGTTCCCAACGCGTAGGTCGAGGGTTCAAGCCCCTTCGCCCGCTTTCGAAGGGTTCCGGGCGGCGGAAACGTCGGCCCAGGTAAGCCCGAATCGAGCCAGGTACTTGCGGAGGCGGTCGGCGTCGTTGGACGACGACTTTTTCGTGCGCGAGACGGCGAAGAGTCGGCGGCCGGCGTCGGAGAGGGACGAACTGGCGGCGCAGGTGCGGAGTACGGCCTCCAGTTGCACCCGGTCGAAGAGGTCGACGGAGGCGAGGAGCGAATCGAAGCCAGAAGGGCAGCCTTCGGATGCGGGTGAGTCGACGCCGCGCGACCAATCGCGCCGCAGGCGAGCGACTTCGGCGGCGACGATCTCCGGCGTGATTCGGCCTGAGGGGGCCAGTGTGGCCATGCGTGTGATCGAGGCGGAGAGGTCGCGGAAGTTGCCGGACCAGGGGGCATCGGGGGACATGGCGAAGGCGAGGTAGGCATCGCGGGCTTCGCGGTTGAAGCGGACGGCGCGAGAGGTGCGTCTCTCGAAGTTCTCGAGTTCGTAGTCGAGGTTGGGTTCGAGGTCCTCGCGGCGGTCCTTGAGCGCGGGAAGGTGGAAGGTCCAGAGATTGATGCGAGCGAGGAGGTCCTCGCGGAAGCGACCCTGACGGACATCGTCGAGGAGGTCGCGGTTGGTGCCGGCGATGAGCAGGAAGTCGCTGGAGACTTCGCGGTCGGCGCCGACGGGGAGGAAGCGTTTTTCCTCGACGGCGCGGAGGAGCATGGCCTGTTCATCCAGGCCGAGTTCGCCGATTTCATCGAGAAAGAGCAGGCCCTTGTCGGCCGCGCGGAGGAGGCCGGGGCGGTCGGAAACAGCGCCGGTGAAGGCGCCCTTGCGATGGCCGAAGAGGGCGGACATCGCGGCATCGCCGCGGAGGGTGGCGCCGTTGACGTCGATGAAGTCGCCGGTGATTTGATGGCGGGTTTTCTTGAGTTCGAAGATGCGCCGGGCGAGTTGGCTCTTGCCGGCGCCGGTGGGGCCCATGAGGAGGATGGGATCGCGGGAGTGCGCGGCGACGTGCTCGATCTGCTCGATGAGGGCGTTGAAGGCCTTGTTGCGGGTGGGGATGCCGCTCTTGAGGCCGGCGACGTGGTCCTTGGCTTCGCGCTGGATTCGGGCGGCGAGGGAGTCGTACTTGGAGAGGTCCAGGTCGATGATGCGGACCTCGCCGGCGGGATCGTGGCGGCGGGGGCCCGTCTGGACGAGGCGGGCGGGGAAGTGGCGGGACTCGGTGAGGAGGAAGAGGCAGATCTGGGCGACGTGGGTTCCGGTGGTGATGTGGACGAAGTAGTCCTCCTTCTCGATGTCGAAGGGGTACTGGCGGGCGAAGTCGAAAATCGCGGCGTAGACCTTCTCGAAGTCCCAGGGGTCGGTGATCTCGACTGGCCAAGGGCGAACCGTGGTCTCGGGAGAGACGCTGGCAATGTCCTGAATGACTTGGCGCGTGAGATCCACGACCTTGGGCTGGTGGATGAGTTCGAGCCGGTGGATGGGCCAGTCTTCCTGCTGGCAGAGGCCGATGGTCGGACGCCAGCGGTCCCAGCGTTCGGGCCCCTTGCCCACATCGAGTGTGGTGCCGAGGAAGCCGATGACGACGCGTTGGCGTGGCATATACGAAAGTATATATACGCTAGCCAAAAAGATACAACTAGGACGCCTTGCCGTTCGTCCAACCACGTTTGGAGCGTGGAAACGCGGTTTTCGAGTTCGGCACAGTTGTTGCCATGGAAGGGGAGTCGTCGCGGCGTGCCGCGGATGAAGGAGTACCAGTCATGGCCAACAAGAAGCTGTTTGCGTCGTATGTCGGGCAGTTGCTGCGGAAGACGGACGCCGTCAACGAAGCGGGTGGGCGGGCGTACGCGATGGAGCCGAAGGCGGCGCTGGCGCAGCTGGCGGCGACGGGATGCCTGAACGGGACGTTCTACGCGTCGGCGGAAACGCAACTGAGCCGGGTGGTTGAGTTGGCGGGGCAGGTCGAGGCGGAGTTTGTCGCGAAGACGGCCTTGTACGTCCGGGAGCGGGCGTTCATGAAGGACCTGCCGGCTTTGCTCACGGCGGTGCTGTCGGTGCGGGAGCCGTACCTGTTCGCCGAAGTGTTCCCGCGGGTGATCGACAACGCGAAGATGCTGCGGACGTTTGTTCAGATCATGCGGTCGGGCGTGGTCGGGCGCAAGAGCCTCGGGTCGCTTCCGAAGCGGATGGTCGAGCAATGGCTCTCGAAGCGGAGCGATGAGGCCGTATTCCGGGGCTCGGTCGGGGCGAACCCGTCGATGGCGGACATGATCAAGATGGTCCACCCGCGGCCGGACACGGAGAGCCGGGCGGCGCTGTACGCGTACCTGATCGGGCGGCCGTGCGACTTCGCGAAGCTGCCGGAGCTGGTCCGGTCGTTCGAGTTGTTCAAGAAGGGCGAGAGCCTGGACGTGCCGGATGTGCCCTTCGAGATGTTGACGTCGCTGCCCCTGTCGCCGTCGGACTGGAAGGCGATCGCGCGGAACGCGCCGTGGCAGATGACCCGGATGAACCTCAACACCTTTGCGCGGCACGGCGTGTTTGATGATGAGGAACTCACGATGGTCATCGCGGAGCGGCTGGCAAACCAGGAACTGGTGCGGAAGAGCAGGGTGCTGCCGTACCAACTCATGTCGGCGTACTTCAACTGCTCCGGCGAGGTGCCGGGGCTGGTGAAGGCGGGACTGCAGGATGCACTCGACCACGCTCTGGTGAACGTGCCCCGGGTCGAAGGGAAGGTGTACGTCTTCCCGGACGTTTCGGGGTCGATGCACTCGCCCGTGACAGGGTACCGGAAGGGCTCATCCACGGCGGTCCGGTGCGTGGATGTCGCGGCGCTGGTGGCCGCGGCGATGGTGCGGGCGAATCCGCGGGCGCGGGTGATCCCGTTCAACGATCGGGTGCAGGAGGTTGAGCTGAACCCGCGGGACAGCGTGCTCACGAACGCGCAGAAGTTGTCGTCGCTGCCGCAGGGCGGGACGAACTGCTCCGCGCCGCTGGAGATGCTCAACGCGGAGGAAGCGAAGGCGGACCTGGTGATCTATGTGTCGGACAACGAGTCGTGGGTCGACACGGTCCGGAAGGGGGAGGCGACGCAGACGATGAAGCAATGGGCGAGGCTCAAGCAGCGGAGCCCGGAGGCGAAGATGGTCTGCATCGACCTCCAGCCGTACGAGACGACGCAGGCGACGGAACGGGAGGACATCCTGAACGTCGGGGGCTTCTCCGACCAGGTGTTCGAGCTGATCGGTCTGTTCGCGAATGGTTCGATGTCGCCGGCGCACTGGGTCGGCGAGATCGAGGAGGTGAAGGTGTGATGCAAGACCCGCCCGGGGGAAACCTTGGGCGGGAGATTCCGGCCGAATGCGCCCGTGACTACATCTTTATGCAAGAGAACGGTCTCGGGTAAACGTTGTCGGTCGGTTTGATGTGAGGCCTCGCGTGTGGCCCGTGCGCGGGGAAGCAACGGAACGGGCTTTCGGTTGGGCCGCGAATGCCGGTGCGGAGTACATTGGTGTACGTGGGTTCGAATCCCACAACGCCGATCGCGAGATCGGAGTTCGACTCTCACCACACTTGTCGCGGCACGGCCGGGGTGGTCCCGGTCGAATGAATGCGGCCTCGTCACCCGTTTCGAATGCATGATGGGACTACACGCTTATACCGTCCAGGTCGCGGGTTCGAATCCCGCCAGTGCCATGTGATGGCGCTGTAGCTCAGTGGTAGAGCGGGGCCCGAAAGGGCAAGGTCTCATCGGAACTGGTCGGAGCGGGTGACGGTGCCGCGGGTCGCATAGGAAGGAGAATCCGGATCGGCGTCGAATGCTTGAGGGACTACATCTGATCCGGGGGACGGAGGTGAAAATCCTCCCACAGGCCGCGAGGCGTGTGTAGCTCAGCGAGAGCACCGGGAGGCTCGAAAGAGCCGTTGTCTCTCACCCTTGGTCGGCGTCGATCCGTATTCTGCTGGATGAGAAGGTCTCGAACAGGAGGTGTTGAATCATGGAAACGGTAGCGAGTCGCCAGATCATCGAGACCGGGGAAGCGACCGGGTTCATCCCGGTCGATGGCGGCGCCTTGAAGCCGATCACCGTGATCGGCACGCCGGAGATCCGCAAGACGTTTGACGACAAGTGCATTCAGCAGGCGATCAATTCGCGGATGGCGCCGGGCGTGACGGACCTGGTCCTCAACCCGGATGCGCACTGCGGGTACGGCGCGCCGGTGGGGTGCGTGCTGGTGTCGCCGACCCACATCTATCCGGGGCCGGTGGGGGTGGACATCAAGTGCTCGATGAGCTTGCTGCAACTTGACCTGCCGGAGAGCGAGATCAACGACAAGCGGCTCCGGCGCGCGGTGATCGACGCGATCCTCGAGCGGACGCCGACGGGCGCGGGGAAGGGGCAGCGGCACGTACCCAAGGGGCGGTTCGCCGGGGCATCGCTCGGCCGGGATGTCGTGACGCAGGGGGCGTCGGAATCGGTGTGTACCCGGCTGGGAATTCCGGTGGAATGGGCGTCTCGCTGCGAGGACTCGCGCCACACGGGGCACGGCGCGGAAGGAGCCCTCGAGAACCGGCTCGACCGCTTGATGGCGGAGGGCTTCGCGGGTGTGTTCGCGGACAAGATGGGGCAACTGGGCTCCTACGGCGGGGGCAACCACTTCGGGGAGTGCGAGGTCGTGTCTGTGCGCGAGGGCGAGCGGGCCAGGAAGGCCGCGGAAGTGTTCGGGCTGCGGGATGGGCACGTGGCGTTCCTGTCGCACTGCGGCAGCCGTGGCTGGGGGGCGATGCTGGCGGACAAGCAGTTCAAGACGCTGCAAGGGAAGTTCCGGGAGTGGGGGATCCCGCTGCCGGGCCGGGACCGGGAGCTGGTGTACGCGCCGCTGGGAACGAAGGAAGCGAACGACTACATCGACGACATGTCACTGGGCGCGAACTTTGCCACGGTGAACCACCTGCTGATCAACGCTCTGGTGCTGGAAGCGTTTCAGGAAGTGGTGCCCGGCGTCAAGGGCACGCTGGTGTACTTCATCAGTCACAACATCGCGCGGCAGGAAATCGTGGACAACAAGCCCGCGTGGGTGCACCGAAAGGGGGCGACGCGTGCGTTCCCGGCGGGGCACCATGGGCTCAAGGGGACGCCGTTCTACGAAACTGGGCACCCGATCCTGCTTCCCGGGAACCCGGCGGCGGGTTCGAGCGTGATGGTCGCGGAAGAGGGGGCGAGCCTGTCGCGGTACAGCGTGAACCACGGCGCCGGACGGCGGATGTCGCGTACGGCGGCGAGCAGGTCGCTCGATCAGAAGGCGATTGACCAGGACCTGCACGAACGGGACATCCTGACCAACTGCCGGCAGTACCCGATCGACGAAGCGCCGGGGGCGTACAAGGACTTCGACGAGGTGCTTCGGAGCGTGGAAAGGGCGGGCCTGGCGAGCGAGGTGGCTCGGCTCAAGGCACGCTTCGTGATCAAGGATGGGGACAAGGCGGACGACTGAAGCGCGGACGATGGTGCGAGAAGGATGAAGGACGCATGGCCGGCGGCATGATCGACATCGATGGATCGCAGGGCGAGGGCGGCGGGCAGGTGCTGCGGTCGGCGCTGGCGTTGTCCTGCGCAACCGGCCAGCCGTTCCGGATATCGAACATCCGGGCCGGGCGGGAGAAGCCCGGGCTGATGCGGCAGCACCTGACGAGCGTGAACGCCGCGCAGTCGATCTGCAGCGCGGAAGTGGTGGGGGCGGAGGCGGGGTCGCGCGAGGTGGAGTTCCAGCCGAGGGACGTGAAGGGCGGGGAGTACCACTTCGCGGTGGGCACGGCGGGGAGCACGACGCTGGTGCTGCAGGCGGTGCTTCCGCCGCTGCTGCTGGCGAAGGAGCGGAGCCGCATCGTCGTGGAAGGTGGGACGCACACGAAGGGCGCGCCGCCGTTTGAGTTCTTCGATCGGGCCCTGGTCCCGGTGCTGAATCGGATGGGGGCGAGGGTGACGGCGAGCATCGAGCGGTACGGGTTCTACCCCGCGGGCGGCGGGCGGATCGTTGTGGATGTGGAGCCGGCGTCGAGGCTCTCCCCGATCTACCTTCGCGAACGCGGCAAGACCGTTTCTCGCCGGGCGGTCGTCGTGCAGGGGCGACTGCCGTTCACCATCGCGCAGCGGGAGTTGGAAGTGGTCCAGCGGCGGCTCGGGTGGGACGTCTCGCCCCGCGATGTGCGGGCGGCGGAGCCGTGCATCGGCGCCGGGAACGCGGTCATCCTGGAGGTTGAATCCGAGGGCATCACGGATGTCTTCAGCGCGATCGGAGAAGTGCAGCGAAGCGCGGAGTCGGTGGCGCAGGAAGCGGCCGACCAGGTCCGCCGGTATCTCGCCAGTGAGGCGCCGGTGGGCCCGAGGTTGGCGGACCAGTTGATGGTCGTGCTCGCGCTGGCGGGGTCCGGCAGCATGGTGACGGGCCCGCTCTCCCGGCACGCGGCCACCAATACGGAGATCGTCGGCCTGTTCACCAAGCCTCCGGTGGTGCGGGCCGAGGGTGACGATGGCCATGGGCGCGTGGAATGGAGCGTGTAAGGCTTACCGCGGCGGCTGGGCGCGATAGAGGAGCAGGCGGAGTTCGTTGGCCTTTTCCCGACGGTTGGTGGCGTCGTACAGGTCGATGAGCCGCCGCGCGGCCTCGAGCGTCCGGCGGCTTTTCTCGCCTCGGGCCTGCACAAGGGTGTTGAAACTTCCGGTCAACAGGGGTTCGGCCAGGTCGTTCTGGCCGAGGGCAAAGAGGCACTCGCCTAAGGCACCCTGTTTGTCCGCGACATCGAGCGGGACTGGCGCCCGCGCGGCGGAAACGATCTGATCAGCCTGCTTCAGGTACGGCTCGGCCTCCGCCGGTTTGCCCTGAGCGAGGGCGATCAGCCCCAGAACGTGCAGGGCGTCGGCGGTGTCGGGGTGGTTGTCCCGAAGTGTGAGTCGGCAGATGCGGAGGGCATCGTTGGCGAGGCGTTGGGCCTCCTCGAAGTTCTTAAGGGCCAGTTCCGCCCGGGCAAGTCCGAGGGAGGTCGAAGCGACGCGGTGGTGGTCCGGCCCGTCCCGTTCGAGACGGAGGCTCAGCGCCTGTCGGAAGACGTCGCGGGCGTCCTCGACCCTCGACATTTCATACAGGCAACTCGCGAGGTTGTGCGATGCGTTCGAGACGAGGGACTGCTGCCGCTTGATCGGGATCTTGAGGGACTTGACCATCTCGAGCGACTGGCGGAAGAGGGGCTCGGCCGCGGCGAAGTCCTCCCGCTCGAGGTAGAGTTTGGCGAGGTTGTTGAGGCTGGCGGCGACGTCCTCGTGGTCGCCGGGGTAGAGGCGCTGGCGCATCGCAAGAGCCTGCTTGTAGTTGTTCTCCGCCTCGGCGTAGCGCCCGAACTTCGTGTCGCAGGCCGCCAGGTGCGTGAGGCTGGCGGCGAGGTCCTTGTGGTCGCCCTTGTAGAGGCGCTGGCGCATCGCGTACGAGCGCCGGTAATGTGATTGGGCGAGTTCGAACTCGCCGTTGTTGAACATGGCCGCGGCCAGAAGGTGCAGGGCGTCGGCGATTCCCGGGCTCGGCTCGCGTTCGATCCGCTGGCGGATCTCGAGCGTGCGGGCGAGGTTCTCTTTGGCCTTGGCGAAGCGGCCGAGGGCGGTGTAGGCCGTGCCGAGAATCTCGCGGAAGTCGGCCTCCGTGGCGGGAAGGTCGATGCGGGTATCGGAGATGGACTTGGCGGCCTCGTCGAGGAGCTGGTCGGGGTTCACGACGCCCTTGTCGATGAGGAAGTCGCCGTCGGAACTGCGGAAGAGGAGCATCTCCCGCACCAGTTCGAAGTTCTGGCGTGCCGCGCGGAGGTTCAACTCCGCCTGCCGCTTCGCGTCCACGATGCGGTAGAGGGCGACGGTGGACACGGCGATGACGACGAGCGCGGCGACGCTCAGGGCCGCCGTGATCTCGCGGTTGCGCTTGACCCACTTGGCGGTGCGCCCGAGCAGGCCGACGGGACGCGCGAGGATGGGCTCATCGCGGAGGAACCGCTCGATGTCCGCGGCCAGATCGGCGACGGACTGGTACCGCTTGTCCCGGTCCTTGTCGAGGGCCTTGAGGATGATGGTCTCGAGGTCGCCGCGGAGCGAGGCGTTGAAGGTGGAGGGGCGCGACGGGGGTGTGGAGCAGACCATCTGGGTCGCTTCAGGGATGGAGACGGTGGAGGTGTCGTACGGGGGCTTGCCGGAGAGAAGTTCGTAGAGGATGACGCCGAGCGTGTAGACGTCGGAGCGAACGTCAACATTGTGGGGGTCGCCCTGGCACTGCTCGGGGGACATGTACTGGATGGTGCCGACGAGTTGGCCCAGGTTGGTCTGGAGCGTGGCGCCGGCCATGTCGGAGTCGGCGCCCCGGGCGACGCCGAAGTCGATGAGTTTGGGGTTGCCGGCGGAATCAACGAGGATGTTGGCGGGCTTGAGGTCGCGGTGGATGATGCCCTTCTGGTGGGCGTGCCGGAGGGCGTCGCAGACGCGGAGGAACAGGGTCAGCCGGGCGCGGGTGTCGAGTTTCTTCTGGTCGGCGTACTCCAGGAGCCAGGTGGCGCCGGAGATGTACTCCATCGCGAAGAAGGGGACAGGGCCCGTCCCGTCGTCGTGAGTTCCCGCCTCGTAGATCTGGGCGATGCCGGGGTGCTGGAGGCGGGCGAGGAGTTGCGATTCGTACTCGAAGCGGCGGAGGGCGACGCGGCTGGCGATGCCGGCGCGCATCACCTTCAGCGCAACCGTCCGGCGGGGCTGCTCCTGCACGGCAAGATAGACCGCGCCCATGCCGCCAGAGCCGATGATGCGCTTGAGTTCGTAGTTGCCGACGCGGCGGGGAACGCCCGGTCCGATGGCCTCCCCAACGTCGGTCATGATGGCGCCGACGGAGGTGGGGTCGGGGTTGATGGTTTCGTCGATGGACACGGGGAGAGAGCGCCGGAGGAGTCAGGGGCAATGGGCTGATAGACAGGCGAGGCTATCGCGCGAGGAGGGGTGGGGCAAGGGTGTTGCTGGCACCCCGGGGGCAGCATACGTCCCGATCGACCCGGTGCAGCGCTCGGGTGGGGATTGGCTATGGGCCATCGGTCTTCGACAGATAGGCCCGCAGGGCGGTGGCCGCGTGGCACCGGGTTCCGTAGGTCAGGTGGTTGGGACTTCCGATGTCGGCCAACAGGCGGGCGATCGCCTGGTTGACCCACGGCTCCGATCGAACCGCCTCGGCGGGGAGAGCGACCATCAGCCACTCCAATGTGTGAGCCTGGAAACTGACGACCGCCTCGAAGGGTGGTCCGCCGGGCGGCGAAGGCTCAAGGCGAAACCGGCCATCAGGGTTGCACAAGTCCCGCGCTTCTTCGATCAGGCGGCGGAGCGAATCCCTGAGTTGCCGCCGCGTCGAGCGGGAGAACCGGTCCGCCGATTCAGCGACGCTGCACGCGATGCCCATTCGCCAGTGCGTCCCGAAGCAGGCCGTGGAAACATCTTCCTGTCGCAGGTGCGTCTCTGCCAGCGAGTCGAGGGTGTACCTCTTTCCGAAGCGATTGGTCCACGTCCCGCGACCCCAACGGCAGAACACGGGCAGAGCCCAACTCAGGTCTGACGCTCCGTGGCAAAGCGACTGCGCGCCGTGCACGAGGTCGAGGAGGGTCAAACGGGCGCCATCCGGCGGGAGGCGAACCGTCAATGGGGCGGCATCAGGATAAATCCGGCTGAGAATAAAGAGCCATTGACAGAAGTGGCCCTCGAGCCCCGGAGGCCGCCCGGGCTCGACATCCCCCAAGAAGGCGGGCTGGCCATGCCGGATGGCCGCGATCGAGGCGCCATTGAAGACGGGTTGCCAGGTGGCTTGCTCGAGGAGCCAGACCCGGCACGACCGAGGGCCGGAGGCGGTCTTGATCTCAAAGTCGCGACCCATACCAAGCAGTGCATAGAACAACTCCCATGGAGTGTTCTCAGCGCCGAGAGGAAGCCCCTCATACTCGCGCAACGCGGCTGACGCGGTGCGTCGAGTCAATGAGACACGTGGCTCAGGGGTGCTGACGGCGGGCGGAGTGCCCCTGCGCTTGCAGGACAGGATTGCAGCGAACGACATGCCTCCCGCCAAGCCGGCGACAGTCCGCGCCGCACGCGCGGCGAAAACTCGGCGACTGTGAGGTAGGGGGCTCATGCCTCGGAAACCGCTGAGCGCGTGCGCCGATGCTGCTTGCGGATCCAAAGCACCCCCATGACGAGCCAGCACACAACGGCGCCGATCAGGGCGCTCGCGACTCGAGTGGGCCACGGCGATGCGGGCTTGAGACGCAAAGCCCCCAAGTCGATCGGACGATCCGCTACCAAGAGCGCTGCACCGGTCCATTTCTCAGCCACATGCCTGAGGAGAACTTCGCCCCTACCCAGTTCGGCGATCGGGTCAAGTACGTGAATCACGCCCCGCTTTGAACTCGGCCCTGCATAGACGGTGAAGTGCTCTTGCCAAGGTCGGTCGAGCCGCGGGCGCATCACCAGTTGAAGAATGGCAACATGCCGCAGGTTGGACAGTTGCTCAGGGTTGAGCATAACGGACACCGCATACAGCCCGTGTTCGAGGGCGACTCGGCGCAGGTCAGCGAAGGTGCTGCTCCCATCTTCGCGAACGGCGGACGCAAGAGATTCGTTGGGAATGGGCCGACCGACGATCTTCGCGGCGATCGCTAACGACGTGGCTCCGCAGGGGACAAACGGACGTGCCGCCGCAGGAAGTTGCGATTCAACGCTTTGCCCGAAGCCTGGATTGCCGACGGCGCACACGATGGCAAGTGCGGCGCGGCGTAGGAGGCGCATTGCGATCATGGCCGGGATCGGTGGATCACCAAGGGTGTCAGCACGAGAGCGGCCAAACCGCCAGCCAGAGCGAACGGAAGGCTGAACTTGGGCGAAGCACGATGCTCGGTGCTCAGATCAACGGCGGAAGCCTGCACCGGGATGCCGTGACGAGTGTTCGCCAGCACGGTGACGATCGAATCGGCCGCGGCGTTGTAGTCCGTGCCGGCGGCGGTCCAGAACTCACGCGTATCCATGTTCGTGACTGTGAAACCGGGCGGAATGCGGCTGGACAAGTCGAAGAAACTATCGGGCACCGGTTCGTTGACTTCAACGGCGAACGAGCCGTGCGCATCACGATCGACAATGACCTCCCACTCCTCAGGGCCGGAGCCCGGGACTGAGGGTAGCGGACCGCACGCGCCTCGTCCGCGAACAGGAAGCCACACGCCGCCGGGGAACTCGTGCAACTCCTCAACCCGGAACTCCAGAAGAACTCCGTCCCGGTTCCCGCGAGGCCGCCACACCTGACGCACCGGAATGAAACCGCGCGCCGTGTCGATCCACACGCTCACACGAGGGGCACGCGTGGGGTCGTCAATCAGATCAACGACGGTGCACTCGGTCGTTCCGACGACCTCGACATTCGGGCGAACATTCGACATCGGGCTTTCGAGAAGCGTGATCAGCGACTGGTCGTCCGGCGCAAACTGTCCGATCTGCGGCGGGCTCAACATGGCAAGATCGAAGTAGGCCTTTCCCTGGGGCATCGCGTCAAGAGGACGAGTTGCTTGAATGACGGCTTGGCCCAGCGTCATGTGTATGGAAACGGAACGCGAACCGTCGAACGACACGACGCGATGATGAGTGCTCGGGTCAACATCGGCACGCTTTCCGTACTTCACATCCCAGAGAAAGAGGTCACCCTTGGTGGTTATCGTTTGATGTTGCCGGGCATGCGCGTGCTGTTCCCGCGGGTTGAGCATGTTGGCGCTGTACGTTACGCGCAGGGTGGCCACCGCTCCTCTGTGACTTCGAACGCCAGCAAGAAGTTCGGCCTTCGACGCTGGGACAGTGGCGAACTGCGCCACGCAGGGCGCGGCCAGTACGAACGACGCAAGACTCAGCGTGAAACACTTGATCCCATCCATCGTTGAACTCCTTCTTCACCGGAACGAGGACGTTCACTCACACGCGCTCCAGAACCAGACCGTGCCGAAAGGGCAGGCAAGCGGTCCGCCGACAACTGGCCCGGAGCACTTGCACCACCAACTGCATTCTCTTCGTTGGTATGTCGAAAGTGCGCTGCACGGGGTGCTGGTCCAATACCCCACGGAAGGCACTCCGGAGCCGATCCCCGCCCCGGCTATCGGCCAGCAGTCAGTCATGCAGGTCGTGTCGCAGTTCGGGAATGGCGGACAATCGACCAGCGGCCCGCCTGTGGTGCACCACGATGTTGCCGCCGCTTGTTGAGATTCACAGCCCTTTCCCACTATGAATGACTCTTGGCGATCATTGATCAGTCCGGTGAATGCCGTCGAATCACCGTCGGCGAACGAAAGAGAGAGGCTCATCAGCCCCATCAGAACCGCGATTGCAGCAGCACAGGCTTGACGCCTTCGCAGTGAGAGCCGAGAGTAAACCAGCACGAGGGGACAGCAAGCAATCAGTATCCGCCGGGCTTGGTGGCTCTGAAGGTGGCCCGGGGGAGTGGTGCGGGGGGGGGGGGGGGGGGGGGGTGGCGTAGGGGGATCCCGTTACAGATGTGGTTACAGCGGCAACAAACCCAAGGGAAACACACAGGGCAAGAG
>JAHBXE010000020.1 GCA_019636625.1 Phycisphaeraceae bacterium
CTTGTGGGGGGGCCCTCACCCCCCCCCCCCCCCCCCCCCCCCCCACCCCGCCATCATCGCGACCGCCACAAACACATAGAACTGGCTGACAAGTTTCATGGGCGAACTCCTTGTACGTGGCGGCGCTCGTTGCGGTGGACGTCCCGCACGCGAACATCGCCTGGCTCAGTGTACCATCACTTTTCAGAAAGGTTCCAAAGGATCTTCCTTTGACTTGGTGTCCCTTATTTATGAGGGATCCAAGCCGCACCGCACATCCGAACGTACACCGATCAGGATCTGCACAACAAAGCCTCATGCCGCGAACGTGGCGTCGATCGCCCGGGCCGGCCACGCAGGGAGGCCCCGACCCGCTCCAACAGCACCTCGAGTGCCCGCTGTCCGGGGCGGCACTTCAGCACGGAAACCCGCGAGATGGCGTTCATTCGGCCCTGCCTGACTCACGCCCCGCCGCCGCCCTCCCCGTTCATCCGCTCCGCCCCCGGACCCAGCGTGATGCAGTTCTTCCCCGCCTTCTTGCTTTGCAACGCCAGTTCATCCGCCCGCGCCAGCAACGATGCGGCATCTGCCCCGTCCCACGGGTACGTCGCCAGGCCCCCGCTGATCGTCAGCGTCGCCGGCGCCTCGCGCCCCAACTTCGGGAACTTGTGATCCAGGATCGCCTTCTGGAACCGCTGCGCAATCGGGAAGATGTTCGTCGGCGGGCGGCTCGTCTGCGTCCGCGGCCCCGTGGGCTCGTGGAAGATCACCGCGAACTCATCCCCGCCGATGCGGCAGACCTTGTCCGACGGGCGGATCACGCTCCGCAGCAGTTTCACCGTCTCCTTCAGGATCTCATCCCCCGCCCCGTGCCCGTACTGGTCGTTGAACGACTTGAAGTTGTCAATGTCAAACACCAGCACCGTCAGCGGCAGCCGCTGCTTCCTCGCCTGCTCGATCGCCACGCTCAGGAACTGGTCGAAGTACCGCCGGTTGTGCGCGCCCGAGAGCGGGTCCATGAACGCCGCTTCCCGCAACTGCGCGTGCTGATCACGCAGCGCCAGCCACGACGCCAGCCACGCCGCCTGCGGGGCGAGCATCTCCGCCGGCACGTCCGGGCTCCGCAGCACGCCCATCGCCCGCCCACGCCACCCCACGCTCGCCTGGTGCACCGGCTGGTCCGACGGGGGCGACACGCCCTCCAGTTCCGCCGGCACGAACCGCACGTTCCGTCCCGGGAACCGCCGGCGGATCAACTCCACCGCGCTCTCCGTGATGTCCCGCCCTTGCATCAGGAGCCGCACCAGCGACTCATCCCCGATATCCGTCCACCCCGCGCTCTTGCGCCCAAGCCCGGGCAGCGATTCCGCCGGCGTCGCGTGCACCCGCACCTCCGGCTGGTCCGCCGCCCGTGCCGCGCCCACGCCACGGACCTCCGCCCGCAGCGCATCCGCCGGCGAGTCCGCCCGCACCACCCCGTCGTACCCCGCCCGCGCCGGCGCTTCCCCATCGCTCGTTTCCAGCCGCAGCACCCGTACCTGTGGATCGATGTGCCGCAGCGCCGCCAGGAACTCCCCCGTCCGCGCGTGGTCCTCGTGCACCGATCCATCCGCCGCCCGCCGAATGGCCGGGTCCGCGTCCGGCGCGATGATCACCACGCACCGCCCCGGCCTGCCCCCGCCCATCGTCGGGTCCGCCAGCTCCCCGACCGCCTCCAGCGGCGTCCGCACCCGCACCAGCTCCACGTCCGGATCCAGCCGCAGCCGCCCATCCAATCCCGTCCGACCCACCAGCACCACGCGCACCGTCTCCGCCCCCTTCGCGCCCGGGGTCTCTTCGCTCCGGCCCTCGTGTGCCGCGGCGGATCCCATCACTCAGCGTTCCTCGCGCCCGTCTTCATTGTGTTCGCCCAGCAGCATCCGCAGTTCCTCATCCGAGATCAGCGGCGCGCTCTTGCTCGCCGCAGGGGCCACGCCTTCGCCCGCTAACCTCTCACCATCGGCCACTTTCCCATGGTTATCGAGCGCTTCCGCGCCAGTCCCCAACGAGTCCGGCACAGGCCCTTCCCCTGCCAGCCGCAGCTGCGGACCCACCACCGGCCGGGACGCAACAGTCCGAGAACTCCGCGCGGAAATCGCCGATTCCACCGCCGACGGAACGACCGTCACAGGCGACCGACCCGACCACCGGGCCACATCCTCTTCAACGACCGGCCGCAGCGTCGGGTTCGAGGCCGGCCCGTACTGCCACCGCGGAACGCCCGGTGCATACGTGTCCGCCACGCGGCACAACTCCGCCGCATCCGCCAGCATCTCCGGGTAGACCATCACCAGCCGCGCCGACGTCACGCCCTTCTCGCCCGAGGCCGACCGTTCCTGCCCACGCACGCGGCACAGCTCCGCCAACGCCATGAACGGATCGCACACGACCCGCACCCGCACGCTCCCCGGCGACGCCTTCGCCCCCGAGAGCGCAGCGAGCAACGCCGCGGGAACATCCGTTCCCGACGCGTGCCACAAGGTCACCATGCACGGTGCCGACTCCACGGCGCGGTGTGATTCCTCCATGCTCCGCAACTGTACGCGCCGCGGCTAGTCGTGCCGGAAACGGTACTTCCGCCACGCCGCGACCGTCGCCAGACCGACCAGGCCCGTCAACGCCGCCCACGCCCCCGGCGGCAACGGAACCAGCACCGGTTCCGCCGCGGGAGGTGACGACTCCACGACCGTCATCGTCGCCGGCGAAAGCTCGTACATCGGACGATGCGCCAAGCCCAGCGGGTCCTCACCCTTGCCCGCCTGCGGCGCCGCCGCACCCACAACGTGAGGATGCTTGTCCGCCGCGGCATGGCCGCACGCCAGCGCCACCACGGCGCCCACGATCAACGCGTTGAAGGTCCGAGTTCTCTGCAGGCCCCACATGTCCCGCCTCCAGCCCCGCCCAAATCAGCAGGCCACTCCCGGCGGCGCAGCGGCCGCCCGAGAAAGGCTCAGCTTCCTGCCGAAGATGCGACCCAGTTCCCCACGGGCCGCAGCTCCGTCGTCTCCCCGGCGCATGCCTTGCGCCGTCCGCGGCCAGACAGCCGCTTCGTGTAGGAGATAAGACTAACCAGTGCGGAATCTGCGCGTCAATGAAAATCTGAAAACTAGTTTCGCGCCGAATCGGCACAAGCTCGTGTGGCCCAACGACTTCGATCAGCAGTTTCTGCGCTTGTTCTCAGAACAGCCGCCACGGGAGGATCGGATTGTCAAGATAGGTAGGGCAGCCTTCAGGGCTCTTCTGCATGCGCCCTGACCTCGCTCGCCTCGCGGGCCGCGTCTGTCAACGAGGACTTGCGAGCTTTCCGTGTTTTCCGGTCCAATGGGACACGTTCACACCAAGATCAACGCTTTTAGAAGCATTCTAATGAATTGTCTGAGTTGAGATTGAGTCTCAACAGAGTATCATCCTCCATATCCGCCTCGGAGCGTTCTTCCCATGCCCGCGAACCCTGTTCCGCTCAACCAGCTCAAGCCCGGCGAGTCCGGGATCGTCCGCGGGGCGCCGGACTCGGGGCAGGATGCGGCGGTCCTGGCGGCGATGGGCCTGTGCTGCAACGCGAAGGTCCGCCTCTGCCGCGCCGGCGAGCCGTGCATCGTCGCGGTGGTGGCGGGGAGCGGGGCCTCGTGCCGGATCGGCCTGGCCCGGCCGCTGGCAGACCGCATACTTGTGGAACGTCTTGACCGGGGCGAGTGATGACGGGCACCATGGCCGAGCCGCGCCGGGAAGCCGCCGCCGCCTTCGGGCGCATCGCCCTGCTGGGCAACCCCAACACGGGCAAGACCACCCTCTTCAACCGCCTCACCGGTCTGCGCCACAAGACTTCGAACTTTCCCGGCACCACGCTCGAAGCCCGCATCGGACGCTTCGAGATCGCCGACGAGGACCACGAACACCCCGTCACGCTCATCGACCTTCCGGGGATCTACTCCCTCGAACTCGACCAACTGGAGGCCGAGGTCTGCCGCTCCGTGCTCGAGGGCCGCGCCGCGCCCCAGGGGGAGGAGATCGGCGCCCCGACCAGCGTCTGCATCGTCGTTGACGCCTCCAACCTCGCCCGCAACCTCATGCTGGTCGGCGAGGCCCTCCGCCGCCGCCTTCCCACCGTCGTCGCCCTGAACATGGTCGATCTCGCCGAGAAGCGCGGCATCCGCACCGATGCCGAGGCCCTCGAGCGTGCCCTCGGCTGCACCGTCGTCCCCATCAGCGCCCGCGACGGCGTCGGCCTTGCCGACCTCCTCCGCGCCATGGGTCACGCCCGCATCCCCAACCACACCCCCCCGGGCACACGCGACGGCCTCCGCGACTGGGCCGGTGACATTGAGAACAAGTGCTCGCGCGGCCGGTCCGACCCGGACGCCGAGACCCTTACCGACCGCATCGACCGCATCGTGACGCACCCCGTCCTCGGCCTGCTCGTCTTCGCCCTTATCATGGCCGCCCTGTTCTGGGGGCTTTTCAGCCTCGCCCAACTCCCGATGGGCCTGCTCGAAGGCGCGTTCGCCGCGCTGGCCGACGCGGCCAAGGGCGTGCTGCCCGATGGCTTCTTCACGCGCCTCCTGGCCGACGGCGTGATCCAGGGCGTCGGCGCCACCGTCGTCTTCCTGCCACAGATCTGCCTCCTCTTCTTCCTCATCTCGATCCTCGAGGACACCGGCTACCTCGCCCGGGCCGCGTTCGTCATGGACCGCGCCCTCCGGCCCTTTGGCCTCCCCGGGCACGCCTTCATGCCCCTGCTCTCGTCTCACGCCTGCGCCCTGCCGGGCATCATGGCCACCCGCGCCATCCCCGATCGGCGCGAACGCCTCGCGACCATCCTCGTCGCCCCCTTCATGACCTGCTCCGCCCGCCTGCCCGTCTACGTCCTCGTCACCACCGTTCTCTTCCGCGATGAGCCCCTCAAGGCCTCCCTCGCCTTCATCGGCTGCTACGCCGTGGGCATCGCCGCGGGCATCGGCAGCGCCCTGCTCGCCCGCCGGACCATCCTCCGCGGCCCCTCGCGCCCCATGGCCCTCGAACTGCCCACCTACAAGCGCCCCAGTTTCCGCACCGCCCTGATCTCGACCTACGACCGCGCCGTGATGTTCCTCAAGCAGGCCGGCACCAACATCCTGGCCATCTGCATCATCCTCTGGTGGCTCAGCGCCTACCCCATCGCGCGGCCGGACCCCCGGGCCGAGTCGCTCCGCGAGCAGGCCGCCGCCCTGGTCGGCACGCAGCCGGAGAAGGCCTCTGAACTCGAAGCCGAGGCCGACCGGGTCCAGGCCCGGTTCCAGGGCTCGCAGAGTTTCGCCGCCCGGCTCGGCCGGTTGATCCAGCCCGTCTTCTCGCCCCTCGGGTACGACTGGCAACTGACCGTGGGCATCGTGACGAGTTTCGCCGCGCGCGAGGTGTTCGTCTCCACCATGGCCGTCGTCGTCTCCGGCCAGGACGACCCCGAGGCCGAGGGCGTGCTCCGGACCGTCAGCGCCGCCCAGCGCGACGACGGCTCCCCCATCTTTACGCGTGCCGTCTGCTGGTCCCTGCTCGTCTACTACGTGCTGGCCATGCAATGCCTGCCCACCCTCGCCGTCACCGCGCGCGAGGCCGGGGGCATCAAGTGGGCCCTCCTGCAACTGGCGTGGATGTCCGGCCTGGCCTACACCGCCGCCCTCCTCGTCTTCCAGGTGCTGCGATGAGCCTCCCCCTCGCCGACTGGCAGTTCTGGGCCACCTGCCTCGCCGGCCTCCTCGCCCTCGCCTGGCTGCTCCGCGGCGTGCTCCCCATCCCCATCCTCAGCCGCCGCCACCGCCGGCGCAAACGCCTCAAGCGCGTCACCCTGACCGTCGAGGGGCGGGTCGCCAAGTGAGCGAGTCTCGCCGGGTTGGGTGGATCCCAGATCATCCGAGTCGAATGGTCAGGGCCGAACACCCCCGCGTCCGGGGGATCGCGACCACATGAGAGACCCCCAGAGAGCCCGGGAAGCCGCGTAGGTGGGTGATGTGGTTGTAGGAGTGGGGGGCTGTTCACCGGGACGCAGACCGCGAAAAGTTGGCGTCAGCGCACAAATTCTTGGCCGTTCTTCACTTTTTGTGTCACACTTGGTGCAACTGCTTCGACTTCTCTTGGTACAGACCTGAGGCGCACGGTGCGCTTCGAGTCTGCAGCACTCTGAGAGCGGGGGGAAGGAGTCGATCATGAGAAGCAGACCGAGGATTGGGCTCGCTGTTGGGTTCGCGATATGTTGGGGGGGGGCTGATGAAGTGTTTGCCCAGGGCAAACTCTGGGACAAGAGATATCCGGACACGAATCCGGTGATGGGCGCGCCGGATCGCCCGGCGGGGGTCTTTGGCCGGCGCAACGCGGCGTTGAGCACGGGCAGCCGGTTCACTTCAGCGACCAACAGCGCCTTCTACTTTGTCCGGCAGAGCGTCGGCGGCCCGACGGGCGCGGCAGGCGGCCAGATCGTGGATACGTTCCAGTGGCCGATCACGGGCAGCCGGAGGGTCCGCACGGCGATCTGCTCAACGTTCCTTCCCTCAACCGTCAACCAGTACGCTGCGATCGGCGTCGTGGCGGGCACGACGGCCAACGACTTGGGCTTCCTGAGGCCGGCAATGGTCGCGGTGCAGATCGACACCTTCCCATCGACGGGCACCTTCACGCTGCTCGGTTCCGCGCAGGAGGCCCTGACGCTGAACGAAGACCGGTTGCCGGTGGCGGTGGAAACCGACGGAGAGTTCATCGCGATCGCCGCGACGGGCAACGGGCACTCGACGGACGTCGGGGCGTACCTGATGGTGTACGACATGTCGGGCGCGAAGATCGTGGAATCCAAGTTTGATACCGCCGGGGACGATGTGCCCGTGGCGGTCGGGTTCGTGACGACGTCAGCGGGTCAGCGGGCGGCGTACTTGGTGCTGACGACACCGTCGATCGTGACCCCCGGGGCCACGCAGATGGCGGTGCACGGCTGGGTGGTGTCGGAGTCGGGCCCGTGGCTTCGGGGCACGGAACTGGGAACGCTGTACGTGCCTCAGAATCCCGGCGACAGCGATGAGGCCCGCGATGCGGCGACGGCGTCCGCGACCAGTGTTGCGGTCGGTTTGGTCGCGGGGACGGGCACACGGTCCAAGGGGGGCAGCGAGACGGCGAAGGACTACGTGACGTTCTTGGCGATGCCGACAGCGGTTACCGGACAGCCCGATGCATTTTCGGTCCAATGGGTGGACCTGTGGGACATGCACCAGCAGACCCCGCCGCAGGTTGAGGACACGGACGATGCAAAGGCCATCCTCGTGTACGATGCCTCGGGGAGCGGTCAGTCGGACACGCTGGGGAGCATCCGGGTCGCAGTGACGGGCACGACGTCCCCGGTAGGCGGCGTCAAGACTGTGGGGACGATTGTGTACACGGGGTTCGGGGAGCGGAAGTGGTTCGGGCACTGGAACGATGCACATCCGACTTACACTGGCGACCGCGTGCCGATGTCCATGGCGTGGGGTAGATTGGGACCGTCCTCGGTGCCGTTGCTGTTCATCTCGGCTTATGCCGAGAAAGCGGGAGGAAACAGGGACTACGCATGTATGGGCTATTACACGTCGCTCTTCCTTCCCGAGTTCGGACGAGTACCGGAGTTTTGGAACGATCTAGGTGAGTTCTACTCTGCTGCGTGGGGGACGGTTGATGGCCGTGATGAGGCCCGGTTCATTTGGACGGGCAACATCGAAGCAGCGGCACCGAACCACGTGAAGGGCACGATTTTCGTGAATGGCGTGTCGGAGCACGCCGTGTCCGGTGACGACTGGGTAGTCATGCGGATTGAATCTGGCGAGCCGTAAGCGCCGAGGGGCATTCTTCGGGCGCACGCCGGCAGCCGCCGGCGTGCGCCGTCGGGCCGAGTACATTGCCGGCAAACAGGTGTTTGTATGAGAAGTCAACTGAATCGGTTCGGGCGGCGGGGGGTGGCGATTACGACTGTGTTCGGCCTGGCGGGGGCGATCGCGGCCCAGGACTGCCAGCCGTACTGGACTACGTTGCCGTTACTCTCTTTGCCGGGGTCGCCGCAGGTCACATACGTACCCCTCACAACAGCGGATGGGCCACAGCTCTTTGGCTACTCCTATCAATCAGCCCGAGATGAGTTGTATCGCTGGGCTCACTCTTCGTGGGTTCAGATGACACGCAAGGGCATTCCGGACACGAGCGGCCTTTTATATCTTCAGGCTCTCAATGATGGGGCTGGGGTTCACCTCTACGTGCAGACGGGTACCCGTGGACCGCAGGCCACTCGGTACGCGACGAGACGGGCATACAAACTGGTTGGCGACCATTGGCACCCCATGCCCTTCAACTTCTGGTCAGGCCAGTTCCAGGCGCCGTTTCTGTCGGCGGACCTCGGCGATGGCATGGCGATCTATGGGATCGACTTCTATGGGCGACCGGCCAAGTGGCTCGGGCACGAATGGGAAGCGCTCGGGCCACCCTCGAGTGCGGGCGATCTGAGGCATATCGAGATCGAACACAACGGGAACGGTCCGGCGTTGTTCGTATTTGGGGGGCTATGGCAGTTCGGGGGGCAAACTGGTTATGGATTCGCGATGATGGAGAATGGCCAGTGGTCCGTTCCGAACTCCGGGGTCGTGCATAACCCGTACCAGAACTTCCCTTCGACGTGCGCCGTGACGTTTGACGACGGCACGGGGCCGGCGATGTACTCGGTCCGGGGTTTCCATCCCGGCTCGACCAACTACCCGTGCCTGTACCGCTTCCGCAACAACCAGTGGTCCGTCGCCGGGTGGCCCACGGGGACCCCGACGTCGTTCACGGGTGGCCAGGTCCTGACCATCTTCGACGATGGGCGCGGCCCGGCCATCTACGTCGCGGGGAGTTTCAACGATGTCAACGGTGTGCCCGCCAAGCACATCGCCAGGTGGGACGGACGGACATGGGAGCCGCTTGGTCCGGGTTTACTCGCCGGCTTTGGGAGCACTGCCGTCCACATGGGCACGATCAACGATGCCTCCGGCCATTCGCTGGTCATCGCCGGCAACGTGGTGTACGCGGGCGGCGGAAGCCAGGGCAAGTGGCTCCTCAAGTGGGTCGGCTGCCCCAACTGCTACGCGGACTGCGACCTTTCGGGCGGTTCGCCCCGCCTGACGGCCAACGACTTCCTGTGCTTCATCACCAAGTACGCGGCGAAGGACCCCTACGCGAACTGCAACCTGGACAACGCCATCAACGCCGCGGACTTCCAGTGCTTCCTGAACCGGTACGCGGCGGGGTGCTCATAGGGGGCGCAATCGGCCTCCCGGCGCGCGGGGCGTGATCGTGCAAGCCGCCTCACGCCGCATCCCGCTCCTGCTTGGCCCACGTAAACGCCCCGCGCAGAAAGCCTTTCTTCGGCTTGGTGAACGACTGCACCGCCTCGTGCACGTTCTCCGCCAGGATCATCTTCTTGTCCAGTTTCGTCACCTTGAAGACCTTCCGGATCTCCGGCGAGAGCGCAAAGAGCGCGAGATGCCCCCCAAGTTCGACGCACTTGGCGTGCACCGCCACCAGCGCGTTGATCCCCGACGAGTTCAGCGCCGAGACCTCCGACAGCGACACCGCCAGTTTCCCGTGCGACCGCTCCGCCACCGCCATCAGCCGCCGCTGCACCATGTCCGCCTGGTGCTCGCGGATCCCGCTCATGGAAAGAAAGATCAGCGCCACGTTCTCCATCCCGCTCACCGTGATCAGGCCGTCGTCCGCCGCGGGCGGCGTGGCGTCCGTCCTCGCCGGCGGTGGGCAGGGAGAGGGCGGTGGGGGGGATGAAGTCGAATCCTGATCCAGCGTTTCAGGACCAAAGAGGTCGTTGGGCCGTCCCATGCAAGCAGCCTCCCGCGGCCCCGAACACCCGGGGCGTAGGGGAATATGGCAACCGCCGAACGCCGCGGCCATGTTCCGGCCCGCGCCGACGCCGCCCCGCGCCCGGATGTGACGATTGCCCGCCCCCTCCCGTTATCGCCCCGCGATCCGCGCGACAATCCCGGGAACCTACCGGACCGTCCGCGAACAGCGCGCGACCCAAGGCGGATAGCATGCGCCCATGCCGCGGATCCAGTCCGTGCAACTCAAGGTCGGCCTCGAAGTCCACGTCGAACTGGCAACGCGGACCAAGATGTTCTCACGCTGCCCCAGCCCCGCTCATCCCGAGTTCGACGGCGCCGAACCCAACTCCCTGATCGACCCCGTCGTGCTCGCCCTGCCGGGCGCGCTGCCCGTGATGAACCGCGCGGCGATCGAAATGGCCATGATGGTCGGCCTCGCCCTGAACTGCTCCATCGCCGAGCGGACCAAGTGGGACCGCAAGAGTTACTTCTACCCCGACCTGCCCAAGGGGTACCAGATCAGCCAGTACGACCTTCCCCTCTGCTTCGACGGCGCTGTCGATGTCCCCGCGACCGACGACAAGGGCTTCATCATCCCCGACGCCGAGCCCGCCCGCATCGGCATCATCCGGGCCCACCTGGAAGAGGACGCGGGCAAGCTCCTGCACGAGGCTCCCGGCGGCGGCGCGATCGACTTCTCCATCGTGGACTGGAACCGTGCCGGCACACCCTTGCTCGAAATCGTCACCCAGCCCGACTTCACCCACGCCGACCAGGTCCTCAGTTTCGCCCGCATGCTCCGGAACATCTGTCGCTTCCTCGGCGTCACCGAGGGCATCATGCAAAAGGGCCACATCCGCTTCGAGCCCAACATCAACACCATCCTCACCCTCGACGACGGCAGAACCGCGACCACGCCCATCACGGAGGTGAAGAACCTGAACTCCTTCAAGGCCCTGCGCGGCGCGATCGAGCACGAACTCCGCGAGCAGCCCCGCCGCTGGCTCGGCGATGGCCGTGAGATGGGCGCGGGCCAGAAGCGCACCATGGGCTGGGATGATGCACGCCAGCAGACGTCCATCCAGCGCGAGAAGGAAGACGCCCACGACTACCGCTACTTCCCCGACCCCGACCTGCTCCCCGTGGTCATCAGCCGCGCCTGGCGGGATGAAGTCGCCGCGCGCCTGCCCGAACTCCCCCTCGCTCGGCAGAAGCGGTACATGGAGATGTACGCCCTGGCCGCCAAGGAGGCCGCGGCCCTGGTCGAGGAACGCGACGTCTGCCTGCTCTGCGAGGCCGCGATCGACGCCATGCAGCGCCGCGGGATGGACGCCCCCCGCGCCGGCAGGGCCGCCGCCAACTTCATCCTGCAGAGCGGCGCCAAACGCGCCAACGAGCGCGACGTGCTCATCAGCGACCTGGGCATCACCGGCGATGAAATCGCGCAGATCGCCCTCCTCCGTGAGGAAGGCAAACTCAGCGCCGCGGGCGCGGATGAACTCTTCGGGATCCTCTGCGAGCCGGGGCGTCCCCCCGCCGGCGCGGCCACCCTCGGCGTACCCGAGCGCGATGTCGAAACCCTCGCCGGCGACCGGGGCCTGCTCATCATCCGCGACGACGCCGCCCTCGACCGCTGGTGCGATGAAGTAATCGCCAAGAACGACAAGGTTGCCGCCGACGTCCGCGCCGGCAAGGCCGCGGCGATCGGCCGCCTCGTGGGCGAAGTGGTCAAACTCGCCGCCGCGCAGGGGCAAAGGGTCGATGCGAAGGTCGTGAGGGACGAGTTGGCGAAGAAACTGGGGGTATCCGAACCGCGACGGTAATGGAGCGGGTGCCTTCCGTATCCGAAGCGCGATACGAGACGAGACATCAAGTCTTCGCTCACCCAAATGGATTGATCACTTCCAAACCGGTGACCAGTCCACCGGGCGCATCTTCCGAGTACAACCTCGTCACCCCCCCCCTCAAGGCACGCCGCGATGATCATGGCATCCCAGAAAGCGATCCCGCGTTCGAGGTGCAACACCCGCGCCCGATCCAGCGTCGCCGCAGGCGGCATAAGGAGCGGAAAGAGTTTGACCAAAGTGGCAAGCCTCGACCAGGCATCCGCTTGCGTGAAGCCGTACGAGGCGAGCTTCCGTGAAGCCGCCACGAACTCACAGGCCACTTGCCATGGCATGACGGTGTTTCGCAGGTTGGCGATCAACTCGAACGCCCTTTGCTGCTTGTCGCGGTCCCGCGCATCGCAGGCATACAGCAGAATGTTCGTATCAACGGCGTTCATGAAGTTCATCCCGACTGGGATATCCGCCGCCGTTGGAAGTGAACTTCATCCGGGCAACGCCTTCACGGAACTCCCGCAGCGCCTCCGCACGACCCGCCTCATCAGGCTGATCCAGCGACTCCACGATCACACGCACACGTTCATGTTCGCGGAGCGTCAGCTTGCCCTCGGGCTTGAGGACGCCATTGGCGAAGATGGCTTCGGTGACCTGCGTCATCGCTCCAAGTGTATCGGTCAAAACGGTCGAACGCACCACCACAAGGCGGGTCGTACCATCCTCCCCCATGGACGCCTTCGCCTACACCCCCGACCTTCACTGCGAAAGCCATCCACTCCGCCACCTCGCGGAACGTTTCGGCACGCCCACCTACATCTACTCCCGCGCCACGCTCGAAGGCCATTACGACCGCCTCGCCGCCGCCTTCGCCGAACTCCACCCGCTCATCTGCTTCTCCGTCAAGTCCTGCCCCAACATCCACATCGGCCGAATCCTCGCCGAGCGCGGCAGCGGAATGGACGTCGTCTCCGGCGGCGAACTGCACCGGGCCCTCCTCGCCGGCACGCCCCCGGAAAGAATCGTCTACGCCGGCGTCGGCAAGACCCAGACCGAGATCGACGCCGCGCTGCGCGCCCGCATCGCCTACTTCAACATCGAATCCGAGCCCGAGTTCGAGACCATCGCTTCGATCGCCCGGCGCCTGAACATCCGCACCCGCGGCGCCCTCCGCATCAACCCCGACGTCGACCCCCGCACCCATGCCTACACCTCCACCGGCAAGCGCGATTCCAAGTTCGGCGTCGATATCGGGCGCGCCGTCCGCTTCTTTGAGACCTATGGGCGCGACGACTTCCTGAAACTCGATGCGCTCCACCTGCACATCGGCTCCCCCGTCTACGAAGTCGCCCCCTACATCGACGCCATCCAGAAGGCCCTCGCCCTCATCGATAAACTCGCCGCCCGACACTTCACCGTCTCCACCCTCGACCTCGGCGGAGGCTTCGGCGCCGACTACGAAACCGCCAGGTCCCCGCTCGCCGCCGACTACGCCGCGGCCATTGTCCCCCTCCTCCGCGACCGCGCCGCCAAGGGGCTGAAGGTCATCCTCGAGCCCGGCCGCTCCATCGCCGCCAACGCCGGCGTTCTGCTCACGCGTGTCCTGTACGTCAAGGACGGCTGGGGCGCCGGCCCGGACGGCGCGCCCGTGCCAAAGAAGTTCATCATCTGCGACGCCGGGATGAACACCCTCCTCCGCCCCGCCCTCTACAGCGCCTTCCACTTTGTCTGGCCCGTTGCCCCCGGCCCGAACTTCATCCCCGAGCGCCGCGCCCAAGCCCAGTCCATGCCCGGCCTCGAACGGTGCGACGTCGTCGGCCCCATCTGCGAGTCCTCCGACTTCCTCGCCAAGGACCGCTTCCTCCCGCCCATGAAGCAAGGCGACCTGCTCGCCGTCTTCACCGCCGGTGCTTACGGCATGTCCATGGCCTCCACGTACAACTCCCACGGCCTCCCCGCCGAGGTCCTCGTCGAGGGCGCCTCGACCCGGCTCATCCGCCGCCGCCAGGCCATCGCCGACCTCGTCGCGCCCGAGCAGTTCTGACCGAGCCGAGGGGTCCAGCGCCCGAACGCCCTTGGGGCGCACCACCACCGGTTGTGTGCCGCCGAAAAACTGGCGAATCCGCGCCGGTTTTTCTGAAACTGTCCATGCAACCTGCCAAAGATGCTCGTGACGCCGGCCGTCTCGCTTCACACGCACACCCGGCGTCCGCGGGGAGATTCACATGGGCGTCATGATCATTCTCGTTGGCTTCGGTCTCGCCGTCACGATTCTCGTTGCCGCCTCCAAACTGCCCGAGAAGTCACTCAAGGCCGCGGCGGGCCTGCTCGCCCTGGTCATCCTTGTCGGCTCGATCGTGGCCAGTTCCGTCCGCCACATCGATTCCGACGAGGTCGGGATCGTCGTGAAGAACATCGGCACCCGCAGCCTCCAGGGTGGAGCGTACATCGCCGTCAACGGCGAGCAAGGCGTCCAGGCCGACGTCCTCGCCCCGGGCTGGCACTTCTGGTTCTGGCCCATCATCTACGAGGTGCAGGAAGTCCCCCTCACCGAAGTCCCCTCCGGCCAGATCGCCATCATCGATGCCAAGGACGGCCTCCCACTCCCCGCCGGACAGGTCATCGCTCCCGAGTGGAAGGCCGACGACTTCAAGCAAATGCTCGACGCCCGCTACTTCCTCACCACCGGCAAGGGCGTCCGCGGCACGCAGGCCTCCGTCCTCACGCCCGGCAAGTACCGCCTCAACACCGCCCTCTTCAAGGTCAAGATGGTCCCCGTCACGGAAGTCCTCCAGGGTGAGGTCGCCGTCCTCAAGGCCAACTTCGGAACGCCGCCGACCATGACCGTGTCCGGCGTCGCCGGTTTGCTCGAATCCACCGGCGGAGACGATCCCGCGGCCGATCGCCTCATGCTCGCCCGCGAAGGCGAGATGGGCATCCGTCACGCGACCCTTCCCCCGGGCAAGTACCCGATCAATACCGACGCCTACACCGTCGTCGAGGTCTGGACGACCCAGATGATCGCGCACTACTCGGCCTCCGCCTCAGCTCCAGCGCCGATCACTCCCCCTCCGACCGCCGCCGGTCAGAAGGCGGCGCAAACGGAGGAACGCGAAATCACCGTCCGCACCAGCGACGGCTTCACCTTCCCGGTGGATGTCCGGATCGAGTACATCGTCGAACCCAAGAACGCGCCGGTCGTCGTGGCCAAGCTCGGCGATGATGAAGGGGAACGCTTCCGCAACGCGCTCAACTCCGCCGTCCGCGCCATCTTCCGCAACAACGCCGAGAGCGTCCGCGCCCTCGACTACGTTCAGCAGCGCTCCCACCAGGAGCAGCAGTCCCTCACCATGCTCGCCAAGCAGATGGAACGCTTCGGTGTCACCGTCACCGCCGTCCGCATCGGCGACATCGGCGACGAGAAAACCCTCGGCAACCTCCTCAAGACCCAGACCGACCGCGAAATCGCCAAGCAGGAACTCCTGACGTTCCAGGAGCAGCAGAAGGCCGCCGAGCAGAAGCGCCAACTCTCCCGCGCCACCCAGGAAGCCGAGGAAGAAAAGCGCCTCGCCACCGCCGCCTACGCCGCCAAGATCGCCGAGGAGACCAAGAAGCAGAAGATCACCGAGGCCATGGCCGAGGCCGAGGCCATCACCATCCGCGCCAAGGCCCAGTCCGACGCCTACAAGCTCATCGCCGACCAGATCGGCAAGTCCAACGCCGCCCTCATCGAAGTCCTCAAGATCGTCGGCGAACGCAACATCCAGATCGCCCCGCGCGTCATGGTTACCGGCAGCGGCGCCGCCAACGGCTCCACCACCGCCCTCATCGGCACCATGCTCGACACCATGATGAGCCGCGAGGAACCCCCCGCACGCCCCGTCTCCGGCCTCGAACGCCAGCCCTGATCCTTCGTCGATCCGCACCCCGGCCCCCGTGCCCCCGCCGCGCCCTCCGCGGCGGCTTTTCCTCCGTCCGCGTCTACCCTTCCCCGTGACCGCCCCCGCCCCGCATCCCCTCTCGCTTACCGCCGCACCCTTCGCCGCGGCGTACGCGCACCTTAAGGGCGACACGCGCGCCCTCTACCGCGACCTCTTCCGCCAAGGCGCCGCCACCGGCCTTTCGATCGACCTTCCGCCCATCGTCCGCCAGCTCCGGTCCGAGTCTCCAGAGGGTGAGGTCATCAAGTTCGTGCTCGATCTCGGTGGCACGCCTCTCCGAGGCCTGTCTTTGGGCGATGCCTCTGCCCCAGGTACGGCTCGCGACAATGCCACCGGCACGCACGCCTCGGAGCGGCGTGCCACCTCCGAATCCGTTCTCATTCCGATGATCGGCCGCGGCGGCATCCGCACCTACACCCTCTGCGTCTCCAGCCAGGTCGGCTGCGCCATGGGCTGCACGTTCTGCGAAACCGCGCAGATGGGCCTGATCCGCTCGCTCGAGCCCCACGAGATTGTCGCCCAGTGGTTTACCGCCGCGCACGTGCTCGGTATCCGCCCCAAGAACATCGTCTTCATGGGCATGGGCGAGCCGCTGGACAACTTCGACAACGTCATCCAGGCCATCGCTGTCCTCACCGACCACCTCGGCGCGCACGTCGCCATGAACAAGATCACGGTCTCCACCGTCGGTCGTATCGACGGCATGAAGAAACTCGCGGCCCAGATCCACCAGCCCGGCTGGCATCGCCTGAACCTTGCCGTGTCCGTCAACGCCCCCAACGACCGCATCCGCTCGCAAATCATGCCCATCAACCGTGCCATGCCCATGGCCGAACTTCGCGAGGTTCTCCTCGACTGGCCCAAGTACGGCGGCGCGAAGATCTGCATCGAGTACGTGCTCATCCCCGGCGTCAACGATGCGCCGGAACACGCCCGCGAGCTGGCGGAGTACGTCGCTCCGCTCCCCGCCTGCGTAAACCTCATCCCGTACAACCCGCGCCGTGATTCTCCCTGGCCTGCACCGGATGAAGCGGATGTCACCCGGTTCATGGAGTGGCTCGCCGCCGCGGGAGCCTATGTCAAACGTCGCCGCACCAAGGGTCGCGACATGATGGGCGCGTGCGGGCAACTGGGGAATCCGGAGATTCGCAAGCGCAAACACACTCCGCTGACAGTCTCCAGCGCTGAGTGAACCGGGACACTGATTGTCTTCCATTCCGCCAGAGTCGAAACACAGGACCCGCCACGTGTGGCGCCGTGGGCTGCCGCTGGCACTTTACGCGCTACTCGTGCTGCTGTCGTGGGCCGTCGAACGGCCAACCGCCCCCAATGTTCATCGTCCCTCTGCAACGGTCCGCGCCTTTGGCCACCGTGACAGCGAGGCAACCCACATTCGGGTCGCCTACGACGACTTCCCCTCCCAATCCGACCACGCACGCCCCCCCGTCATCATCCTCCACGGCTCCCCCGGCCGCGCCCGCGAACTCGCGCCCCTCGCCCGTGCCTTTCAATCCCACGGCTACCGCGTCCTCACCCCCGACCTCCCCGGCTTCGGCGATTCCACCCGCGATCCCCCCGACCTCTCCATCGAGGCCCACGCCCGCCAGATCCTCGGGCTCATGGACCAACTCAAGATCCCGCGGGCGCACATCATCGGCTGGTCCCTCGGCGGCGGCGTCGGCATGCACATGGCCGACAAGGCCCCCGATCGAATCGCCTCCCTCACGCTCATGGCCTCCATCTCCGACCAGAGTGTCGAAGGCACGCGGTCGTACTTCGCCGAGCACGCCAAGTACGCCGCGGGTTACGCCGCCGCGACACTCGCCCGTTATGCCATCCCACACTTTGGCCTCCTCGCCCCGCTCGACGATATCCGCGCCTCCATGCGGAACTTCTGGGACACCGACATGCGCCCCCTCACGGGGATCATGCAGCGCCTCACCACGCCCACCCTCATCCTCCACGGTCGGCACGACTTCCTCGTTCCTCCCTACGCCGCCGAGCACTCGCACGACCTCATCCAGCCCAGCCGCCTGGTCATCACCGAGCACAGCCACTTCTACCCCTTCCTGCAGCCCGAGCTCGCCGCCTCGCACATCCTCCCCCTCCTCCGCCGCCACGATGAGCCCGGAATTCCCGCCCTCCGCCAGCGTGCCGACCTTGCCCCCGAACCTGCGCCGCTCTTTGGCACACCGGGCCGCTGGCTCGAAAGTGCCTTCCATCGCGCCAACTGGATCATCCTCACCATCGCCGGCTTTCTCCTCCTGCTCTGGCGGTTCCGCACCGGCGCCATCCTGCTCTTCCTCGCCGTCGCCTCCGGCCTCATCGACAACGGCATCGCCTTCGCCGCCCTCTTCATCCTCCAACTCACCGCCGCCGTCCGCTTCTACCTCCGCGGCCGGCGACTCTCCCACGCCCCGCGCATCATCGGCCGCGGCACCGCCGCCCGCACCCCCTCACACTGGCGCGACATCCTCTCCGCGCACCCCATCCGCGCCGCCCTCGCCACTCGCCTCGTCCCCCACGAACTCGAAACCGCCTTCGAAGCCGCAGGCTTCCACCGGCTCTTCCCGCTCCGCTTCTTCACCGCCGCGTTCCTCGCCTGGTGCCTGTGGATGCTCGGCTACTTCATCGCCTCCATCGCCTCCTACGCGTTCATCATCCGCCCCCTCACCTCCTCCCTCGGCCCCATCGGCTGCCTCCTCGGCATCGCCCTCACCATCCCCCTCATCCGTTCGGCGGAGCTCCTGCTCACCCGTCACGGCCGCCGCCGCCTCCGCATGTCGTGGACCCGCCTCACCCGCCGCGAATACTGGCCCGCCGAACTCCTGTACTGGCCCATGGCCCCGTTCTACATCGTCTGGGGCCTCCGCCATGGCCCGATCGCCTTCACCGCCTGCAATCCCGGCATCGACAGCGGTGGGGGGGTCATCGGCGAGTCGAAGCAGGCCATCCTTGACGCGCTCGCCGACGCACACCCATGGGTTCTCCGCTCCATCCGCATCGAACGCGGCAGCCCCGAAACTCGCGCCACGCAAGCCCTGGCCGCCATCACCGCCGACCCCGCCCTCGCCTTCCCCGTCATCCTCAAGCCCGACGCCGGCTACCGCGGCTTCGCCGTCAAACTCGCCCGTTCCGAGCAGGACGTACGCCACTACTTCGCCGCCATGCACGCGCCCGCGATCGTCCAGGAGTACCACCCCGGTCCCAACGAGTGCGGCATCCTTTGGGCCCGCGACCTCGACGCGCCGCCCGGCTCACCCACCGTCGGTCGCATCTTCTCCATCACCCGCAAGACCTTCCCCATCCTCACCGGCGACGGCCGGCGCCCCCTCGAGGACCTCATCCTCCGCCACCCGCGCTTCCACGCCCAGGCCGGCATCTTCCTCGAACGCTGGGCGCCAGACCGCCGCACCATCCTCTCCGACGGCCAGGCCCTCCGCCTCGCCGAGTCCGGCAACCATTGCCAGGGCACGCTGTTCTCCGACGGCAGCGACCTCATCACCCCCGAACTCGAGGCCCGCATCGACGCCATCGCCCGGTCATTCCGCGGCGGGCTGGACATCGGCCGCTTCGACCTCCGCTACGAATCCGACGAGAAACTCCGCCGCGGCGAGGGCTTCCGCATCATCGAACTCAACGGTGTCACCGGCGAGTCCACCAACATCTACGACCCCGCCCGATCCCTCCTCTGGGCCTTCGCCGTCACCATCCGCCAATGGCGGCTGATGTACCAACTCGGCGCCGCCCGCATCCGCGCCGGCCACAAGCCCCTCCCCGTCCGCGAGCTCTTCCGCCGAATCCGCGAGCACAAACGCTCACGCTCCGGCCCACCCCTCGCCGACTGAAACGCTATCCGCTCCGACGCCGCGGCATCGACAAGATCACGCCCGACCATGCCATCGAAGTCGGCTTGGCGACTTCGACGCAATTCACCAGAACCGTGCCCTCACCTCGGCCCGACGGACCGGACGCGTACCCGCCCCAGCGTTCTCACGCCGCCAGCGAGCGAAGATAGTCCGTCAGCAGCTCCGCATCCTCCCGGCTCACCTCGTCCAGCCCCAACGCATACAGGATCGACTCCGCCCGGTCCGACCGCGGCCGGAACGCGTGCGAAAGCAGCCGCTTCCCGTTCGAATCGCTCAGGTAAGCCACCGCATCATCCGGCCCGCCGACCTCGATCTCGATGTTCTGCGTGCCGATCGCGAACCGCTCCGGCCCCTTGGCCGTCTCGTCATAGAGCTGCTTGGACATCGTGCGGTCAATGATCTCGATCAACTGGTTCTGCACCCGGTCCGCGATCGCGCCCACATCGCCGATCGAGTCCGCCGTGTCCTTGAACAACTCCGACAGCGCGCTGTATTCACCGCTCGACTTGGCCACAATGCCCGCCAGGCGATCCGGCCGCAGCCCGAGCAGCCGCTCCGCCGTCAGCGGCATCGGCGCCGTCTCGCGCGGCTCCGCGCTCGATTCAAGCTGCAACGACCCCACGTAGTACGCAATCCTCTGCAGCCGCTGCATCGGCGTCGGGCTCCCCGTGCCCTCGACCGGCGCGGCGTGGTGCCGCTCGATCGGCTTGGCCAGCAGCTCCGGCATCCTCCAGCGCCGCATCAGGGCCGTTGCCACATCCACGTGCGTGAACGGCAGGCTCTGGAACTCCTCGCGGAACTGCCGCGTCGGCGTGCGCTGCTCGTCCAGCATCTTCAGGTACGGCGCGCCCAGCAGCCGGCACATGATCGGGATGCCCACATCCAGCATCAATCCGACCACGAACGCCTCTGGCGCATGCCCCGGGCACACCTCGCGCGCAATCTCCGCCGACAGGCACGCCCGGTACACCCCCTCGCCCCACACCCGGCGCGCCACCCCGTGCGCCCCATCCCCCGAAGCCGCCCGGCTCAGGTAGAAACCAAGCGACACCGCCTTCAGCCGCTCCAGCCCGAGCAGCACGCACGCCCGCTCCAGCCCCGTCACCGGCTGCCGCTGCGCGAAGTAAGCCGAGTTCGCCAGCCGCAGCAACCGTCCCGAGATCGCCGGGTCGTTCTTGATCACGTCCGCGTATTGCTTCAGCCCGGACTGCGGGTCCGACACCAGCTTGAGCACACGCGCCGCCACCTCCGGCTGCGTCTCAATCCCGACCCCTTCAAGTTTGGTGTCCAGGCTCTGGAGGAGCCCCTCAACTTCGGCCGCGGATAGAAACGCCCGGGGTTTCATGCGATCGGACTTCCCTCTGCTGATTCGTCCGGGAACAACACACCCGGACGCCCGGGCACACATTGGCGACCATAAGAGGTCGGTCCGCCATCCCTCAAACTTGACTGATCGAAGTCCGATAGCCGCGCCCGACAACAGGAATTGTCCCTAGCGCACCCCGCGTCCTACGGCTGCAAGCGGGTTGCCGACCACGCGCCCGCCCGCAGCGACGCCCCCTCGCGCACCAGCGCCCGGCTCCACACCGCCCGGTCGTGCAGCCGACCCGCGCCCGCCGCCCACAACTCCATCCGGTCCGCCCAGACCCGATAACCACCCCAGTGCGGCGGCCTCGGGATCGACACGCTCGCCCCTTCCCCCGGCGGATTGAATGGGTCCAGTCCGAACCGCTTCATCGTCTCGGCGAGCTTCATCAGCATCGCCCCGGGCGAGTCGATCGGCCGGCTTTGGTCGCTCGCCCAGGCCCCGATCCGACTCTGCCACGGCCGCGTCGCGAAGTACGCATCGCTCTCCTCCGCCGGCGAACGCACGGCCACACCCTCCACACGCACCTGCCGATCCAGGTCGTCCCAGTGGAACACCAGCGCCACCCGACCCTTCCCCAGCGGCCCCGACGCCCCGTCCTCGATGGCCACCGCCTTCCGCCCCGTGTAGTTCGTGTAGAACACGAACACGCCATCCGCCATGTTGAACGCCTTGCACAGCACGATCCGCGCGCTCACCCGACCATCCGCGTCCACCGTCGCCAGGGTCATCGCATTCGGGTTCGGCTGAACGTGCTTCGCGTGCGCATCGTCCCACCACGCACGAAACAGCGGCATGGGGTCCGCCGGCAGCGGATCGGGCAGGTGCTCGCCGCCGCCCCCCGCCATCGCGTTGCTCTGGTCAAAGCCCATCAGAAGGTCTTCCTCAAACGGGCCGAGGGAATCCCGAGCTGGTCCCGGTACTTCGCCACCGTCCGACGCGCGATCTCAATCCCTTTCCCCTTGAGCGCCTCCACGATCGCCTCGTCCGACAGCGGCTTGCCCTTGTCCTCCGCCGCGATCACTTCCTGCAGCGCCGCCCGCACCGCATCGTAACTCATGTCCTCCCCGCTCTCGGTCGCCAGGCCGCCTGTGAAGAACTTCCGCAGCGGCACGATCCCCCGCGGCGTCTGCAGGTACTTCTCCGCCACCGCCCGCGACACCGTCGCCACGTGGATCCCCAGTTGCTCCGCCACCTGCGTCATCGGCAACGGCTTCATCGCCTGCGGCCCGTAGTCGAAAAACTCCCGCTGGGCTTCCACCACCACCCCGATCACCCGCAGCAGCGTATGCCGCCGCTGCCCCACCGCATCGATCAGCCACTGCGCGTTGCTCATGTTCGTCTTCAGAAACTCCCGGTCCTTCTTCGGCACGTTCTTGTCCCGCGCCATCTCCGCGTACTGCTTGTTGATCCGCAGGTTCGGCAGCCGCGAATCGTTCAGGTACGCGATGTACCGGTCCTGCTCCTCGTCGTACTCCACGATCGCATCCGGGATGATCGGCGGCGGCGACTCCTCCACCAGCCGACGCGCCGGCGCCAGGCTCAGCCGCTTCATCAGCTCCAGCCCCGTCTTGATCTGCTCGATCGAGAACCCCGTCTTCTCGCTGATCCGCGGCAGGCGGTTCTGCGTCAGGTCGTCCATGTGGTCCGCGATCATCCGCTTCGCGATCGCCAGCGCATCCGGGCTCGCCGCCCCCGCCCGCTGCATCGCCTCGATCTGGATGAGCAGGCACTCCCGCGCATCCCGCGCCGCCGTCCCCGGTGGGTCCAGCTGCGCCTGCAGCTCCGCCAGCGCTGCCTCCAGCACCGCCACGCTCGGACGCATCGCCCCCGCCGGCGCACGGTCCGCGATCACCTCCAGCGGCGTCCGCACATACCCGTCGTCCTCGATGAACGACAGGATCAGCGCCCCCGCCTCCCGCAGCTCCGCCGGCACGTCCGCCAGCGACCACTGCTCCAGCAACTGCTCCTGCAAGGACGCCGACCGCGCCGGCGCCGCCGCCATCGCGTCCATCTTCCCGTCACGGTCCCCGTCCGAACGAGCTCGCGAGAACGTCGAAGGTTCAAAGTCGCGGGTCGTCGCCTGGTCCGCCGCGGCGTTCGAGTACTCGTTCTCCGCCAGGTCCGGGTTCGCCGACTCGAACGACTCGAGCCGCTCAAAGTCGCTCGCCCCCTGCTTCTCATCCACCGACAGCGGCCGCTCGTTCTCCCGCGCCTCGCGCTCCGCGGACTTCTGCTCCTCCAGCAACTGCCGCCGGTCCGCGCTCCCCTCTGCCACCTCGAGCGTCACGTTGCTCTCCAGCTCCTGCTCGATCCGCTCCTCCAGCTCCGCCAGCGGCATCTGCAGGATCTCCATCGACTGGATCATCCTGGGCGCCAGCTTCATCTGCTGGCCGAGCTTCATGTGCTGGGAGGTGTCAAATCGCATCGCGTGTTCCGTGCTCTCCTAATCGACCCTCTGCCGCCCCTGGATCGCATCCGCCAGCACCGCTTTGTTCGCATACTCCAGTTGCCCACCCGACGGTAACCCCCGGGCAAGACGGGTAACCTGCACCGCCCGGCCCTTGAGCTGCTCCGCAAGATACAGGGCCGTCCCATCCCCCTCGACGTTCGGGTTCAGTCCAAGGACAACCTCCCGCACGCTCACACCCCCCGGGTTCTTCTTCGGATCGTCGATCCGTGCCAGGAACTCCGCGATGGTCAGGTCCCCCGGACCGATCCCGTCCAGCGGGCTCAGCCGCCCCATCAGCACGTGGTACAGCCCCTTGTACATCCCCGTCTGCTCCAGGGCGATGAGGTCCTTGGGCTGCTCCACCACGAGGATTGTCCCACGATCCCTCGACGGGTCCGCACAGATCGCGCACGGGTCCTCATCCGTGAGGTTCGAGCACACCGAACAGTGCCGCACCCTCTCCTTCACATCCTGGATCGCGCGGGCCAGCCCCAGGGCCGCCCCCGGCTCCGACTTGAGCACGTGAAACGCCAGCCGCTCCGCCGACCGCCGCCCGATCCCCGGCAGCTTCGCGAACTCCGCGATCAACCGCTCCACCGTCCCGGGAAACGCCTGCCGGCGCGCAGCCGGCCCCGGCCCCACGCCTCCGACTCCGGGCTCTCCCCCGGCCGATGGAACTTCCCTGTCCATGCCCGTCATCGTACGCGCGCGTACCCTCCTCCCGATGCCCGAGATGAGCGCCCGCCGTCGCGCCCGACGGCTTTCCATCATCCTCACCACCCTTCTCGCCGTCGCCCTCGGCGCCCGCTTCGCCTACACGGGCGTCGTCCCCAACCTCTTCCCCAAGCGATTCCACACCGTCGATCCCGGCAAGGTCTACCGCTCAGGGCAGCTCACGCCCGCCGCCTTCGAAAGCGTCATCCGCGAACACAAGATCCGCACCATCATCGATCTCGGCTCCACCATCCACGGCCAGGCGCCAGGCGAACGCCGCAACCACCGCGCCGCCGAGGCCCTCGGCGTCACCCGCTACGTCTTCCACCTGTACGGCGACTCGTCCGGAAACCCCAACGAGTACATCCAGGCGCTCCGCCTCGCCTCCGACCCCGCCAACCAGCCCGTCCTCATCCACTGCGGCGCCGGCACCGAACGCACCGGCTTCGCCTGCCTGCTCTACAAGGCCCACCACTTCGGCACGCCCATCGACGAGGGCTTCCGCGAGGCCCAGTCCGTCGGCCACAATCCCCGCCGAACCCCCATGCTCCGCACCATGATCGACAAGTGGGTCAACCCCATCCTCGTCCACCTCCGAGAGGGCGGCCAGATCCAGAGCACCGATTTCCCCACCCTCCCCGACCCCGTCCCCGACGTCACCCCCTAAGGCCTCAACTCTCCCGCTTCCGGAACGCCGCCCGCAAACGCCGCCGCGCCGGCGATTCATCATCCAGAAAATCATCCACCTCGCGCATCGGCGCCCAGCCGCAGGCGCCAAACAAACCCGTCAACTCATCCACCGTCAGCGCAAACGGCGGAGCCGTCGCCGCAGGTTCACCCGGCTCCCGCCCGCGGCACACCGCCAGCACAAGCCCCTTGGGCCGCGCAAGCGATACAACGCCCCGCGCCACCCGCTCCCGCAGCGTTGGGTGCACCGCCTGTAGCGTGTTGATCTCGACCACCAAGTCCGCCCGGCGCTGCAGCGACGGTGGGGGGCTCATCGCATCCGCCACCACGTACCGGTCCCGCAACGCCGGGAACCGATGGCGCGCCCACTCCACCGCCGTCGGGGAAACATCAAACCCCACCGGGTCGTACCCGCGATCGGCCAACTCCCGCACATCGTCCCCAAGCCCGCAACCGACCACCGCCACCCGCGCCCCGGGCCGCATCAACCCCGGCGCCTCCCGGTTGAGCCACGTCACCAGCGCCGGACTCGGCCGCTCATGCGCCCAGGGAACCCGCGCCGCATCCCCCGCCGCATCCCGGTACAGGTCCTCGAAGTACGAACTCCACGCCGACGGATCGCCGCTCGTCGGCGGATTCAGACCCGCCACAACCGGCACCTCCACACTGCGTTGTTTGTCCGTGCCAAGCACCATGCCGCACCCCCTTTCAGGGGAAAGCCGTGAACAGGCCGCGAGCGTGCCCCATGCTACCACGGCCGGTCGGCGCCGACAAACAGATTCCAAGGGGAACCGCCGAATTCACGCCGCGGGAAAGAAAAAAGCCCGGTGCCAGCGGCACCGGGCCTTGCAACTCGATCCTTCGCCTTCGGCTTACGTGCAGCCCGCGGCGAACTTGTTCAGGAAGCACTGGAAGTCGTTGGCCGTGAGCAGCGGCGTCCCCGTGGACCCGTCGCAGTTGGCGTACGTGTCGCCCGCGGCGAACTTGTTCAGGAAGCACTGGAAGTCGTTGGCCGTGAGCAGCGGCGAACCCGACGACTGGTCGCAGTTCGCGTAGCACGCCGCCGGCGGAGGCGCGCCGGGCACATGGGCCGCCGCGGTGATCGTGTCAACATACCCGGTCAGCGGCTTGTAGTAGCCCAGCGTGACGCTGCCGTTCGAGGCCGGCGCCACGTTCGCGATGAACCGGAAGTTGCACATCGTGCCCCAGCGGATGTAGCTGCCCAGCGTCGGCGTCGCGGCGTTCCACGTGTTGGGCGAGGCCCACACGAGTTGCGACCCCGTGTTCGTCTGCGTCCACGCCGCGTTCCGGTTCGCATCGTCCGCCACCGAGCCCGAGTGGCACATGATCTGCCGCATCTCGATATTGGACACCGTCGCCCCGGCGGGAATGTTGACCCGGAACGACCCGACACCCCGGTCCGAGTTCAGGTTGAACACGGCGTACTCATAGTTCCAGAACCCGCCGCCCAGGTCCGTGGCCTTCGAGGCGACATAAATCCAGCCGTCGCCGTCGGGCGTCACCAGCGTCGTGCCCGCCCCCTGCGCACCGTTGTACGGATACGCCGGCTGCGAGAAGAACGTCTGCCCGCACGACACTTCCGTGATCATCACGCTGTTGTCCGGCGTGTTGACCCCGTTGCCGTGATCGCGCCACGCGAAGATCGCCGGCTTGGTCCGCTGCGTCCCGTTCAAGCCGCCGCCCTGCGAACCGGTAAGCGTGATACTCGTCCCGTTGCCGTTCACCGTGAACCGCCGGTACGACGCGTTGTTCTTCGAGTTGCCGAAGCTCGCATCGTCCCGCGTGATGTAGATCGCTTCACCGAAGTACAGCGCGCCCGGGTTCAGCGCCGCGTTGAAGTCGTCCTTGTGCACCCGCAGCCGCCGCGACGTCCCGTCCGTCGTCGCCGGCCAGGCGTTCCGAACCGCCGTGCTGTCCGGGAACACACCCGTGAACGGGTTGCACTCGTACCGCGGGCCGGCCGAGCTCTGCGTCGCGTTCCGGCTCGCTGTGTACGGGTCCGAGCACCCCATCCCCAGCACCGATCCGCCCGAGCCGTTGCACCCGATGCTGCACACGTTCTGCGTCAGCGCCGTGAACGCGTACTTGCTCCAGCTGTACCCGATCTGCTCAAACCGGGTCGCCCCGTTCACCGTCTTCAGCCGGTACATGTTCTGGGGAATGATCGGGTGGAACGGCGTGTTCGACCGCCACAGCAGGTTCTGACCGTTCGAGTTGACCGTGCTGATATTGCACGATGTGGTCCCAAGGCCGTACGCGTAGTACGGATCCACAAAGGATGAACTTGAGGTGGTCGTATCGCCCGACCCCGTGTTCTCAATCTCACCAACGATCACGTCCGGTCCGCCGCCCGCGTCAGTGCCCCCGCCCGACACCGGGTACACCCGGTTCAGCGCCGACTGCAGCACAGGATTGTCCGCGAACTTGTCCGACACCTGGCCATGGGCCGCGGCCGAAACCACAGACCCCGCCACAGCCGACACCACAAGCGTGCTTCGACGAGTCTTCATCGATACCTCCGAAAGTGCTCAAGAAAATGCGGACCAGAACCGGCCTGACCCTTGCCTAGTTCAACATACCACGACCTGACACGGATGAAAACCGAAATTCTCAGCCTATCAAACAAAGACCTGATAACCCATGACACCTGACCGGGGGATGTCCCCAATGAGATCATCTATTCGCACGGGTCTCCCACTCGGATGCCTCCGCCTCCCGACCAAGTTCCCTCAGCATCCCCGCCACATGCCCCGCCACCTCTCGATTCGCCGGATCAAGCCCCGCCGCGGCCTTCATTTCTCGCAATCCATCCTCCATGCGCCCTGTCGCCGCAAGCAAAAGCCCTAATCTCGCCCTCGCCTGCACCGACTTCGGATTCCGCTCCACCACCCGCTCCACCACGGCCACCGCTTCGCCAGCCTCTCCCAAACCGACAAGCATCTCCGCCGCGAACATCCCGTTCCGCACATCCCCGGGCCGGGAATCCACCCCGCGCCGGATCATCTCCCGCGCGTCATCCTTCGCCCCCCGCATCCCCGCAAACCGCCCCAGCCACAACCACGCGCTGGACAGATCCTGATACTCCCCCGTCAAGGCCTTCAACTCCTTCTCCGCCGCCGCCGCATCCGCCGAACGCAGCATCACCAACCGGATCAGCGCATCCTCCACCTGCGATGGCGATGCCCTGCCATCCCGCTTCGCCCACCGCAGCGCCGCGCGAAGTTCCCCCTCCGCGCCCTCCACATTCCCCGCCATCGCCTCCAGCCGCACCACGCGCAGCGTGCGATCCACCGACCGATCCCATCCCCATCCGCCCGCTTCCACCGGCCCCGCGATCCTCAAGTGACCGAGCGCCGCTTTCGCCGCTGCCTTTTCCGCCTCGCTCGCCTTATACCCCCGCGTCAACACCGCATCCAGCGGCGTCTCGATCCGCTCATCCAGCGCGGTGCCCCACCACGAACTCCCATTCACCGCCACGCCCCACGCCCCGACCCCCCCGATCACCACCGCCGCGCCCGCCACCGCCCAACCCGCCGGCCGCACCCTCCCTTTGAGCCGAAGCTGCCACCCGTGCACCCGCACGTTGGGCAGCCGCGCGATACTCACCGCCTTCCAGATCAGGTACGTCCCGATCCCCGCCATCCCCATCGCCATCAGCAGCGGCACCAGCCCCATCATCCCACGCAGACCCACCACCAGGCCCAGGAACACCACCCCGTACGCCACTTCCTCCTTCCACGACAGGTCGTACACCCGGCTCTTGAACTTCGCCGCCTTCGCCACCCGCGGCCGCGCCACCACCGCCGGCTTCCCGAACCCGAAGTACAGCGCCTCATTCGGGCACACGCTGACACAATCCATGCACTTCATGCACCCCGGGTCCACCACCATCCCGTAGTCCCGGACCTCCTCGTGCACCCGCACATTACTGGTGCACACCGCCGTGCAGTGCCCGCAGTGCTCGCACGCGTCCGTCACCCGGATCCGCCCCGGCGCCACCCGGTCCGCCGGCCCGAAGAACCCGCCGTACGGGCACCCGTACGTGCAGAACCCCTTCGCCCCGAGGAAGTACACCACCGCGAACCCGCACAGCAGCAGGAACGGGATCGCCACATACCACGGCGGGAACGTCTCCCAGAAGTGCTCCGTCAGGAACGCCGCCTGGAACTCCGGCCGCTTCCCCACCTCCCCCACGTACGGCGCGATCGCCTTCCACCCCTCCGTCCCCACGATCGGCCTGATCACTTCCCGCTTGATCGTCGGCCACAAAAACATGTACACCGCCAGCACCAGCGGCGCCCACACCAGCAGCCGCGACCGGAACGGCTTGGGCTTCACGCCCGCCTTCTTCATCGCCCACGCGCACAGGTCCTGCATCCCGACAACATGGCACCCCCACCCGCAGAAGTACCGCCCGAACACCAGCGTCGAGACAATCGCCAGCGCAAAGAACACGAACCCCGTGTTCACCTTCCCCAGGTTGATCGTGTACATCGCCTCCGACGGCTCCACCGGCGACAGCGTCATCCCGTACACCAGCCAGTGCAGGATGTGCACCGCCATCACCACGTGCACCGCCACCAGCACCGCCGCCCGCCGCGGCCCCATCTTCGACTTCCGGATCGCCTTCCCCCCAAGCACCGGCAGCGACACCGCGCTCCCGGAAGAGTGGGGGTGTGCCGCGGCACCGGCGCTGCACGTCCGCGCCGCCCCATCTCCCACATTGTCCCCCACATGGTCCCCTGGTCTCGGCATCGCGAAACGCTAGGCCTACGGCGCCCCCGGCAACTTCCCCTCCGGCACCCGCACAAACCGCGGACGGTACTTCGCCGCGTTCGCCACCACATCCCAGAAGTCCGTCGAGTTCACGCTGTACGACACCAGGAGCTCCCCACGCCGCGAAACCTCCGGGTGCGCCTTCGCCGAGTACGCCATCATCCGCCGATCCTCCACCGGCTCCGGGCAGTCGTACAGCCGCACCGCCTCCGACCAGCGCCCCACGGCCAACCCTTTCCCTGGATCCGCCATCGTCCGCGCCAGGATCCCCCGACCTAGCAGCCCCTCGCTGTACACCAGCACCAGCGCATCCCGCCCGCGAACCTTCATCCGGTGCAGCGACACCTCGCTCGAAAGCCCGTCCGCCACCGCCGCGGCCTCTTCCTCCCGCTCGCTCCACGCCACGCCAGTCCAGAACCGCCACGTCCCGAACCGCTCCACGCTCCCCACCGGCGCCCGCGCCATCACCAACTTCTTGTCAAACACGTTCGTCTCATCAATCCCCACGATCAACGCCTCCCCGCCGATCACCACCGCCCCCGTCCCCCACATCAACACCCGCCCGCCCTCGCGCAACGTCGTCAACTCCCGCTGCGTCATCCTCCACCGCCCCGGCTCCTCCCCCGGGTTGCTCACCATCACCACCGACGTCCCCCGTGCCCGGAAGTTCCACACGCCCTCGCCCCCGTCCCGCCTCGACATCCGCGACATGAACAGCACCAGCCGCTCGCGCCCATCCGCCCCCGGCGCCACAAACCCACCGCTCGCCGGCCAGAACCACAGACCCAGTTCCGTGCCATCCCCCGCACCCGCCTCCGTCCGCCCCTCCGGCGCCACCCAAGCCCCCGGCTTCTCCGCCGTGCCGCCCCACGCGAACGACACCCGCTTCATCCCCCGCTCCCCAACCCCCGTCACGGCGATCGTGTTGTTCACCATCGCCGTCCCCTCCGCGTGCCTCCCCTCGCGCACCGGCCCGATGAACGTGTCCCCGAACAGCCACAGCAGCCGCCCCCCGGGCAGCCGCACCGTCGCGGCCCCGTCCGCTCCCGTCCACCCATCCGTGCGCGTAAACACCGCCTCCCATTCCGGGTCCGGCGTCACGCGATCCAGTTGAGGCTCCATCACCGGCCGCGCCATGCACGACCCCAGCACCGCCGCGCCGATGAGCCCAAGGACCCTCATCACCGCTCCCCATCCCCCCTCACGCCCCCGCGCCACCACCGTCCCATCGAGTCGTGCCACCACCGTGCCACCACCGTGCCATCGAAGTCCCGGCTCTGCGGGACTTCGATGCTCCCCCTCCCCCCGAACACCACCAGCAACCCATGCCACCACCGTGTCACCGAGTCGTGCCATCGAAGTCCCGGCTCTGCGGGACTTCGATGCTCCCACCCCCTCCAAACACCACCCGCGGCCCCCGACACAAGTCCCAACGAAACTTCGACACTTCCCCGTCTCAGTGATGCCCATCATCCTTCACGGAATCCAGGATCGCCCCGACCACCCCCGGCTTCACATTCTCGTGCAGCGTCTCATCCACCAGCATCGCCGGCCCGCCCCCGCACGCCCCGAGGCACTCCAGTTCGATCAGCGTGAACCGCCCATCCTCCGTCGTCTCCCCCACATCGATCGCCAACTTCGCCTTGATCGCCTCCGTCACCTCCGGCTGTCCACAGAACTCGCACGCGATCGACCGGCACACCCCGATCAGGTGCTTTCCCTTGGGCTTCAGCCAGTACTCCTCATAAAAACTCGCGCAGTCCAGCACCTCCGCCGGCGACACCCCCAGAAACTCCGCCAGCTCCTCCATCGCCTGCGCCGGCACCCACCCGTACTCATGCTGAATCAGGTGCAGCCCCGGCATCGTGCACGCCAGCCTCGTCTCATACCGCGGCAAGACCTTGCTCGTCATCTCCCGCTTCATCGCGGGTGTGAAGTACGGCTCCTCCCGCCGCGCGATCCGCATCGTCCCCGACTGCTTGGTAATCCAGGCCATAGGGCCTAAGCGTACCCACCGCAACGCCCCCCGGCTTGAATCCCCCAACGCTGCTTCACGGACACCCCTGCGCGTACTTGTTCAGGAAGCACTGAAAGTCCGCGGCGGTCATCACCGGCAAAACCGTGCTGCCGTCGCAGTTGGCGTAGGGGTCCTTCGCGGCGTAGGTGTTGAGGAAACAGATGAAGTCATTGGCGTTGAGAATCCGGTTGTTGTCGCAATCGGCGTAGCACTGCCCGCCCTTGCAGCCCACGTACTGGGCGATCCGCGTCACGGACCCGCCACCGGCAGAAAAAATGTCGCCGACCACAAACAGCGACTCGCCGCGCCCGTCGTTGGCCACGGCCATCTGCGTTGCGGCCGCCCCGATCCCCGCCCCCAGGGGCGCCCAGACCTGCCCGTTCCACTTGGCGATGTTGCGCGCGGGGACGCCGCCGGCCAACGAGAACGCGCCGGAGGCGATAAGGGCCGGGCCCGTACCGTCGTCGAAGACGGTCATCGCGAACACACCGCCCTGAAGATTGGGATCAGGGAATCCAACCCCGCCGCCGACTCCCACCCACGTGCTGCCGTTCCATCGGACGATGCCCTGCAGCGCCAGGCCGCTGCCGACGGCGGGAGATGCCGCCCTGAATCCCGCGTAGAGCGACAGGCCGTGAACGCCATCGTCGTAGGCGCACATCGCGTTGGGCCAGAACACGGCGGTGGGATGCGCCCCGGGAAGATCTGCCATTCCAAGCCATCGGTGTCCGTTCCAGCGCGCCATGCCGCGAGCGGGCACCCCGCTGATCTCTTCGAAAAAGCCGGACACAATCAGTTCCGGACCCTCGCCGAAGTCGAAGGTGAACATGGGTTGATAGGAAACCGGGCCGCTTCCCTCAGCCATGCGGCCTATTCGCTTCCACGCTTCTCCGGTCCATCGCAGGATCCAATCCGCCCGCTCCGGCTCGAACCCGTGGCGCTCCACACCATACAGGCCCGCTATACCTTCTTGGTCCGTAGAGAACATCGGAGAAATGGAAACGCCATGACCCGGGGTAGGATTCACGTACATACCAAATGGTACTGGTCGCCACCTCACGTGGCGACGCCACATGTACATGGTCCGCACCTGGCCCGCGCCGACACCGATGTAATACAGCCCGAGCCCCTGACCATCGTGAAGCATGCGAAAGCCGTTCTGCACGCCGGAGCCCAGTGACGCCGCACCAGCGACTTGCCATGCAAAGCCGTCCCACCGGCGCACGGGGTTCTGCGCCAGCGGGTAGTACCCGAACCCCGCCCCATAGACTGAGTGCCCTTCGCCAAAGTCCGCGGCGTAAATGCTGTTCACGAAACCATCCGCGGGCACCGGGACGGCCTTCCAGTACGGCTGGCATTCCTGAGCAAGGCTGCTTCTCGCCAAGGCCGCCATTGCGAGAAGGCATGCAACAGCAATCGCACTCGTGCTTCGCATGGCCGATCTCTTTCGTCAGGGCGCCGGGGTGTACCTGTACTTGCGGGTCACGATGTCGTCGCCGTTGGTTGTACCGTTGAACACGTTGCCCGTGACGACAAAGTTGTGCGCACTGTCTCCGGCGATGGGCGGGTTGAGCTGCATCTTCATCGGGCGGTCGATGCCCGTCGGGAAGCCCGTCAGGTTCAAAATGGCATTGCCATCCACCGCTTTGAGGGTTGGCGTCTCCGGTTCAGCGGTGTCCTGGCTCGTGAATACCGCGACCCGCCAGTCCACATCGCCCGCCGCGACCGGTGACTGGCCCATCACGTACACGCGGTACCCATTCGAATCGTTGACCTGACTCGCATCCTTTACATCCATCGCGACCCCCGTGCAGGTGTCGAAGATATCGACCACGGGATCATTCTGTTCCTTGTTCAACCACGCCGACCAGCGCAGGTCCTCCCCCATGTACAGGCACACCAGCGAATCCCGGCCGCGGCTGCTGTCCCGGTACCCGTTGCCCGCCACCGCGATAAAGTCGCCAAACGACTCGGGGATTTCGGTGGTCGGGTGGATCGTCACCGCCAGCGCCTCGTTGTAACCCGGATCCTGGCCGCGTGCGTTATACGCAGCACCCCATACGGGCGGGCTGACGGATGTGAAGTTGAACTTCACGGTCAGCATGTACACCGTGTCAACCCCCGACACCCGTCCCACGCCGACGGCATAATCACGCACTACACCGTCGTTGATCCCGTCCATCGCGTTGGCCTTGACAACCGAGTGCTCGCTCGGCGCCGGGTACTCGATCTCAAAACGCTCCCAGGCCCCACTCACCGCCCTGTACTTGAACGCCTTAAGGGAGTTGCCCATCACGCCGTCGTTCATGGTCGCCACCACGTAGGCAACGCCAGTCTCGCCGGAGATCTGATCCATGACCATGTGATTCCAGCACCCGGCCGCAAGGTCGTTCCCGTTCGTGCTTGCTTCGACTTCCCAGTTGACCGCCTTTCCGTTCGAGATCTGGTGGAACACCGTCACCACGTCCCAGTTGAAGCCGTTGAACGTGTTCCCGGTCACACACGCCACATTGGTGCCCGGCCAGATGGAAAGGTCCACCGGGTACTCATCGACCTGCAGCGCCGTTTCCAACGCGATCGGCGCCGTGAACTTCTGGTCCCAGCGCACCACCAGATTCCCGTTGAAGCACACCGTCCGAAAGTCCGTGTTCCCCGTGTCGGGCGCGGAGGAATACCCGGTGACCAGAACGTATGTCTTCTCAGGCTCATCGTGTTCAGTCTCTTGGACGACTTTCATCGCCACGGGCACAAAGTAGTCCGTCGCCGAAGGCTGACCGGGGTGCAAGAACGACTGCGAGCACGAGGCATCGCCGATGCAATCCCCCGTGGCGTAGTCATACCGTTTGATTACCAGCGTCCACCCGCCCCCCCAGTTTCCTTCGATGTAGGTGCGCCCGGCGACGAACGTCACCGGTCGGGCGACGTTGTCGACCTTCATGTTGACGGTCTGCGTGCCGACCGCGCTGTCCCCAAGCGCCGCCCCCCCTTCGCCGTTGTAGGGCGGGGGCCACATCGGGTGCGGAGGGTTCGCGACCGGCCACATCTCCGCGATCGATGACTGCCCCAGAACGGGCTCAGCACCCATACCCCCCCCCCCACAACACCCCCACAACCCCCCAAACCAGCCCAGTTCTCCGCTTCATCGCGCGCTCCTTCGCCCCCCAAGGCCCCAGAAAGCCGGCGTACACACGGCGCGACACCACCGAGTTCTACCGAACAACCTACATCACGGTTGCAGGGGTGTCAAGGAAATAGTGTGTGCCCTCGCCGTGAGTCGCGGGTCGGCGTGCCGCCGCCGCACAGTCGTGAGCGACTCCATCAACGGCCCGCTGTCCGCTCCGCTGGCAGCACGGCAAGTCGCCACCCTCCCGTCGAGCCGCCCGGGGCTCTTCGCACCGACTGTTCACCCCGCGGCAGCGGTTGGCCCATCGACCCCATGACCTCCCGTGCCACGAACTACGCCAGCATGCCGGGAATCACCAGCAGCACCGCGCCCGCCGGGTCAAACTGGTGTTCAGAGAACTTGAACTGCTCATCGAGCCCGCGGCATCCACCCAGCCCCGACAAGAGGATGAGCATCCCGCCGCGAGTCCGGATCGCTTCACCTGCACCGGCACGCCTCCGCAATCGCATGGATTCCGTACGCGATCGCCAGCGCCCCGACCAGGAACCACCCCCCATCCCCGCACGCATCCACGTGCAGGCCGGGGCCATAATAATGCGCATGGAACCCATGGCACCCGCCCAGCCCGGCAACCAGCCCAAGCCCCACTCCGACCAACAAAGGCTTCCTCATCGCTTTCATGGCTCACTCCCCGGCGGCACGCGCCGCCTCTCCACCGACCCCGCACCATCGCGCCAACACCATGCACCCGCCATCGTCACCAGGCGATAGCGTTCTACTTCTCCTCCTTGACCGCATCCGCCGCCCGCTCCGGCTCCTCCCCCTCCTTCGATCCCGCCTTCCCCTTCCACACCCCCGGCGTGAACGAATCCTGCCCCAGCAGCGGCCCCTCCGCCGTTTCCCGCTCCACGCTGCCGCGGCTCACCAGCGGCGCTTCTTCCTTCCGCTTCGCCCCCGCCACCGCCTCCGCATCGCCCCACCACACGCAGTGCACCACCGCCCCATCCGGCGCGATCAGTTGCACGCAATCGCCCTTGTTCGCCAGCCCCACACGCGATGAGTCCACCCCCATCGTGAACACCAGCGCCCCGCCGAACTTCCCGTTGCCACCCTCCGGCGCCGCCTTGGCCGTCCCCACCGGCCCCGTCCACTTCGCCCCGTGCCCGTTGAACACCACCGCCACCTGCCCGGGCTTGAGCTCCACCGCCGGGAACCGGAACCGCAGAGATGTGTACGCCTTCCCGTCCTTCTCCAGCGCCCGGTCCGCCAGCACGTACCCCCCCAGTTGGATCGGCGCGTCATGCACGTTCACCAGCTCGATGAACTCATCCCCGTTCACATCCCGCACCCCGTCCCCGTTCGCATCCCCCGCCGCCCCAGGCGCCACCGCGTACAGGATCTCCGTGATGAGCGGGTGCCGCTCTGTCCGTTCAGCCGCCTTCTCCGACGGCTTCTCCCCGTCCTTCCGCGCTTCCCTCCCCGGCCCCGCGGGCTGACCCATGCCCGCCACGATCAACGCCAAGACACCCGAGGCAAGACCCGTGAACATCCCGGCCGGACCCGCCATCACTCATCCCTCCGCTTCACGGTGAACACCGTCTCGTCCCGTTCCATGACCGACGCCGACGTCACATCCAGCCGCGTCATCCCCGGCGAAATCAGCGCCCGCCCGTTCACCGACTTCTTCGTCTGCGTCCCCGCATCGATCACCACCCGCTGAAACGCCACCCGCTTGGGCCCCAGTTTCGCGTGCTCCCCCGGCCCCACACGCACCGAGTCCAGCACCCAGTCCGGCTGGATCGCATCCACCTGCAGCATCTGCACGAACACCGGCTCCCCCGTCATGTTCCGCACATCCGCCGTGTACGTGCAACCCCCCAGCCCCACCATGCCGACCAGCGACGCCGCCGACACAAAAGTGAGCATCGCCCGCCTCATCGAACAAGCTCCAGCCGGATCGGCCCCTCGTCCCCCTGCCGCGTCACGTTCACGTACGTCATCCCCGGCGACAGCGGCATCCGCGCCGGCACCCCGGGGTTGTTCGGTGCCGTCACGCTCAACTCCAGCCGCTCAAACCGCCCACGCCGCGGCAGCGACAACTGCTTCCGGTCGTTCGGAAACACGTTCGTCCCCGCCGCCACCACCACCCGCTCCGAGTGGTCGTGCACCACCGACGCCTGCACCGTCCCGCCCGTCATGTTCCTCACTTCCACCACGTAATCCACCTTCATCCCGCGGCACCCCCCAAGCCCCAATCCCGCCGCCGCCACGCCAGCCACCAGCAACGCCCGTGTCATGGTTTTCATATCGTAAGTATAGCAAGGACTAACCAGCACCACAACGCCAAAATCGCCCTCCAGAGCGATCAACGTCCAATAGCCTACCAAATCCCTTTGGAGTCAGGCCCGCGTTCGGTTAGGCTCTCGTCTGTTCCCCGAGATCCCGCCATGAAAGCCGCCCTCCTCTTGGCCACCTTCGCCACCCCCGCCCTCGCCCAGCCCCCCATCCACGTCGTCCTCGACATGGACCCCGCCACCCCCGGCATCCAGAACTCCATCACCATACCCGCCCGCACCACCACGCTCCGCGGACTCGCCGTCTATATCTACGACCCCCTCGCCTCGCGCACCATCCGCGGCATCGGCTACCTCGGCGGCCTCGACCGCGGCATCGCCCTCGGCCACCAACCGTCCAACCTCCACACCGGCTCCATCACCGCCCTCACCGGCCACCTCGGCTCCCCCCTCATCCCCAACGCCAACCACTACCTCACCAGCGGCGTCCAGAAAGGCTTCGCCGGCCCCGAGATCCACTACATCCAGACCAACGGCGCCCCGACCACGCTCCCCGCCGCGCCGCTCACTCCTGTGTTCACCGTCGATGTCCACCTCGCCAACGCCTCCCCCGGCGACATCTACACCCTCGCCCTCCTCGACATGGTCGCCGTCTGGCGAGGCAAGGGCGGCGCCTTCACCACCCAGCCCGGCAACGGCCTCGACACCGGCGGCGACGCCAACCCCGAGGGCACCCAGACCGCTCTCGGCCCCGACCCCGATCCCCCCGCCCCCGTCCCGCCCGCCTCCTTCCTCGTCGACTACATCGACGGCCTCCAGGGCTGGGGCGGCGCCCGTATCGTTGTGTCTTGCTACGCCAACTGCGACGGTTCCACGGGAACACCCTCCCTCAGCGCCAACGACTTCCAGTGCTTCCTCAACAAAGTCGCGCAGGCCGACCCCTACGCCAACTGCGACCAGTCCACCGGAACCCCGGTGCTCACCGCCAACGACTTCCAGTGTTTCCTGAACGCCTTTGCCGGAGGGTGCCCGTGACGACTTCACCATACCGCGTTGTCCCGACCGCTTTCGGCCTTGCTCTCCTCGCCGGGCTTCCTGTCTCTGCCCAGCCGTGCATCTGGGAGTACACACCCGCTTCGTCCAGCCCCGGCCTTCGCTTCTTCCAGTCAACCGCCTACGACGCTGGACGCGACCGCATCGTCCTTTTCGGCGGATCCCAGTCAACCTATCTCGGCGACACATGGGAATGGGATGGGTCCGCCTGGCTCCTCCGCTCGACGACCGGACCATCCCCGCGATCGCGTGCCGCCATGGCCTACGACTCCGTTCGCTCCAAGGTCGTCCTCTTCGGCGGCATGGCCTCGCCAACGGCCTATCTGAACGACACGTGGGAGTGGGACGGCTCCACATGGACGCGCCTGGCCGACGCGCCGCCACAGGTCAACTTCTCCGCCATGGCCTTCGACTCGGTCCGCGGCCGAACGGTCGCCCTGGGCGGCTCGGCGCTCCGACACACCCTCGAGTGGGACGGCGCATCGTGGACGGTCAATCCGGCTCAGGGCCCCAACGAACCCGCCGGCAGCACCATGGTCTTCGACGCCGCGCGCGCCCGCATCATTCTCGCCGCCGCGGGCCTTGGTCCCAACGCCCCAATGCTCATCTTTGAGTACGACGGCGTCTCATGGACCCAACGCCCGTCCACCAACGCCCCGCCCGCACGTCAAAGGGCCGCCGCCGCTTTCGATCCGATCCGCCGGCGCCTCATCCTCACCGGCGGGCTTACCGGCTCGCAACTGATCGCCAAGGACACCTGGGAGTGGGATCCGACCACCGCCGAATGGTCCCGCCGTGCCGAATACCTCCCCTGGATCCGCCCGACGCCGTCGATGGCCTGGGACTCCGCCCGCGGCAAGGCGGTGCTCATCGGCCGGCCCAATGTCGCCAGCGACATCGAAGTCTGGTACCACAACGGCGCGGGCACGTCCGAGTTCCAGATCGCCCAACCGCCGCAGAATCTCTCCATCGACATCTTCGAACCGGTCCAGTTCTCCGTCGTCGCGCCAAACGCGACCGCCTTCCGGTGGTACCTCAACAACGCGCCCCTCACCGACGGTCCCCTGGTCTCAGGCGCATCCACCGACACGCTCTCGATCTCCTACACCACGTTCAGCTCCGCTGGCACGTACACCGTCGTCGCGCACGGCCACTGCGGCCCCGCCTATGCCAGCGCCACCCTCTCGATTGCCCCCAACAGTTGCTACGCCAACTGCGATACATCAAGCGGGTTCCCGGTGCTGACCGCGGGCGACTTTCAGTGCTTCCTCAACAAGTTCGCCGCCGGCCACCCCTACGCGAACTGCGACGGCTCCACCGGCACGCCCCTGCTCACCGCCAACGACTTTGTGTGCTACCTGAACGCGTTTGTTCGGTGCCAATAGCGCTGAGGCGCCAAGCACAATCCCGCACCGGTCTCGGCGCGCCCTCGAAACACCCCTTCACCGATCCTCCCTCACCCTCACCCGCGGCTGCCCATCCTTGCCCGCCTCCGGGTTCGGCCCGATCACCACCCTCGACAGCCCCACCAGCATCCGGTACACCGACGGCGGCGACGCCTCATCGCCCACCACCCGCGCCTCCAGCGAGACCTTCTCATCCCGCTCCGCCTTCGTGTGAAACGTCACGTTCTGCCCCGGCCCCACCTGCACCGACTCCACCGTCCGCGCCGAATCCTTCTTCGCCGCCTGCACCCGCAGCTCCACCGGCTGCTGCATGTTGTTCCGCGCCTGCACGCTGTACCCCGAAGGCGAGCACGCCGTCAACATCGCGACCAGCACCGCCAATCCCGCGATAGCACCCTTCATCGCACTATCCTTTCCGCTGTCTCGCTGTCTCGCTGTCTCGCTGTCTCGCTGTCTCGCTGTCTCGCTGCCTCGCTGTCCTCTACCGATCCAACTCCGCCGCCACAACATTGATCGACCCCAGCACCGCCACCACGTCCGCCAGCATGTGCCCCTCCGTCAACTTCGCCATGATCTGGTAGTTGATGAAGCACGCCGGCCGCGTCTTCACGCGCCAAGGCCGCGGCCCGCCGTCCGACACAATGTAAAACCCCTGCTCCCCGTTGGGCCCCTCGTTCGCCCCGTACACCTCCGCCACCGGCGGCGTCCACCCCCGATTGGTCATGATCAACTCGAAGTGCTGGATCAGCCCCTCGATCGACCCGTACACATCCGCCTTGCTCGGCTTGACCACCTTCGAATCCGCAAACGCATCCACCGGCCCGCCCGGTATCCGGTCGATCAACTGCTCGACGATCTTCGCCGACTGCTTGATCTCCTCCAGCCGAACCAGGAACCGCGCGTACACATCCCCATCCTCGCAGATCGGCACCTGGAACTTCACCGCCTCCGCCCCCTGCCCGTCCCAGTTGTCCTTGTAGCACAGGTACGGCTCATCCTTCCGCAGGTCCCGCTTCACCCCGCTCGCCCGCGCAATCGGCCCCGTCATCGACCACGCGATCGCATCCTCCTTGCTCAGCACCCCGATCCCCTTCGTCCGCTCGATGAAGATCCGGTTCCGGTTCACCAGCTTCTCGACATCCCTCACCGCCTGCGGCAGGTCGTCGTGGATGAAACTCTTCACCATCCGCTTGAACACTTCTTCATCCGGCAGGTCCCTCATCAACCCGCCCACCCGCGTCCAGTCCGGGTGGAACCGCTGCCCGCTGATGTAGTCCACAATGTCGTAGATCTTCTCCCGCGGGTTGAACCCGTACAGGAACGCCGTGAACGCCCCAAGGTCCAGCCCCGCCGCCCCCACGCACAGCAGGTGGTTCTGAATCCGCGCCAGCTCGTTCATGATCGTCCGCAGCACCTTGCACCGCGGCGTGATGTCAATCCCAAACAACTTCTCCACCGCCCCGTGCCACGTGATGTCGTTGTGGATCGGCGACAGGTAATCCATCCGCGACACGATCGTCACGTACTGGTTGTAATCCAGGTGCTCCCCGAGCTTCTCAAAACCCGAGTGCAGGTACCCGATGTGCGGCGTGCACCGCGCCACCCGCTCCCCATCCAGCTCCAGCACCAGCCGCAGCGTCGTGTGCGTCGCCGGGTGCTGCGGCCCGAAGTTCAGCACCCAGCGGTCGCCCGTGTCCACGTGCCCGCTGAGGTACTCCGTCTTCTCAACGTCAACATCAAATCCCTGGTCCGGTCGAAGCGTGTACGGCATGAGAAGTTCCCGTCGGTGGCTTCCATTATAGGAACTTCGCCTTCGGCTCACCCTGTGCGCCTTTGGTGGGCAAGTTCGAAGTGGGTTTGGTGCCGCGCGGAGATTGCCCGGGAATCGGTTCGTTGCCCCATCGGCAACGGATGGTATTCCGAAGTCTCTCCCATCGCTTGAAGACTCCGGCTTCCCGCCTCCGCAGCACCAGCGCGATTTGGCGGACTTGGAGCCCGCGCCTCTTAAGATCAAGAATCTCGCGGTCGACATCGTCGGTGACATGAGCCATCACACAGGTGATGCCTGCGAGCGAATCGGAGTCGATCGAAACTCCGAGTCCGTTCGCTCGCTCAGCCTCTCGAAATCGGTTCTCCATTCGGATCGTTCTCAGGCGAGCCATGGCGACATTGTGCGCCACCGTAGCGAAGAGCGAGCACAACTGTGCTTCCGATACCGCCCGCACTCGTCCCTGGCGAGCCAGATCGTCAACGCGTCGCAGCGTGCTACTCATGATGTCGTCGATGTCCACAGCAACGTGCAGTTTGCCGCGCAGCCTCCGCTGAAGCCTTGCCCGAAGTCGGTCATGGTTCTCAACGAGGAACCGAGCGATCCATAGTCTCTCCGATAAGCCCGAAGCGACATCACCATTGCTCATGACACACCTCGCGTCCATTTGTCCAATCGTGGGCAGCCGGCGCATCTCATATACATGGTAATGTGCTTCCCGGTTGCTCTGGCGCCGTGAAGAGTGTGAGTCGTACTCGAAACGACATGCGAGGGCTCGTTGCCGGGTGTTCTCTCGCTGAGGAGTTGCCACCATGAGATCTTACTGTGTCACGCGTGTTCTGCCGATTCTCGCCGTGTGTGCCTTCGCGGGTTCCGCCAATGCACAATGGACGGTGAGTGGAAATGATGCGTACTTCAATTTATCCGGCAACGTAGGGGTTGGAACCACAACTCCCGCCTTCAACGTTCACGTGGTCGAAGCGGCCGGAGCCGACGGTACTCGGGCGATCTATGGGTTGGTCAGTTCCTCAACGGGAGTGACCAACGGTGTGTTCGGACACACAGCCAGCAACGCCGGAAGAGGAGTCGTCGGCTTTGCTGGTTCCCCCACCGGAATCACCTTCGGGGTGTACGGGCACAACAACAGCGAGAGCGGGCGAGGCGTCTACGGAATATGTTCGTCTCAATCAGGCCAAACATATGGCGTGTATGGGCAGACCATGAGTACGACCGGTCGTGGAGTCTACGGGTGGGCTTGGAATGCAAACGGACTGACGACTGGTGTTTATGGGCTCTGCGATAGTGCTGATGGAATCGGAACTGTGGGATATGCGCCATCTACAAGCTTTGGTAGCCTTGCTTCCACCAGGGGGGTGCATGGCGAGGCCGCTGGCCCCGGCTCGATCGGCGTCGTTGGTCTCTCCACCGCGTTGACAACGGGGACAAGGGGGGTCACGGGTCAGGTGAGCAGCACGGCCGGCGTCGGAGTTCAAGGGAACGCTTTGGCCTCAACCGGAGTCACGGCCGGTGTGGTGGGTGTGGCCTCAAGCAATGCCGGGTACGGGATGTACGGCTCCGCTCCTTCCACCTCGGGGCTTGTGTACGGAGTCTACGGTGCAACGAACAGCACCGTAAGTGGGTACGGTGTGTTCAGTGCTGGCAACTTCGGGGCATCTGGCACCAAGTCCTTCCGCATCGACCATCCCACTGACCCCACAAACAAGTTTCTGCTTCATTACTGCATCGAGTCCCCCGAAGTCTTGAACAGCTACTCCGGAACAATCAGGCTAGACGGCTCGGGCAATGCCGAAGTCGCTTTGCCTGACTACTTCGCCGCCATCAACGCCGACCCGCGCTACGCCCTGACCGCTGTAGGAGCACCCATGCCCCTTCTGCACGTTAGCCGCGAGATCAGCGCCGCCGCACTGTCCGTCGACCACAAGGCCGGACAGCCAATTGCCCGATGTTCGTTTAGTATCTCCGGCGGCACACCCGGTGGAAAGGTCAGTTGGCGTATCGATGCCGTTCGAAACGACCTGTGGGTTCGCACAAACGGCGCGCCCGTCGAGATCGACAAGGTGGGGCTTGAGCGGGCCGCCTATCAGCACCCAGAGCAGTACGGCAAGCCGCCGCGCACCATCCCGTTTGCTGAGTCCGAGGTCAAGAGCATCACCGAACGCGACTAGGTGCGCGATGGCGCCTTCAGTCGTCGAGCGAGTTCTCCGGCGCGTTCGTCGTCATTGTGCAAGAACAGCACATTCTCAGTTCGAGAAGGACGCCACGATCGAGTCACTGGCAGGAGACCAAGATCCCATCGACGAGCCCACCTCCGCCAGTCGATGGTCAACCCAAATGCCTCGTACCCCGATTCCTGCAGCAGTCCAAAGAGTTCTTCCACGCTCGTGCCATTGGCCGGAAGCATCTCATTGTTCACCTCAGCAACGATCGCCGGGCGAGCAGATTCCAGCGTTCGGGCGAAGCCCCGCAGAGCCGCGGTTTCGTGTCCCTCAACATCCAGCTTGATGAGCGAGGGTGCGCCTATCCCCGCAAGCAGTTCGTCTCCCCGGCGAACAGGCACCTCATAGTGCCCGCCCTCGCGACCACCGTGCCGAGAGGGAAGTCGCCCCAGCGTGGCCGCCCCCGTGTTGCCTGTGGGGGGCAGGGTCAATCGCATCGAGCCGTTGTGATCGCTCAACGCCACGCAGTGAAGCTGCACCATGTCCAACACATTCTCGGTGACGTGCCACCGCAGTTCGTCGAACACCACAGGGTTCGGCTCGACCGCCACGACTCGACCAGCCGGGCCCACCAGCCGTGCCGCAAGCATCGTCAGCATCCCGATGTTCGCTCCGGCATCGACAAAGAAATCGCCAGGTCGCAGCAGCGCACGCATCGCGAGTTGGACATGTACATCGAGCAATCGACCGTAAAACCACGCGCCACGCTGGTGGTAGTCGCGCGAATCCAGTCGCATCCGATAGCCGTGCCACACGCCGCGGCATTCTCGCAGTCCCCCGTTGCGCCAGCGTTCATTCTCCCAGGCGCCCAGGCGACGAAGCACTTTCGCCGTCAAAGGCATGCTCCGCCGAGCCCACCACGCGGCCAATCGAACGTCAATCCGGTCAATGCGGGGTGTCGCTTCCACGGCTGAGCGTACTCCACGAATGCGACTGTGGCGCGCGAGTCAGAGAGCCGTCAAGTCCACGTTTGTGCGCTCACGGCCGCCCCATCTATTCCCGAACGGTCAACCCGCCGTATCCTCCAGAATACCCCACAATCCAAGCTCATTTACCTCTTCTTACCTTTTCCCCTCCACCCCCGTGCGCACAAACCCGCCCCCGGCCCCCCCTGTAGAGGAGGGCCTCATGTCCACCCTGCCCATCACCACTCCCGTCCAGATCCTCCCGCCCCTCCGCCTCGCCCAGCCGCCCGATCCCCCGGCCGTCCCCTCGCCCCTTCAAGTCCCATCCGCAACCATCCCCGCGCCCGCTCCTTCCACCTTCGACCGCCTCTCCCCCGCCGCGCGCGATCAGATCCTCACCCAGTTCTCCAACTCCAACGCCGACCTCCCCAACATCGCCGTCGGCCGCGGCCTCACCCTCGTCGAACTCCTCGACTTCTTCGAAGACCCCCGCACCCAGGACATCCTCGACCGCCTCGAACGCCTCGCCCGCCGCCGCGCCGACCACGCCCAGGCCCTCACCCAGCACACCGCCGTCGAGGCCCTCCGCCTCATCGTCCAGTCCTACCTCAACGCCGAGTACAACCGCCTCACCCCCAACGACTCCCGCTCCCAATCCATCTTCCGCCGCCACCAGGAATCCGCCCGCCGCTCCGCCAACTCCCTCCTCCGCCCCATCCCCCATCCCCATCGGAACCGCGACCATAAGGGAGCGGAAACCTCCAACAGACCAACGCGCCCCTTGAGCCCGCAATCACTCGGCCAACTTCAACAGACCCCCAACTCCTCCGCGCCCCACCCGGTCACCAACTCCCCCCACCCAACACCACACAAAGCCGAGTCTTCTTTCCCCCTTCCGCGCCCATTCGCGGCTCCTCTCTGTCTTGATCCTGGTTTACACCCATCCGCTCCACTCGCCGCCCCTCCAACTTCCTCTCGCCATCCGTGCCCATCCGTGCCATCTGTGGCTTCTTCTCTCCCTTCCTACCCGCCATCATCCCCAGCCACCCCCTCTTCCCTTCCGTCCCACGCCCCGCCATCCGCGGCCAAACCTACACCCCCGTCGACCCAAACCCTCCCACCCCCCGCGCCGTCATCTCAAGTTCCGTCACCTCTTCCACCTTCACATGCGCCACCGGCGCAATCACCATCTGCGCAATCCGCAGCCCGTGCGTCACCGTGAACGCCTCCCGCCCAAGATTGATCAGCGGAACCAGCACCTCGCCCCGGTAGTCCGCATCAATCGTCCCGGGGCTGTTGGGCAGCGTGATCCCATGCTTGCTCGCCAGCCCGCTCCGCGGCCGCACCTGCGCCTCAAACCCCACCGGCACCGCCACCGCAATCCCAGTCCGGATCATCGCGATCCGCCCCGGCGCAATGATCAACTCCCCATCCGGCACAAACGCCGAAAGGTCCAGCCCCGCCGCCAACTCGCTTTGATAGCACGGGATCGATGCGCCTGGATCAAGTTTGCGGATGCGGAGGGTGGGCATGCCGCAAGAGTAGCGTGTGATGGCCGGAGGGCGTCGGTGTTGAAGACTCCGAGTTGCGATTGGGTCCCCAGCCAAAGAAGAATTCTCCCGTGCTGGGTTGCAATCCTGTGCCGGTACGTCATGCTTTCACGGGGGTGTGGACGGGGAATCGTCGAGTTGGTCCCATTGCCTCCAGTCCGTTTGCGTTGTCGAGAAGATCGATGGCGTGCGCTCGCGGCGGCACTTGCGACGCTGATCGGTGTCACTACAGCCTGGGGTCAGCCCGGTCCAGCCGTCGGTTGGGGGGGCAATACCGGCGGGCAGGCATCGCCACCCGCGGGCGGCTTCAGTGCGGTGGTCGGCGGCGTCGGCTTTAGTCTCGGTGTCATCGAGGACGGCACGCTGTTGGGGTGGGGTGACAACTTCCACGGTCAGCTCAATGTCCCGGCTGGAACGTTCAGGGCGGTGGCCGCCGGCGATGGACACGGGGTGGCTTTGCGAACAGATGGCACGCTCGAGGCCTGGGGCCTTAATGTCGTGGGGCAAGCGGTTGCTCCGGCGGGCACCTACACGGCGATCGCTTCTTGCTTCTTCCACAATATTGCCATTAGGGCCGACAGTACTTTGGTTGGCTGGGGTTACAACATGTATGGCCAGACCAACGTGCCAACCGGTACGTTTCGGGCGATCGCCACCGGTGACCATCACGGCATCGGGGTGCGCACGGACGGTACGCTTGCACATTGGGGTCGGGATGCACATGGTCTCTCGAACGTCCCGACGGGTCAGTTCACGGCAGTTGCGGCAGGTACCGATTTCAGCCTCGCGCTACGAACCGATGGGACGCTGGTTGGCTGGGGTTACAACAACTTCGGCCAGGCGTCAGTCCCCTCCGGCACGTTTATTGGTATCGCAGCTGGCGCAAACTTTGGCTTGGGCCTTCGAAGCGATGGGCAGCTGGTCGGGTGGGGCCGAAACAACTCGGGCCAAGCGCAGCCTCCCGCGGGTACGTTCACGTTCGTTGCCGCAGGGTACAACCACGGACTGGCCATTGTCCCCGCACCCGGCTCGCTAGTGTGCGGAGGACTTGTCATGGCGTCGCTGCTTCGGCGTCCGCGTCGTAGCGGAGCCCAAAGGTACCGCAGTGAAACCCGGGAGGTGATATGGAGAGCTTTCTTCGGGACCGCAGGCGGCTTGTGGCCGGTTTACTGTTTTGTTGTGGCGGAAAGAGTGTCCTTGCACAACCGGCATCTCTCGTCGGCTGGGGTCGAAACGACGATGGACAGGCGACGGTGCCCTCCGGCGACTTCAAGTGTGTGGGGGCGGGAAGCAATCACAGTGTAGGAGTGAAAGCGGACGGTACCCTCGCAGGCTGGGGCGATAACTTCTTCGGTCAAACCACGGTGCCAAGCGGCACGTTCACGTCCGTTGTGGGTGGCCGCGGCCATAGCATCGGACTGAAGAGCGATGGAACCCTTGTGGCATGGGGGGACGACGGCTGGCTCCAAGTCAGCGATGTCCCATCCGGTAGTTTTGTGGTGGTTGCGGCCGGGTTCCACCATGGGCTCGCCATCCGCACTGACGGATCCTTGGCCGGCTGGGGGAAGAACAACTTCGGGCAAGCCACTGTCCCGAGCGGAACGTTCATCGCCGTCGCTGGCGGCTATGACTTCAGCATCGGGCTTCGATCCGATGGGTCCATCGAAGCGTGGGGCGAGGACACTTCCGGGCAAGCGTCACCTCCAAGCGGCACATTCACCGCCATCGCCGCCGGGTGGCACCATGGCATAGCCATCAAGTCGGACGGAACTCTCGCGGGCTGGGGTGACAACACGTACGGACAAATGAACGTTCCAGCGGGGACGTTCGTCGCCGTTGCAGCCGGTCTCGACCACAGTCTTGGTCTTCGCGGGGATGGGACCATCGTGGGGTGGGGCGACAACACACACGGCCAACTTAACATTCCATCAGGAGAGTATTGGCGTCTCGAAGTCGGGAGCGCGAGCCTTGGCCATGCCATGGCGATTCGCGGCTGCTGGGTGAACTGCGATGAGAGCACTGGGAATCCCGCGCTCACCGCCAACGATTACCAATGCTTCATCAACAGGTACGCCGCCAACGACCCCTGGGCCAATTGCGACGGCAGCACGGGCAACCCATCCCTCACCGCCAACGACTACCAGTGCTTTCTCAACAAGTATGCCGTCGGTTGTTCGTAGCGAAACGGCGACACATCTCGATCAGTCGCCTCTACGACCCGATCTCTTCCAGCATCTCCAGGTCCTCATCCGTCATGTCGCGATTCGTCTGCGCGATCACCCGGTTGAGCGCTTCGATCATCCGCTGCGTCGAAGAGATCGCGCTGTCCAGCGCCGTTCGCGGCATGGGAGCATCCTGCGTGGACCCCCGCTCGCTGGAGCCTCTTTGGGTGGAGCCATTCTGGGTGGAGCCATCGCTCCGCGATGGCGGCTCTCCCCTTCCCCGCCGCAGCAGACTCTTCTCGGACCGCTGCTTGTAGTCCAGCAGACTCCGCAGCAGCGCCTCCGCCCGCTCGCGGGTCGCCATCGTCTCCATCACGATTTGCTGCCGTACCGCCATGACGCTCCGAGATCGGACACCCGCGCCCGTTACTTCACCTCACGCGCCGGGCGATAACACATTCAGGGTTGAATCACTGCGTCATTTCAGGCACATGCCGCCGGATCGCCGCCAGCACCGCCTCCCGATCGCGCACCGTCCGCACCGCGGAAAGATCCGCGATCATCGCCGCGACATCCGGCGTCCCCGCCCCGCCGCGCCACGCGTTGATCCCCGCGAACCTCGTCGGCGCCAGCTCCTCCGCCCCGTACGACAGTTCCTCGTACAGCTTCTCTCCCGGACGAGATCCCGTGAACACGATGTCCATCGCCGGCAGCCCGGACTCCTCCGCCTCCTCACCCGCCACCCGCGGCGAGAACCCGTGCGCCCGCACGAACCGCTTGGCCAGCTCCACGATCCGGATCGGCTCGCCCATGTCCAGCACGTGCACCGCCGCCCGCTCCTGCGGCTTCGGGCCCGTGTCGTCGTCGATCGCCGCCGTCTGGATCACCAGCGCCGCCGCCTCCGGGATGGTCATGAAGAACCGCGTCATCCGCGGGTCTGTCACCGTGATCGGCCCGCCCTCGGCCAGCTGCGCCGACCAGATCGTCAGCACGCTCGCGGCCGATCCGATCACGTTCCCGAACCGCACCATGCCAAAGCGCGTCCCCGGCCGGTTTCCCGACATACGCCTCGAAGCCTCGTGCAGCGCCTGGATGTAGAGCTCCGCCAGCCGCTTGGTCGCCCCCATCACGCTCGTCGGGTTCACGGCCTTGTCGCTCGAAACCATCACGAATCGCTCGGCGCCCACCGCCATCGCCGCGTCCGCGATCGACTTGGTCCCGAACAGGTTGTTGTTCACCGCGTGCGCCGGGTGGTCCTCCATCAACGGCACATGCTTGTGCGCCGCGGCGTGGAACACCACGTGCGGCTTGAGGTCCACCAGCAGCCGCAGCGTCGGCTCCGTCTCCACCACATCGTGCAGGATCGCCCGGCGCGAGACGCCCGGGTGCTTCCGCGCGATCTGCCGGTCGATCTCGAAGAGCGGGTTCTCCGCCCGCTCGACCAGTTGGACCTGCTCCGGGTTGAACGAGGCCACGATCCGCGCGATCTCCGCGCCGATGGAGCCGCCGGCGCCCGTGATCAGCACCCGCTTGCCCGTGAGGATCGAGCCGATCGCCGCGCGGTCGATCGGGTGCGGCGTCCGGCCGATCAGGTCGGCGATGTCGATCCGCGGCGTCGCGGCCACCGGCCCGGCCTGCGTCGCGGGCGTCGCGAGGCCGACCGAGAACGGCGGCGTCTGCGTGAGCAGGTCCTGGATCGGCGGGAGGAAGCGTTCGGCGATGCCCAGCCGGCGCAGCGTGGTCCGCACGGTGTTGATCGTCTCGGTCATCGCCATCGGCAGGCTGACGATCGCCAGCGTGAGGCGCTGGCGCTCGACGGCGGATTCGAGGTCGGCGACGGTGCCGAAGACGGGCAGGCCGCCGGCGGCGCGTGGCTGGGTCTTGTCGATCAGGATGCAGCCGAGCGGATCGGGGGCATCGTTGATGATGGCCAGTTGCTCCCGGGCCTGCCGGACCGTCTCGGGCGTCCCGATCAGGACGGCGCGGTGGGCGGGGCGGGGCGGGGAGAGAGGGGCGCGTGCGGGGAGGCGTGACATGTACCGCAGTTATCGGCGGTATGCCCGGGCACTTGAGAGTCCGCGGTCCGATGGGCGTTTCCGATTGACGGCGATCGATCGGCGGGCTTGCGGCCGCGCAGAAGTTGCCGCATGTCGGCAGCAAGTGCGCGGCGGATCTGGTCTACTGTCGGCCATGATCAGCCGGCTGGAAGGGACTCTGGAAGCGGTGGAGGGGATGGAGGCGACGGTCCGGCCCGCGGGGCTTGGCGTCTGGTATCAGGTGCTGGTGCCGGCGTTCGAGGTGGACCGGTTGCGGTCGCGGATCGGGCAGACGGTCACGCTGCACACGATCGAATACCTCGAAGGTCAAGGGGTTGGGAGCAGTTTCATCCCACGGCTGATCGGGTTCACGACGGTTCAGGATCGGCAGTTCTTCAGCTTGCTGACGACGGTGGATGGGTTCGGGAACAAGAAGGCGCTGCGTGCGATGGCGGAGCAGCCGGCCGTGATTTCGCGGGCGATCCTGAGCGCGGATGCGGCGTGGCTGACGAAGCTGCCGGAGGTGGGGAAGAAGTCGGCGGAGAAGGTGATTTTGGAGTTGAAGGGGAAGGTTGGGGCGTTCCTGACGGCGGAGGAAGTGAAGGGGTTGGACGCGGCGGCGGTGAACCTGCCGGCGACGGGGCCTGTGGAGGAGGCGATCGCGGCGATCGTGGCGCTGGGGGAGGGGCGAGGCGAGGCGGAGCAGATGGTTCGTCGGGCGTTGTCGCGGAACACGGGGCTGAAAACGGCCGATCAGATCGTGGCGGCGGCGTACGGCGGGTAGGCATGGGGGATTCGGGTGAGGACGCCATGGTCGATTCGTGATGTCCGAACCCCGGAGCGCACGGCGGCAAAGCAGGTTCGAGAGTTGAGAACGTGGGGGTTGTCTATCACGAAGTTTCTCGATCAGGTTGCCGCGACACCTTGCGAGGGCGAGTCGGAACGGGAGGATCGGTTGGAGGCCTCGGGGCTTTCCGTTGACGCGATCGAGCAAAACGAGGCGACACTCACGCCTGGCAGGCTGCGGACGCCGGGTGCGACCGAGTCGTGGTAACGCGGCTGGTACACAGGACTGAGCTATGGCCTCCGTTCCGGATCGGTCCGTGGCCATCTGACAGATTGTCGCTACTTGTCTCTGCCGAACACGCCGTCCTTGGTCGCATCAATTGGAACGCCCGATGACCAATAGGTCGGCGGCGCCAAGTTGCCGTAATGATAGAAGTTGGGTTCTCCGGGACGAAGCGCCGACTGGGCTTCATGCGTTGCGCTGCCGTCAGCCCAGAGCACCGCGCTCGGCTCATTGTGGCCGCAGCATGCGCCGCATCCTTCCGGAAAGGCCGCGATCGTGTAGACCACCGATTGCCTCATGAACCCTTTTTGCGAAGGGAACGACACGGATGTGAGTCGTTGCGGCACGAACTGCGACACGCCCGACTGTGTCCACCGATTCCAGAAGTCGCGACTTGCATAGAACGTGAGTGCAATGCTGTAGTCGCAGGTTCCCGTTCTTCGATAGTGAACTCTCAAGTGCGAGGGGCGCGAAGGGTCAAAGGCGATGCCGCTGACGGCGTCGCGATCAAGCAAGACGTGGTACCGCCTCGCATTCTCAAACCATGACCCGCGAACGGGCTCGCCCTCAACTTCGACGGTCTGCCAGGGACCATCGGGGTACAGTGCCACCTCGGGCCGAAACAGTACTGGGGGCAAGTCGCGGTTGCTCTGCGAGTAGGCTTGAACGAGCACGCCGTGCTGTCGAATGTTTGACATCGAACCCAGTTCACGGCTCTTCACACGGGCGTTGCTCAATCCGTGCGCGGCGAGAGAAGCCAACAGAGAGAGGACGCCCAGAGTGACTAACAACTCAGCGAGCGTAAAGGCCCGCTGCGGAACGTGCATGTTGGTTTCTGTGGGTTCTGGAGGATTCACGCTTGACAGAATAGTGGGGGGGGGGGGGTATTCTGTCAAACGTGTTCAAGGAGGTGACCCATGAAATCGAGCGGAATCAGTAAAGTATGTGGGGTTCTCCTCATTGGGTGTTGCGTGGCAGCAGCAGCAGGAGCTTGTCACGATGTGGTGCTGAAGAACGAGTACTTTCCGCCGGGAGCTTGTGAGAGCCCCGAGGTTGTGGGCGCTCCGTGTGGAATCTGCCCCAACTACGCGGATTGGAACATGGCGAATCCGTCGGGCAGCTATTGCAAGCACCCGGCGAGCGGTCCGCCGTGTCCGATGGTGTGCGAACTTGGAGAGGTGAGGCATGATCAGTTCGGGATCTGTCGGTGCATGCCGATTCCTGGGACAAACTGGGTAACGTACTACATGGGCCCGCCGGTGTGCGAGGATCTTTGCGATAGTGATACGCCACCACCTTCCGATCCGTAGTGACCCATGTGGATACTCGCCGCCGCGATACTGTGGAGTGTGCACGGGGCCGTGCCTTTGGCAGGGGGCGCGCTCGGGGCGAATCAGGACGCGTTGTCCGCGCCTGAGGTATTGCAGCAGGTCCGACTCGCGCACCTCGGTCAACAGCCGCACCGGGTTGAGTACGTTCGACCAGCGAACTTGGGCTCGTCCGTTCCTGCTGAGATTGCGGAGGTCGTGTCGCGAGTACCCGGTGTGTCCAAGGTGACATTCGGGGGAAAGGAACTTGTCGTATTGACGAGAGAGACCATGGTGACGGACGGAGCGGATCGGTACCGGATTGAAAGCGAGTCGCTCCAGCAGGGTGGCATCCGGGACAGGCGAACGTCCGTCAGCATCTGGACGCGCAACACATGGACTCGCGCCGCCGGGATCGGAGTGCCGCTGTGCGAGCACGATGAGTACCCGGAAGTAGGCCTGGACGAACACATCAGGTTGATGGCGGCGGGACGCACTCCGCATCGGCGGTTGCTGGCGCGGTGCGGGTATCTGCCCTTTGTGCGATATGCCATAGAAATGTTGGCGCAAGCAAAGGATGCTGAAACGCTTCTCTATCCTGATGGAGTCATGCTCGTGTCCGAAGCGATCGGTATTGCGATCGTGGCGAACCAACGTGGAGAGGTCGTATCCGGGAGGATGTGGGACCCAGCGACCCGCGAGACTCTGGTGATGCGGTTTGTCGGGAGGCATGCCGAGCCGCTGATGCCCGCTCTTCACCCGAAGGAGAGTCACCAATGGATGGTAGCTGGAAACGCGCTTAAGGCGCATGGCTTTCCTGCGGACTCCGAAGGCGGCCTTGTGCTCTACACAAGCGCCCGATCCCTGCCAGAGGCACCTGATCGCCTCTTTTCTTGGCGGTCCGTCGCGTTATCCGCGAAAGACCACACCGGCACGATCGCGCACGCTGACGGCACTGAAGTTCCGGCCCAGAAACCGCAGCCAAAGGCGGTGAATCGTCCGCCAACACCTCTGAGTCATGCCGCGCCGCCGGGTCGGAGTGCGGTCGTGATTCTGACTGTTACGGGCATCGTTCTTCTCGCGGTCGGAGCTGTCGTTTGGTTGAAGGGGCGAGCGGATGGACGCGGCTGAGCGATCCGGTTTGGCGAGGTCCAAGAAGACCGGGCTTCCGTTCCGATCGTGCGTGCTCATACTTGCGATTGTCTGGATGTGGGCCGGAGTATGGAAAGTTCTGAACTGGACAACCTTTGTGAGCATCGTGGATGGCCACGGCGTGATGCCCAGGAGCGTCCTGGGGCTGATCTGGATCGTACCTGCGGTTGAAGTCGCGCTCGGCGTGGCTCTTGCATGCCTGGCAACTCCTGGCGGCAATCGAAGTTCTGCGCTCGGGTGGATCGTTGCCTCAGCGTTCGCGTTGGCAGGGGCGACGGTCTACGTGTGGATGGTTCCGGCGCACGTCATTCAGACACTTGGTTGCGGGTGCCGTCCGTCCCTGCTTTCGGCGGGAACATCGTTGGGAGAAAGGTCGGGGACACTTGCGATCAACGCGGTCATGTTCGGGCCTCATCTCGCTTGCCTGAGACTCTCGAGCGCGAGGAATCGCACGTCGGCGATACCGTCGGCATGAAAGCTGCGACCCTGACCTCACCGTCACGCTGGGGTCGACTCGGCTGCAGTGGTCCAGATCGTCCTAGACTCTGCCCCCATGCGATACGCGATGATCATGGCCGGTGGCGCCGGCACCCGTCTTTGGCCGATGAGCCGGGCCGACCGGCCCAAGCAGTTGCTCAAGTTCATTGAACAGCCGGGGGATCCGCAGCCGCGGTCGCTGCTGGAGATCGCGGCGATGCGGCTGGAGGGGTTGATCGCGCCGGAGCAGCGGTACATCTGCACGGCGGAGGCGTACCGGGGGGCGATCCGGGCGGCGTTGCCGGAGTTCACGGATGAACGGATCCTGGGCGAGCCGATGGGTCGGGACACGGTGAACGCGGTGGGGCTGGCGGCGGCGGTGTTTCAGAAGATCGATCCGGAGGCGGTGTTCGCGGTGCTGACGGCGGACCACATCATCACGCCGCGGGAGAAGTTTCAGTCGCTGATGGATGCGGGGTTCCGGCTGGTGGAGGAGGATCCATCGCGGCTGGTGACGTTCTCGATCAAGCCGACGTATCCGGCGACGGGGTTTGGGTATGTGGAGCGTGGGGCGCCGCTGGGTGGGGGAGTGGATGGGCAGGCGTACCGGGTGGCGCGGTTCGTGGAGAAGCCGGACCTGCCTCGGGCGACGGCGTACGTGCAGTCGGGGGTGTTCGGGTGGAACAGCGGGATGTTCGTGTGGAAGGCCGGCACATTTCTAAGTGCGTTGAAGCAGTTTAAGCCCGAGAGCTTTGACGGGCTGATGAAGATCCAGGAGGCGTGGGGGACGGACCGGCAGCGGCAGGTGCTGGGCGAGGTGTACCCGACGCTGCCCAAGACGAGCGTGGATTACGCGGTGATGGAGCCGGCGAGCAAGAGCCGCGAGCGGCAGTTCAGCGTGTGCACGGTGCTGATGGACCTGGAGTGGCTGGATGTGGGGAGCTGGCCGAGCTTCGGGCAGACGGTGCCGGCCGATGGGCAGAAGAACCGTGTCGCGGCGGGCGGGGGCGGGAAGGCGACGATCGTGAACAGCACGGGGAACCTGGTGGTGAACCCGGTGAAGGGGCACACGGTGGCGCTCTTGGGGTGCAAGGACCTGATCGTGGTGCACACGGAGGATGCGACGCTGGTGATGCCGCGGGAGCGGGCGGAGGAGTTGAAGGAGTTGCACGGGAAGGTGGCGGAGGGGTTGAGGTAGGGGGGGCTGGGGCCCGGCTCATTCCTCGACAAGTCCCTCGAAGGTCGATTTGAAGTCGTCTTCCGATAGCGCCGTATCCCACAGCCCGATGTCCAACGGGCGGTGGCGTTCGACCCCCATGTATCGCAAGCTCGCATCTTCGTAGCGCCGGAACTTCCAGACCGCATCGTTCATGAGAGCGCTGTTGAACACTCCGAGACTTACCAGCCGTTCGAAGTCGGCGGTCGTCAGGCCTGTGACCTTCTGGAATAGCTTCGGCTCGATCTTGGTGATGACATCCTTGAGTCGCTGTTCTCGGTAGTCGGTCAGGTACATGAAAACCGGAATTCGCGCCGCGAACTTGATGAGTTTTTCCTGTACCTGCTTGCGCAGGGTCTTGCGTTCCTTTTCGGCCTCCGTAAGCTGCCGTTTGTCGGTTTCCGGAACATCTTCGCCCTCGCCGAGCTTTCGCTTGGTGTCCTTGATCTGCTCCGAGCGGTTGATAATGGTCTCGAAGAGTTCGCCCGCGTTGAGATTGCGAAACCCCTCGATATTCGCGATCGCGGCCATTGCCGCCTCGTCCGTCATCAACCTGTTGAGCGTGCCATCGTCGACGTTTACCAACAGCACACTTTCCCATCGCTTGGCAAGGAGGGTCGCGCTCGTGCCGGCGGTGGCCATATCCAGAATCGCTTCGGCATCCAGTTGCCGCATGGCGCTTCCGTCGTAGGCGAGCACCGGGAGAAAGCCGACCAGGTCCGCCACGCGCTGCTCGGGTGTCGATTCATCCGTCGCCAGGCGTGAGCCGTAATCCGCGATCTGCCTCAGTGCTCGATTGGGTGCGAAGTCAAAGACGTAGCACTCCGGCTTAACGATGATCTCGTTGCCGCTTTCATCGCAGGTCGTCCAAGGCGACTGGACGCGGAACGCGCTCTGAAAGTAGGTTTCGGGGCTGCTGCACTTGCGAAGCACGAGCATCCCGGCCCAGGGCCGCACCGTCACGCCCGTTGTCAGCTTGCCGCACGAGAGCGTGATGGTCTTGCTATTGAGCGGGTCGTCCATCGCCTCCAGCACCGGCGGCAGCGCCTCCGCGCCGATGCCCGCGCTGGCTCCTGCAGCAACTACCACGGCGTAGTCGTGGTAGAACAAGTTCTGCTTCGCTCTCAGCAAGTTCGCCATCGCGTGGCAGCTCGCGACGTTTGGCAAGAACCAGAACGTGTGATTGAGCACGCCCATCAGGCGGGCGTCGGAGAAGGGCAGCGGCGGCTTGTCCTTTCCCAGTTTCAGGTCATCGACTGTCAGCCCCTTGTAGGCGCCGCGGATCAGGTCAAGCCATTTCTGCACTTCGTTGAGATGCACGAACGCCGCGGTATCGCCCTCACCCTCGGCTCGAAAAAACTCGTTCAGGTCGAACTCGTTGAACTCGCCCATTTCCGCGACCTGCCGAATCTCATCCGGCAGGGTGTAGGTCATCAGCACCAGGCGCGGGAGCGATGCGTAGGGGTTGGGGCCTGGGCCCTTCCAGTCGCGTTTGGCCCGCTGCTCATCGCTGTAGGTCCAGTTGTAGATCTGTTCCTCGATAAACTCGCCCGAGGCAAGGGCTCGGAATGGGGTGCCCGAGAGGTAGAGGTAGTGCTTGGTTTCGATAGGCAGGATCGACTCATCAAACGCCTGCTCATCCTTACTGATTTCGGCCGCGACTTCGCCTTCATCTTCCTCATCTGCGCCAAAGAGCCCCTTGGCGTTCTCACGCCATGCCCCGAAGTGGTACTCATCGAGGATCACGCAGTCCCATTCGGTCAGGTGGACCCACTCGTTCTTGGCCTTGATCGCACCCGTGCGGTCACGCTGCAAGTAGTCTTGAAAGCTCCCAAAGCAGACGATCGGCCGATTTGGGTCGGCCTCTTCATAGGTCAGGTCGTTGGTCCGGCTGATGAATTGCCATCCTTCAAAGTCGATGTGACGATTCAGGTCTTCCGCCCAGGCGTGCACGACGGCGGGCTTGAAGGTCAACACCAAGACCTTGGTCCAACCCATCTTCTTTGCCAGTTGATACGCGGCGAAGGTCTTGCCGAAGCGCATCTTGGCATTCCACAGGAAGTGCGGCGTGCGGCCCTTCTGCTCGGTCGCGGCCTTGGTGAAGTATTCTGCCGTGATCTGGACGGCTTCGGCCTGCTCGGGGCGCATGTCGAAGGAGAGGGTGCGGTCCTCGCGGTTCGCGGTGCGCTCGCGGACGGCGAGGATGGCGGCCTGCACGTCCTTGACGGTGCAGCGGAACCACTCGTTGGTCTCTCGCCTGAGCTTCTTGGCCAGTAGGTGTCGGTGCACGTCACGGTCGGTGAAGCTGGTGCCATCGGCCCGCATGGCGGAGTCGACCAGGGCGATGGTGTACGGCGTCATACCAGCAGGGAACTGCTCGGCGATGCGCGCGGCGGCGTTGCGCTCGGTGTAGCCGACCTTCAGCAGGCCCTTGTGGTCGGGGTGGGTGCTTGCGTAGGCGTAGATGGTTGGCGAGGCGCCAGGGCGAGGCGGGAAAAACTCTTGGGGTTGCATGTCGTGATTCCGGGATCACTCATCGTCTTCGATCGAGCCTTCATCGCCGCTCGTCGAATCGTCCATAGGCCGCACGATTTTCTCGATGAATGAGATCTCCTCGGCGGAGAGGCTGTACTTCTTGTAGAGGTCCTTGTCTGTCCACTCCTTCGACCACTTCTGCAACGGCACAAATGTGTAGACCTTTCGGGTCGTGTCCTGTGCGGGCTTGTGCAGTAAAATCAGGAACCGCGTGAACCTGCAGTAGAGGTAAGACAGCGCGCTTTCGGCCTCTGCCTTGGAACTAAAGGGGCCAATGCATAGATATGTCTCGGAGCAAATGCTGCCGGGCTCGCCCACAAACGGCGTGCTGATGACGCGGTGGGGATAGGTGTCCTTGTTGCCGGTTCCCGGCGCCGCGCGCCCAACGTAGATCTTCCAACAGTCAATCAACTCCGTTCCCACCTCAATGGAGCCCCTCGGTGTGTAGCCCTTGCCCCCATTCTGGTACACGACAACGTCACCGCTCGCCTTGGTGGTCTTGCCCTTGAAGTATGTCCGGAGTCCGAACGGTCGAAGCGAACTGATGAGACGATCAAAGCGAGAGCCGTCTGGCAACTCAAGCGTGTTTGCATCAGGTCGCTCCGCGGCAGCGACCTTTCGGAGAATCGCGAGTCCTTCGTTAAATCGCACGAAGATGCCCACGCCGGTTTCCTGAATCTCACGGATCGCGGAGGAGACCGGCCAGTCCTTGAAGTGTGTCGAAACACGACATGGACCCGGGTTGTCGCGATCCCACAGGAAATAGCACACCCCGCCTTTCAGCCCGATGCCCGGGAACAGATCGGACGCAGTGAGGTAGTCGGTGATTGACCGCAGCCGCCGGTCCTTGAGCATCGTCTCCCTGAACGCGTCCAGCCCCTTTCCGCCCGCAAACCACCGCGCGGGAATGACCATTGTCAGATACCGTGGTTGGAGCTTCATGGCCTGCTGTACGAACTCGTGGTAGATCGGCGATGCGCTCCGTCCGAACCCGCCGTCGTTCATCTGGTAGGGTGGGTTGCCGACGATGACATCAAACTTCACACTAAACTCCTTTGTCGGATCGACACCGTGGATGAGCGGGTAGGCATAGGCCTCTCGGCCCTCGTCGCGATTTAGTTCTGTCTTGGTCGCGCCGCATTCGGCGCACCGGCCGGACTTGTCCCACGTGTGGCTCGTCCTCGGCAGCCGGATGTTCCCATCCGCCCGCGTGAAGGCCGTGGCGATGCTGAACTTCCCGTCGGCCTTCTTCGAGCAGTACACGCTCCGCCTGGCGATGTGGCCGGTCAGTTCGGTGATCGCCAGCCCGAAGACCTGCCGCGTTAGGATGTGGTCGATGCGGGCCTGCGTGTCGGGCATTTGGTCCTTGAGCCCCTCGTTGAGCCTACGGGCGATCTCGCGCAGGAAGACGCCCGACTTGCACACGGGGTCAAGGAACGTCGTGTCCGGTCGGCGGAAGAGGTCCTCCGGCAAGAGGTCAAGCATCGCCGCTGCGAGCTTGGGCGGCGTGAAGACCTCATCGGCGCTGAGGTTGGCCAGGCAAGTGAGGATGTCGGGGTTATGCCCGTTCAATCGAGGCCTCGGCGTCGCCCACCTTCAGGTAATGGCACGGGGGGTACTCGTCCACGGGAGTTGGGACAAAGACATCCTCTCCCAGGTCGCTGAAAAGAGGCTGGTTCGAGGTATGGGCGTGTTCGAGCAGGTGGCAGTAGGCGAAGTCCCGGCGTTTAAGCATTGAGCCGTTGATCGGCGACCACTCGGGGAACACGATCGGACGATCCTGGAGCGTGCGGAGTGTGAGGGCATCGCCCTGTACGATGTTCTTGGACAGGATATAGGCCGCCGCTTGGACAACCTCGTCGGGCGGCGGCGCTTTGAAACGGGCCGCGTAGGCATCGCTGACCACGGTCAACAGTCGGTCGCGGCAGGCGGCGATGTTGTCGGCAAGCAGGTCGATGCCGTACAGGCTGGAGATGGCCAGGATGGCGTCACGTTCCCACTTGTCGCGGTTACGGACGTTTTTTGTGTCAACGGTCAGCAGCTTTCGCCGCAGGACTTCAGCGAGGAAGTTGCCGTCGCCGCAGGCGGGTTCGAGGAAGCGCGAGTCGATGCGTTCGCACTCGTGGGCGACGAGGTTGAGCATGTCGTTCACGAGCCCGGGCGGGGTGAAGACTTCGCCGTGGTCGATGATGCGCTGGCGGGATTTCACAACCTGATTGTAGTGGGTAGTTTCCGGGAGCACGAAGACACTGGCCACTCAGAGCCTGTGGCCAGTGCCACCAGCAACCAGACAGTGCCACATGGGGCATGTGAAGACACTGGCCACTCAGAGCCTGTGGCCAGTGCCACCAGCGGCCTGCCAGTGCCACCGGGCGGTGGCACGGGTGTGTTACTTCACGCCGGCGAGGCGGCGGACGATCATGTCGAAGTTTTTGACCATGTGGGCGTGGATGCCGTAGATGATGGCGAAATAGAGGGGGACGGCGAGGATGCAGGCGCCGAGGAAGAGGGAGAGGCGTGGGGAGTCGAGGCCGCCGCTGCCGGTGACGGATTCGAGCATGGCGTCGCCGGGGTAGATGGTGGCGAAGAGGAGGGAGGCGGGGCTGACGGCGCCCATGGCGGGGCCGGCGTAGGAGATGCTGCCGGCGGCGTTCCAGCCGCAGAGGCCGACGATGCCGGAGATGATGCCGGCGACGGCGACGGTGCCGACGACGGAGGAGAGGGTGCCCTTGCTTTTGAGTGACCAGTAGAGGCCGACCATGACGCAGAAGGCCATGAAGGGGACGATGACGAGGGTGGCGAGGAGGCCGGCCTCGGGGAGGATGAGGGGCTCGGTGATGGTGGTGGTGACGACGGTGGTGGTGAGGCGGGTGTTGCCCTTGCCCAGTCCGTCGGTGAGGGTGTAGAGGCCGGCGAGGGCGAGGGTGCCGATGGGGACGGCGAGGAGGGGGAGGAGGTAGGCGATGAGGCCGCGGACCTTGCCGGAGAGGTAGGCGGCCTGGGTGATGGGGGTGGTGAGGAGGAGGTCGAGGGTGCCGTCCTCGCGTTCGCGGCTGATGGCGATGGCGGCCATGTTGACGGCGATGAGGGTGGTGACGATGAGCTCGCCCAGGACTGTGGATATGAGGGCGAGGCGGAAGTTGGCGGCGTTCATCGAGCCGGTGTGGAACATCACGATGAGGGCGATGCCCCAGAGGCCGCCGGCGGCGACGAAGCTCCAGCGGGCGAGGATGCGGCTGAAGGTGCTGTTGCGGGAGGCGGCCTCGCGCCAGGCGATGGGGTTGTGCCAGACGGCGCGTGGGGGGCGGTGTTCGGCGCCGGCGCGGCCGAAGCCGAACAGGCGGCGGTACCACGGGGCCTTGCCCGTGCGCTCGCCGGCGCCGGTGAGGGAGGACAGGCCGCCGAGGCGGACGGTGAAGGTGGAGAGGCCGACGAGGAGGAGGCTGAGCAGGGAGCTGCCGGTGCACCAGAGGGAGACGGGGGATTCGAAGAACCAGGCTCGGAGGCCGGTGAGGGTGCCGGCTTCGGCGGTCATGTAGGTGGAGGGGCTGAGGAGGGACTTGAGGCAGAGGAAGGGGTTGAGGGCGGTCATCCAGGTGACGCCGCGGCCGCCGGGGCCGGCGCCGCTGCCGTTGGAGACGAGCCAGGCGTCGAGGGCGATGGTGAGGGCGAGGTAGGAGACGACGGCGATGTAGAAGGCGAAGACGGCGCGTTTGCCGACGAGTCGGGAGACGGAGAGGGCGATGGCGATGGAGCCGACGAGGAGGGCGGCGGAGCCGGCGATGGCGTAAGAGATGAAGATGGAGCGGCCGGGGACGCCGCCGAAGTACTGGGTGAGGGCGAAGAGGGGGAGTGAGGAGAGGAGGAGGGCGAGGATGAAGAAGAGGCGGCCGGAGAGGTTGCCGAGGACGATCTGGAGGGCGGAGAGGGGGGTGGTGAGGAGGACTTCCCAGGTGCGGGGGCTGGCTTCCTGGGCGATGGCGCCGGCCATGAAGACGGGGGCGAGGATGCAGATGAGGGCGACCTGGAGGTAGGCGACCCAGGCGAAGCTGTTGGCGCCGGCCTGGGCGAGCTGGGAGTAGGACATGGCGCCGGAGGAGCCGGGGGCGAGGAGGGACCAGAGGAGGACGAGGATGAGAGCGGCGAGGTAGCCGGCGCGGATATAGAGGTGGCGGGTGCGGCGGGAGCCGTTGTGGACGAGACGGACCGTGATGGGGTTGGTGGGGACGAGGCGGAGGAACCAGCGGAGGATGGGGGGCATTGCGGGAGATGCTACCGGGGAGGGGGGGGTTGGGTTCGGGGACGGAATCGGTGGGGGCAGCAGGGGGGGACAGGCCTTGGGAGTCGGGGATTCAAAGATGGCCACGGGTGGGAGGGGGGTTGGCCATCTTTGACATGAGGCGATTGAACGATGAGGGCGTGCGGAAGAGAGCCTTCTTTCGTTGAGATCATTTGGGTGGGCGGGGTGCACGTGGGCTTGAGGGCATCGAAGTCCCGCAAAGCCGGGACTTCGATGGCACGGGTTCAAAGATGGCCACGGGTGGTAGAGGGGTTGGCCATCTTTGACGTGAGGCGAAGGAACGATGAGGGCGTGCGTAAGGGAGCCTTCCTTACTTTGGTTCGTTTTGTGGGGGGTGGGGGGGGCGCGATGGCGGCCATCTGGCCAGGGAGGCTTCCGAAATTTGGTATTGGCGGAAGGCTCCGGCCATGGTAAGGTGGGCCGGGTCAGCAATGAGATCAGCTCGGTCGGGGATTGTCGCGGTGATGGCCTTGGCCGGGGTGTTCGTGTCCGCGCGGAGCGGTCTTGTCGATCGACTTGGCGAAAGCGGGCGATGGTTTTTGTTCGGAGGAATCACATGAAGCAGCCACAAGCGAAGGTAACGGCGGCGGCGTTGTTCTGCTGCGCCGGGATGGCGTACGGGCAGGTGTGGAACGAGTTGGGGGATGCGGGGGACCTGCCGGTGTCGGCGCAGGCGGTGACGGGGGCGGGGACGCTGTCGGGCATCGCGGGAACGATGGATGCGAACGATGTGGACATGTACCGGTTCCTGGTGTGCGACGCCGCGAACTTCTCGGCGACGACGGTGGGGCAGGTGACGTGGGACACGCAGCTGTGGCTGTTTTCGACGACGGGGGTCGGGGTGGTGTACAACGATGATTCGCCGGCGGGCACTCTGCAGTCGCGTCTGACGAACCTCTTTGTTCCGGCCAACGGCGAGTACCTGATCGCCATAACGCGGTACAACCGGGATGCGGTGGATGCATCCAATCAGCTGCTCTGGCTCAACGCGCCGTTCAATGTCGAGCGGGCGCCGGACGGCCCCGGGGCTGCGAATCCGGTTGCCTCGTGGGTGAACACGACGGTGAGCGGCGGGACGTACACGATCGCGATGACGGGGTCGTGCTTTATCGCTGGTGGTCCCACAGGGGCGTGCTGCCTCGGGGCCCCCGGATACTCGTGCATCACGACGTCGTCGAGTTCGTGCGCCACGGCGGGTGGGACGTACCTGGGCGATGGGTCGCTGTGCAGCTCGTGCCCGCCGCCGCCGACGGGGGCGTGCTGCCTGAATGATGGGACGTGCCAGACGTTGACGCAGTTGGCGTGCATCACCGCCAACGGCACGTACGCGGGCAACGGCGTGTTGTGCGCGGCGGCGAACTGCCCGCCGGGCGGGGCGTGCTGCTTCTTTGCGACGTGCTCGACGCTGACCTCGGCGGCGTGCGCGGCCCAGGGCGGAGCGTGGCTGGGGGCCGGGTCGGCCTGCGGCTCGTGCCCGACGCCGTACGCCGAGACGGGCGACGCCGGGGATTTGCCGGCGACGGCGGAGAGCGTCAACGGCTCGGGCACGCTCGTCGGGATCGTGGGCAACCTGGGCACGGGCGATGCGGACATGTTCAAGATCAACGTCTGCAACGCCGCGAACTTTGAGGCGAGCACGGTGGGCCTGACGACGGTGGACACGCAGTTGTTCCTGTTCAAGTCGGACGGGACGGGCGTGGCGGTGAACGACGACCACGTGGTGATCGCGCCGGAGGCGACGACGCTGCAGTCGCGGATCACGAGCCAGTTTGTGGCGCCGCTGGGCAACGGGGACTACTACCTGGGTATCTCGCAGTACAACAAGGACCCGCAGGGCAACGTGACCTCGGGCCTGATCTGGCTGGACACGCCGTTCCGGTCGGAGCGGGCGCCCGATGGCCCGGCGTCGGGCGAGGCGGTGGGGAGTTGGACGACGACGACGGGCGTGGGCGGCAACTACGGGATCCGCCTCAGCGGGGCGTGCTACCTTGGCGGCGCCGGTGGCTGCTATGCGAACTGCGACGGGAGCACGGGCAATCCGCTGCTGACGGCGAACGACTTCCAGTGCTTCCTGAACAAGTACGCGAGCGGCGATCCGTACGCGAACTGCGACGGCAGCACGGGAACCCCGGCGCTGACGGCGAACGACTTCCAGTGCTTCATCAACAAGTACGCGGGTGGGTGCACCTGAGTGAACCTTTGACATACGCAGTTGACACCGGGCGGGCCTCGATGGGGCCCGCCCGTTTTCGTTTTGGTCGGGGCGGTGGAGAGGCAATGGGCTTTGAGTTGAGGTCTGGGTCGGTGCCCATGTGGCGGAGGGGGGGGAAGGCGAGGGAAGGCGAGGTGACGCGAAAAGGGGATTGACGGTCGGCGGGTGCTTGAAGTATTCTGCTCGCGTGGGGTGTCCACAATACATCTGAGCCACAGAAGGAGAAAGCCATGAACCGATGGAGCGTTGCGGCGTTGTTGACGTTGGCCGCGGGGAGCACCGTTTCGGCCGATGTGATCCTGAGCAACTACCCGCCGACGAACGACACGAACACGACGGCGGGCGTGAGTTCGACACGCCGGAAGGCGATGTCGTTCTCGATGCCCGCGGGGCCGACGTACGACATCACTTCGATCACGCTGCGTCTGCAGGGGTACACCTCGCCCAGTGATGTGGCGATCCTGGAAATCCGGGACCACACGGGTTCGACGACGGCGCCGGGCACGACGGTGGTGGGCACGTTTGTGGCCCCGGCGAGTTCCAACACCGCGGCGGGGGACTTCGTCTTCATGCCCAGCGGCGCGGTTACGCTCCTGCCGGGGACTTCGTACTGGATTTGCCTGTACGCCGGCGATGCGACCAACACGTTTGATTGGCGCGGGTCATCACCGGCGATTGTGCCGACGGGGATCGCGACCTACGGGGGGCAGAGCCTGTTCTCGACCACGAGCGGCTCGACGTGGACGACATCGACGACGATCAACACGTTTTCCATTGATGGGGTGCCTTCGGGTGCATCCGGCGCGTGCTGCCTCAGTTCAGGGGCGGCGAACTGTGTGATTACCTCCGCGGCCGGCTGCGCCGCTCAGGGCGGGACCTATCAGGGCGACGGCTCGACGTGCGCCACCGCCAACTGCCCG
>JAHBXE010000021.1 GCA_019636625.1 Phycisphaeraceae bacterium
GGCGGCGGGGGGGGGGGGGGTGGGGGGGGGGGGGGGGCGTGGGCGCAAACGCCAACCCTAAACTTCGACGTGGCGAATCCTGTCACGGCGCCGGGATCGCTCTTTGATGAGATCGTGGGTGTCAAGTCATTTGAAGTGTGTCAAGGTGACTCATGCATCGGGTACACCTTTGTGGCCGGCACATTGAGTCCCGAGCCCGGTGTGTCGCTCATCGGCATCGCGAGGTACCAGCACTATCCCGAAACTCCGAACCCGCCCGTGATTTACGCGACCTATCCCATCGACAGTGATTCGCAGATCATTCGGCGGGCACGTGCGATGGATGCCGTGCGTGACCCGGTGACCGGGTTCTTCCGGGCTGTTGTGGTAGCGGAAGTTCCCGGCCTGGACGGGCAATCCGACATCCTGACACTTGCCTTCAACTTCAGACTGGAACTGGCGTGGATGCGGACGTATTCCCACGACAAGTTTGAAGATCCCATCTGGAACGACGATGTTCCGGTGGCCGTCTCCGTTGGGCTTAGTGCGGTGGTGGTCGCGGGGAACTCGGAGTATCCTGGGGCACAGAACGACATAGTCTTACTGGCCTACGCGCCCTCGGATGGTACATACATCGCCCCGCCGCGTCGGTTCGCAACTCCCGGGGATGATCTGGCGGCGGACATCACGCTGCGTTCGCACGGCGTCACGGGCGAGCCCTACGCGTTCGTCGTCGGGACAACCCCTACACCGGGGACGCCTGATTAAACCAGCATGGTCACGCTGGCGCTCAAGGTCTACCAGAATGGTCCGGCGACACCGATGCTGGCCCGACTGGACATGATTCCGGGCCGCTCGATCACAGGCGCGGCGGTGGATGCGGCCTTTGAGGGCAGCACGTTTCACATCGCTTCCGGCGGCACGAGCCGCGTTCCGAATCTGCCGGGAAGCGCGGACTACACCGTCGGCGTCCGCAGGCTCGAGATCGATCTGGTGACCCGGGAACCGACGGATAATCCGACGCGGTGGTTCAGGCACATCACGGACGGCCTCGGGGACGATGTGCTGGCGGATGTCGCGATCAACAGTTCGACGGTTGAGCCGCAGACACTGGAGGGAGTGGTGTGGGTCACGGGGAAGTCGCAGGACGGCCCGAACGGAGACTTCGACATCCTCACGTACCAGTTGAATGACTTGGACGGGCTCGGGGGACTCGGCGATACGCGCTGGCTGGCCAAATGGAACTCCCCCGCCAATGGCGATGATGAGGACGTGCGCCTGGATCCCCTCGTGCTGACGGGGCAACCCATGCGGCTGTACGTAACCGGCGCGACGACCGGGGTTCAGGGCGAACGTCGGGTGGTCACGCTCAAGTATGACACGGTCGCATTGCTCCCGCCTGCATTGAAAGCACCCCTGTGGTCCCCTGTGCCGATACGCCTGCGCCCGGGGAACCTGCACAGCGAGCCGGCGGGGATCGATGTGCACTGGGTTCCCAACACCACCACGCGTCACTTCAACATCGGCGGGCGTTCGCTCAGCCCAACCTCCGGCTGGGACTGGCAGACGCTCGGTTACACCGACAACACACCTTGAAGGAGGGCTGGCCATGAAACGACATAATCTCCTCATGCACTTGGCCGCCGTGCTGTTCTCCGCTACATGCGGATCTGCCGCGTGGGCTCAACCGGAGTGCCGGCCGTACTGGGCCGCTACGCCTCAACCTCCGCTCGGCCTGAGCCCGAACTTGGTGGCCTTCGACGATGGTAACGGGCGAGCGGTGTACGCCGTGTGGAGCACGCTCAGAAAGGTGCGGAGGTTCGATGGCGGTTCGTGGACTGACGTTCCCAACACTGGGATCACGACGCCAGGACTCTTCATCGGACCTCTTGTGCTTCACCACGGCAATCAGGAGAGTTTGTGCGTCATGGTGTGGGGTCCGCGAACGGGTGACCTTGCGGGCGGGACGTTCAACCCATATGACATAATCACGTATTCTTGGACCGGCGCTGGCTGGCAGTTGTTCAACAGCCACCCGAACTTCCGCAAGGTCATCCCAGTACTCAGTCTGCCGTGGCGAGGTTCGCGCAGCATCTTCGGGTTTGGCGGGACCACGCACACAACCTCCATCTGCCAATGGGAGAACAACGACTGGCGGATCATCGGGACGACGCACGCGCTCAACGTTCGCCTGACCACCTTCGACGATGGGACCGGCGAGGCGCTGCTCGCGTTCGGTGACTTCACGCAGATCAACGGTGTGCCGTGCCAAGGCTTCGCGAAGTGGGATGGGCAGAACTGGAAGGCGCCCTGGCCGGAGCCGGTGCGCGGCGTTCGGCAACTCTTCGCCGAGTTCACCGATCACAACGGGCGCGCCCTCTTCGGCGCGTTCGAGGCGTCCATCAACGGGGAGTTCACGGAGGGGATCGGGCGCTGGGACGGGCGGACGTTCTCGAGCATCGGGGGTCCGGTGTACCCGCCGGGGCACGTGGGGGGTTACTTCGACCTCCAGGTCTGGGATGACGGGACGGGGCCGGGGCTGTTCCTGGCCGGCGGGTTCCACATGGTCACCGGGAACGTGGAGACGCACGGCATCGCCAAGTACCAGAACGGGGCGTGGCACGCCGTGGGCGGGGCGGGGGTGGGCGGCGCGATCGAGCGCATGGTCATCATGCCGCACGCCCGGGGGAACTCGGTGTTCGTGCACGGCGTGCTGCACACGGTGAACGGGGCGCCGGTGCAGCGGTTCGCCCAGTTGGTCGGCTGTCCGAACTGCTACGTGGACTGCGACCTTTCAACGGGAAGTCCGAAGGTTACAGCCAATGACCTCCTGTGCTTCCTGAACACGTTCGCCCAACGCGACCCGTACGCGAACTGCACCATGGATGCCTCGATCAACGCCGCGGACTTTCAGTGTTTCCTCAACAGGTTTGCGCAGGGGTGCCCGTGACGTTCGGATCGGTTCAGGGGTCAGGTCCTGACCCGCGAGAGCATGGCGATGGCGATGGGCGTGAGGGCCATGAAGGGGATGAAGACGGAGACGGCGGTGGGCACGCCGGGGACGGTGGCGGAGGCGCCGACGACGCCGGCGATGATGGCGCCGATGCCGATGGGGGCGCACTTGAGGGCCTGGAGGGGCATGCTGCGCGGTTCGCGCTGGAGGAAGAACGACATGGTGATGAGCAGCGTGAGCAGGCCGGACATCATGGAGGAGATTCGGCCGAGGCCCGCGCGCACGAGTTGGTCGCGGTTGCGCTGCGCCACATCCTTGTCTGAACCGAAGGAATCGAGGCGGCGGAGCATGGCCGCGGCCTGGGTGAAACTGACGTTCTGCCCGTAGATGGCGTAGCGCTTCATCTTGAGCATGGTGGGGTCGAGGTCGGTGTCGAGTCGGGAGGCGGGCTCGGTCTTGCCGAGGGAGCCGACCACGCGGCTGTGCCAGGCGGCGCCTTCCAGGGTCCAGGCGCCGTTTCGCCAGACGGCGCGGTCGGCGATGAGGCAGCGCGTGGGGAGGCGGGTCTCGGGGTGTTTCTCCCAGACGTAGAGGCCGGTGAGGACGCCCTCGTCGGCGTCGAAGGTGTTGGCGTAGAAGACGCGGCCGGCGGCGTCGACCGTGGGGCGGAGGCGGGACTCGCCGATTTCCTTGCGTCCGATGTCGCGGGACTCGCGGGTCAACAGGTCGGCGATGCGGGGCGTGATGAACTGCTGGTTCAGGGCGGAGAGGATGGTCATGCCCACGGCGACAACGAGGAACGGCCGGGCGACGCGGAAGAGGCTCTGGCCGCTGGTGAGCACCGCGACCAGTTCGCGGTGGCGGACAAGCTGCGAGAGCGTGAAGCCCATGGCGCCGACGAGGATGAGGCCGAGGAGGAAGTTGAAGAGGTGGAGCAGGCGCGGCCACCAGAGGTCGATCACGAGCAGCGCCGTGACGAGGACGCGCCGGACGCCCGAACCGACGTCCGGGTTCTCGCGGAAGAAGCGGGCGTTCCAGTAGCGGCCGAGGTTGAGGGAGAAGTCGACGGTGATGACAAAGCACGACAGGATGACCAGCAGGATGATGATGTTGATCAGGTACTGGCGCGCGATGTATCGGTCGAGGAGGTTCATGCGTCAATGCCTGCGGACGAACCAGTACGCGAGGCCCGTGTACGCGACGAGCATGGCGACGGCGCCCCAGAGGACGACCAGGCCCGCGGGCCCGATGCCGCGGGTGGCCTGCTGGCCGGCGCTGATGGTGATCATGGTGAGGACGGCGGGGAAGAAGCTCCAGAGGTAGACGGTGAGGGGGAGCGAGGCGCCGAGGCGGAGGGCGGTGACGGCGCCGGCGAGGACCATCACGACCGACGCCGCGACGTTGGCGGCGCGTTCGTGCTGCTTGCTGAGGACGTGGCGACCGAGGTTGATGATGCGGGTGCGGAGGTCGGCGGCGACGGGGGCGATGCCGGGGTCGGCGAGGAGACCCTGTTCGGAGATGAAGTCGAGGAGCTTGAGCGAGGGAAGGCCGAGGATCGCGCGCTGGGAGTTGTCGGGGAGGACCAGGCCGGGGCAGGTGAACTCGGCCTTGACGCCGGCGGCTTCGGAGGCTTCCTGTGTCTGGCCCGCGACATTCTGGAGTCGAAGGGAGAGGCGGACTTCGCGGAGCACCTCGCCGCGGTCGGGCTCGGGGGCGAGCGTGGCGGAGGCGGCCACGAGGCGCGTCGCGGGCTCGCGCGTGCGTGAGCGTGGCGCGGAGCGCTGGACCTCGATGTCCTTGCCCGGGGCGGGAGGGAGCAGTCGCCAGGCGCCATCGGCGAACTCCAGCCCGCCGGCGGCGATGGTGTGCTCTCGCCCGTCGGCGTCGACGAGCTGGATCCGCCGGTCGCGCCGGAGGTTCTGGTCGATGGTGCGGAGCCAGAGGCGCTCGACGACGGTGAGGGCAAGGCCGCGGCGGAACTGGTTGATGTCGCCGTAGCGGTCGGGGTGGGAGGGGAGTTCGGCCAGTTCCCTGGTGGTGAGGAACTTGGGATCGTCGCGGAGACCGGTGGCGATGGGGTGGACGAGTGTGGCGGAGCCGAGCTGGGTCAGGCCCTCGCCGTCGCGGTAGCGCTGGCTGTTTTCCAGGTTCATGACGATTTTGGTCAACGTGCGGCCCGGGCGCTCGACGGGATCGTCCGGGGCGTCGAGCGGGGAGCGGTAGAAGATGAGCCAGGCGCGACGGGCGAAACTCTCGCTGATGACCTTGCCGCGGTCGTCGACCTCGATGGCGGAGACATCGCTGAGGACCAACTGGTCGGAAGCGCCCTCGGGCGGGGGGTTGATGGGGTAGACGCTGCTGGCCAGGACGATGCGGCCGTCGAACTCGACGGGCTGGCCGGAGCGGATGGAGTTCATGAGGATCTTGGTGGCGTCGAGGGTGATCATCTGCTCCATGGAGCGGAGGAAGCGCGGGATGACCTGACCTGACAGGAAGGAGAGAGTGCCGGCGATGATGAGGCCGCTGACCAGGGCGGGGAACAGGACGGCGCGGTGGCTTACGCCGCCGGCGCTGGCCGCGGTGATCTCGTTGTCCTGCACCATGCGGTGAAAGGCGAGGGTCGCGCCGAAGCCCGCGGCGAAGGGCAGGGCGTACTGCAGCATCGGGGGCATGGCGTAGAGCATGAACCGCAGGGTGGCCAGGGGGTCGAGTTTGCCCTCGGCGGTGTGGCGGACAGTGGACGCGAAGGCGATGACGATGACCAGGACCGCCGTGGAGAGGAGGATCACGCGCCAGAGATCGATGAACGTGTAGACCCAGATGGTCTTGGGAAGCCGCATCGGGGGGATAGTACGGGACGTGCGGCGTGGCTGCCGCGTGGCTCGCTCGGGGATTCCCGTGGGGCGATCGTTCCGGGCGCTCGGTGAGGCGTGTCGTTACTTGCGCCGGACCTCGACCTTGCCGCCGGGGACGTCCTTGATCGCGTAGCCCATGGCGAGCAGTTCATCGCGGATCTGGTCGGACTTGGCGAAGTCCTTGGCGGCGCGGGCGGCGCGACGGTCTTCCAGTTTGGCGATCACGGCGGGATCCGGGGTGAGGCCGTCCATGAAGACGCCGAGGGAGGTCTGGGCCTCCTTGGGTTTCTCAAGGGACAGCACGCCGAGCACCGCGTCGATGGTGGAGAGGAGCGCGGCGTCGGCGGCGGTGGGAGATGGCGTTTCGTTCATCCACGAGTTGACGGCCGCAATGGCGCCGGCGATGTTGAGGTCGTCGTGGAGGGCGTCGGCGAAGGCGATAGAGGCGCGCTGGAGGCTGGAGGATTCCGCTCCCTTCTGGTCGCGGCCCTGATGGGCGAGCGAGGCGAAGCGGCGCCAACGTTCGATGGTGCGCCTGGAGTCTTCGAGGCCCTGCATGGTGAAGTTGGCGTTGCTTCGGTAGTGGGTCTTGATGAGTTCGAGCCGGAGGGCGGCGGGTTCGATGCCCTTGCCTTGAGGCGGGGGGGCAAAGAGGTCGCGCGCGGTGAAGAAGTTGCCCTTGCTCTTGCTCATCTTGGTGCCTTCGACGAGCAGGAAGCGGGGGTGGAACCACATGCGGGAGTAGGTGGCCGAGGCGGGATCGCTGAGTTTGGGCGGCGCCATGAAGCAGGCGCAGGTCTGGGCGATCTCGCACTCGTGGTGGGGGAAGATGTTGTCCTCCCCGCCGCTGTGGAGGTCGATGATGGGACCGGTGATGCCGTCCCGGGCGAGCATGGAATCGAACGCTGCCCGGCCGAGCAGATTGACGGCGGACATGACGGAGCACTCGATGTGCCAGCCGGGGTAGCCAGAGCCCCAGGGCGAGTCCCACTTCATGATGTGGCGGGGGTCTTCCTTCCACAAGAGGAAGTCGGCGGGGTGTTCCTTCTGGGATTGGTTCTCGGCGGAGATGCGGCCGCCCTCACCCTCCTTGAGTTTGTCGAGCGTGTTGCCGGAGAGCCGGCCGTAGGGGACGAAGGAGAGGACGCGGAAGTAGACGACGCGGGAGCCGGGGGCGCCGGCGACGTACGCATGGCCGCGTTCGATGAGGCGGGCGATCATGCGCTTCATGCCGTCGATGTTGTCCGTGGCCCGGGGCATGTTGTCGGCGCCGGAATCGTGATCCAGCACGAGTTTGAGGCCGAGGCGCCGGGCGTCGTCCTTGAAACGGTCCTCGTAGAAGCGGGCGATCTGGTAGGGGTCGCCGGGGTTGACCTGGACATCGGCGGGGAGTTTGCCGGACTTTTTCGCCTCGGTGATGCGCCGGCCGGCGACGGCCATGCGGTCCTCGCCGTGCTCGCCGCCCTCGGCGTCGTCGGTCATGTGGCCGACGTCGGTGATGTTCATGACATGGGTGACGTGCCGCGGCCCGCGGTGCACGCCGCCGCGGCCATCGGCGAGTTCGCAGAGGGGCGACTCGATCCAGCGGCGGAGGACGTCCGCGGCGAGGAAGGACCGGAAGTTGCCGATGTGGGCGTCGTCGTAGACGGTGGGCCCGCAGGAGTAGAACGTGATGCGGGCCCCCCCGGGATCGGCGGGGATGAAGTCCTCGACGCGGCGGGTGAGGGTGTTGAAGAGGCGGAGGGGCATGGGGGATGGTACGGCCCGACCATGTCGATCACGATGTCGTGATGCCACCCGTGCGCTACGGCAACCCCGAGATCAAACGAAACCAGCCAGCGCCGTGCGCTGGCCGGAGTGGTTCACTCGCGTCGTCAGGTTCGTTACGGGCACAAGCCACGTGCAAAGGCGAGGCCGAAGCACTGGAAGTCATTGGCGGTGAGCACGGGACTTCCGGTGCTGCCGTCGCAGTTTGCGTACGAAATGACCTGGAGATCGTAAGGAAGACTTTGCGCCGATGCGAAGGCCATGGCGAAGCACTGGAAGTCATTGGCCGTCAAGGCTGGTGTGCCGGTGGAACCATCGCAGTTGGGGGAGTAGCACAACGCGGCCTGTTGCGTGTGCGCGTTGGGGCCGGGCAGGAACTTGAAGTGACCCGCGATGGGTCCAGGGGGGAAGTTGGAAGGCGGAGGAAGTGAGCCGGAGGCATAGCCCCACGCTCGTCCTTCATAGACGGGCACCGGTGGCCCCACATGCCCGGGTGGGATTCCTGTCCAATCGTCAATCGCCCACCCGGCAATCCACTGGTTGTAGCCGGCCTGCATTTGCTCATAGGTGATGTTCGTGTTGTGGTTTGTGATGACGCTGTTGGCGTCGGTGCCCCAGAGGTGGACGGTTCCTGCACGAATGCCCGCTGCAATCTGGTCTGCGGTTGGGTAACGTATGACGGCACCGGCGACTTGGTGGCCGGCAAACAGTTCGTCGTAGGGTGGTGTGTACAGGGCGGCGGGGCCGCCGAGATTGCGGGGGCTTGGCGCCACGGCCGGCTGACCGTTGACGTACCCGCGGAAGCCCGGCCCTCGCGCGATGTCATTGCCGTAATCGAACGTGCCCCAACTGATGATCCACCCCTCCCCGACTCGACCGGTGAGGGGATGCTGAGGCAGGCCCGATCCGGGCGCTTCCAGAATGAGCGCCATAACCATGTGGCCGCCGGCGACAACATCCTTGAACGTCCAGGCTGGGTTCGGAAGAAAACCGTTGTACCCGTGGTTCCCCGGCATGGCTGGACCACGCGGATCGACCCCCCAGTCGTACGCGCCCCATGCCGCGACTTGCCCGTTGTCGAACAGCACGACGTTGATGTACTCGCCGGCGGAGATCTTGGCGACCTTCGCCGTGGGGGCAATGTTCCTTGGCGCTTGGGCCTGCCCCGACGCGTTCCACATCGGGATGTCGCAGTGGTTGTACGTCGCGTTGAGTCCCCACGCGATCAGCCCCCTCGAGTTGGCCAGGTGCGGATCGTCGGAGAGTCCCAGAACATGGTCCCATCCGGCCGCGACCTTCCTGAAGGGCGGGGTGTACTCGTGGGGAGGAGTGCCGACACGAGGAAGACGGCATAGTGATGGGGTTTCATCACAGGGGAACTGATACGCCTCCGGCACAAATCCCAGTTGCCCCCACCCATTAGAGCCGGCTCCATCGAGTGTTCGATCGGGATTGATGATAATCGTGAAGGCTGCGGCGGGTCCACCGCCAACTGATGCATCAAGGACCGCGCGCCCGTGGAGGGGTGAACTTGGCCACACGTAGAGTTGACGCGGCTGGGCGTTTACCGCGCCTGCGGCGTTTGCGAGAATCGTTGTTATGCTAAGGCACCTGAAAGACAAACTTGGGCGCATGAGATACCTCCGGACTCACCTTGGGGTGGATTCCACCATGACCGAGTACGCGTCGGTCAGCACAGAATCAAGGTTGGCGTCGCCGGCGGCTCACAAACGCCGCGGCGATGAGAATGCTGAGGCTACTCGGACTAGGGATGATGGCCAGTCGAAATGATGGTCCGGTCGCGGCGAAGCCGAAAACTCCCGGAACCACCCCGGGGCTAGAACTCGTCGAAGCGAGAGTGCCGTCTGTCCGAAGCGCGAGAAGTGAGGTGCCGTTGGTAGCATCGATTGCTCGGATCGTCCCGGAGAGCAGTGCCGGATTCCCGAACGTCGAGCCCCAAAGGGCCACGGTTCCATCGGCCCGCAGAGCGGCACCGAACCTCGCGCCCGCCGCGACAGCGACGAACTGACCCGTCGGGACATCCAGGATTCCTGTGATCGGATCCCCGTCCCAGACGGCGAGTGTGCCATCGGCCCGAAGGGCAAGGCCGAAGTTCTCGCCGGTCGCGATGTCGATGAACTGCCCGGAAGGCGGGGGCTCAAGGGGTCCCGCCGCGCCCCACTCCACCAGCGTGCCGTCGGTCCTCAGGCCGGTGGCGCGGTGCGCGGACGCGTCGACCTTGAGGAAGGTGCCGGACGGTGGGGTCGTCAGGCCCCAGGTGGAATCACCCCAGGCCGCGAGCGTGCCGTCGGTTCGGATGCCGACGGCGTATTCCTGCCCGGCGGAGACGTGGAGGAACGTGCCGGAGGGAACGTTGAGTTGTCCCGCAAAGTTGTACCCCCAGGCCGTCAACGTGCGGTCCTCGCGGATGCCGACGCCGAAGTTCGCCCCGGCATCCGCGGCCAAGTAGTTCCCCGCCGGCGCATTGAGGAGCAGAGGGTCCGATGTACCCCAGATAACCAGTTCGCCCGACTGAGCCTTGAGCGATGGACCGATCGCGGCCATGGCGCCCAAGCCGACACATCGCCAAGCGCGTGATTGAAGAAGGCGAGCGGCCATGGAGCCTCCTGAACGCATGGGACGCCCCTCTGGACGCCCCTCTGGACGCCCGATCAGTGCAATCTACCTCGGCTTTGCAAGGATGCAAGTGGAACCCGGGAAATCAGGTTGCAAATTCATCGTTTCTCACTCAGCCATGTGGACTTTCGCGCATTCTCGTGCGATCGGGCCCCTTCCGACCCATGGGGGCGGCGCTTGGCACTCCGACTCATCCGTGAAACAGTTGCCCCTCCCCTGCTGCCCGGTCCTACCGCCCGTCGTAGAGGCGCTCGGCCAGCCACGGGGAAAGGGCGGGGATCGCGCGGATCTTGTCCGCCGTGGCGTCGATGTTGTAGGGGACGCGGATGAACTCCGCCCGGTCGGGGTGGAGGATCACGTAGCAGGCGCGGGCGCATCGATGCTCCATGTCGATGCGCCCGCGAATCTCTGAACGAGAAGCTATGTCGGACGCTCACGTTGCGACCACCCTACATCCCGCAACCGTTCGCGAACTTGTTGGCGAAGCTTTGGTAGTCGTTGGCTGTCAAGCCGCCGACGCCATCGCAATCCGCGTATGGATCATTCGCGGCGAAGGCGTTGGCGAAGCAGATGAAGTCGTTGGACGACAGCATCGGAGGCGACGTGCTGCCGTCGCAGTTGGCGTAGCACGAGCCGCCCTGCGTGATGGCGACCGTGAAGTGCGACGACTCGCCAAGGCCGACGGACGCGAAGTTGTTCCCCGAGGGAGGCGGATCGGCCATGCATCCATTCCAGCTCCACTTGTGGACCTGGTTGTAGACGCTGATCGCGACGCTGTGCGCGTAGCCGCCCATGACGGACTTGAAGCGGCCGGGGGGCGCTTGCAGGTGATTGTATGGATCAAACCCCGCATCCGTGAAAGGCTCGAGAAGCCCATCATCGCCGGGATAGGCAGCGCTCGCGGCTCGGATGGCGATGCCGTGGCGGTGCCCGAGCGCCACGAACTTGTACCGACGGTCCGGATTGCTTGGAGCCGCGGAAACCAACCGGCCATTGATCAAGTCGTCGTTCCCCCAGACGATCAGGCGACCGTCTACGCTGGGATCGTCCGGATAGTGCAGGATGCCAGCGCTGTTGTACGCGCCCGCCTCGACGAACTTGAACTTGAGTTGGTAGACGGGCATCTGGTTGTAGGGTGCCGGCAAGTTGAATCGGGCATGCGCGGGTTGGGTATGCGGGCACGTCTGACCGACCGGGAACCCACCCCAGACATACAGCGTATCTTCCGTGGCCCCGTTCTCCGCTTCCTTGATGATTCCGATCGCATGGTACTCGCCGACGGAGATGGACTTGAACGTGTAGCCCGTGTCGGGGAAGTCGGTGCGCTGGCCCAGAGAAGTGTCACCGACGTGGACAGGAACACCGAAACCGCCGGGGCTTGACCGCAACGCCACGTAGAACTGCTCGCCCGCTCCGACATGAGAGAAGGTGCCGCCGGGTGTGGGCCCGGGAATGTGCGGATTGCACCCCCACGCGTGCAGAAAGCCGTCCGCATCGATGCCGACGGCGAACCTGTCCCCGCTCGCGACGATGGAGAACTGGTAGTTCGGAACGGGCACGGCGCGCATGTCGCAGGGCGCGACGCATGAGCCTCCCCAGTTGCCGCCCATGACCACAACATTCGGCGTTTGCCCGGCGGCGCTCCCGCACAGGACACCAAGGGCCAGCGCTGAACGGAGGGAACTGCCGGGTCGGCGCGTACCGATACCTCCACGATGCGTGCGATGCATACTTCGTTCTCCTTTGCCGATCTGAATAATGAACACGAATCTCGCGCTTTCAGACGCGAGGAAACAGACTCATGAACGACCGCCGCGATGCGGAGCTCGCCGCCTCATCAGGAACGCCGGAAGGACCATGCACCACATCACACCGGGCGTTGGAACAATGGCAAGGCCGAATCCCGCGCCCGCGGCGACGTCAAGAAAGGAACCGGGTGGCACGTTCAGTTCGCCGTTGGGACCGTTGAAGCCCCACGCCGCGAGGCTCCCGTTGGCCCGAACGGCGATGGCAAAGTCGCCCAGACCTGCGACCACTCTCACAAAGTCATTGCCGGGCGGTGGCGGCGGCATCGGAATGAAGCCCCCTTGAATGCCGCCCCACGATCGGAGCGTGCCCTCCGACGTCACGGCCGCGCCGAAGGAGTCTCCTGCTGCCACAGAAGTGAACGTTCCCGACGGCACGTTCGTCTGCCCCCACTGGTTGTCGCCCCAGCCAACCAAGGTCCCGTCCGGCCGGAGGCCAAGGCTGAAGTTGGTGCCACCGCGGACCTCGCGGAACGTGCCCCCGGGATGCGTGCCGAGACCTTCTCCCCACATGACAAGCGTCCCATCGGGGCGAAGCGCGAGGCCGTGCCTATTGGCGGCAGCGACATGGACAAATGTACCGGAGGGCGCTCCAGAAACTTGCCCATTGTCGTTTCGACCCCATGCGGCCAGTGTGCCGTCGGTACGCAGGGCGAGGCCCCAAGCACTGCCCGCGCTTACCTGCTGAAACGTGCCCAAAGGAACGTTCAACTGCCCCGATGTACCAATGCCCCACGCGGCGAGGGTGCCGTCGTCTCGGATACCCATTCCGAGGGCGGGGCTTGCCGAAACTCGCATGAAGTTGCCGGGAGGAGGCGTCGCCTGTCCGAAGTTATTGGTTCCCCAGCCGAGAACGGGCCCGGACTGGCCTAGCGCCGGCGCCATCGCAACACTCGCCGCGAGGCACGCGATCTTGACACGGATTTGTCGGGGATGCATCGACGGAGCCTCCTGAACGCACGGGACGCCCCTCTGGACGCCCCTCTGGACGCCCGACCAGTGCAATCTACCTTGGCTTTGCAAGGATGCAAGTGGAACCCGAGAAATCAGGTTGCAAATTCATCGTTTCTCACTCAGCCATGTGGACTTTCGCGCATTCTCGTGCGATCGGGCCCCTTCCGACGCATGGGGGCGGCGCTTGGCACTCCGACTCAACCGTGAAACAGGTTTGCCCCTCCCTTGCCGCCCGGTCCTACCGCCCGTCGTAGAGGCGCTCGGCCAGCCACGGGGAAAGGGCGGGGATCGCGCGGATCTTGTCCGCCGTGGCGTCGATGTTGTAGGGGACGCGGATGAACTCCGCCCGGTCGGGGTGGAGGATCACGTAGCAGGCGCGGGGGTCCATGTCGCGGGGCTGGCCGACGGAGCCGACGTTGATCACGGCCTTCTCCCCTTCCATGAACTTGTAGGATGAATCGCCCAGTTCGCTGGGGGGGTAGAAGTCGGGCTCATCGGTGAACACGCCGGGCACGTGCGTGTGGCCGACGATGCAGAGTTTGTCCACGCGCTCGAAGACGGACTCGAGTTTGTCCGGCGCGTTGATCGCATCGTCGGGGAAGATGTACTCGTTGATCGGCCGGCGGGGCGAGCCGTGCACGGCGAGGATCGGGTGCTGGCCGTCCGGCGGGGTTTCGACGATGCGGACCCGCAGGCGGCCGAGGAAGTCGTACCGCTCGGCCAGCAACTTCTCATCGGGCTCCTTGGCGAACTGCTCGCGCGTCCAGAACGCCGCGGACTCGGCCCCCGGGTTGAAGTTGGTCGGCTCGTAGAGCACGCCGAAGTCGTGGTTGCCCATGAGCGACCACTGGCACTTCTGACGGACCATGTCGACGCAGGCCAGGGGCTCGGGCCCGTAGCCGACGATGTCCCCCAGGCAGATGATCCGCGTGACGCCGCGGCGTTCGATATCCGCGAGCACGGTGCGGAGTGCTTCGGCGTTTCCGTGGATGTCGCTGATGACGGCGGTCGGCAAGGGGTGGCTCTCGCGGGGAAGGCGGGGGAAGGGCGGGAGTTTAGGGCGGAAACCGCTCCCGTGCCGGGGGATCGGGCCCGCGGGCGCTGGGAGGTTCACCCTACGATTCGGTTGTGCCGGGGATGCGTTTCAAGTTCCGCCCGCGCCAGCGGCTGACGCACGCGAAGGAGTTCGCGGCGGTGTACGCGGGCAAGGTCTCGCGGACGGCGGGGCCGCTGACGGTGCACGCGGTTCCCGGCCCGGAGCCGCTGTGCCGGCTGGGGCTTTCGGTGGGGCGGCGGGCGGGAACGGCGGTGGAGCGGAACGGGCTGAAGCGGCGGATCCGCGAGGCGTTCCGCCATATTCAGCACGATCTGCCCTCGGGGGCGGGGAAGGGGCTGGACCTGATCGTCGTCGTGCGTCAGCATGAGCCGTGGGAGGCGGAGCGGTACCGCCGGACGCTGCGGGAACTGATCCTGAAGGCCGCGGCGGACTGGGAGCGGAAGCGGGGCGGACCGTGAGGCCGGTGCGCCGAAACGCGGCGGCGGGGCGGGAACCCCGGGCGGTGCTGGCGGCGCCGTTCATCGTGCTGATCCGGCTGTACCAGGCGCTGCTGGGGCCGTTCCTGGGAGGGCATTGCCGGTTTCATCCGACGTGCAGCGAGTACGCGATCGAGGCGTACCGGATCCACGGCCCTGTGCGGGGGACGATCCTGACCGCCAAGCGGCTGATCCGGTGCCACCCGTTGTGCCGCGGGGGGTTTGATCCGGTGCCGGAAGCGCGCGATGGCGACGGGAAGGCCGCGGCACCGGGGGGCGCAAGGGCCGGGTCTTCACCCGGGAGTGCCGATTCGCCTCGGGGTGAGTGTGCCCACTAACATAGCGGCGTGAGCCGACTTCCCGCCCCCAAACGCCGCGAGCAACTGCTGGACTGCGCGGCCGAACTGTTCGCGAAGAACGGGTACGCCCGCGCGACGACGGCGCAGCTGGCCAAGGCGGCGGGGGTGACCGAGCCGATCATCTACCGGCACTTTGATTCCAAGCGGGACCTGTTCGTGGCGCTGATCGAGCGGACGGGGCGGGAGACGATCCAGGCGTGGGAGAAGCACCTGTCCGATGCGGACGACTCGGCGGAGCGGCTTCGCCGGCTGATCGGGGACAACCCGATGGTGAGCGAACGGGGGCGGAACGCGTACCGCGTGATCCTTCAGGCGATCAGCGAGACGGAAGACCCGGTCATCCATGATGCGCTGCGGAACCACATCAAGAGCCTGCACGCGTTCCTGGTGGAGGAGCTGGAGGTGGCGCAGAAGGACCACAAGGTCACCAGCCGCTTCTCGGCGGAGATCATCGCGTGGCTGCTCATCCACAACGGGCTGGGTTATGGCGTGCTGACGGCGATGGGCATCGCCAACCAGGGCGTGGATCAGAACGGGGTTCACATCAAGGATGTGATCGCGCGGCTGCTGGTGGGGAGGGACCGGAGTGAGAGCAAGGGGGAGTAGGGCAGCGAGACAGCGAGACAGCGAGACAGCGAGACAGCGAGACAGCGAGACAGCGAGACAGCGAGACAGCATGATAGAGGCGCGCGCACTGATGCCGGGGGGCGGAGAGGGGGCGGCGCTGATTTCTTGGCGTACGTTTATGGGCAGCCCGCGGCGAACTTGCTGAGGAAGCACTGGAAGTCGTTGGCGGTGAGGGCGGGGGTTCCTGTGGAGCCGTCGCAGTTGGCGTACATGCTGCCGGCGGCGAAGGCGTTGAGGAAGCACTGGAAGTCGTTGGCGGTGAGCAGGGGCGAGCCGGTGCTGAGGTCGCAGTTGACGTAGCAGGTGGTGACGAACTGGCGCATCATCTCGCCGTCCTCGTGCTCGAGGATGTGGCAGTGGTAGGCGAACGTGCCGCGGTACTGCGTGAAGCGGGCGATGATCCGCGTGATCTGCAGGGGCGGGCAATCGACGGTGTCCTTCCAGCCGGCCTCGTGGGCCGGGGGCGGGACGCGGGGCCCGGAGGGGACGACCTGCCCCGAGACGATCTCGAAGGGCTGGCGGTCGAGGATCTGGAACTGCACGAGGTGCAGGTGCATGGGGTGGGACTGATCGGAGCGGTTGATGAAGCTCCAGATCTCGTTGGTGTCGAGGTGCACGAACTCGGTGATCTCGTCCCACTCCTTGCCGTTGATGAGCCAGCGGGTGGTCGGGCAGGTGCCTGGCAGGCGCTGGAGCACGAACTCCCGCGTGCGGGCGGCGGACGATTCGGGGATCGGGGTGATGGCGCGGAGCGAGGCCGGCAGGGGCGAGGTGGCCCCCGTGTTGGACTGCACGATGAAGCGCATGACATTGGGCAGCACGCCGACGCCCGGCTCGCCGGGGAAAGGCGCGGGGGCCGAGTTGATGAAGTCGATCATCGTTCCCGGCGCGTAGGGGGCGAAGTCCACCACGATGTCCGCGCGCTCGCCGGGCATGAGGGTGATCTCGGTGAGCGGGACGGGCGCGGGGAGGAGCCCGCCGTCGGTGCCCACGGCGTGGAATGTGGCCCCGTTGGAGAGGGCCAGGCGGTAGGTGCGCGAGCCGGCGCCGTTGGCGATTCGGAACCGGTACTTGCCCCGGTGGACGTTCAGGAACGGCCAGACCTTGCCGTTGACGAGGGTGAAGTCACCGAAGAAGTGCTCGTGCCACATCGCGGGGTACTTGAGCGAGCCGTCCGGGTTGAACGACTTGTCCTGCAGAAGCAGCGGGACCTCGTACGCGCCGCTGGGCAGGCCCAGGCCGTTCTCGATCGCATCGCGGATCAGGTAGAAACCGCCCAGACCCATGTACACGTTCAGGCGTGTGATTCCCAAGGCGTGGTCGTGGTACCACAGCGTGGCGGGGAGCTGCGTGTTGGTGTACCGGTACGCGAAGGACGACTCGCCCGGAAGGATGGTTGATTCCGGGAAGCCATCGCTGGCGGCCTCGACGTGCCCGCCGTGCAGGTGGGTGACCAGGCGGGGCGAGTCGCCTTCCTGCATCGGGCCGTGCAGGCACATGTCCACCGGGAGGTAGTGGTGCTGGCGGAGGGCGCCGGTCGCATCGCGGAGGTCGTTGACCCAGGTGACGTTGACCTGCTGGTTGCGGAAGGCCTCGATGGTGGGGCCGGGGTATTGGCCGTCGTAGCCCCAGAGCCGGGTGGGCGGCAGGTCGCGGTGGAGCACCTTGGTGATCTCGCGGGCGGCGATGGTGTACGACGCCGCGCCGCCGGGGAAACCGCTGGTGGGAACGGCGACATTGGGCAGGGGCAGCGGATCGACGAAGGGAGTGAGGACGATGGGGCACAGGGAGGCGGAGCAGGCGACGTTGTTGCCGCGGTAAATCCCGCCGCCGCTCAGGCAGTCGGCCTCGCGGAGCACCTGGCACGTCCCGTTCGCGAAGCAGCAGGCGCCGGTGGGGATGGAGCAGAGGCCGGGAGAGCAGGGGAAGAAGTTGCCTTGGTAGATGCCGTTGACGGCGGTGCAGTCGGCCTGGGTCAGCGTGACGCAGTCGAGATTGGGGAGGCAGCAGGCGCCGGTCGGCTGCGGGCAGGGATTGGGCGTGCACGTCGTGCCGATGCCCGAGAACGTTCCGCCTTGTGCGGCGCACAGGCTCGCGGGCAGGAGCGTGCAGTTGCCCAGCGTGAAGCAGCACGCGCCGGCATCGGGCGGGGGCGTGAAGTTGACGACGAGGGTCGGGCGCTGCGAAGGGGTCGCGATTTCGCGCGTCGCGAGCCGCTTGGCCGTGCTGGAGGCGGTTTCATCCCCCTTGATCAGCCATCCGAAGTTCGTGGCGGGGAAGTTCACCCATTGCTGGACATCGGCGGCGAGCGAGGCGGTTGAGGACCAGGAGTAGGAACCGATACCGGACCCGATGGTGGTGGTCGCGCTGGGGGTGGAGGCAAAGTCGCCGCCGGGCGTTGTCCAGAGCGTTGTGTTGTAGAACCGGTGCCGCCACGTCGCATCGCCGGGCTCGGACATCGACCCCGCCCCGCCGTTGCCGGGGAACGAGGAAGGACCTTCGCCCCAGTCCGCGCTGACGCGGTGCAGCGTGGCGGGACGATTCCCGGCACGTGTCCGGTTCATGTACACGGTCATCGTGACGCTGTTGATCGTGGAGCCCGGCGGGATGGCCGTCAGATCAAACTTCACCAGCGCCCGCCGGATCTCGGCATTGGCCGTCTTGCCGATGAACATGCCGTCGCCCGCGCCGCTGGACAGGGAACCATCCGCGGACTCGTAGAGCGTGTTGTCCTTCGCGGATTGGACGGTGATCACATCGGCACGAGCCGCCGTTGCCAGCGCCACCATCGCCGCCATCCATCCCAAGCTCTTCATACCCGTCCTGACCTCCGTGAAACACGATCCCCCGCGTGGCGCACACCGCGGCCATTCCCACACCGTCTCCGACGTCCTCCAAGGGTACCCCAAGCGGCGATTCCCACAACGTCCGCGCTCGAAACAAGGGAGATTTCCTGCCTCGTATCGCGAACAGCCCGACCTGCTCCGCTGCTTGCTGCGACTCGGAGTCCGAGAACGATCTTCTGTTCGCGATCGCATGGGTTCCGGATGCGGCATCGCTCACGGGGGTCGCCCTGCCGCGCCGTACCATCCACCGTGATCTACCTCGACAACAACGCCACGACGCGTCCTTCCGCCGCCGTGGTCGCCGCTGTGCACGGCGCGCTCACCGAGTATTGGCAGAACCCCTCAAGCATCCATCGGCCGGGGCAGGCGGCGCGTCAGCAGGTTGAACTGGCGCGGCGGGATGCCGCCGAGTTGCTGGGTGTGTCAGCCCGGGAAGTCACCTTTACCTCCGGCGGGACCGAGTCCATCCATCTTGCCATCCGGGGGGTCGCAGCCACCGTTTCCAAGCCCGTCGTCGTCAGCACGCGCGTCGAGCACTCCGCTGTCCGCGACCTGCTCGAAGACCTTTCCCGGCAAGGAGTCGAAGTGCGTTGGGTGCCGGTCGATGCCGCGGGAGTGGTTGACGTTGAACAACTCGGCCCGCTTCTCGAAGGCGCGACGCTCGCCTCGATCCAGTGGGCCAACAACGAAACCGGAGCCGTGCAGCCCATCGAGCAGATACACGCCCTGTGCCGAGCCCGGGCGGTGACGTTTCACTGCGACGGCACCCAGTGGATCGGCAAGGAGCCGACGCCAAGCCCGCTTCCCTGCGACCTGCTCACCTTCAGCCCGCACAAGTTTCACGGGCCCAAGGGCGTTGGCGTGCTCTGGGCCCGGCGCGGCGTCGGGATCCGCCCGGTGGTGGGAGGATCGCAGGAGCTGGGACGGCGCGGCGGTACGGAGAACGTGCCCGGCATCGCCGGGGCGGGCGTGGCCTGCCGCGAGGCCCGCGCGTTCCTGGCGGACCCGACGGCCCGGGAACGCCTCGGCGCGCTCCGCGACCGGTTCGAGCGGGTGGTGCTCGCGGCGTTGCCCGACGCGGTCGTGAACGCGGCGACGGCGAAGCGGCTGTGGAACACCACGAACATCGCGTTCCCGCGCCTGGAGGCGGAGGCGATCCTGCTGCTGCTCTCGGAGCGGGGCGTGTGCGCCTCGGCGGGCGCGGCGTGCTCCTCCGGTTCGTTGGATCCCTCGCCCGTGCTGCTGGCGATGGGGGTGCCGCCGGAGCTGGCGCACGGATCGGTGCGGTTCAGCCTGTCGCGCGAGACGACCGGGGCGGAGGTGGAGGAAGCGGCGGCGATCGTGATTGACTGCGTTCGGCGTCTGCGTGGTTCGATGCCCGGGGCGTAGCGCGTCAACGACCGGCGTCGCCTTTGGGCTTGTGCACGCCAAGCTGCACGTACTCGCGGCGGAACAGCAGCTCGAGCGTCCAGTCCATCGCGATCCGGATCTTTCGTGCCAGGCCGGGCATCTTCATCAGGTACACCGTGCGCCAGAGCCACCACGCCGCGAATCCGGAAATCTTCACGCCGAAGATGCTCGCCACGCCCGTTCGGCAACCCAGCGCCGCCAGCGAACCCTGCGACACGATGTCGCAGGGCGTCGTCGGCCGCCCGCGGAGGATGCACGCGATGTTTCGTGCCGCATGAATCCCTTCTCGAACACCGTGCTGCGCCGTGGCGGGGTACGGTCTGCCCGCGGCATCGGTGTTGACCGCGCAGTCGCCGATCCCCCAGATGTTGTCAAATCCCTGGACACGAAGGTCCCGCGCACAGACGAGGTACCCCCGCTCATCACGTGGGAGGCCCGATACCGCCAGGACCGGCGGAGGCTCGATGCCGGCGGCCCACACCACCGTTCTCGCCTCCAGGCGCGGCCCGGACGCCAGCGTGACCCCCCGCTCGTCGATCGCCGACACAGACTCGTTGAGGCGCACATCGATCCCCCGCCTCCGCATCTTCATCGTTGCGTAGTCCGCCAGCTCCGCCTCCAGCGCCCCGAGAATTCTGGGCGAGCGCTCCACGAGCGTGACTGTAACGTCGTCGCGGGACAGGCTCGGGTACTGCCGAACCGCCCCACGCAGGAACGCCTCCATCTCGCCCGCCACCTCCGCGCCGGTGAAGTTGGCGCCGATCACCACCAGGTGCAGCAGGGACTTTCGCTCCGCCGGATCCGGCGTCGCGGCGGCCGTTTCGAGCATGCGGATCGCCCGGTCGCGCAGACCGACGGCGTCCGCGAGCGACTTCATTTCCAGCCCGTGCTCCTTCAGACCGGGCACCGGCGGCATCCGTGTCACGCTTCCGAGCGCGATCACAAGGTGGTCGTACTCGATGTCCATCCGCTGCCCGCTCTCTTCAAGTCGGCACACGACGCGTCCGGCCGCGGCCTCGATGCGTTCCACGCGCAGCATCTTGAACTCCGCCCGCCGGATGAACGAACGGATGGAGACCACGGTGTGCCGCGGTTCCAGGCTCCCCGTGCCCGCCTCCACGAGCAGCGGGTAGATGATGAAGTAGTTCTGGCGGTCGATGAGCGTGATCTCCGCCTCGTCGGGAGAGATCAGCCGCTCCAGCTTCTGCGCACAGTACGCGCCGGCGTAGCCTGCCCCGAGAATCACGATCCGCGGCTTGCGCATGGGTGTGGCCATCGGCTCCTTCCCGGCGAATGGGGCGGCGAACTGGAACGGTAGCGGGCCGGAACGATCGGGGAGCACGAGGGGAGGTGTCGTATGCTTGTTCCATGCCTCCCTCCCCGGTCGCCTCCGGCACGTGCCATCTTCTCTTCGCCTACGACGTCGCGCTGAGCATCGATCTGGACGGGGCGGCGGCGCTGTGCCGGCAATCCGAGCGGGAGTCCCTGTCGCGCAAGCGGCGCACCCCGTCTTCGTTTCAGTACCGCCCCACGCCCGTGCGTGTGACGCTTGACGGTGAGCCGATCAAGGTGGCCGGTTTCGCGACACACCCCCGGATCGAGATCACCCTCTTCGACTTCGGCGCCGCGTCGGTCAGCTACCAGATTCCCATCGAGGCTCCGCTGGAGGGCCTTTTGGCCCTGAGCGATGCGCTGTACGAGAACGCCGACCTGCTCGCCGACTCACGCCGGCACGTGGCCGACCTCCTGTGGACGATCCGCGATGCGGTGGACAGGCCGCACATCGCCGACTTCGTGGAGGACTACGCGATCTACCAGATCGAGCGGCTGGCCCCGGGCATCGCCACGCCCGATGATGTGATCGCCGCGCACCGGCACCTGCTGGCCCGGATCCTGCGGTCCGAGCCGGGCGAACTGTCGGAGAGCGAAGCGCAGGACGCCGTGTCCGCGCGGATCTCCTACGCGCCGAACGAGGCGACGATCATCGACTGGAACGCGGCGATCGTGCTGATGCAGAAGGACGCCGAGGATGCGCGGGCGGTGCTCGAGTACGCCAACGTTGAACTGCTCGAAATGCGGCACCTGGATGACCAGCTCGACGATGTGCTCGACCGCTCGCGCGAGCAGTTGGCCCGGCTGGACCGATGGTGGCGGATGGTGCTCCCCTCCGACCGGGCGGTGCGGCGCATCGCGGAACTGCAGATGGACAACGCCCTGCTCTTCGAGGGCGTGAACAACGCCTTGAAACTCATCGGCGACCAGTACCTCGCCCGGCTCTACCGCCTCGCCGCGGCACGGCTGCACCTGCCCGAGTGGGACGCCAGCATCCTGCGCAAACTCGAGACGGCGCAGAGCATCTACCAGAAACTCTCCGACCGGCAATCGACGCGGCGGATGGAGGCGCTTGAGTGGATCATCATCATCCTCATTGCACTGTCCATCGTGCTCGCGTTCGTGTGAAGAACTAGAGCACGGGCGGCTTGAGGCCGAGCGAGCCGGGCGTGAGGGCCGCCATGTAGCGGTCGCTGAGTCCCGAGGCGGGGGCGCCCCATGCGGAGAAGTCGCCCGCCTTGGCGTCGTAGTTGGCCAGCACCAGGTTGGCCAGATCCCACGAGTGGTAAACCTCGTGCAGCACGATGGCGAGTTTGAGCAACTGCTCCTTCGTCAGCGCGCCGAGATTGTCGAAGTCCTTGACGTAGAGCACATCGGCCCAAAGGTGCTGGCGCATGGGCTTGAAGGGGTTGCGGGGGTCGGCGAAGGGCTTGAAGGCCCGGCCGGACATGCTCGTGAACGAGTGCAGCGCGAAGCCCATCCCCCGCAGTTCCCGGTCCACGTCGGCGAACAGGGGCTGGTCCTTGTACATCGGCGCGAACTCGACCTCTGCCTGGACTGCCACAGCGCCGGAGATCCGCGCCCGACCGCCGCGGATCACGTCCAGTTCGGCCCCCTGCACATCGATCTTGATGAAGTCGATGTTCGTGATTTCCGGCATGTCGTCAAGCCGGCGAGTCTGGACCCGCGACGTCTCCACGGTGCGCGTCAGTTCCTCCAGGGCCTGGAACCGCGACAGCAGGCGCGTGTTGGGCTCGTAGAGCGACGAAGTCATCGCCGTGTTGGTCAGGTAGAACGTCCGCTCCGATCCATCCCCGACGAAGTACGGCAGGTGACGCTGGTTGGGGCCGGCCTTGGCGTTGAGCTTCTCGCACTCGGCGATGACGGGCTCGAATCCCACCACCCTCGCCAAGCCCGAATCCACCAGCGGCTGGTAGAAGGGCGGCTGCCCCTCCAGCATCATCGCGCCGACATCGACCACGTCGATCATCGGGGCCAAGTCGCCCAGCACATCCCGGATGCGCACCATGGCGCGAGTATACGGCGCGTCAGAATCCCAGTTTCCGCTTCGACGACACCACGCCATCCTTGAAGTCGACGATGATCTGCCGGGATCCATCTTTCCACAGGAACGTCTTCTCGTTCGTCGGTTGCTTGCTGCCGGAGAGCACGCCGCCCGCCGAAATCCCGTGCCCGCCCGAGGTCTGCTCTTCGCCGGCGCCGAGCAGTTCCTCCACCTTGGATTGGCTCATGCCGACCGTGATCTGATCGAAGGTTTCCTCATCGACGCCGCCGGAGGAGCAAGCGGTCATGAGGATCGTGGCCGCAAGAATCATCAGTCGCTTCGCTCGCATGGCGGTCTCCCTTTGCCCGGACTCGGCGCAGCCTATCACAAACCGGGCCGCGACTGGCTCCGTCGCCACGGACAACGCTCAACTGACGCTCAGCGTCGGCCTGGCCTTCCCCGCCCGGATCGCCGCGACCGCCGCCTGCTTCTCCACGTTCTCGACCAAGGCCTCCAGCGCGGAGCACAGGGCCGTCCCCTTCCTGAAGTTCGCCGTCGGCTCCCCCGCATCGCTGTTCTCGCGCAGCGCCACGGTGATCGGCACCGCCCCCAGGAAAGGCAGGCCGAGCCTCGCCGCCATCTTCTCCGCCCCGCCCTTGCCGAAGAGGTCGTACTCCCGCGGCGGGTTCAGGTCGTCCGCGATGAACGTGCTCATGTTCTCCACCACGCCCAGAACCTCGATCTTGAGCTGCTGGAACATCTTCGCGGCGCGGACCGCATCGTCCTGCGCCACTTTCTGCGGCGTGCAGACAACGACGGCACCGGTGAGCTGCATGGACTGCGCCATCGTCAATGACACATCCCCAGTTCCGGGCGGGAGGTCGATGATCAGGTAGTCCAGCTCGCCCCACTCCGTTTGCTCCGTCAGTTGCTTGAACGCGCCGTGGGCCATGGGCCCGCGCCAGATCAGCGGCTTGTCCGGATCCACCAGTTTCCCGATCGTGATCGCCTTGATCCCGTGCACGTAGAACGGCTGGAGCATGCCGTGCATCACCGCCTGGTCGTACGCGTGCAACCCCAGCATCGTGGGCATCGACGGTCCGTAAATGTCACCATCGAGCAGGCCCACCGCGTGGCCGCGGCGCGCCAGGCCCACGGCGATGTTCAGCGCGATGGTGGACTTTCCCACGCCCCCCTTGCCCGCGCCCACAGCGATGATGTGCTTGATTCCCGCCGCGCCGCCCGCGGGCGAAGCCAATCCGGAGATCGGCCGGTGCCCGTCACTCTCCGACTTGCCAGTCGGTGCCCCCGGGTTTCGGGCCGTGTGCACGACCACTCCGGCCTTGTTGACGAACTCCACGGTCAGCCCTTTGAGCCCTTCACCCGCCGCCCCCCCACTCCTTCTCGCGATGTTCGCAATGGCCTGTGCGCATCGAATCGCCAGCGCGTCCAGCGCCGCGGCCGGTTCCCCCGCCGCGGCCTTGATCCGAACGCTCACCACGCCATCGCACGCGGCGACTCGCTCCACCATGCCCCCATCCACCAGGTTCGACCGAGAACCGGGGTCGGGAACCGTTCGCAGGGCATCCATGACCAAGGGCTTATCCAGTGCCATCGGGGCCTCACTTCCACGCCTCATCACAGGGAAGACGTGGAGAATTCGGTGTGCTTCCAGCCGAAGAGCATGGTAGGTTGAGCGGTTTCGGCAGCCTCTGGGAGCCTGGTTTTCTGCAATATCGCCCGGCGAAGACTCGTTCTGCGCTAGTCAAACTCAGCATTGGAAGGAGCATGTCATGCGGCCAATCCACACGACGGCACTGCTGGTTCTGACCCTCTGCGGGTCGGCGCTCGGTCAGGAGGCGCCGGCCCGTCCTGAGGAAAAACCACCCTTGCAGGGCCCACGCGTGGTTGAACAGCGCGCCCCGCATGTTCAAGATGCATTCTCTGACGGCTCTCGCCAAGGCCGCCCGGGCATGCAGATCCCGATGCGGGCGTACAACGATGTCATCAACAAGCTCCGCGGCGAAAAGGCCCCGGCGGACCTCCGGCTCTCTCAAAGCCAGGAGGAACAGCTCAGTTCCATCGAGCAGGAGTACCGCGAAGCCACCCGCGCCTACGCGCAGCAGAACCGAGAGCAGCGCCGCGGCCAGGGCGGCGAGGACCGGCCGATGCGGGAAATGGTGCAGGAGGCGATGCGCAACGGCCCCCGCCCGGGCGATTATCAGACCAAGATCTGGGCCGTTCTCAACGAGAAGCAGCAGGCGTTCGTGAAGGTTGAGCTCGACAAGGTTCGCGACGATCTCGAAAAACGCCGCGGTGAAGAAGCGATGAAGCGCCGGATGGAGCAACGCCAGCAGGCCGGTCAGCCCGCTCGCCCCAACGCCCAGGCGCCCACCACGCCCGAAAGGCGGCCCGCGGCCGGCGAGGATGAGGTCCGTCCCCTCCGCGATCGTGGCATCCGCTTGATCCGCCGGATTGCGCAGTTGCCGCCCGAAGAGCGGGAACAACTGTTGGCGAGAATCGAAGCAGAACTCGACCGCCGCGGCGTACCGGACGCCCCGGACATGCAGCCCCCGCCGGCGCAGGAGCCGAGGCCTCCTGCTCCGGAACGCCGCCGCGATCGATAGCGCCGGAAGTCAAAACACCAGCCAAAGGGAACAGGGAATGCGAACACAAGGGCGTGTTCGCTCGTAGTGTTATTGGACGATGGGGTCGTGGCGGGGACCCGATGATGTTTGTATTAAGTTAGGCATGTCGGTTATCCAAACCCCCTAGACGGGCGGTGCAAGATTGCCTAGATTGTCACGAATTGTTCGAGCCGTGTGAGGGGCCCTTGGCCGATGACACGGAAGTCGGGTTTGTTTCGGCAGGTTGAATCCCCAAGATCTCTCTCTCCTCCAGCGGGGCGCCGTCACTGATGGCGCCCTGCTTTTTGGGAAGAGCTGACGTGGGATAGGTTCGATCCGCCGGCCTCAGTCCTCAATCTCGATTGGATCGGAATCGGACACGTCCGGAGGAGGGGGCGCTGAGACCTTCTGCTTCGCGCGCTCGATCGCGAGGCGGATTTCCTCGGGCGTGAAAATCCCGGCCGCGTGCCGGGCCAGGGCGGCGGACCCGCCCCGGAACGTGGTGACGGACGAACCTCCCCCGGCGCCGCTGACGGACCCAAAGGAGAGCTTTCCACCCGCCCCACCACCGCCACCCCAGCCGCCACCACCGCCGCCGCCGCGCCCTCCGCCACCTCCACCGCCGGAGGCGCCAACGGGCGCGGATGCCGGGGCGATCGGTGGTTCCGGCGCCGCCGCGCCTTCCCGCAGATCGGCCGGAATGGTCCACAGCCACGATTCTGCGCCACGCATGGTGTTCGGCTTGACCTGAATCTCGTCAAAGATGACGGGGACAAGCCCCAGCGCCGCCACACGCTCGACCTCGGCGACTCTTTCCGTCAGTGTCGGCTGACGCCCGAGGCGATCTCGCAATCCGCTCAATGGCACGCCGCACCACGTCTCATGTCCCGGAACAAGCAGGTCCGCGAGCACCTTGGGCGTCTGCATGTCACTCGCGTTGACCCACGTCGGCGCGAGGGTGTGCATGAAGTCCGGCCCGCTGCGCGCCCACTCGGTGCAGAAAGTCACTCCCGGGGCGTGGGCCTGGAGCGTCTGAACCCACCGATAGGCGTCCCACGGGGCGGCGTAGCCCAGGGCATCAAGGCCGATCATGGTGGCGCCGAGGTCGAGCGCCATGTCCAACTCGGCCATGGCCCGGGCCACATGCTGCGGGTTGTCGGGGTTCAGGACTTCCGAGTGCGGTGTGTCCCATGAGGTCATCACGTGGGCCGCGCGGCCCCACCAGTAGCCCATGGCCAAGTTCGGCCCCGGCAGCGCGCGCAGCAGGGGCAGCGTCGAGTTCAGCATGGGCACGTCGCGCATGTGCGTCATGAACTGGAACGGGAAGTTCTGGTCTCTGTTGTTCCGGAACAATCCGCTGGGGGCCCACATCATCATCCGGGTGTGGCCGCGATCCCGGAGCGAGTTGATGTACCCGATGAACGGCCCCCAACCGGCGGTGTCGGGCCGGTAGTTCGTGGGTCCGCAGAATCCGAGGGGACTGGTGTCCAGACACGCCGGATCGGTGGGGGACAGACCGCAGATCGGGTTGGGGTTCCGGGTGTACCGCACGCCCCCGTACAGGGAGGCGAAGTAGTCACGGTACGGCGTCAGCGTGCGGACCCATTCCTCGGGGCGCGAGGTGGCGCGCACACACAGGGTGTAGACCCGGCTGGTGCGGGGTGGCATGTTCCCGACGAGCGTGAAGTCGATCTTCCAGTTCTTTCCCCCGTGCAGCTCGATCCCGTCCGCCGACACAAGCTGTACCTGAACATTGTGCTTGTATTCGAGCACCGGATACAGCAACGAGGCGCCGATCGTGTAGGTGCCGTTGGACACCACGAACACGGGGCTGTAGCAGTCGACGGGGTAGAGGTGACCGAATCCTGCCCAGAGCCCGTTCGCGTGGTCGGCGGTCTGAAGCTTGGCATCCGCCCGGAAGTCGCGCCAGGTCACTTGGCGAGGAAAGCGGATTCCCGGGACCGTGATCACGCCCATGGACCTTGGCAAGTCCGAGTCATTGGAGAGGGTAATAGAGACATCGAAGCCGTCCCGCTTGGGGGACAGCACCGAATGCGACGTCACCTGCGACTGGTTTACCACTTCCCGCAGGCTCGGGCTGATGAGCACGGCGCCCGTCTGCGCGTCGCGCAGCGTCGGCATGTTGCCGGACATCGAGGATTCGAAGGCACCCTGACCCGAGACCCTCGCCACCAAGAGCAGCAGTCCGAGAACAGGGGCCGCGAGTTGAGTACCTTTCCGACGCCTCATTGGTGCAACCATCTCAAATCCGAGCGTAGATTGCCAGTGCGGATCGCGACGAAGTCGCGCTGCGGGTCACCCAGTCGGCCCAGTCGCGCCAGATGGCCACGCCAACCGAATCGTCCAGCGTATTGGACGCTTCAAGTCGATTGAAGTTCGCCCGCACCGAGGTCAACCCCGGCATCGGCCTCGTCTCCTTCGTTCTCTGGCGACGCTTCGGCCGTGGCGTAGGCCGAACCTCGGACCGCGCGCAGGTAGCCCGCGCACAGCCGCATCGCGACCCACGCAGCGAACATGGCCGCCAGCGAACGGAACAGGAACAGACCGACCTCACCCCGGGGGATTCCCACGATCTCGCCCGCTCCGACGACGGCCGGGATCGTGATGAATGGGTTGAGCGAATGCACCACCAGGTACTCGTCAAAGAAGCGCCACATGAGGCCGAAGAGGATGGCGTAGGGAATGAGCGTCAGCCATGGGTTGTCATTAAAAATGTGCCCGATGATCCCTGGGCCCAGTGTGAAGTTCTCCGAGAACTTGTAGACGCGCGCCTGACGCACCATCGCGTACCCAAGCCCATCCGGCTTGCCCGGCCAGATGATTCTCGGAATCGGATTGGTGACGGTGTACACGATCGAGTGGAACGGGTCGTACGGGTAGGGGTCCGGCCGGTTCTCGATGACCCACATGCTGTTCGCCGCTGCGAACTGTCCGGAAGCAAGCGCCGTGAGACCTTCGCCGACGTCGGCCTCAGTGATCCCGCGGACCACGTCGCCGAAGTCGGACTGCTGCGAGGTGGTTGATCGCACCGTGCTGAATGCGGCGAGAAAGATCAGGCCCGCGACACCCAGTCCGCCCAGCCGGTAGGCCAGCCGCAGCCAGCCCTGGTGCCGCCAGTGCGATTGGTATGCCGCGAACAGCACGGTCAGCAGCACGCAGACCACGTCACGCCGGCCAAAGGTCTGGAACACCGTGCACGCGATCGCGCCCAGAATGATGAACCCCGCCGGCACCGCCACGGCGAGGTTCCACAGCCTCGGCGCCCAGGCCCACATGGCCAGGCCCGCCGCGGACGCGAGAACTCCCACGGCCAGAACGTCGGTCAATACCCCGAGCACGGGAACGTTTCGCCCGATCACGATGCGGAGCACGAATCCGACCACCAGCAACAAGCCACCGACCGAGAGAAGTGTGGACGGGGTGTACACCGGAAACGGGAACCGCGACCGCCACGCGAACCGCCGAACCCACCATCCCCGGGAATACGACCAGAGAAATAGGACGAGAAACGTCGTTGCCGCGAACAAGTAGATCACGCCTGTCGTCATCGGGCTGTCGATAGTGACCTCGCCCCATGTCAACGTCCACAGGCTCAGCGCGGCGCTCATCAACTGAAAGATAACGAACCCCACCAGAAAGAAGTTGCGGACGCTCAGCAGCGGGTGCGTCCCCCGATAGGCCTGGACGATCATCATGGCCACCACGGCGACCGCCAGGACGATGAAGATGAACGCGAGCACGAGGTTCATGAGAGGACTTTCATCGGCGATCGTAGGAACCCGGGCCATTGGCCACGGAGTTATCGGATGGAATCACGCCCGCATCCGCCAGCGCGGCGCGGGTGCCCTTGATCGGGTCACCCCGGCTTCGCCATGCGGCCAGCACACCCTCTGAACCGCCCTTGAACTGGTCAATGTTTGTGGGCGCGGTCACCTCTCGGAGTTTACCGATCAGCCCGCCGAGATCGCCCGCGTGAAAGATCGCCCCGTTGACCCCATCCCTCACCAGCTCCGCCGCCGCGCCCACCACATCGCTCGCCACGACTGCCATGCCGGCCCCGACGGCCTCGTTGATGACGACCGCCCAAGGCTCGTAGTCGCTGGGGCACAGCAGCACATCGCTCGCACGGTAGAGGGCCGATACCCTCGCCTGCTCTCCGACGAAACCCGCCCACTTGACACGTTCGCGGAGCGTGGCGGGCACCCTTGCCTGAAGTTCCGCGCGAAGCGGGCCATCACCAATAATGACCAAGTCCCATTCGGGACGCTCGCCCGCGATGGCCGCGAACGCATCGATGGCGAGATCGACCCTCTTGAACTGGACAAGTCTCGCGCACACGACGAGGTGTCGTCTGTCCGGACGGAGACCGAAAGCTCGGCGCGCCTCCGATACGCTCTGCTCGTCAATGCCCCGGATCAAGTCGTAGTCCGGCTCGTACGGAACGAAGTAGCACCGCTTCGGATCGGCGCCGTAGCGCTCAAAGAATGCCCGGCCCAGTGTGCCGCACGGCATCAGGCCGGTCACGTTTCGCACAACCCACCCAACGAACATGCGCTTGATAAGCCGTCGCAACCCGGTGGCTGTATCTCCCTTGATGTTGCTGTCGGCGAAGATGAAGCACGGCACCCCGGCCCGTCGGCACCAACGAATGATCCGCAACCGCGTGAGGTCGTTGTACCCACCGAGAATCACGGCGCTCGCATTCTGATCGCGCAACCATGCCGTGATGCGGCCGCCCTTGCGCCAATCCGACCGCACCCACTTCAGTCGCGCCTGCTCCACCACCGGGTGACCTTGTCCGAAGAGGATGGGGTTGATCTCATCGATGCGCCGGGATTCCCACGGCTGATCGGGCTGATCGTGCGTGTACACGCTGGCGATCCGGATCTCCGGGATCTCGCGGACGATCCGCCGGTGCAGGTGGATGCGGTAGGGCGTCTGCACGTTGTTGATCAACGCCACGAGCGGACGGTTCACGTTGTCCATGGCCCCTTCACCCATGCTGCCGGCGCCCCTCCATCGCACTCGCGTACATCGCTATGTACTGCTCCACCACTCTCGCGGGTTCGAGATTCCGCATCACCCATGCGCGGCCCGAATCGCCCATGGCCCTCATCCGCCCCCGATCCTTGATCATCTCGGCCAGGACATCGGCGATCGCCCCCTCGATGCCGCCACCGCCGATGGTTCCCTCGTCGATGATGGAGGCGCCGCCGCTCTCTTGAAGCTCGGTCCACGTGTCTGTTCCCTTGGTCGTGACCACCGGCGTCCCGCACGCGAGGGACTCAAAGTACACGATGCCGAAGTTCTCCTGGCTGGTAGGAAGCACCATTACATCGCACGCCTGGTACAGCGAGGCCTTGAACTCGCTGGTCACCATCCCGATGAACCTCACTTGTTCATCAAGGCCCAAGTTGCTAATCAGTGCTCTCAACGAGGCCATGTAAGCCTGATCCCCCGGGCCGGCGAGAAGCACGCGGAACCCAACGCCGCGATCACGCAGCAGGGCCGCCGCCCGGATCAGCGCTTCGGGTCTCTTCTTGTAGTGCACGCGGCTGATGAAGAGAATGGTGGGAACGCCATCCTCCGGGATCGCAAACTTCTCTCTCGCCGCACCGGGCCCTGGAAGCCGGCGGAAGGACTCGAGATCGAAGACATAGGGAATGGCCACGCCGGGCGTACGGGGGTGGTGCTTCTTCGTCTGCTCCAGTTCGCCGCGGCTGGCGCAGTGGATGAACGCCGCGCCGTCCAGCACCCGACGCCCGGCCAGAGAGAAGTAGACCCTCTTTTTCAGCGCGCCCTGCTTCAGGCTCCAGTCGTCGAGCATTCCGTTGGGGGTCAGTACGTAGGGCCTTCCGAGCCGCTTCGCGATGGAAGCGACCCTGGCAACGGAAGGGTCCCAGATCACCTCGGTATGCACGACATCGCACCGCTCAACAAATGCCGTCAGTTGGCGCGTCAGGTCCCCATTCATCCAACCCAGCGGCGCCGGCGGCTCGATGCGCACAACCCGCGGCAAACCCTCGCCACCGCCCAGCCAGGCCCGAGGCACATCTCGCGTATCCCACGTGGCCAGCGTGGTGTCGTGACCGAAGCGAGCAAGATAATCGCAGAGGTCCAGCACCAGACGCGGGATGCCCCCGCCTTCCAGGTACAGGCCCCGCAAATAGACCCCAATCCGAAGCTTGCTCACGGCCGGCCTCCTCGTACCACCGATTCATACATGCGAACGTAGCCGCCCACGATCCGCTCCGGAGCCATGTTCGACAGAACCCAGTCACGGCCGGCGCGCCCTCTCGCCCGCAGCGCCTCGCGATCCGAGAGCAACCGCGCGATTGCACCGCTCAACTCCTCTACCGTCGCCGGGTTGTTCACGATGACCGCAGCGCCGGAGCTCTCCAGCTCCTTCCACGTGTCCGTGCCCCGGGTGGTCACGAGGGGCGTCCCGCAAGCCAGCGACTCAAAGTACACAAAGCCGAAGTTCTCCATGTGCGTCGGCAGAACAAAGAGGTCGCACGCCGCAAACAGCGACGGCTTGAGCGGCTCTGGCACCATCCCAAGAAACCGCACATACTCGCCCGCCCCCGAGTCGACTGCCACGCGCTGGAGCCAGGCCCGATACGGGTCTTCGCCCGGCCCGGCCATGATCGCCCATGCCTTTGTGCCCTTTCGCCGAAGGTCCGCCACGGAACGGATCACCAGGTCGGGGCGCTTCTTGTCGTGCAGGCGGCTGAGGTACAGAATCGTCGGTTCGCCCGGCGGGGGAAGTTCGAGCTCGCGTCGGGCCGCGGCCGCATCCGGCGCTTCCCGATAGGGCTCCAGGTCGAGCATGAGCGGCACGACATAGCCGGGAGTACCGGGATGGCGCTTGGCCGATTGGTCCAGTTCGCCCTGCGCGGTCAAGTGCATCCCCGCTGCATGCGACAAGACCCGACGCGCGAACACCCGCATGGACACCATCTTCTTCCAACGCTTCTGCGCGAGCGACCAGTCAGCGAGCATGCCGTGGGCGGAAAGCACGTAGGGCTTGCCGGCTGCCCTCGCCTCGCGGGACATCGGAACATGCATCGGGTCCCACACATTGTGCAAGTGAAGCACGTCCAGGCCGCCGACCATGGAAGCAAAGGCCCCCACCGCTCGAGGATCGAACAACGCTCGCCCCGCGCCGAGCGCCGGGAGTGGATGAACTCTCGGCAATCCCGGCCCGCCGGAGCGCCAGGCCGCCGGCACATCCCGCGGGTCGCAACTGGCCAACGTAACATCCAGCCCGGCGCGGGCCTGCTCGCGGCACAGGTCCAGCACGGCCCGGTACACCCCACCCTCGTTCGACCACAAGTGATGAAGGTAGTGGGTGATGCGCATGCGCGGCCCCCGGTTCACGCCGATGCCCCGCTGGACGGCGAAACGTCCGCGGCAACCCGAGGCTTGATGGGACGCGCCGGGTTTCCGGCGTAGACCATCCCGGGCTCCAGGTTCTTCATCGCCACTCCGCACGCGCCGAGCACCGCACGGCTCCCCACGGTGACTCCCGGCCCGACGAACGCCGACGCCGCAATCCACGCATCATCCCCGATCGTGATCGGCGGACGCACCAGGGGCAGGTCCGGCCTTGTGTAATCGTGAGTCCCAGCGCAAATCTGTGCGTACTGGCTGATCGTGACGCGTCGGCCGATCGTCACCGGGCCGAGGTTGTAGATGACCGCAAAGTCGCCGACGGAGGAGTACCCACCGATGTCCAGGTTCCACGGGATCTCGATACGGGCCGTCGGCCGGATGTTGACCCTCGCACCGATCCTGGCCCCAAAGCACCGGAGGATGCCCCGCCGCATTCCGTACCAGTTGTGCCAACTGAACCGGAAAACAGTGGCCCGGGCCACGATCCACAGGGCTCGCCCGATCTTCGCTCGGGTGGACCAGGGGCTGACCTGCGATGCCGCATACGCCCGTTCCACTTCAGCGGGCAGTTCGGAATGGGGAGCGCCCCGGGTCATGTCGGCTTATCGGCACTCAGGACCATCGACTTCCACAACCAGGGGGCCCGGCCTGTGCCCTTGACGCGGATGTTCACAAACCCGGCTTCGGTCAGCAGCTTCGAGAGCGTCGCCGGACTGAAGAACTTGATGTGCCCGCCCACGCGGTGCGCTTCGAAGTGCTTATCCCACCCGTTCGTTAGCGAAATCAGAAGATTCTTCAGGAACCCGTGGTACGGGCACGACACGAGCAGCCGCCCACCGGGGCGTAGGGCGAAGAAGCAGCACCTGGCCCAAGCGGGCGGGTCGTAGAGGTGCTCCACCACCTCCGTGCTGCTGACGATGTCAAACGGCGCTTCCCCGAGCTGGCTGAGCACACGCTCGTCCACCAGCATCTTGACGAACTTTGCCTTTGGGTGGGTTCGCTTTGCAATCTCGATGCCTTCTTCCGATGCGTCGACCCCCACCACCGCACACCCCCACGACAGGTACTGACCCGCGTTGTACCCGTTCCCGCATCCAACGTCGAGCACGCGGCACCCAGGGCGGATCAACTCACCCCCCAGCTCCCTCAGCGCCGGAACAACGAACGATGCCGTGCACTCGGGCGCTGCGGACTTCCATCCGAACTCCGGAACCGCTGTGCTTGCCATGCAACCCTCCCGACGTCAGGACGACATCCGTTTGCGTTTCAACTCCCGGTACTTGGCGATCGACATGAACTCGTACCACGCCATGAGTCGGCAGATGACATAGCCCGGGTAGCCGTCCAGGATGCCGCGACGGATGATGTACCCGTAGATGAACCGCAGGGTGGGCCGGAACGGCAGCCGGCGCGACCACCGCTTGATCCACCGCCGCCGCTCCACGGGCGACCCGAAAAGGCTGGCCTTGAGCTCGCCGCCCCCGCCGCCTTCCATCGTGTGCGCCTCCCACGAGGTGTACCGGTTGTGCTTCTCCACCCATGAATACAGGTCCGGGTAGGCGTAGTGCAGAAAGTCGTGCTTGAGGTACCCCGCCGGTCCCGTGGAGAGCACCACGTGCTCGTGCACCTCGTTGTCCCCGCTCTGCGTGTTGCCCGCGGTGCCGATCCGCTCGTACCGGCCAACGGCATGCTTGAACAGGCGAACGTTCCAGCTCGGGTAGTACCCGCACCCCTTGATCCACCGTCCCATGAAAATGAGCTTTCGGTTCAGCCAGTACCCATCTCCGGAACCCGCCTTGACCGGGTCGGAGTCCCGCGGGTATGCGCCCGTCACCACCTGCCGAATCTCCTCCGCCAGTTCGGGCGTCACGTGCTCGTCCGCATCGATGATCAGCACCCATTCGTGCTTCCACGGCACGTTCGCCAACGCCCAGTTCCGCTTCTTCGGCCATCCTTCCGCCGACACGTAGAACTGGTACACGTCCGCCCCCATCGCCTGGGACAACGCGACCGTCCGATCCTTGCTCTGGCTGTCGATCACCGTCACTTCACCCGCCCACTGCAGGTGGCGCAGGCACTCGACGATGTTCGCTTCTTCATTTTTTACCGGCACCAGCACCGACACCGGCACCGATCGTGCCGCTGGCCATCGACCCGGTGGCAACCGCGTGGCATCCACTTCGCCCATCAGGCGATCCGCGTCCGCGTGCCGCGGCTCGGGAACGGCACCGTGACCAACCGCGGGAGTCTCAATCAGATTCGATCCTGTCATGGGCAGATCCTCATGATAGCTTTCCGCCCTTCGAGCCGGCGCTGGCTAGACCGGTCTCAAGCACATCGCAGAACCGCCCCGACAACTCCCGCTTCGACAAGCTCGAGGAAATCACCTTTGCCGCCCGCTCGCCCATGGCCGCGAGCTCCGCGGCGGGCGTGGCGAGGGCCTCCCGCAGCGTACGCACCGCGCCGTCAACATCCCCGTGCGCGATGTGCCAGCCGATGCGGTGCTGCTCGATGAGGTCGCTGACGTGGCAGGGCTTGGGCCCCAGCAGCAGCACCGGCCTCGACACCGCCATCGCCCCGTACACCTTGCACGGGTGCACAATCCCGACAACGTCATCCCCGACGCTCACGACATGCACGTCCGCCGCCGAGAGCGAAAAGCGGATTCGGTCGAACGGCTGGTACGGCAGCGAGCGGATGTTCTTCACCCCCGCCGCCACCTTCTCCTCCACCTCTTTCTTCCCGCCCCCCCCGCCGATGCACATCACCACCAGCCGCGGCTCATCCTGCAGCCGTTCCGCCGCGTCCAGCAGCGTGCGGATCGGGTTCGCCGGCGAGTGGTTCCCCGAGTACATCACGACGAACTTTCCTTCCAGCGCATGCTCGCGCCGGAATGGGTTCTCCTCGTGCGGGATGTTCTCCAGCTTGTCCTCGTGCGGCCACGGCGGCATCGTGTGCGTCTTGGCCGCGACGTCCAGCTTCCGCTGCACGCGCTCGCCCATGAACCGGTCCAGCACGACGATGTCGCTCGCCCGCCGGTACGTCCAGCGGTTGAACAGGTTGAACACCCTCGCCATCAGTGATCGCTCCGTGATCTTTCCCAGCGCGATCATCTGATCCGGGTTCAGGTCCATCAGCCAGTACTTCAGCGGCACGCCGCGGAGCACGCTGATGACCACCCCCGCCACACCGCAGAAGGGAGGGCTGGTCGACACCATCACGCCGCACAGCCCTCGCGTGAACACCCCGCGCACCATCGCCTGAATCAGGAAGATCCACTGCGCCAGCAGCCGCACCGCGATCGACGACTTGCCAAAGCTCGACAGCGGCAGCCGCCGCACCTCCACACCGTTGAGCACCTCGCGCGCCGGATACTTCTGTTTCGGGTTGTCGTACCCCCGGGCCGAGGCGTACACCACCACGCGGTACCCCCGCCGGGCCATCTCCACCGCCGCGTCCGCGATGTGCTGCCCCACCGAGGCCGGGTCCGGCACGTACACCTGGCTGATGATCAGGAAGGTCTTCTTCAAGCGCGGCACCTTGCGCGATCAGCGCCGGCCCGCGGCGCGCCCTTTGGCCTTCTTCGCCGGCTTCCGGGCCGGCTTTGACTTCTTCGCCTTCTTCGCGGGCCGGGCCGCCTTGACGGTGCCGGACGCCTTCCCGTTGTACGTCGCCGGGATTCCCTGCTTCCACGTGTCCGCGAATCGCGACTCGGGATTGAACCCGTCGCCCGGGATCGGGTGCGAGCCCTTGGTGAACGTGCTGATGCTCGACAGGTGCGCTGTCTTCGCGTTGTACTTCGCCGTGAACTCGTCGTAGATCCAGCGGTAGGTTCTTTCCATCCCGTCCCGCAGGCGCGTGTCCGGCTCCCAGTTCAGGTACGACCGGATCTTGGTGTTGTCGCTGTTGCGCCCCGCCACGCCCCGCGGCGCATCGAGCTTGTAATGCCGGTTGAGCTTGATTCCCGCGATGTCTTCCGCGATGTCCACGAGCTGGTTGATCGAGACCAGCTCGGAACTGCCCAGGTTGATCGGCTCGAGGATGTTCGAGTGCGTGATGAGCTGGATCCCCTTGAGGCAGTCATCGATGTACATGAACGACCGCGTCTGCGTGCCGTCGCCCCAGATCTCGATGTCGTGCTTCCCGCTCACCACCGCCGCGATCACCTTCCGGCAAATCGCCGCCGGCGCCTTCTCCCGCCCGCCTTCCCACGTTCCGTTGGGCCCGTACACGTTGTGGAACCGCGCCACCCGCGTGTTGAGCCCGAAGTCCTCGCGGAAGTGCCGGCACATCCGCTCGGAAAAGAGCTTCTCCCACCCGTACCCATCCTCCGGCAGCCCCGGGTACGCGTCCGCTTCCTTGAGCGCGGTGATCTTCGGGTCCTTCTGCTTGTCCGCGTTGTACACGCACGCCGATGAGCTGTAGAAGAACCGATCGACCCCCGCCTCCTGCGCCGCCATGATCATGTGCGTGTTCGTCAGCACGCTCAGCATGCACAGCGCCTTGTTGTTCTCGATGAACCCCATCCCCCCCATGTCCGCCGCCAACTGGTAAACCTCTTTCGCGCCTTTGCACAAGGTCCGGCATATGCGGAAGTCGCGGCAGTCACCCTTCATCGGACCGGCAAAGTTCTCCGCCTTCCGGTGAACCTGGTACCACTCATCCAGCGGCTTGATGTCCGCCGCGCGAACCCGGTACCCCTTCCTCAGGAAGTCCGCCACCAGGTGCCCTCCGATGAAGCCACCTGCGCCCGCGACGACGACCAACTCGCTCTTCATTACCACGTCCCTCGGCCGATCTCGGCGGCCCAACCGTCATCCCATGGAGGTCCATGGATGCCACGTCTCAGTTATCAACCAGACCCGCCCGAGCCTCCTTCGAGCGGCCACAACCGCTTCGGACCTACGGATCATACGAACCGCTGGTTCGAGTGCAGTATCGGCACGGAACACATCCGGTTTCAGCCTCAAAGCCCCCTGCTTCGGGATCTTCCCCCACCTTCAGCCGGCGCCAAGTACCCTCCCGATGGCCCCGATCAGTTCCCCGTGCACCCGCGGCGGCGCGGCCACAATCCCCCGATTCTTCGACAGGTGCCTCCCCTGCGAGAAGTCCAACTCCCGTCCCTCAATGTCTGTCACCGCCACGCCGCTCTCCGCCGCGATCAGCGCCCCCGCCGCATGGTCCCAAATAAGTTCCTGATAACCCTTCTTGGTCGGCATCCGGAGGTAGACATCCGCCTGCCCCCGCGCCACCACGGCATACTTCGCCTGGCTGTCGATCCGCACGGCTTCCCGCTGCTTGATCCCCCGCGCGGCCAAGTCCGCCATCACCCGTCCCGTCTGGTCAAAGTTCGAGTGCGACTCTTCCACCGAAGTGCAGAGCGTGATCGGATCCTCTTCCCGATGCGCCAGCCGAGTGATCCTCCTGGGTGCCCCACCGCTCTTGGGTGGCCTGCCGCTCCGCGGCGGGTCTTCACCCCCTTCATCTGCCCCCATCTCATACACCCCCTCCCCCTTGATGCAGAAGTAGATCGTCCCATGCCGGTCCGGCCGATCCACGGGTGCCGAAAAATCCCTCGCCAAGTTCGGGCACCCGAGCACACCGACAACCGGCAGACCTCGCTCGATGTAGCACAGCGACACCGCGTACTGACCGCCGCGCAAGAAGCCCTTGGTCCCATCGATCGGATCGAGCGTCCAGAACGCCGCGTGATGTGGATCGCCCGCGCCGTCGTCCATCGCCAGCAGCAAGGCATCTTCTGTGACGTCCGGCCACGCCTCTCTCGCCGCCTCGACCGTCGCGGCCAAGTGCCCCGCGTTCTCCGGATTGCGCAGGAACGCTGAAGTTTCCTCCCCAACCAGGATCAACTCCCCTCCCAGCCGCTCGCGCAGCGCCCACGCCACCACCGCCTGGCTCGCGTAATCGGCGACGGTCACCGGGCTCTTGTCATCCTTGACAATCCGCGCCACCGCCTGCATGTTCGCCTGCACCGCCCGCGTCACACGGCAGGCGCCGGCGACCGCGGCGAGACCGGCTTCCAGAAGCTTCGCATAGTCAGCCATGTGCCATGGTACGGCCACCACGACCCACCGCGGCATCATTCCTGTTGGAAAGGATGACCGGAACGGCTCAATCGGCCCAGGTCGGCAGGGCGCCCCGCTTGCTCAACTCCGCCAGGCACACCTTCACGCTCTCTTCCACGCTCATCGTCGCGGGCTTGAGCACCAGCTCCGGCTTCTCCGGCGCCTCGTACGGATCATCGATCCCCGTAAACCCCTTCAACTCGCCCGCCCGAGCCTTCTTATAGAGCCCCTTCGGGTCGCGCTGCTCGCACACCTCGATCGGCGCATCCACGAACACCTCGATGAACGCGATCCCATCTTTCTCGTGCATCTGCCGCGCCAGGTCCCGGTCCTTCCGGTACGGACTGATGAAGCTCGTCAGCGCGATGCACCCGGAGTCCGCGAACAGCTTGGCGACCTCGCCGATCCGCCGAATGTTCTCCGCCCGGTCCTCCGCGGAGAAACCCAGGTTCTTGTTCAGACCGTGCCGGATGTTGTCCCCATCCAGCCGGTAGCAATGCACGCCCCGCTGCACCAGCACCTGCTCCAAAGCGGATGCAATGGTCGACTTCCCCGAGGCCGAAAGCCCCGTGAACCACATCGTGCACCCCCGGGCTTTGAGCAGCTTCCAGCGTTCCTCGCGGGTCAGATTTCCGGCATGCCAGTGAATGTTGGTTGCTTTCTGAGTCATGGGGGGCGAGTGTAGCGCTTCACCTTGCTGGAGTCCGGCCGTTGTTCGTATCACGCACGACCGGAGCTCGCCAGCCGACGTCCCTTGGCGGCGTATTCCGTCGGAATCCTCCCTCATCACACATTTGGAACATCTGAACAATACCGCGTGTGTGGTGTCGGATGAAACGGGCGCATGTGAACTCGAGGAGGTCGGGTGCTTGGTTGGAGGAACTTCCCCGCGGCTCACGCCGCTCTCAGGCTCAGGCTCCTCTTGATGTTGCACGCGGTCAGGGTCAGGGCGAAGTCCAGGGCGTTGCGTTCTCGGCCTCGGTACCTCACCCTCCGGTACCCGAGTTGCTGCTTGAGCATCGCCGTGGGATGCTCGACCCGGGCCCGGCCTTTGGACACCAGCCGGTTCCACCGCTCCTGCCAGTCGTAGAGCTTCTTCTGCCCGCGGTTGCGTTTGTAGCAGATGCCGTCGATCACGCCGCGCGACCGCAGCGCCTCCCGGCGTGCGCGGTCCGAGTACGCACTGTCGGCCAGCACCAGCTTGGCCTCCCGATCGGTCAGCTCATCGATGTAGTTGCTGTCGTGCTCCTTGGCCGTGCCGAAGCGGTAGTCCGTCACGATCCCCGACAGGTCCGCCGCGATGTGCCCCTTGTACCCGTGGTGCGGCACGCCGTGCTTGCTCGTGAAGCTGGCGTCCTGGTCGCGTGTGGTTGTGCCGTCGGGACGGGGCCGGCCGCGTGGGGCCTCGATGATCGTCGCATCCACCATCGTCCCCTCCTTGACCAACAGGCCCTGACGCTCGATGTGCTTCACGACCGCGTCGAAGATGACATCGTGGAGGCCGGCCTCGCGCAGGCGGGCCCGGAACTTCACGAACGTGGTCTCATCGGGCGTGGTGTCCGTGAAGGACAGCCCGACGAACTTGCGGAAGCTGATCCGGTCCTTGAGCGCCTCCTCCAGCCCGGGGTCCGACAGGTTGTTCCACTTGGCCAGCATCAGGCACTTGAGCATCAGCACCGGGCTCCAGGCCGGCCGGCCCGCCCCGGTCCCCCTGTACTCCGGCAGCTTCAGGATCGGCGCCGCCAGCTTCTCCCACGGCGTGGCCACGTCGAGCCGCTCCAGCAGCGCCCCCGACCGCGGCCCGCCCAGCTCCACCATCATCGCGTCCACAAAGCCCAGCGACTCGTTCTTCCGCATGCCCATGATCGTCTCCATGCCGCCCGATTCACCCGGCCGCATTCAGGTACGATCATTCTCGCACAACGGTTGCGCGATTGTTCAGAGATTCCATTTGCCGTGTCGCGGTGCTCCCGCATGATCGACTTTCTCCATCGCCGACAGATCAGCCTTTTGAAAGCCGGCTGCTTGATGTAGGCTGAACCCTCCAGTCCGCCGGAGCCACCAGTCGGCATGCTCCCAGGTACGTCGCCTCGCGGGCACTTCGCGTGGGTTCGGCACAGTTCGGAGGTCTCGTCATGAATCGCAATGTCATGTGTTTGCCGCTCTTTCTGGCGGCGGGTACCGCCCATGGCCAATGGTCGGACAACTTCAACCGGCCCGATGGCCCCATCGGTCCCAATTGGACCGTGGTCAGCGGCACCTGGGCGGTCGAATCCAACCAAGGCCGTCACACGGGAACCGGCGTCAACACCATCCTTCAGCACAACGCCGCGAACCTTTTGTACAACCTGTCGGTGACGACGTTGGACATTTACCGAATCCCGGGCAACACGGCCAACGCGTTCGTAGCCGTGATGATCGGCTTGGGCGGCACCAACCCAATTCAGGTCAAGATTCAGGCTCAGGCGGGAACGACCAACTTCTCGAACATCGGCATTTACCGCCTGTCGGGTGGGACATGGGGGGCATGGACCGGCGGCCTGCCGTTCGGCGCGCTGACGGCCCCTTTTGAGTCCGCCCGCATGACTGTCTCGTTTCCGGACGCCAACACACTCAAGTGTGAACTGGACACCAACTTCGATGGCATACCCGATCAGACCTACACCTCCGGCAACGTGACCTCCCTGAGCCTCGGAACTCAGTACGGCATCGGCGCCTGGCTCCAGAACGCCACCTTCGATAACTGGTCCGTGACCACTCCGGGACCGACCGGTGCATGCTGCCTTACTTCTGGCGCTTCGAACTGCGTCGTGACGACGGCGAGCGGCTGCAGCAATCTCGGCGGGACCTACAACGGTGACGGCTCGACGTGCGCCACCGCCAACTGCCCGCCGTTGCCCACCGGGGCGTGCTGCAAGTCCGATGGAACCTGTGAGGTCCTGACGCAGGCGGGTTGTGCGACTGCCGGCGGCACCTACGCCGGCAACAACGTGAGCTGCGCGGCGGCGAACTGCCCGCCGGCCGGGGCGTGCTGCTTCTTCTCGACGTGCTCGACGCTGACCTCGGCGGCCTGCACGGCCCAGGGCGGGGCGTGGCTGGGGGCCGGGTCGGCCTGCGGCTCGTGCCCGACGCCGTACGCCGAGACGGGTGACGCCGGGGACCTGCCGGCGACGGCGCAGAACGTCAACGGATCGGGCACGCTCATCGGGATCACGGGCACGTTGACGACGACCGACGCGGACATGTTCAAGATCAACATCTGCAACGCGGCGAACTTCCGCGCCAGCACGGCGAACCTGACCACGTTCGACACGCAGCTGTTCCTGTTCCGGCCCAACGGAACGGGCGTGACGTTCAACGACGACAACCCGGCGCCCGGCACGGGCACGACGTCGACGATCGGGAGCGCGATCGTCGGCGCGGCGGGCAACGGGGAGTACTACCTGGCGATCTCGCAGTACGACAAGGACCCGCTGGGGGCCACGACCAGCGGGGAGATCTGGCTCGACACGCCGTTCAACGTGGAGCGGGCGCCCGACGGCCCGGCCGCGGCCGAGCCGGTGGGGAGCTGGAGCGTGACGACGGGCGCGGGCGGGGCGTACGGGATCCAGTTGAGCGGGGCGTGCTACCTGTCGGCGGGCGGGTGCTACGCCAACTGCGACGGGTCCACGGGTACCCCGTTGCTCACTGCCAACGACTTCCAGTGCTTCCTGAACAAGTACGCGGCGAACGACACGTACGCGAACTGCGATGGATCCACGGGCAACCCGCTGCTGACGGCGAACGACTTCCAGTGCTTCCTGAACAAGTACGCTGCTGGGTGCACGTGAGTCCCTGATGCATCGAAGTCCCGCAAGGCCGGGACTTCGATGGCACGGGTTCAAAGATGGCCACGGGTGGGAGAGAGGTTGGCCATCTTTGAAGTCGGACGATGAGCGATGAGGGCGTCCGGAAGGGCGCCCTCTTTCTTTGGGTTCATTTGGGTGGGGGTGGGGAGTGGGTGGGGTGGACGTGAGCTTGAGGGCATCGAAGTCCCGCACGGCCGGGACTTGGATGGCACGGGTGGCGCGGGGGCCGGATCAGGGTTGGCGCGGGGCTCGGTTGCGGTAGAGGGAGGATTCGACGGCCGCGGCCATGGCGGGGGCCTTGTCGGGGATGGCGAGGAAGGCGGCGATGCGGGCGGCCTGGGCGTGGGGGTCGGCGAGGATGTCGTGGTGGTGGACGTCGAGGCAGGACATGTTGGGCTGGGCGGCGGCCCAGGCGCGGGCGGCGTCGAGTTGGGCGGCGAAGATCTGCTTGAGGGCATCGGGGTTGAGGCGCGCGCCGGAGCGGCCCGCGCGTTCGAGCATCTTGTGCTGGGAGGCGAGCACCTCGTCGAGGTTGCGGTGGATGAAGATGACCCGGTAGCGGTGGGTGGGGGGAAGGTCCTTGAGGAGGGCGTGGATGACCTTCACGGCCGTGCCGGGGGCGCGGTCGAGCCAGGCGGGGTCGGTGCGGGTGTGCTTGACCGCCTCGAGTTCGAAGTAGCCTTGGGGGTTGTCGGGATCGGGGGTTCTTACTGAATCGGTGAGCGGAGGGATGCCGGCGGCGGCGAGCATTTGCATGAGCATGGAGGTGCCGGAGCGGGGAAGCCCTGAGACAACGGTGATCGGGGGCGAGGTGTGGGTCATTGGATGAGAAACTGGGTGGTCTGGGTGCACGTTACGCCATGATCGGCCAGCGGGTGGGCGGGGTTCGTTCGATAAAGTAGAGTCCCTGAGAGGTTACAAGTTTTTTGGGACGTTCTGCTTGAAAATCGTGATTTCTGTTGTGATTGCTGTTGCGGTTTTGCGGTTAGGGTGGTACTTTCTGGCCAGTGCAGTTCCGGCGTTCTGTTGCGTCGGGGCGGGCTGCGCTTGAGTGGGTGTTGGGCCCGGCGTGGCAAGAGGCAAGGTTTGAAGGGCTCCGTGTGGCGCCCGGTCAATTGTTGAGGAAAGGGAAAGACATGAGCAAGCTTGCGAAGAAGTTGGATGCGCACTTTGTGGCCGTTGCGGCCGCGGCGGGCGCGGCGGCGATGGGCGCGGCCCAGAAGGCCGACGCGGCGATCGTGTACAGCGGTGTGGTGAACATTCCGATCGCGTCGTCGACGAACGGGCTGTACTTGAACGTCGTGACCGGCGTGATCAACGAGCCGGGCAACACGACCGGCGCCACGGTTCCGGGTTGGGACATCAATCCGTGGAGCTCAACCGCTCTGAACTTCTTCAACCCGGCGGCCCCGGCCGGCGGCGTGTACGTTCAGCGGGTCGGCGGCGGTGGCACGGCCAATCTTCCGGTTGGCGAGATCATCGGCGCCGCCCCTAGTGGCGGCCGGCTCTACGGCGCCTCGACCGCCGCGACGACGGGCAACGATCCGTTCGTGCTGAACAGCGCGGACAACATCGTTGGGTTCCGCTTCCAGAACGAGGCGAACGGGAACGCGACGCACTACGGCTGGTTCCGGGTGTCGCTCTCGACTACGCTGTCCGCCCAGCCCCGCTTGCTGGTCGAGTACGCGTACGAGGATGTCGCGGGCGCTGATATCGCGGCTGGCGCGATTCCCGCTCCGGGCTCGCTCGCTCTGCTGGCTCTCGGCGCGGTTGGCGTCGCTGGCCGTCGGCGGAAGTGAGTTTCGGTTGATTTGAACCAAGGCACGGGCGGCTCGTGGGCTTCGCCAATATTTTGTTGTGGTGTAGGTAATGGGGTGGGTTGAGGCATCAGAAGTCCCGCAAGGCCGGGACTTCGATGGCATGCGTCGGCGGAAGTGAGTTTCGGTTGATTTGAATCAAGGCACGGGCGGCTCGGGGGGGCCGCCCGTGTTGTTTTTGGGGGGGGGGGGGGGGGGGGGGGGGGGGGGGGGGAGCATCGAAGTCCCGCAAGGCCGGGACTTCGATGGCACGGGCGTCGGCGGAAGTGAGTTTTGGTTGGTTTGATGAAGATCAAGGGACGGGCGGCTCGGGAGAGTCGCCCGTGTTGTTTTTGGAGTTTGCGGGGGAAGGTCGTTGGGTGGGCGTTGCGGATTCAAAGATGGCCACGTGGAGAGAGTGGAGTTGGCCATCTTTGGAAGGGAGGAGAGTCGGGAGTGGGGAATGGGGAGTGGGGAATGGGGAGGTGGAATGGGAGGGGGGCGTGGGCATCGTTGCCGCCCGTGGCATGGGGGTGGAGGCGGGTAGCATGGGGGGACATGGGCAAGCGATTGACGAAACGGGTGTTGGTGGTGGGGTGGGACGCCGCGGACTGGAAGATCATCGATCCGCTGCTGGCGGCGGGGAAGATGGGGAATCTGAAGCGGTTGATGGATGGGGGTGTGCGGGCGGATCTGAGGTCGCTGGATCCGAAGCTGTCGCCGCTGTTGTGGACGTCGATCGCGACGGGGAAGACGGCGGACAAGCACGGGATACTGAACTTCATCGAGCCGGAGCCGTCGGGGGCCGGGTTTCGGCCGAGTTGTTCGACGACGCGGAAGACCAAGGCGCTGTGGAACATCCTGACGCAGTCGGGGATGCGGACGAACGTGGTGAGCTGGTACGCGAGCCACCCGGCGGAGCCGATCGCCGGGACGGTGGTGACGAACCTGTTTCAGGAGGGGGCGCCGGCGAAGGCGGGCGGGGCGGGAGAGGCCTGGCCGGTGATGGCGGGGGCGGTGCATCCGGCGTCGAAGGCGGGGGCGGTGGGGGAGATGCGGATCCATCCGGGGGAGATCACGCCGCAGGAGCTGCACGCGCTCTTGCCGGATCTTGGGCGGATGGACCGGCGGGACCGGCGGATCGGGCTGCTGGCGAAGCTGCTGGCGCAGTGCGCGAGCGTGCACAACGTGGCGACGATGCTGCTGCAGGAGGGAGGATGGGACTGTTCGCTGGTGTTCTTTGAGACGATCGATGTGGTGGGGCACCACTTCATGCAGTATTACCCGCCGCGGATGGAGCACGTGAGCGAGTCGGACTTTGAGCGGTTCCGGCAGGTGGTTCCGGGGGTGTACGAGTTGCAGGATGCGATGCTGGGGCGGCTGGTGGAGCTGGCGGGCGAGGAGTGCACGGTGGTTGTGCTGTCGGACCATGGGTTCCACAGCGACCACCTGCGGCCGCGGGTGCAGGCGGCGGTGGATGATCCGCACGCGGCGATGGATGCGACGTGGCACCGGCCGCACGGGATGCTGGTGATGTCGGGTCCGGGGGTGGCGCCGGGCGCGGCGGTGTACGGGGCGGGGCTGCTGGATATCGCGCCGACGGTGCTGACGCTGCTGGGTCTGGCGGTGGGGGCGGACATGGACGGGCGGGTGCTTCGGGAGGCGCTGGTGGAGGGGGCGGAGATCGAGCGCAACTTTGGGTGGGATGTGATGGAGGGGGAGAGCGGGATGCACCCGGCGGGGATGCGGGTGGACCCGCTGGAGGCGCGGGAGGCGATGAAGCAGCTTCAGGACCTTGGGTACATCGCGCTGGGGGAGGATGCGGCGGCGCAGGCGGCGCTGTACGACCGGGAGACGCGGTTCAACCTGGGGGTGGTGTACCAGACGACGGGGCGGTTGAAGCAGGCGTCGGAGGTGTTCGAGAAGCTGTACGCGGAGCACCCGGAGGAGCCGCGGTTTGCGATGAACGTGGCGCACTGCCGGTACGCGCTGGGGCGGTTCGCGGGGGCGGTGGAGGTGATGGACGACCTGGTGAAGCGGTACCCGGAGAGCCCGGAGGCGCGGCTGCTGCGCGGGGCGTCGCTCTTTGCGCAGGGGAAGGTGGAGGAGGCGGCGGTGGCGCTGGAGGAGGCGGTGAAGCGGAGCCCGGACCGGCCGGACCTGCTGTGCACGATGGCGGATGCGTACACGCACCTGAAGCGGTTTGACGAGGCGGAGCGGACGCTGGCGCGGGCGGGGGCGATCGACCCGCACGATCCGAACGTGCCGTACAAGCGGGCGCAGCTGGAGCTGGCGCGGGGTCGATTCGAGGAGGCGGCGGAGCAGGCGCTGACGGCGGTGGAGCTTCGGCACTTCTTCCCGGAGGCGCACTACACGCTGGGGGTGGCGCTGACGTGGATGAAGGACTTTCCGCACGCGATCGCGTCGTTCGAGGTGGCGCTGTCGATGCAGCCGGGGCTGCTCGATGCGCACCGGTTCCTGGCGAGCATCCACCGGCACATGAAAGAGCCGAGCAAGGCGCGGCCGCACCGGGAGGCGGCGGAGCGGTTGATGGCCTCGGGCGGGTCGGCGTTGATGCCGATCGAGGAGCCGCCGCTGGGGCCGCAGGCGTGGGCGAGGGGGATGGGGGTGGAGTGAGGGGGAGGGGGGTGGGGGGAGGGGGGTGGGGGATTTCAAAGATGGCCACGTGGAGGGAGAGGGGTTGGCCATCTTTGAACTGGGGGGGAGTGGGGAAAGGGGAGTCGGGAATGGGGAGGGGTGTGGGCGGATCTTGCGCTTGGCGTGGCGCGGTGGTTGCGGGGGGCATGGGTTGAGAACCTGTGCGAGGGTGCGCCATGCGAGATCGACGAGTGGACAGGAAGGCGGCGGTGGTGGTGGCGGTGGCCGCGCTGGCGGGGAAGGCGGCGGCGTGGCCGGACTATGTGTATTCGGGGGCGCCGGTGGCGATCCCGGACGGGCTGGGGACGGGGACGGCGGGGGCGCCGGCGATGGTGTCGGTGACGGTGCCGGGGGCGATGACGATCGCGCGGGTGGAGTGCCGCGTGTTCGTGCCGCACAGCTTTCAGGGGGACCTGAGGCTGACGCTGACGCACGTGGAATCGGGGGTGAGTGCGGTGCTGGTGGACCGGCCGTACGTGCCGCAGACGCCGCTGGGGTTCCCGGCGCCGGACTATGGCTCGGCGCAGGCGATGCTGCACCTGGCGGATTCGGCGGCGGCGGTGTACGACGCGCCGACGGTGGCGGCGCCGGGGATTACGGGCGTGAACGGGCCGTGGAAGCCGGAGACGCCGCTGTCGGTGTTCAACGGTCGCAACGCGCAGGGGACGTGGCGGTTGACGGCGGTGGACTTCGCGGCGGGGGACACGGGCTCGATCGCGGGGTTCACGCTGACGATCACGCCGACGGCGAACTGCTACGCGAACTGCGATGGGAGCACGGGGACGCCGGTCCTGACGGCCGGGGACTTCCAGTGCTTCCTGAACCGGTTTACCACGGGGGATCCGTGGGCGAACTGCGATGGGAGCGTGATGGCCCCGGTGCTGAACGTGATGGACTTCCAGTGCTATTTGAATAGGTTTGCTGTGGGGTGTACGGCGCCGTGAGGGGGAAGAATGCGCCAGACGGATTGCGCCGGGTGCACGCGACCGAGTCAAGGGTCCGAGTGCGGGGCCAGCTTCGCGTGCGCCGTCCTCCGTTGTGTGGCAAGTACCAAGCATCTTATGCGTGAAGGTGGTCCCATAACCCGTTTCATCTCATTGTAGGGCTTGCATAAAAACGAGGATCGAGCATTCTTGTCTCTAGCCAGTCTGGAGACTCCAATGAGGCGGCAAAGTGCGGTTGTCATGCTGGCCATTGCGGGAAGTTGTTCATGCGCGCTTGCCCAACACGGCGTGCTTGTCGAATGGGGCGAGTGCAACCAAGGATCGTACTTCGTCGAGCCTCCGCAAGGTCTGTTCAAAGATGTCGCGACGGGCTGGGGGTTTAGTGTCGCCCTGCGGTCCGACGGTTCGCTTGCTTCGTGGGGTTGGGCCGTGCGCGGCAACATCTACTCCGGAGTTCCCAATGGCAACGACTTTGTTGCCGTGGCGGCAGCCTATTTCCACGCCGTTGCATTGCGGCAGGATGGTTCTGTGGTGGCATGGGGCGAGGGGAACACCTATCCCGCAAGCAGCATTCGCAGCCCGCTGCACACGCCGACCGGACCGTTCATTGCGATCGCCGCGGGCGAGGAAGTGAACGCAGCGATCAGGACCGATGGCACGTTGCTGGCATGGGGAGAAAACTACTGCTTCCAGCCCGTGGACATGCAGGTGCCCGGCGCGGGCACCGAAACCTCGTTCTCGAGTATCTCCGGCAGCGGCCATCACTTCGTCGCCAAGGAATCGGGCGAAAGCGGAATGTTGCGGGGGTGGGGCCCGGGTCCGGTGTGCAACAGCTCCAACTACACCAGTCACAACCAGGCGGCGGTGCCTTCTGGATACGAGATTCCCAGGCAGTTTGCGGCGGGCCATGCGCACAGTTTCGTGATCCGACAGTCAGACGGGGCATTTCACGGATGGGGGCTCAGCAACTGGGGCCAAACGGGTGTCGCACCGAGCAACCCGCCCACCAGCGAGTATGTGGCGCCGCCGGTTCCGATGCCGGCGTTACGTTTCGCCACAGGTGGGTATCACCATGGTGTCGGCCTGACGGAAGCGGGGCAGTTGATCGGGTGGGGCCGGAACTCCGTCTGTCAAGCGCAGCCGCCGAGCGCCGTGCCTACGTATGGGAGCTACTTGCGAGTCAGCTCCTCCTACAACCATGGGGTGGCGCTTCGTGGTCTCTCGTGTTACGCGAACTGCGATCAAAGCACCGGATCGCCTGTCTTGACAGCCAACGACTTCGCGTGTTTTCTCAACATGTACGCCGTTGAGGATCCTCTGGCCAACTGCGACGGAAGCACGGGTACGCCGGTGCTTACCGCCAACGATTATCAGTGCTTCTTGAATGCGTATGCTCAGGGATGCCCTTGAAAGGCGCGACACTTGGAAGCAGGAATGCAGTACAGAGTGTCACTTGTTCTCCTCGTTTCCCTGGCGTTGTCCTTCGCGGCTCAAGGACAGCCCGGCCCGGCCGTAGGGTGGGGGGATAACTTCTTCGGCCAAGCCAGCCCTCCGCCGGGCGAGTTTCTCCAGATTGCATCGGGCAATGAGCACAGCACCGGGATTCGACCGGACGGCACGGTTGCGACGTGGGGCCGCATTCTCGATGTTCCCACGGGCACGTTCCGGTTCGTAGAGTCGTGCGATGGCATTCAGCCATTTAGCGTGGGGATTCGTACGGATGGATCACTAGCGAGTTGGGGAGCGCCCGTCCAAGGGGCGCTCGATTTGCCTCAAGGGGCGTTCGTGTCGCTGGCGCTGGGCGTCAACCATGGCGTGGGGATTCGTGCGGATGGAACGCTGGCCGGATGGGGACGGAACACGTTCGGTCAAGCCAATCCGCCCAGCGGTGCGTTTCTCTCGGTGGCCGCGATCGACAACGTCAGCTTCGGAGTGCGTGCCGATGGCACGTTGGCGGCGTGGGGACTTGATTTCATGGGCCTGCTCGGTGTGCCGCAGGGCCAGTTCACGAGTGTGGCAGCGGGCACGCAGTTCGCGCTCGCGCTTCGGACGGACGGCACGCTTGTGGCGTGGGGAAGCAACAGCCTCGGACAACTCAACGTTCCCTCGGGAACCTTTCGGGCCATCAGCGCGGGGATGGCGACGGGGTACGCCTTGCGAACCGACGGCACGCTCGCCGCGTGGGGCGCGAACAACGTCGGGCAGGCGAATGTTCCATCCGGAACATTCGGCGCGATTTCGGCGAACGGAGGCCATGCGATCGCTATTGTGCCTACCCCCGGGGCGGGGTTGGTGGTCGCCCTTGGTCTCGTCGCGGCGGGGCGGCGCGGAGGTCGCAACGGCTCGACAAGCGGTAATCGTTGCCGCGCCTGGCGGTCAGTAAGTGGCCTCCGTCAGTTCTTTCCTTGAGTGGTACCAACCGAGAGTGGCGCCATGATTTCGGTGATGCGCCGAGTCTCGTGGTTTCCCCCCACGCCACCGGCCCCCCCCACCTCCCCTCCCCCCTCGTTCCCCGCACTTCGACTCGACGGCTCCCTCGGGGCCGCAGAATGGAAGAATCCGCGAATGAAGCAGGTTTTCTTTCAGGATGGGTTGCAAGTTCTCAGACCCTGAGGCACCTTCCAAGGTGAGAAGACGCGCGGGCGATGGATGCCGCGCGATACCAGCCTTTGGAGGGTTGAGATGCGTTTTGCCACCACAGCGATAGCCGCCGTCGGATTCGTGGCGTTGCCTGTCCTTGCTCAGCCGGGCACGGGCGGGACGATCAGCCACCTCAATGCGTCCTTTACCCAGGGGGACTCCCCGACGGTCGGGACGGGGAACGGGCCGACTGGAGCATTCCAGGTCGGGGGCACGGGGAACCCGGACCACCTGGGCACGAGCTGGTGGTGGACGCGGACGAGCGTGGCGAACACGCGGGAGCTGGCGAACAACAACGCGTTCGGGCCGAGTTGGTCCGGGCGTGTGGGTCAGCTTTCGTTCAACGATGCGGGTTCGGGGATCGCGATCACGCGGACGTACCTGGTGACGGGGCTTGGGGATGGGCGGGGCGTGCTCGAAGAGGGCACAACGGTGACGAACACGACGGGCCAGACGCTGACGGTGGACCTGTTCCACTTCCTCGACCCGACGCTGGGCGGGAACGCGGGCGGGATCTCGGCGGCGATCAACGGCGCGACGAGCAGCATCCGGATGGAGTCCGGGAGCTGGGTCGCGTTCTACGAGGGCGCGGGTCAGCCGTTCCAGGCGGGCGCGGCGGGGAACGTGCTGTCGCTGCTGACCAACGGCTCGCCGGACAACTTCAACAACACGGGCCTGCCCTTTGGCCCCGGAGACTTTGAGGCGGGCTTCCAGTGGCGGTTCATCCTCGGCCCGGGCGAGGCGGCGAGCGCCTCGATGACGTACACCATCGTTCCGACGCCGGGCGTGTTGGCGCTGCTGGGCGTGGCGGGGATGGTCGGGGTTCGTCGTCGGCGGTGAGATGGATTGACAAGCGACTCCTTGCCGCGGCCTGGAACATCAGGCCGCGGCGTTCTTTTTGGAGTGGATGGGGGATTCAAAGATGGCCATGTGGAGGGAGGGGGTTTGGCCATCTTTGAGGAGGGCATTGGGGAATGAAGAACGTGAGTTGTGTGGGCGTACTGGCAGGCTTTCAGCCTGCTTTGTTTCTTTGGGGCGGGTCCGGGGGTGCCGCTTCGCGGCGACCCCCGGCTATTGACGATCGAGCCCTTCGGGCTGTAGGAGAGGGGAAGAGGGCGGTCGGGAGTGGGGATTTCAAAGATGGCCAGGTGGAGGGAGAGGGTTTGGCCATCTTTGAATGGGGGCATCAACGGCCTGGGACGGCTTGGAACCGAATGAGCCGCACGTCATGACCGGGGCTGGTTCTGGCATTGCTACACTGCGTTCATGGAAGCGGTGGCGAGGAAGAGTGTGACGGCGGACACGGCGGAGTCGTTGTACGCCGAGCTGGTGGGGAGAAAAAAGCTCGACGATGTGATCCCGACCCTGGCAAAGGATGCTCGCGCGACAGCGAGGATCGAGGCGGTGGTTCAGCGGCAGGAGACATCGCACCAGTTGATCCTGGGTGATGCGAGGAAGGCGACGGCGCTGCCGGAGGGATCGGTGCATCTGGTGGTGACTTCGCCGCCCTACTGGAACCTGAAGCGGTACAACGAGCACCGGGATCAACTGGGGCACGTCGACGATTACGCGGCGTTTGTCGGTGCGCTGGATGAGATCTGGCGGAACTGCTACCGGGCGCTGGTGCCGGGTGGGCGGTTGATTGTGAACGTCGGGGATGTGTGCCTCTCGCGTCGGAAGAACAACGGACGGCACACGGTGGTCCCGTTGCACGCCACGATCCAGGAGCGGTGCAAGGCGATCGGATACGACAACCTGGCGCCGATCATCTGGCACAAAATCGGGAACGCGGCGTACGAGGCGGAGGGCGGCGGCGGCGGGTTCCTGGGAAAGCCCTACGAGCCCAACGCCGTCGTGAAGAACGACATCGAGTTCATCCTCATGCAGCGCAAGCCCGGCGGTTACCGAAGCCCGACAAAGCTGGAGCGGCTCCTGAGCCTTGTGTCCGCGACCTCGCACCAAGTCTGGTTCCGACAGATCTGGTCGGACCTGACCGGGGCGTCGACCGGCAAGCACCCCGCGCCGTTCCCGTTGGCGCTGGCGGAGCGGTTGATCCGGATGTTCAGCTTCGTGGGAGACACGGTATTGGACCCGTTCATGGGATCGGGGACGACGAACTTCGCCGCGGCCCGGTGGGGCCGGAACAGCATCGGCGTTGAAGTGGACTCGGCCTACTTCGAGCAGGCGCGCCGGCGGATGGAAGCGTACACGACGGACCTGTACTTCGCGGCCAAGGTGTCCGTGGAAGATGGGAAGGGGAGCGGGCGTGGGCGAGTTTGATGGGGATGTGCGAGAGGCGGTGATGGAGTTCTGGCGGACTCGGGCCGCGCAGATGAAGGGCCGGGGGAAGGGGCGTCGGGGTGTTCGTGATGGTCGATCGGCTGTCACGGACGGCAAACAAATGAACGGGTTTGTGGACCTGGTGTCGAGGTTGCTCGTGGCAGCGGGCACGCCGACGGATTCGGTGTTTACGGGTCGGCGGCTGGAACTGCCGGGGTGGTTTCGGGCCGAAAAGCAGTGGGACCTTGTGGTGGTTCACCGCGGGCGCCTGCTGGCGGCGGTGGAGTTCAAGTCGCAGGTCGGGCCGTCCTTCGGCAACAACTTCAACAACCGAACGGAGGAGGCGCTGGGAAGCGCGACGGACCTGTGGGCGGCGTACCGGGAGGGGGCCTTCGCGCCGTCGGGCCGTCCGTTTCTCGGCTACCTCATGCTGCTGGAGGACTGCGAGCGATCGCGGGAAGCCGTGCAGGTGCAGGAGCCGCACTTTCGGGTGTTTGCCGAGTTCAACGGGGCTTCGTATGGAAAGCGGTATGAGGTGCTTGTGCAGAAACTGCTGCGGGATCGGGTGTACGACGGGGCGTGCCTGCTCTTGTCGGAGAAGTCGGCCGCGGCATCCGGTGACTTTGTCGAGCCCAACGCGGAGCTGGCGTTCCATCGGCTGGTGAGGCCGCTGATCGCGCAGGTGACCGCGGCGATTCGTGAAGGGTGACTGTCCCGAGTCAACGGGGTGGACCTATCAGGCCGGCATCTGGGAAAGTTCAGGTTTCGGGGGCATGGGCTGACAGGCGATGGTGTGGGGGCCGATTCAAAGATGGCCACGTGGAGGGAGGGGGTTTGGCCATCTTTGAATGGGGGAGATGGGGAGTGGGCGATGGGAAGAGGCGAAGGGGTGGCTCACCTTCGTGATGTCGGTGGTTTCACGGCAGGCGGTGGAGGCCGGAGCCGATCTGGTCGCGGATGGCGTGGATGAGGCGCTGGCCCAGGCGTGGGTGGGTGCGGCCCTTGCGGTAGGCCGCGGCGATCTGGCGGACGGGTTTGGCGGAGGCGAGGCGGAGGAACCTGCAGGCGCGGCCGGGCAGGTGGGCGGCGGCCATTTCGGGGACGAGGGAGACGCCCAGGCCGAGGGCGACGAGCTCGAAGATGGTGCCGAGCTGGGTGGTGGAGCAGGCGACGCGCGGGCCGATGTTCTTGGCGGTGCAGAAGCCACGGATTTGTTGCCCGAGGCAGTGCATCTCGGAGAGGGAGACGACGGGCTGGTGGTCGAGGTCGGCCCAGGAGACGGTGGTCTTGGCGGCGAGGGGGTGGGAGGCGGGGACGACCGCGAGGAGCTCCTCGTGGCCGATGACGTCGACCTCGAGGTGGTCGTGGAGGAGGGGCGTGCTGGTGATGGCGACGTCGAGCTCGTTGTCGAGGAGGGCCTCGACGAGCTGGCCGGTGAGGGCCTCGCGGAGGAAGACCTCCTCGCCGTCCTTGACCACTTTTTTGAGGGCGGGCGGGAGGAGGTAGGGGGCCATGGTGGGGATGGCGCCGATGGAGACCGACCCGGCGCCCTGCTCGGCCTCTCGCTTGAGGTTGAGCTCGGCGTCGCGGAGCTCGGCGAGGATGCGCCGGGCCCGGGGGAGCAGGGCCTTGCCCGCGTCGGTGAGGGCGACGCCCCGCCCGAGGCGATCGAAGAGCCGGACGCCCAGGGATGTCTCCAGGCGGCCCAGGTGCTGGGAGAGGGTGGGCTGGGCCAGGCCCAGGCGTTCGGCGGCGCGGCTGATGGAGGCGGCCTCGGCGGCGGCGAGGAAGGAGCGGAGCTGGGGGATATCCATAGGCAAAGTCTATGGGAGGTATCGTCGGGTCATTGTGGCTTGTGATAGGCCGCGGCGGTAGGGTTGACCATCAACCACAGGAGAAGCGTGATGCAGGGAACCAGCCACGGCGGGATGAACAACGGGTCGGAGCAGAAGTGCCCGGTGCTGACGACGGCCAACGGGTCGCCCATCGGCGTGCAGCAGGCGCTGACGGCGGGGCCGCGGGGCCCGGTGCTGATGCAGGATGTGGCGCTGCTGGAGCAGATGCAGCACTTCAACCGGGAGCGGATCCCGGAGCGGGTGGTGCACGCGAAGGGGTCGGGCGCGTTCGGGACGTTCACGGTGACGCAGGATGTCACGCGGTACACGCGGGCCAGGCTGTTCGAGAAGGTGGGGAAGAAGACGGACGTGTTCCTCCGGTTCTCGACGGTGGCGGGGGAGCGGGGCGCGGCGGATGCGGAGCGGGATGTGCGCGGGTTTGCCGTGAAGTTCTACACGGAGGAGGGGAACTGGGACCTGGTGGGGAACAACACGCCGGTGTTCTTCGTGCGTGATCCGTACAAGTTCCAGATGTTCATCCACACGCAGAAGCGCCACCCGCAGACGAACCTGCGCGACATGGACATGCAGTGGGACTTCTGGTCGCTCTGCCCGGAGAGCCTGCACCAGGTGACGATCCTCTTCTCCGACCGGGGGATCCCGGCGTCGTACCGGCACCTGCACGGGTTCGGCAGCCACACGTATTCGTTGATCAACGCCAAGGGCGAGCGGGTGTGGTGCAAGTTCCACTTCCGGAGCATGCAGGGGATCCGGAACATGATGGACGATGAGGCGGCGGCGCTGATCGGGCGCGACCGCGAGAGCCACCAGCGCGACCTGTTCGAGGCGATCGCGCGGGGCGAGTACCCGAAGTGGAAGGTGAGCCTCCAGGTGATGACCCAGGCGCAGGCCCAGACCTTCCGCTGGAACCCCTTCGACCTGACGAAGGTGTGGCCGCACAAGGAGTTCCCGCTGATCGAGGTCGGCGTGATGGAGCTCAACAAGAACCCGGAGAACTACTTCGCGGATGTGGAGCAGGCGGCGTTCAAGCCCAGCGCGCTGGTGCCGGGCATCGGGCCCAGCCCGGACAAGATGCTCCAGGCCCGGCTCATGTCCTACGCCGACACGCACCTGCACCGGCTGGGCGTCAACCACCACCAGGTGCCGGTGAACAAGCCCCGCTGCCCCGTGATGAACTACATCCGCGATGGGGCGCTGGCCGAGGGCGCCTACGGGGCCGCGGCCAACTACTGGCCCAACTCGATCGAGGGCGCGCCAAAGCCCAACCCTGTGTACGCGGACCCCTCGTGGAACCTCGGGCAGACGATCGTCGACCGGTTCGACTCGACCTCGGACCACGACGACTACACCCAGCCGGGCAACCTCTACCGCATGTTCGATGAGGGCCAGCGCGACCGCCTCACCCGCCGCATCGCCGGCGGCCTCGGCCAGGCACGCAAGGAAGTCCAGATGCGGCAGCTGTGCCACTTCTTCCGGGCCGACCCCGACTACGGCATGCGGGTCGCCAGGCACCTGGGCGTGGATGTCAGCGCGTTCACCGGCGCCGAGCACGCGGCGACGATCGTCGTGAATCCAGCGGCGAGAGGGGCCGCGAAGGCATAGGGAAAGACCCGGGCCAGGGCCAAACGAAGCCCGGGGCGCGGCGATGGGGTCGGTCGTGAGGGCGTTTCCGGTCAGGAGCGCCTTCGCCAAGCCGCCCATCGCCGCGCCGCCGGGCTTTTCCGTTGGAAGAGGGCAGTCGGGAGCGGGGGGAGATTCAAAGATGGCCACGGTGTGTGAGACACGGTGGCCATCTTTGATTTTGGGCGAGGCAGGGTGGGGGTGGGGGGGTGGGGGCGTCCAGAGCCGGGTTTGTGCGCACACGATGACCGCGCGATCGGGGGATGGGGCGTGCCCGGCGCGTGGTCGGAACGTGGTGGGGGATGGTGGGTTGCGTGCCGGTGGCGGCGGGCCGTGGCCGCGCTCGTGCGCACGGGCGTGGTCCTGCATCCATAGGCAGAGGGGCCCTTGGCTCCTTCACCCCGGCGCGGGACACCACCCGCCGGGTTCTTCCGTGAACTGGCCGCATCCCGGCCCGGCTCCCGTGGGGGGAGGGGGAGGGGGGTGGGGAGGGCTCCGCGCCCGGGGCCCGTCGCACACATCCGTGGGAAAGGGGAACGCGATGTCCGAACCTGTGCTGGTGAGCCTGTCGAGCGTGAAGTCGGAGCCGGTGCGGTGGCTGTGGCCGGGGCGGGTGCCGCGCGGGAAGGTGACGATGGTGTGCGGGGACCCGGGCCTGGGCAAGAGTTTCGTGATGATGGACATGGCGGCGCGGGTGTCGGCGTGCCTGCCGTGGCCGGACGGGCCGACGCCGCTGCGGCAGGCGGGCTCGGTGCTGGTGCTGTCGGCGGAGGACGACCCGGCGGACACGATCCGCCCGCGGATCGAGGCGGCCGGGGGCGACCCCGACCGGGTGCTGTTCCTGGAGGGCGTGCGTCGCCAGGGGGCGGTGGCGGGGCTGACGCTGAAGCTGGACGCGGGCGCGATCGAGGCGGCGCTGGCGCGGATGGACCGCCCACGCCTCATCATCGTGGACCCGGTCTCGGCCTACATGGGGGACACCGACAGCCACAACAACGCGGAGGTGCGGGCCGTGCTGGCCGAACTCTCGCGGATCGCGGGGCGGTGGGGCCCGTCCATCGTCTGCGTCACGCACCTCAACAAGTCCTCCGGCTCCCGGGCCGTGTACCGGGCCATGGGCTCGCTGGCGTTCACCGCCGCCGCGAGGATGGTCTGGCTGGTCGCGAAGATGCCCGGCGATGAATCGCGGCGGGCGATGGTCCTGGTCAAGAGCAACCTGCCCGCCTCGCCCTCGGGCCTGTCGTTCCGGATCGAACCCGGGGGGACCGGGGCCGACGGGGCGGGCGGTCGCGTGCGGTGGGAGGCCGGGCCGGTGTCGATCTCCGCCGACTTCATCGAGCAGTCCTCGACCGACGACGCCGCCGGGCCCATGGACGATGCGGCGGAGTTCCTCGTCGAGGCGCTCACCCCCGGCCCTCGCCCGGCGGAGGACCTCTTCCGCGAGGCCGAGCAGGCGGGCATCGCGATCAAGACCCTCCGCCGGGCCAAGCGCGTGCTGAACATCCGGGCCCGGCGCGAGGGCGGATCGGGCGGGCACTGGGTGTGGTCGCTGCCCCCGGGCTCGGGCGGGGCGGAAGGGGGAGCGGGTGGGGGGGCGGAAGGGGGTGGTGGGGGTGGTGGGGGTGAGGGGGGTGGGGGGGCGTGATCCCGAAACCCAAGCCTGTGCTTGCTCGCCAACTCGGGCCATCGCGCCCGGAGGTGCCGCCCGATTACGGCGAGTCGCTCTTCTGGAGCCTGATGGACCAGATGGGCGCCCGCGTGGGGACGATCTCGCTGCGGGATGAGCTCATCGGCGCGATCCGATCCGGGCGGTACGCCGAGGCGCTGCTCCGGGCCCTGCTCCACGACCGGCAGTACCGGCAGGAGATGGGGCCGGCCGATCCCCCCCGATCCGATCCCCCCCGATCCGAACCGCCTCGGGCCGAACCGCCTCGGGGTGGGTGGGAGGCGGATTAGGGAAGGTGGGGGGAAAATCAAAGATGGCCAACGTGTCTCTCAGGGGTTGGCCATCTTTGAAATCAGGGGTCCAGCACCGCCTCGGCCTCGATCTCGACGAGCATCGCCGGGTCGATCAGGCGCGACACCTCGACCATCGTGCTCGCCGGGCGGATGTCGCCGAACACCTCGCCGTGGGCCCGCCCGACGGCCTCCCACCGGGCGATGTCGGTCACGTAGATCCGCGTGCGGACCACATCGCGGATGGAGCCGCCGGCCTGCTCGATCGCCGCGGCGATCTTCCGGAGAATCACCCGCGTCTGCTCGCCGGGATCGCCCGGACCAAGGACCCGCCCGTCCGGGCCGGTGGCGGTGGTCCCCGCGACATGGATGTGGTTCCCGACGCGGACGGCGCGGGAGTAGCCGACGATGGATTCCCAGGGGGCGCCGGAGGAGATAGTGGTGCGGTTCACGTCCGGTTCCTTGCAGGCGTGACATCGTGAACGGGCGGCGACGCCGATGGAGCGTGCATCCACCCCTGGTATCACAGCTTCCGCAACGATGCCACCAACTGGTCGATGTGGGCCTTGGTATGCGCCGCGGAAATCTGGCACCGCAGCCGCGCGTGGCCCTCGGGCACGACCGGGTAGCCAAAGCCGATGACGAACACGCCCAGTTCCAGCAGCCGCTTGCTCATCGCGATCGCCTTGGCCGTGTCGTGGACGATGATGGGGCAGATGGCCGTCGGGCTTTCGAGCACATCAAAGCCCGCCTCCTTGATCTTCTTGCGGGCGTAGGCGACGTTGTCGCGCAGCCTGGCCACCCGCTGCGGCTCGCGCAGCAGGACCTCGATCGCCTTGTTCGCGCTGCACGCGACGGTGACGGGCAGGGCGTTGGAGAACAGCGTCGGCCGCCCCCGCTGGATCAGCAGTTCGATCAGGCGCCGGCTCCCCGCGACAAAGCCGCCGGCCCCGCCTCCCAGGGCCTTGCCGAGCGTGCCGGTGAAGACATCGACCTCGCCGTTGACGGGCTTCTGGTCCCAGCCGTCGAGCGGGCGGACCATGTTGCAGTACTCGTGCGTGCCCCGCCCCAGCTTGCCCATGACGCCGTGCCCGTGGCTGTCGTCGACGACGAGGATCGCGTTGAACTCGTCGCACAGCCGCCGCATCTTCGCCAGGTCGGCGATCGAGCCCTCCATGCTGAACACGCCGTCGGTCACCACCCACACCTGCCCCGTGATGTCCTTGTTCGCCCTCGCCCGCTCGAGCGCGGCCCGCAGCGAGCCCTCCCCGTCGAGCCGGTTGTTCTTGTACACATCCTTGAACACGCCCTTCTTGATCACCGTCGTCAGCCGGATCGCATCGATGATGCACGCGTGGTTGAGCTCATCGCTGATGATGATGTCCCCCGGCTCGCAGGCCGTGGGGAACAGCGCCTCCGCGGCGGTCCAGGCCGACACGAACGTGTACGCCGCCTCCGTCCCCATCAGCCTCGCGATGGACTTCTCGATCGTCTCGTGCGGGCTGAACGTCCCGCAGATGAACCGGACGCTGGCCGTCCCCGCGCCGAAGTCCTTGAGCCCCTGGATCCCCGCCTCGACGACCTCCGGGTGGTTCGCCAGGCCCAGGTAGTTGTTCGAGCAGAAGCAGAGCACCTCGCGGGGCTTGCCGTCCTCACCCCGGATCCGGATCGCCGCATCCATCGGCGACTCGATCATCTGCAGGTGCTTGTACAGCCCCTCGGCCCGCAGCTTGGCGAGGAGGGCGTCGGTGCGCTGGTCAAACAGGGCGGAGGCGGTCTGCATGGGGAGGCTCCCGAAGGAAAGGGGGAAGGGGGGCCATTCTACTGCCGCTCCCCAACCATCACTCCCCATTCAAAGATGGCCAAACCCCCTCCCTCCACGTGGCCATCTTTGAATCCGTGCCATCGAAGTCCCGGCCCTGCGGGACTCGATGCATCGCGGAATCACCCGTGCCATCGAAGTCCCGGCCTTGCGGGACTTCGATGCCCTTCCGCTTCCATGCCCCCCTCCCTCCACGTGGCCATCTTTGAATCCGTGCCATCGAAGTCCCGGCCCTGCGGGACTTCGATGCCCTTCCGCTTACATGCACCCCGCCGCGTACTTGTTCAGGAAGCACTGGAAGTCGTTCGCGGTCAGG
>JAHBXE010000022.1 GCA_019636625.1 Phycisphaeraceae bacterium
GGTGGGGGGGGGGGGAAGGGATTTTGCATAGGGCGATCCCGTTGCAGATGTGCTTACATCGGCAACATACCCTAGGGAAACACACAGGTCAAGAGACAAAGGGAAAGCCCACACTATTTCATGTTGTCGGTTGTACGGGTTGATACCCTAACGCCCTGCGAATCCGCCAAGTTGTTGTGCTTTGAGTGCTCAAGATCGGTGGAAGGAGATCAATCGAGGAGAGCACGGTGTCGGTTGGACCCAACCGAGAAAGGGCCGTTGCGTGCAACTGAACTGGGTGAGCGAGCGGCACCTTCGCTGCATCGTCGAACGTGGCGGCGCGGGAACCGCCGCGAGGGCAAGTCGCAAGGCGGGGATCGCTGGGCTTCTCGAAGCGACACCGGCGTATGAGACGGTGTTACTCGAGTTCGATGCCGCGAGGTTGGAGACCGCAGCGCTGGAGGGACAGGTGCGTGCAGCGCTGAAGTCGCTTCGCGACGAGGTTGCCGTGATACCGGCGGTGGTCGAGATCCCCGTGTGCTACCAAGGGGAGTACGCACCGGACCTGGAAGAAGTGGCCCGCGAGGTCGGCCGGTCGCCCGCTGACATTGTGACACTGCACAGCGGGGCCGAGTACGCGTCCATCTTCGTGGGCTTTATGCCGGGCTTTGCGTACCTCGACGGACTGCCTCCCGCGTTGCAAGTGCCGCGTCTAGACCGGCCCCGGTCTCGGGTGCCCGCCGGAAGCGTGGGGATCGCCGGCGACCAGGCCGGCGTGTACCCGCTCGCTTCACCCGGCGGGTGGCGGCTCATCGGGCGCACGCCGCGACGGATGTTTGATGCGGCCCGAGCGGCGCCCGCCCTGATCGCGGCGGGCGATCGCGTGAAGTTCGTTCCGATCGATGCGATGACGTTCCGCGAGTTGGAGAGGCAGGAGGCCGCCGCGGCCGCGAAATCCGCAGCCGACGGCGGGCGAGAGTCGTTGCGTGTGCTTGAGCCGGGGATGCTGACAACGGTGCAGGATCTTGGAAGGCCCGGCTGGGCGGACATGGGTGTTGTCGCCGGAGGGGCCGCGGATTCCCTGTCGCTGCGGATCGGGAACCGCCTGGTCGGCAACGAGGCGGGCGCGGCGGGTCTGGAGATGACGCTCACCGGCGGCGTGTTCGAGTGTCTAGGAGATGCGCTGGTCGCCGTAACCGGCGGTGATGTGTCCGCGGACGTTGAAGGTGGGGCCACCGTACCTATGTGGAAGGCCTCGCGCCTCGCCAAGGGCAACCGACTGCGGATCGGACGGGTCCAGCGCGGCGCGCGGGCGTACCTGTGCATCGCCGGCGGTGTCGATGTGCCGGTGGTGCTGGGCGGGCGGGGCACTCACCTCGCCGCGGGGTTCGGCGGCTTCGAGGGTCGGAGGCTGGCCAAGGGAGACGTCCTGCGGGCCGGGGAACAAATTGGGACACCGCGGCCACTCGGCGTGGAGGAGATAGAGGAGATCCGGCGGCTGCTCTTTCGCCACGAGCTGACCTGCGTGCCGGGGCCACAGTTCGACGAGTTCACGGGAGAGGCTTGGCTGTGGAGCGAGCACCGCGTATCGGTGCAGTCCGATCGCGTGGGAGTGCGTTTGCAGCACGCCGCGGGAAAATCGCTGGAGGGAGGGAAGAGGGAACGGACAGGAACTGGGGGGCGAATGGTCAGCGAAGGCATGATGTGGGGCGCGGTGCAGGTTCCGGAGCATGGCAGCCCGATCGTGCTGGGCGTTGACCACCCGACGACGGGCGGGTATCCCGTCGCGGCCGTGGTTACAGCAGCCGATCTTCCGGCGCTGGGCCAGTTGGCGCCGGGTGCCCGGGTTGGTCTACGGCTGATCTCGGTTGATGAAGCGAGAGCATCCGCGCGGCGGGTCAGCGTTTCTTGGCGATGAGCGCCTGCATGAGCTGTGTCGCAGCGTGAAAGAGACGGCCACCCATCGGATCGGATGCGATGGCCTGCATGGAGCCCTCGCCGAAGTGAAGTCCGCTGGGGGTGATCATGTTGAGGCGCACGTTCCCGGGACGAGGCGGACCGGGGCGAGGTTCTGTCCATGGCCCGATGCGCTGCACAAGCGCGGCGGCCTCTCGCATGACCAGTGTGATGGACTGATTGAGCGAGTTGTCCGGGTGTTCCCACACCACGCCGGCACCGGAGTAGTTCATGTAGCGAGCGGTGAGGTCCGGGTACGCGGCGAGCAGATCGAGGCCTTCGCGCATCGCGACTTCAACGACTACACCGAGGATTGACTTGGCCGATTCGGTGGGCGGCAACTGTCCGGACGCTCGAAGGAACGTCCACGCCTGGGCTCGATGACGAGACTCGATGCCGGGCGTGTTGGCGATCAAGCGCCACAGATCGGCGGCGGCGGAAGGATCGCCGGCGCGGAGCAACTGACGAGCGAGCACGAAGTCGGCGAAGGGACCTTCACCCGAATCGTCCGGCGGCCACTGTTCGATAGGGCAATCACCGAAAACAACGTCACGCAGTGATGAGGAGGGCTGTGGCCTGGAGAAGAGCTTCTTGAACACTTGCAAGGTACTCCGATTCGTGAGAGCATACCGCGCTGGCTCGGCGGCGAGTCAAGAAGGAGCAACGTGACACGGTCAATCGATCTGAACTGCGACATGGGCGAAGGGGCGGGAAGCGATGCCGCGCTGATGGAGCTCGTGACATCGGCCAACATCGCGTGCGGCGGACACGCGGGGGATGAACAATCCATGCGGGTTGCCGTGCGGGAGGCGGTGCGTCGGGGGTGTGCGGTCGGGGCGCATCCCGGTTACCCGGATCGCGCGGGGTTCGGGCGGGCGGCCATGGCGTTGAGCCCCAAGGAAGTCGAGGCGTGTGTCGCGGGGCAGGTGGAGCAACTGGCGGCCATCGCGAGGCAGGAAGGGGCGCGCGTGCGGCACGTCAAGCCGCACGGGGCGCTGTACCACGCCGCGATGAAGGAGCGGGAGATCGCCGCGGCGGTGGCCGCGGGCGTGCGTCGCGTGGATGCGGGCCTCGTGCTCGTGGGGCTGGCGGGCGCGCGAGGTCTGGAGTGGTGGCGGGACATGGGGATGCGAATCGCCGCGGAGGCGTTCGCGGACCGCCGGTACGAGGGGGACGGCTCGCTTCGTCAGCGCGGGCACGCTGATGCGATGATCGAGGACCCGCGCGAAGCAGCAGAGCAGGCGTCGCGGATCGCGCGGGGTGTCGGCGTGGTGGCGGTGGACGGCCGGGAGGTGGGGGTGTCCGCCGCGACCATCTGCATCCACGGGGACAGCGCGGTAGCGGTGGCGCTAGCGCGCGCGGTGCGCACGAAACTGGACAGGGAAGGCGTCCAAGTCCGACCGCTGGGGTAACTCAGGAGTGGTCAGCGGGGGCCGAGGGCTTGGACTTGACAGGAATCAGGATGGAAGCGGCGACGCCGGCGATGAGCACGGTGATGATGACCGAGAGCGAGATCGGTGTGCTGATCTTGTAGGGCGTGTGCACCAGGAGCATCTTGACGCCGACGAACATGAGGATGACGACCAGCGCAGGCTTGAGGAACCGGAACTTGCCCATCATGTTCGCCAGCAGAAAGAACATGGACCGAAGGCCAAGGATCGCGAAGACGTTGGAGGTGACCACGATGAAGGGGTCGGCGGTGATGGCAAAGATGGCCGGGATGGAATCCACGGCGAAGACGAGGTCCGTGAACTCCACGACGACGAGGGCGAGCATCAAGGGTGTCGCGGCTCTGCGGACGGCCCCGTCGGGCTGCGTCACGCGGGTCAGGAACCGCTGGCCGTCGTACTGAGGTGTGACCAGAACGAACTTGCGAACAAGCCGGACGAAGAGGTTCTGCTCGAAGTTCGGATCGTCGTGCCCCGTGAACGCCATCTTCAGGGCGGTGAGGATCAGGAATCCGCCGAAGACATAGGTAATCCAGCCGACCTTGTTGATGAGCACCGAGCCGACACCGATCATGATGCCGCGCATCAGAAGGGCGCCGAGAATGCCCCAGAACAGCACCCGGTGCTGGTACTTCGCGGGAATGGCGAAGAACTGGAAGATGAGCGCGATGACAAACAGGTTGTCGACCGAGAGTGAAAGCTCCACGATGTAGCCAGCAAGGTAAAGCCCGACCGCACCACGTCCATCGACCGTCATGGTCTGCCCGGGTTTGCCGATCACCGGGACGTTGAGGCCGATGTCGAGCCAGTGATTCTGGTAGATGAGGTAGACCACCAGCGAGAAGAGCAGCGACATGGACACCCACACCGTGGTCCAGATGCCCGCTTCCTTGGCGGTCACGGCGTGGGCCTTGCGATGGAACACGCCAAGGTCAAGCGCCAGGAAGAAGAACACCATCACGCAGAACGCGGCATAAGCCCAGGTGACAGGTGGGATCAAGGGTTGAGTTGTCTCGGCAAACGAAAGCAGAAAAGTCGGGAGCACGCACGCCTCCAACAGGCCCGAACGCACAACCCCGCGGGATCGCCGCGGGAGTCATGTGGTCTTGCGCATTGCGTCGAAACGCAAGGAGCGGCCGGGGGTCCTTGGCGGGGACCCCGTGTTGACGATCCGCTCCACCCGTACGGGTGTGACGACCCGGACGGGGAGGCTACTCCCCAGATGAGCGGGTCGATGGTAGGCAGGTCCCGGGCCCCGATGCCAAGGAGGATTCAGTCCTTGACTTCCCGGTACTCGAATCGCACCGGTCCCGACGCCGTGATTCCCCAGGCGGAGAGGACGTACTTGGGCTGCTCGCCGAACTTGTTGTACAACGCGGAGTCGTCAAACGGGACGAGGTTGGATACCAGCCGCGCCTCGTCCTTCGCTTCAACGGTCCAGCCATCCTTGAACGGGATGATGATGTTGTCCCGCGGCGGAACGACGATGGGAACGCTCGTGTCCCGTGAGACGAGCGACACGGCCCACCGACGCTCGTCACCGCTGGAGTTGAGGATGATCGCCGAGTACGTTCCCGGCGGGATCCAGGCCGCGAACTGCGGGTAGCGCGTCGGCCGGTTGCTTGACGGACCAGGTCGGGAGGTTCCGATCTGTGCCGCGAGGATCGTGGTGCAGGTCCCGAGGATGGCGGCGAGTATGAACTTGCGCTGCATGACGAACTCCAGTTCCGCTGCGGAGTCGGACGACTGTCCGCCCGGGAAGTTCCTCAAACACGGCATCAAGCCGGGCCGATGAGCTCCCGCCAAATGCGGAGCGGCCCCGCGTAAGTCGCGGGGCCGCGGAGCCGGGAGGTCAGCAGCGCGTTACTTGACGAGTCCGATCGTCCGGGCCGTCACCGAACCGGTCGCCTGGAACGTGACGTCGAGAATCTCCAGGTTGTTCGGCACCGCGATGATGACGCCGCCGAGCTTCGGAATGGACGGAATCGTCGCCTTGTGAACGCCGTTGATCGTGACGATCAGTTCGGTCGACGCGGCGGACGTGCCGCGGATGAAAATGCCCGTGCCGCTGGCGGGCTCGGCGAGGCGGACAGCAATGGTCTCGCCGCCCTTCCATGCGTACGAACGGTTGCTGGCCATGTCCGCCGCGAAGAGCGGGTTGACGCGGGTATCGAGGCGATTGCGGTAGATCACCTGGCCGTTGAGGCCGGACAGGCGGAGCTGCGGCTCGCGAGCCTTGGCCGCCTCCGCGTCGATGGTCTCGACTGCCAGCGACAGCGGCGCGGCGGACCCGAGCCGTTTGCCCAGCGCGATCAGCGATTCCATGCGGGAACGATCCGCCTGGGCCAAGGGAGAAATCGTGAACCCCGCCCGGCTGGCCAGCTTTTCGCCGCTGGCGTTGTACGCAACCGGTTCGCCGCCGAGCGAGGACCGGAAGGAGAACGTGCCCCGGTCATCGACGGAGCCGGTGTACGTGAACTCCTTGAAGGGCATCTCGCGCAGGTTGATCGCGTTGCCCGCGACGGAGAGCTTCTCTTCATCGATCGTGGCGTCAAGAAGCACGGTCCCGAGCGACTGGCCCGCCTCCGCCGTGATGATGGTTCCGGTGGCGGATTGGAGAGGTTTCATGACCGCGAGCAGCCGGGCGTGCTTCTCGGCGGCGGCCTTGGCGATGGCTTCCTCGCGGGCGATGCGGGCGGCCTCGGCGGCCTCGGCCTGCTTGCGGGCGTACTCCTCCTGAGCCAGACGCTGGCGCTCCGCCGCTTCCGCCTGCTGCCGGGCGACCTGCTCCTGGTACTGGCGTTGACGCTCTTCGGCCTCCTGTTGGCGTTGAAGTTGCTGGGCCTGGAGTTGCTCGCGCTGGATCCGGGCGCGCTCCGCGGCCGCCTCCTGCGCCTTCTTGGCCCGAGCCTCGGCCTCGGCCATCATCTTCTTGAACTCCTCGGAACCCTCGATGACGTACGGCTTGAGCTTCGAAAGCGGTTCGAAGTTCTGGTTCCGGAACTTGGCGCCGCTTTGCATCCCGTTCGAAATCACGGGGTAGCCCATCTTCAAGTCGGGGACCTTGTCGTAGATCGCTTTCCATGCTCCGGCGCCCATGATGCCGTCCTTGTTGACGGCGTTCGCGCCAAGCTCCCACTTGCCGTTGGCCTTGCCGCCGCCGCACCGGCCTTCCACGGGAAGCTCATCTCCCTTTTCGGCGACGATCTTCACGATGTTCTTCCCGTCATACTCCGCGAGGATGCACGCGATGGGCTCCTTGAATCGGAGCTTGGCGGTCCATGTCGTCTGGTACAGGGTGCCCATGTCGCCGAACTTCTCCGTCTCCCACTTGCCCAGCTTGATCGAGACGACTTCGGCGTTGTCCTTGTTCGCGATGAACATGGCGGTGTTGGCGTTGTAAACCGCGTCGGTCACTTCGGCCGTGACCACATCGGACGGCGGGCCGCCGCCGCAACCGGCGAGCGTGAAGGAAAGTGCGGCAACAGCGACGATGGGCGATACGGTGCGGAACATGGCTGGTCTCCAGAGGCTTTCTTGGGCCTTACCGGTTGATGCGCAGAAAGCAAGCCAAGTCCGCCAACACTCGACGTGGACCTTCTCCACAATCCCCCCAAACCGCCGCTCTCCGTTCTCGGATCCCAGGGGCTCCTTGGATTCACAAGCCGGAGCGCGGCATACGGACGATCTGTTTGGTTTCCTGTAGGCAAGCGTCACCCGTCCTCCCAGATGCCGGCCTCCGGCCCTCTGTCGCACACCGGCAACAGTCGTTGGAGCGCCCGCGTACAACCTTGGCGGAGGGTCGCCGTGGCGGATCTCAAGTCGGCGCGGCTCATGTACGTAAAGGCCTTTCTGCTGGTCGGTATCGGTGTGCTCGCGGCTACCTTGATCCTGATCGAGACGCGTTCGTGGCGGATCGCCGCGCTGCTCGCGGCGGCGATTTGGGGGTTCTGCAGGTCGTACTACTTCGCGTTCTACGTGATCGAGCGATGGATCGACCCGAAGTTCAAGTTCGCCGGGCTCGGGGCGTTCGCGGCGTACCTAATTCGTCGCCGAACGTGATTCAGCCCTTCCCCGGAGGGGCGCCCGAAGCGCCGCGGGTCGGATGGGTCACGGCAATGGCGTCGGCCTTGTCTTCATCGCGGGCGATGCGTTCGGCGACAGACCGGATCCTCGAGAGGCACCCCGCGGGATCGCGGAAGGTGGCCGGGCTCCAGACGCGCTCAAGGTGCCAGCCTTGCCGTTGCAGAATCGCGGTACGGAAGATGTCCCATTCAACGGGATCGGAGCCCGGCGCGTAGCGAGCAAAGTCGCACAGCACGCCGCACGTCACGTCGAGCGGCCGGGTTGGGTGGCGCAACGCGAGGTCGACACAGAAGCCGTCGTTGCCCCAGTGCACGATCGATCCGGTCGAGTGCTCTCTCGCCAGGATTGAACCCAGTTCAGTGGCAATGGCCGAAGGAGCGGACGAGGCGTTGACCGTCAGTTCGGTGGTGCCGCCGAGGTCAGTGGAGCCATCGCCGGACAGGGTGCCGGACTGCGCGTAGGCGGCTTCGAGCGCTTCGGCGTATCGGAGGTAGGCCAGGAGCAGCCAACCCCCGCCCGGTGCCGCGCCGAGCGGAACCTCGGGCGCGGTCAGGTACACCTCGCGCGGGATGCTGGTGACCAGGTGCACCTCGTGACGGGCTCGGGTGATCAGGACATTGAGCCGCCGCCCACCGCCCGGTTGAAGCAGGGGGCCGAAGCGCCGATGGAACTTGCCCTTCTCATCCGGCCCAAACGTTGTGCTGATGATCATGTGGTCACGTTCATCGCCCTGCACGTTCTCGAGGTTCTTGACGAACAGGCCGTCGGGCGCGCCGCCGGAGCGTCGGGCCCGCGATGTCTGAAGGCGAGCGGCAAACTCCGGATCGGCCTCGGCCGCCTCATCGAGTTTCTCCACGATCAGGTCGCGTTGCGGGAGGTTGAAGCACGCGATGCCGATGCTCGGGGGTTCGGCCCGCCGGAGCAGGTCCTTGACAATGCGCACAACCTCCGATGCTTCCGGCTCGTTCTGGCGGTTCTTGTAGAGACCCGCAACGCGCCGGAGCGAGAGCGGCGGAACACATGTTCGGTGGCGTGGGTGTGCCGGAATAGCCTGCAGCCGCTTGCTGTAGAAGTGCTCGTTGCTGAACTCGATGAGATCGGCGTTCCGCGAGCGGTAGTGCACGTCGAGGTAACTCTCTTCCAGCGAGAGGTTCAGCGCGGCGGAGAGCAGATCCTCCGACTGGCTCTGCTGCGATTCGAACAGATCGTCGTCGGACGCGATGGGGTCTTCATCGCTGGAAATCGCCGCGGACTCGAAGAAGCGTGTCGGGGGAAGCTGCTTGGGATCGCCGGCAATGACGACGCGCTTGGCCCGGGTGAGCACGGGGAGCGCATCTTCCAGGCGGCACTGGCTGGCCTCGTCAAAGATCACCACGTCGAAGACGGGCTCTCGCGGGAAGACCTGCGCCACGGTCTCGGGGCTGGCCATCCACACCGGGCGAAGGTCGAGAATCGGGTCGCCGCCCTCGACCTCGCGTCCAAGGGCGAGCACTTGTCGCAGGCGAAGCGCCCGAGCGCCGCGTGTGATCAAACGCTGCCGGATCTTGGCGCCTTCGCTGCTGAGCCTGCTGCCCGTGCCGACGACAAGGCGGGATCGCTGAATAGTCAGCCACTTCGACACGGTGAGGTCCCGCACCACCGCTCGGCGTTGGCCCTCAAGTTCATGCCACCGGTCGAACAGCGTCTGCACCCGGCGGGCATCGGCGGCATGGAGCTTCGGGTTCGCCTCGATCAGCGAGGCGACCTGCGCGGATGCCGCGGCGTGGTACAGCGACTGAAGCGCGGGTTCGGGATCGACGCCCGCCTTCAGGAACGATTCGAGCGGGGCGCGCACGTCGGCGCGCATCCCGGACAGCCGCTCGCGGATCCGAAGAACGCTCTCCAGCGTCGGGAGGCGAGCCGACAGCGACTCCATGGTCGGCATCGCGGCTTCGCCCGCCCGCCACCCGGTTGTCGCGTGCTTGAGCCAAGCGTGCCCGAAGAGGGCGCTCGCCGCGCATAGGCGTTCCAGCTCCTGTAGCGATGCGGCTCGTCTCGGCGAGGCACGCAGGCCCCAGAGCAAGTTGGAGTCAGTCGTTTCCTGCGCGAGGGCGGCGGTGACCGGCTTCGCGAGCGGAACGAGCGCGGGCTCGCCATGCACACGGAGCAGAAGCCGGACCACGGCGCTGGTGGCCGCCGCTTCGGCGAGAGTTCTTGTGGCGTCTGGAACTGGTGCGTGCGGCACGGGCGAATCGCTCATGGTGTCGAGGCATGCACGGACAACCAGCAGCGCACGCAGTCGAGACATGAACGTCCGGGCCCGCTCCGCCGATTCGGGGTTCAGCGCCAGCCCCAGAGGTGAGAGCACACGCTCCGCGGCCCGTCGCTTCCCGAAGGCCAGGAAGCCGAAGATCGACTTGGTGCTTCGCAGGTACGCCTCCAAGCTCCCGATCGAGGCGCCCAGCGACGCGGCGGTGGGGGGGTTGGAGCGAACTGTCAGGAGCAGTTCCGCATCCAGTGGGCCTTCAGCGGCACGCGCCGCGGCGGCGTCGAGCTCCGCAAGCATTCCCCCCGCTGTCTTCAACTCCGCAACAGGGCGCCCGGCCCAGCTCCGGCGCAGTGCGATGTGCGGGCTTGAAAGCACGGACTGGATGGATTCCGCCAGGGAGAGCCTCGCGTCCGCCTGCTCGCCCAACGGAAGATCCGGAGCAAACGGATCGATGCGAACATCAATGGTCTCATCAGCCTTGGCCGCGGCACGAACGACGCTGTCCATCCGCTCACGGATTCTTTGCCCCGGCTGGCCGAGGAGGTCCGCGAGGGGCAGGCCGGCGGCTTCACCCCATGGATTGGAGACGTACTCCACTTCCAGTCCGCGCGCGAGCACCTCGCGTACATCGGTTTCCGCCGCGTTTATGGAATCGGAGTTCGGCGCGGCGGCGGGTGGAAGGCGCACGGGGCAAGCCGCGGCTTCGGGCGCAAGCCGAAGCACCTGGCCGACCAGGTCGTGCAGTGTTCGACCATCGGCGTCGGCACAGTTGAGAAGAGCGCGAAACTCGGTCAGTTCGCCGTGAATCCGGAGTAGTTCGCCGTCCAGACGGGAGAGCGCTCGGTCAAGCCCTTCGCGGGGCGTGTGCTCCACCAACCCGTCGAGTTGCTGCCGGATGGACATGTACAGGTTCTTCTGGTCGCGCTGCGGATCGTGAATGAGCGCACAGAGATGACCGAGTCCAATCGCTTCAAGCCGGTTGGCCACCACATCCAGCGCCGTGCGCTTCTCGCAGACGAACAGCACTCGCTCCCCGCGTACGAGCGAGTCGCCGATGATGTTGGTGATCGTCTGGCTCTTGCCCGTTCCGGGCGGGCCGTGAATGACCAACGCATCCTCTTGGCGTGCCTTGGCGACCGCGCCGGCTTGGCACGGGTCCGCTTGAGCGACTAGGCGGGCGGCATCGGAAGAAACCGTCGGTTGAGCGGCAGGCGAAGCGCTCGAACCGAACGCGGACCGCGGCGAAACAAAACGCTTGATCGGCCCTTCGGGCGACCCCTTGGCAACCATCTCCTTGGTATCACGGATGAGGCCCTGCTTGGAAGCGGGGAAGAGCCCCAGCACGGCGCTGGCAAGCACTTCCGGTCGATCGCCAAGCCGCTCGGTCACCGGGATCGGGTTGATTTCGAAATCGGCATCGGGAGCATTCACCGCGAACGCCTCGGGCAACGGCGCATCCATCGCCTTACACACGTGCTGCACGATCGCCGCGATCTCTTTCCACGGTTGCGAGCCATCTTCATCGTGGAAATGCGAGTCGGCGGCTATCCCGGTCTGCTGCTCGATCCACGCCAGCAGCGCCTCGTTGGGAACCACGCGGTCGACTTCATCGCTCTGGCATTCGATGACAATCGCCGGCGCTGCACCGCCTTGCACGCTGAGCGAGACCGGGATGAACGCGACAGGGGCAAGGATCCTCCGGCCCGGCGTGCCGCGGCGGGTGGTCCCGGACGGTGGAAGGTGCAGCACCGGAAAGCCAACATTCAGCACATGAACGCCGGTGTCATCCTCGTACGTGCGAGCTTCATCGACCAGAATACGCAACTTGGAGATAAGGTTCAGTTGCGCGGCGTACCGCACCCGAAGCGCACGAATGTCGTCAGACTCGTCTTCTCGGATTGGTGGCGCGGGTTTGACGCGGGCCACCACGCGAGCGGACGCCTGCGGCCCAAGCAGGGCGAGCAGACACGCCGTGGGTGTCGCATCGTCGAGTGAGGAAAGGGCGGCGAGGTCGATCCTCTGGCGGCTGCTGTGAGGGCGGCAGTTGAGGCTGGGACCGCCCGCGATGGCCGCGAAGAGCCGATCGAGCATGGCCGGCAGGATCTTGCCCGGCGGAGGGAGTTCGACGGGCTGGGTCGAAGCGGCGTCGGACATGAGTAGCCCTTTCGAGCAGGAGTGTACCCGGCGCGAAAGCTGTTTCGGGTCGGGCCCCTCGCCTCAGGATGGAACGGTGACGTCCAAAAAGAAAACCGGGCGGCGCTGAGGCGCCGCCCGGACAAGTTCCTGCATCTGCAGATGATTACCAGCCGCCGCGACCGCCGCCGCGACCACCGCGCCCGCCGCCGCCAAAGCCGCCGCGGCCACCGCCGCCGCCGCGGTCTTCGCGGGGCTTGGCTTCGTTCACAGTGAGGCTGCGGCCATCAAGCTCCTGGCCGTTGAGAGCGGCCATGGCGGCCTTGGCCTCGTTGTCGTCGTTCATTTCGACGAATCCAAAGCCGCGCGGGCGGCCCGTCTCGCGGTCCATGACGAGCTGGGCCGAGGCCACAGCGCCGTGCGCCTCGAAGGCAGCGCGGAGGGCGGACTCGGACGTGTTAAAAGAGAGATTCCCGACGTAGATCTTCATGATACTTCCAACCATGCCCGAGGACTTTGAAACCGGTGCTTGAACTCGGGCGGGAGGAAGCTTCGGCGATTCCGCGTGAGACCCAAGGTGGGTCTCGGTTCGCGATCGTGGAAGTCTAGGCACCGGACCCGGCCGGCGATGAATCCATGGCTTCAGACCTCCACGATCATCGCCACCGCATTTCCGCCGCCCAGGCACAGGGCCGCCAGGCCCCGTTTCCCGCCCGTACGACGGAGTTGGTGGATCAACGTCGTGAGCACGCGGGCGCCCGAGGCCCCAACGGGGTGGCCCAGGGCAATGCCGCCGCCGCAGATGTTCAGCTTGGACTCCGGAATCCCCAGCGCCTTGGTGTTGCACAGCACCTGCGCCGCGAAGGCCTCGTTGATCTCAAAAAGGTCAATGTCCTTCACCGCCATCCCCGCCTTCTTCAGCACGCCCCCGATGCCCTCGATCGGCGCGGCGAAGATGTCCTTGGGCGCGACACCGCCCGTGTGATAGGCCACGATCTTCGCGATCGGCTTGATCCCCAGCTCTTCCGCACGCGTGGATGAGGCCACCACCACCGCGGCTGCACCGTCGGAAATCTGGCTCGCGTTCGCCGCGGTGACGGTCCCGTCCTTCTCGAACACGGGGCGGAGCTTGGACACCGATTCCAGGCTCGTGTCGGCCCGGATGCCCTCATCCGCCGCGACGCCCGGCGACTTCTTGTCGAGGCACTGCTCGCCCGTCAACGCCACGATCTCCGACTTGAAGTGGCCCGCCTTGGTGGCCTCGGCCGCCCGCTGGTGCGACTGAACGCTGAACCGATCCTGCTCCGCGCGGGAAATCTCGAACTTCTTGGCGATGTGGTCCGCCGCGTTGCCCATGGGCCAGCACTCGAAAGCGCAGCGCAGGCCGTCGTAGGCCATATGGTCTTCCATCGTCGCCGGGCCGTACTTCACACCCTCGCGGACCCGAGCGAAGTGGGGGGCCGCCGTCATGTTCTCGAAGCCGCCCGCGATCACCAGCTGATTGTCGCCGGCCTTGATCGACTGCGCGGCCATCATCACCGCCTCCAGGCCCGATCCACAAACCTTGTTGATCGTCTTGGCCGATTGTGAATCCGGGCACCCGGCTTTCAGCGCCGCTTGGCGGGCGGGGTTCTGGCCCAGGCCCGCCTGCAGCACGCACCCCATAACGACCTCATCCACGCCTCCGGCCTTGGCCGCTGTTCCCAACGCGGGTTGTTCCGAGAAGATGGCCTGGATGGCGTACGAACCGAGAACCGGCGAAGGGACCTTGGCAAGTCCGCCGAAGAACCGGCCGATGGGAGTGCGCTTGGCGGCGAGAATGACGGGCTGGTGGGACATTTCCGGGCTCCTGGGCTCAAAGCCAAGTCTAGGCCGCGGCGGAGGGTTTTCGGGGTCATCGCCAAGGAAGCAAGCGGCGGGACCGAGTACAGTTTGCCGCTGGGCCGGACGCGGGCGGGGCGCTGAAGGAATCAGGCGATGGACCGATTGTGGAACCTGAACAACCGGCAGCCGGACCCGGCCACGGGTGCCGAATCGGAGTCGCAGTCGGTCGAGCGGCGCCTGGCGGAGCTCGAATCGCGGCTCGATTCGCTCACCCTCGCGTGCATGGCGATGTGGCGCCTGTTCCAGCAGAAGCACGGCATCAGTGATGAAGAGTTCTCCGCCATGGTGCGAGAAGTCGACCTGAGCGACGGGCGGCTCGATGGCCGTATCGCGCCGGAAACCAAGTCCTGCGCCACCTGCGGCCGGGCCATGTCGTCCCGGCATGTCAAGTGCCTGTACTGCGGCGGAGACAACTTGCAGCGCAAGCCCTTTGAGGGCGCCCGGTGAGCCATGCGGTGACCGCGAGGACGCCCGGCCGGGCGTTCCTCGCCGCGGAGTTCGCCGTCCTGTTCATCTGCGGCCCCCTCGCCGTCGCGTGGTGGCTGCCCAAGCGACTGCTGATTCCTTCCATCGCCGTCTTCGGCCTCTTCGCGCTCACGATGCTGCTGATCGATCCGCGATTCGACCGTCGGCAACTCTGGAACGCCCGGCGCATGAAGCCCGAGTTGCCGCGCATGATCGCGCTCGCCGTGTTCGCCATGCTCGTGGTCACCGGGGTCGTGTGGGCGGCGGACCCTTCCATTCTCGGTTCGCTCGTGCGGGAGCGGCCCGTGCTCTGGGCCGCCATCATGATCGGCTACCCCCTCGCCAGCGTCTACCCGCAGGAGATCATCTACCGCGCGTTCATCTTCCACCGCTACCAGCGACTCTTTCCATCCACCGGCGTCATGATCGCCGTCAGCGCCATCGCCTTCGGTTACGCCCACATTGTCCTCTGGAACTGGCTCGCCGTCGGCTCCACCTTTCTCGGCGGAATCCTCTTTGCCTTCACCTACGCCCGCACCCGTTCCACGGCCGCGGCGTGGGTCGAGCACGCGGTGTACGGGTGCTTCATGTTCACCGTCGGTCTTGGTCAGTACTTCTACGGCGGCGCCGCCGAGCGGGTGTCGATCACTTCGGCTTGGTCGCCGGCGAACTGGCTGTAATGGTGGAGAGATCCGGTATCGGGTCCAGACCGTGCATCGCCCGCAGGTTGTTCTGCGCCTCGAGCAAGGAGCCAAAGATCGCCCGCGGCACGGCGTTGAGCGTCCCATCCACCTGGCATACGAAGAACGTGTCGGTCGCCTGGGCCACCATGCCGAACGTCGTATTGCTCGGGGATTGATTGGGGGCTCCCCGCGGCGATTCAGCGATGAAGAGCCAGAGGCCGGTTCCGGAGGCGGGCGTCAGGCCGTGGTAGGTGAACACAAAGTCGCCGACTCGGTGTGCCACGACATCCCCCGGCTGCGACGCGACGATCTTCTGGATCATCGCCTCACGCGCCGATGGCGTGAGGGACGACAGCCTGCCCAGCGTCGTCGATCCGACGATGATCGAGTCGGAGGCGAGAGGATCAGAACTCAGGCTGAAATCCCCCGATGTGAGACTCCCGTTGATCAGCAGGTCGACGGCGTGATCGGGGTAGCGCCCGCTGGATGCGGCGGCGCTCGACAACGCCGACGCCATGGCCTGGACCCGCATGCTCTGCATCGTCACGGGCAGGTTCATTTGAGTCGACAAAGTGGCCCCCGCGGACGCCGCCGCCGTCATGGCGGCACTGAACGCCCACACCAGCCCGGCGATGATCAACGCCCCGGCCACCAGGGGAGGAAGGATGACCGCGAAGGTCGCCCGCAATCCCGAGATCCGCTGCCCCTTGTGCACCATGATCGAGGCAACGATCATCTGCCACACCACGGCGACCGGGAAGAGATACCCACCAAGGCACGGCACCGAGACCAGCAGCCCCGGCGAACTGCTGTAGCACAGGCAGTGGATCGTTCTTCGGAACCCGCCGGCCGTGGGGCCGGTGATCATGAGCAGCACGTGCGTGAAGATCGCCCAGCCCGCCAGCCACACCAGCATGAACACAACCGCAAACGCGAAAAGCGGCGCAAAACCGAGAAAGACCACGGCGCCCGGTCCACCTCCACGGGTACCCAGGGCGCCGAACGCGCCGTACAGCAGGAGAAGGGTAACGACGCCCAGCAGGGGCCCGGCGAGCAGATTGATGGCCGCGAAGAACATTGCCCGCCACGCCGAACTGGAGACCGGCGTGCTCTCGATCAGCGCCGTCGGACCGCTCAGGGACTTGCCCACGGTGGCGAAGTAACGGCCGAGCAAACCCCGGCGCTGCCTGTCAATCCATGGATTCACGCCGACCCGCGTGTGCTCGGACTCCAGCCCCTCGGCGGGGAGCAGGACCATCTCGTCCATGTCCACCCCATGGCCACAGGTGATGCACGTGAACGACCGGGGTACCAGGTGCCCGTCAACCCCCGTGCCGAAGTACTGCTGGTTGCAGTGGGGGCAGAGAAACCGGACCGACCGCGGCACAAACTTGAACTGGCTGGGCAGGAAGTCCTTGCCGCACTCCGGGCAGCGACGGTCCTTCAGGTTCCACAGCGGGTATTCGCATCCCGGGCAGTGCATGTCATTCCCACGCCGATACCAGAGCCTTCACCTTCGAACGGGAGAACCAGATCCACAGGAACACAGGCATCGCCCACCCCCAAGCCAGACCAAACGCCAGGGAGACAACCAGGACGGCCGACGACAACGGAGGCGCTGTGCCGGAGGTGGCCATGGCCTTGTGCGTCGCCTCCGTGACAACCCATGTCAGCACGGAGGCAAGAACGACCACGACCATCCGGAAGGGTATGTAGACCTTGAGCGTCAAGTGGCCCCACCGGCGCTGCATGCACAGCCCCGCGCCGCCGATCAGCAGCATGATCGCGCCGGCGATGCCCAGCAGCGCCGCCAGCAGGAGCCAAACCACGTGGTCCTTCTGCACCTGAATCGTCGCCTTCATCTCCGGAGTCTGAGCAAGCGAGCCCAGCATGGCTTCCATCAGCAAGGGTGCCACCGCCTGCCACAGCCCGCCCAGAACGCCCAGCGCCCCCAGCACGATACAGACGACCCCGATGACCTTCGGCCACGATGGCGGCGCCGGCGGCACTTCAAACTCACCCTGCTGTATCGGTGGGATGTCGGATGGATCGTGTTCGGGCATCCTTTGCTCCTGAACACCAGCGTACCACTCCGCCACAATGTTTGGGAGCGCCGGGTGCCCCCGGGGCGGGCGAGGCATCGGAGCGACGTGAGTGAAAAGAAGAAGACGAGAGACCGCTGTACACTTTCCGTCCGGAGAACCTGCATGAACAAGCCCGCCGTCGTCGTCCTGGCCGTTCCCCTCCTCCTCGCCGCGTGCTCCACGGAGAAGCCCGCCGCCGTCACCTCCCCATCACCCCGGGCGAGCCTCACCTATCCGCCCGCGTTCCGCGGCGACACCGTGGATACCTACCACGGCGTCAAGGTCGCCGACCCGTACCGGTGGCTGGAGGAGGAAGACCGCCCCGGTTCGACGATGTGGCCAAAAGTCCAGGAATGGGTCAACGCGCAGAACGAACTGACGTTCAGCTACCTCGCCGGCGTCCCCCAGCGCGGGGCGATCAAGGACCGCCTGACGACGCTGTGGAACTACGAGCGCATCAGCCCGCCGTTCAAGGAAGGCGGAAGGTACTTCTACAGCCGGAACGATGGACTCCAGAACCAGTCGGTCTTCTTCACCGTGGACAAGCTCGGCGGCACGCCGCGGATGCTCATCGACCCGAACACCCTGAAGACCGACGGCACCGTGTCCCTCACCGGCACAATCCCGAGCGAGGACGGCAAGCACCTCGCGTACGCCACCTCCGACGGCGGGAGCGACTGGAACACCTGGCGCGTTATGGATCTCGCCACAGGAAAGGACACGCCCGACGTCATCAACTGGGTGAAGTTTGGCGGCGTCTCATGGACCAAGGACGGCAAGGGCTTCTTCTACAGCCGCTACCCCGAACCCAAGGAGGGCGAAGGGCTCAAGGCCGTGAACGAGAACCAGAAGATCTACTACCACACCCTCGGCACACCGCAATCCGAGGACAAGCTCATCTACGAGCGTCCCGACAAGCCCAAGTGGTATCTCTTCGGCGGCGTGACCGACGACGGCCGGTACCACGTCATCTACGCCAGCGACAACACGACCGTGAACGACGCCGTGTTCTACCGAGACCTCTCCACCCCCGACGCCCCCGTGGTTGAGCTGCTCAACAAGTTCGATCAGCAGTACGCGCTCATCGACAACATCGGTACAACCTTCTACTTCCGCACGGATCTCAACGCCCCGCGCTTCCGCGTCGTCTCGGTCGACATCCGCGAGTGCAAGGACGGCGTGCTGACCAACCCCAAGGAGATCATCCCCCAGGCCGCCGAGTCCCTGCAGGGCGTCAACCTGATCGGCGGCCGTCTCTTCGCCCAGTACCTCAAGGACGCCCAGACGGTCGTCAAGATGTACTCCCCCGAAGGCAATTTCCTCGGCGATGTGAAGCTCCCCGGCATCGGCACGGCCTCCGGCTTTGGCGGAAAGAACAAGGACACCGAGACCTTCTACACCTTCACAAACTACACCACACCCGCCACCGTCTACCGCTACGACATCCCCTCCGGCCGCAGCGAGGTCTTCTTCCAGCCCAAGGTCGACTTCAACCCCGGCGACTACGAGACCAAGCAGGTCTTCTTCAGTTCCAAGGACGGCACGCAGGTTCCCATGTTCATCAGCCACAAGAAGCGCCTGAAACTCGACGGCAATCTGCCCACCCTCCTGTACGGCTACGGCGGCTTCAACATCTCTCTCACGCCCTCCTTCTCCCCCGTCAACCTCCAATGGATGGAAATGGGCGGCGTCTACGCCGTCGCCAACCTCCGCGGCGGCGGTGAGTACGGCACCGAGTGGCACAACGCGGGACGCAAGCTCAAGAAGCAGAACGTCTTCGACGACTTCATCGCCGCGGCGGAGTTCCTCGTCAGCGAACGCTACACCAACCCCAAGCGCCTCGCGATCCAGGGCGGCTCCAACGGTGGCCTGCTCGTCGGCGCCGTGATGAATCAGCGCCCGGACCTCTTCGGCGCGTGCCTGCCCGCCGTCGGTGTGATGGACATGCTCCGCTTCGCCGAGTTCACCGTGGGCGCCGGCTGGGTCGCCGATTACGGCTCGGTCAAGAACGAGGATGAGTTCAAGGCCCTCTACGCCTACTCGCCCTACCACAACCTCAAGAAGGGCACCTGCTACCCGCCCACCCTCGTCACCACCGGCCTCCGCGACGACCGCGTCTTCCCCGGCCACAGCTTCAAGTACGCCGCGGCGTTGCAGCACGCCCAGGGTTGCGATAACCCCGTGCTGATCCTGACGGAAACCCGGGCCGGGCACGGCGCGGGCAAGCCGACATGGATGCGCATCGAGGAATCCGCGAACATCTGGGCGTTCCTGGTCAAGAGCTTGAACATGGACCCGGTGATCCCGGCGGGAAAGAAGGCGGCGGCGAAGTAGATTCCGGGGTGAAGAGGCGGGAGTGCGCTCGGCGCGTGTCTCACGGCCTCATCGCCCGCTCCGGATTCGCAAACACGCTCGGTTTCCCGTTCGAGTTCTCCGCGATCACTTCATTCGGGTCGTTCGATCCGCCGAACGCCCGCGGAAACTCCTTCCCGCCGATGGGTCGGCAGTGACCATCGGCAAAGCCCGTGTTCGCCGCGGCCTTGCCGTTTCCAGGGTGACGGTAACCGATCCGCGAGTTCGCCTGGCCGAGTTGGTTGTCCCGTTGCCGACCGACATAGACGCCGTCCGCCAGCGCGATCAGTTGGTGCGGCCGCACAAACGCATTGAGCTTGGTCTGCTTGACGTAGAGCCCGTTGCTCCCCGGCCCGTACCCGACCGAACCCGAGTAGTGCAGGTCCTGCTCGACAACCACCGTTCCCCCGATCGGGTTGATCGAGTTCATCCAGTACGAAACCCGCAGGATCTTCTCGAACCCGAGCGTCGGGATGGTCACGGGCTCGTTCGCGGACCCCGTCCGTACAAACGGCCACTCGTGCCACCCCTTTGGGTTGTTCGGGTCCGTTCCCGTCTGCCCCGACGCCACGCCGGCCACATCTACTGTCTCCGGGCAGTAGAACACGCTCCTCGTATTCTGCGCCGGCGCCCCGATGTAGCCGTCCCGGTCGAGGATCGGTCCCCACCCGTCCAGCGGCTCCGTCGTGTCGATCCCCGTCATGTTGAACGAAGGGATCACGCCCTCCTTGTTGTCGTTGGCGTAGCTCAGGCATCCGATCGCCATCTGCCGCAGATTGGACAGGCACCCCGCCGACCGGCCCGCCTTCCGCGCGCCCGCCAGCGCAGGCAAGATGATCCCGATCAGCAGCGCGATGACCGCAATGACCACGAGCAACTCGATGAGCGTGAAGCCGGGACGGTTCGCTGATTTTGTGGGCATGCTTCCTCTCAATGTACCGCCAACTCCCGGCGGTGCTCATCCCAAAAAACCCTCGCCGCGGCACTCATCTTCGCATCCTCGGGCCTGCTCCCCGCTTGCGTTTCCTTCCATGTCCGGTATCGTGAAGCCGGAGGTTCCCCGATGCTGCCCGTATTCATCGCCGTTGTCCTCTGCTTCTTTGGCAACAACCCGCCCGCCACGCCGATCATCACCGAGCCCGCCTTCGACGGCCGCATCACCAACCCGGAAGACACTCACATGGAAACCGGGCCGTTCTCGGACCCGGACCCAGGCGACACCCACACCGCCTCCGACTGGGAAATCTGGACCATCTCCCCTTCCCAGCGCATCTGGGCAGCCCTCGGCGTCACCGGCCCGGAACGTGTCCACATCCACCTCGGCGACGGCGCGTTCCAGAACTCCCACGCCGGTCGTGTCTCGCTCCTCCCGGGAACGAACTACCAGTTGCGCGTCCGTCACCGCGACTCCAGCGGCAACGCCGCGACGCAGTGGAGCCCCTACGCCACGCGGTTCTTCACCACCGGCACGCTCTCCACCGTCTTCCCCATGGAACTCGATGACATTCAGCCCACGCCCACGCCGACATGGATCAACCCGGGTGGCTTGAACCCGGTTCTCCCCAACGGCGCCATTCTCTCCCTCGAGTCCGCCGATGCCGATCCCCTCCTCACCATCGCCGGCACACCGCAGGGGCAGAACCAGGTCACCGACTTCCCTTCGCTCCCCCAACACGTGCCCGTCCGCGTGGTCATCACCGCCGCCGGCGACCCGATCCCGCTTCCCGAGACCGACCTCACCTTCACCGACCACACCGGCGTCGAACGCACCATCCTCCTGCCCGCGATGAACGTTCCCGCCACCCAGTCCGCCTACTTCTGGGTGTCCTCCAACGGCAGCACCTATTACGGCCTCTCCTCCCAGACCAAGCCGAACTTCTCCTCCCTCGCCCGCGGCAACGCCGTCCCCTGGACCGCCCGCCAGCCCGGCTTCAAGGTCGAGATCGTCGCCACCGGCTTCCGCCTCCCGGTGAACATCGCCTTCATCCCGAACCCCGGCCCCCAGCCCAACGCGCCCCTGTTCTACGTTACCGAGCTCTACGGCACCATCAAGGTCGTCAAGCGCGACGGCACCGTCGGCACCTACGCCCAGGGCCTGCTCAACTACACGCCCTCCGGCATCTTCCCCGGTTCGGGCGAGCAGGGCTTGACAGGGATCACCGTCGATCCCGCCACCGGCGATGTCTTCGCCGCGATGCTCTACGACCCCCCCGGCGGCGGTGAAGACCGCCACCCTCGTATCGTCCGCTTCGTCAGCCTCGACGGCGGCCACACCGCCGCCAGCCAGACCATCATCCTCGACATGCCCGGCGAGATCCAGGGCCAGTCGCACCAGGTCTCCAACCTCACCATCGGCCCCGACGGCAAACTCTACATCCACAACGGCGACGGCTTCGACGCCTCGACCGCGCAGAACCTCGACTCCTACCGGGGCAAGCTCCTCCGCGCCAACCTCAACGGCACCGCGCCCCCCGACAACCCCTTCTACAACGCCTCCAACGGGATCAACTCCCGCGACTACATCTACGCCTACGGCCTCCGCAACCCATTCGGCGGGGCCTGGCGCGCCGCCGACGGCAAGCACTACGAGGTCGAGAACGGACCCTCCATCGACCGCTTCGCCAAGGTCGAGGCCGGTCGCAACTTTCTGTGGAACGGGACCGACCAGAGCATGACCAACTTCGCGATCTACAACTGGAACCCCTCAACCGGTCCCGTGAACATCGCCTTCATCCAGCCCTCCACCTTCAACGGCAGCCAGTTCCCCGCGAGCAAGCAGGGCAACGCCTACATCACCGAGTCCGGCCCCACCTGGGGCACCGGGCCCGCCTGGATCGGCAAGAAGATCACCGAGTGGGTCCTCGACGCCAGCGGCGGCCTCGTCTCCGGCCCCGTGACCCTGGTCGAATACAACGGCCCCGGCAAGGCCACCGTCGCCGGGCTCGCCGCCGGGCCCGACGGTCTCTACTTCACCGACCTCTACAAGGACCTCAACGCCACGGGTCCCACCGACACCGGCGCCAACGTCCTCCGCATCCGCTTCGTCGGCGCGGCGGAGTTCACCGCCAACACGACCACCGGCCCCGCCCCCCTCACCGTCCAGTTCACCGACCAGTCCACCGTCCCTTCACCCACCTCCTGGCTCTGGACCTTTGGCGACGGCGCCACCAGCACGCAGCAGAACCCGACCCACACCTACACGCAGGAAGGCACGTACACCGTCCGTCTGGCCGTCACCGGCCCCGCGGGCACCGCCGTTTCCCAGAAAGCCAACTACATCGGCGTGGGCAACCTCGCCAAAGTGGCGCTCATCGGCGGTTCCATGCCCCCGGCTCCCGCCGATGAAGAAGTCGCGCACTACCTCGCCCAACAAGGCTTCCTCGTGACCCACTTCGACGATGAGCCCGCCAACCGGCCCACCGCCGCGCAACTCGCCGCATCGCACGACCTCATCATCGTCTCCTCGACCGTCACGTCGGCCAACATCGCCGGCGAGTTCCGCACCGCCGCCGTTCCACTCATCTTCTGGGAAACCGCGCTCCTCTCCACAACGCGCGAGGCCCTCGCTTCCGGCGGCGCCGTCGCCTCGGGCCAGACTCAGATCGACGTGGTCAACACCGCGCACCCCATCACGCAGGGGCTCTCGACCGGAAACCTCAACGTGTTCTCCGCCGGCGCCAACATGTCGGTCGGCACCGGCACGATCGCCGCCAACGCCACCGTCCTTGCCCGCCGCGCCGGCAGCACCGATGTCGCGCTGATGACCGCCGAGCAGGGCGCCTCCCTGCTCAACGGCTACATCGCCCCCGCCCGACGCGTCTTCCTGTTCCTGGAAGACGCCAGTTTCCTCGCGGCCACACCGGAAGCCGGGTCGCTCCTCAAGCGGGCCGTCTGCTGGGCCGGAAACTTGGCGCCGTCCATATCCGCACAGCCTTCTCCCGCCACCACGTGGGACGGCCTGCCCACCTCATTCTCTGTCACCGCTTCCGGCGCAGGCCCCAAGACCTACCAGTGGCGCCGCAATGGCACACCCCTGACCAACAACGGCCGAATCACCGGCGCCACCTCCGCCACCCTCACCATCAACCCCGCACAACCCTCCGACACCGGCCAGTACGACGCCGTGATCACCGCCCCATGCGGCACAATCACCACGACCGCCGTCCAGCTCACTGTCCACTGCTACGCCAACTGCGACGGAAGCACGCTCGCCCCCGTCCTCACCGCCAACGACTTCGCCTGCTTCCTCAACCGCTTCGCCGGAGGCCAGCCCTACGCGAACTGCGACGGCAGTACGGTGTCCCCCGTCCTGACCGCCAACGACTTCCAGTGCTTCCTGAACAAGTACGCCGTCGGTTGCAACTGATCGGTTGAAGGATCACCTGGTGGTCGGCAGTCGCGCGCGCAAGGCCGCCGCCTGTTCGGACCGGCCCGTCTGGTCGTACAGCGCCACCAGCACTCGCCATCCTTCCGCAGCGCCACGTTCGTCCCCGATCGACAGGCACCGTTCCACCGCAGCAGCAACGATCGACTCCGACTCTTCCAATCGCCCGAGATGGAACAGCGAGCGGCCCATGCCGATCTCGGCGTCGAGCGTGTCCCGGTGGTTCGGCCCGAGCGAGCGACGAAGCACCTCCGCGCACAGCCGGAACACCGGCTCCGCTTCCGCCGGGCGATCGGCCAGAATCATGCACCAGGCCATCGCCCGCTTCCACAACATGGTGTAGGGGTGTTCAGGCCCCATGACCTCCTCGGCCGCGGCCGTAACCGACCGGTACAGCATCACCGCCTTCTCGTATTCCTTCTGCGTTCGGAACAGCCACGCGCGGATATGCTGGGCATACAGGTAGTCCGGATGCCGTGGTCCCGGGTTCCGCTTTCCCAGCTCCAGCGCGGTGGAGGAGAGCACATCCGCCTCGTCGAGACGGTTGAGATCGACCAGCACCATCGCCAGCGTCGCCATGGCCTTCATGGTCGCCGCTGATTCCGTCCCGAGCGAGGCCCGCGTGCCCTCGAGCAACCGCCGGAACAACCGCTCCGCTTCCGCCAGATCACCCTGTCCATACACGGTCCAAGCCAGCTCCGACACGGTTCGCAAGGTGGACGGTGCCTGGGCACCGAGAACGCGCTCCTGAATCTCCATGACCCGTCGCAACATCGCGACCGCTTCCCCCTCCTTTCCGCGGCTGGCCTTCACGCCGGCGAGCTGACTCATGATGGCGAGGGCGGCTGTGTCGTGTTCACCGTGGTGCCGCACCCTCAGGTCGAGAGCCTCGCTGAGATGAGCCTCGGCCAACGCGTACTCCCCCAGGCTTCGGTACGTGGCCCCCAGTGTCGCGCGTACGTCAGCCTCGACGTCGGGGCGGCCATCCAGAAGACCGGCGGCGATCCGGTCGGACGCAATGCCCAGCGCATCTTTCACCGTGTACGAGCGCGATTGCGCCACGCTCGGGTTCGGAAGGATCAGGATGCTGCGCAGGAACTCGTTGATGGCCCGGGCGTTCCGAGCCTCGTTCACCGCCTCCGAACGGGCCCGTTTCGCCTCAAACAGCCCCCAGCTGATGCCGACCACCGCCATCACCAGCACGGCGGCGACCGCGGCTGCCGCCGCCACGATCGGGCGATGCCGCACCGTGAACTTCCGGAACTGGTACGCCAAGCTGTGCGGACGCGCCAGAATCGGCTCGTTCCGCAGGAACCGGCGGATGTCGTCGGCCAGCTCGGACGCGGACCGGTACCGGGCATCGCGGTCCTTGCTCAGCGCCTTGAGGACGATCGTCTCGATGTCGCCGCGCAGGCTCTTGTCGATCGTGCTCGGCCTGCTCGGTGACTGGTCCCGCACGGTCCTCGCCGCTTCGAGCACGGAGCTGCCGGCGACTTCGTACGGCAAGCGTCCGCAGAGGAGCTCGAAAAGCACGACGCCGAGCGAGTAGACATCGCTGCGCGTGTCGATGTCGTGCGGGTCAGCGTCGCACTGCTCCGGAGACATGTACTGGATCGTTCCGATCAGTTGCCCCACATCGGTCTGCAGGGTTGTCATGGCCAGGTCGGAGTCCGTGGCCCGGGCAACGCCGAAGTCGATGATCTTCGGCTGGCCGGATGAATCCACCAGGATGTTCGCCGGTTTCAGGTCGCGATGGATGATCCCCTTCTGGTGGCCATGGTGCACAGCGTCGCACACGAGCGCGAACAGGTCCAGCCGGTCCCGTGTCGAGAGCGACTTCTCCGAGGCGTACGCCGTCAGCGACTTGGCGCCCGGGATGTACTCGAGCGCAAAGAACGGCACCGGGCCGGTTCCATCATCGTGCGTGCCCGCCTCGAACACCTGCGCGATTCCCTGGTGTCGAAGCCGCGCCAGGAGCTGCGCCTCGTACTCGAATCTCCGCAAGGCGCTCCGCGATCCGATGCCCCGCTTCATCACCTTCAGCGCCACGATGCGCCGGGGCTGCTCCTGCATCGCTTCGTACACCGCCCCCATTCCCCCCGTACCGATCAACCGCTTCACACGGTACCTTCCGATGTGCTGCGAAGGTCCCGCCGCCGGCGCCACGCTCGATGCGCTTGTGGGCGCCGATGGGAGGGCCGCGTCGCTTTCCCGGTCGGACTCGAGATACCGCTCGACCTCCCGACGCAACCCTTCATCCCCCGCGCACGTTGCCTCCACAAACGCCGCCCGATCCCGTTCCGGTAGTTTGAAGGCTTCCGCAAGGATCTGCCGGATCCGCGGCCATGAGTCGCTCGCCATCTCAGCCCCCTTCAGCAGACGACGAACGTGCATCGCTCACATGGCGGAGCAAGAACGACCGTGCCACACGCCAGTGGTTGTCAACCGTCCGCGGCGAGACGTCCAGCGCCGCCGCGATCTGGTCAACCGTCAGCCCCGCAAAGAACTTCAGAGAAACCACCTCCGCCAGCTCGGGGTCCTTCCGGGAAAGCGCGCTCAAGCCTTCATCCAGCGATAGCCACTTGTCCGGTTCGCTGATCGAATCGAGATTGTCCTCCGTCAACTGCTCCCGCAGACGCCCACCCCCCGCCTTCGGCCCCGCCACTCGCCGCGCCCGTTCGATCAGGATGCGGCGCATGGCCTCCGCCGCCGCCGCGAAGTAGTGCCGGCGATCTCGCCACTGGTGCTGCTCGCTCCCGCCAAGGCGCAGAAAGGCTTCGTGCACCAGAGCCGTGGCGTCGAGGGTCAACCCCGAAGGCTCGTGGCGGAGCTTGGCCGCGGCCAGTTGACGGAGCTCCTCGTACACAAGCGGCAGCATGCGCTCCGCCGCCGAGCCGCTGCCGCTCGCCGCCTCGTTCATCAAGACTGTCAGGGGTTTGGATGGAAGGTCCACGCCTTGAATTCCGCGATTCCGATTGCGTCCTGCTCCTCCCATTCTCGCATGGATTGGCGAAAGCCTCAAGGGCAACTGAACACATCAGGGCCTCCCAGCCCGAAACCAGGAGCTTCATCCATGAACATTCGTCGTCTCCCAGCGCTCGGTCTCGCCTTCGGAATGATCGTTTCCGCTGCGTCCGCCGGTCCCCTCGATCCCCCCGCGGGTCCGATTACCTCGACGTTCAAGACCCTGACGGAAGTCGAGCCGCGAATCGCGATCAACGCGGTCAACACGCCCACCGGGGGCGGTGCCAAGCACCTGATCTCCGCCTCCGGCTCGTACTACCTCACGGGCAACATCGTCGTGACGACCAACGGCCAGATCGGTATCCGAGTCGTGGCGCCGAATGTCACGATCGACCTGAACGGCTTCGCCATGATCGGCAACGGCGTCGGCGGAGACGCCATTCAGATCGACGACGGTTTCACAGACCTGCCCGGCATCGTCGTCCGCAATGGCACCATCCGCAACTGGTTCAAGGAAGGCGTGGATGCCTTCTGGAGCAAGAACTGCAGGATCGAGAGCGTGACGGTCAATGATTGTTCGAACGGCTGGGGACTGATCGCCGGCAACGGCTCGGTCTTCACAAACTGCACGGTCTCCGGATGCCCGATCGGCTTTGTGGCGACCCGGGGCTCAACGCTCCGTGACTGCACCGCGATCGGCAATGCCCTGGGCTTTCAGATCGGCGAGGGTGGAACGGTTAGCGGCTGCTCCGCCACGGGTTCGACCGCCGGCCCTGGCTTCCAGGTCTTCAACGGCAGCACATTGACGAACTGCTCGTCCTACGACAACCGCGGCGCCACCGGCTACGGATTCGAAGTCGCCTCGGGCGTCAATCTCGTTTCCTGCACCGCCCACACCAACGACCAGGACGGTTTCCGAGTTCAGGCCAACAGCACCAACGTTTCCATCACCAACTGCAACGCCAACTCAAACCGCGGCAGCGGCATCCACGTCTCCGCCGGTTCGGGCCACCGGGTCGAAGGCAACACTTCATCCCGCAACAACGGCAACGGCATCGTCGTGGGCACCGGCTGCCTCATCCGGAACAACACGAGCGAGAACAACGGCACCGTCGTCGGCGCCAACACCGCGGCGATCATCGTCTCCGGCAGCTACAACCGGATCGACGGCAACAACGTCATGGCAAGCGCGTTCGGCATCACCGTCGCCAACGGCCTCATCAACAACACGGCCATCCGCAACACCGCAACATTGTGCACCACGCCGTACAACTTCCCAGCCGGTGTGTCGTACGGCGCGATCAACAACCTGCCTTCAGGCTCGTTCGCCGATACCAACTCCTTCGCCAACCTCCGATTCTGATCCAAGTCCTCTTCCCCGCGCCGGCGCGAGAGCGCCGGCGCGGCCTTTCCCGGATTCAGTCCCGCCGACAGGAGCCATCCCATGAAGCGCGTCGCCCTCCCCGTCACGGCCCTTTGCACTCTCCCCGCCGCAGGCCTCGCCCAGACGTCCGTCAGCCCCGCCAGCAAGTACAGTTGGAGCGAGAACGTCGGCTGGATGAACTGGCGAGACGCCGGGCTTGGCTCCCTCGGCGTGGCGGACAAGCGCACCTTCCTCTCCGGCTGGATCTGGTGCGAGAACATCGGATGGATCAGCCTCGGGGACGGCACGCCCAGCGCCGGCGCGTTCTATTCGAACTCGATCGCCGCCGACTTCGGCGTCAACATCGGCGCATCCGGCGAACTCTCGGGGTACGGGTGGTCGGAGAACGCGGGCTGGATCAACTTCGGCGGCGGTGCGCTCGCCTCTCCGGCGCAACCCGCGCGGATCGACTTCGCCGCCAATCGGCTCCGGGGATATGCCTGGTCACCCAACCTCGGCTGGATCAACCTCAACGATGCGACACGCTTCATCGCGTTGACCTGCTACGCCAACTGCGACGGCAGCACCGGCACTCCCGCGCTGACCGCCAACGACTTCCAGTGCTTCCTCAACAAGTACGCCGCCGCCGACCCCGCCGCCAACTGCGACCGCAGCACCGGAAGCCCCCTGCTCACCGCCAATGACTTTCAGTGCTTCCTGAACACCTTCGCCGCCGGCTGCACCTGATTCGATCCACCGGAATCCCCGTCCCCCGCGGCGTTTCCCGAAAGTGGAGGCAAGGGGACTCGAACCCCTGACCTCATCCATGCCATGGATGCGCTCTACCAAAACTGAGCTATGCCCCCAAGTTGTTCGACCAGCGCGTGTCCGCGGCGGTCGAGTGGCAATCGTACGGGACCCGCCGCCTCGGTCAAGGCTGCCGCTGCATCCGCGTAAAAACCCCCCGTGAGAGCACTTCATCGGCCGCCGACAGCACCCGCTCCACCTCAATCCGCTCGATCCGGCACCGTTCCGGGTGGTCGTTGCTCAGTTCCCCCGCCGGAAGCGTCGGGTCCGCCTCGATCACCACTTCACCCCCAGGCCCCCCCGGCCCCGGCCCCGTGGGAATCGTCGTCCACTTCGCATCCGTCGGCCCAAACAGCGACACCACCGGCACGCCAAACGCCGCGGCGATGTGCCGGGGCCCCGTGTCGTTCGCCACCATGATCCGGCACCGGCCCGATGCCAGTATCGCCTTGAGCGCACCGAGCGTCGCTCCCAGTTCCGCGAGCGAAGCAGTGGGGGAGCTGGTCGCCGACCGAATCCGCTCGATGATGTCGCTCTCTCCCGGCGCCCCGCTGATCAAGCTCGTCAGCCCGTGCTCACGGTGCAAGTGCTCGATCAGTTTCGCGAACCGATCCTCCGGCCACCGTTTAGCCGGGTTGTTTCCCCCGGGCACCAGCACCGCCAGCGGCGCCTCCACCGACAGCCCCGACCGACGCAGCACATCCTCCCCCGCCGCGGCCTCCGCTTCCGTCACCGCCAGCTCCATCTTCACTCCCGGAGGCACTGAAAATGGATCCGCCGGATCCGGCGGCACCCGATCACTCCCCAACGTCCGCAGCATGAACCTCGCGATGTTCAGGTACGCCCCGACCGCCGGGACCGCCTCCCGCGAGCCGTCCTTCCGTCTCGGCAAGTCAAGTTTGTGGGTCAGCAGCGGCCCGCGAGCATCCTTCCGATACCCGAACCGCCGCGGGATCCCCGCAATCCGCACGATCAGCGCCGTCGAGAGCGAGTTCGTGAACAGCAGCGCCGTGTCGTACCGCCGCGGCCTCACCTTCGCCGCGACAAACTTCGGCCCCATCATCCCCGCCGCCCGCTCGACATGAACCTCATCAAAGAAGTCCGTCCCCGCCAGGATCTGGTCAATCCCCGGACGAACCAGCCCGCCGATGAAACACCCCGGCAAGCTCGAACGCACAAGCCGCAGCGCCGGCGTCGCCATCACGGCATCGCCCACCCACGAAGGGCACACCACAAGCAACCGCAGCGGCAGTTCCGACATGCGCGAGATGCTACACGCTCCCGACGATCTGATCCGCCGCCTCAACGATGCTCATCCCCGGGCCGAGCAGAAGGCACCGCTCCGCCCTCAAACCCGCCGCGATCCCCGCGTCAACATCACGCGCCGCATCGCCAATCAACCAGGACACCGCCAGCTCCACGCCAAGCTCTTTCGCCGCGGCCGACAACATCCCACCCCCCGGTTTCCTCCACGGATGCTCGGTGCTGTACCCCGCCGTCGCTCCCTTGGGATGAAACGGGCAGAAGTAAAACGCATCAATCACGCCCGGTCCCAAAAACTCCTCCAGCCGACGGTTGACACGATGCACGGTCCCGATTGTCCCCGCGCCTCGGGCCACCAATCCCTGGTTGCTCACCACCACGAGGGTCAGCCCGGCGTGCTTGAGGCGCAGGCACGCCTCCGCCGCGCCCGGAAGCAGCCGCACCAGCGACGGGTCCACCACATCCCCCCGCGCGCCCGGCGGCGGCGGGGGAGGCAGCGCGTTGGCCGCCATCAACGTGTCGTCCCGGTCAAGAAATACAGCCTTCTTCATGCGTGCCCTGCACCCGGTGCCCGGCGTCTCATCGTAACGACCTCCTTGTGCATGACTGGCATCAATCCCCGGTCATGACCCGAGCCGTGCAAGGCGGCAGAGGGAACTGCAGCAGAGGATCGGTACGGCGGGCGGTGAGTGGAGGGGGAGGGGTAGGGGGGTGGGGGGGAATGACAAACGGGAGCCCATCGGGGCTCCCGTCATCAACGGAGAGGGGGAGATTCGAACTCCCGAGTGAGCTTACGCCCACTGCCGGTTTTCGAAACCGGTCCATTCAACCGCTCTGGCACCTCTCCAATCCCGCCATCTTTGCTTCAAAAAGAGGCCGAATCAATCCGCTCACCCTGTCCGAGCAGCGGAAATGCCCCATCGCCCTGCCTTCCTCGATTCGACGGTTCTTGCAATTCTCTCGAGTTCTGAGACAATGCCGGGCAACCGAAAACCCACGCTCTGATCCCTGATCCGAGGAGACTCCCATGATCGCCAGAATCCTCTCAGGCTTGGCCGTTTTTGCTCTCTTCTCAACCGCGCACGCCCAGACCGGCGCGTGCTGTGTCCCGCTGCCAGCCGGATACTCGTGCCAGGTCCTCACGCCGCAGCAGTGCGCCGCCGCCAACGGCATCTACCGGGGCAACAACCTGCCCTGCACATCCACCACCTGCACCAACATCACCCCCGGAACCGGCGCCTGCTGCGTCGCCAACGGCGGCCTAGCCACGTGCCTCATCAAGACCCAAGCCGAATGCGCCGCACTCAACGGTGTGTTCTTCGGCCCGGGTTCGGCCTGCACCGCCACATCCTGCGCAAACACCGCCCCGTCCGGTGCCTGCTGCATCCCCGACCCCGCCACGGGACAGTTGGTGTGCCACACCCTCACCCAGGCGCAGTGCACCGCCCAGGGCGGCACCTTCCAGGGCGCCGGCACCAACTGCGCCACCGCCTGCCCACCCCCGGCCACCGGCGCCTGCTGCATCGTCTCGCCCCTGGGCGTCAACTGCCTCATCACCACCCAGGTCCAGTGCACCAGCAACGGCGGCACCTACCAGGGCAACGGCACCCTCTGTGCCTCGACGACCTGCCCGACCCCCATCGTCGGCGCCTGCTGCCTCCCCGCCAACACGGGCTCGATCGGCGGCTGTGTGATCCGCACCGAGGCCCAGTGCGCAGCCCAAGGCGGAACCTTCCAGGGACCCAACTCCACCTGCGCCCCCGGCAACTGCCCGACCACCACGCCCACGGGCGCCTGCTGTTTCCCTGACCCCGCCACCGGCGCCATCGTCTGTCAGGTCACCTCCCAGGCCCAGTGCGCCTCCCTCAACGGCGTCTGGCGCGGGCCCGGAACCGCCTGCACCGCCTCCATCTGCCTCAACTCCTCTCTCACCGGCGCCTGCTGTCTACCGGATGGCTCCTGCGTCCTCGCCACACTCGCCACCTGCACGGCCCAGTCCGGCCTGTTCCGCGGCGTCGGCACCGCCTGTTCCAACACAACCTGCGCACCCACCACCGGTGCCTGCTGCCTCCCCGCCACGACCCCCTCCAACCCCTCCTGCACCATCACCACCGAGCAGCAGTGCCTCGCGGTCGGCGGCGCCTACCGCGGCAACGGCACCAACTGCCAGAACGCCAACTGCAACGCCCCCTCCGGCGCCTGCTGCCTCAGCACCGGCGTCTGCATCCGGACCACACAGCAAACATGTGTGTCGGAAGGCGGGCTCTGGCAGGGGGCCGGCACGCTCTGCGCCGGCATCACCTGCACCACCGTCTCCGGCGCCTGCTGCTTCCCCAACGGTTCATGCCAGGTGACCACCTTCCAGCAGTGCCACCAGGCGGGCGGCGTCTTCCGCGGGCCTGGCGTCCCGTGCGCCAGCAACACCTGCCCGTCTGTCACCCCCGGCGGCCGCTGCTGCCTCCCCACCGGCGCGTGCCTCGTCACCTCGCAATCCCAGTGCGCCAACCTGGGCGGTGTCTTCGGCGGCGTCGGCACCCTCTGCGATCCGGCCGCCTGCCCGCCCGCCGTCGGCGCCTGCTGCCTCCCCGGCGGCTCATGCCAGCTCCTCTCGCAGAGTGAGTGCGCCTCCGCTGGCGGCATCTACCGCGGCAACGGCACCCAGTGCACCAACCAGTCCTGCCCCTTCACCACCCCCGCCGGCCGCTGCTGCCTCCCCAACGGTCAGTGCGTCGTCACCACCCAGGTCAACTGCGCCAACCTCGGCGGGACTTTCGCCGGCGCCGGGACTCTTTGCTCCGCCAACGCCTGCCCCGCCGGCGTCTCCGGCGCCTGCTGCCTCAGCGCCGCCACCGTCGGCACACTCTGCATCGTCACCACCGAAGCCTTCTGCACCAGCCGCGGCGGCGTGTACCAGGGCGATGGCACCACCTGCTCCAACACCACCTGCCCGCCGCCCTCCGGCGCCTGCTGCCTGCCCGACGGCTCCTGCGCCGTCCTCACGCCACAGGCTTGCGCCGTCCAGCAGGGCCTCTACCGCGGCAACAACGTGCCCTGCTCCGCCGCCAACTGCCCGCGCGGCGCTTTCGGCGGCACGCTCCGCGGCGATTGGAACAACGACGGCGCCGTCAACATCGCCGACGTCCAGGACTACCTCGCCGCTTTCAGCGCCGGCCTTGGCGACCTCAACGGCGACGGCCTCTGCGACGCCCGCGACCTCGCCCTCTTCAAGGAGATCTTCTCGACCCCCAGCTTCACGCGCTGAGCGCTGTCAGCCCTTCGTTCACCCGGCGGCCCGCGTCAACCCGACGCGGGCCGTTTCCTGCGCTCTTTCCCACCTCCCCCTCTCCAGCCTCCCACCTTCCGTCCATGCACGCGCCACCCTCATCTCGCCGATATCCGCCCTCGTGTGCGGCATCTTCGGCATCTTCGCCCCCGGACCCATCAGCCTCAGCGATGACCACGCCGGTCGCCTGCGCGATCTGATGGCCCACCGCGGCCCGGACGGCGCAGGCCTCTGGCGAGAAAACGGCTGCCTGCTTGCGCACCGCCGCCTCGCCGTCCTTGATCCCTCCGACGCCGCCGCCCAGCCCATGCGCTCCGCCTCGGGCCGCTTCACCCTCGTCTACAACGGCGAGCTCTACAACGACCTCGATCTCCGCCGCGAACTCCACCGCCACTCATTCACCACCTCCTCCGACACCGAGACCATCCTCGCCGCCTTCGAGCAGTGGGGGACCGACGCCCTCCGCCGGTTCCGCGGCATGTACGCCCTCGCCCTCTACGACTCCCGCGACCGACGCCTCCTCCTCGCCCGCGACCCCCTGGGCATCAAGCCGCTCTCCTACCGCCTCGGCCCCACCGCCGACGGCCCGTCTCTCCTCTTCGCCAGCGAGCCCCGCCCCATCCTCGAACACCCCGACGTCCCCTGCCGCCCGGACTGGATCACCGTCAGCGCCTACCTCTCCACCATCCGCACCGTCCTGGGTGAGCGCACGCTCTTCGAGGGGGTCCGCACTGTTCGCCCCGGCGAGTCACTCGAGTTCACCATCGACGGCGATGAAGTCACGCTCGCCGCGCGCCGCCACCTCGACATCGCCTCCTTCGCGCCCCCGCTCCCCGCCCTCGCCGATTCCATCCACGCCGCCGATTCGACCGGCCTCGTCGAAACCCAGATTCGAGAGTCCATCATCCGCCACCTCCGCGCCGATGTCCCCCTCTGCTGCATGCTCAGCGGCGGCCTCGACAGTTCCATCATCGCCGCGACCGCGAAGGACCACCTCCCCGCCCTGCACACCTATTGCTCCGGCGCCGACAGCGCACCCGACTTCCCGCACGCCCGACTGATGAGCCAACGCCTCGGCTCCCACCACACCGAAGCCCCCATTTCCCGCGAGTGCTTCGCGCAGCGGTGGCCCGAGCTGGTCACGAAAATGGGCCTCCCCCTCTCCACGCCCAACGAGGTGGCCATCAACGAGATCGCCCGGCGCATGCGCGCCGCCGGCCATATCGTCACCCTCTCCGGCGAAGGCGCCGATGAACTCTTCGCCGGCTACGAACTCCCCATCCTCGACGCCCTCCGCTTCGAGGGCCTCCTCCCTCGCGCCGGTCTCGACCCCAACACCCCCTGGCTCCGCCCCGGCGTCCGCCGCGGCGGAGAGTTCCAGCTCGCCGCCACCGCCTGGATCCAGCCCTCCGACAAGCCCGCCATCCTCGCCGCCGACCTCTGGCGCGCCGCCGAGCACGACGACGCCCTCCGCCAGTATTACACCGAGGAGTTCGACCGCTCCGCCCCGCCTCCGCGCGATGAGCATCCCCTCCAACCCCACCTCCGCTTCCTTCGCCGCATCAACCTCACCGGCCTGCTCGCCCGCCTCGACACCGCCACCATGCTCGAGGGCGTCGAGAGCCGCACGCCCTTCGCCGACGCCGCCGTCGCCGCCCTCGCCGAGTCGCTCCCCATCGAGGACAAGTTCACCTTCGCCCACCGCCCCCGCCCCGCGGACCCCCCGACAACCGGGACCAAGGTCGTCCTCCGCCGCGCCTTCGCCCCTCACCTCCCGCACGAAATCGTGTCAAGGCCGAAGGCCAGCTTCCCCCTCCCGATGCAGGACTGGGTCGCGGACCTCGCCCCGCGCCTCCGCCGCTCCCGCTTCGCTCGCGACGCCTTCACCCTCCCCGCGATCGAGGCCATCGCCGCCGCGCCCGACCGCGCGTGGCACCTCGCCTGGCCCGTGATGAACGTCATGCTTTGGGGTGAAGAGTGGTGGGGGACCTGAGCCCCGGGCCTACCGCCGCCGGCGCGCCATCACGACGCCCGCCAGCCCCAGCATCCCCGCCGTCCCCGGCGCCGGGAAGATCGGGAAGTCGCACCCCGTCAGCGTGATGATGTAGTCCCCGAACTCCCCCTGCCCCGACCACGTCGTCAGCTGGTTGAACCCGCCGGGACCGTCCGGCCCCGAGACCTCGGTCAGGTTCGCGTAGTTGAAGATCCGCCCCGTCGCCCCGCCCGGACCGCTCGGCGCCAAGGGATGGAAGCTCGTCCCCGAGATCCCGATCATGTAGTCGCCCGGCAGGGCCACGATCACGTTCGTCCCGTCCGTCGACACGTTCGTGAACCGCGGCAGGTTGTTCGAAGGCGACTGGTCATCGTTCGCCAGCAGCCCGTACGCCCCGCCCGGCAGCGAAATGTTGAACAGGTACAGCTGCGCGTCGAAGTTTGCCGTCGTCACCGTCGCCGAGAAAATCGACGGGTTCACAATCCGGATGATGTAGCAATCCGCAAAGTCCGGCTCCACCCCCGTCCCCCCAAGCACGCCCGAAATCGTGTTCAGCGACCCCGCCGTGCCCCGCGGCACCTGCGCCGTGAACAACTGCTGCCCGGCGTCATTGACCTCCGTCCAGTCCGGTCCCGCGACCGCCGACGCCGACGACGCCAGAAGCACCCCCGCCGCGATTCGCCATCCACGCGATACACCCATCGCCGGCTCCCTTCCCGCCATCGCGCCCACTGCGCGAACCCGGAACGGTCACGCCGCGGCATCTCCGTCCGCGCGCTCCACTCCACACGTAAAGGTGCCTCAGCTTTCCTCCCCCGCAACCCGCCCGGCGCAAAAAACAGCACCGCCACCCCAATTCCCCGGAACTGCCCAGCTTCTCACCCACCCTGCCGGAGGCGATTGACAGCGCTCACCGCCCGTACGGCCCCTTCTTCTTGTCGTCCTTGTCCTCGCCCCCGCGCTTGGGCGTCGTGATCGCCTCGAAGCGAATCGTCTGGACCACTTCCTTCGGCGGCGCCGGGGTCACCATCCACCCGTAGAACGCCGGCGACCCGTGCGACACCACGCCCTTCACCGGCGCAAAGAACTGGAACGCGAACGGAATCACCCCGTCCATCTCCTTGTGCTCGCCGAAGTACGGCCAAGGCCGGTCCAGCGGCGGCGGCCGCGTGCTGCTCTTGCGCATCCGCACCACATCCACCGGAACCCACACGACCGGGTCATCCAGCGACGGGTCCACCAGCGCAAACTCCGCCCACGCCCGGATCGACGACGACCCCTTTTTCCCCAGGAACCGCCCGTCCTTGCTCGCCCCCGCATCCAGGCCGATCACGCACCGCGCCGGCAGCCCCACCTGCCGATACGCCGCGACCAGCAGGCACACCATGTCAAACTCCGTCCCCCGACCCGTCCGCGCCGTCTCCGGCGCGCCCTGCAGCGAAACGCCCTCAATCTCCCCCGTCCGCGCGTTGTTGATCCCGTTCCCCGACGGCTGCACGTGCCGGATCACTTCCCCGGCAAAGTACTTCGCCAGTTGCGCCGGCGGCAGGCTCTTGGGGTCCTTCCCGCCCGTCCACTTCTGGACCAGGTCCTTGACCGGCGCCATGTCGTACGGCCCGTCAAAGCCCAGGTCGATGTAATACTCCGGCTCCAGCGCCGTCTGCGCCGCCCCCCACGAGTCCGGCCACTTCAGCCGCATCGCCGCCGCCTCATCAAACTTCGTCCGGTACGACGTCACCGGCAGCTTGAGTTGAACCTCGACCTCTTCCCCCGTCCACCCCAGCATCGCCCACTTCGCCAGCCGCACACCCGCCGGATACCCCGCCAGGATCTCCGAAGGCTTGTCCAACACCCCCTTGTCATTCAGCCGCAGCCGCCCCTCCAGCTCCCGATCCGTCACCTGCAGCACCGACATCGAGGTCTCCCGAACAATCGGGAACACCACCGCCGCCGAAGTGAAGTCGAACGCCTCCCGCTCCGGCATCTTCGTCTTGGGGTTCGTCCGCGTCATCGGCCGGAGGTTCAGCGTGATGGTCGCGGTCCAGTCGTGCGGGTTCGTCCGCTCGATCACCCTGGGCCGCTCGCTCTTGCCCGGATCCCGGCCCCGCCCCTGCGCCAGCACCGGACCCGCCATCAACCCGATCAACGCCAGTCCCAGCCACATCCGGTTCATGGTCAACTCCTGTTGATCCCTCAGCCTAGCACCCCGCCAGCCCCCGCGGCCCCTTCCCAGCGCCGGCTCCACACCCTCCCATCCCCCCCCTACACTCCCCTTAGACACCCCCAAACCACCCCAGTTCCATCCCCAGCACCGAGGCTCCACCGTGCCCAAAACCACCAACAAGAAGTCCCCCAAGACCTCCCCCTCCAAGCCCTCTTCCTCCACCCGCTCCGCTCCGCTTCGCCCCGCTCCCGCTCAATCCGCCACCCGCGCCGAAAGGGACACCATGGGCGAGATGGAAGTCCCCCAGGACGCCCTCTACGGCGCCTCAACCCAGCGAGCCGTCCTCAACTTCCCCGTCTCCGGCCGACCCGTCCCCGCCCGCATCATCCGCGCCTACGCCACCCTCAAGGCCGCCTGCGCCACCGTCAACAACCGCCTCGACCGCCTCGACGACAAGCGCACCAAGTCCATCGTCGAAGCCTGCCACGAAATCGCCGACGGCCTCGCCCCCTTCGGCGGCCTCGAAAAACACTTTCCCATCGACATCTTCCAGACCGGCTCCGGCACCTCCACCAACATGAACGTCAACGAGGTCGTCGCCAACCTCGTCTGCCTCCGCAACCACAAGCCCATCGGCTCCTCCAAGGACCCCGCCTACCTCAAGACCGGGGGCGTCCACCCCAACGACCACGTCAACATGGGCCAGTCCTCCAACGACACCTTCCCCACCGCGATGCACCTCGCCGCGGCCATCAGCATCCACACCGAACTCCTCCCCGCCGTCCAGGCCCTCGCCGAAAAACTTGAAGCCCACGCCAAGGCCTGGGACTCGATCGTCAAGATCGGCCGCACCCACCTCCAGGACGCCACACCCATCCGCCTCGGACAGGAGTTCTCCGGCTACGCCTCCCAGATGCGCCACGCCGAGGAACGCCTCCACCGCGCCCTCCACACCCTCTCCGAACTCCCCATCGGCGGAACCGCCGTCGGCACAGGCATCAACACCCACGAAGACTTCGGCAAACTCGTCGCGGCGGAACTCACCCGCCAGACCGGCATCCACTTCCGCGAAGCCGTCAACCACTTCGAAGCCCAGCACGCCAAGGACGCCTTCGTCGAAGCCTCCGCCCACACCGCCACCATCGCCGTCAGCCTCTCCAAGATCGCCAACGACATCCGCTGGCTCGGCTCCGGCCCCCGCTGCGGCATCGGTGAACTCATCCTCCCCGCCGTCCAGCCCGGCTCCAGCATCATGCCCGGCAAGGTCAACCCCGTCATCTGCGAATCCGTCATCATGGTCTGCTGCCAGGTCATCGGCAACGACCAATCCGTTCGCCTCGGCGGCCTCGGCGGCGTCGGCTCACTGCTGGATCTCAACGTCGCCATGCCCATGATGGCCGCCAACCTCCTCGACTCCGTCTACCTCCTCGCCCGGGCCTGCACCATGTTCAACGACAACCTCCTCAAGGACCTCAAGCCCGACGAAGCCCGCTGCAAGAGCCTCATCGAAGGCTCCCTCGCCATGTGCACCAGCCTCGTGCCGGTGATCGGCTACGACAAGTCCGCCGCCCTCGCCAAGCAGGCCTTCAAGGAAGGCAAGACCGTCCGCCAACTCGCCCACGAAACCGTGGTCGGCACGAAAGACTTCTCCGGCAAGACCATCACCAAGGCCGACATCGACAAGTACCTCGACCCGTGGAGCATGACCCTCCCCGGCGGCGAAGGCAGCGCCGGCGGCTGACCTTCTTCACCCCAACGGGGTGAACGAAAGTAGCCGGGGGTGGCTCTGCACCCCCGGAAAGCGGCCCCATCCCAAACTTCCGTTCCCACCCCCAAGGGGTGGAACAAGGGCAGGTGGCATCACCCTCCCAACATGAATCACCAACCCGTGCCACCACCTTCCTGTCTTCAGGAAGGTGGTGCTCTTTGACCTGGAACGTACAACCGTGCACCACCTTCCTGTCTTCAGGAAGGTGGTGCCCGTGTCCAACTCCAACCCGTGCCACCCCCTCCCATCCTCTCGAACGCGCCACAACCCCACCCACCATCATCCAGCAACCCCACCATGTCACCCCCACACGCCCCGTTACCATACCCCCGCAGCCCCGTCCTCCCCGATGCACAATCCGGAACGTCATCTCGCCGCCCTCTCCGGAATCGTGCAACGCCACGCGCTCACCACCCTTGAACCGCGACTCGCCGCCTGCCGCGAACTCCTCGCCTCCGACGCCCCGCTCGATATCGCCGTCCTGGGCCAGTTCAAGAGCGGAAAGTCCTCCCTCCTCAACGCCCTCCTCGCCGACGACATCCTCCCCGTCGGCGTCCTCCCCGTCACCGCCGTCATCACACGCCTCCGCCCCGGCCCGCAACCCGCCGCCTCCATCACCCGACTCGACGGCGCCCACATCGACATCCCCCTCCACACCGCGGCGGACTACATCGCCGAATCCGCCAACCCGGAAAACGCCAAGGGCGTCTCCGCCGTCGATATCAGCACCCCCAATCTCGCCGACCTCCCCGGCATCCGACTCGTCGACACCCCCGGCCTCGGCAGCATCCACGCCCACAACACGCAGAGCACCCTGGACTGGCTCCCCAGCGTCGCCCTCGCTCTCGTCGCGATCAGCGTCGAGCGCCCCCTCTCCGAAGAGGACCTCCGCCTCATCCGCACCCTGCAACCCATCGCCTCCCGCGTCGTCGTCGTGCTCACCAAGACCGACCTGCTCACCGAGGCCCAGGTGCGGCAGGTCCGCGACTTCATCGCCCCAAGACTCCGCAACGCCCTCGCCCTCCCGCCCCACGCCACGCCCCAGATCATCGAGTTCTCCACCCGCCGCGACCCGCAGCGCCACCTCGCCAACCTCCGCCAGGCCGTGCTGGCTCCCTTCGCCGCCAACGCCTCCGCCGAACGCGCCGCCGCGTTGAACCACAAACTTCTCCACATCGCCGGGGCCGCCCGCGAGTACCTCGAAATCGCGCTGAAAGCCGCCGAGAAGGCCGGGCACGATCGCCAGGCCCTCCTCCACGCGGTGCTCGACGATTCCATCGCCGAGCCGGTCATCTCCCGCGAACTGTCCCAGGCCGCTTCCAGCGTCATCGGGCCATCGCGCGCGGAGTTCGAAGGCGCCCTGCTCACCCACGGCGACGAGATCCAGCGCCACCTCATCGCCTCCCTCGCCGAAATGAAGTCGTGGCGCGGCCACCTCGGCGTCCAGACCCAACGCTACCAGTCGTTCATGCAGGAACGCGTAACCGCCGAACTCGCCGCCCTCGCGCCCCAGGCCGGCGCCGTCGCCCGGCGCCTCCTCGCGGAGGCGGAGCGCCGCTTCCGACGCATCGCCGAGGCCTTCCGCGATCGCCTGAGCCGCAACGTCAGCCAATCCCTCGGGATCTCCTTCTCGCCCATCGCCTGGGAGCCCTCGCCCGCCCAGACCGTCGCCCCACCCGTGACCGTCGACCTCGCGTTCATGTCGCACTGGGACCTCTTCTGGTGGCTCCTGCCCATGCCCCTCATCGGCGGCCTGTTCCGCTCCCATTGTCGCTCCAAGGTCCCTTGGGAAGTCTGGATCAACCTGCGCCGCTACGCCGGCGCGTGGTACGAGGCCGCGGCCGGCGCCATCGAGTCCCAGAGAGACCACGCCGCCGCCTGGATCAGGTCCGAGCGAGCCACGCTGCACGCCCTGCTCACCGGATCCGCCGACGCCGCCGCACCCCTGCGTGCATCCATCGCCACCGCGCAGGAGTGTGCGGAAGCGATCGAGCAGATGAGCCAGGCGCCGCCCGCTTCCCACTCGACATGAACCAGAGAGCGGGCAGGCCCGAGCCAGCACCCCACGCGGTCCAGCACGGAACACCGGCCCCGCCAGGCGTTGCGACGGACCCCAATCTGCCACCCAAGCCGTTCCGGCATCCCTCTCCGCGCCTCCCCGCCCCCCCTCCAGCCCTCGGTTTCATCTTCCTCCGCGCCCCAGCGTCCGAACTCCCACCCTCCGCGTACCTGCCTTTGGTGCCGCATGACCACCATTGTGCGCACGTTTCGTGGCCATGCACCCAAACCCCCTTGCATCTCCCCGCCGCGCTCGTATCTTCCCCCACATGGTCGCCGCCACCTCACATCCCCCTCCCCAGTGGCACGCCTTTCCATGGTGGCACGCCTCTCCGAGGCGTGCGCAACAATCCCTCCACAACCAACCAACCCGACCACCCAATCCACCCCCCCGCCCACCCCCACCCAACCCCCTCCTCGAACTCGCCTTCTCCCACCCCCTCACCCCCCGCGACCCCGCCTCCATCAACGGCCACATCCCCGTCCCCGAATCCCCCCTCGCCGCCCTCCCCGATCCCTCCTCCACGCTCATCGCGATCGACCCGCCCACCATCACCTTCACCGACCACTCCTTCACCTGGTCCGCCACGCTCACCTTCGAGAGCGGCGACCGCTCCCGGTTCCATATCGATCTCGCCCTCATCGAGAACCGCTGGTTGATCACCTCGCTCGACCACCACATGCTCAACTCCGGGTAGCGGCCCCGGTACAATCGCGCGAATGACCGTCAAGGAAGTCCTCGCCAAACTCAAGTCCCTCGCCGATGAATCCCGCCGGAAGCACAACGCCAAGGCCGGCGCCGGCGACAACCAGTTCGGCGTCAAGTCCGGCGACATCCGCGCCCTCGCCAAGAAGATCAAGACCGATCACGAACTCGCGCTCAAACTCTGGGACACCGGCAACGCCGATGCCCAGTTGCTCGCCGCGCTCATCATGAATCCCAAGGCCCTCTCCGCCGCCGAGGTCGAGACCCTCACCCGCACGACCGCCTTCGCGTACGTCGCCGACTGGTTCAACTCCTCCATCGTCGCCAACCACCCCGACAAGGAGACCCTCCGCCAGAAGTGGATGAAACTCTCCGCCGCCAAGGCCAGCAAGGACCCCTGGTCCGCTCGCGCCGGCTGGCACTTCACCGCCAGCCTCATCAACTCCAAGACCGCCACCCCCGCCCTCGACCTCCCCGCCCTCCTCGACCGCATCGAGAAAGAAATGCCCAAGGCCCGCCCCGAGGTCCAATGGACCATGAACAACACGCTCGCGGCCATCGGCATCCACCACCCCAAGCTCCGCCCAAGAGCCATCGCCATCGGCGAATCCATCGGCCTCTACAAAGACTGGCCCGTCTCAAAGGGCTGCATCATCCCCTACGTCCCCGTCTGGGTCGAAGCCATGGTCCAACGCAAGACCTGAAACGGGCCCACCGAGTCGATCCCGCACGTTCGTGATCTCGAAGCGACTTCAAGCTACCCAGATTGACATCCCTCGACCACCAGAAGCGACTCCCGTACGTCCAACGTCAGATTTTCTCGCGTCCAACCTTGATTTTCATGATTTGTCAGTTGCGAGGCCGCCACTGACTCGTTACCTTCACAGCGCCTCGGTTAGGAAGGTTTGAGAGACATTCCAGTGAAACCGGGTTCATGGATTGGCGGCGTGTGCCGCGATCTGGTTCGAGACGAGACAAGACACTCGTTCGTAGTTGGGCCTTTTGCATAGGAGGACTTGCAGTGAAAATTCGCTTTGCCCTTTTGACGATCGCCGCGTTGGCCGGCTCCGCCCACGCCCAGTTCTTTTCCGAGAGCTTTGAGACGGCAATTCCCGTCGCTTCGCAAGGTCCACCCGGCGTCACGATCGCGCTTCCAAGCGGCAACTGGCACGCCCTCAACGAGAGCAATCCCATCGGTACAACCGGCGTGTTCACGTCGACGCTGTTCGCTCCTGTTCCCGATGGCACGCAGCACGCGGCAATGAACTTCAACAACGGCGCGGGTGTTTCGAACCTGAGCACGTGGTTTATGAGCCCAAACGTCGTCTTCAATAACGGTGACACCATCGAGTTCTGGTCCCGCACGGTAAACAATCCCTCGTTCCCGGATCGCCTGCACCTCAAGCTCAGCACTGCCGGCGCCAGCACGGCCAGCGCAGACTTCACCACCACACTCTTGACCATCAACAACGGTTTGACCACGGGCGGCTATCCCAGCGTGTGGACGCAGTACACGGCGACCATCTCCGGCCTCGGCGGCCCGACCTCCGGCCGCTTCGCCTTTCACTACAGCGTCCCCAATGGCGGCCCCTCGGGCTCCAACAGCGACTTTGTCGGTATCGACATGGTCGTCTACGCCCCGGCGCCCGGCGCTGCGGCTCTTCTCGGCCTCGGCGGCCTCCTCGCCGCGCGTCGCCGCCGCTGAGCATTCGGCGTTCGATCAGATCTGAATCGTTCTCAACGCAGCCCCCGTCACGGGGGCTGCGTTCATTTGAAGCCGCGGCAGAGTTCAACCGTTGCTGTGCATCGCTCGCATCAACTCCCCACACTTGGCCCGGTTCTTCTCATCGCCCAGTTCCCCAAACGCCGCCTCTGCCCGCCCGATCAACTCTCGCGCCTTCTGCTTCTCCCCCCGCGCCAGCGCAATCTCGCCCAGGTTGCAAAGCCGGCTCGCCACCACCGCCCGATACCCCACCCGCTCCGCCACCGCCAGTGCCTCCAGGTTCAACCGCTCCGCCTCGTCCAGTTCGCCCCGAGCTTCCGGCACCAGCGACAGGTTCCCCAGGTCCCGCGCCACGCCCTCCTCGTTCCCCAACGCCCGATCCATCTCCAACGCCCGCCGCAGACACTCCTCCGCCCGGACCAGCTCCCCCCGGAAGAACCAGATCAACCCATAGTTGTTCCACGCCCGCGCCTCATCCGCCGACCCCGGCGCCGCCAGCTCCAGCCGCCGCTTCACCAGCCCCTCCGCCGCGTCGTACTCCCCCATCCGAAACCGAAACTGAAACGCGGCGTACACCACCCGCATATCCGCACTCCCCGCCACCGCCACCTCAAACAACCCCTTCGCCTCCTCCACCCTTCCCCCGTCCGCCGCTTCCACCGCCCGAAGCGCCACCACATTACCCGCCGCCCGCACGCCCTCCAGCGTATCAGGCGAAAACCACGAAGTTGGACTCCCCTCAGCCATGCGAGGACTCATGCTCTTGTGGACCCGCCAGCTTCGCCAGCGACTCCCGCGTCAGCCGGAACACCGTCCATTCATCCATGGAGATCGCCCCCATGCTCCGGTAGAACTCGATCGCCGGCGTGTTCCAGTCCAGCACGGACCACTCCATCCGGCCGCAGCCCATGCCGTGGGCCAGCCGGGCCAGGTGCAGGAAGAGGGCCTTGCCGAGGCCGCGCCCGCGGCATTCGGGGCGGACGAACAGGTCCTCGAGGTACAGACCGGGGCGGCCCATCCATGTGGAGAAGTTGAAGAAGTAAAGGGCGAAGCCTTCCGGCCGGCCGTCGAGCTCGCCGATCACGCAGTGGGCGCGGGGGGTGGGTCCGAAGAGGTGTTCGCGGAGCAGTTCGGGCGTGGCGACCACGGCGCCGGGGTCGCGCTCGTACTCCGCCAGTTCGCGGATCAGCGACAGGATCAGCGGCACATCGGCGGGCGCGGCGGGACGGATGGTCATGTCGTGGCCGGTGTTCATCCGCCATTGTTACGCCGGCGGCCGGAGGATCCAAGCAACCAGTCCGACAATCAGGAGCACGAACTCCGCCGCGGCGAAGAGGTAGGTTGGCCGCTGCACGCCCTCGACGAAGAGAAGAGTGGGGAGGCGCCAGACGACCAGCCCGCCGTAGAAGAGCAGGGCGAAGAGGAGGCCGGCGTTACGGAGTTCGGGCCGGAGGGCGGCGAGGAGGAAGAACATGGCCACGCCAAACTCGAGGCCGCCGTAGACGGTGATGTACTCGCTCTTTCCGGAGCCGGAACGGAAGGACAGGCCGAGGAACTGGGCTGTCTTGGTCGGCGCGAAGGTGCACCAGAGGGCGAAGAGGATGTACATCGCCGCGTTGATGAGGAGGTAGGTCTTCACCATAGTGCCCCTGGTTTCGCGGGGGGAGGCGGGGCCGATGCAGGAGCGGGGCTACATCAGGCCGCCTTCGAAGACGACGCGCTGCTTCTTGCGGCGGGGGTCGGGCTCGGGGACGGCGGAGAGGAGGCTCTGGGTGTACTTGTGCTGGGGGTTGCCGAGGATGGCTTCGCGCGGGCCTTCTTCGACGATCTTGCCGCGGTACATGACGGCGATGCGTTTGCAGACATGCTGGATGACGGCCATGTCGTGGGAAATGAAGAGGTAGGAGAGGCCGAACTCGGTCTGGAGGTCGTGGAGGAGGTTGATGATCTGGGCCTGGATGGAGACGTCGAGGGCGCTGGTGGGCTCATCGCAGACGATGAAGCGGGGGTTGAGGGCGAGGGCGCGGGCGATGCCGATGCGTTGGCGCTGGCCGCCGGAGAACTCGTGCGGGTAGCGGTCGGCGGCGGCCTTGGGCATGCCGCAGCGGACGAGGAGTTCCTCGACTTTGTGCCGCAGTTCGTCGCGGGACTGGGCCAGGCCGTGGACGATGAGGGGCTCGCCGACGATGCCGGCGATGCGCATGCGGGGGTTGAGGGAGCCGGCGGGGTCCTGGAAGATGATCTGCATGTCGCGGCGGATGGACTTGAGCGTCTGGCCGCGGGCGGAGAGGACGTCGATGCCGTCGAAGGTGACGGTGCCGGAGGTGGGGGGGATGAGTTTGAGGATGGAGCGGCCGACGGTGGTCTTGCCGCAGCCGGACTCGCCGACGAGGCCGAGCGTTTCGCCGCGGGCAATCTCGAAGGAGACGCCGTCGATGGCCTTCACGTAGCCGACGGTGCGTTGGAAGATTCCGGCGCGGATGGGGAAGTGGGTGTAGAGGTCCTTGACGGAGAGGAGGGGTTGGGCCGCGGGCTGGGACATGCGGGCATGGTACACGGGCGGGGCGAGGGCGGGAGGGGGGGTAGTATCGGGAATGAAGACGGCGATCTACTCGGTCAAGTCGTACGAGCGGCCGTACCTGGAGGCGGCGGGCGCGGCGAGCGGGCAGGAACTGGTGTACCTGGCGGCTTCGCTCAACGAGGCGACGGCGCCGCTCGCGGCGGGGGCGGCGGGGGTGTCGATCTTCGTGGGGGATGATGGGTCGGCGAAGGTGCTGCGGGCGCTGGCGGGGCTTGGGGTTCGGCTTTTGGCGTTGCGGTCGACGGGGTTCAACCATGTGGATGTGGAGGAGGCGGAGCGGCTGGGGATGACGGTGGCGCGGGTGCCGGCGTATTCGCCGCACGCGGTGGCAGAGCACGCGGTGGCGCTGATGCTGGCGCTGAATCGGAAGGTGCACCGGGCGTACAACCGGGTCCGGGAGCAGAACTTCGAACTCCAGGGGTTGATGGGGTTTGACATGCACGGGAAGACGGCGGGGGTGGTGGGGACGGGGAAGATCGGGGAGGTTGTGTGCCGGATTCTGCGCGGGTTCGGGTGCGGGGTGCTGGCGTTTGATCCATCGCCGAACCCGGACTGCCTGGCGATGGGTGTGCGGTACGTGGACCTGCCGACACTGTGCGCGGAGTCGGACATCATCTCGCTGCACTGCCCGTTGACACCGGCGACGCGGCACTTGATTGATGCGAAGTCGCTGGCGTGGATGAAGCCGGGCGTGATGCTGGTCAATACGAGCCGCGGTGCGGTGATCGACACGCGGGCGCTGATCGCGGCGCTCAAGCAGGGTCGGGTGGGTTCTGTGGGGTTGGATGTGTACGAGGAAGAGGGGGACTTGTTTTTCCGTGATCTTTCGGCGGAGGTGATACAGGACGATGTGTTTGTTCGCCTTATGACGTTTCCGAACGTGCTGATCACGGCGCATCAGGGGTTCCTGACGCACGAGGCGTGCACGGCGATAGCGGAGACGACGATCGGGAACATCGCGGACTTTGAGCGCGGGGGCGTGAAGGTGGGGAACCTGGTAACGCGGCGGCTCATCGCGCCGTGAAGCGGGTGGGGTGGCGGGGTCGGGTTAGCGGGGGCGGGTGTGCACGATTTCGACGGAACAGGGGGCGTGCATGGCGACGTGGTTGGAGACGCTGCCGAGGAGGACGCGTTCGAACCCGCGGACGCCGCTGGCGCCGACGAAGATGCAGTCGGCGCCGCGGCCGCCCCAGTCGCGGGCTTCCTCGACGAGCCCGTACTTGGGGTCGCCGAGGTGGACGACGGTGGAGACCGAAACGCCGGGGCATCGAGCGCGGATGACGCCTGCGGCGTCGGTCGCGAGTTGCTGGGCCCATGAAGAAGGCGGGCCTGCGCCGGGGTTTGCGGGATCGGTGCTCCAGACGGAGCTGGTGGGGCCGACGATGTCGCTGTGCTCGATGCCGGCGACACCCTGGGCGAAAGAGGCGACGAGGATGTGCGTGCCGGCGGGCCAGGCACGCGACACGACCGCATCGATCGCGGCGCGGGCGTGGTCGGAACCGTCGACGCCGATGATGATCCGCGGATCGGTGGTGATGGGGCCTTGTCTCTCGCGCCCGATGCGGAGGGATCGGCGAAGGGTGTGCATGACCTTCTGGGTCACGCTGCCGAGAAGGAGGCGTCGGACGGCGCCAAGGCCACGGGATCCCATGACGACGAGGTCCGCGGGCTGACCGTTGATGCCGCCATCGAGGCCCTCGGCGCGCTTGACGATGGCGACGGCCGGCGCGTCGGCGCACGCCTCGGCGGTGATCGACCATCCGGGGAGTTTGTCGCGAAGACGGTTGGCGCCGACTTCGGCGGTGTCGCGCGTGCGTTCGAGCGCCTTGTGGATGCCCTCGCGGATGGCCTGCATGGCGGGGAGGGCTTCATCGGCCTGCGTGCCGCGCGGCGGGACCCAGGCGTCGAGAACGCTGAGGACGAGCGCATGACCCTTGGAGGGCAGTCCGGCGCGGGCGAGATCGTCGATGGCGGCGAGGGAAGACTCGGAGCCGTCGTGTGCGACGAGAAGCTTCATGGGCGTCTCCTTGGGCCAGCGTCGGTCGGGTGGCGAACCGCTACACTGCATCCTTGGCGCTTCAGCCCGGTCGGGCTTGGCGTCTGAGACGGCGGCGAGGTCGGGGGAAGGCGGTGGGTTCCGATGTTGAAAGGTTCGCTCAAGCTTGGTTCGTTGCTGGGCGTCCCGGTGTACCTTCACTGGACGTTCGGGCTGTTGATTGTTTGGCTGGTGACGATGCCGTTCGTGGCCGGCGCCCCGGACCCGATGGGCGCGGGGCTCCGCACGGCCGGGTTCGTGCTGGCGGTGTTCGGCTGCATTGTTCTGCACGAGATGGGGCACGCGTTGGCAGCGCGGCGGTACGGGGTGCGCACGCGGGACATCACGCTGCTGCCCATCGGCGGAGTGGCCAGCTTGGAGCGGATGCCGGAGAAGCCCGGGCAGGAGCTGGTGGTGGCGCTGGCGGGGCCGGCGGTGAACGTGGTACTGGCGGCGTTGATTGTTCCGGCGGTTCTGGCGACGGACGGGATCGAGGCCTTTCGGGTGGGGGTGGATGCGGCGGGGAACGCGACGGCGTCGTCGCTGCATTCCACGCACTTTCTGGCCGCGCTCGGCTCGGTGAACGTGATGCTGGTGGTGTTCAATCTGATTCCGGCGTTGCCGATGGATGGCGGCCGTGTGCTGCGGGCGGTGCTGGCGATGGCGACGGATCGGTCGAGGGCGACGGCGATCGCGGCGATGGTGGGGCAGTTGGTGGCGGTGGGGTTCGTGGTGTTTGGGCTGTTTTCCGGGCATGTGTTTCTCATGCTGATCGGGGTGTTCGTGTTCCTCGGGGCGGGGGCGGAGGCGCAGCAGGAGCGGTTCCGGGCGGCGCTGGAGGGGCAGCGGGTGGCGGATGCGATGGTGACGAAGTTCACGGTGCTGCGGGCCTCGGACAGCCTTCGGGTGGCCGCGGAGGAGCTGCTTTCGGGGAGCCAGCAGGACTTTCCGGTGCTGTCGGATGAGGCGGCGGATGAGCGGGATGCGGGGGCGCTGGTGGGCGTGTTGACGCGGACGGACCTGGTTCGCGGCGCGGCGGCGGGCAAGATGGACGCCCGGGTTTCCGAGGTGATGCGCCGGGGATGCCCGACGGTTGATGAGCGGCTGGATCTTCGCGAGGCGCTGGAAGCGTCGAAGGCGGCGGGGGGTGAGTCGCCGGCGGGCCAAGGGAGCCCGATCCTGGCGGTGGTCCGGGTCGATCCGACGGTGCCGTCGCATCGGCGGATCGTGGGGCTGGTCACTCCGGAGAACGTGACGGAGCTGGTGATGCTGCGCGAGGCGGTTCACGCGTCGCGGGGTTGAGGCTTCGGGTGCGTCGGCGGGGCGTGGTCGCGCGCGGCTGAGGGGCGGGGCGTTGCGTTCGGTACGGTTTCACAGCGCGACTCCTTGAAGCCCGCGGATGGCGGGTGTAAAACCGGGTTCACGTTGTCCGCGTGCATGGGGCCGGTCCGTTTGAGGGATCAACCGGGAAAGGGAGTCTCGCGATGGGAAGCCACGTGGAGGGCGCGATTGGTGGATCGGCGGCGTGGCATGCGATGGCATGCGAGCAGGTCACGGCGCGGCTGGAAACGGATGCAGCGCGGGGCTTGACGACGGGCGAGGCGGCGTCTCGGCTTGAGCGGTACGGGCCGAACGTGATCACGGCGCGGCGTGGGCGGCCGTGGTGGGTGCGGCTGCTGCTGCAGTTTCACGCGCCGCTGGTGTACATCCTGCTGGCGGCGACGGTGGTGACGCTGCTGATGGCGGAGTACCTGGATAGCGCGGTGATTTTCGGGGTTGTGCTGGTGAACGCGATGATCGGGTTCGTGGAGGAGTCGCGCGCGGTCAAGGCGATTGACGCCCTGGCGAGGTCGATGAAGCTCGAAGCGACGGTGAAGCGGGACGGGGTGAACACGCGGATCGATGCGGCGAAGCTGGTCGTGGGCGACATTGTTGTTCTTGAGGCGGGGGACCGGGTTCCCGCGGATGTGCGTGTGCTGCGGGCGACGGAGTTGCAATGCGATGAGTCGGCGCTGACGGGGGAGAGCAAGTCGGTGTCGAAGAAGACGGAGGTGCTCGAGGAAGGGACGCTGCTGGCGGACCGGGTCAACCTGGCCTTCGCGGGGTCGCTGGTGACGAGGGGGACGGGCGATGCGGTGGTGGTGGCGACGGGGGACGCGACGGAGGTGGGGCGGATCAGCGAGATGATCGCGACGGCGGAGGAGATCAAGACGCCGCTGACGAAGAAGATCGCGTCGTTTAGCCGGATGCTGCTGATCATCATCCTGGTGGTGTCGGCGTTGGCGTTTGTGGTGGGGATCGTGCAGGGCCGGGGCGCGGGGGAGATGTTCATGGCGTCGGTGGCGTTGGCGGTTGGCGCGATCCCGGAGGGGCTGCCGGCCGCGGTGACGATCATGCTGGCGGTGGGCGTGGCGCGGATGGCCAAGCGACGGGCGATCATCCGGAAGTTGCCGGCGGTGGAGGCGCTGGGGAGCACGACGGTGATCTGCTCGGACAAGACGGGGACGCTGACGCAGAACGAGATGACGGTGCAGGCGGCGTGGGTCGCGGGGGACGGCGGCGGGACGTTGTACGAAGTGACGGGGTCGGGGTACGAGCCCAAGGGAGAGGTCCGGGTGGATGGCGGGCGGGCGGCGGCGCCGGGCGAGCATCCATCGCTGGTGGAACTGCTGCGGTGCGGCGCGCTGTGCAACGATGCACGGCTGATACCGCCGGGGGCCGACCCGGCGTGGTCGATTCACGGCGATCCGACGGAGGCGGCGCTGGTCGTTTCGGCGCGGAAACTGCTCCCGGCCGGGGAATCGGAGCCGTGGCCCAGGATTGGGGTTGTTCCGTTTGAGTCGGATCGTCAGTACATGGCGACGCTGCATGAACGGTCGGCGGAACAGGGCGGGCCGGTGGTGTACGTGAAGGGGTCGGTGGAGCGGGTGCTATCCATGTCGAGCGGTGCGATGGATCGGCATGGCAGGCGTGTGGAGCTGGATGCGGGCGAGGTTCATGGCGCGGCGGCGGCGATGGGAGGGCAGGGGCTTCGGGTGCTGGCGTTTGCGAGGGTGGAGTGGAAGGGGAAAGCGGGTTCATTCAACGCGGAGTCGCTGAGCGGGGCGGGGCGGGTGCTGACGTTTCTCGGGCTTCAGGGGATGATGGATCCGCCGCGGCCGGAGGCGATCGAGGCGGTGCGGGTGTGCCGGGGCGCGGGCATCCGGGTGAAGATGATCACGGGCGATCACGCGAAGACGGCGGCGAGCATCGCGAAGATCATGGGGATTGAAGGGTCGGAGGGGGCGGGGGCGATCACGGGGGCGGAGTTGGCGAAGGTGTCGGATGACGACCTGCCGTTGACGGCGGAACGGACGGCGGTGTTCGCGAGGATGACGCCGGAGCAGAAACTCCGGCTGGTGCGGGCGCTGCAGAGCCGGGGGCATGTGGTCGCGATGACGGGGGATGGGGTGAACGATGCGCCGGCGCTGCGGCAGGCGGATATCGGGGTGGCGATGGGCATCGCGGGGACGGAGGCGGCCAAGGATGCGGCGGACATGGTGCTGGCCGACGACAACTTTGCGTCGATCGAGGCGGCGGTGGAGGAGGGGAGAACGGTCTACTCGAACCTGACGAAGTTCATCGTGTGGACACTTCCGACGAACGGGGCGGAGGCGTTGGTGATTCTGTTGTCGATCGCGATGAACTGGCCGCTTCCGATCCAGCCGATCCATGCGCTCTACATCAACATGTTCACGGCGATCCTGCTGGGGATGCCGTTGATCTTTGAGGCCAAGGAGCCCGATGTGATGGCCCGCCCGCCGCGGGATCCGAGGCGGCCCTTGTTCTCGTTCGAGATGCTGATGCGGACGGGCTTCGTGTCGTTGCTTCTGGGGCTGGGGACGGTGGCGGTGTTCCACTACGAGGTGCTGCGGGGCGCATCGGAGGAAGCGGCGCGGACGGCGGCGGTGGCGACGATCGTGGTGGGCGAGGCGTTCTACCTGTTTTCGAGCCGCGCGTTGCTACGGCCGGCGTGGAGCGTTCCGCTGCTGTCGAATCTGTGGATCTGGGCGGGGATCGGCGCGATGTTGGCGGTGCAGTTGGCGTTCACCTATGTCCCGGCGATCAACAAGCTGTTCCAGTCGGCGCCGATGGAGGGCGCGGCGTGGTGGCTGGTGGTGGGGGTGGGCGCGGTGGCCCTGGTGGCGGTGGAGATTGAGAAGGCGATCCGGCGGCGGTTCGGGGT
>JAHBXE010000023.1 GCA_019636625.1 Phycisphaeraceae bacterium
TGGGGGGGGGGGGGGGGGGGATGGGGGAAGTGATTATGACGACAGTGTCCCCCTTTGCGGTTGATCAGGAAGCGCTGGCGGCGGTGGAGCGGATGCGGGTTGGCAATCCGAAGGCTGATCCGATGGGTCGGCTGCCGGATGTGCACCCGGCGCGGATCCCGCGGCACATTGCGATCATCATGGATGGGAACGGACGGTGGGCGGAGGCGCGGGGGTTCCCGCGGATGATGGGGCACCGGGCGGGGGCGGGGGCGGTGCGCGAGATTGTGGATGAGTGCGGGCGGCTGGGGGTGCGGGTGGTGACGATGTACTCCTTCTCGCTGGAGAACTGGAAGCGGCCCAAGGAGGAGATCGAGGCGCTCATGCAGTTGTGCATGACGTACCTGGAGGGGGAGCGGGAGCACATGAAGCGGGAGAACATCCGCTTCAAGGTGATCGGGCGGCGTCGGGGCGAGGCGCCGCTGCCGGAGTCGGTGATCGCGGCGATCGAGGACGTCGAGCGGGCGACGGCGCACTGCACGGGTCCCACGCTGTGCCTGGCGATCAACTACGGGGCGAGGGCGGAGCTGGTGGATGCGGTGCGGTCGATCGCGGCGCGGGTGGCGGCGGGGGAACTCTCACCCGCGGCGATAAGTGAGGCCGCGGTGGCGAAGAGCCTGTACACGGGGGACCTCGGCGAGCTGGCGGAGCCGGACCTGCTGATCCGGACGGCGGGGGAGATGCGGATCAGCAACTTCCTGCTGTGGCAGATCAGCTACTCGGAGCTGTACGTGACGGATACGTTCTGGCCGGACTTCGGGCGGGCGCAGCTGCACGAGGCGATCCGGGCGTATGCGGGGCGGCGGCGGCGGTTCGGGGGGCTGGATTCGGCGACGTGAGTTCCGCATGGCGACGTTGAACGAGCACATCGATCGCTTTGTTGCGCTGGCGGCGTCGCACATCGACCGCGAGTATCCGCACAAGTTGGATCATGTGATTCGAGATGCGGGGGATCTTCGTTCGCCGCGGCAGTTGCACCCGGTGTTTTACGGGTCGTTCGACTGGCATTCGTCCGTGCATGCGCACTGGGTGCTGGTGCGGGCGTTGCGGCTGTCACCGGGTCTTGGCGCGGCGGGAGAGATTCGGGCGCTGCTGGACCGGCGGCTGACGGAGGAAGCGGTGGCGGGGGAGGTGGCGTATCTGCGGCAGCCGGGGCGGGGGGCGTTTGAGCGGCCGTACGGCTGGGCGTGGCTGCTGAAGCTGGCGGCGGAGCTGAGGCTCGGCGCGACGGGAGGCGGGGGTTTCGCTTCGGCGATGGCGCGCTGGGAGGGGGTGCTGGCGCCGTTGACGGCGGCGTTCGTGGAGCGGTTTCTCACGTTTCTGCCGCGGGCGACGTATTCGGTGCGGGTGGGGATGCACCAGAACTCGGCGTTCGCGCTGCGGCTGGCGCTGGATTACGCGGCGGTATCGGGGGAGGCGAGGCTGGACGCGGCGATCCGTTCCAAAGCGAGGGCGTGGTTTGCGGGGGATCGGGCGTGTCCGACGTGGGAGCCCGACGGTGCGGACTTTCTTTCGCCGTCGATGTGCGAGGCGGAGTTGATGCGGCGGGTGATGGAGGCGGAGGAGTTCGGGGCGTGGCTGCGGGGTTTCTGGCCGCGGCTGGGGGAGGGGGAGCCGGGGACGCTGTTCCGGCCGGCGGAGGTGAGCGATCGAACGGATGGGCAGATTGCGCACCTGGACGGGTTGAACCTGAGCCGGGCGTGGTGCTGGCGTTCGCTGGCGACGGCGATGGGTGAGGGGGATGCGCGGCGGGCGCTGGCGATCGAGGCGTACCGGACGCATGTGAACGCGTCGCTGCCGCACATCGCGGGGGACTACGCGGGGGAGCACTGGCTGGCGACGTTCGCGATGCTGGCGCTGACGGAGTAGGTCAGGCGGACTTGCGGGTGAAGTCCTGCACGGCGATGGTGTCGTTGGCGAGTGAGGCGCGTGCGAGGAGGGCGAGGCCCTTTCGGGATGCGGGGAGCAGGTCGCCGAACTCGACGCCGATCTGCCAGCGGAAGAGGCCGACCTTTTTCTTCCAGATCACCTTGCCGGCGACATCGACCGGGCCGTCGAGGCCGTCAATCACGGCGGCGAGGGCGGAGCCGACTTCGGCGGCGGGCCGGCGCTTGCAGAGGACGCGCATGCCGGTGCTGGAGATGTCGAGGACTTCGCCGAGGTTGCAGTGGGTCCACTGGCAGCGGACGCGGCCGGCGCGGCGAGCGTTCTTCTGCGGCGAGGTGAGCTGCGGCGGGAGTTCGAACGAGTTCCCCATGAGGAAGGGATCGGCGAGCCGGGGCCTGGGCTTGAGCGCGAGGGCCGATAAGGGGCGTCAGTCCAGACGTGTCACCTTGGTGGTGGTCTCGCTCTTGACCTCGACGGGCTGGCCCTGGAGGGAGTGCTCGACGGTGATGCTCATGCGGGTGGCCATGTCGCGGATCATGCCGCGGGCGGTATCCCAGGTGTAGGAGCCGGAGTAGGCGGAGTCCTTGAGCTGGAACGTGGAGGAGCCGGGGGCCATGGAGGCGGGGCTGATCTGGCCGCGGATGGAGAGCTTGGCGTCCTTGCCGGAGACGCTCTGGAGGGTGTGGCGGGTGAGCATCTTGAACTCGCCCATGAGGCCGGAGTTGAGGTGGTCGGCGTTCTCCCAGGACTCGCCGACGCGGGCGAAGCCGTCGCCTTTCTTTTGTGTGAGGATGGGGCCGAAGACCTGGGGGAGGGTTCCGCCGGCGCCGGGGGTGACCTGTCCGAGCATGGCGAAGCCTTCGCCGCCGGTGACGCTGGAGATGTTGCCTGCGCGGTCGATGGTCATGGTGAAGGTGGAGCCGACGAGGGGGCGGAGGACGGTGGACATGATGTCGGGCTCGCCGGGCTTGGCGGGTTGAGGGGGACGGGTGCTGTCGAACTCCTGCTTGAAGCCGGGGCCGTCGATGAGCACCTTGACGGTCTGGAAGGTCATGTCGACGGTGGCCTCGCCGGCGGCGGTGACATCCTTGACGTTCATGACGATGCCGAACTCGACCTTGCTCTTGGTGGTTTCGAGATCGGGTTTGGCGTTGGGGTTGGAACCGGGGCGGGTGCCGGGCTTGTTCGCGGGCTTCTTCTGGGGTGAAGGGCGCTGGGGTTCGTCGGAGGGGTCGTCGAGGATGGCGATGGCGGGCTGGGTTGCGGCGTTGACAACCTCCATCTTGAGCTTGATCGACTGGCCCTTTTCGAAGCGGGGGCGGAGGTCGATGCGGCCTTCCTGGCGGGCGCGATCCTGCGGCCTTTCGGCGGGTTGATCGAAGGAGGGGTTGCCGCCGCCGCCGGATTGGGCGAGGGCGAGGGAGGAGCAGAAGAGGACGATCAGGCTGGCGGCTCGCATGGGGAGGCTCCTCGGGACGAGTGGGGGACAGACGCTTATATCGGCTGGATTGTCAAGGGTTGCAAGCGGCCACGACTGGAAGGTGGCGGTGCGGAACGGTTGAGAAAGGGGCGGCGGCCTGCCCCTGGTCAGTTCCTTTGGTTCCAGCGTGCGACGAACTGCTCGTACTGCTCCGGGGTGTCCACTCCACCGAAGCCCGAGGTTTCGCGGACGGCGACGGCGATGGGGAAACCGTGGTAGAGGATGCGGAGCTGCTCGAGTTGCTCGGTCTGTTCGAGGGCGGTGATGGGGAGGTTGACGTAGCGATCGAGGAATGAACGGCGGTAGACGTAGAGGCCGATGTGGCGGAGGGGTTTGACGGGGCCGGCGCCGTCGCGCGGGAAGGGGATGAGCGCGCGGGAGAAGTAGAGGGCGGAGCCGTCGCCGCGGAGGACGACTTTCACGATGTTGGGGTCGTCCGGGCGTTCGCCGGGTCGGAAGGGTGTGGCGACGGTGGAGACGGGGGCGGCGGACCTTTCGAGGACGTCGACGGCGGCATCGATGAGTGTGGCGTCGAGCTCCGGTTCATCGCCCTGGGCGTTGACGACGATGGCGTCGGCGGGGAGGTTGAGCGAGGCGGCGGCCTCGGCGAGGCGGCTGGTGCCGTTGGGATGGTCGGCGCGGGTGAGGAGGCAGGGGGCGTTGAAGGCGGCCGCGGCGGCCATGACGCGCTGGTCGTCGGTGGCGATGATGGTTCGGGAGGCGCGGTGGGACCTGGAGGCGGATTCCCAGACGTGTTGGATGAGGGGCTTGCCGGTCTTGTTGGCGAGGACCTTGCCGGGGAAGCGGGAGGAGGCCATGCGCGCGGGGATGATGGTGACGATGGGCGGCGTGCCGGCGCGTGAGGGGGTGGGCGGGTCGGTGTTCAGGGCTTCAGCCCTTCTTCAGGTCCGCGATGAGTTTCTTGATGGCGTCGCGGCGGGCGCGGATGTCGCGGTAGTTGATCTGCTGGATGGCGATGGAGGAGGCGATCTTGTCGGCTTCTTCGGCGAGGGCGAGGTCGCGGTCCGTGGCGGCCTTGGTCTCCAGCGCGGTCATCAGGGCGTAGCGGAGGGAGGTGCCCATTTCATCGCTGTGGGACTTGTGCAGTTCGAGGGCCTGGCGGAAGCTGTGGATGGCTTCGTCCGTCCAGTCCTTCTTCTGGAAGGCCAGGCCGATGTAGTAGAGGGAATCGAGACGGTGCTTGGCGTCCTTCTGTGATTCCTGGAAGAGGGCGATGGCGTCGTCGAAGTTGCCGAGGTCGAAGTCGCGCTTGCCGAGCTGGTACTTGATTCCCAGGTCCGTCGGGTAGGCCTCGACCTTGAGCTTGAGCTCCTCGATTTCCATCTCCGCGAACTTGAGCTTGGCCTGGGTGTAGGCGGCCTGGGCGCGGGCGTCGCTGGGGGCTTCCTCGGCCTTCATCCGGTACTCGGCGAGCTTTCGCGAGGCGAGGCGGAGGCGGAGTTCACCGTAGATTTCGCGGAAGCGGAACTGCTTGGAGGTCTCGAAGGTCTTGAGGGCCAGTTCGCGGGCGACTTTCTCATCCTCGGGGCGGCCGCGCTCCTTGAGGCGCTGGATGTAGACCGTGATGGTGGGGAGGTCGTCGGGGCGGGCCTCGTAGTTGGCCCTGGCTTCGCGGACGAGGCGGTCGATGACTTCCTCGGTCTTGACGATACGGTCGGCCTCTTCGAGCTGGCGCTGCTGGTCGAGGTTGCGGACGTTGGCGCGGAAGCCGCCGGCCTGGCCGGTCTGGTCGTAGCCGCCGCGGCTCATGGTCGCCTGCGCGGAGAGGTTGCGTACCTCGGCGGCGAGCTTTCCGTCGGAAGGGTCGAGACGGATGGCGGCGTTGCCGGCGTCGACGCACTTGTCGTACGCGCCGATCTTCCCGAAGACCTCCATGAGCTTCAGGAAGAGTTCCTTCCGGGGCTTCTTCTCGTTGGCGGCGACGCCCATCGCCCGTTCACCGATCCAGTAGGTCGGTTCGGGCATGTTGAGCTTCGCGGCGGCCTCGGTGGCCTTGACGGCCAAGAGCGCATCCAAGGGCTTCACACCCCATTGGAGGAGGGCCTCGATGTACCGTTCGACATCGCCCCGGCCGCCAAACATGCGGAGCGTGTCCTTGCTGGGCGACTTGCCCTCGGCGTTGAACGCGACGGCGGAGTTCCAGAACCCTTCCAGGCCGCGCATGCTGGTCGGCTCCTGACGCAGGCCCTGGAGCCAGAGCTGCATGGCGTATTCGTAGTTGGTGGTTTCGTGGACGGTCTTGGCGTGTTCGAAGAAGCGGTTGGCCTTGTCGGGGGAGTACTGGGGCGGCGCTTCCTGGGCGCCGTTGGCTCCCGTGGCGGGTGCCTTGTCCCCTGCCGCGGCCTTGGGATCGGTTTCTTTCTTGCTCTTGAACAACGCCAAGCCTGATCGTCCTTTCGTGGTCCCCGGCAGCGGGCCAGTATTGTAACCGCTTGGGGGTCGGCCTGAAGCGGGATCGGCCCGACCCGTCCGAGAACGCCGGGGTTCGTCATACGATGAGGTCGATGGATCCGGCCTCGCTGTACATCCTGCGCTACCCCGAACGGGTTCTACGCGAACGAGCCCGGGAGGTTCCCTCGGTCACGGAAGAGGTTCGGGCGGTGGCGAAGCGGATGATCGAACTGATGTTCGAGGCGGAGGGGATCGGCCTGGCGGCGCCGCAGGTTGGACTGTCGTGGCGGATGTTTGTGGCGCACGTGCCGCCGACGGAGGATCGCTCGGTGGAGTCCGATCCGCCGACGGCGACGGTGGAGCCGGTGGTGTACATCAACCCGGTGCTGTCGGATCCGCGGGGTGAGTTGATCGCGTACGAGGAAGGGTGCCTGAGTTTGCCGGAGGTCGTGGGCGAGGTGCTCCGGCCGGAGCACATCACGATCACGGCGACGGATCTCAAGGGTGAGCGGTTTACGCGCTCGGCGGCGGGCCTGCTGGCCCGGTGCTGGCAGCATGAGTTTGACCATCTTGAGGGCGTGCTGATCATCGATCGGATGACGCAGATGTCGCGGCTGAAGAACCGGGCGGCGGTGCGGCGGCTTGAGAAGTCGGCGAGGCTGTGAGGCCGGTGGGGGCGTTGGGTCGCGGTTTCGGCGGCGGCGGGAACGCCCGTGCTTTCACGGTGAAGAATGGTCGCGAACGGCGATTGGAGTTTCCGCTCCCTCGTGGTCGCGGGTCGGATGGGTCTACGCTTGCGCCGGCATGAAGATTGTCTTTCTCGGCTCCGGTGCGTTTGGGCTGCCGACGTTGCGGCATCTGGCGCGCGAGCACGAAGTTGTGTCGGTGGTGACGCAGCCGGACAAGCCCGCGGGGCGGGGCGGCGAACTCACGCCGACGCCGATTGCGCAGTGGGCGGCGGCGAACCTGGCCGTGCCGGTGGTGAAGCCCGAGAAGGTCAACGATCCGGCGGTGGTGGACGACATCCGTGCGCGGCGGGCGGAGGCCTGGGTGGTGATTGCGTTCGGGCAGAAGCTGGGGCGGAGGCTGCTCGACGGCGTATTCGCGGTCAACCTGCACGCTTCGCTCCTGCCCCGGTGGCGCGGGGCGGCGCCGATCAACGCGGCGATCCTGGCGGGCGATACGGTGACGGGCAACAGCGTGATCACGCTGGCGGACCGGATGGATGCGGGGGAGGTGCTGGGGCAATCGCGCCGGGCGATCGACCCGATGGACACGGCCGGAGAGCTGCACGACCTTCTGGCGGCGGATGGGCCCGTGCTGGTGGAGCGGGTGCTCGGCGATTTTTCGCGCGGGACCCTGGTCCGCACGATTCAGGACGAGTCGCAGGTCACGATCGCGCCCAAACTTTCGAAGGCGGACGGCTGGGTGGACTTTGCGGACACGGCGGAAATGGCGAGGCGTCGGGTGCATGGGCTGACGCCGTGGCCGGGGGTGACGGTGCGGTTCCGGTCGCAGCCGGTGAAGTTGATCCGTGTGGCCGTCGAGGAGGGGGCGGCGGGTTTGAATGAGAAGTGGGGGGCCGTGGTGGATGTGGAGCAGGGGCTTGTGGCCTGCCGCGGGTCGGTGTTGCGGGTGCTGGAGGTTCATCCGGCGGGGAAGCGCCCGATGCCGTGGTCGGACTTTGCGAGGGGGCAGCGGATTCAAACGGGGGAGCAACTGGTGGGCGGGAAGTCCGAAGGAATGGGAGGGTGAGCGGGGGCCTATGTTCAGTACGAGCGAGCGTGGGCGGGCGCGGCGAACGGGGTTGAATGGACACGATGGGCAGAACCTTTCACACGTTGTGGGACCTGATTGAGCGGGTGGTGCCGCGTGCGCCGGTGCGGTCGCGGGTGGAGAGGGCGTCGAAGCGCGCCCGGCCGGGTGCGGGCGTTCGGAAGACACCGAGCGTGGCCCGATCGAAGGGGCCGTCCGCGCGGGCGACGATGCAGGACAAGTATGATGCGATGACGCGGGAGATGCTAGCGAAGTACGGCGTGCGGGTGCGGCGCTGGCGAACGGCCATGTCCGGCATTGCGTGGGAACTGCGGTACCACGACGGGCGGACGGCGCGGCTGATCGAGTCGCCGCGGCCCAAGGGTCCGATGTCGGCGGCGATCTTTCTGCACGAGATCGGGCACCACGCGATCGGGTTCAACACGTACAAGCCCCGCTGCCGCGAGGAGTATTACGCGTGGACCTTCGCGATTGAACAGATGGAGAAGCTGGGGCTGAACATCACGGACGGTGTGCGGCGGCGGATGCACGACTCGCTGCACTACGCGGTGATGAAGGCGAAGCGGCGCGGGTTGCGCGAGGTGCCGGAGGAGTTGGAGGCGTACGCGAGGGGGAGGTGGACTTCGCGACCGCGGGCATGAGGGAGCGGGGGCGCTGCACGCTTCAGGCGGTTGCCTTGCTGGGGGGAGTCTGGAGGAATCCGCTCCCTTATGGTCGCGGTTCCGATGGGTGCTACTTCCACTTGATGTTGCGGGGGCGCGACGGGGGGGCCGGAACGCTCCGCCGGCCGGTGACGTGTTGGTGTTCGATCCGCGATCGCCCAAGTTCGGCGTAACCGCGCAGGCCCAGTTGGAGACTCGCTACGGGGCGGATCGCGCCCGCGCGGCGCCTGCACCACCTGCGCGACGGTCTTCCCCGCCGCCAGCATCGCCTCCGCCTCACGCAGCTTGGTCACGATCTGTTCCGCCGAATGCCTCGTTCGCTTCATCGAGAGTCTCCATGACCCAACCGGGGTCCATCGGGACCCTCATAGCACCTGGATCAGGATTTGGGGGGCAGGTCAAAGCCATTCCGAGCCCGCGCACATGGGCGTGCATCGCCTACATCCTGGGCGAAATGGGGGGCGATCGCATCATCAGCGCGGACGAGGCCGAGCTGCGGCGGATTCGGCACGACGTTGGGTAGAAGTTTCAGTCTCGCACGACGTAGATGAAACCGTCATGGTGTACGAACATCAACCACGACGCCGACCCGTCGAAGATGAACAAGTTGTCCGACACCGGGTACCAAACGTCTGAGAAGTTGCGCTCTACATCCTCGCGCCGCATCGCATCAATCGACTGCATTGCGTCGAAAGACAGGAGAAGTTCATCGGCAGGATGAATCCCGGCGGTCGCCCATACTTCGCTGAGCCGGAATGTCTCAGGGTTCGCATCCACTCCCGGAAGCGGCTCGGAAGCATGAACACGAGTGATGAGGGGTGCCAATCGACCCGCTAAGGATGCCACTTCTGCACTCGGCAACGGGTCAACAGCGGGGTATCGCTCGCCCGGATGATCCCGCTCAAAGTACGTTGCTTTGAAGGGCTGCATTAGAACCTGATGCACCCTACTTGGCCAGTGTGATCGACTGTGAGAAGCCAGCCGAGAGTATCATCAAATACATCCACATCATCCGGCGCAGCAGAAGTCCAGAGCAGACGAATACTCATCAACAAATCCATACGGTCGAAGGTGTCGATCTCATCCCACCCATGCCAGTAGTAGAGCGTGGGACCGGGTACGATACCAGCCTTCTGGAACACGTTACCAAGGTCGAAACCCGGCGCATCAATAGTCACGTCGCCACACGGCTCGGATCGCTCCATGATCCGATAGAGCACAGCCGAAGGCGCGGCATTCGAGGCTAGCCCGAGTTTCGTGAGCAAAGTAGCCCTAAGCCGCTCAACTTCTGGGGTTGGTAGAGTGCCCTTGCCCATACGAACACACTCTAGAGCGGTATGACGCCCTTCTGTCCCGTCGAGTTGTCCCACCAGTTGATATGCCAGTCGCCTTCTGCGGGGGGCCTACCGGGCCGAGGCGGATGCGGTGGGTCAAGGCGGTATCCACGAACGCCATCGGACCATTGCGGAGAACCAAACTTGGCAGGACCAGTACGAGGCGGCGAGCCTCCAAGCATCTTCTGTGCCTTCTGAAGCCCAGCATTGATACGGGCGAGGGATGGCTTCATCTTCCCTACCGAGCGAGCCATGCGACTGACTTGCATCGAGAGTCTGCCCGGTCCTCGCACCCCGGCCATCATCGGGCCGTTTGCTGCTTGCTCCGCTTGCTGGCGATACATCGCCATTGTTGCGGAACCTGAATACCCATCGTCTGAGGCCGACCAGTCTGTGACCCAATCAACATCGTACTGCTGCCAGAAACTGTAACCTTCTATCATCGCACCGAGGCCGAACATGGTGGCCACACCGCTGTAGGCTTGGTCCATTGCATCCATGCTGCTCTGAGCCATATCAAGGCCCGTCATCAACCCACCGACAAGGCTAAAGAGGCCAGTCGGATCGGAGTTGTTGACCGGATTGCCGCGAAGGTGGGCATAGGTGTTCATTCCGTCTGCAAAATGCAGTCGAACATCGAACGTCGGATGCCCGACATGCATACGCTGACCCTGGAATGCCATCACCTCCATGACCGGCAGCCCGGTGGCGTGCGGGTCTTTCTGGAGGAACCGTCCCGTCTGGACGTTGTAGACCGCGTGCGCGTTGTTCGTGAAGACAAGGGACGCGAGCACGGCCAAGAGCACAAGGATGGGTTTACGAGTCATCGGGCGTCTCCGCGTGTGCGGGTTCGGACAATCAGAACCGGGGCAGTATACAGGAAATCAGGGTTGTCAAGGGTCGCCCCCGGCGGTGTTGGCATTCTCAAGGGTTGGGGGTGGCGGGTCCATCCGCTCGGGCATCTTCCCGTAGACCCGTTCGTACTCGGCAAGCCCCCTGTCCGTCGCGAGTTGCGCGCCGGTCAGGAAGTTCCCGTGGACCTTGAACGTCGTCGCGAGCCGGGCCATTTCCTTGTACGCGCTCACCGCTTCCGGGAAGCGGCGCAAGTCCGTGTAACAGTGACCCCGCGCCGCCATGAACACGGCCAACTCCTCCGCCGGGGTCAGGGAGACTAGGTACTCCCGGTTCGCCAAGTCCGCCTCCGAGAGCGGGTACGGCCACTTGCGGTAGAAGTCGTCCGGGTACGCAGAGAAGCCCTCACCCGAGCCTTCGATGTTCAACGTCTCGCCCTTCCCGTCATCCCATCGACAGAAGAGGTGCCCGCGCGCCTGGACCAGTTTGATCGGGTAGCCAAGCCGACGCCCGACCGCCGCGTAGAGGACCGGCATGGAGGCGCACGTCCCGCCTTGGTCGGGGTCCATCAACCCGTGGATGAACTGGTCGCGCGAGTCCTTGAAGTCCGGGGTGAAGATGCGGTCGTGGTTATACTTGACGCCGCACTCTTCCTGAAGCGTCTGGAGCAGCCACGAGGCGCGGAAGTACGTCTCCGAGCGCCGGTAGTAGTCGGCGTAGCGCGGGTCGGTGAGCCGGTACATATGCCGATCGGTTTCGTACTTGACCTGCAAGGCCCAGCCGTCCAACTTCACCAGCGCCGCGGCAAGGTCCAAGCCCTCACTCCCCGGAAGGCCGGTGGCGCAGAGGAGGTTCATCAGCCCAATGTCCACTCGCTCCAGTTGATCGGGTGGGAGGGCCAGCAACTCCGCCAGCGTCTTGGGCGTGAGAGCATCCGTGCGATGGACGATTGGCGATGGTGGCGGGGTGGAAGCCACCGGGCGCGGCGTCACGAGCGAGGGCTTAGGGTCAGTGGGAGCACCGGAGAGCACGGCCAGCGCGATCAGTGTGCCCACTGTCGCCACGAGCGCCGCGACGTTCAACCAGAGGCGGCGCGGGCGCACCGGGGCGCTGGGCTTCGCGGTGCTCCTCTTGGGAGTCGGCTTGCGGCGAGGTTTGGCCATCGGGCGTCAAGATATCCGATCCTGCCCCAGCCGGGGCAGCACGTCCGGTAAGCCGCGCATATCCACCCCATATCCACGCTCTGGCCGAAACGCCGGAAATCGGCCTTGCCGCATCAAAAATGCGGTTCATTACCGGCCTTCCACTTGATGTTGCAGCCGATGCTCGGCCTTTGATCCGGGTTGACCGGCTTTCCGGCGAGGACGGCGTCAAGGGCGGCGCGGAGGTCCTTGCCGGTGACGGGGAGGTCGCCGCCGGGGCCGCGGCCGGAGGGGCGGGAGTCGTCGAGCTGGCCGCGGTAAACGAGTTTGTGTGACTTGTCGAAGAGGAAGAAGTCGGGGGTGCAGGCGGCGCTGAAGGCGCGGGCGACGTCCTGGGATTCATCGTAGAGGTACGGGAAGGTGTACCCGGCGTCGCGGGCTTCGGCGGTCATTTTTTCAGGAGAGTCGTCGGGGTGTGTGGCGACGTTGTTCGAACTGATGGCGACGATGCCGACGCCCTTGGGCAGGTAGTCGCGTCCGAGGCGGGCGAGTTCGGCGCGGATGTGCTTCACGAAGGGGCAGTGGTTGCAGATGAACATGACGAGGAGGGGCTTGCCCTTGAAGTCGTCGCGGGAGACCCGTCGGCCCCCGGTGGTCGTGTCCGGCAGGGAGAAGGCGGGGGCGGGGGTGCCGAGGGGGATCATGGTGGAGGGGGTGGCGGCCATGACGTTGTGCTCCTGTTTGAATCGGGCGGTTCATATCCCGGTTGTTCTGCGATTGGTGCTTGAGCCGAGGCGAGGATGCCTCGGCGTTCCTACTTGACGACCTCTCCCCCCGCACGTTCCCAAGCCCCGAAACCGCCCGCCACATTCGCGACCCTGTACCCGTGCCGCTCCAGGAACGCCGCGGCGTAGGACGAGCGTCCGCCGCTCAGGCAGTGGATCGCGAGGGGTTTTTCGCGCGGGACTTCTGCGAGGCGGGCGGCCAGGCGCGTGTGCGCGATGTTTTTGGCGCCACGGAGGTGCCCGGCCTGGTGCTCTTCCCCGCGCCGCACATCGAGGATGTTGACCGCTCCGGCGGCGATTCGCCGCTTGAGCTCGGCGATGTCGATCTCCTCGGTCGTGGCGAGCGTTCCGCCGGAGGAGGCGTACTCGTTGAGCACGTGGGGGAAGATGATGCCTTCGACGCGGTCGAGGCCGATCCGAACGAGGCAGCGGACGAACTCGAGGGCGTTCTCGCCGGTGATGAGGACGATCCGGTCTTGGGGCTGTACGTAGGAGCCGGAGACAGCGGGGAAGTTCGTGTTCGCGGGGGCGTAGATCGAGCCGGGGAGGTGGCCCACGCGAAACTCCGCCCAGGTTCGGGTGTCGATGACCACGACCTCGCGGTCGAGGCGCTTCACATCGTTCACCGTGAGCGCCTCCGGGCTCGGCAGAGACCCGAGCAGGGGCGGGCCGTCCCGGTTCTCCCGCTTCATCCGCGCGAAGTAGAGGGGCGGCTCGGGCTGCCCGCTGAGCATTTCCGAGATGAACCGGTCGGCATTGCCGGAAGCGATCAGGGCCTGGTTGTGGCGAAGTTCGTAGCCAACGGTCGTCTGCGGCACCGCTCCGAGCGCCTTGCCGCAGGCGCTGCCCGCGCCGTGGGCCGGCCAGACCTGCAAGTACTCAGGCTGGGCTTGGAACTTTCGCGCGGACTCGAGGAGCAGTTTCGCCGAGGCGTCCGCCGCGCCGGCCACTCCGGCGGCGGATTCGAGCAGGTCCGGCCGGCCGAGGTCGCCGACGAAGACGAAGTCGCCGGTGAAGATGCCCATGGGTTCGGTGGCGCCGCCGCCGCGATCGGTCGGTTCAAGGCAGATGTGCTCGGGTGTGTGGCCGGGCGTGTGGACCACCCGCAGCTCGATGTTGCCAACCTTGATCGTGTCGCCGTGACGGACGAGCACCGCATCGTACCTGCCGCCGCCGGACTTTTTGTCGAGCCAACCGTACTTCCAGTCCGGCCCGCCCATGTCGGAGAGGTACACCTTGGCGCCCCGCTCCGCGAGTTCGCGGCAGCCGGAGAGGAAGTCCGCGTGGATGTGCGTTTCCGTCGCGGCGACCAGCCGGAGTCTTTCCTGCTCGGCGAGGCGTACGTAGCGGTCGATGTCGCGGGCGGGGTCGATGACGATCGCCTCGCCGGTTCGCTGACACCCCACGAGGTACGAGGCGTGGGCCATGAGCGGGTCGTACACGAGTCGGAAGAGCATGGTTCCCTCCGTTTGCCGAGGCGTCGGCGATCCGGATACGCTGCGGACACGATAGGTCTCGTTCAGGTGCTCCCACGGTCCCCTTCGCGAGAGTTGAAGCCAATGCCCACACCGCGGCGTTCAAAGGGTTCGAAGTCCAAAGCCAAGCCGCGGGCGTCTCGGTCCGGGGGGAAAGCGGCCCCGCGCCGGAAGCCGCGCATGACCGGCCCAGGTGCGGAAGAGCAGCGACTGCAACAGGACGGCACCCGGGAGTCGAACTGGAAGCGGTGGGGGCCCTACCTCGCGGAGCGGCAGTGGGCGACGGTTCGGGAGGACTATTCCGCCGATGGCAACTGCTGGGACTACTTCCCGCATGACCACGCCCGCAGCCGCGCGTACCGCTGGGGCGAGGACGGCTTGCTCGGCTTCTGCGACCGGCAGTGCCGGTTGTGCTTTGGGCTGGCGCTCTGGAATGGCAAGGACCCGATCCTGAAGGAGAGGCTCTTCGGGCTCACCGGTCCGGAGGGCAACCACGGCGAGGATTGCAAGGAGTGCTACTACTACCTCGATTCATCGCCGACGCACTCGTACATGAAGGCGCTGTACAAGTACACGCAGCGCGAGTTTCCGTACGCGAGGCTGACGGATGAGAACCGCAACCGCGACAAGACGCAGCCCGAGTTCGAGCTGGTTGATGCGGGGGTGTTCGACGACAACCGGTACTTCGACGTCAGCGCCGAGTACGCCAAGGCCTCGCCCGAGGACATTCTCATCCGCCTCACCATCGAGAACTGCGCGGACGAGGCGGCGGACCTGCACGTGCTCCCGACGTTCTGGTTTCGCAACACGTGGTCGTGGGGCAAGGTGCACGATTCATGCTCGGAGCGGCCGCGCCTGACGGCGGAGAGCCCCGGCGTGATTTCCGCGGCGCACGAGACGCTCGGGCGCTACCGGATCCACATCGAGCCCGGCCCGGGCGAGTCCTGGCCCGAGTTGCTCTTCACCGAGAACAACACCAACACCCAGCGCTTGTACGGCGTTGCGAACGATCCGCCGTACGTGAAGGACGCGTTCCACGACTATGTGATTCACGGGCGGACCGAGGCCGTCAATCCGAGGCGTACGGGCACCAAGGCCGCGGCGTACTACAGGCTCCACGTGCCCGCTCGCGGGACGATCACGCTCCGGCTCCGCTTGACCTCGGAGTCGGTCTTGGGTGGCCTGCCGCTCCGCGGCGGGCCTCTGGGTCGAAACGGGAAAGCAAGCCGCCCGCCGCGGAGCGGCGGGCCACCCGGGCTTGCCTTCGGCTCGTCGTTCGATCAGGTGTTTGCCGAGCGCATGGCCGAGACGGATGCGTTCTATGAGTCCCGCCAGCCTTCGCACCTTTCCGTGGAAGAGCGGAACGTTTCCAGGCAGGCCGCGGCGGGACTTCTCTGGACGAAGCAGTTCTACTACTACATCGTGGAGGAGTGGCTCAAGGGCGATCCGGCGCAGGTCCCGCCGCCCGCGTCGCGGCTCTCCGGGCGGAACGCGGATTGGCCGTACACCTTCTGCCGCGATGTCATCTCGATGCCGGACAAGTGGGAGTACCCGTGGTTCGCGGCGTGGGACCTGGCGTTCCACGTGGTGGCGCTGGCGAAGATCGATCCGCACTTTGCGAAGGAGCAGTTGATCCTGTTCTTGCGCGAGTGGTACATGCACCCGAGCGGGCAGATCCCGGCGTACGAGTTCGCGTTCGGCGATGTGAACCCGCCGGTGCACGCGTGGGCGTGCTGGCGGGTGTACAAGATGACCGGCCCCAAGGGGGGGCGCGACCGGGTGTTCCTCGCCCGCGTGTTTCAGAAGCTGCTGATCAACTTCACGTGGTGGGTGAACCGGAAGGATCCGGATGGCAAGCACCTCTTCGCCGGCGGCTTTCTCGGGCTGGACAACATCGGCGTGTTCGACCGCTCGCGTCCGCTGCCGACGGGAGGCCACCTTGAGCAGGCGGATGGCACGGCCTGGATGGCGTTCTACTGCGGCACGATGCTCTCGATGGCGCTGGAGCTCGCGAGCGAGGACCCGGCGTACGAGGATGTCGCGTCGAAGTTCTTCGAGCACTTCGTCGCGATCGTGGACGCGATGAACTCCCTCGGCGGTTCGGGCTTGTGGGACGATCAGGACGGTTTCTACTACGACCAGCTCCTGGCGCATGGTCACGCGACCAAGCTCAAGATTCGCTCGATGGTCGGGATCATCCCGCTCTTTGCCGTCGAGGTGCTCGAGTCGGGTCAGCTCAAGAAGCTCCCCGGGTTCACGAAGCGCCTCAACTGGTTCCTTGAGAACCGGAAGGACCTCGCCCGGCACATTTCCTACATGTGCGAAGAGGAGCAACCCGGACACTCCCACGAGCACCGTCTGCTCGCGATCCCGACGCGCGAGCGGCTCCAGCGGACGCTGCGTTACGTCCTCGATGAGTCGGAGTTCCTCTCGCCGTACGGTGTGCGGTCCCTTTCGCGAATTCACCTCGACCGACCCTATGTGTTCCGGGCCAACTCGGATGAATACCGCGTGCGCTACACGCCCGGCGAGTCCGACACGTCGCTCTTTGGCGGGAACTCCAACTGGCGCGGGCCGGTCTGGTTCCCGGTGAACTTCCTCTTGATCGAGGCCCTCGAGCGATACCACCACTTCTACGGCGATTCCCTCAAGGTCGAGTGCCCCGTGGGTTCGGGCACGATGCTCAACCTCGCGCAGGCCGCGGCGGAACTCCGCCGTCGATTGGCCGCCCTGTTCCTGCCCGACGGCGCGGGCCGACGCCCGTGCCACGGTGATGATCCGCGCTACGCGTCCGACCCGGCATGGAAGGAACTGCTCCTCTTTCACGAGTACTTCCACGGTGAGAGCGGGCGGGGCCTCGGGGCCAGCCACCAGACCGGCTGGACGGCGCTGGCGATTCCGATTCTCTACGACCGAAGGCTGGAACGGGCCACGACCGCGCCCATGGTTCGCACCCGGACCAAACCCCGGCGTACTTCCCGCGTCGTGTTGTAGGGTGTTGACAGTTCGTTTCGGCTGGCGCCGGCACTCTCGAGGTTTCCGACAATGCAGCCGCCCCTTCCAGGCCGGGTTGTGGTCCGCCTCGCGATGCCGTAGCATCTGCCCCCGATGCACGGAAGCGCCCGCACCATCCATGCCCTGCTCGCCGGACTCTGCATGGCGATCCCTTGCGCGGCGCAGACGGCCCGTCCCGCGCTCGAACCCCTTGACCTGCTCGGTGATTCATTCGCCGGCATCCGGCTGGCGCCGACGGTGGTGGACGGTCCCGTCACCCTGCGCGCCACGCGCGCTTGGCGGTGGACTTCTCCGGGGACGCCGCTGGCCGGCGGAACTTCCAGTGTCGAGACGCAGCGTGTGCTTCTTTCTGGCGATGTTTCGATCCGGCTCGGGTCGTACGAGTGGTCCGCGGCGAGGGCCGCGGTGTGGATCGCCCCGCTGGAATCGTCCGATCCTGATGCCGCGCCCGGCGTGTTCCAGGTCTTTCTCTACCTTGATCGCGTCTTCACTCCGCAGGAGGATCCTTCCGTCGGCGTCGCGGCCGATCGTCTGCCCGTGCAGGGGGTGGTTCGGACCACGGCGATCACTCTTTCGGCGGATGCAAACCGTGCCGAGGCTCCTTCGTCCGAGGCGGATGTTGCGTTCGTGCGCGAGGGTGAGCGGGCGCTGGCCGTTCGGCTCCGCCAGCGGCTGCAGGGGAGGACGCCGGACGAGGCGATCCCGGATGATCTGGTGCGCCAGGGCAAGCCCGTCCCGCCGCTGGTCCCCGGCCTCGAACGTTCGTTCACGCCTGATCCGGCGCTGGACCCGCGGCGAGTCCCCGATCTCGAGCGTCGGCTCGGTCCCGCGATGCGCGATGAGCCGATCTTCGCGCGCACCGGCGTGATCTCCTGGTCCTGCCGCGGCGATGTCACCACCGCGATCAACGATGCCGAGACCGCGGTGACCATGACCGGTGGTGTCACGCTGCACTACTGGGAGCGTCAGCGGGACCAGACGCTGGAACTGACTGCGCAGCGGGCCGTCCTGTTCCTCGAACCGGGTATCGTCGAGGGCGCGACGGAGTTTGACGCTTCGAAAGTCCGCGGCGTCTACCTCGAGGGCGACGTCGTCGCCACGGTCGTGACCAGCGCGGGGCGGTACACCATCCGCTCCCCCCGCGTGTATTACTCGATCCGCGACGATCGCGCCCTGCTGCTCGATGCCGTCTTCTGGACGTACGACGAGAAGCGGGGGCTTCCGCTCTATATTCGCGCCAAGTCCATCAGCCAGGAGTCCGCCAACACGTTCAAGGCCTCGGGCGCTACGCTCACCAACACGGCCTTCTTCGAGCCGGACTTCTCGATCGGCACCAGTTCCGTCACGCTCACCCGCCGGCGCGACGATGGCGGAGATTCCCGCATCTTCGTCGATGCCCGGAACATCACGCTGAATGCCGCGGGGATCCCGTTCTTCTACTGGCCGATCCTGCGGGGTGATCCCGAGGCTATTCCGATACGGAACATTGCGGTGGATTCCTCCTCGGGTTCCGGCACTGCGCTTCGGACGACGTGGAACCTCTGGTCGCTCCTGGGCATCCGTCCGGAGGGCGACAGCGACGCCGACCTGCTGGTGGATTGGCACTTCGGGCGGGGCGTCGGGCTGGGCACGCGGATGAACTGGAACCGCCCCATGGCGGCGGGCGGACTCTTCGTGTACACGCTGCCCGAGGACACGGGGCGCGACCTGCTGAGCACGGGCGTGAAGAAGGACTTCGACGGTGAGTGGCGCGGCTTGGTCGCCGGCGAACACCGGGCGAAGATTTCCGAGGAGTGGACCTTCGCCGCCGAGGGCGTGTACATCTCGGACGACACCTTCATCGACGGGTTCTTCGACAACCTCGCCTCGAGCCGGCGGGAGTTCATCAGTTCCGTGGACCTGCGCCGGATCCGGGACAACACCGCGCTCTGGGCCGCCACCCGGGGGACGTTCAACGACTTCCTCTCAAACCAGTACCTGAAGCAGACGCCGGGGTACACGGTCGAGAAGACGCCGGAGGTCGGGTATGCGCGGGTGGCGGATGATGTGATCGACGAGGCGCCGGGGCTGCTCACGTACACGTCGGAGTACCGCCTGTCGCGCCTGCGGCTGCGTTTCGACCGTTCCATCGCGCGCGACATCGGGTTCACCAGCCCCGTCGTCTCGCAGAAGGCGTTCGGCATCAACCCGAACCAGTCCATCGCCGACCGGCTGAAGCTCGAGGGCTACACGGATGAGCCCGTCACACGCTTCGACACGCGGCACGAACTGGGCCTGAACCTCGACGCGGGGCCGGTGAACATCCAGCCGTTCGTGGTCGGCCGCCTGACGATTTACGACGACGAGTTCGGCGGGTACACGGGCGGCGGCGGCGGGGGCAATGATGATGCGACGCGGCTGTGGACCGCGCAGGGCGTTACGTTCGCCACTGAACTCCAGCGCATTGACAACAGCGTGGAGTCGCGACTCTTTGACCTTCATCGCGTTCGCCACATCGTGCAGCCGAGCGTCACGGTCTGGCACGCTTCGACCAACGTCGATCGCATCGATCTGCCCGTGTACGACGATGATGTCGAGTCCCTGGCGGAAGGCGCCGCCACGCGCTTTGCCCTCAATCAAACCTGGCAGACGCAGCGCGGCGGGCCGGGCCGCTGGCGCTCGGTGGATGTGTTCAAGCTCAACGCGGGGATCACATCCTCGTCGAGCGACGTCGACCGCGAGTCGCCCATTGGCCGGTACATCGACTTCCGTCCCGAGTTGTCGAACCTGGGGAACTATGGCGATGTTTCCGGCGCGTGGCAGGTGTCCGAGGTGCTCGCCATCGGCGGCGTGACGGTGTACGACTTCGACGAGAGCCACCTGCAGAAGTCCGCCCTCGGCGCCACGCTCCAGCATGCGCCGGACTTCAGCACGTACATCGACCTGCGCACCATCAACTCCCAGGACCAGACGTTCCTTGTCCTCGGTGCTTCGTACGAACTGACGACCAAGTACACGCTCGACCTCGCCGGCGCGTACGACACGAAACTCGGCGAGTTCCAGACCATTTCGGGCCAACTGACGCGGCGCTTCCCCAGCGTGACCCTGGGCCTGTCCACGGCGTACAACAACATCACGAGTGAGACCAGCGTGGGGGTCATCATCCGGCCTGTCGGCGCCTCGCGACCGGGCTTGCGGCTCCAGAACCTGGCGCAGCCCTCGGGCGGGTGATCGTTACTCGACCTGCCGTCCCAGTTTCACGCCGCGCTCACCGATGAGCGCGAGCCGTAGCATCGCCAGGGCCGAACGAGCCGACCAGTCGCGCACGTTCGCCCGCTCGCCGACGAACAGGAACTTCCGAGCCTCGTCGCCACCCGGCCCCGACCGCGCGATCCATACGGTGCCCACTGGCTTGGCCTCACTGCCTCCGCCCGGCCCGGCGATGCCTGTAATCGCGAGGGCGTGTGCCGCGCCGCTGCGCTCGCGCCCGCCCCGTGCCATCGCCTCCGCCACCTCGCGGCTCACGGCCCCCGCCCGCGTGATCAGTTCAGCCGGTACGCCGATCTCGAAGGTCTTCATCGTGTTCGTGTAGGTCACCCACCCGCCGACGTAGACATCCGACGATCCCGGCACATCCGTCAGCATCGTCCCGAGAAGCCCGCCCGTGCACGACTCCACGGTCGAGAGCGCTTCTCCCCGCCGCCGCAGCAGGTCGAGCACGACACTGGCCATCGTGTCCCCATCCGCCCCGAACACATACGGCCCGAGGCGTGTCCGCACTTCCGTTTCGATCTTCCCGATTTCCGACGCGCCGTCGCCCGCTCCCTCGTACCGGATGCGGCACGACACCACGCCCTGCGACGCGGTGGTGCCCACGGTCGGGTTCCGGTCCCGGTCCATCAGCGGGCCCAGCCGCGTGGCGATCTCCGATTCGCCGAGGCCAAACGTGTGCAATGCGCGAGTCATCACGTGCCGCCCGGCCTCCAGCTTCAACCGCGGCACTACTTCCGCCTCGAACATCGGTTTCATTTCCCGCGGCGGCCCGGGCAGGCAGACGACGTCCACATCCCCCTTGGCCACGCGCACCACGCCGTACAACCCCGGTGCGGTGCCGTTGGGATTGGCCAGGCACACCCCCCGGCGCGGCCGTTGGGCCTGCACCCGGTTGATTTCCCGCATCGGCGTGCCGCGAGCCCGGAAGTAGGCCTCGATCTGGGCCACCGCCGCCGCATCTTCCACCAGTTGATCGCCCATAGCGTCGGCCAGTCCCGCCCGGGTCAGGTCGTCCGCCGTCGGCCCCAGGCCCCCCGTGACAACGACGAGGTCCGCTCGCTCCGCCAGCCGACGGATCGCCGCGGCGATGGCGGCGCGATCGTCCGGCACGGTCGCGTGTTCGACGGGCACGACGCCATGGGCGAGCAGCCGGTCCGACACCCACTTCGAGTTCGTGTCGAGCGTCTGCCCCAGCGTCAGTTCATCCCCGATCGAAAGCACGGCGCCCGTTCGATGGCTCATGCCGGAGGGTAGGGTTGATACGCTGTCTGCCACGCCCGAAGGAGAGAACCCATGCGACTCTGGATCGTCCGCCACGGCAAAGCGATGCAGGCCTCACCCACGGGGTCGGACTTCGATCGGCCGCTCATGCCCCGCGGCGAATCGCAGGCCCGCTGGTTGGGTGAGCACATCGCCGGCAAAAAGAAGCGGCCGGACCTGATCCTGACGAGCGGACTTGCCCGCGCCATCGCCACGGCGAGGCTCATCCAGGAATACATCAACTGCGACCTTGAAGTCGTTCGCGAACTCGAAACCGGGCGGAGCGTCTCCGATGCCCTCGGGCTCATCGCCAAGCACCAGGCCCGCGGGCGACTCATGCTCGTTGGTCACAACCCGACGCTCGGCGAACTGGTCTGGACGCTCCAGCACGGCCTGCCGCCGCGCGAGGCTGAGCTCCGCACCGGACAGGCGTACGTGTTCGAGTTCGACGGGGAGGTCGCGCCGGGCAAGGGGCGGGTCCACAAGGTGCTGCGGATGGACGATGCGGATTGAGGCGCCGGGTCAGGCCGTGACGTGCACGACAACCTGCCGCCGGTGCGGCGACCGCCGATGCTCCCACAGGTAGATCCCCTGCCACGTCCCCAGCGCCAGTTTGCCATCCACGATCGGGATCGACAGCGAGACCGCCGTCAACGCCGCCTTCACGTGCGCGGGCATGTCGTCGGGTCCCTCGGAATCGTGCGTGTACATCGGATCGTTCTCGGGGACCAAACGGTTCAGCCACGCCTCCAGGTCCCGTCTTGCCGATGGGTCCGCGTTCTCCTGGATGATCAGGCTCGCCGACGTGTGCCGGACGAAAACAGTGCAGAGCCCTTCTCGAGCGCCTGACGCGGCGACGACGGCCCGGACTTCGTCCGTGAACTCATGAAGCCCCTGGCCGGGGGCGGGGATGGTGAGGGTCCGGATCATTCGTCACCACTCGTACCCCATTTCCTCCGCGATGCGATACAGGGCGATGAGCAGGGCCGCCTGATGGGACAGACGGCTCGCCGCTTCCTCCTGGCCCGAGGCCCGGAGCTCTCCCGCCGCCAAGAGCAGAGAGTTCGCCGCGGGAATGCTCAGTGATGCCTCCTGGGCGCTCGCACTCATCTCGGTCAGATTCCCCGACGCAACAACGGCCTGCAAATGGTCGTGAAGTTTGACCAGATCAATGTGCGCGAAGTAGTCGCGAAGCTCCAGAGATGGACGGGGTCTTGCATGCTCCGAAAGCCAGAGAGCAAACTCGTCCTTGGACATACGACTTTCAGCGATGGCCAGAACCTGGTCCGCTGTAACCTCATCGGGTGAAGTCAAGTGCCACCCGTTCAGAAACAGGAATGTCACGCACGCGAGGAACGCGGCCCGCTTGTTGCCATCCACAAACGGGTGGTTCTTGCAGAGGTGAAATGTGTACGCCGCCGCCATTCCGAATGGCACCAAGTGCGCGAACTCGTCGCCGAACCCCTGCTGAGGCATCGCCAGGGCCGACGCCAGCAGGCCGGTGTCGCGAACGCCCGTGCTCCCGCCATAGCGCTGAATCGCACCCTCGTGAAGCGACAGCACCTCGGCTTCTGTCAGAAACCGAGGCGGCTTCGTCAGCACCCCGATGATCATTGCGACAACTTCCGGAGCGTCTCCGGAAACTTCGAAAACGCAAACTTCGCGGCACGTACGAACTCCCTGTCGTGCCCTCGTGTCTCGACCCGGGCAAGGAAAAGGAGGTACGTCGGCACATCCATACCGAACTGCTTTGCCCTCGGCTCAAGCTGGGCCAGCACATCGTTGGGAAATGGGATGTTTGTTGTCTGTGCCACCATGCTCAATTATCGTCCACAACTGCCGTCGAAACCACCATCCGCTTGAAATCTCACCCTGCCGGCTCGTCCCCCAAGCCCTCCCTCACCCGCCGCGGCAGCCGTTCCACCACCAACCGATACGACCCCCGTATCAACCGCTCCGCTTCCTCCTGCGAGATCGCCGACTTCTCCCGCACGCGCACCCAGCCGTGCCTCGCCAAGTACGGCGCCGGGATGATCCCCGGCATGTCCGTCAGCCGTTCGAACTCCTCCTCCGAGCACTTGAACCCGAACGGCAAGCCCGGCCCGCCGTCCTCCGCTTCGTGAAATCCGACAAACATCTTCTCTCCGACCGACCACACGATGACCTCGCCCCACTTCAGGTCGACCGTCGCCCCGGGAAGTCTGCGGCAGAACTCGTGCAGTTTCTCGCAGTCAACCCCGCGGCGGGCGGCGGGTTTCGCTCGCTTGACCACGGTTTCGCTGCTTGGCGGCGGCGCGGGCGACCTTGACGGACGTGAGGCGGACTTCTTCGTGGCCACTGCCGTCTCCTCACGGGTGACCGCAGAGCCGGTCACCCGTGCCACGCTTTCACTCGACGTTCAACCCGGCCACGTACGAGTTCAGCTCCGCCTGCTGACGGTTCATCGTGGCGACTTCCTTCGCCCGCTGCTCGCGGATCTCCTCCAGCCGCGTCTCCTGCTCATTCAGTTTCGTCGCGTACCGCTTGTACAACTCCGTGTCACGCGACACCGACCCCATGTTCTGGCGGATCCGGTTCTGATCCTGATCAATCCCCGTCCGCTCGCTGTCAAGCTGTTCGATCCGTCGCTTCGTGTCGTTCAGCGTTGCCTGCATCGCCGCGGCCTTCTGCACAGCTTCCACCACCTTCGCCGACGCTTTGCCGTCCTTCGAGAACGCGACCAGCGTCCCGACGTCGTACCCCGTCACGGCGTAGTACTCCTTGTCCGTGCGCTCCTGCACGATGTCGATCTTCCCCGGTTCCTTCGCGTCGAGTTCCACCTCGAAGCGGTACAGGTCCTCCGTCTCTTCCAGCGCCTTCTTCGGCGTCACCAGGTCCCAGCCGTCCATCTTCCGCTGCTCGACGATGATGGTCCGGCTGCGCTTCTCATCCTTGTTCACGAAGGCGTAGGACACCTTGTTCTCCTGCTTGATCGTCTGCTCGATGGACCCGTTGACGATCCGGACCTTCCGGACCGTGCCCTTGCTGTCCTCCTTCACCAGCGCCTTGACGTCCAGGTCCACCGAGTACGCCAGCAATCGCTTGTCGCCCAGCGTGACATGCCCGATCTGCGCATCGCCCGCGTACGCCGCGCCGTCGAACACACTGATCGGTCCCGGCATCAACTGAAGTCCCGTGGAGTTCTTGATCTCCACGCCGCGCATCGGGTGTTCCGTGCTGTCCGCGGCGTTGAAGATGCTCACCCGCCGTCCCTCGATCGCGCTCGAGAGAATCGGCAGCATCGCCGAACGCTGCCGCTCCAGGGATACCGGCGTCTTCATCTGGTACTGGAACACCTCGCCGATCTCGCCCCCTTCCGCCGCGGCGGATGGCGCGTACGCGCCGAGGGATGACAGCCCGAGCATCCGTTCATCAGCATCTTTCCTCGCGTACGCGCCCCCCTCCGCGGTGGCGCTCTGCACCCGCCCCCGACCCCCAACGCCGGGGGCCGCACGCGCCGGCGACGGTTCCGCCGCCGCCGGCGACATCGGCCGTCCCGACACATCACGCAGGGCCTGGCGCTCCGCCAGTCGCGACCCCTCCGCGTACATCCGCGGCATCACCCCCGGCACCTGCGGCACCGGAATCTCGGGCCGGAACACGAACAGCGGCTCGTACAAGTCCATCTGGAAACTCACGGGCCGACCCGCGACCAGCGACAACTGCACGTTCTCCCAATCCTCATCCGTCGTGTTCTCCACGATCGCCCAACCCTGGATGGTGGGTTGTCCCTTGTCCTTGTCCCCCTTCTTCTCCGCGGCGTCCGGGAGGACAAGCCGGTAGCTCGTCTTCCATACCGGCATTTCATGGATGTACGCCACCACCACCGGGCGGGCCCCGCTGCCGCCGAACGTGACATCCACCGCCTTCACCCGCTCGGCGCGATGCTCCGCCAACGCCGCGAGCGCCTTGTTCAACTCCGCCGCGAGTTCCTTGTCCAGGAGTTCAAATCCGCGTGCCTTGGTCAGGTTCACGGACTGCACACCCTTGCCGGTGAGCAGGCTGATCCAGGGCAGGTTCGCGACGTTCTGCGTGGCTCCCTGCGCCCCCGTTGTGGTGAGCACCGTGGGGCGCGACTCCACGTTGACGATTGTCCCCGACAGTTCCCCCTCGTCCGTCACGATCTTGACCGCCGACCCGCGCAGTCGGTTGAGGAGTTCCGACATCGACGGGTTGTCGGCGATGTTGACGCCGAAACTCGCCAGCCGCCGCTCCAGCGGCTCCTTCGACCCGTACGCCACGCTCTGCAGCGCCTGCTGCTGGTCGAGGATCACCATCGACTTGAGCATGTCGTTGATCTGCTCGGTCTTGAACCGGAGTTGCACCGTCTCCCCGGCATCCACCATCCCCCGACGCTCGAAACACCCGACCCCCGATCGGTACAGCGTCAAACTCTTGATCGGAAGCGCGGCCGACTGCCGGGCCGCTTCGGCGCCCTTTATCGAATCCCGCGTTCGTCCGCCCACAGCGCCTCCTTCCTGCCCCAGAACCGGCAGTGCCAGACCAGCCAAAGCAACCAGAATACCGGGAAGAAGACGCTTCATGGCTTTCCTTTCCATTTGATCCCCCTCGGGGGGAGGGGGTCGGACGGGTGCGGGCATCTCACGAACTGTAACGCCCTTCGACTCGCCACACACCGCGCGTGTTCCCCGCTCCGTTTCACGCGTTACACAGCCGTGACACGACTTCCCGGCACCCGCATCGGTTCGCCATTCTCGGCCTGAACTGCAAGATCCCCGCGCCAGGCCCGCAGTCTCATCGCGGCCACCGATCCGCAGGAGTCTTCCGATGCGCCCCATGTCAATCCTCGCCGTTCTTGCGCTGTCTGCCCCCGCCTTTGCCGACGACCTCACGCCACCAATCTGGCGCTTCAACCCCGGCACCACCGTCCAGCACTGGGACTTCTCCGCCGGGCCGGCGGGCGGCCCACCCGACGCCCTGCCGCTCAACAACCCGTACGGCACGCCGCAGTTGACGCCCCTGCCGCCCGCGATCTGGCACCCCACAATGATGGGCCGCAGCGATGTCTGGGACCTCATGAGCACCGGCGTTGCCGCGGGGCTCGACTTCTTCATCCCCAACACCGGCAACAGCGCCCACCAGAAGGAACTCTGGCTCCAGGTGACCTACTGGGTGCCCGTCCCTCCCGTCCCCATCGGGATCCAGGTCGCCTCCGGCTCCGGACCTTTTACGCCGATCTCCTCGACGATCACACCGCTCCCCGGCGGCTGGTTCCACGAACTCTCCATCTGGTCCATCCCGGTCTGCCCTGCGAGCGAAGTCGTTCATATCTACCCGACATCCGCGGCCCTCTACATCGATCAGGTTGTCATCGATACCCAGTGCTTCATCCCCGCCCCTGGCGCCGGCGCGCCCCTTGCCCTCGCCGGGTTGTTCGCGATCCGCCGCCGACGATGAACCGCCTTCAACCCGCTGCGCCAACGTGGAACGCCGGCGGTGCGTTGGCATCGCCCCCGGGTGCCTCACGTGTTGCGAGAGCCCTGCGCCGCCGGTCGAGTTGCACGATCGTTTCCCGGCACATGAACCCCGGTGCGCCCTTACCCTGTGGTCATGCGCCACACCGAAACCCACCGTTCGCATCGCATCGGTTGGCTCCGTGCCGCCGTCCTCGGCGCCAACGATGGGATTGTTTCAACGGCCAGTCTCATCGTTGGCGTCGCCGCGGCCGATACGACCCGAAGCGGTACCGTGATCGCCGGTCTGGCCGGGCTCGTGGCGGGTGCGATGTCAATGGCCGCCGGGGAGTACGTCTCGGTGAGTTCGCAAGCCGACACCGAGGGTGCCGATCTGGCCCGCGAACGACTCGAACTGGCCACTCAGCCCGAAGCGGAACACGCCGAACTCACGGCGATTTACGTCAAGCGAGGTCTCGATCCATCCCTCGCCGCACAGGTGGCGAAGCAACTGATGGCCAGAGATGCGCTGGCCGCTCACGCGCGCGATGAGCTGGGCATAACAGAAGAACTCAGCGCCCGACCGGTGCAGGCCGCCTTCGCCTCGGCCGGGACGTTCACGGTCGGGGGTGCCCTGCCGCTGGTCCTGGTGCTGATCCTGCCGAAGGGTGCGCTCGTGTGGGGGGTGTCCGGTGCATCGCTCCTGTTCCTTGCACTGCTCGGCGCCCTGGCAGCCCGAGCCGGGGGCTCGTCGGTTCTGAAGTCCGCCGGTCGTGTGACGTTCTGGGGGGCGCTCGCCATGGGCTTGACGGCGGGTGTCGGCGCCATTTTCGGCGCGCGACTTTGAACTGCGCCGGCGGATGAAGAGCAGAGTCAAGCTCGTCCCGTCCGTTCGAGCGCACCGACCGGAGAGCCTCGGGGGGTCCGGGAGCTGTCGTTAGCAGCGGTGAGCAACCATAGATCCGACGTCGCGGATGCTTGAACGTTGGACGAAACCCGGCATGCGGGGCCCCGCGTGCCGCCCGTGGCGCGAAAGTACGCGCAGATTCCCCCTGTCGTTCAGCCGTGGTCGATCACGCCCGGGAGCCGGCCACGGCTTCAATCGTCGTCGTCGTGCTTCTTGCTTCGCCTCCCGGCTGATTCCTCGCCCTGGCCTTCATTCTCCCCCAGCTGCAACGCCGTGCCGATCAGCGGGAGCGTCGTGGTCTGGGTCGCGGGGTTGAAGTTGCGGACCAGCCCGACAACCCAGGCCCCAACAACGACGAGGAGAAGCGCGGCGACGATCGGCCTGGCCGATCCGATCGCCTCCGACGGCTCGGCGTTTTTCTTTCCATGGATCATGCTCGCCGTGAGGTTCTCGCGGTGGCGGATGGTGTGGAGCGCCACGCCCAGCACGTGCACGATCGCCACGCCCACCGTGATGTACGACAGCACCTCGTGAAGTTCCTTCACACCCTTGTTGCCGCGCCCGAGCATGACGCCCGTCACCGCCATCGCCAGCACCAGGATGAGCAGCGCCCAGATCGCCACGGCGGAGCCCGGGTTGTGCCCGATGTACCGCTTCCCGCCGCCGAGCAGCGCGCCCTTCATGTACTCGACCACCGCTCGGGGCCCATACACAAATGTGCCAAACCGGGCGTACCGCGTGCCGATCACCCCCCACACCATCCGGAGGCAGACCAGCAGGCCGATGGCCAACCCGATGATCCCGTGGTACGGAAAGAACCGGCTGTGCTCCCCCAGCAGCACGGCGATCACCGCCGCGGCGACAAACCCGCCCGCCAGCAGCCAGTGAAACAACCGGGTCGGAAGATCCCACACCAGCACGCGGCTCATGTTCACCTCCTGCGGCGGGGCCAAGGGTGTTCGCCACCGCCGCGATCGACGCCCCCTGTGAACGCCGAAACAACTCTGATTTCATGGGAGAAGATCGCTCCCGATTTCACGACAAGCATATCCTGATATTGGCGCGCCGAGCGGAGGGCGAGAAGCGAGGACCGTCCCGATGACGCTCTTGGCTTGGCGCGAGTTCTGCGCACGCGTGTCATGTGGCTGGCCCGCGCCGTCGAGGGCGACTTTGAGATGTTGATGAACCAGCGTTCGGACGTCCCGCGCGGCGCCGTCTGAACCATCGAAGTCCGTTTCGTGTTTCGATGTCCTTCGCTCGGTGACCGACCCCGCCCATGACCCCGTCACGTCCTTGCACGGTCGGAAGCACCCCTTCCCGGTCCCTCCGATTGCCCTAGTTCCCCGTGTCTACTCGCACTTTTTGCGGTTCGCGCGGGCGCGGTGCCGCTCCGCTGTTCGACTTCGGGCCTCCCTGCCTGTTCGATGGACCCCCGCTGGCATCTCCACCGGATAGCCGATACCCTGTGGGCACTTCCCCGCCTCCACAGGACGTGGTGGTGGGGCGGACCAAGAGACGATCCACTTGTTCGATAAGCTCCTCGGATTCTTCAGCATCGACATGGGCATCGACCTCGGTACGTGCAACACTCTTGTTGCCGTCCGTGGTCAGGGCATCGTTCTGAACGAGCCCAGCGTCGTCGCTGTCCGCAAGGGCACCAACCAGGTGCTCATGACCCGCAACGGCCCCGCCGTCGGCTGGGTCGCCAAGGAGATGCTCGGCAAGACTCCCGGCGCCATCAGCGCCATCCGTCCATTGAAAGACGGCGTGATCTCCGACTTCGAGATCACCGAGGCCATGCTTTCCTACTTCATCAAGAAGGTCACGGCCAAGGCCAAGTTCATCGGTCCCCGCGTTGTCATCTCCATCCCCGGCGGCATCACCGAGGTCGAGAAGCGAGCCGTCATCGATTCCGCCTCCCGGGCCGGCGCTCGTTCCACCTATCTCCTCGAAGAGCCCGTCGCCGCCGCCATCGGCGCCGGCCTCCCCTTCGCCGAGGCCACGGCCAGCATGATCGTCGACATCGGCGGCGGCACGACCGAGGTCGCCATCATGTCCCTGGCCGACATCGCCACCTGCGAGTCCGTCCGTGTCGCCGGCGACGACATGGATGAGGCCATCATCGCCCACATGAAGCGCACGTACAACCTCATGGTGGGCGAGCAGACCGCCGAGCGCATCAAGATCGAGATCGGTTCCGCCTCGCCGCTGCCGGAGGAGATGACCATGGAGGTTCGCGGGCGCGACCTCATCTCCGGCCTGCCGCGCAAGGCCACCGTCACCAGCGAGGAAATCCGCGAAGCCCTGATGGAGCCTGTCACCGCCATCTCCGAGGCCGTCATGCGGACCCTTGAACGCGCCGAGCCCGAGCTCGCCGCCGACCTTGTCGAGAACGGCATCATGATGGCCGGGGGCGGGGCCCTGCTCCGCGGGCTCCCCGAGGTCCTCAACAAGTCCACCGGCCTCACCGTCAAGCTTGCCGACGACCCCCTCACCTGCGTCGCCCGCGGCACGGCCATCTATCTCGAGAACCTCGAGGAGTGGAAGTTCACTCTCGAGAGCGACCGCAACATGTAAGGCTCCCCCATGGCCCGACCCGCGCGCCCAGAGTCGAGCCGAGCCGGTCTGTGGGGTGGGGGCGGGGCCGCCTCCGGTCGCACCGGTGGGCTGCTCATCCTCGCCCTGCTCGCGGCCATCATTCTCAGCTTTCTGCCCCAGCGAGCACTCTCCTACCTCGCCGGCCCTCGTCGCCTGATCCAGTACATTCTGTACCCCGTCAGCGACCCGGTCCGCGCCCTGGCCTCCCGCCTTCGCCCCGCCGCGCCGAAGCCCGACGATGCCCAGGTTGCTCACCTGCGGGGCGAAATCGAGAAGTTCAAGGAGTTGTACTTCAAGGCCCTGGCCACCATCGACGAGAAGCAGCGGCTCATCGAAGCGCTCCAGCAGAGCGCCGCCATCGCCGAAGGGCCGATCCGCCCGCTGCACGCGGCCGTCATCGCCATCAGCAGCTCCGGCATCGGCGGAACCATTCAGGTGCGCGCCGGCAGCCGGCACGGTGTGGAGCGGAGCACCATCGCTTCCACCGGCGGCGTCCAGCTCGTGGGCCGGATCTCCGACGTTGGCCCGCGGGTCTCGACAGTCACGCTGCTCACCGACCGCAACTCGGGAACGATTGACGGCGTGATCCTCGCCGATGACGGCACGCGCCAGGCCGAGATCCGCAACCTTCGCCCGCTGCGCGACAAGCGGCTGCTTTCGGGCCAGGTTCGCTACACCTCGCCGCCAGCGCCGGATCCCAAGGTTGGCGACATGGTGCGTGTCGATGATCCGTCGTGGCCCCGTGCCGCGCAGCGACTGGTGATTGGCCAGGTCGTGGAGGTGCAGACAATTGTGGGCGGGCGCATTGTTGTCACGGTGAGGCCGACGGTGGAGCTGGAGCGACTGGGCGAGGTGGTGCTGCTGCTGTCACCGGCCTCGCCGGATGGGGGCGCACCGTGAATCCCCTCCTGGCCGTGCTGCTGGGCTGGTTGGCGCTCGGGCTCGAGACGAGCCTGAAGGGGTTTCTTTCCATCCGCGCCGGTTCGGTCGAAGGAGCGCCGAGCTTCGTGATACCGGTCGCGGCGATGATCGCCATCTGCGCTGCGCCGGGCGCTGCGCTCTGGGCGGCGTTCCTGCTCGGCCTGGCCTGCGACCTGACCGCCCCGGTGACCACGACCACCGGCGCGACGATCTACCACATCGGCCCCGGCGCTATCGGCATGACGCTCGGGGCGCAGTTCGTGATCCTGGTCCGGGGCATGGTGATCCGGCGCAGCGCGGTGACGCTGGTGGTCATGTCAGTCGGCATGGGCGTGCTGCTGGCGATTGTCTCGGTGGCGATCATCACGTTCCGCCAGATGATCCTGCGCGACCCGATCGAGTGGTCGGCGACGTCGGAACTTGGTCAGCGGCTGCTCGGCGCCGTGCTGAGCGGAGGGTCGGCGCTGGTGCTGGCGGCGGTGCTGCTGCCGCTGTCACCCCTGCTGGGGTTGCCGGCGAGTCAGGCTCACTTGAGGACGAGGCGATAGGGACAGCCGATCGGAGGAAGGAATGTCGGGGCAACCCATATATTTGTTTGACGACGGGCTGGTGAATCTCGCGCCGCTGACGGACCTGCGGGCCGCGTTCGAGGTGCGGACCGGCGTGCTGACCACGCTGGAGCGGGTCCGGAGAGTGGGGGAGTTCGACCCCGTCGGGCTGTTCGTCACCGATGCGATGGCGGACCTGATGCGCGAACGGCACACGTTGCCGGTGAACATCGTGCCCGACCGGTCCCGCCCGATTCTCGCGGTGAATGGGAGGTGGTCCCTGCCGCGGAGCTCGGCGATCGTGGAACTCCGGGGGGCAGATACAGCGCTGGTGGATGAGCCGACGGGGACGATTCTCGCGGCGGTCCTACGGGCCGATTCGATCCCGGCCCTGATGCGGGGAGATACTTCGGCGTTCCGGTTGGTGAAGGCGCCGACAGTGGGCAAAGGCGAACTGCTGATGCGGCCGTGGAGCGTGCGAAGCGGGCGGGATGCGGCGGTGGCGTTCGACCTGTCGCTGCTGGTCGCGGGCGCGGCAGGGAGGGTGATCCCCCCGGTGGCGAATATCTCAGCGAAGGCGAAGGTCCACCCGAGCGCCGTGCTGGACACGGAGGGCGGGCACATCCTCATCGGCGATAATGCGGTGGTCCGGCCCGGGGCGGTGCTGATCGGGCCGTGCTCGGTGGGCCACAACTCAACGGTGCTGGACCGGGCCGTGATCCGGCCGAACACGGTGATCGGGGCGCAGTGCAAGGTGGCGGGGGAAGTGTCGGGCGTGATCTTCCAGGGGTACGCGAACAAGGCGCACGATGGGTTCCTGGGCGATTCGTACGTCGGCGAGTGGGTCAATCTGGGCGCGGGCACGACCAACAGCAACCTGCTCAACACGTACGGCGAGGTCGCGGCGATGGCCAGCCCCGGCGGGTCGTACGAAAGGACCGGAGAACAGTTTCTCGGGGCCATCATCGGGGATCATGTGAAGACGGCGATCTGCACGCGGATCATGACCGGGGCGGTGATCCACACGGGGGCGATGCTGGCGGCGACGGCGGCGGTAACGGGGTGTGTGCCGCCGTTTGCATGGCGGACGGATGAGGGGGAGAAGAGCTACCGGCTCAGCAAGTTTCTCGAGGTGATCAAGGCGGCGATGAGCCGTCGGGCGATCACGCCGAGCGATGCGTATCTCAATCGAGTCGGATCGCTCCACGCCGCTCTGGATGCCTGATCCATGCCCACGCTCTACATCATCGACGGCTACGGCCAGTTCTTCCGGGCGTTTCATGCGATCCGGACGCCAATGTCTTCGCCGGTGACCAAGGAGCCGACGAACATGACGTTCGGTTTCGTGGGCATGCTGCTCAAGCTTCTGCGGGGAGAGGGCAAGCACATGGCCGCGGCCGGCGGGAAGCCGGATTACGTGGTGGTCGCGCTCGATGTGTCGGGGGACCGGGGGACGTTCCGGTCGCAGTTGTATCCCGAATACAAGGCGCATCGGCCGGAGATTCCGGAGGCGTTGCCGCCGCAGGTGGACCGGGCGCTGGCCCTGCTCAAGGAGATCGGGGTTCCGGTGGTGGGGTCGGAGGGGTTTGAAGCGGATGATGTGATCGCGACACTGGTGACGAGGCTGCGGGAGGAGCACCCGGATCTGAGGGTAAGGATCATCGCGAAGGACAAGGACCTCAAGCAGTTGCTGAGCGGGACAGTAAACGGGCGAGACAGCGAGACAGGGGAAGGGAAAGCTGCAAAGCAGCAAAGCAGCAAATCAGCAAAGGAAACGGAACACGGGGGCGGCAGCGTTGAGATGTATGACGTGCACACGGATACGTTGATTACGGAGGAGACGCTGAAGACGGAGATGGGGCTTGCGCCGGCGCAGGTGATTGACATGCTGGCGCTGATGGGCGATACGGTGGACAACGTTCCGGGTGTGGAAGGGGTGGGAGAGAAGACGGCGGCGGCGCTGATCGCGCAGTACGGGTCGCTGGAGAACGTGGTGGCGAAGGCGGCGGCGGGCGAGATCAAGGGGAAGCGGGGCGAGAACATCAAGGCGGCGGCGGAACTCCTGCCCCTGTCGAAGCAACTGGTGACGCTGCGGCACGATGCGCCGGTGGCGTTTGAACTGGAGGATGCGAGGGCGTCGAAGCTGAAGCTGGAGAAGTTGCTGCCGATCCTGCGCGAGCTTGGATTCAATCGGTATCAGGAAGAGGTGAGGGCGATGCTGGGCGGGTCTGCCCAGAGTGGAGCCGCCGCTCCGTCGACGGCGGAATCCGCCGCGGCGGTCAAGACGACGAAGGTGCAGGTGGGGGGCGATTCGTTTTCGGGCGGGCTTTTCGACGCCGCGCCGGCGCCGGTGGTGCGAGAGGTAACGGGGGACTACCGGGCGGTGACGACGCGTGAGGCGTTGGCGGAACTGGTGGGGAAGATGAAGGCGGCGGAGGTGGTGTCGATCGACACGGAGACGACGAGTCTTTCGCCGCGGGATGCGAAGTTGTGCGGGATCTCGGTGGCGGTGGAGACGGGGGTGGGGTACTACGTGCCGATCCGCTCGCCCGAGCCATCGAAGCACCTGGATGAGGCGACGGTGCTGGCGATGATGCGGGGTGTGCTGGAGGATCCGGGGAAGCCCAAGTGCGGGCACAACTTGAAGTATGACTTGCTGGTGTTGCGGAATGCGGGTGTGGAGCTGCGCGGGCTGACGGCCGAGAAAGCTCAAGGCGCAAAGCTCACAGCAGCAAAGCAGGAGGGAGAGTGGCTGGGGTGCGACACGATGGTGGCGAGTTACTTGATTGACTCGTCGAGATCGAGTCATTCGAAGGATGCGTTGTGCCTGGCGCTGCTGGGGCGGACCAACATTCCAATCTCGGACTTGATCGGGAGCGGAAAGAACCAGCGGAGCTTTGAGACGGTGCCATTGGAGCAGGCGGTGCCGTACGCGGCGGAGGATGCGGACGTTACGCTGCAGTTGCGGAACGTGATGATGCCGCAGCTCAAGGCGATGGGGTTGATGAAGCTGTGGGAAGAGGTGGAGCTGCCGCTGGTGGAGGTGCTGGCGGAACTGGAGTGGAACGGGATCCTGGTGGACCCGAAGGAGTTGGATCGGCAGCGGGAGCGGCTGGAGAAGCGGATCGGGGAACTGCGGCGATTGATCGACGAGGCGGCGATGGGGTCGATCGGGCGGACGTTCAACCCGGATTCGCCCAAGCAGCTGGCGGCGGCGCTGTTCAACAAGCCGACGGATGCGGAGCCGGGGCTGGGCCTCAAGAGCACGAAGAAGACCAAGACGGGCTACTCGACGGACATCGAGGTGCTGGAGAAACTGGCGGGGGACCCGGAGATCAGCACGCCGATCCCGGAACTGATCGTCGAGCACCGGCAACTGACGAAACTGGTGGGGACGTACCTGGAGAGCCTGAAGGATGCGATCAACCCGAGGACGGGGCGGATTCACTCCTCGTTCAACCAGACGGGGGCGGCGACGGGGCGGCTGTCGTCGAGCGATCCGAACCTGCAGAACATCCCGATCCGGACGGATATCGGGCGCGAGATCCGCAAGGCGTTCATCGCGCCGCCGGGGCACTTGCTGATCACGGCAGACTATTCGCAGATCGAGTTGCGGCTGCTCGCGCACCTGTCACGCGATCCGGCGCTGATCGAGGCGTTCCACCGGGGCGAGGACATTCACGTGGCGGTGGCGGCGCAGATTCATGGTGTGCCGCCGGAGAAGGTGACGAAGGAGCAGCGCAACGGCGCGAAGATGGTGAACTTTGGGATTGTGTACGGAATTACGTCGTACGGGCTGGCGCGGCGGCTGAAGATCGGGGAGAAAGAGGCCGCGGAGATCATCGCCGGGTACAAGAAAAAGTTCGCGGGGATTACGACGTTCCTGGAGGAGTGCATCGCGCAGGCGAAGCGGTACGGGTACGTGGAGACGATGCTGAAGCGGCGGCGGCCGATCATGGGGATTGATTCGAAGAACCCGAACGAGCGAGCGCTGGCGGAACGGGTGGCGATCAACAGCGTGGTGCAGGGGAGCGCGGCGGACCTTATCAAGATGGCGATGATTGATCTGCATCGGAGGCTGGGGGGAGGGGCGAGACAGCGAAACAGCGAAACAGCGAGACAAGAAGCGAGACAGCGAGACAGCGAGACAGCGAGACAGGGAAGAAACTCAGCACCCAGCACTCAGCACTGTGCGCCGCCTGAGATCGCGGGGGTGAAGATGTTGCTGCAGATTCATGACGAGTTGGTGTTTGAGGCTCGGGAGGATGTAGCGGAGGAGGCGCGGGAGTTGATTGTGTCGCGGATGGAGGGGGCGATGGAGTTGTCGGTGCCATTGAAGGTGGATTCGGGGATGGCGCGGGATTGGTTTGGGGGGAAGTAGAAGTGGGGAGCGAGATGTGCAGCGCGGCACAGTTGCTTAGTCCTCTACACTTGGCCCTGTGAAGCACTCTGCCCAGCAGTCAGAACCATGGACCACCCGCCGCCTGCTGGCGTGGATGTCGGACGCGTTTACGAAGAAGGGGCTCGATTCGCCGCGGCTGATGGCGGAGCTTCTCATGGCGCACGTGCTGGGGTGTGAGCGGCTGAAGCTGTACATGGAGGCGGACCGGCCGGCTACGGAACTCGAGCGGAACACGCTGCGGGAGTTGGTGGGGCGGGCGCTCAAGCATGAGCCGATTCAGTATCTCGTGGGGGAGGGGTGGTTCTTTGGGTTGCCGTTCCATGTGGATCGGAGGGTTTTGGTGCCGCGGCCGGCGACGGAGACGATTGTGCAGCATGTGCTGCAGCATGTTCGCGCGGAGCCGGGGTTTGGGGGGCCAAAGGGGGAGGGTGTGTTGATCGCGGATGTGTGCACGGGGTCGGGGTGCATCGCGGTGGCGATTCTGAAGAACCTGAGCGGGGCGCGGGTGGTGGGGACGGATGTTTCGCGGGACGCGCTGGAAGTGGCGAGGCTGAACGCGAAGCGACACGGGGTATTGGAGCGGTTGGACTTGCTGGAAGGAAGTCTGCTGGAGCCATTGCACGAGTACCCGGGGACGCGGGGGAAGGGGTCGTTGCACTTTCTGGTGGCGAACCCGCCGTACATACCGGATCACGAGTGGGATGCGGTGGAGCCGAATGTGAAAGACCATGAGCCCGGGTTGGCGCTGCGGGGCGGGAAGGATGGGCTGGACCTGGTGCGGCCGCTGATCGAGGGTGGGCCGGAGATGGTGCGGCGCGGGGGGTTGATCATGATTGAGACGGCGGCGAGCACGGCGAAGGAGGCGGCGGAGTTGTTGAAGAAGCGCGGGGAGGTGGAGGGGGTGGAGGTGTTGAATGATTTTGAGGGGCTGCCGCGGGTGGTGATGGGGAGGAGGGTATAGGAAGAAGGCAGTACGCGGAGGGTGCGGAGAGAAGACGCGGAGGCGCGGAGAGCCGCAATGTGTCAGAACAGAGTGAGTTCAGGCCGCGGACCATTGTACTTTGCCGCGTTCTCGGCGTGACCTTCGCGCCTCCGCGTACTCTTATGGCGGGCGGCTTCAAGGATGAACCATGCAAGACAACGAGTTCAAACTCTGCGCGGCGATTTCGGCGAAGGCTCGGGTGCTGCTGGAGGATCTGCGGTTGCATGTGGGGTTGCCGACCGGTTGTGGCAATAAGAACGCGCTGAACGAGACTCGGGATCGCTTGACGCAGCGGTTGCGCCGTCTGGGGGCGACGGTGGAGCTCGTGCCGGGAGAGGCCAAGCCGGAGTGGTTGTTTGAGGCGGGGAAGGGCGGGAGTGGAAGCGGGGCGGGTCATGTTCCGCCGACGGCGGTTTGCCGTCGGGCACGGCAGCGGCCTGTGAAGGGGAAGGGCATCGAAGCCGGAGGAGCCGACTTCGATAACTCGGGGAAGCCGGTTCTGATCGTCGGGCACCTGGACACGGTGCACGACCCGAGCGGCCCGTTCAAGGCGTTGACGGTGGCTCCGGATGGGAAGACCGCGACGGGGCCGGGGTGTGTCGATATGAAGGGGGGGCTGGTAATCGCCGTCGCGGCGCTCGAGACGCTGGATGAGATGGGGATCGACTGCGAATGGACGGTGGTGCTCAACAGCGATGAGGAGACGGGGTCGTACCACTCGGAAAAGGCGCTGCGGGCCGAAGCACGGAAGTGTGCTGAGCGGGGTGGCGTGGGGCTTGTGCTGGAGCCGGCGCTGCCGGACGGGGGCCTGGTCGTGGAGCGACTGGGGAGCGGGCAGTTCATGGTGGAGGCGCGGGGGCGGTCGGCCCACGTGGGGCGTGACTTTGAGAAGGGCGTCTCGGCGGTGACGGCGCTGGCGGAGCGGCTGGTGACGATCGGGAAGATGGCCGACCCGGCGCGGGGGTTGATCGTGAACGTGGGGCCGCTGCAGGGCGGGGTGGCGACCAACGTCGTGCCGGACCTGGCGAGGGCATGGGGGAACGTACGGTTTTCGAGCAAGGCGGAGGCGGACGAGCTGGAGGGGAAGTTGAAGGGTCTGGAAACTGGCGATAACGGTGATGGGCGGTTATCGCCGGCAGGAAAGCCCATGCCCCAACACCTTCCGACGGGGAGCAGGGGGCAGGATTTGCCGATAGTTCGGGTGCACACGAGCTTCAATCGGCCCGCGAAGCCGTTGACGCCGGAGGTGCAGAAACTGGCGGAGTTGGCCGCGGCGGTGGCGGGGGAGCTTGGCCAGAAGTTACCGTTCGGAAAGACGGGCGGAGTATGCGATGGCAATATCCTTCAGAGCGAAGGATTGGCGACGATCGACACGCTGGGGGTGCGGGGAGGTGGGTTGCACACGACTTCGGAATGGATCGAAGTCGCTTCGCTGGTGGAACGGTGTCAGTTGTTGGCGGTGATGGTGAAGAGGATTTCGGAAGGGCAGTGACGGAGTGACGCAGATACACAGCGACGCAGAAAGGAGAAAGGCAAAGAAGGAGGAACAGAGAGAATGTGAGACCCGGTGTGGAGCATCGGGCACTCAGGAAATGCCGGGAACGTCCCGGCGAGTAGGGCCGCGGACTTCGCGGCGTGAAACCTGTTGTGAAAGGGTTGGAACATGTCTCAGGTTGCGATGAACAAGGGAACGGGCGGGAACGGGAAGTCGGGTGGGGCGGGTGGAAGTCAAGCGGCGGCGACGATCGGGCGTCAGTTGCATGAGAGCCCGGTGGTGGCAGAGGCGATTGCGAAGATTGTCGGCGAGGTCAAGGCGAAGTCGGCGCTGATCACGGGTGCGAAGCCACCGGTGGAGGGGCTCAAGCAGAGTTACGAGGAGTTCATGAAGCGTGCCGCGGACGTGCGTGGTCGCGGGCTGCTGTACCCATACCTGGGTTCTGGGGTGGGGAACGGGGCGCTGGTGGAGTTGCTGGATGGGAGCGTGAAGTGGGACATGATCTGCGGGATCGGGGTTCACTTTTTCGGGCACTCGGATGCGGAGTTGATCGGGGAGGCGGTGAAGGGGGCGGTGGACGACACGCTCAAGTACGGGAACCTGCAGAGCAACTTCGAGGCGTACGAGTTCTGCGAGACGCTGCTGAACGAGGCGAAGAAGCACAGCCGGCTGCGGCACTGCTACGTCGCGACGAGCGGGGCGATGGCGAACGAGAATGCGTTGAAGGTGTGCTACCAGCGGGCGCAGGTGGTAAACGGGGTGACGGCGCCGCGGGTGATCGCGTTCAAGGACTGCTTCATGGGCCGGAGCGTGACGATGTCGCAGATCGGCGACACGGCGGCGTACCGGCAGGGGCTGCCGCTCTCGACGCTCGTGGACTACATGCCGTTCTACGACCCGGTGGCGGCCGAGCGCATGGGCAAGACGAAGTACATCGACATGTGCGTGTGGCACCTGATGCAGTACATCGAGCGGTACCCGAAGCAGCACGCGTGCTTCATCTTCGAACTGGTGCAGGGCGAGGGCGGATTCAACACGGGTCGCCGGGAGTACTTCAAGGCCCTGATGGAATCGTGCAAGTCGCACGGCATCGCGGTGTGGGACGACGAGATCCAGACGTTCGGCCGACTCCCGAGGATGTTCGCGTACGAGCACTACAACCTGGGTGAGTACGTGGACGTGTTGTGCGTCGGGAAGATGACGCAGGTGTGCGCGACGCTGTTTACCGAGGCGTACAACCCCAGGCCGGGCCTGCTCTCGGGAACCTTCGTGGGCGAGGGGGTGTCGTTCGAGGTCGGGAGGCGCGTGATCGAGCGGCTGCGCGACGGGGATTACTACGGCGAGAACGGGCGGATCGAGCGGCTGCACGAGGGGTTTGTGAAGCAGGTGCACGCGCTGGCGAAGAAACACCCGGCGTGGTTCCCGAAAGTCGCGCCACCGCACGAGATACCGGACATCGCGGGCGGGCTGGGGGGCATGATGCGGTTCACGCCCTTTGGCGGGAACAAGGACAAGATCATGAAGGCGTGCAAGACGTGCTTTGAGGAGGGCGTGATCGTGTTCTACTGCGGTCACGGGCCGCACCACATCCGGATGCTGCCGCCGCTGGGCGTGTTCCAGGAGAAGGATTGGCCGGCGGTGTTTGAGTGCATCGAGCGCGGGCTGGCACGTGCGGCGGAGTGAATAATCGGCCGCGGATGAGAATCCGCGGCCGGGCTTAGGATCGTGAGCGATGCGCCCGCCGCGGAGCGGCAGGCCACCCACGAGCAGGAAAGGACTTCCGTGTTCATCATCAGGCAGGCCAAAGTTGAGGATGTGCCGACGCTGGTGAAGCTGGCGAAGATGGTGCTGTTCATCAATCTGCCGGCGGACCGCGAGGTGATTCACCAGAAGATCGTGCGGAGCCGGGAGTGCTTCATCCGTGCGGCCGGGGGAAAGCCGGAGGCGAGGGGCAACGGCAAGGCGGCGGGTGGTCCCGGGCGAGGACGAGCAGGTTCTCCCAAGCAGGGCGGTGTGAGCGAGTTCGCCAAGCACGGCGAGTTCTTCATGTTCGCGCTGGAGGACACGGAGACGGGTGCGTGCCTGGGGACATCGCAGATCGTGGGGCACATGGGCGGGCCGGGGAATCCGAACTTCACGCTGAAACTCCGGAAGAAGGATTTCTTCTCGGAGAGTCTGCAGACGGGAACCAGCCACGTGGTCGCGAGGCTGCACGCGGATGAGTCCGGGCCGACGGAGATCGGGGGGTTGATTCTGCAGCCGGCCAGCCGCGGGCACAAGCTGGGGCGGCTGCTGAGCCTGATCCGATTTCACTGGATCGCGCTGCACCGGGAGTCCTTCGCGGATCGGATCATCGCGGAGATGATGGGCCCGGTGACGGCCGATGGGCACAGCGTACTGTGGGACAACCTGGGGCGGCGGTTCATCCCCCTGTCGTACTCCGAGGCGGACAAGCACTGCCAGCGATCGCGGGAGTTCATCTCGGCGCTGCTTCCGAAGGAGGACATTTATCTGTCCCTGCTTCCGCCGGAAGCAAGGGATGTGGTCGGGAAGGTCGGCGAGGAAACAGTGCCGGCGCGGCGGATGCTCGAAAAGCTCGGGTTTGAGTACAAGGATGAGGTGGATGCGTTTGATGGAGGTCCGGTGCTGTCGGCGAAAACCGACTCGGTATCGGTGGTGAAGGGCACGAGCACGGCGGAACTGGGAGAGCCCGGTGCGGCGGCGCGGCACCTTGGCTTTGTGAGCCTGCTCCGCGAGAACGGGGAGTTCGCGGCGGTGCAGACCGAGTTTGGGCTCGATGGCAAGGGAAGGGTGAGTGTCGGCGCGGCGGTGATGGACGAGCTGAAGTGGGAGCGGGGGATGCGGGTGGGAGTGACGGCGCTGGAGAAGCTCGCCGGCGGAGCGAAACGCAGCGCTGCGAAGGCGCGGGCATGAGCGGGATGAATCCGAGCCTCGGGCGTGGCGCCAGCGATCTCATCGATGGGGAATGGGTCTCGCTCGAAGCGGGACAGAGAGGCGCTGGGTCGCCGGTGGAATCGAAAAACCCGGCGAGGCCGGGCGAGGTTGTCTGGTCCGGGTGTTCGCGTCTTGAGCACGTGGAGGCGGCGGTGGCGGCGGCGCGGCGGGCGCTGCCGGAGTGGTCGCGCTGGCCGCGGGAGCGGCGGTTCGCGGTGCTGCGGCGGTTCGCGAAGTTGTGCGAGGCGAGAGCGGAGCGGGTGGCGGGGCTGATCTGCGATGAAGTCGGGAAAGTGCTGTGGGATGCGAAGCAGGAGGCGGCGGCGCTGCCGGCGAAGGTGGAGATCACGCTGGAGGACGGCGGGCCGCTCAAGCGGGTGAGCGACTGGGAGGTTTCGCTGGGCGGGACGAAGGTGGGCAGGACGTGGTTCCGGCCGCACGGGGTGATGGCGGTGGTGGGGCCGTACAACTTCCCGGCGCACCTGCCCAACGGGCACATCGTGCCGGCACTGGCGATGGGGAACACGGTGGTCCTGAAGCCGAGCGACAAGGCGCCGGCGGTGGGGCAGATGCTGATCGAGTTGCTGCAGGAAGCGCTCGCGGCGGAAGGAGCTCCGGGGGGCGTCGTCAATCTCGTGCAGGGTGGGGCGGATGTGGCGAAGCGCCTGGTGTCGCACGAGGGGCTCGATGGGATTCTGTTCACAGGCTCATGGCCGGTGGGTCGGGCGATCATGGAGGCGAACCTGGACCGGCCGGGGCGGATCCTGGCGCTTGAAATGGGCGGGAACAACGCCGCGGTGGTGATGCCGGATGCCGACCTGAGGCAGGCGGCGATCGAGGTGGTGCGGTCGGCGTTCGTGACCAGCGGGCAGCGGTGCACGTGCACGCGGAGGTTGATTGTACACGAGGCAATCGCGGACAGGTTTGTGTCGGCGGTGTGCAAGGCGGCGAGTAACCTGATCGTGGGCGACCCGCGTGCGAGCCATCCGGTGTTCATGGGGCCGATGATTTCGGAGGGGGCGCGGCGGGCCGTGCTGGAGTTTCAAGGGCGGGCGGCGGGTGGGGGCGGCGAGGTGCTCGTCGAGGCCACTGCGATGGATGTCGGCGGGGGAGGGTGGTACGTGACGCCCGGTGTCATGAGGGTGGAGAAGTTCGTGAGCCGGGAAGCGAGACAGCGAGACAGCGAGGGAGCGAGACAACGAGGGAGCATCGAGGCGGGGGAAGATGTCGAGGTTTTTGGGCCGCTGCTTCGGGTGGCGGTGGTGAAGGGGCTGGATGAGGCGATCGAGCAGGCGAACGCCACCCGGTACGGGCTGGCGGCGTCGATCTTCACGAAGGATGAAGGGACGGTGCGGCGGTTCTGCGATGAGGTTCGGGCCGGGTGCATCAACGTGAACACCGGGACCGCGGGGGCCAGCAGCAAGCTGCCGTTTGGGGGGCTGGGGCTTTCCGGGAACCACCGTCCGGCGGGGGCGTTCTCGCTGGACTACTGCGCGTACCCGGTGGCGGGGATGGTGGAGGGCAGCAACGCCGCGGCGGTGCCGCCGGGGATGCGTTTCGAGGATGGGTGGGTGAGGTAGACTGCGCCGATGGCCGAGTTGAAGAGTTGGGGACTTACGCGGGATGAGCGCCGGATGGTGCTGGGGATCCGTGCCGCGGGAATCCTGCTGTTTGGGTTGGGCCTTTCCGTTGTCGGTGTGGTGGCGGACTGGATGTTGACTTACGCGCGGACATTCAGTGTGCAGCGCGGGGTCGGATCGGCGACGATGTTCGACCTGATCGTGACGAAGGGCTCGTTGCTCAGCCTGGCCGCGTGGGTGGGGCCGAAACTGGCGGCGTTGGTATTGGGGCTGTACCTGATGCGGCGCGATCCGCGCGGGTGGTTCGGGAGGGTGTTGCCATGAGCGAGTTTGCGTGGTTCAAACTGCTGGTTCGGCTGGTCGGGATCCTGCTGCTGGGGCTGTCGGTCCCGATGGTGCTGTGGCACGTGGGGAGCCTGGCCGCGCAGATGATCCCGTCGGGTCCGATGTCGACCTCGGGCTCGATGGAATACGCGCTGTATTCCACGGTTCCGGGGTTGCTCGGGTACGGAGCGCAGGCGGCGTTCGGGTGGTACTTGCTGGTGCGGGGGGATTGGGTGATCCGGAAGGTGCTCGCGGAGATTCATGGTCGTTGCGCCGTGTGCGGGTTTGACTTGACGGGCGTGAAGGCGACGAGTTGCCCGGAGTGCAACACGCCGGTTCGAAAGAGCGAACAGAAGGCGCCGGAGCACACGTGATGCGGCGGGCCCCATGCATTGTGGCGGTGCGGCTGATCGGGATTCTTGTTGTGATTCTGACATTCGCGGAGGCGTGGAAGGCGGCCTTCGTGATGGTGTTTGACAGGCTGCAATACGGGTACATCGAGTGGCTTTGGCCGTTTCGGAGTTACGACGAAGGGGCCATGAGCGACGTGGGGACTCTTCTTCAGTTCGCGTTCGGGCTGGTGCTGGTGTTCCGGGCCTCGTGGGTGTCGCGGCTGGTGATGTGGCGGCTGGGTGGCGCGGGGGAGTGTGCTTCGTGCGGGTATGACGTTCGCGGGCTTTCGGGTGTGTGCCCGGAGTGCAGCACGCCGGTCCCGAGGCAGAACGAGGCGCTCGGGTCGTGAGTTTGGGGGCCATCGAAGTCGCAAAGCGGGCTTCGATGGCACGGTCGGAACGGGAACCCTGCAGTCCGGTACACTCCGCCCTATGGGAAAGACGGTTCTACCGGATTCGCGTCGTTCGCCGCGGTATGCGGGGGTGTGCACGTTCTGCCGGTATCCGCGGCTGGAGGATGTGAAGCAGGGCCGGGTGGACTGGGCGATCTACGGGGTGCCGTTTGACGGGGGTGTGACGTACCGGCCGGGGGCGAGGTTCGGGCCGCGGGCGATCCGGGAGGAGTCGCAGTATGTGAAGCGGTACTCGATCGAGCACGGGCTGGATGTGACGGAGCGGCTGAGCCTGTCGGATGCGGGGGATGCGCCCGTGCTGCCATACTCGATCAAGGGAACGCTGGAGGCGGTGAGCGAGTTCGCGGCGGGCCTGGGGGAAGCAAGCCACACGAAGTTGTTCGCCGTCGGCGGGGATCACTCGATCGCGTACGCGAACATCAAGGCGACGTGGGCGCGGCGAGGGAAACCCAAGGGCGGCCTGGCCCTGCTGCACTTTGACAGCCACCTGGACACGGTGGACGAGGTGTGGGGCGAGAAGTGGGGGCACGCCTCGCCGTTCATCCGCGCGATTGAGGAGGGATTGATCGATCCGAAACGGATGCTGAGCGTGGGGATCAAGGGGCCGCTCAACACCGGCGACGACCTGGCGTTCGCGAAGAAGCACGGCGTGACGATCATGACGTACGAGCAGTGGCACCGGTCGGTGCGGGCGGGGACGGGCGAGGTGGAGGCGTTCGTGAAGACTTTGAAGGGGGCGGAGGCGTACCTGTCGTTCGATATCGACTGCGTGGACCCGGCGTTCGCGCCGGGGACGGGCACGCCGAGCGTGGGGGGGTTCACTTCCGCCGAGGCGCTGACGCTCCTGCGGTCGCTCAAGGGGGCGAACATCGTCGGGGCGGACGTGGTGGAGGTTCTGCCCGACCGAGATGTGGCGGGGATCACCGCCCTGCTGGCGGCGCACGTGATGTTCGAGGTGCTGTGCCTGGATGCGGCTCAGCGCTGACGCAGCGCCAGGATGAGTTCGATCTTGCCCGTGTGCTGGTTGAGGTGGCGGGCGATTTCGACGGGGGGCATGCCCCGATCGGAGAGGTCGTAGATCTGGCGGGTCAGTGGGTCGGTGGTGTCGCGCCGGGGTTGTGGTGGCGCGGGTTGAGCGGGGGCTGGCGGCGCGGCGTCGGCGCGGCGGGTGGCGGCTTCGAGGCGAGCGAGTCGATCATCAGCGGTGGCAATGAGGTGTTCGAGGCGGGCGGCCTGGCGGTCGAGGCGGTCGGAGATGAGTTGAGCGAGTTCCTCGGCGTCGTGCATGACGGAGGAGAGATCAGACGGTGGAGAGGGGGCGCGGGGGTGTGGGGCCGATGCACCCGGCTCGGACCGCCTGGCGAGCAGCCGGCGGAGCGGGTTGGCGAGAGCAAAGCGGAACGAATAGCCCAAGATGATGACTCCGGCGATGACCAGGCCGATGGCGAGGCTCTGGAGCAGGGTGGTGTCGGCGAGCATGGCGGTCGGATGGGGCATCGGGGCCCACACCCTATCATCGGTCGATGAAGGTTGCACGGGACAGGGCGGCGGGATGCAAGCCCAAGGCGGGCCCGGTGGAGCGGAGCCTGGCGCTGTCGTGGCGCGAACTGACGGGTGGAACGGGGCGCGATCAGGAACTGGCCCGGCGTACGTTGATCGCTTGCTCGGGCGGTGGGGATTCGGCGGGGTTGGTGCTGGCGCTGGCCGCGGCAGTTTCGCGGGCACGGGAGGTGTTCGTGGTCGGGCACGTGGTGCACGACCTGCGTTCGCGGGAGGAGACGCTGGCGGACCGGGACTCGGCGAAGGAACTGGCCGGGGCGCTGGGGCTTCCGTTCGTGGAGGCGGAGGTTCGGGCCCGTGGGAAGGGGAACCTGGAGGCCGCGGCGAGGCGGCTTCGCTACGCCGCGCTGGCGAGGATGGCGAAGGAAGCGGCGTGCCGGTACATCGCGACTGCGCACCACGCGGAGGACCAGTTGGAGACCATCCTGATGGCCATGGTTCGGGGCGCCGGGCCGCGGGGAATGGCGGGTATCGCGGCGTGGCGTCGGGTTGGAAACGTGTCGGAAGAAGGGGGGGAGGGGGGAGCGGGTGGAGCGGGGGGGAACCGGGTCGGAGCGAAGTTGATCCGCCCGGCCCTGGGCGTGGGGCGTGAAGAGCTTCGCGGCGTGTGCAGGTCCGCGGGCTGGGTGTGGCGTGAAGATGCGACCAACGCGGATGAATCGCGGCTCCGGGCGGTGATCCGCGCGAGGGTGGTGCCGGAACTGGAACGGATTCGACCCGGCGCGGCCAAGCGTGCCGCGCGGGGAGCATCGCTGTGGAGGGGCGCGGCGAAGGAAGTGCAGCGACAGGCGGCGATCGTGATGGAGCGGGCCAAGGTAGGCGACACGGAACTGGTCTGGGAGCGTTCGGAACTTCGGGCGTATCCGGAAGTGGTGGTGGGGGAGTTGGTCCGTTTGGCGGGACTGAGATTGCTCGGGCGAAGGGGCCGCGATCGGATGACGGCGCGAGTGGTCGGACGTGTGGCGCGTGCGATCGGGGATCGAGTCACACAACCGCGCGAGTTTCGTCTTGGGGGGCTGATGGTAGTTGTTTCCGCGCGGCGGGTGGTGATCGGCGCGGTGCGGGTTGGTGCATCGAACAAAGGTCGTGGAGTCAGCGATGAGTGATGGGAAGAAGAAGGTTGTGCTGGTCGGGCATTGCGGGCCGGATTCGTACGCACTTCGCTCCGCGGTCGGCGCGGCCGCGCCGGGGGTGGAAGTGGTGTTCGCGAATGATGATCAGGAACTCGCGAAGGTGGAGGGATCGGCATCGCTGCTGCTGGTGAATCGGGTGCTGGATGGGGACTTTGCGGATACCAGCGGGATGTCGCTCATCGGGCGGCTGGCGGCCAGGGGCGCACGGGTCATGCTGGTGAGCAACTTCCCCGAGGCGCAGGCGGAGGCGGAGAAGGCCGGCGCGCTGCCGGGATTCGGGAAGAAGACGATGTACGCCGCGGAAACAAAGGTGAGGATTGAGAGGGCGCTGGCCGGCGGTTGATGCCGGGCCGGAGCGGCCCGGGACGGCGATGCGGGGGTGTGTGGACTTTGGGCAGTTGTGTGGTATACTGGCACCAGCGCTCCGTGGAGCGTTGATGCCAGAGGGTTTGTTGATGACTGCCATTGCCTGAGACAACCTGTTGGCCGGAAGCCGCTTGAGCGGTCGGTGACGATTTACATCGTCGCGCCGCGTTTGGGCTGGTCACGGTCTCCCTTTCCAAACCATCGTTCCCCCGTGCGGGCGTGAGTTGAAACGCGCGTGGCTGTCGGTGCGCTTTCGCCCGGCCAAGCGTCCGGCGTTTCAAGCCTGACGGGGTTGAGGGTATCGGTGCGCGCTCGGCGCATCATGGTGAATGGCCACGCGGGCAAGCCCGCGTTCGGATCACAACAATGTCTCACAAGTCGAGAGTCGGTGTTTCGTTTACGTGTATGGTGTGCGGCTGGCAGGTGCCGGCCCGCGGGTTTGGAACTTCGCATCGGAATCACTGCCCGTGTTGCCTGTGGTCGCGGCATCTGGATGAGGAGCCGGGCGATCGGGGCGCGGTGTGCCGCGAACCGATGGAGCCCATCGCGATCGAGGTACGGAAAGATGGGGAGTGGGCGATCGTGCACCGCTGCACGGGGTGCGGGCTGCTGCGGACCAACCGCATCGGCGGGGATGATGCGGAAAGGGCGCTGTTGGCGCTGGCGCTGCGACCGATCGCGAGCCCGGCGTTCCCGTTGGGGGACCTGCGCGACCCGACGGGCTAGATGGCCCGCAGCTCCGCGTTGAGCTTCTGGGCCGCGGCGGCAACGGACGCGGCCCAGGCCGGGTCGTCGGCGTTGAAGGCGTAGATCACCGAGCGGCTGGCGGTGACGAGGATCGTGCCATCCAGGGGCGACTTGCCGGCGAGCATCGTGCGGATGTCGTCCACCGTTCCGCCCTGCGCCCCAAAGCCGGGAACGAGGAACGGGGTGCGGGGCATCCGCGCGCGGAGGGATCTGGTGTCTTCGGCCTTGGTCGCGCCGACGACGGCGCCCACGTCGGAAAGGCCGTGCTCGCCCCGGTGCCGCGAACCCACCTTCGCGACTTCATCGGCCATAAGTTCGGCCACGGTGCGGCCATCGGCGAGCTTATGCGATTGGATGGCGTCGCTGTCGGGGTTGCTGGTGCGGACGAGAATGAAGATGCCCAGGCCGGCGGCGAGGTAGGGCTCGACGGTGCTGGGGCCGAGATAGGCGTTGATGGTGATGGCGTGGGCGCCGGCATTGGCAGCGGCCGCGGCGTAGTGCTCGGCGGAAATGCCGATGTCGCCGCGCTTCGCGTCGAGGATGACGACCAGGCCCAGTCCGGCAGCCTCGTTCATCAGGTGCTGAAGAAGCGTGACGCCTTGGCCGCCGTAGCGTTCAAAGCAGGCGGACTGGAACTTGATGGCCGCGGCGTGGGGTGCGGTGGCGTGAATGACGTGATGGCAGTAGGAGCGGATGGCGGCCAAGGGCTCCCAGTGCTCAGCGCGGGCGGCGGATGGGAGTTTGTCGAGAACGGGATCGAGCCCGATGCAGACGGGGCTGCCGACGCGACGGATGGTGGTGAGGAGGCGGTCGGAGAAGTGCATGGTGGGGAGTCGTGAACAGGTGAACAGGTGAACAGG
>JAHBXE010000024.1 GCA_019636625.1 Phycisphaeraceae bacterium
CGCAGTGACGCAGTGACGCAGTGACGCAGTGATAATTGTACAGGTTGAACGGAGTTGCGGGTTGAAGTCCTCCACTCTTCACGGTGGGGCTGGACGGCTCCTCATTCACTTTGGATCGGAGGCGGCATCAGAGGCGATGGTGATGAGGTCTCGAGTCAGGGCGCCGAGGCGGGTGCCCTCGGTGTTGCAGAGGACGGCGACGACGATGCATTGGTCCGGGAGCAGCATCAGGTGCGTCGCGGCCTTCTCCTGGGCGCCGGAGTGTTCGATCAGGCGGGCGCCGTTGAGCGAGGCGATACGGAAACCGAGGCCGTAGTCGGTGGCCTCACCATCTCGAGTCCTCTGGCGGGTCCACATCTGCTGCCGCGTGCTGTCGTCGAGGAGCTTGCCCGAAACAAGCCCGATCCCGAAGCGGGCCATGTCGTCGGCGGTGGAGATGAAGCCTCCGCCGGCCAGTTTCCAGCTCACATCCGTGTTGGTGGAAGGAACAACCTCGCCCGCGGCGTTCTTGCGGTAGCCGACGGCGCGGTTGGGAATCTCTTCCCACTGGTAATCGGGGCGGAGCGTGGTCATGCCGCAGGGTGTGGAGATTCGGGACTGGATGAGCTCCGCGAACGGCCGCTTGGCGGCGCGTTCGGCGACGGCCCCGAGCAGGATGTAGCCGTGCGTGGTGTAGGAGTACTTCGTGCCCGGCTCACAGACAAGGGGTGACTCCTTGAATGTGTCGAGCGCGAGGATGACATCCTTGAACGGGTTCGGGGAGTCGTATTCCCGTTGTGTCCTGACGACTTTGCCGTTGGTGTAGTGCACAATGCCGCCTTGATGGCAGAGGAGCTGCCGGCTGGTGATCGCCCATGGCTTCTGGGGAAACTCGGGGACCAAGGTGCGGACATCGGCATCGGGGTCGAGCCTTCCCTCGTTCACCAGTTGCATCGTGACCACAGCCGTGAGCGGCTTGGAGACGCTGGCCCAGCGGTACATCGTCCTCTGAGAAGCGGGGATCGCCTGCTCTCGATCCTGAAAGCCGAAGCTCTCGGAGGCAACGAGGTTGCCGTCCCTCGCGACAGCCATGGAGAGGCCGACGATGCTCTGTGCCTGCATCTCCTGCTCCACCCTGGCGCGGAGCTTACTGGTGAGCTCGGGTTGCCCGAAGGCGGGACCGGCCAGCACGAGCGCGGCGAAGAAGATCGCGGGTTTCATGGCGCGAGTGTACCAGCGCGGCGAGTGTCGCCCGATGCCCTTCATGCGGACGGTGATACCGCCGATCCGAGCTGGGAAGTCAGTACATATCCGACAGCCAGGGTGTTCCGGCGGGGAACACGCCGGCCGCGGCCGCGATGGCGGCGGAACTGCCCTCGATCCGACCAAGCTGAGCCAGTTGGGCGGCGGACAGGTAACCGCTGAACAGTGGCGCAAGAGCCCGGATGGAGAGACGGAGATCGCCCCGGCCGCCGCGTTCCACGATGGCGCCGCCGCCTTCAACCGTGACGGTCCACGGACCGGCGTTGGCGGGAATTGTGTCGTCGCGGATGTCGAGGTGGACCTGCGCCCGCGCGGAACCGGGATAACCGCGGGCTTCGAGGCACTTCTTCACATCGACGATGCGGAGCATCCAGTTCAAGCGGTGCGTGGAGGTGAACCGCTGCTCGGCGAGGAAGTGAAGCGCCGGGTGGAGCGGCCCGCCGAAGAAAGTCAGGTCGATCGCGATCGAGGAGAAGTCTTCGAGGAAGGCCCATAGTCGGCGACCGGCGCGGGGTGTGGCAAAGACAAAGTCGGTGAGGGAGATGTCCTGCGTGCCTTCGGGCCAGCGCTGCTGGTTCAGATACAGATAGCCCTCGATCCGGCCGGTTTCGTCGACGGCGGCGAAGCCCGCGTAGGCGACGTCTCGCAAGGACTTGACGCGAGCCCAGATGTACTCGCCACGGTCGAGCAGACCGTCATGGGCCCGGGCAAAGTCGGAGTAACACGCGCGGATGCCGGGTTCATCGGCATCGGTGATCGCACGGATGGCGAGCGACTTCTCCTTCACATCGATAGAGCGGACCGACATCTTGATCTCGAAGCGGTGGCCAGCCTGTTCGTAACCGACTCGCTGGTAGAGCGGCTGCGTTGCCGGATAGAGGCCTGAGAGTGGAACGCCCTCCTCGTGCATTTCGCGCACCGCGGACGTCATCAACTGTCCGGCAAGACCCTTGCCGCGGCCCTCGGGGGCGACGCCGACGCCGGCGATCCCGATCATCGGGATGGAACGGCCGCCGAAGTACTCGCCCATGGGGATGCGAAGGAGGCACGCGACCGGATCCCCCGCGGAAGGTCGGAGAACCCGGAAGTGCTGAACACCGGCCTTGGTGATCCATTCCGTGGTGCTCTCGCGCGGCCCGGCAAAGGCGAGGGAGACAATCCGGGCTACGGCGGGGATCTCATCCTCTCGCATGGCGGCGAATGTGAGTTCAGACATGCGGGGCGACTGTAGGGGGGAGTCGGCGATGGCCTGCCGTGCTCGAGAATGGGGCGGATGGCGAGGTTGGAGTCACCTGAATCCGAACTGAACGAATGTCGAACTACATGGACATGGTGTCTGGTATTCTTGACATATCTCGGCGGATGAAGGTGTGACCTGGCTGCAATCGGTCACGGTTTGAGAAGCGCGGGAGTGGGTCTCGCTCGCGACGACGGTCTTGCTCTTTGGCGTCTTTTCTTTGGGACCGTAACGGGGCTGGTCCGCGGGCCTTCGCAGGTGGGTTTGCTGATCGGCATCGTGCTCGGGCAGATGGGGTGCATGAGCACGGTCGCGCTGGCGTACGTCGCGTGGGGAGGCGTGGCCAGCATGGCGGAGGAACAGGGCGGCCAACTCCAGACGCCGAGCGTCACGCTGGTCGGTAACTCGCTGCTGTTGTCGTTCGTGTTGGCGGAGGCGGTCAAGTCGGCCATGCAGATCGTGCTGTACCGGCGGAGCGCCTGAGGGGCCGCGGGATGAGTGTTCAAAACCAGATCCGGAGGCTTCGGTTTGAACATGGCGAGATGACGCAGCAGGAACTCGCTGGCCTCGTGGGCGTGACGCGGCAGACGATCGTCGCGATCGAGGGCGCAAAGTACGGCCCGACGCTTGAACTGGCGTTCAGAATCGCGCGGGTCTTTAACAGGCCGGTCGATTCTGTGTTCTGGTGGTAGGACGATGTGTGATCGCGGCAGGCGGTGCTGAAGCGGCGCGATCCCCTCCCGCCTCGTCGCGGATCAACGAGGTTGAAGGAAGCCGAGGTGTAGTTCGGCGTGGCGCAAGTTGAGCCGCTTGACCTCGTCGTGTGTAAGGTCCCCGAAAGCGGGGCTGGGATGGATGGGGGACGTTGCATCGAGGCGGGCCAATGCCGCGCGGAGCTTCTTCAGGCCGTCTTCCGTCGAGAGCGGCTCGTTCCCGACGGTACCGCCCTCAACGTCTGGGATGCGAAAGCCCGGCGGGAACCCCTTGTTGAGAAGGCGGCCCTTCGAGAGCTTGATGATGGGCCTCAGAATCATGGGCGGCTTCTTGATCTGCGACGGGAAGCCCTCGTACGGGTAACTTGCCCAACTGGCGATGTGGTTGAAGATCTGACCGGCGGACCAGTTGCCGAGCGTGGTGAGGGTGCCCGCCCTGTCCGCCGCGGCGAGGCGCTCGGCCTCGGCGAGAATATCCGCGATCGTGATGAAGCGAAGCTGGCGACGCTGGACGGACTTGGTTTCGACTGGCATGGCGATGGCCCCGCGGGACTGGATCGACTCCAAGCCTACGCCGCCACAGGTCAGTTGTTGGCGCCGAACCGGGATTGATTCGCCAACGCGATGAACACCGCACCGCCGACCATGGCGGTGATGATGCCGATAGGCATCCGTCCCGAGCCCAGATCGATGGCTCGGATCGCCGAATCCGACAGCAAAATGATGCTGGCACCCGCGAGCACGCTTCCGGGCACCACGATTCGGTGGCCCGGACCCGCCGCGAAACGTACGAGGTGGGGAGAGATCAAACCAACAAAGCCGATGGGGCCGGCAAGGACGACGGCCAGGGCGGTCAACACCCCCGAAGCCAGGAACAGGCAGATGCGAAGAGGCCTGATCGGAACCCCGAGGCTGGTGGCCTCATCATCACCGAGTGAGGAGGCGTCGAGCATCGGAGCGGCGAAAGTGCCTGCGACCGCGGCAAACGGCACAAGGGCGACGCCGGCGAGAAGGGCCTGGCGCGGGGCATCATCGCTGAGGGCTCCGATCGTCCACCTGCTGAGCGAAAGCCCTCGGTCGGGCATGAGGTACATGAGGAACATCGTCCCCGCGCTGAACATGATGCTCACGATGACGCCCACGAGCACGAGGCGGACGGGCTCGAGGTGGCCGCGGCTCTGGCTCAGCAGGTACACGAGCGCGATGGCCGCGAACGCGCCGGCAAGCGCCGCGCCGGAGTTGACGGTTGCGACCGCCGCGGCGGAGAGGCCAATGCCGGCGGTGTGCGCGAGGAAGGTGGAGAGCGTCACCGCGAATCCCGCGCCGGAGGCAGGACCGATCAGGTCGGGAGAGGCGAGCGGGTTCCGAAGCAGGCATTGGAGGAACACCCCCGCCAGCGCGAGCGAGGCGCCGACAATGAAGCCGCTGAGGACCCGGTCTGCACGCAGGTTCCATGTTTCACCGGTGGGCCAAGAGACCCCGGCAGGCCCCACGGCGAGGCGCAGCACGACCGCCGATACGAACACCACCGTGAGAAGCAGAATGACCAGAACAGATCGGCGCACGACAGAGGCTAGCGAACTTCACGTTGCGAAGAGCAGGATCACCCAGACGGCGACATGGCCAAGAGCGATGAGGACGGTGATCACGCGGTACCGCGGCTTGGCGGACTTGTGGCGGAGGACTCGCATGGCCAGCAAGGCGCCGGGCCATCCGCCGAGGAGTTCAACGGTGTGGAGCGTGGCTTCGGGAATTCGGCGGGCGCGCGTCTGGGCCGCGTGCTTATCGAACGCGAAGAGCGCTGCGCAGAGCAGACTCAGAGCGGAGTAGTACGCCGCGGCGAGGGTGATGGAGAGTGGAAGCTCCATTCGGGGAGCGTGCCTGGGAGGGGCTGGTGAAGAGTCGAAGTCGCCCACGGAAGCACGCGGAAGCGGTCTTCCGCCGGGGAAAGGACGGGAAAAATGGCTGAACGTCGGCGAACGCGGGGGGATAAGGGGCGGTATGACGGGCAGGGCAGGAACGTCAGAAATCCGGCAAGACCGAGGGTATTCGGGGTATCCAAAGCTCCGCCGAATGCTATACTTTGTCATGGCCGTTCACGGGCTGTCCGTGTTTCGGCGCCGACCGTGGCTCAGCTTGGCCCGAGTGTCAGCAGCGGTGGGGTTCCAGTTTTCTCGGGCAAGGTTCGAGTCATGATGAAGCTTTATGTCGGTAATCTCCCTTTCAGCACAACGGATGACGAGCTGCGCGGCATGTTCGAGGCGCACGGGGAGGTCGCTTCGGCGACGATCGTGATGGATCGCGAAACGGGCCGCCCGCGCGGCTTTGGCTTTGTGGAGATGTCCAACGATGATCAGGCCCGGGCGGCGATCGAGGCGATGAACGGCAGCTCGATCGGCGGGCGCGCGATCGTGGTCAACGAGGCCAAGCCCCGCGAGCCCCGTGGCGGCGGCTTCGGCGGCGGCGGCGGTGGTCGCGGCGGCTTCGGCGGCGGCCGTGGTGGTGGCGGCGGCCGTGGTGGCTTCGGTGGCGGCGGCGGCGGCGGCCGCGGCGGCTGGTAAGCCGATTGATGCATGAATGACACGAAACCCCCGCGGTCCCCGCGGGGGTTTTTCGTTGGGGTGCGCGGATAGAGTCTTCGCCCACGCGCCTCGGGAGGTGAACGTGCCCATCCGGTGGAAGCTGATCCTCGCGATCGGGGGTCCGCTGCTCGTTCTGATGTCGACGCTTCTGGTGCTGGACTACCAGCGCCTGAAGCAGACCGCGCTGACGCAGAACTCGCACCGGGTGACGGAAATCGCCCTGCGGCACGCGGCGAGGTACAAGGGGATATTCGATACAACCGCGCAGGTGGCCCGCATGAGCGCCGCGTTTGTCAGCAGCCACGACGACCTCAACGAGTGGGAGCTGTACGAGATCCTTCGAGAGAACGTGTCGCAGAACCGGCTGGTGTACGGCTCCTGCCTCGCGTTCGAGCCCGGCGCTTTCACCCGGCGTGTTCCCGACCGGTATCCCTCCGTTCCTGAGGCGGCTCGTGAGCGCGTGCGCCCCAACGAGGCGCTGTTCGGCCCGTACGTCTTCCGCGGACCTTCGGGCCTTGAACGGCTCGACGTTGCGGATGTGTACGACTACACGCTGCCCGAGTGGGAGTGGTACTCGCGGACTCGGAAGGAGCTGACCGAAGGCTGGACGGACCCGTTCGTCGACAAGGATGCGGGGGATGTGGCGATGATCACGTTCTCGGCGCCGATCGTTCGAAAGGGGACATTCCTGGGCGTGGCGACGGTGGACGTGCAACTCGAGCGGCTCCGGCGGGACAGCCTGCTCGAGCGGACGCCGGCGACGGACATCTACATCATCGACAGCAGCGGTCGCTTTGTGCTGGCACCCGACTCGACCGCGATCATGACGCGGACCGTGTTTGACACGGCCACAAGAATGTCCGCTCCGGAACTCGTGGAACTCGGGCGCCGGGCGCTGGCGGGGGAACGTGGCAGCGGGAGCTTTCTGAACCGGGAGACGGGCGAGCAGTTGCTGGTCTACTACGCACCCATCGAAGGAACCAACTGGGTGCTCGGGTGCGTCTCCCCGGAGAACTACTTCCTCGGCGAGCAGATGGCGGCGCTGCAGGTTCGTATGTTCATCGGGGCGGCGCTGGTGGTGGTAATCCTCGCGAGTGTCGCCTTGATCGGATCGTGGATCGTGCGTCCCGTCGGAAAGCTGGCCGGGGCGGTCCGAACGCTGGGCGAGGGCGACCTGTCGACCGTGGTGCAGACCACGAGCCGGGACGAAATCGGTCAACTCGCCCGGAGCTTCAACACGATGGTGCAGGAGCTGCGACGCCACGTGCAGGCGCTCACCAAGGAGACCGCGGCGCGGCAGGCGGTGGAGAGCGAACTTTCCATCGCGCGGTCGATCCAGACATCCCTGCTGCCACGGGAGTTTCCATCCCGCCCCGAGTTCGATCTGTACGCGGTCAGCCTCCCGGCGCGGCAGGTCGGGGGCGACTTCTTCGACTACTTCCTGATCGACGACCGCACGCTCGCCGTGGTCATCGCCGACGTCTCGGGCAAGGGGGTGCCCGCGGCGATCCTGATGGCGGTGGTAAGGACGATGGTGCGGGACCTGGCGGCGGCCGGGGCGAGGTCGCCCGCCGAGATCCTCACGCACGCCAACGTGGCCCTCACCCGGGAGAACAGCGAGGGGATGTTCGTGACGCTGTTCATGGGGAAGTACGACCTGCACAACGGGACTTTCCGGTACGCGTGCGCCGGGCACCCACCGGCGTACCTGTTGACCGCCAAGGGCGCCGTCCACCGCTGCACGGAGACCACGGGCACGGTGCTCGGCGTGTTTTCAGAGGCCGCCTACGTCGAACGGTCGGTCATGCTCGTGCCGGGCGACCGGCTGGTGCTGTACACGGACGGCGTTCCGGAGGCCAGATCGCCGTCGGGCGAGTTCTACCGGGAGTCGCGGTTTGAAACGCTCTTGGCGGCCAATGCCACCGGGACGGCGCGGGACCTGTGCGAGGCGGCGCTGGCAGATGTCGCGCGGTTTCAGGGCGATGAGGCGCACGACGATGTGACCTTGCTCGTGATCAGCCGGAGCCGCTGATCAATCATGCCGCAAGGCCACGATCGGGTCCTGGTTCGCCGCCTTCCGCGCGGGGTAGATGCCGAAGACAAGGCCCGTCGTCGCCGCGACGGCAAAGGCGACCGCGATGGACCACAGCGTCACCTGGGTCGGGAGCGAGACATCCGGAGGGAAGAAAGTCCCGATGAACGGCGCCTGCGGCAGCAGGGGCACACCCCAGCCGATCAGGACGCTCAGCCCCACGCCCAGGGCCACGCCGATCAGCCCGCCCATCGCCGAGAGCACGCCTGTTTCAACCAGGAACTGCCAGATGATGTGCTTGCGGGTGGCACCCAGGGCGCGGCGGATCCCGATCTCGCGGGTTCGCTCCGTGACGGAGGCGAGCATGATATTCATGATGCCGATTCCGCCCACGAGGAGCGAGATGCCGGCGATCGCCGCGAGGATCGCGCCGTAGGTCAGGGCTTGCTTGCGCTTCTGCTCCAGCAGTTCGAACGGCACGATCATCGCCACATCCTTCGCCTCGGTGCTGCCCGTGCGCGTGTCGCGATGGCGGACATCAACGATCCGCTTGAGGAGCGCGGCGTCCGTCATGACCCGGTCCGTCGTCGGACAGGCGAAGTAGATCTCCGACACCTGAACCTCGGTGGCGCTGAAGCTGCCGGACTGGCGGCGGAAGACCATGTCCCCGAACACGGCGCGGCAGGATGTCATGGGGATATGCACATCGCGGTTGAGGTCGCGACCGACCAGCGCCGTGCCCGCACCGCCGGAAAGGCCGACGGGCTGCAGCACCCCGACAACCGTGAACGCCTTGTCGTCGATGCGCATGGTGTTGCCGAGGGGGTCCTCCAGCGGGAACAACTGCCGGGCGACTTCCGAGCCGATCACGGCGACCATCGCCTGATCGTCCATGTCGGTCTGGCTCAGGTATCGCCCGCGGGCCATGCGCAGTTTGGCGACGCGGATGAGATCCGGTGTGGTGCCGAAGGTCTGGCTGGGGATGGTCCTGTCCTCGCGGATGAGCTGCCCGCCGGCTTCCTTGAGCGGGACGATCGCCTCGGCATCCGGGAAGTTCTCCTGGATGACCTTGAGCGTGTCGCGAGTGAGGCCGTAACTGCTGACAAAGCTCCGACGCTGCCCGCCCTGCTGCTGGGCGGATTCCGCGGGCTTCACGGAACGGATGATGATGTTCTTCGCCCCGAGTTGCTCAATCTGCAGGAGCGCGGCACGCTTGCCCCCCTCCCCCACCGCCACCATCGTGATCACGGCGGACACGCCGAGGATGATCCCCAGGGCCGTCAGGAACGACCGCAGCTTGTGCAGGCGGAGGTTGGTCAGGCCCAGGCGGATGGTTTCGAGCAGGAAGGTCAACGCGAGTACTCCAGACGTCCGATCAATGGTATGAGTCGTACCGGGAGGCAACCCGTCCGTGCCGGAGATCGAAGTCCAAACCGAGGAAGAATCCGGGCGCGGCTGGATCTACCACGCCGCCATCCAGCGCGAGGGCCGGCGCACGGAGCACACGGTCACGCTGTCGTGGGCGGATCATGAACTCTGGAGCGGTGGGCGCGTCGCGCCGTCCAAAGTGGTGGAGGAACTGATCGCGTTCATGCTGGAACGGGGGCGGGAGGTCCCGGCGCGATTTGATGCGGCGACGGTGCGGCGCTGGCTGCCGAATGTGGACCGGGAGTTGCCCGGACGGTTCTGAAACCACGCATCGATCCGTGAAGGTCCTCGGCTCCGGGTCGAGAGCGGCTACTTCAAGACCTGCTTCAGGTACCTCCCTGTGTAGCTCTTCTCCACCCTCGCCACCTGCTCCGGCGTCCCCGCAGCGACGATTGTTCCGCCACCGTCGCCCCCTTCGGGCCCAAGGTCGATGATCCAGTCCGCCCGCTTGATGACGTCGAGGTTGTGCTCGATCACCACCAGCGTGTTGCCGCCGTCGGCCAGGCGGTCGAACACGGCGACCAACTTGCGGATGTCCTCGAAGTGCAGGCCGGTCGTGGGCTCATCGAGGATGTACAGCGTCGGACCGTACGGCGTTGCGCGGGCCGCGGCGGAGGGGCGGCGGCCTTCATCCTCTCCATCCTCATCTCCACGGACACGGGCGGCTGCCTTCTTGCGCTCCTCGAGCGGAACATCGCTCACCGGCATGTTCCTGGTGCCGCCGGCCTTGCCGAGTTCCGTCGCCAGCTTGATCCGCTGCGCTTCACCGCCGGAGAGTTGCGTGCTGGGTTGGCCCAGCTCGATATAGTCCAGCCCGACATCGTGCAGGCATTGGATCACGCGGCGGACGAGGGCGTGGTTCTCCCAGAATCCGAGCGCCTCCTCCACCGTCATCTTCAGGACGTCCGCGATGGACTTGCCGCGGTAGTGAACCTGCAAGGTCTCCCGGTTGTACCGCGTCCCCTCGCACACCTCGCATTCGACGTACACGTCCGGGAGGAAGTGCATCTCGATCTTCTTGACGCCCTGGCCCTGGCACGCCTCGCAGCGCCCGCCCTTGACGTTGAACGAGAACCGGCCCGGCTCGTACCCGCGGATCTTCGACTCCTTCGTGGCGGCGAAGACCTTGCGGATCTCGCCGAAAATCTCGGTGTAGGTGGCGGGGTTGGACCGCGGCGTGCGGCCGATGGGGGACTGATCGACCTCGATGACACGATCGACGCGGTTCAGACCCGTGATCTTGTCGTGCTCCGCGGGTGATTCCCGCCGCCCGAGCAGGTGCCGCAGCGTCGCCTTCAGCAGTATGTCGTTGACCAGAGTGCTCTTGCCGGACCCGGAAACGCCGGTCACGCAGATGAGCCCGCCGAGCGGGAACACCGCATCGATGTTCTTCAGGTTGTTCGCCCGCGCGCCCTTCACCACGATCGCGTTCTTCTCGCTCAGCGGCCGCCGGCGCGACGGGACCTCGATCGACTTGCGCCCGGAGAGGTAGGCCCCCGTGTGCGACTCCTTCACGCGGCAGATATCCGCCACCGTTCCCTGGGCCACCACGCGCCCCCCGTGCACGCCCGGGCCGGGCCCGATGTCCAGCACGTGGTCCGCCGCGCGGATCATGTCCTCGTCGTGCTCGACGACGAGCACCGAGTTCCCGATGTCGGTGAGGTGGCGGAGCGTCGCGATCAGCCGGGCGTTGTCCCGCTGGTGCAGGCCGATCGTGGGCTCATCGAGCACGTAGCACGCGCCGACAAGGCCGGAGCCAACCTGCGTCGCCAGGCGGATGCGCTGGGCCTCGCCGCCGGAGAGAGTGGCCGTGCGCCGGTCAAGGGAGAGGTACTCGAGCCCGACGGACATGAGGAACCGCAACCGGTTGCCGACCTCCTTCAGGATCGGCTCCGCGATGCGCTGCTGCTCACGCGAGAGCCTCAGGCCCTCGATGTACGCGATGGCGTCGGTGATCGTGAGCCGGGAGAGTTCCGCGATGTTCAGCACGGTCCCGTCGCTCCGGGTCCGCCCGATGACCGATCCGGAGCGGGCCCGTTCCATGTCCGCCCGGTGGGAACTGGTGAGCAGCACGTGCAGGGCCTCGATCTTCAGGCGATCGCCGAAACAGCCCGTGCACGGCTTGTCGGTCAGGAAGCCGCCGAGCCATTCCTTGACGCTTGGGTTGTCCGTCGTCTCCCACCAGTTCTGGAGTTGCGGTATCACGCCCGACCACGCGGGCCGCTTGCCCTTGGCCTCGGTGGTCCCGTACAGGAGTGTGTTCCGCTGCTCCTTGGTGAGGCGGTTCAGCGGTAGGTTGTACGGGACGCCGTAGTCCTTGCAGAACCTCCGGAGTTGCTTGTGAAAGTAGATGCGGACGGCGATGTTCTTCTGGTACGCCTTGATCGCGTTGTCCTCGAGCGACAGGCCCTCATCCGGGATGACGGCGGATTCGTCGAGTTCGAGCAGCGTGCCCAGTCCGTGGCAGACGGGGCAGGCGCCGAACGGGGAGTTGAACGAGAAGAGCCGGGGTGAGAGCTCGGCGAGTGAAAACTCCGGCCGCTCGGGATCGGCGAACTTCTCGGAGAAGGCGTGGTCGGTCCAGGTCGCCTTGTCTCCCTCCCCCGTTTCCCTCGCGATGATGACGGCGCCGTCGGCGAGTTTGAGAGCGGCTTCGATGCTCTCGGCGAGGCGCTGCCTCGTCCCCCCGTCCGCCTTCAGGACAATGCGGTCGATCACGGCATCGATGGTGTGCTTGACGTAGCGGTCGAGCTTGAGCGGGTTCTCTCCGGGATCCTTCAGGACCTCGCGCAGGTCCACGATCGCGCCGTTGACGCGGGCCCGCTGCCACCCCTTGTGCTGGAACTCCTCGAGCACATCGCGGTGGAACCCCTTCTGGGCGCGGACGACGGGAGCAAGGACCATGAGACGCGGGCCCTGCCCCTCAGAGCTGGCACGCCCCTCCGAGGCGTGGGTGCGCTCGCCGCGGAGGGGCGTGCCACCTTCAAGCCAGCTCATCACCTTGTCGACGATCTGTGTCGCGCTAGTCGCCGTGATGGGCGTGCCGGCACGCTCGAGGACCGTTCCATCCTTCTTCGTCCGGGTCGGCGCCCACGAGACGGGCGTGCCGCACCGCGCGAAGAGCAGGCGGAGGTAGTCGTAGATCTCCGTGGTCGTGGCGACCGTGGATCGAGGGTTGCTGCTGGCCGACCGCTGCTCGATGGCGATCGTCGGAGGGATGCCCTCGATTTCCTCCACGTCGGGCTTCTTCAACTGCTCCAGGAACTGGCGTGCGTACGCCGAAAGCGACTCCATGTACTTGCGCTGCCCCTCGGCGAAGATCGTGTCGAACGCGAGGGACGACTTCCCCGATCCGGACAATCCCGTGATCACCACCAGTTGATCGCGCGGGATCGCGACATCGATGTTCTTGAGGTTGTGCTCCTTGGCGCCGCGCACACGGATCCAGCGGCCATGCTCCGCGTCCACGTTCGCCTTGCGCTTTGGGTTCTTCGCTCTCGAAGGGGAGGCAACCTCTTCCAACGAAGGCGCTGATACTTCGATTGGCGCAGGAACCTCGGGCGGCTGTGCTGACGCGTGACGCGTTTTCGGCATCGACTCCCTCCGTGGACGGCAGCGATGATAGCCACGTTCTGATTGGGTTTCGTTCGGTCCCTAGACTTGGCCCGTGATTCGGCGAGATTTTCAGGTCATAGTCATTGGCGGCGGTCACGCCGGCGTTGAAGCCGCTTGGGCGGCCGCGAACCTCTTGGGGAGCTCGCCGCTTGGTGGACAAGGACTCGCCGCGGAGCGGCAAGCCACCCGAGACCTGGCCTCTGTCGCCTTGGTCACCATCGACCCCGCCACGATCGGCGTCATGTCTTGCAACCCCGCCATCGGGGGCCTGGCCAAGGGCCAACTCGTCCGCGAGATCGACGCCATGGGCGGGCTCATGGGCCTGGCGGCCGATGCCACGGGTATCCAGTTCAAGGTCCTCAACTCCAGCCGCGGGCCCGCGGTCCGCGGCCCCCGTGCCCAATGCGACAAGCACGCGTACGCAGAAGAGGTTCAACGGCTGATCGCATCGCGACCCGAGATTGAGGTCATCGCGGGGACGGTGGAGAGGATTGTGGTGGAGGGGGGAGGGGTGAGGGGGGTGGTCGTTCGACCAGTCGAAAGCGCCACGCGCAACGCGCAAAGCTCAAGTCAGAAATCCGAGTTTGCGTTTTGCGATTGGAGCTTTGAGCTTTCCGCCCCCGCCGTCGTCCTCACCACCGGCACGTTCATGCGCGGCCTGATGCACACGGGCGAGATGAAGACCCCGGGCGGACGGCACGGCGAGGCCGCGGCCGTCGGGATTTCCGCCGCGCTGCGTGACCTGGGGTTCGAACTAGGCCGACTCAAGACCGGCACGCCGCCGCGGCTCAAGCGCGGCACGATCCGATGGGACGAACTCAAGGAGGCCCGCGGCGACGACGAGCCCGTCCCTTTCAGCGACCTCTCTGAAACGTCATCACAAGGAACCATCGGGAATACCGGGCCGTCAGGGGCGCCGCGGATGGCCGAACGCTCCGTCGCGGTTGCGTTCCCGAGGCTGCCCCAGGTTGACTGCCGCGAGACCACCACCACCCCGGAGGTCCACGACCTCATCCGGGCCAACCTCCACAGGGCGCCGATGTACTCGGGCCAGATCGAGTCGGTCGGCCCTCGCTACTGCCCCAGCATCGAGGACAAGGTCGTCCGCTTCGCCGAACGCGAATCGCACACGGTTTTCCTCGAGCCCGAGTCGCTCCGCGACGACTGGGTGTACTGCAACGGCATCAGCACTTCGCTCCCCGCCGACATCCAGGATCGGATCGTCCGCGCGATGCCGGGCTGCGAGAACGCCCTTATTCACCGCTACGGCTACGCGGTCGAGTACGACATGGTCCGGCCGCACCAGATTTATGCCACGGGGATGACCAAGATCGTCGAGGGCCTGTTCCTCGCCGGCCAGATCAACGGCACCAGCGGCTACGAGGAGGCCGCCGCGCAGGGGCTCATCGCCGGCATCAACGCTGCCCGCTACGCCCGCGGCCAGGGGGCGTTCACGCTCCGGCGTGACCAAGCCTACATCGGCGTGATGATGGACGACCTGGTCACCAAGACCCCGGTCGAGCCCTACCGCATGTTCACCAGCCGCGCCGAGCATCGCCTGCTTCTCCGGCCCGACAACGCTCCAGAGCGTCTCACCCCGATCGCCGCCGAACTCGGACTCCTCGCCGATGAGCACTTGGGCCGGGCGCGCCGGGAGCGCTTCGCGGCGCGCACCGAGCACTTCCACCGCCTGAACCAGGCCGTCGAAGCCGCGAAGGTTGATGGCGTTCCGCTCGCCGCGGCGATGCGCCGGCCGGAGTTCACGGTCGAGGAATTCCGGCGCGTGCTGGCGGGCAGCGGTCTCGGCGACATCCCCACCCCGATCTGGGCCACCGTCCACGCGGACCGCAAGTACGCGGCGTACATCGACCGGCAACACCACGAAGTCCGGCGTGCGGCGGAGATGGAAGGGAAGCGCCTGCCGGATCGCATCGACTACAACCTCTTCACGGCGCTCCGACCCGAGGCCCGCCAGGCGCTCGCTCGCTTCCGCCCGTCGACGTTCGGACAGGCCGGACGACTTGAAGGGATCACGCCCGCGGATCTCACGCTGCTGGCCGTGCTTGTGAAGAAGCACACCGCCGCGTCGCGGTAGAATCGGGCGTTGCCGCTCCCTTTCGCCATCCTGGCCCAGGCTTCTTCGAGCAACCGGCTCGCCATTGACCTTCTGGCGATTCTCTCGGCCGCGGGTCTGGTCGCGTTGATCGCCCGCAAGATCAACCTCGCCACCATCCCGTGCTACCTGATCGCGGGGGCGCTCGTGGGCCCGCACGCGCTGGGGCTTGCCGGCGCCGGCGAGGGCGGGACCGCAGGGATCAGCTCGCTCGCGACCATCATGCTCATGTTCATCATCGGGCTGCAGCTCGACATCGGCAGCCTTCGGGGCGGCTTGGTCTCGATGGCGCTGGTGACGGTGATTGGATCCGTCGCGTGCATCGCGCTGGGCTGGCCTGTCGGGCTGCTGTTCGGCCTGTCCTCGCCCGGTGCGATCTCCGTGGCGATGGCGATCACCATTTCCTCGACGGCGGTCGTGCTCCGAATCATGGAGCAGAAACGCGAACTCCACCTCGTGCAGGGGCGAACCACGCTGGGCATCCTCGTGCTGCAGGACATGGTGGCGTTGCTGCTGATGGCATCGATTCCCCTGCTGGCGCTGTGGGCTCGTGCCGAAGGGCAGAACGCCGACGCGAACGAACCCAGCGTCAACGCGATGATTTCGCAGGCCTCGGTCTCAATCGGCGGAATCGCCGCGATGGTCGTGCTCGGGCGGCTCGTGCTGCCCCGTCTGTTGAGGGCGGCGGCATTCTCACAGGAGGTCTTGCTCGTGGTTTCTGCCGCGGTGGCGCTGGCCTCCGCCGTCGCGACCTCAGCCCTCAAGTTCAGCCCGGAACTGGGGGCGTTCCTCGCCGGATTCCTGCTGGCCTCAACGCCCTTCCGGTACCAGTTGGCGGGCATGCTGGCGCCGATGCGGGACCTCTTCCTCGCCGTGTTCTTCACGGCGATCGGCCTGTCAATCTCACCGGCGCTGCTCCTGCAGCACTGGTGGATCGTGCCGCTGTCCGTGCTGGCCACCGTCGTCATCAAGACCCTGGCCATCGGCGTTGTGGGCTGGGCCTGCGGGGCGTCCGGGCCCGTGGCGGTCTACCTCGGCCTCGCCATGGCCCAGGGCGGCGAGTTCTCCCTCGTCATCCTCGCGCAATCTCGAACGGCCGGCGTGCTCTCCGACTCGCAGACCTCCATCGCGATCATGTGCGTCGTGCTCTCGCTCATCATCACGCCCAACCTCATGCAGCTCGCCCGTCGCCTCATGCCCGCCGCGCGTCGGCTTCCTCCCGCATGGTGGATCCGAAAGTCCATGCTGCGCGATGCCACCGCCCACCCCCAGATGGAAGGCGAGTCGGCCGGTGCACCCAGCGATGCGGGGGCGGGCCCCGCGCTGGGGTCGCTCGCCATCATCGCCGGCTTCGGACCCGTTGGGCGCGCCGTAGCGGACACGCTGGAGAAGCGCGGCGTCATCGTCACCGTGATCGAACTCAACCCTCGGACGGTCGAGAAGCAACACGCGATGGGGCGGTCGATCGTGTACGGCGATGCCGGAAACCCCGAAGTGCTGCACAAGGCGGGCCTCGACCGGGCCGAGGCCATCGTGCTCACCATGCCCGATGAGGAGGCCGTCCTGCGCGCGTGCCGCACCATCCGCCAGATCAAACCGGACATCTTCATCGCGGCACGCCTGAACGTCCTTTCCAAGGCCCTTCAGGCGATGCAACAGGGAGCAGATCACACGGTTGTCGAAGAACTGGCCACCGCCGAGGCCATGTCCCGACAAGTGATCATCAAGCTCGAGCAGCGGGCCGCGGGCGAGGACAGCGGCCCAAAGCTGTACCAGTTGCAGGGGTGAGCGAAGGTGCGCCAAAGCGCCGAGCTCGCGCCGAAGTCACGGAGAGAAGAGCAATGGCGATCACAAGCGCCGTAGTCCTGCGCCCTCGGCAAGAAACCCTCGCCACTTCGAACCAGATTCAATCCTTCAACAGACGCAGCTCATCCCGCAGAATCGCCGCCAGCTCGTAGTTCTCCTGCTCGATGGCCTTGGCCAGGCGAGCCCGCAGTTCACTCTTCTGCGACACGGGCAGCTTGGGCACCAGCGCATCACGCATCCCCTTGAGCATCTGCACTTCGCCGGACTGCTCAAAGAGATCCGGTTCGCCCTGCTCGGAGAAGTAGAGCTTGAGGGCTTCAAGGCCTTCATCGATCGCGTGCAGCGCGGCCTTGGGCTCGTTGTCCTTGATGGCCTGGCTCGCCATCGCCCGCGCCCGCATCATCGTGATGTAAGGGCGGAACTGCTCCATCGCGGCACGATCGCCTTCCGTCTCGGCGTGCTGCGCACACAGGTCGAGCACACGCAGGTTCCGGCTGGTGTCGCGGATCACGCCCTCGAAGTCCTCAAGCACCAGCAGCGCCATGTAGCGGTGGTAGTACTGCACCGCCTCGTTCCGAAGCTCCTCGCACTCATCCGGCGTCAACGAAAACCGAGGCGCACCCGCTTGATCCGAATCCGCGGCAGGATCCGCGGTCCGGGCCTCGGCCTGCCCGTTGTTGAACTCGTCCAACCTCGTCTCGTGGTATTCCAGCAGACTGTCAAACCCATGAGGCCGAACACCATCCGGACGACCCTCCGTAAACATCTGGATGATGCCCAGGTCGAGGCGGACCTGCAGCCGCGGCTCCCCATCCTCGCCATCGATAAGCCGAACATTGAGCTTACCGGGCTCGAAAGGCCATTCGTTGAGAAGTCGAGTCAGATCGGCGGACATTTTGGCTCAAATTCCCCTTCCACTGTCTCTACGACTCAGTATACTATCTGTTGCAGGCCAAGTCGGCTGTGCCGCCCGGACCGCTCTGATAAGCGTGTTTTGGGCCGACACAAGCCGGACAGCCGGAGTCTTCCGGTTGGCTCGCGGGCATGGATCGCTCGCGAAGCTCGGCGGCGTCAAGGATAAATATTGCGCTACCGATGAAACCCCCCGCACGGGTGGACCGAACGGGGTTGAGGCCGAGAACGGGTACTCGGTTTTCAAGCTGGTTTCGGATGGTTCGGGTTGGAGCCAGGCGGTCGGATAACCGCCGGAGGGTGGATAGAAAGTATGGCAACTCCGTACAGGCAAACGTCTGGCGCGCGGAGCGCGCAGCCAGGGGGCATTTCGGGCGGACGAGAAGTCCAGTCCGACCTGCAACTCTACTTGCGGGAAATCAACGCCACGCCGCTTCTCACCGCTGAGGAAGAGCGGGATCTCGGCTGGGCGATCATCAACGACAACGATCCGGCGGCGCGGGAACGCATGATCCGCGCCAACCTTCGTCTGGTCGTCGCGATCGCCAAGAACTACACCAACCGAGGCCTCCCGCTGACCGACCTCATCGAAGAGGGCAACATCGGCCTCATGCGCGCCGTCGAGGGCTTCGACCCCGCTCAGGGCGCCCGCTTCAGCACGTACGCCTCGTGGTGGATCAAGCAGGCCATCAAGCGAGCCCTGATCAACGCGACCCAGCCGATCCATGTCCCCGCGTACATGGTCGAACTCATCGCGAAGTGGAAGGAAGCATCCCGCAAGCTGGAATCCCAGCTCGGAGTCCCCCCCACCGCTCAGCAGCTCGCCGAGTTCATGCAACTCCCGGTTCGGAAGATCCGCATCATCCGTCGGGCGGTCAAGGCCTTCCAGACGCCCACCACCGGCACGGCCGACGCCGAGGGCGAACTGGTCAGCATGGGTGATCTGATCGCCGACGCCAAGTCCTCTCCGCCGGAGGACGCGACGTTCCGCGACGATGAGGTCTTCACGCTCAATCGCCTGCTCGATTCCATCGATGTCCGCGAAGCCCAGATCCTCCGGCTTCGTTTCGGCCTCGATGGGCAGGAACCCCTGACGCTCAAGGAAATTGCCGAATCCGTCGGCATCAGCCGCGAGCGTGTCCGCCAGATCGTGGATGAAGCCCTCACCAAGCTCAACGCGCAGATCACCGATGACCGGCCCAGCCGCTTCTTCCGCGAGAACCTATCCCGCCATGGGGAGCCACTCTCGGCCGAAAAAGCCCGTGAGCGGGCGATCCGCCGCGCACGCCGCTATCGCGCCATCGGTTGAGACTCGTTCGGCACACTCCTGCACTCCTCGCGGCGGCGCACACGTGCCGCCGCGATTGTTTTTCCCCGATTCCGGCGCCGGGCAATCCCACCCCCACACGGGGCTTTCTGCTACCATCCCCCTCCCCTGCCTCATGGCCACAGGAGCCACGATGATGCTTCAACGCTTGCTCGCCTGTCTTCTCGCCGTTTTCGTCGCTGCGCCCCTCGCCCATGCGCAGGACTACATCGCCACGGCCAACGCGGCCTATCGGACCATCCAGCAGGGCAAACGATCCGATCTCATACTCCTCCCCCTCGTCGCGAAGATGGACGCCGCCCCGGCGCCGGTTTCAACGCCGGAACGCGCCATGATGGTCCCGGCGGCAACCGGCGCGTGGTCCGCGGCAGAAGCCTGGGCCATGGCCGCCCCACAGCGGGCCGTTCTCGAAGCGCTCGACCGCATCACGCAGGAAGACACGTCCCCGCAGGGCTTCGCGTGGGGGCTCCCGTACGGTTCGGATGCGCTCGGCTCGGGGCCCGACGGTATTGCCCTGATTCGCGCCAATCTCTACGTGGAGCTCGGCTCTCCCCCGCTGCTCGCTGCCGCGAAGTTCCTCTATCTTCCCGCGCTCGACCACGTCGCCTCGCTGGTGCACGTGGAGGCCACGAGGCTGGCCGCTGAGGGCAAGGTGGCTCAAGCCATCGAAGTGCTCACCGATCTGGTCTTCCTCGGCCGCCAGATGGCCGATCGCCAGATGTTCGAGGAGTGCCGCTGGGGCATCCGCACCATGTCGGTCACGCTCGACCGCATCCGCGACGTGGCGTACGTCGACTTCCGTTTCGGCTCCCGCGTCCTCACGCCGGAGCAGATCTCCTCCATCCTCGAGCGCCTCCGCCCCGATGGCATGATCGCCATCGACCGCATCCAGTTCCCGCGCGGCCAGCAGATCGCCGCCAATCAGGTTATCGCCGCCACCTTCGAAGAACGCCGCGGCCCGAACCCCGAGACGTTCGCCAAGACCATGTCCCGTCTGGCCAGCACACAGCGGCCCCTCCGCCTCTTCGCGGAGGCGGCGCGTTGGAACGAGGTGGCCGCGGTGCACGCCAACTGGTTCGACACGACGGCGCAGGTCGAGAAGATTTTCGGCGACTGGTATTCGCGCTGGCCTCTCGAGTCGGTCAACCCGCGTCTGGCCCTGACTTCCGACTACGAGAAGACGGGCCGTCGCCAGTTCGCGGCACTTCTGAGCGTGATCCCGGACATGAGCGTGCTGCTCAACGATCGCCAGATTCTTCGGACACAGATCGTCGGGACGCGGTGCGCCTTGGGCATGGTGGCGTTCTACTACCGGTCCAAGGACTTCCCGCAGCGGCTCGAGGCCATCCGCCCCACGTTCGTCAAGGTCATTGAGGCCGACCCCTTCAACCCCGACCGTGCCGGTGGCAAGCAGCCCCCGCTTGAGTACTTCGTCCCCGTTCGCGACCAGACCTTCGGCACCCGCGAGGACCCCAAGCCGCATGAGATGAACGTACTCCCCCGCGGCGGTGGCTTGAACTTCCAGGTCAAGGTCGACCGGGACCAGTTCATCCTCTATTCCGTGGGCCCCGACGGGCGCAAGGACTGGGCGAAGGATGTCTCCGGGGAACCCACCGCCAAAGCCGTCGGCGACCTGCTGATCTGGCCGCCGATCACATCGCTGATGCGGCAGAGGCTGATGGAGACGGGGCAGTTGAAGTAGCTTTACGGCCTCGGGTACTCGAACACCCCCCGCCCCGTCTTGTCCCCCAGACGCCCCGCCGCCACGAGCTGCTTGAGCAGCGGGCACGGACGGTACCTGTCGTTGTTGAGCCCATCGGCCAGCACGTTCATGATGAACGCGCACGTGTCCAGCCCGATGAAGTCCGCCAGGCGCAAAGGGCCCATCGGGAAGTTGCACCCGAGTTTCATGATCTCATCCAGGTGCGCCGGCTCCGCCACCCCCTCCATCCACGCGTAGAACGCCTCGTTGATCATGGGCATGAGCACGCGGTTGCTGACGAAGCCCGGCCGGTCGTTGGCCGGGATCGGCGTCTTGCCCAGCGCCTTGGCCAGCTCGATGGTCCGCTCCGTGGTGTCCTTGCTGGTCTGGATTCCCTTGATCACCTCCACCAGTTTCATCACCGGCACCGGGTTGAAGAAGTGCATCCCAATCACCCGCTCCCCAGCGCCCTTGTGCGCCTGCTCCGCCGCCGCGGCGATCTCGGTGATGCTGATCGACGATGTGTTGCTCGCGAGGATCTGGTGCCCCGTGAACATCTTCGCCAGGTGCGCGAACAGTTCGCGCTTGGTTTTCGCATCCTCCACCACCGCCTCGATCACGATGTCCACGCCCTTGAGCTCGTCGAGCGCGCCGACGTAGTGCAGGTGGCTCTGGGCCGAGGCCATCTGTTCCTGCGTCATGCGGCCCTTCTCGACCTCACGGGCCATCCGCTTGTTGTGGCTGTCCTGGCACCGCCCGAGGGCGGCGGGAAACGTGTCAAAGACGAGCGCCCGCAGCCCCGCCACCGCCGCGACCTGCGCAATACCCCCGCCCATCTGCCCCGCGCCAATGACACCGATAGTCTTGATCTGGTTCATGCCCGTAGGGTATCGCGCGGGGCCGCCGGTGGCATCCTCCCGACGCGGGTCGGCCGTGAAGCCCGGGCCGGTCGAAACCGGCCCGGGTTCCTGCGCCATCACTTCTTCAGGTCAGCCAGACCCGCGCCGAAGTTGATGTGAAACACGCCGGCCTCCGTGACCAGCGCGGGGACAGACTTCACACCGCGCCGCTCCGCGTCGGAGATCCGCCCCTTGTCCAGCCCCAGATGCACAATCTCCACATCGAACCGCGAGCGGTCGAGCGCCTCCGCGATCGACCTCTCGGCGCTCACGCACACCGGACACCCCGCATGAAAGAACACGGCCTTGGACTTCATCGTTCGACTCCTTTCATCGTCGATCGCGACGCCGAGCTCACGGCGCTCGCTCCACCGAAGAACGTACACTCCCGCCGAGCCCGTTCAAGCAGGCACTTTCTGGTGAGGTAGGCACCGAGTGGTAGAAATTGGGAAAAAGGCGACAAGGAAGCCAGCGCCGCCCAAGGCGCGAACGCCCGCGAAACCCCCGGCGCGTGATGTCGCCCTGATGGTCGAGTCCATCATCGGGTGCAAGTGGTCCCTTCACGTGCTGGACCTTGTCCGCCGCGGCATTTCGAGGCCGGGTGCGATGTCGCGTGCGGTGCGCGGCTTGACGACCAAGGTGCTCAACGAACGGCTTGCGAAAATGTGCCGGTTCGGAATCCTTGAGCGCACCGCATACCCGGAAGTCCCACCCCGTGTCGAGTACCGCTTTACGGACTTTGGACGCCGCTTTCTGACCATCCTGGACCGCGTGGAAGAAGTGCAGCGCGACCTCGATTCGCGTCCCCGGTAGGTACGGGACCCGGCTTTTTTACACCAGGCGCATTCTTCTCCCGCGAATCCCTCACGAAATTGCTTGCAATCGTCCTCCCAAAGCATGACAATGCCCATGTCCTTCCTGCGCGCCCGGCTTGGGCGTGTCCCCCATGGCCGGGCGGACAGGGCACGAATCGGGAGGGCTGTATGTACCAAGTTTCCGAGTTGCTCGGGCTCAAGGGCTCCGAGGTCGCGACCATCGCGCCCGCCGCGTCGGCGCTCGACGCCGCCAGGGCCATGAACGAGCGCAAAATCGGGTCTCTCGTCGTCGTCGAGGGCGGACGCGTCGTCGGGATCATCACGGAGCGGGACATACTCACCCGGATCGTCGCGGCAGAGAGATCCCCTTCCAAGACCCGGGTGCAGGATGTCATGACCGCGGGCCCGATTACCTGCTGCCCGGAAACCCCGCTGGAAGAACTGCGGGGCGTCATGCAACAGCGCCGGGTCCGTCACGTCCCCGTTCTGGATGAGGGCCGGCTTTCCGGGATGGTCTCGATCGGGGACTTGAATGCCGCGGAAGCCAGGGAAATGACCCAGACGATCGGGTACCTGAAAGCCTATATCTCGGGGTAGGGACTGAAATGGCCACAGGGCAAAGGGCCAAAGAGCCAAATGACATGGTTCGAGCGGTTCGGTCCTTGCATCGTTGATCCAAGCTCTCTTTTTTGCTCTTTGGCCCTTTGCCCTGTGGCCATTTGATCCGCCCCACTACCCCTCCAATACTTCCGCCCCCTGATCGTCAGGGGACATCTCAGACCGCACGCACCACCGCGCCGTCTTTCCCTGGCCGGGAAAGACCATCCGGGATGATCCGGAGGCCGTTGGGAGGTAGGAACACATGGCCAAGAAAGAAGTCATTGACCGTTTCAAGATCCAGGCCCCCGGGGGCTCGGCGACTCCTGCGCCGCCACTGGGACCGGTTCTGGGCGCCAAGGGTGTCAACCCGGGCCAGTTCATCCAGAAGTTCAACGCCGCCACGGCCCAGCTCAAGGGCAAGGTCGTCGGCTGCGTCGTAACGGTCTTCAACGACCGTTCGTTCGAGTTCGAGATCAAGAGCTCCCCCGCTGCCGTGCTCATCTGCGAGGCCGCGAAGATCGAGAAGGGCTCTGGCGTCCCGAACAAGAACAAGGTCGGGAAGATCACGCGTGAGCAGTGCAAGAAGATCGCCCAGGAGAAGATGGCCGACCTGAACGCGGCGTCGATCGAAGCGGCGATGAGGATTATCGAAGGCCAGGCCCGCTCGATGGGCGTCACGGTGGAGGGCTAAGCGATGCCAAAGGTATTCGGAAGCAAGCGGCACCGCGCCAACCTTGAGGTCCAGCCCAAGGCCGAGGTCTCGATCCCCGAGGCCGTCGCGGCGCTCAAGAAGTTCAAGGGCGTGAAGTTCGATCAGACCGTCAACGTCGTCATGCACCTGGGCATCGACACCAAGCAGGCCGACCAAGCCCTGCGCGGCTCGATCTCGCTGCCCAAGGGCATCGGCAAGTCCAAGCGCGTCATCGCGTTCTGCCAGTCGGACGTGGCCCCCAAGGCTCTGGCCGCGGGCGCGATCAAGGCCGGCGGTGAAGAGCTGGTCGCCGAGGTCGAGAAGGGCTTCTTCGACTTCGACGTCGCCATCGCCAGCCCGGACATGATGCGCATCATGAGCAAGCTGGGTAAGGTCCTGGGCCCCAAGGGCCTCATGCCCTCGCCCAAGGCCGGCACGGTGACGCCCAACGTGGCGGATGCCGTGAAGGAATACGCCGCGGGCAAGGTCGAGTACCGGGCGGACACCGGCGGCAACATCCACGCCGTCATCGGCAAGATGAGCTTCTCGGAGAAGGACCTGGTGGACAACCTGGAGTTCTTCATCAAGGCCATCGAGAAGATCAAGCCCCCCACCGCCAAGGGCCAGTACATCAAGAAGATCTGCATCAGCGGTTCCATGACCCCCGGTATCCACATCAAGCACGTCGTCGCCGAAGAGGCCGCGCACTGATTCGTTCAGGAGATTGAACCATGTCCAAGACCGTCAAAGGTTTGATCATGAGCGACTACAAGTCGCGCCTGGAAGGCACCTCCGACGCGATGGTGATCAGCATCCGCGGCGTCAAGGCGATTCCCGCCACCAAGCTGCGGCGGAGCCTGAACGCCAAGAAGATCAAGATCACGGTGGTCCGCAACTCGCTCGCGAAGAAGTCCTTCGAGGGAACGAGCCTGGAACCCCTGGCCAAGTTCCTCACCGGGCCGAGCGCCCTGGCGTACGGCGGGTCGAGCGTGGTCGAGGTCGCCCGCGAGGTGATCGAGTTGATCAAGGAAATGCCCGAGGTCGAGCTCAAGGGCGCGATCCTCGACGGCACGCTCTACGAGGGCAAGGCCGGCGTGACCGAGCTCTCGAAGTTCCCGACCAAGGATGAGGCCATCGGCAACGTCGTCACGCTCATCGTCAGCCCGGCGAAGAAGCTGCTGGCGGCGATCCAGGGCCCGGGCTCGAACATCGCCGGCATCATCAAGGCGATCGAGTCCAAGCTGGAGAAGGGCGAGGCGATCGCGAAGAAGGCAGGATGAGCAGTGACGCAGTGACGCAGTGACGCAGTGACGCAGTCAGCATTTTGCATCCGCTTGGCCCTGACGGGTTAAAGAGCCGAAACGGTCGGCCCCTCGCGGATGAGAAGAACGGTGAAGGTCGTCCGCGACTTTCTCCGGTGATAGAAGAGGTAGATCCATGTCCACGATTCAGGAACTCGGTGACAAGCTGGCCGGCCTTTCCCTCAAGGATGCCGTCGAGCTTGGCAAGTACATGAAGGAAACCTACGGCATCGAGGCCGCGGCCGGCGGCGCGGTCATGGTTGCCGCGGCGGGCGGCGGCGGTGGCGGCGGCGCTGCCAAGGCCGAAGAGAAGACCACGTTCGACGTGATCCTCAAGGCCGTCGATGCGGCCAAGAAGATCCCGACGATCAAGGTCGTCCGCGAGGCCACGGGCCTGGGCCTGGCCGAAGCCAAGGCCTTCGTCGACGCCCCCGGCAAGCCGGTCAAGACCGGCCTGTCCAAGGAGGACGCCGAGAAGCTCAAGAAGGCCCTCGAAGAGCAGGGCGCGACGGTCGAGCTGGCCTGATCGCCGCCGACAAAGTTTGGCATCACGACGACGGCCCGCGACTTCGCGGGCCGTTGTTCTTTTCGCGATCCGCGAGTCAAACCTACGCCGCCTTCCGCGTCGCTCCGTTCATCCACCTGGCGCACACAGCCAGCAACGAGTCTCGCGTGATCGGCTTGGCAAGGTAGTCGTCGCACCCGGCGTCCAGGCATCGCTGCCTGTCCCCGCTCATCGCGTTGGCGGTCAGCGCGACCACGGGGCCCCTCCAACCCCGACGCCGCAACTCCGCCGCGGCGGAGTACCCGTCGAGAAGCGGCATCTGCATGTCCATGAGAACCAGATCGAAGCCGCCGGCTGAACTGAAGGCCGCCTCCACCGCCTGCCGCCCGTCGCCGACGATGTGCACGTCCGCGCCCGCGCGCTCCAGGTGAAACTTGAACAAACGTTGATTGTCCGGGCCGTCTTCCGCCAGCAGGATCCGGCCGCGCAGCCGCTCGCCGGCGGGCTGGACGGCGTGAATGGCGGTGTCCTGGGGTGAAGCGATCGGCGAATCAAACCAGAACGTGAACGTGCTGCCGCGCCCGAGCTGGCTGACGGCGGAAACGTCGCCCCCCATGAGGCGAGCAAGACTCCGGGAGATGCTCAGGCCCAGACCCGACCCGCCGAAGCGCCGCGTCGTGGACGCGTCCGCCTGACTGAAGGCGTGGAAGAGCCGTTCGAGATGCTCGCCGCTGATCCCGATCCCGGTGTCCTCGATGTCGAAGCAGATTCGGCGCGCGCTCGAGAGCGCGGTCTCGTGCACATCAAGCCGCACGATGATGTGCCCAGACGTGGTGAACTTGATGGCGTTGCCGACAAGGTTGACCAGGACCTGCCGGACGCGCACCGGATCGGTGCGGATCCATGGCACGGCCTCCGGAAGCTCCAACCTCAGATCAACCCCCTTTTCCGCTGCCCGGCGCGCCATGAGCGTGATCACGTCGCGCGCGATCTGCTCCGGCGAGCAGGGCACGGATTCAACCGTCAACCGCCCCGCCTCGATCCGCGAGACGTCGAGAATGTCGTTGATGATCGAGAGCAGGTGCTCGCCGTTGCGACGGATGATCCGGACGCATTCGGCACGCTCGGTCTCCGACTGGTTCGCATCCTCGAGCAGATCCGCGTAGCCGATGATCGCCGTCATCGGCGTTCGGATCTCGTGGCTCATGTTGGCGAGGAACAGCGACTTGGCGTGGTCCGCCGTGCGGGCCTTGGCCTCGCTCGCCCGGAGTGCGTCCGCCGTCCTCGAAAGCTCCTGTGTCCGGGCACGAACCTCCGCCTCCACCTCGGCGTGGCTCACCTCCAGCGCCGCCTGCCTGGCGGCGAGGCTCCGCATCTCGCGAAGCCCCTGCACGCCCGCCGTGATGATCACGACGTCTTCGAACACCACCCAACCCGCGTGCTCCACCCATCGCCACCGGCTGGCCAGCGGCGTGCCGAACACCGACTCCGGCGCGAACATGCCGCGAATGGCGTGGTCCAGCGTGACCACGACCGTCGCCGTGATGAGCACCCTCCAGTCCCGGTACAACGCCAGGAAGGCCAGAGACCCAAAGACGTGGAAGTGCGTCTCGATCCGACCACCGGTCAGGTGAATCAGCATCGCCGAATGCAGCATCTGCCCGATGGCAATGATGTGCCGCGTCATCACCTCCGCCGGCCTTCGCCACGCAAAGAACATCGGCGCGGCGGAAATGAGCCCGCCCAGCACGATCGCGGCCCACACGTGCTCGTGCACGTGATGGTCACGGCCAATCCACGTCAGAGGCGAGATCCACACCGCCGCCGCTATCCCGGCCAGCCACTGCGCCCCCATGAGCCACGGGAACACCAGGCTCACGCGTGCATGGAGCCGCCGCTGTTCTGCCTCGAATATCGCTTGGGCGCGGCGGCCAATCTCGGCGTTCACGGCCGCCTCCCTTCTGCCCCGACAAGGGGGCATCCGAAAGCGTCCGCACGATCGAGCGACGAGCGGGTTGGATCGAGCAACCTCGCGACCACTTCGCCGCTGGCCACCATGCCACGCCCGGGCGTGAGGCCCCCTTCAAACACGACCTTGCCATCAGCGGCGTACAGAATTACCTGTCCCGACGTGCGCAATCCATGCGCGGCGGCCAAGCCACCCTCCGGGTCCATCACAACAACTGCGCCCGGGATCTCTCTGGCCCTTTCGACGTTGGACGCGTGAATCCAGGCATCCCCGGCATCGATTGGATGGGTGGCCAGACACACCACATCAAATCGCCCCGGCTCTCGACGAACCAGCTCGTGAACGGCGGTGAGCGTGGCAGGAGTGCACGGACAGCGGGGATGTACAGCGACCAGAACAGTGGCTCGCCCCGGGTTTCGGGGGACTGGGGAGGCGTCAGGCCAATGATGGACCGGGGTTTCCGGGCGCGAAACGGCCCGGCCAGATCTGGCCACAAAGAACATGCCCGCTGTCGCCAGCGCGCTCCACAGCACAACGACAATCCACCTTCTGTTCACGGAACCGAGCTCCTGACCTTCCGGTTTGATCGGCTTGAACAGAACGAGTGATAACCTCCCCAGTTGTTCTAAGATCAACTGTTCGTATTTTGATAGGATGCGGATCGGAAAAATCTGTATGAAATCTGTTGGGCACGCCACTTGCATCAGGGCGTCGCGGGGTGCTAGACTTGCCCATTCGACGCAAGTCGGGGCGTTTTTACGGGCGTAGTGTGGGCACGGAACTGGTTGAAGAGTTATTGACCGGCGTTTGACACCGTTGAACGCGGATGTCTAACCATCGTGAGGACTTCGATGGCAGCGACCAAAGTGCGCAATTTTTCCAAGCGCGGCGATGCGACCCAGGTACCTGACCTGACGCAGACTCAAGCCGAGGCTTACGAGCGGTTCCTACAACTCTCCAAGGGACCGGAGGAACGAAACAAGAACATCGGCCTGGAAGCCCTCCTTCGGGAAGTTTTCCCGATCGAGAGCTACGACGGCACGATGAAGCTCGAGTACCTCCACTACACCCTGGAGGAACCGCGCTACACGCCAGACGAGTGCCGCGAGCTGCGCCTCACGTACGGCCGCCCCTTCCGGCTGGCCGTGCGCCTGCATCGTGAGGGCCGGCCGGAGATGCCGGAAGAGGACATCTACCTCGGCGAGTTCCCGATCATGATGGGCGGCGGCGAGTTCATTGTGAACGGCGCCGAACGCGTCATCGTGTCGCAGCTCCACCGCTCCCCCGGCGTGGACTTCTCCATCGTCTCCAGCGAAGGCGACCGCCCGCTGCACTCGACCCGGATCATCCCGGAGCGCGGCAGCTGGATCGAGCTCGAGGTCACGAAGAAGGACGTTCTGGCGATGCGAATCGACCAGAGCACCAAGCTCGCGGCGACCACGTTCCTCCGCTGCCTGGACGAGTCCGTCGCGAACACGGACGCGATTCTCTCGCTTTTCTACGAGATCAGCACCGTCAAGGCCGAGGCCGTCACGCCGGAGATGTGGGCCGCCGAGAGCATCATCGACAAGGAGACCGGGGAAGAGCTTGTTCACGTGGGTCGCCAGCTCGGCGAGGCCGCCGCGGCGATCATGAAGAGCAAGCTCAAGAGCGTGAAGGTGATCCAGAATCCCTCCGACGTTCTGATCCTCAACACGGTGGCGGAAGAGAAGCTCGAGCAGTTCGAGGCGCAGTCCGAGTACGAGCGGGCCCTGCTGAAGATTTACAGCAAGCTCCGGCCGGGCAACCCGCCGCAGGTTGAGAAGGCCAAGCAGCTCTTCCTCGAGAAGTTCTTCGACGAGAACCGCTACCGCCTCGGGCGCGTCGGCCGGTTCCGCATCAACCGCAAGTTCAACCTCGACTCGCCGGAAGACCTCATGTTCATCCGGGGCGAGGACTTCCTGCGCGTGGTGCAGTACATTCTCGACCTGCGTTCCAACCGGCAGGACCCGGAGACCGGCCGTCCGGTCGCGGTGGTGGACGACATCGACCACCTCGGCAACCGCCGCCTCCGCACGCTGGATGAGCTGGCCGTCGAGGAGCTCCGCAAGGGCTTCCTCAAGCTGCGCCGGACGGTCCAGGAGCGCATGAGCGTCAAGGACCCAGACGAGATCGCCAAGATCGCGGACCTCGTGAACTCCAAGAGCATCTCGAGCGCGATCGACTTCTTCTTCGGGCGGTCCGAGCTCTCGCAGGTCGTCGACCAGACCAACCCGCTCTCGACGCTGGTGCACGAGCGCCGCCTCTCGGCCCTCGGACCCGGCGGTCTCAACCGCAAGCGCGCGGGCTTCGAAGTCCGCGACGTGCACATCTCCCACTACGGCCGCATCTGTCCGATCGAGACGCCCGAAGGCACCAACATCGGCCTCATCGCGTCGATGGGTATCTTCTCGTCGATCGACGACTACGGCTTCCTCCGCACGCCCTACCGCGAGGTCAAGAACGGCAAGCTCACGGGCAAGATCGTCGATCTTCGCGCCGATGAGGAGATGAAGGCCGTCCTCGCGCCGACCGATGCGCTGGATCTGGAAGGCAAGCTCAAGAAGGGCATGATCCTCGCCCGTGTCAACGGTGAACTGGCCGAGATCGACTCCGGCGAGGTCAACTTTGTTGACATCTCCCCCAAGCAGCTCGTCGGCATCTCCGCCGCGCTGATCCCCTTCCTCGAGCACGACGACGCCAACCGCGCGCTGATGGGATCGAACATGCAGCGTCAGGCGGTCCCGCTCATCAAGGTCGATCCGCCGTGCGTCGCCACGGGGCTGGAGAAGGACCTGGGCAAGAACTCGGGCATGGTCGTGCGGGCCAAGAACGGCGGCACGGTCACGTTCGTCGATTCCGAGCGGATCATCATCGACAACTCGGACGAGTACGTCCTCCGCAAGTTCGTGGGACTCAACGAGCGTACCTGCCTGAACCAGAAGCCCGTCGTGAAGATGGGGCAGAAGGTCAAGGCCGGGGACATCATCGCCGACGGCGCCTCGACGAAGATGGGCGAGCTGTCGATCGGCAAGAACGTCCTCGTCGCGTTCAACACCTTCGACGGCTACAACTTCGAGGACGCCATCGTCATCAACGAGCGCCTGGTCAAGGACGATGCCTTCACGTCCATCCACATCGACGCGTTCGATGTGGAGATCCGCGAGACCAAGCTCGGTCGAGAGGAGTTCACCCGCGACATCCCCAACGTCTCGGAGAAGATGCTCCGCAACCTCGACGACCACGGGATCATCCGCGTCGGCGCCTACGTCGGCCCGGGCGACATTCTCGTCGGCAAGGTCAGCCCCAAGAGCAAGACCGAGCTGACCCCGGAAGAGAAGCTCCTCCACGCGATCTTCGGCCGCGCCGGCGAGGATGTGAAGAACGACTCCCTCGAAGTCCCCGCGGGGGTCGAGGGCATCGTGATCGGGGCGCGGAAGTTCAGCCGCCGCCTCCACATGAACGAGGAGCAGAAGAAGCAGCTCAAGAAGGACATCGCGTCGTACGAAGCCGAGATGGACGCGAAGGCCATCGCCCTGTTCAAGCAGATGACCCTCGCCATCGAGGAAGCCATCGGCACGCCGATGGTCGACCCCAACACGCGTCAGAAGGTCGGCGCCAGCGACATCCCCGAAGTCATCGTCGAGCAGATCAAGACGTTCGACATCAAGTGGGCCAAGGGCAGCAAGGAAGCCCGCGCCCAGGCCGAGTTGCTCTACCGCCAGTTCTGGCCCCGCATCCAGGCCGTCGAGGCCGAGAAGCAGCGCAAGGTCTCGCACATGAAGCGGGGCGATGAGCTGCCCTCCGGCGTGCTCGAGATGGTCAAGGTCTACCTCGCCACCAAGCGGGCCCTGTCCGTCGGCGACAAGATGGCCGGTCGCCACGGGAACAAGGGCGTCATCGCCCGAATCGTCCCCGAGGAAGAAATGCCGTTCATGGAAGACGGCACCCCGGTCGACATCCTGCTCAACCCGCTTGGCGTGCCCAGCCGAATGAACGTCGGCCAGATTCTCGAGACCCACCTCGGCTGGGCCGCGAAGGTCCTCGGCTTCCAGGCCGTCACACCGATCTTCGACGGCGCGACCGAGTCCGAAGTTCACGCGGCCATCGACGAAGCCAACAAGCACGTCGAGGACAAGCTGGCCGAGTACGAGCGGACCGGCACCTGGCCGCACCCGCGCGAGATCCTCGCCAAGATGCCCAAGGGCGGCAAGATCCAGCTCTTCGACGGGCGCACCGGTGAACCCTTCACGCAGAAGACCACCGTCGGCTACATGTACCTCCTGAAGCTCCACCACCTGGTGGACGACAAGATCCACGCCCGCGCAACAGGTCCATACTCGCTGATCACGCAGCAGCCCCTGGGCGGCAAGGCCCGGACCGGCGGCCAGCGCTTCGGCGAAATGGAAGTGTGGGCGCTCGAGGCCTACGGCGCGGCGTACATCCTGCAGGAACTCCTCACCGTCAAGTCGGACGATGTGGAAGGCCGGACCAAGATCTACGAGAGCATGGTCAAGGGCACCAACAAGCTCGAGGCGGGCATGCCCGTCGCGTTCGATGTGCTCTGCAATGAACTCAAGGGTCTGGGGATGAACATCACGCTTGAGAAGAAGAAGCTTGAAGGAGGGAGTCTGCTGTAGTGAGAGGATCCGGCGATGCGAGAGATTGTCTTTTGCATCTTGTTTCTCTTGGTTGCCGGATTCGTCGTTCTCCTGCCTGCGAGTGACTACAGGGTCAATGTAGTTGGTGGGTTGGGAGTGGTCGGTGGACTGGTGTTGATGATTGTGAAAGCGGTGCGGGGAAGCCGGCGCCGCAGGATTGAACGAACCACTCAACTTGCGGATCGCACAACGCAGAGTTGAGATATGAGGTAATCGAACATGGCTGAAACCGTGTACGACCGCGTAAATGACTTCACCGCCGTCAAGGTCACCCTGGCGTCGCCCAACGACATCAGGGCCTGGTCCTACGGCGAAGTGAAGAAGCCCGAGACGATCAACTACCGGACATACCGCCCCGAGAAGGACGGCCTGTTCTGCGAGCGGATCTTCGGGCCTGAGCGCGACTACGAGTGCGCCTGCGGCAAGTACCGCGGCACGAAGTACAAGGGCATCATCTGCGACCGCTGCGGCGTGAAGGTGACGCACAGCCGCGTCCGCCGCAAGCGGATGGGGCACATCAACCTCGCCGCGCCCGCCGTCCACATCTGGTTCTTCAAGAGCATGCCCAGCCGCCTGGGCACGCTGCTCGGGATGAAGACCAGCGACCTCGAGAAGATCATCTATTACCAGGACTACGTGGTCACCGACGGCGGCGACACGGAACTGAAGTTCAAGCAGATCCTCACCGAGGATGAGCACCGCGAAGCCGTGGACAAGTTCGGCAACGCCTTCAAGGCGATGATGGGCGCCGACGCCCTCCGCGACCTGATCGAGAAGCTCGATCTGGACAAGGAAGCCGAGCAGCTCCGCCAGGAACTCCGCGACACTCGGTCGAAGCAGAAGATCAAGGACCTCGCCAAGCGGCTCAAGCTCGTTGAGCAGGTCCGCAAGAGCGAGAACGACCCGGCGTGGCTGGTCATGGATGTGATCCCGGTGATCCCGCCGGACCTGCGTCCGCTGGTGCTGCTGGAGTCGGGCAACTTCGCGACGTCCGACCTCAACGATCTCTACCGCCGCATCATCAACCGCAACAACCGCCTCAAGAAGCTGATGGACCTCAACGCGCCCGAGGTCATCATCCGCAACGAGAAGCGGATGCTCCAGCAGGCTGTTGACGCCCTGTTCGACAACAACCGCTGCCGCCGCCCGGTGCTCGGTTCATCGAACCGGCCGCTGAAGTCGCTGACCGACATGATCAAGGGCAAGCAGGGCCGCTTCCGCGAGAACCTGCTCGGCAAGCGCGTGGACTACTCCGCGCGTTCGGTGATCGTCGTCGGTCCTGAGCTCAAGCTCAACCAGTGCGGCCTGCCCAAGAAGATCGCCCTCGAGCTCTACCAGCCCTTCATCATCCGCAAGCTCAAGGAGCACGGCCTGGCCGACACGATCAAGTCCGCCAAGCGCATGCTCGAGCGCCGCGACGCTGAGGTGTGGGACATCCTCGAAGAAGTCATCTACCAGCACCCCGTCCTCCTCAACCGCGCCCCCACGCTCCACCGAATGGGCATCCAGGCGTTCGAGCCGGTGCTCGTTGAAGGCAACGCGATCAAGATCCACCCGCTGGTCTGCGGCGGGTTCAACGCGGACTTCGACGGCGACCAGATGGCCGTCCACCTCCCGCTCTCGGTCGAGGCCCAGGCAGAGGCCCACGTGCTCATGCTCAGCACGCACAACATCTTCTCCCCCGCCAACGGCAAGCCGATCATCTCGCCGTCGCAGGACATCGTCATGGGCGTGTACTTCATCACGACCATGGCCCCCGATGAGCGGCCGGAGAACGAACTGAAGCGCTTCAAGGACCGGCGCGAGGCCATCCTCGCCTACGACCACAAGAAGATCCACCTGCACGAGCGGATCATCGTCCGCCTCGACGGGTTCTCGGAGATCGTGGACAGCCAGACCGGTGAGGCGAAGGACCTTCCCGCGTCCAAGCGTGTCATCACCACCGTCGGGCGCGTCCTCTTCGCCGACATTCTCGAGAAGGGCATGCCCTTCTACAACTGCTCCCTCGGCAAGAAGGGCTGCGCCCGAGTGATCGACGACACGTACGCCTACAGCGGGCGACCCGGAACGATCGACCTCCTTGACCGCATGAAGGAAATCGGTTTCAAGCAGTCCACCGTCGCCGGCCTTTCCTTCGGCATCACCGACCTCCGCATTCCCGAGCGGAAGCAGGAACTCATCGACAAGAGCCAGGAACGCGTCAACCGCGTCGAGAAGAACTACGAGCGCGGCATCATCACCGCCCGCGAACGCTACAACCAGCTCCTCGATATCTGGTCCCACTGCCGCGAAGAGGTCCAGAAGGAACTCCTCAAGACACTCAAGAACGACCGGCGCGACGAAGAGGGCAACGAACAGCCCATCGATTCCAAGAAGGGCGCCGCCTACCTCAACCCCGTCTACCTCATGTCCGACTCCGGCGCCCGCGGCAACATCTCCCAGATGCAGCAGCTCGCCGGCATGCGAGGCCTCATGGCCAAGCCCAGCGGCGAGATCATCGAAACCCCCATCCGCGCGAACTTCCGCGAGGGCCTCAAGATCCTCGAGTACTTCTCCTCCACCCACGGCGCCCGCAAGGGTCTGGCCGACACCGCCCTCAAGACCGCCGACTCCGGCTACCTGACCCGCAAGCTCTGCGACATCGCCCAGTCCGTCATCATCGGCGAGCACGACTGCGGCAGCAAGCGAGGCGTCCTGAAGCGCGCCATCTACAAGGGTGAAGAGATCGACGTGCCGCTCGCCGACCAGATCGTCGGGCGCGTCAGCGTCAACTCCATCATCAACCCCAAGACCGACGAGGTCATCGTCGAGGCCAACGAGGTCATCACCCTCGAAGCGGCCCTCAAGATCGAAGCCCTCAACATCGATTCGGTCATGGTCCGCTCGCCCCTTACCAGCGAGTCCCGCACGGGCTGCTCCGTGCTCGACTACGGCCTCGACATGTCCACCGGCAAGCTGGTGGAGCAGGGCATGGCAGTCGGCATCATCGCCGCCCAGTCGATCGGCGAGCCGGGCACCCAGCTCACGATGCGGACCTTCCACACCGGCGGCATCGGCACCCGCACCATTGAACAGAGCGAGTACCGCCCCGCCAACGCCGGCACCATCGACCTCCGCGACTGCAACGCCGTCCCGATCAAGGACGATGAAGGCAACGACATCTTCGTCGCCCTCAAGCGCAACGGCGAACTCGCCATCCTCGACGCCAAGGGCCGCGAACTCGAGAAGACCAAGGTCCCCTACGGCGGCTTCCTCACCGTCAAGCACGGCGAAGAAGTCAAGAAGGGCCAGCTCGTGCTCCGCTGGGACCCCCACCGCGTCCCCATCCTCGCGGAGAAGGACGGCACCGTTCAGTACATCGATATCGAGCCGGGCGAAACGGTTCGCGAAGAAGACGCCGGCCGCGGGCAGAAGGCTCTGGTCGTCATCGAGCACAAGGGCGAACTGCACCCGCAGATCAACATCGTGGACAAGGACGGCCAGATCCTCGACTTCCACTACCTGCCCGCCCGCTCGCGTATCGAAGTCAAGGATGGCCAGCCCATCAAGGCCGGTCAGATGCTCGCCCGCCAGCCTCGCGCCGCCGCCGGCTCGCAGGACATCGTCGGTGGTCTGCCCCGCGTGACCGAGATCTTCGAAGCCCGCAAGCCCAAGGACCCGGCCGTCATGGCCGAGATCTCGGGCCGCGTCGAGATTCACTCGGACAAGCGCAAGGGCAAGATGACCATCCGCGTCATCAGCGACGCCGCCATCGAGAAGGACCACCACGTCCCGAACGACAAGACGCTGCTGGTGCACACGGGCGACTACGTGCAGGCCGGCGATCCCCTGACCGAAGGCCCCCTTGTCCCGCACGACATCCTGCGGATCAAGGGCGAAGAAGCCCTCTGGACCTACATGCTCGACGAGGTCCAGAACGTCTACCGTGCCCAGGGCGTAACCATCAACGACAAGCACATCGAGCTCATCCTGAGCCAGATGCTCCGCAAGGTCCGCGTCGAGTCCCCGGGCGACACCGACCTGCTGCCGCATGAAGTCGTGGACAAGTTCGAGTTCCGCCAGCGCAACGCCGAGGCGGCCAACATGATCCGCATCACCGAGTCCGGCGGGACCGACCTCAAGGTCAACGAGCTTGTCCACAAGAGCGTCGTCAAGGAGGCCAACGCCAAGGCCGAGGCCGAGGGCAAGGAGATCGCCAAGGGCCGCAAGGCCAAGCCCGCCACGGGCCGCACGCTCCTCTTGGGCATCACCAAGGCCTCGCTCCAGAGCGAGTCGTTCCTCTCGGGCGCCTCGTTCCAGGAGACCACCAAGGTCCTCACCGAGGCGGCTCTCCGCGGCGCGACCGACACGCTCATCGGCCTCAAGGAGAACGTCCTCCTTGGCCACCTGATCCCCGCGGGCACGGGCTTCCGCCGCTACCAAGACATCCGTGTCAAGCTCCTGGCCGAGCCTCTCCCCGCCGACGGCGAGGATGAGCAGCAGATGCTCGCGGAAGCCGCGGAAGCCGCCGAAGCACTCGGCGCCGACCGCAACGAGCCCCTCGGCATGCCGCAGGTCCAAGTCCAGGGCGCCGGCGACCTCGTCGGTGACAAGGCCGGCCCCACCGGCGTCTGAACCGGTCCTGCATCCTTTGAAACCTCCGCGGCCCGCGCTCCGGCGCGGGCCGCTTTCATTTGTCCCCAGATCACTCCGCGTCGCGCCCGCCCGGCTCCAGCATCACCGGCAACCGCTCCCGCCCTGTGGCCAGCGCCACGCGGATGTACGGCACGCACATCCCGCACCCCGTGCCGCACCCCGTCCGCCGCTGAAGCTCCGCCAGATCCGCGCCCGTTTCCCGATGGATTCGGAGCAACTCCGCGAACGTAACGTTGTGGCACACGCAGCGATCGACCGGTGTCGGGTCAAAGCTGAGCATCACCGCCATCGCCTCCAGTCCGGCACGTAGCGCGGATCGTTGCTCTGCCCGATGGAGCCCACGCCAAGCCCCGGGTGCGTCAGCCAGGATGGTTCCGCCCGCTCGCTCCGAACGCTGCCATCTGCCCTCGCGCCGGCCGCGGCACGCGAATGCCGGAACGCCGTCGTCGGCGATGGATTGACTTCCCAACAGCCCGCCCCCTGGTACAGCATCGGCGGATCCAGAAGGGCGCAGTTCCGAGGCGGCGAGGAGGGCAGCATGGTGTCCGCGAATACAAGCAGCTCCGACGGTCGCTCCACATCCGCGAGGGTCTTCCACTTCTGCTGCCCGATCGTTGCACTCCACCCCGGCGTCATCGGCGGGCACAGGTAATACCCGTTGTACCCGTACGTGCTCGTCGGCGGCGCTGCCGCCATCGACGACGGCTGCGCCCGGTACGTGCCCCAAGGCTGCGATGGGCACTCGAACACCGAACGCTCACCCGTGCCGGTGTCCAGGAACGGCGCGATCGGCCCTTGGGAAGGATCAACCGCCGCCGTGGCCCACGCGAACGACCCCCACCAGTACACGATCCTCGCCGGATCGCGATCATCCGCGAGCGGCATCGCACGCCCCCGGTTTGCATCCGCGTACATCGCCCATGCCACCACCAGCGACCGCTGGTTCGAAAGGCACGCCGCACCCCGTGCCGCATCCCGCCCGCCACGCAACGAGGGCACCAGCAACCCAACCAGCACACCGATCACGGCGACCACCACGAGCAACTCGATGATCGTGAACGCTCGTCTCATGGACACCCCCCCGCGAACTTGTTCAGGAAACACTGAAAGTCATTCGCTGTCAAGATCGGAGTGCCCGTCGAACCGTCGCAGTTCGCATACGGCCCTCCCGCCGCGAAGGTGTTCAGGAAGCATTGGAAGTCGTTGGCCGTCAGCGGCGGGGCGCCGTTCGATTGATCGCAGTTGGCGTAGCAGACCGAGCCGATCGCGTGCAGGCCCGACTCTCCGATGGTGTAGAGAACACCACCGACCATCGCTGGCGATGACCCCATGCCCATCACGGAGCCCCGCACAAAGCCGGCCGCGGCTGGGTGCTTGGCAAGGTCGAGTTCCCGGAGCGCGACGCACGCGCTGGATGTGGACGCTCCCGTGGGCATCACGCCCACGAACAGCGCCGGTCCAGATGCCCGTGAACTCAGCACCGGCTGCACCGTCCATCCGCCGACATCCACATACTCCCCCGGATCCATTTGCGAGTTGCTGTTCAGGTCCACCCACGAGTCCAGCGCGGAGTCCCACTCCAGCACGGCCGCGGCACCTTCATCGCGAAACTTCTGCACGCTCGGGATCGATCCGAACCCACGGATCCCGCCGGACACCACGATGCTGCCATCGGTCATCCGCACCGGAATGGTGTCGGTCCGGTTGCACGCAATCGACCACCGGAGCTCGCCTGTACCCGCGTCCACCTTCACCAGGTTGGCCGCGAACGGCCCGCCCGCGAACGCGTAACTCGCGGCGTACACCGCTCCATCCTGCACGCCCACACCGCCGAAGTACCCGTGACCCGCGGGGTTGTCGAACGTCCACAGCGGGCTCGGTGCCGAGGTCGCGCCGGCATCGAACGCCCGAATCTGACCCGGCCCGAGTCCGGTGTGGTCCGATGCGCTCGCGACAAACACAACCCCATCGACGTACGCGGGCGTGTTCGCGCTCGTCGAGCCGATCACCACCGACCACACGATCTGTCCCGGCACGTAAGGATTCCCCGGCCCCTGCGGGTCCACGTTGATGCAGTACATCCGGCCGCCGCCCCCAAACCCGTCGTAGTCCGTCACGAACGCGCGATCCGCCGACCCACGATCCGTGGTCACCACCGGGGTGGCGCCGGCGGTCGTTCGTTGCAACGCTGTCTGCCACATCAGGGCGCCATCCGACAACCGAACCGCCGTCACAAACGCCGCAGATGCCACCAAAGCCACTTGGTTCATGGGGTCCACCGTCGGTGTCGTCCAACTCCCGAAGCTCGCCGCAGGAACCGGCGCACTCCACCGACAGTTGCCCCCTGCCGCCTCGAAGCAGAACAGCCGGGCCGACCCACCAGACCGGCCCAGCGCGAGGACCATCCCATCGTGGACCACGACCCCGGACTGACCTTCAAACGTGATCGCCCGTCCCGACTCATCAATCGATGCGATCCACGATGGTGGCCCAAGCCCAGCGGGCGCGGCGTCCGAGCGCGAATCCCGGGTGGATGAACGCGCCAGCGTTGTCCACTCCTGCGCTCGGACGCCGCCCGCCAGAACAGCTAGCCACGCCAGACTCATCGCCTTGACGTGCATCGCTATCTCCTCGTCCGCCGGCCCGCCGCCAGCAGCACCAGCCCGAGCATGCCCACCGTGCCCGGCGCCGGCGCTACCGCCGCGATGCCATCAATCTGCAGCGCCGATCCCGAGCCCACCGGGTTCGAGATCCGCACGTATTGAATCGAACTCAATCCCGCCAGCCCTATGTCGATCCCCGTCCCACCGCCCGAGCCGTTGTACCCCGCGACGATCTGCGCGAAGCTCAACCCCAGCGGATTGAAAGCCGGATCCACCGGCCTGGTGAAGTCCGTTGGTACGTTCCCCGGCGCCGTCGAGTACGGGTCCGTCAGGTCCGCGTAGCCCAGCGTTGGAAACTGCGACACCGCCTGCACACCGGGCACTGTCACCCACGAGTCCAAGGTGGAGGCGACTTCCACCACACCCCCGCCCCCGAACAGCGGCCCCGCCACGCCGGCCGGGAAACCCGTGTCGATGTAGAACGCATTCCCGAAGACCAAGAGGTCGATGCCAAAGGGATTGGCGGGATCGTTCAGCACCGGCTGCGCCAGCGCGAGCGTGATCGAGCCGCCTTCACCGATCGATACGAGCTCGCCCGGCATGTACGGCGAGTTGAACGGCGTAACCGCACCCGGGAACACGCCCACACCCGTGAACCGTGTCGGCTCCCCCAGGGCAGCATCCGGATTGGTAAAGCCCGCCGCGGGATTGGCGCCGGCGTTGTACCCCATCACCGCCGTCGCGTATGGATCCGACGCCGATACGACCGAGCCGCAAACTGCCACAACCGTGGCCGCCACCCGTCCAACACAGCACGAACGCATTCTCATCTCACTCACCTTCGGGTGATTGCTCACCCCGTTCGTCCCGAATCGCGCGGAACGATCCCCGGGACCTGGAGTGGCCCTTCGCGGATGTGAAATGCCCGGGTGGCCGCGGCGACGGGGATGCTCCGCCGCGATCTTCGCCGGGCCCCGCCTGGAAATCCCCGAAGGGACAGGCATGCGCGAGGGCCGCCACGAAACACATCAACGGCAGGTCTTCCGGCTCCGGGCTTCGCGGGTCCGACCTTCCCAACCGCTCATGGCGGTCAGTGGCCTTGACTGGACCCGCGCTCGATCCCGTTACGGCGGCGCGTCCGCGGTGGCTTTGGGCGATTCCTCGCCCGCACCACACTTCCCTTTTCAGCCCCGCACACCCGTGCGGAGCACCATTGACAAGCCCAGACTATCACGCCGCGCTCGCTCGCGTCAACGGGTGAACGAAAAAAGAAACAGGCCACCCGAAAAGGCGGCCCGTTGGGATTCATGACTTGAACCCAAGTCAGCGGCGGCGACGTGCGCCCACGATTCCCGCCAAGGCCAGCAGGCCCACAGCGCCCGGCGCTGGAACGATCATCTTGTCCTTGCTGATGATGTACTCCTGACCAGGCGCCAGCGTGAAGTCCCACTGGAGCGACCAAGCCAGGTCGCCGGGGCCGACAGGCCCGCCGTTGTTGTTCAGATTGGTGATCGCGGCGTCGGTCAGGCTGTTGCGGATCACCGGCCAGTTGTCGATCTGCCAACGCGACGGAGCAGGAGTCTCGATGGCCTCGGTGATGAACGCGTTTCCTTCCCACTGCTGCGGGATGCGGCCGATCAGGATCTGCCCCTCGTCTCCCGCCGCGGTTCCGTTCACGTCAAAGTCCGCGTACTGGAAGAACGAGAATGTCAGCGGAGCGTTGCTGATGTTCTTGATCGTCAGCACTTCCATTATATCCGACAGGGTCTGTCCCGGAGCGCCGCCCCGAAGCGTGAACGTCCCGTACACCTCGTACCGAGCGGCGCCCGGCTCGCGATACCCGAGGCTCAACGTGTCCGGCCGCGGATCTTCAACCGTATTTGTGTCCGTCACCTGCTGCGCGATCTTCACGAGCGAATCGATCGACCGCTCGAACTGGTCGTTCCCGGCCCGGATCCAGAACCACTGCTGGAACATATGGTTGGTCCCGTTGACCAGCCAGCGATCCTGACCCGCCTGGGTGTCGGGATCGAACCTCGCCTCCGCATTGCCGTCAAAGAGCGTGACGACTTGGGCCTGGGCAGACGCTGCAAACATCGCCGCGCCAGCCACCGCCACCAATCGAGCCAACATCCGGTTCGAGTGCGTCATATCTCCCACTCCATTCCAAGGCGCCGAGGCGCCCCACACGAAGCCTTGATCTCTCTTCCGGCGTTTGACCAACGCCAGCGGCGCCCTCTCAAGGCGCCTCCTTTGACCTGTAACCGGGGACATCCTACCAGCTTCTCGGGCGTTCGCAACCCAAACAGTCTAATAAAACCGAGGAAATCCCGCTCGCCAGCCACTTTTTTCCTGGCCCGCACGCCTGGCGCTCCCGCCGGCTGCAACCCCTTGGCAGATCAATCTTTCGAGAACAGGAACGCGGAATCCTCCATCCGATTCCCCTTCCCATCGCTCACCGCGTAACGGCTGCCACTCCAAACAGAAGCCGACCCATGCGACCCATCTTTCCGCACCGCATAGAACGTCACGTTGAACGCCGGTCTCCCCTTCTCATCCAACAACCTCTTCTCCCGCGTCCGGTCCACCATTCGCTTCGCGACCGCCAAGCATGCCTCCGTCGGCGAAAGCCCCGCCTCCATGTGTTGCACGATGGAAAACGCCCCGCACACCTGGATCACCGCCTCACCACGGCCCGTCGCCCCTGCCGCCCCGACTGCGTTGTCGCAGTACATCCCCGCCCCCACGATCGGCGAATCACCCAATCGACCCGGCAACTTCCACGAAAGCCCGCTCGTGCTCGTGCAGGATCCCACATCCCCCATCCCCGTCACCCCGGACACGTGCACCGTCCCCGTCGTGTGCCGGATGGGTGAATCCGGACGGATCGGACCCCCCGGGTCCGCGTTGTGCGGGCTCGCCTCCCCCGTCCGCCGCGGCGTGTAGCCCTCTCCGGCCCGTATCACCTGGTCGTCATCCAGCCACTTGTCTTCCTTGTTCAAGTTCGCCTTCCAGCGCAACCACTCCTTCCTCGCTTCCTCCGTGAGCAACTCCTCCTCCTTGAACCCCATCGCCCTCGCAAACTTCAGCGCCCCCTCCCCCACCAGCATCACATGATCCGTCCGCCGCAGAACCTGCAGCGCCACCGCCGCCGGGTTCTTGATGTTCCGAAGCGCACCCACCGAACCCGCCCGATGCAACGGCCCATCCATGATCGACGCGTCCAGCTCCACCACGCCCTCCTCGTTGGGCAGCCCCCCGTACCCCACGGACCAGTCGTTCGGATCATCCTCCACGATCTTCACCCCTGCCACGATCGCATCGAGCAGGTTCGACCCGCCCAGCACCATCTCCCGCGCCAGCGATGTGCACCGCAGCCCGTTCCCGGAGGCCACCAGCACCGGTCCCCCCGCCGCTTCCACCTTCTTCCCAGCATTCCCCGCTTCAGGTTGCGCAGCCATGAGGGCTCCTTTGCTCGCGGCGAGCGCGGCCGCGGAGGCCGCGATGAACTGACGACGATCAAGTTGTTCCATCCCCACAGTGTCCCGCGCCGAACCCTGTTTGTCACCTCCCCCACCCAATCCCTTCCAATCTCCCGTACGCTCCCTCACCTACTCCTCAGGCTCGCCCGATTCCGCCTCGCCCCGCCCCTCTACCTTCGTGATCTCCCGGATCACGCTCGTCGCAAAGGCGCCCCGCGGCAGGTCAAACGCCACGCGCACGTAGTGCCCGTGCTCATCCACCCCGCCCTCCACCATGGCATCCATCACGGGTACCCGCAGCGGCTTGCGCTCTCCCGTAAGCCGTCCTCGCCTCCGAACCTCAAACGCCCGCAGTGCCTCAACTCCAACCCCCGACTCTGCCAGGGCCGCCTCTTCCGTTACACCAACGCCGGCGGCCGCACGCTTCATGTCCGCTCCCCACATGGGCCCCGACGGGCTCACCTCGATCCGGTCCAGCCTCGCTGTCAACTCTGGCCCGAGATCTTCGGCCCGGACATCAAAGCACGCCCGGTTGTCGTGCTTGAACGCCACATCACCTTCCATCAACTTTCCGATCGTTCCCGCGGCCATGCGCTCCGCGAGGACTCGGTTGAACACCGCCGACTGGAACGCAGTCAAGAAGAACTCCGCCTCGCTTCGCTCGATCGCGTGCACGGCGCGCGAAGGTGAAGCCCCGCGCATCAACTCCCCTACCACCCGGCGCTCCGTCCGCATCTCCTTTCCAAACAGCTCCATCGCCTCCGCATACTCCCCCGCCGCCGCCGCCCGGCGCGCCGGCGCCTGGGTGTCCGCCGCCGATTCATCTGGGTCCAGCACCGCCCGCACCACCGCGCCGTGATCCCCCAGGATCAACCCCCGCCCGACAAGGTGATTCCTCCGCAGGTACCCGAACCGCTGCTCGCCGATCACATTGGGCACACCCGAACGCTCCAACCTTGAAAGCACCCGCAGCGCCGCGGGCGCCTTGCTCATGTCCACGCCGCGGATCTTGATCGAGAAGCGATTCCCCAGCAGATGCCCCCGCCGGAGCTTGTTGTGGTGCAGATCGACCCACAGCACACCCATGTGCTCGTGCTGCAGCATGGGGAAGTCCTCGGGCTTCTTCCCCGGCACGTGAACGGAGAACACCTGCCGCGTCACGGCCCGCTTGTCCTTCAGACCCGCGAACCCGACGGCCGACACGTGTACGCCGAAGTGCCGCGCGACAATCCGCGCCGCCCGGAGCGTTGAGAGCCCGCGTTTCTCGATGAAGAGATACACGTGCTCGCCCTCGCCCGCGGGCTGGTACAGCGGCTGCTCATCGACGAAAAAGTCCTCCGGTCGCTCCTTGATCCGCCCCCCGATGCCCGGCAGGTCCGCCGTGGCAAACGGCATCACCGGCAACCCCCACGCCGGCAACTCAGAAACTAATCGTTCCACGGCCGATCAAGCCCCGTTCTCGTTTGCCGAGTCCAGCACGTGCTCCTCGACGAAGATCGGCACATCGTTGGCGATCCCCAGCGCGATCGCATCACTCGGACGCGAGTCCACGTGGATCACCTCCCCGCTCTTCTTGATATCCAGCGTCGCGAAGAACGTCCCTTCGTTCAGGTCCGTGATCGTGATCGACACCAGCTCTCCCCCCAGCGCCTCGACCACGTTGGCGAGCAGGTCATGCGTCTGCGGCCGCTTGATCGTCGCCCCCTTCAGCCGCCGTTCGATCGCCTGCGCTTCGGGCAGACCGATCACGATCGGGAACGACCGCCGCTCCGCTTCTTCCCCGTTCTCCCCCTCCACCGCTTCGCGCAGTTCGATGATCTGATAGTCCGTCAGTTCACGGATCAGGATGCGTGAAAGTTCCATCCGCACGGCCATGACGGACGCCTCCCTGGTGTCTCTATCGTGCCCCCCACCCCCCGCCGTGTCAACGCTTATCCCTCTCTGCCCTCCCTTCTCGTTCCAACAGCTCCCGTGGTGCCCCGATCGCCGCCACGACGATCCTCCCGGTCCACTCGCGGCATCCTTTCCGGAGAAATCCCGCCTTCCATCCGCAAAGCGTCACGGTCCGTGTCGCCTGCACCGCCACGCCCAGCACCTCCCCTGAATCCGCATCCAGCCCTGAAGGCAGGTCCACCGCCAACACCCCGACCCCCCTGGCCCCCCATCGGTTTACCTCCCCAATAAGGGACGCCATCCGCCCTTCCACCGGCCGATCCAGCCCTGTCCCGAAGAGCGCATCCACCACCAGCGCCGGCCGCCGGGCACGCGTCACAATCGGCAGGCCCATCGCCTCAATCACCCCCAGGTTCGCCGCGGCATCCCCGCGATACTTCACTTTCTTCGCTGCCAGCACCACCTGCACCCCCACCCCGACGTTGTGCAAGTGACGCGCCGCCACCAACCCATCCCCCCCGTTGTTCCCCGGCCCGCAATACAGCGCCACCACTCCCCCTCGTCCCCTTCCGAGCATCCGCAACGCCTCCCGGGCCACGGCCGCCCCTGCGTTCTCCATCAGCACAATCGAGGCGATCCCGTACCGCTCCACAGCCAGCCGATCCACGCGGCCGATGGCTTCACGGGTGAACACGAGGGGCAATGATCGACCCACCGAAGAACTCCACTATCGCCACACCCCTGCGATCTTAACGAGCGGGGACCCGCGCATCGAGATCCTGAGCCTGCGACGGATACGGGCAGTGAATCAGGCAACGGCACGCCTAATTTACACGGCCTGAGCGGAAACGCACCCTCGGGCGCGATTTGGCCCATCATTGCAATGGTCAGGGGGAGTGCCACCCTTCTCCTTCGTTCGGCGACTCTTCTGTACGGTCGGTACACCAGGAAGGGGCGTGTCTGCCACGGTCGATTCGATGGCTGCCACGTGCCGCGCAGGCCCACCAAGGCGTACACCACGTCGTACCTTCGATCCGGCACCGTCATCCGCGTTCCGCCGGGTGGCATCGTGCCGGCGCCGCCGAACGTCGAGGACCGTATCCCGGCGTCAAGAGCCCCGAGCCCCTCGGAGTCGATGCTTCACCGGAAGCTGCGCCGTGCCGCTCGGTTATACTTCCCATGTTGCAAAGTCGCGCATGGACATTCAGAGGCCGGAGGACCAACGGCGACAGGCGTTCGGGGCTGCCCTTTCGGGCCGGGCTGATGCTCGCTGTTCTCTCGCAGGTGCTGGCCTTGCTGGTCAGCGGTCAGGCCATCCAGCGCTGCACGCCTTCGGGAGAGACGGAGGCTCATGCCGAGATCGCCTTTCTGTGCCCCAGCCTCCGCCTGCCCGCCGTCGAGGGCGCGTCACCGGAGAGCTCCCTGGTGGCTTCCCGTTGTTCCCATGACGAGTTCGACGTGTTCAGCCGGCGCGGCGAACGCGGCGGCGACCTGAACCCCGGCCCGTCCATATCGGCGCCTCCCCACACTGCGATTGCGTTGGATGCCACCCCGGCGAGACGCGCAACCGCGAGACTGGTTTCACCCCCCTCTGCACTGCGACAGTCCGTCATTCCCTTGAGGTTGTAGACAGACCCGGCGAGTTCTTCACGAATGCTCGTTTGGTCGGTTGTCATTGCAACTCTTCAATCAAGGAACACGGAATGTCGCAACGGCGAATCGCGTCGGTTCGTTACGCTCGTATTTATGACCGCTTGTACCGCCTGGGGTACCACCGCCGGCCGGACAAGAGCCACGCCAAAGTGCTCGCCGAGAAAGCACTTCGGCTTTGGAATCCTGAATCCGTTCTCGATGTCGGCTGCTCAATCGGTTGGGCCGTTGGTTACTTCGCCGATCGCGGCGTGCGTGCGGTCGGTGTTGACGTCTCCGCCATCGCGGTACGCAACGGGAGCCGCCTGGGCAGAGACATCCGGCTGGCATGCGCCACTCACCTGCCCTTCGATGACGCAAGTTTCGACGTGGTGATGTCCACGGACTGCCTCGAACACCTCGTGGAGGATGACGCGTTGAGGGCCGTGCGAGAAATGTGCCGGGTCGCGCGGCGAGGCATCGCCCTGAAGGTAAACCCGCGGAAGGATCGAGATCGCCTGTGGAAGATGATCGCGGGCACAACCCTCCACTTAACCGTGCAACCGGTCGCGAACTGGCTGCAGTGGTTCGACGCGGCCGGATGGTCGGTCCTCGAGGGTGACGATGCACGCGAAGAATACATGCTGGTACCGACCGCACACAGGTGACGCCGGCGGGACAGCGGGCACCCCCTGGCGACAGACAGGCGGGGCCGCCGTTCGAATCGCGACGGGCGCGGGACAGGTTACCGCCCTCCATCGACCTTGCGCGGATGCCCCTTGGTACCTTCTTGGCCACGAACACCGTTGTGGGGGTGGGTTTTCCGCTGATTGAGTTTCCAGATGCCCTCTTTGACGCGAGCCCGTCGCAGCCTTGTGCCCCCGGTGCAAGCGTCCCACTCCTTACGTCCAGACACATACACCGGTCCCCGGTAATGAAGACATCTCCAGGGAAATGGGCCTGCACCCGTGGAGTCATCCGCCACCGGGCAACTCGTTGGTCCCCTTTGACTTCTGATGGCGCGATGGCCGCCAGCGATGCCCGCACGCATGGCAATGCCACTTCGGCGCGGTGGGGAAAATACAGCACCCCCCCAGCACAATGCGCCCCGATTCCACGCCCTCCCAGAGCGCTCTGGCCCTTTCCGCCATTTCCCCTGAATCGTCGGGATGCGGCGCAGGCCACGGAAGACCGTAGACAATCCAGGCAACGTCACGAGAACCGCACGACGGACATGGCGGGCCGCTTTCAAAGAAATGCTGTGACATCTGAACTCCAGACTCAGGCGGTGATGGTGAGGCGATCAATCCGAGTGCGCTGGTGTACAAGTATGCGATGACTCACTTCTGATCGAGCCAAGGCAAGACGATTATTGACGTTTGTGCTCCGCCTGACCTGCGACGGGT
>JAHBXE010000025.1 GCA_019636625.1 Phycisphaeraceae bacterium
GGGGGGGTGTGGGGGGGGGGGGCTTCCGAGGCCCCGGGCCCGCTTTGGTGGGCGGGGGGGGGGTCGACTTGGCCGGCGCGGAGGAGGCTGCGGGCTGCGCGGCTGGCGAGGTCGCGGTCGCGGGGGGTTTGGGAGAGGGTGCGGCAGTGGTCGGAGAGCAGGGTAATGGCGATGTGCCTGGATTGGGCGAGGGTGAAGTTGGCGCGGAGGGCGTGGACTTCGGCCGCGGCGGCGAGGAGGTGGCGGACGGCGGGTTGGCTGGACCAGACCAGGAGCTGGGCGAGGGTGAGCTTGTGGTTGAGGGCGATGTCGATCAGGGGGAGGTTGGAGTCGAGAAGGTCGGAGAGGAGGCGGTTGTGGTCGACGGTGACATCGTCGATGGTGTTGTCGAAGGCTTGGGAGAGGTGGGTGGAGGTGAGCATGCAGAGAAGGTAACTTGGGTTTGTGGCGGGTCAAGGGGGCGGCGCGGAGAGCGGTGACAACACGTTGTCACTGGAATGGGGGGTTGGGGGGTTTGGAAGTGAGGTGACGCGGAGGGGATGGAGAAATGGGGGTGTGGTGAGAAGGGGGTCGCAAACCCCTTTCAGGGGTGGGAGGGTTGGGGTGGGTTGGGGCGGGGTGGGGGGCGAACCAGCGGTGCGCTCGCGGACTCGCGACCGCTGGCAACCATCGCGAGCCCCTTTCAGGGGCAGGGGGAGTGGGGTTGCACAGAAATGAAAACCGCCCCTGGTGGGGCGGTGTGGGGGAGGTGTGATGGGGTTGCCGTTTGTGGAGGATCAGGCCTTGCGCTGGCGGCGGCGGAAGGCGAGGAGGCCGGCCGCGGCGGGGAGGCCGAGGGCGAGGCCGTAGAAGAGGTTGGCGCTGGTGGGCTTGGACATGCCGATGCGGTCCTCGACGGCCTGGAGGCGGAGTTCCACGACGGCGAGCTTGCGGTCGCTGTCGGAGAGTCGGGACTTGAGGTCGGCGATGGTGGCGTCGCGGTCCTTGAGTTCGGCGTGGAGGCCTTGGATGGCGGCGAGGGCGACGCCGTCGGCGTTGACACCGTGGATGACGGTGTCCCTGTCGCCGAGGCCGAAGGCGGAGTGGAAGTCCTGAGCGGTCGGGCCCATGTACCACGTTTGGGAGTCGTTCTTGTAGTGCCAAGTGGTGACCGGCAGGGCGACAACCCTCTCGAGGATCGAACGAGCGTCCACCGGTGTGAAGTCAGTCTTGGAGTTGCGGTCGGAGGGCGTGAAGAGCGCACCGGATGCGTTGAAGCCGGAGGCGCCCGAGTTGGACCAGACGATCAGACCGTCCGTGGCGCTGGTGGCAGAGCCTTGGGCTGAGCGGTTCTCGATGAAGACGGAGCCTGTGGCGAAGATCGAGCGACCGCTCGCCGCGGCGGTGTAGGCTTGGACGCCGATGCCGCCTGTGGTGTTGAGGTTCTCGCCGCGGACACCGACACCAGAGTTGCTGCCGGTGGAGGGAATGATGCCGTGGACGCCGTAGTTGGTGCCGGCGGCGCCAGTTGCTTGACCAAACACTCCCACAGTGCCCGCGCCTGTACCCGATGCAACCCCGACGACTGCTTTGCCGACTGATGAGTTAGAGGTGCCCATAACTCCGGGATGCCAGTTCGATGCGCTGGTGGACGTTGACGTGTTGGCACCCCAAACCGCAACGCTGCCGGCAGCAGTTGAGTTCGAGTAAATCGACACATTGTTGCTCGAAGTGCCAGCCAGTAGCCCCATGCGATAGTTTGAGTTGATTCCAGAACCCGTCGGCACCGTTGCGAAAGCAATTGTTGGGTTGCCCGACACAACCTGTAGCGCGCTCGCATTTGCAGTGGATGTGTCAGTATTGCGGAAGGTGTAGAGATTGCCGATGAAGGCGGTAGATAACTGGCCGCCGGCAGCAATAGATCCTGACGGGGCACCTCCCGCCAGCGCGATCAGCGCCCAGTCAGTCGGGCTGCTGTCGGGTTGCACTCCTGAATGCTGAGTAAGAGCGCGATAAGATGAGTTGTTGAACGTGACAGCGTCGTTCGGCTCGTAGATTGTCGCATTATTCCAAGTGCCTTGCCAGGTCAGCCCAGCAGGCCCTGTTGCTCCGGTGTCGCCGTTGGCACCTGTTGGCCCCTGAATCCCCTGAATGCCTTGCAAGCCTTGTGGCCCTTGTGGGCCCGTCGCTCCCGGTGCTCCCGGTGCTCCCGGCGCTCCTGGCGGCCCGACGAGGGAAGCCAGCGAACTCACCGACCCATCGCTGAAGGTGAGTGTTGCGCCGGAGCCGAGGGTGATGCCGTTGTTGTCGATGGCGACGCCGCCGGAGTCGGGGTCGCCGTTGATTTCGATGCCGTTGGCGTGGATGCTGCCGGCGACGTTGAGGGTGTGGTCGACGGCGATGGGGGCGCCGCCCAAGGCCATCTTGGTGGCGAGGGAGACGTTGGTGGAGCTGTCGTAGGTGAAGGGGTAGGGCTGGGACTGGGGCAGGTTGGTGCTGCCGGCGGGGATGGCGAGGGTGTTGCCGGGCATGAACTTGAGGTCGGAGTACCAGATGGTGCCCGAGCCGTTGTTGGTGAACGCATCGCCGGAGTAGGAGCCGTTGGGGTTGCCCAGCAGGCTGTCCACCAGCAGGATGGTGGCGCCGGTGTTGTCGATGACGCTCGGGTTGTTGCCCGGGCGGAACTGGCTGTGGCGGGCTTCGAAGACGGTGGCGGTGGCGGCGTGGGTGGTGTTGCCGACGTTGACGCGGCCGAAGAAGTCGCAGTCGCGTGTCCAGGCGCGGCCGGCGGTGCCGAGGTTGACGGAGATGCCGGCGTTGCTGGGGGTGGTGAACGTGCCGCCGCGGCCCTGGAGTGTGCCGCTGATCATGTTGACGGGGGAGCCGGTGGCGGAGCCCTGGGTGCGGAAGACGCAGTTGTCGAAGATGAGGCCTGGGGTGGCACCGGAGAGGTCGGAGAGGTTGACCTGCACGGCGTCGTCGCCGCCGGTGTTGGTGGAGACGCCGCAATCGACCATGTAGAGCTGGGTGCTGCCTACGGAGCCGGAGATGGAGAGGGTGTCGCCGGAGGCGGCGGCGATTTCAAGGCCGATGAGGGTGACCTGGCCGCTGACGGAGGGGGCGTAGGTGACGTTGCCGTTGATCTGGGTGGTGAAGTGCTTGCCCGTGGTGGCGGAGATGAGGTGGACGCCGGGGGCGAGGTTGACGTTCTCGGTGTAGGAGCCGTTGCGGACGAGAATGGTGGTCTGGTTGGAGGGGCCGTGGCCGTCGGTGACGGCCTGGTTGATGGCGGCCTGGATGGAGGTGTGGGTGGCGCCGTCGCTCAGTGTTGTGGCGACGATGTACTTGGCGGCGTTGACGCCGGGGGCGCCGGTGGGGCCGGTGTCGCCCGTTGGGCCGGTCAGGCCTGTGGGGCCGGTGAGGCCCGTGGGGCCGGCGGGGCCGGTGAGGCCGATGGGGCCTTGGTCGCCCGTGGGGCCGGTGGGGCCGGCGGGGCCGGTGAGACCGATGGGGCCTTGGTCGCCCGTCGGGCCGGTTGGGCCGGCGAGGCCGGTGGGGCCTGTGGGTCCGACGGGGCCGGAGCCGGGGAGGAGCGTGGCGCCGACGGGCATGGTCTGGCCGTTGTTGTTGTAGGTGAGGAGGCTGTAGTTGAAGGCGCCGACGCCGTCGGTGCTGGCGATGTCGCCGGAGAGGGCGCTGTTGCCCTGCATGTGGACCTGGATCAGGGTGATGTTGCCGTTGGTGTTGTCGACGATGCCGTGGTTGGAGGGGGCACCGTTGAAGCGGATCTGGCTGTAGCGGGCGTCGAGAACCGCGCCGCCGGCGGCGCCGGTCTGGTTGAGTTCGATGCGGCCGAAGATGTCGGTGCCCTTGGGCCAGAAGCGGCCGAAGTTGGGGGCGACGATGCCGTTGCCCATCTGGACGGCGATGTTGGCCTGGCCGCCGGGGTCAAAGGTGCCGTCGTAGCCCTGGACGGTTCCGGAGCGGATGATGGCGGCGGGGCTGGTGCCGCCGAGGGTGCGGAAGTTGGTGTTGATGTAGACGACGCCGGAGGATCCGGAGTTGGGGGTATCGACGATGAGGGGGCCGCCGGTGGCGTTGCCGTAGACGTTGCAGTCGCTGAGGGTGAGCTGGATGATGGAGGCGGTGCCGGAGACGGTGAGCGTCGTGCCGGTGGGGGCCTGCATATCGATGCCGCGGAGGGAGGTGACGCCGGAGGTGAAGGAGACGTTGCCGCTGATGGAGGCGATGTAGTTGCGGCCGGGGGCGGCGGAGACGAGGTGGATGCCGTCGGCGAGGGTGACGTCCTCGGCGTAGGTGCCGGGGCGGACGAGGATGGTGGTATCCGGGAGGGCGCCTGGGCCGAAGCCGTCGGTGAGGGCCTGGTTGATGGCGGCCTGGATGGAGGTGTGGGTGGCGCCGTCGCTCATTGTTGTGGCGACGATGTACTTGGCGGCGTTGACGCCGGGGGCCCCGGTGGGGCCGGTGTCGCCCGTTGAATGGTTGAAAATCTGGTGGGGCCGGTGAGTACCGTAAATGGCAATGGTGAGGCCGATGGGGCCTTGGTCGCCCGTGGGGCCGGTGGGGCCTGTCAGGCCGGTGGGGCCGGTGGGGCCGGTGAGACCGGTGGGGCCTTGATTACCCGTTGTCATAATGGCAAATGGCTGGTTCCGCGGCCTGCGGGGCCGGAGCCGGGGAGGAGGATGGCGCTGCCGGGCATGCCTTGGCCGGGGAGTGTGTAGGTGAGCTGCGTGTAGTAGAGGCCGCCGATGCCGTTGGTGGTGGCGACGTTGCCGGCGACAACGGTGTTGAAGCCGGTGTCGGCGAGGAGGACATCGCCGGTGGTGTTGTCGAGGACGCCGGGCTGGTTGCCGGAGCGGATCTGGCTGTTGGCGATGGAGAAGACGGCGTTGCCGGTGAGGTCGACCTGGCCGAAGACGTCGGCGGACTGGAGGTAGGCGGCGCCGCCGGAGAGGCTGATGGCGGGCGTGGTGGGGAGGGTGGGCCAGAAGGTGCCGTTGCGGCCCTGGAGCGTGCCGCTGGAGGCGACGATGGGCGTGCCCGAGCCGCCGCCGACGCAGCGGAAGTTGACGTTGTCGAAGGTGACGCCGGAGCCGACGCCGGTGTTGCTCATGATGAGGGCGTTGCCGGTGCCCGCGGCGTAGGCGACGTTGTTGGACAGGTAGAGCTGCTGGAAGGAGGAGCCGGAGAAGGTGATGGCGTCGGAGGCGCTGTTGAAGTCGATGCCGTCGATCGAGACGATGCCGCCGGAGTTGAAGGAGGCGGAGCCGTTGACGGTGGTGGCGAAGGCCTTGCCACCGATCGCGCGCGGAGGTGGATGCCGGGGCCGACGAGGGTGAGGGGACCTCGGTGTGAAGTCCTGGCGTGACGAGGATGACGGTTTTGAGGCCAATAGTTGGTCGACGACGGCCTGGTTGATGGCAGCCTGACGGAGGCGGTGGCGCGCTCGTCGCTCAGCAGCAGGCGACGATGTACTTGGCGGCGTTGATGCCGGGGGCGCCGGTGGGGCCGGTGTCACCCGTGGGGCCGGTCAGGCCCGTGGGACCGGCGGGACCGGTGAGGCCGATGGGGCCTTGGTCGCCCGTGGGGCCGGTGGGGCCGACGGGGCCGGTGAGGCCAATGGGGCCTTGGGCGCCGGTGGGGCCTGTGGCTCCGGTATCGCCGGTCGGGCCTTGGGCGCTCAGGGGGTTCCGGTGGTCCGCATCGCCGGTCGGCTCCTAATGGTGGGGCCTGTGGCTCCGGTGTCGCCGGTCGGGCCTTGGGCGCCGGTGGGACCTGTGGATCCGGTGTCGCCGGTCGGGCCTTGGGCGCCTGTGGGGCCGGTGGCTCCGGTGTCGCCGGTTGGGCCTTGGGCGCCTGTGGGGCCTGTGGCTCCGGTGTCGCCGGTTGGGCCTTGAGCGCCTGTGGGGCCGGTGGATCCGGTGTCGCCGGTTGGGCCTTGAGCGCCTGTGGGGCCGGTGGATCCGGTCGGGCCCTGCGCACCGGTTGCACCGGTGGGGCCGATATTCCCCGTCGGTCCCTGAGCGCCGGTGGGACCCGTGGGGCCCTGCGAGCCAGTCGGGCCTTGCGAGCCAGTCGGGCCTTGCGCGCCCGTCGGACCCCGGGAAGGCTGGTCGGGCCTTGGGACCGGTGGGGCCGGGGTTGCCGTTCGCGCCGCGAACAGGCGTAGGGCGTGGGCAGGATGGCTAGCGCGGCGTGAGGGTCGTGAAGCTGCCGGCGCCGGCGGGCGTGCGGACCGCGATCTGGAGCCAGCGGCCCTGCCCGTTGAACGTGCCGGGGCCGAAGTCGAGGTCAACCGTGAACAGGCCGTTGACGAGTGTTGCGTTGGCGACGGTGAGTGTGCTGCCGATCTGCGAGCCGCCCGCGGCGGAATCCCACAGTGTAAAGCGAATATCGGCGGAACCGTTGTACGCCGAGCCGAGCTGCTTCAGAACGCCCTGGTAGGTGAAGGAGGGATCGGTCGGGGCCTGGCCGTGGGCGGCGGAGATCGCGAGGCCGCAGGAGAGCACGAGGGCGCGGAGTGCATTGGACGACTGGCGGAACGAACGCTTCATTGGTCACCTTTTCAGTTGGCCACCACGGATTCGGGCGGCGGCGGGAGCTTGGTTCTGTCCTTTACGGATGGGGGGGCGGGGGGTGGGGGGAGGACGAAAGTTGTGGGTCAGGTGCAACCGGCGGCGAACTTGTTGAGGAAGCACTGGAAGTCGTTGGAGGTGAGCAGGGGAGTGCCGGTGCTGCCGTCGCAGTTGGCGTAGCAGTTGACGGGTACTTCGACGCCGTACCAGAACCCGCCGCCGATGGTGTAGTTCCCACCGGACATGAAGCCGGCATCCGGCTGGCCGGCGGTGGCGCCGAGTTCGTACGAGCCGCCGAGCAGGTACGTGGCGCCGCCACCGTCGATCGTGTTCCAGTTCGCGTCGTAGCCGGGGCCGTCGGGGCCGCCGGGGGATCGAACCTGCTCTCGAAGGCGGGTGAGTTCTTCCTGGGTCAGAGGGACGGCGCGGTAGCTGGCCTGCTGGGCGAGCGCGACAGACGGAACACCGCAACCTGCGACGATGAAGGTCAGGACTGTCTTGAGTTCACGCATTGATAATGACTCACGTTGAGTGTTGGTCAGGGGCGATTTCGGGGCGAACGACGGCGCGTCGCGTGCATGACGGATCAATCGAACACGATGACGGAAACGTAGCCCCACTCGTTGTTTGTCCAGTTGGTGGATGTGGAGCTTCCACAGGGGCCGATCTGATACGTGCCGGTGGTCGGGACGGTGAAGATGCCATTTATGGAGTAGCTCAGACGTGTGTTGGCCGGGCAGGAGAGGCCGAAGCTCCCGCCGCCAACCAGGGTGAGCGCTCCGGTGCTGAGCTTGTAGCACGGATACATGTTGAGGGAGTTGGCCGCTAACGAGCTCGCGCCGAAAGCGTTGCTCGACACCATCATCACTTTCTGGCCGGCCGTGAGATTCAGGGTGACGATCGGGCCAAAGAATGCCGTGGTTGTGCCGATGGTTCCGAAACCGGCGCTGGTCGCGAAGTTGACGACACCTGGATTGCCAGTGGGACCAACGGGACCCGGCAAGCCTTGAGGTCCCTGCAATCCGGTTGGACCTGTGGATCCTGTTGGACCAGCGGGTCCGGGGAGGCCGTCGTTGCCGGTTGGGCCGGCGGGTCCGGGCATACCTGTGGGGCCGGGAGCGCCGTCGTTGCCCGTTGGGCCAGCGGGGCCAGTCAGACCTGTGGGACCGGGTGGGCCGTCGTTGCCGGTTGGACCGGCGGGTCCGGGCAGACCTGTGGGGCCGGGAGCGCCGTTGTTGCCAGTTGGGCCAGCTGGTCCGGTTGGACCGGGAGCGCCGTTGTTACCAGTGGGTCCCGCGGGTCCTTGGATTCCCGAGGGGCCCTGAGGGCCGATTGGTCCTGCCGCGCCTTGCGGACCTGTGGCGCCCGTGGGTCCGCTGGGACCGGCTGGGCCCGGGTTGCCGTTCAGCGCGAAGAGCGCGTAGGGCGTGGGCAAAATTGGCTGCCGAGGGGCAAGGGTGGTGTAGGCGCCGCCTCCTGCTGGTGATCGGACGGCCACCTGCAGCCACCGCCCATCTCCGTTGAACGCGGTGAGGCCAAAGTCCAAGTCAACGGTCAACAATCCATCAACAAGATTCGCGTTGAATACCAGCATGGTGGGACCGATCTGATTCCCGGCGTTGCCGGCGTCCCACAGCGTGAAAATGAGGTCGGCCGATCCGTTGACCGGAGATCCCGCGAACTTGAGTTTGCCTTGGTAGGTGAAGGACTTGTCGGTTGGCGCCTGGGCCAGCACCGACGAAGCCAGGCCGGTGACGGCAACAAGGGACGCCATCAACGAACGACGGAGGCCTGCACCCGTCTGGACAGGGAAAAGCGCGCGCCGAGAATGACGCAAAAACTGAATAACTCTCATTCCATTCCGCTCCTCGTCTCCCGAACCGAAAGCGCTCGAAACGCTTTCGGGTTGCGCTTGCAGAGCACAACCAGGAGTGTTTGGTATACACGGAATGCGCATCCGCTGCAAGAGATGGCCGTCAGCTTCCCTAGGAGCGTTGGCTGGGCAGGTGCGCAAGTCTCAGCGTGGCATGGGTTTGCGTTTTGACAAAAAAAACGAGCAAACCAAGCCGACAGGCACGGCGCAGCACACTTCAGCGAATCGGTTGAGAAGATCCGCGGCCAAACCGAGAGGTGTTGTCAGCGTGCCTCCTGAGGCAGGCATGGACTCGGGCAGGACGCCGGACATCGCGCCGACCGTCCACTCGCGCAGGCCTAATCCGTTGCCGACGAGCGGGATAAGCATGGGGATCTGGATAATGCAGGCGAGCGCGCCGGCGCCCGGCCAGGAGATCGGATGATCGATCAGCGCGAAGACCACCATGTAGCGGCAGGTCCACGTCAGGAGGTCGAGGTAGCGAAGGACAATGTTGAACAAGATGAGCCGTGGCCCCGGGCGCGGCAGGGTGATGGCGACGGCGGCGAGGAGGACGAGCGGAGCGGCAATGGACAGGAGCTGGGTGGTGGGATCGCCAAGCCGGGCCGCGAGAAGGCACGCCGGGGCGAGAGCGGCGATGGCCGCGGCGGCGCAGCCGATCGACCAGACCGAGACGCGGATGGAGTCTCGGATGGCGACGCCGTGCACGGTTTTGTGGTAGGCCACGCGGCCGAGAAGGCCCGGGCGCATGGGCAGGTAGTTGAGGAGCCATCCGGCGCCGACGAGGCAGATCATCTCGCGCAGCGGAACCCGCCCGTACCGGTTGATGAGCGACCAGAGCGAGACGGACATGATGAGCCAGTTGACGGCGGGAAGGAGAATGGCGGCGGCGGCGAGCCAGGGGGAAGCGATGACTCCGGCGCGGAGGGCCCGGGGGGCATCGGCGGCGTGCGTGGAGACGGCGAAGACGGCCGCGGCGAGAAGCGCGATGGCGATGATGAAACGGAGCGGGCGGCGAGCACGGGAGCGGGGCAAAGCGTCCGCGATGCCCGGCGGATTCGTGGCGGGAGCAGGGTGGGACGGTGAGGAGGGATCGAGGGGAGTCGAGGACGAGGGAGGGGTGGGGATGGGGTCCGGGCTCACCGCGCCTGTTCCGAGGCGGATCGAGTCGCGGCCGGGGCCCGCAGGTCGTCGGGGACGAGCTTGGGGTAGGCCTTGGCGGGTTGGTTGAGGCGGCGCAGGGCGGACTCGGCGACGGTGCGGATTCGGGCGTCCTCGGACGTCAGCGAGTCTTTCATCGTCTCATCCGCGGGATCCGAGATGCGAGTCAGGATGAAGAGGCACCGGGCCAGGGGGTCCTGGTCGTTGCGGACGGCGGCATCGAACGAGGCGAGGTCCGGCGCGAGACCCGCGTGGGGGAGGATGCACAGCAGCAACGCGCGGGAAGTCGGCGGGAGCGTCTGGTAGCGGAGCGTGAAGGCGCTGGCCGCGGGCTTGAGGTCGATCGGGGGGATGACAACGGGCGGTTGTGGGGGAGGCTGGCCGCGTCGGGGCGTTTCGGTGGAGACGGGTGGAGGGTCGGGGTTGAAGATGGGTTGCAGTGCGGACGCTCTTGCGACACAGGCGAGGCGGTGGATGGACTCGATCGGTGCCCCTGTTATTGACGTCGCCAGTTCCATGGCGGAGAGGGAAGAAGCGGCGAGCGGACGAAGGAGGGCGGGCTGCGTCTCGACCGTCAGGCACATGGGGCCGGGCGTGAAGCCGCCGGATTCGCCGGGGGAGAAGCCTTGGATGAAGTTCCATCGCAGGCGAAGATTGCGATTGGCCAGGCTGTCGAGGACCCAGCCGGTCTGCCCCGGGCCCGGCCAGACATCGATCGTGAGGCTCTCACGGGGGAGGAGCCGGAGGCGGCGGTCGGCGTCGATGACTTCGGGTCGGATGAGTCGGTCGATGGAGGCGCCGTCCATCTTTGGGGCAAGGAGGAACCGGCTGCTCAGCGGACGGTCGGGACCGAGGGCCAGGGGGATCGGCGATTGATTCGTGATGGTGAGGCGGATGGAGACGGGGTCGGTGGCGTTGATTTCCTGCGAGGGCAGGGTCGCGGTGATGCGGATGAACCGGTTCGGTTCGGTCGCCATGCGGTCCATCCACGCGGGCACGCGGGGGTCCGCGACGAGGCGGGCCAGTTCGGGGGCGCGGGGCGACACCGGCTTGCCGCCGAGCTTGGCGATGCGGCTGGACGACCAGGCGGCCACGGGCTGGAGCGGATCGCTCTCGACTATGAGCCGGTAGAGGTCGATGGCGTCCGCGGTGTGGCCGAGTGCCTCATGCGCGAGGGCCGTGGCAAGGCGGGCGACGCGGTTGGGGAGCAGGGGAGCACAGCGGTCGATCGTTTCCTGCGGGCGACCGGCGCGGAGTTCCCAGAGTGCATCGAGCAGGTCGGCGCCCTGGGGGTACGCGTTGCGGATTCCCCGGACGATATCCGGCTTCTGGTTGTACGCCGCGGCGTCGACATCGAGCCAGAGGCGGAGCATGTTGAGTTCGACGAGCGCTTCCAGCGTGGCGGCGCCGGCTTCCTGTTCGGTGAGTGTGCCGCGGGTTCGCGGGCTGCGGAGCTTCTCGACGAGGCGGTCGACCTGGGCGGTGAACTCGCGGAAGCCGCCGGTGAGAGCGGCCTTGTCTCCGGATGCATCGGCGGCGAGGAGGTAGAGAGAGGAAACGGGGAGCGGGGCGTTGATGTCCTCGGGCTTTGGCGCTTCATCCGTCGGCCGCCGGTTCTCGATGAGCTTGCGGAGGTTGCGGGCGGCGGTGTCGCGTTCGACGGCGATGGCGTCGTTGATCGAGGTGACGACCTTGGCCGGGCCACGGACGTACCACTGGAGGGTGTAGTTCTCGACGACGGCCTGCTCGTTGGGGCGGGCCAGGACGGAGGAAATGTTCAGGGCGTTGGTGTGGAACCGGAGCGCGGCTTCGTATGCGCCGGCGACGACCAGCTCACGAGAAATCGACAGGTGAATGTTGGGATCGAGAGGGTCCGCCTTGAGCAGGTTGATCAGCAGGTCGATTCGTCCCGGGGCGTCGTTGGGGACGCGCTGCGCGAAGTAGGTCGCGGCGAGCGAGGCCGCCTCCTTGTGGGTGGAGTCGAGCTGGAGCGCCTTGACGAGGCGGTCCTTGAAGCCGTTCTCGTCGCCCTTCTCGCGCAGGAGGAGCGCCGCGTCGAGCGCAAGGCGTGAACGGATGGAGGCGTCGAGGGACTTGTCCGCCACGATCTGGTCGTACGCGGCGAGGCGGGACTCCGCGGTGTTGTGGTCGCGGGCGATGAGCGCGGTGATGAGGCGGAGGGTGGCGACGGTGTCCGAAGGGTCGAGCAGGAGCAGGGCGCGGGTATGGGCAACGACCGCGTCCTGGTCCCCCGCGTTGTGCGCGGCCTCGATCTGGCGGCGGATGATGTCCGTGCTCGTGGGGTCGATCTCCGCGGCGAACGTGAACATCACCAGCGCGGCGCGGTAGTCCTCGGGCGTCGGCGAGGAGGTCGAGCGAAGGTCGAGGAGGGCACGCCGCGTGATTTCTCGCGCGGCGGCTTCGCGGGGCTCTCGGTCCGGTGAGGTCTGGGCGTGCGAGGCGAAGCAGGCGGCAAGGATGAGCAGCAGGGCCGGAACGAGGCGGAATCGACATGGAGTCATAGCAGCCTCACTCCGATCACCAGCGGCATGAGCACCACGGCGAGTGTGAACATCTCGACGCACCAGCCGGCTTGCCGCTCCCGCACGGAAGGGAACACCCGGTCGGCAACCGTGTACATGAACACGAGGTTGCCCGCGGCGATCGAGGAGATACCGACCAGCACGCCCCACCGGGGCGGGAGCACGAGCGACAGGGGCTGTTCGAACACGAGCCAGAGGCCGATGATGATGAGGCTCATGGCCCAGGCGGAAGCCATCAGGCCGAGAATCAGCATCGTGGTGGATCGGGGGAGATTCACGCGGGCCTCGCAGGAGGATACAACGGAGCCGGAAGGGCGGCGGTTCGAACGACTCAGCCCAGCGCCATGGTCATGAGGAACTCGGCGTTGGTCTTGACCTTCTTCAGGCGGGACTTGAGCAGTTCCATCGCCTCGACCACGTTCATATCGGACAGGACCTTGCGGAGCCGGTAGACAAGCTCGAGCTCCTTGGCGTCCATCAGCAGCTCTTCGCGCCGGGTGCCGGAGGCGGCGACGTCGATGGCGGGCCAGATGCGCTTCTCGACGAGTTTGCGGTCGAGGTGCAGTTCGCTGTTGCCGGTGCCCTTGAACTCCTCGAAGATGACCTCGTCCATCTTGGAGCCGGTGTCCACCAGGGCGGTGCCGATGATGGTGAGGCTGCCGCCGCGCTCGATGGCTCGGGCGGCGCCGAAGAACTTCTTGGGGCGGATGAGGGCGTTGGAGTCGAGGCCGCCGGACATGATCTTGCCGGAGTGGGGCATGTTGGCGTTGTAGGCGCGGGCGAGGCGGGTGATGGAGTCGAGGAGGATCACGACGTCGTCGCCGAACTCGACCATGCGCTTGGCCTTCTCGATGACCATCTCGCATACCTGCACGTGGCGGGAGGAGTCCTCGTCGAAGGTGCTTGCGACCACTTCCACGTTGGGGCAAGACCGGCGGAAGTCGGTCACTTCTTCCGGTCGCTCATCGACCAGGAGGACAATGATCCGCACGTCGGGGTAGTTCTTATTGATCGCTTTGGTCATCTTCTGGAGCAGGACCGTCTTGCCCGTGCGGGGCGGGGCGACGATCAGGGCCCGCTGACCCTTGCCGACGGGCGCGACCAGGTCGATGATGCGGCACTCGATCTCATCGGGCGTGGTTTCGAGGATGAACCGCTGCTCCGGGTGGAGCGGCGTGAGATCTTCGAAGTTGGACAGGCCGTGGATCTTGGACGGCGCTTTGCCGTTGACCTCGTCGACGCGCAGGAGTGCGAAGTACCGCTCGCTCTCCTTTGGCGGGCGGATCAGGCCTTTGACCACCATGCCCTTGCGGAGGCCGAATCGGCGGACCTGTGACGGGCTGACGTAGATGTCGTCGGGGCCGGGCAGGTACGACTGATCCGGGCTGCGGAGGAAGCCGAAGTGGTCGGGCATGATCTCCAGCGTGCCCTCGCCGAACATGAGGCCCTGCTTGGCGGCGCGGGCCTTGAGAATCTTGAAGATCAGTTCCTGCTTGGGATAGGTGTTGAAGTCCGTCAGGCCTTCCTTCGTGGCCACCTTGTGCAACTCGTCAATGTCCATTCGCTGGAGCTGCGAGATGCTGATGGCATCCTTGCTGGCCGTCGGGCTGGCCGCGGCGATCTTCTCGAGTTCCGCTGCTTCACGTTCGAGTTCCTCGTCGCTCGGGAGCGAGTCGTGGAAGGTCTGGTGATGCGGCTGGTAATGCCCGCCGCCTTGACCACCACCACCCCCTCCGCCACCCATGCCAAACCCGCCGCCGCCCTTGCGGCGCTTCTTCTTGCGACGGCCCTGGCGGAAATCGCCGCCACCCTGGCCGTATGGGTACCCGCCCTGACCGCCACCGCCTTGGCCACCTTGTCCCCCCTGACCACCCTGCCCCCCCTGACCACCGCCCTGGTTCTGGCCGCCGCCCTGTCCACCCGAGGGCTGGCCGCCCGAAGGTTGGCCGCCGGGGCTTTGACCGCCTTGCGGCGCGTTGGTTGGTTGGCTCGCCGACCCTCCATTGCTGGTCGGCGCGGGAGGTTGCGGGCGCGGCGTTTCCGCACGCGGCGCGGCATCGGCTGGCTTGGTCGTTTCGGTGCGACGCTCCTCGGCCTTTGCCTCCGGCTTACGGGGAGCGGACTTGCCCTTGGATTCTTCATCCACCACGGACGGTGTCTTGGCCATATGAACCTTTGAGAGAGAGCCGGGCAGCGCCGGCCAACGGAGAACGGGCGTCGAGTGCCCGCGGATCATGAGTTCTGGGGGGAGTTCCCGCGGTTGACGCCGTCGCGGGGCCGGTGCTTCGCAGCGAAGCGCCTGGGTCAATACAAGTATCGGACAAGTCTAGGCCACCTCGCCAGTCGCCGTCGTGCCCACGCGTGCTCAGCCTGTGCCCGTCAGGTTCGCCAAGGCCCGAGCGGTGGACTCGCGAAGGGCCTCGGGTGTCCCGGCGTTCACGATGGTCATGGTTGATCGCCGCTGCTTCTCTTCCAGTGGCAGTTGGGCGGATTCGCGCCGGGCGAGTTCCGCTTCATCCCAGCCGCGGCCTTTGAGGCGGGCCAGGCGAACCTCTCGGGGAGAATCGATGAAGAGAACCGCATCGCACTCCGCATCCACACCGGCCTCGAACAGCAGCGGGGCGTCGATCACGGCCGCGGGGGCGTTCGCAGCGCGGGCCCGGTCGCGGAGGTCGGCTCGCCTGGCGCGGACCAATGGGTGGACCAGGGACTCCAGCGCTGCACGGTCCTTGGGGGAAGCGAAGACGATGTCCGCGACTGCGCGGCGGTTGACCCTGCCGGACGCATCGAGAACTGACGGGCCCCACCAGGCCACGAGCCGATCGCGGACTTCGGGCCGATCGAGCGCTTCCTTGGCTTCCTTGTCCGAATCGACGACGATGCAGCCGAGGTCGGCGAGGATGCGTGCGACTTCGGACTTGCCCGATCCGATACCACCGGCGAGGCCGATGATGGGGGGGTGATGCGACAGGGGCGGCGATGAGAATGCGCGTCGTCCCGCGGCGTGCTCCGTTGCTTCGCGGATCCGGCGTATCACGGCATCCGGGTCGTTCACCATGAGCAGGTTCACGACGGGGCCGTCCGCTCCCGCGGTCGTGACGCCGATCGTGCCGAGGTTGAAGAGTTGCTCGATGAAGGAGCGGGTGAGCGTGGTGTGCTGAATCCTGTGGAGCGGGACCTCCGCGCCCGCCATCCGCAGGACGCCGGTGCGGACGATCAGGCGGCGATCGGTCAGCATGTACGCGCGGGCGAGCCACAGCACGATCCGCCACGCCAGGCCGAAGGCCAACCAGGCAACGGCCGCATCGGTGAGCCAGGGAACGCGCCCCGAAGCGGCCAGGCGGTTGAAGACGAGCTGTGTCAGCAACGCCAGGGCGGGTGGGATCAGCCACCATGACTGCCGGTGGAAGAGGATGAGCAGCGGGGACGGACGGAAGTGGAGAAGGAGGCGTTCATCCGCCGCGAGCAACCGAGGGCGATCGGGTGAATCCGAGGGTTGGGCGGGTCCGGTCACGCGCTGGGACCTTTGAGCACCGCGATCTGCGGGTAGTTCCGGTAGTGGCCGTCGTAGTCGAGGCCGTAGCCGACGACGAAGGCATCCGGGATATCGAACCCGACGTACTCGCAGTCGACTTCCTCCGCGCGCTCCACTTCCTTGCGGAGAAGCACGGCGATGCGGACGCTGGCCGGGCGCTGCTCTTCGACCAGGCGGCGGACGAGCGCGAGCGTTCGCCCGGAGTCGAGGATGTCATCAACGATGAGGATGTGCTTCCCGGCCAGGTCCTGCGGGAGTTCGCCGCGAATGGCAGCGCCCTTGGATTGCATGGTCCGCCCGGGATAGCTGGAGACGGCGACCACGCCGAGGCGGAGCTTCATCGGCATGTGCCGGATGAGGTCGGCGACGAAGACGATGGCGCCCGTGAGGATGGGGATGAGCGTGACCTGGTCCTGCCCGGTTCGCTCGACGTCGCGCTGCAGGTCCGCGGCGATCTGGCGGCCCATATCCCGGACGCGGGCGGCGATGCGGGCCTCATCGATGAGAACGCGGTCGATCTCCGGGAACATGGGGCAAGGATAGGGCGGGGCCCCGTGCTACTTGATGGGGATGGCGCGGGGCGCGACGGATGTGAGGAACGCGCGCGACTGGATGGGGCTGAGCCACTCGACGTGATGGTCGTTGTAGCCCACGCTGATGGATCCGTCCTTGGACAGGCCCGGGTTGGTGTAGAGCAGCGGCTGCGCCTGGCGGAACTCCGTGTTCTGCGGCGTCACGAAAAAGTACGCGGGCGAACCGGTGTTCGGAAGGGCATCGGGCGATAGGTGGCCGTTGGCGATCAGGTGCTGCGCGATCTGGTCGGGCGGCGGGTAGCGGCCCTCGTTGGCCGCGGTGTAGTGGCTAAGGGCGACAAGGATGCGGGTGAGAGCGGCCTGCCCCGGGGGGGCGTGGTCGTTGGATGACCGGGCCGGGATGAGAACGACACCAACGACCGCGGCAATCACGGCGACGCCGATACAGACCCGGACCACGTGCTGACGCCGGGAAACGGCAGATTCGTTCTGTTGACCCTCCATCGAGCTGCCTCCGAGGGAGTCTGTACGCGCGGATTGGTGGGGGAGTTCCCGAGGGTTTCGCGGGCGGACGGCACCTGAATCCCCCAGTCTTCCCAGATTGGTATTCTTTCGCCATGCTGAGCCTCGACTACGCCAACTGTCTCTCGGATAGGGTCGGTAACCATGGGCTGGACCCGGCGGAGCTGGACCCCGCGGGGGATGCCGCGGCGTCGATCGCCGTGCTGACCCGGAAGCTGGCCAGGACGCGCGGGACGGGTTGGGAGCGGTGGCGGGAGCTGGCGCAGGGGCCGATGCGGCGGGAGCACGTGGAGGGGGTCTTGTCCGCGGTGGATCGGTGCCGCGGGAAGTTCGAGAACCTGGTGGTGCTGGGCATCGGCGGCTCAGCGCTCGGGAACATCGCGCTGCAGTCGGCGCTGAACCCGTACACGTACAACCTGGATGCGACGGTGCGGAATGGTTCGCCGCGCCTGTTTGTCGTGGACAACGTGGATCCGGCGTACTTCGGATCCGTGCTGAGGTTCTGCGAGCAGAACGGCGGGCTGAAGAAGACGTTGTTCAACGTCGTGAGCAAGAGCGGGGAGACGGCGGAAACCGCGGCGCAGTTCATGGTGATCCGCGACCTGCTGAAGAAGCACATCGGCGCGGACTACAAGGCGAACATCGTGGCCGTGACGGACCCGAAGGCGGGGACGATGCGGAAGATCTGCGATGCGGAGGGGTTCACGACGCTTCCCGTGCCGGAGGGGGTGGGCGGGCGGTTCAGCGTGCTCTCGCCGGTGGGCCTGTTCTCCGCGGCGATGTGCGGGATCGACATCAACGCGCTGCTGGATGGGGCCGCGTCGATGGATGGTCCGTGTTCGCGTGAGGACCTCTCGCGGAACCCGGCGGCGATGATCGCTTTCCTCCTGTGCGAACTCGGGTCGAGCAAGGGGAAGACGAACCACGTGATGATGCCGTACGCGAACGGGTTGTACCTGCTGGCGGATTGGTTCCGGCAGTTGTGGGCCGAATCGCTGGGGAAGCAGGTGGACCTCTCCGGCGAGACGGTGTATGCCGGCTTCACGCCGATCAAGGCCCTGGGCACGACGGACCAGCACTCGCAGGTTCAGCTGTACCGCGAGGGGCCAAACGACAAGGTGTTCTGCCTCCTGGAGGTCGAGACGTTTGATGGCGCGGGGGGTGATGTGAAGATACCGACGGGTCTGGGCGTCGACGCGATCGCCTACCTCGAGGGCAAGTCGATGACGGCGCTGCTGAACGCGGAGAAGCGGGCGACGGAATACGCCTTTGTCGAGAGCCAGCGCCCGAACTTCACGATCAAGTGGCCGCGGATTGACGCGTTCCACGTCGGGCAGTTCGTTTACCTGTGGGAGGTGGTGACGTCGTACGCGGGGCTGATGCTGAACATCGATGCGTACAACCAGCCGGCGGTGGAGACGGGGAAGGTGGCGACGTTCGGGCTGATGGGGCGGGCGGGGTACGAGAAGCACAAGTTTGCGGTGGAGCGGGCGCTGTCGCCAACGGCGCGTGTGATCCGCGATTGAAGATCAGGCTCGGCCGTAGACCGGGACGAGGGCGCCGCGCGTGGCGCGATTGTCCGGCGAAGCCAGGAACGCGATGGTCGCGGCGACCTCGTCGAGCTTGGCCCAGCGTGAGTGGTCGGCGTCGGGCATGGCGAGCCTGTTCGCGGGCGTGTCCATGATCGAGGGGACGACGGCGTTTACCCAGATGCCGCGGGGGGCAACTTCGGCGGCCAGGGCCTGCGTGATGGCGGCAACAGCGGCTTTGCTCGCGGTGTAGGCGACCATATCGGCGCCGAGTTCGGGCATCAGGCCGGGGCGGGCGGCGACATTTACGATGCGCCCGCCGGTCGGGGCGAAGCGCTTTATCGCCTCGCGGCAGCAGAGAAAGCACGATGCGGCGTTGCTCTGCATCAGCGAGTCAAAGTCCGCCTTGGCGGTTCGCTCGATGGGGGACATCGCGAAGCCGCCGGCGATGTGGATGGAGGCCCAGAGCGGGGAAGCGCCGGCGCACGCGGCGTAGAGACCGTCCACCGTCCTTTCATCAGCCAGGTCGATATTGGTGTGGACTCGGACCTGCGGGTGCTCGCGGAAGGGGAAGCGAGCGAGTTCTTCGGACTTCAGGCATGTGACGTGGCAGGTGGCCCCGGCCCTGACCAGTGTGTCCACGACGGCGGAGCCGAGGGCGCCGGTTCCACCCGTGACCATCACGATCCGCCCGCCAAAGTCGAGGTTCATGCGTAAACTCCGGGGTGTGCGGGTGAAGCCTAGCGGCTCGCCGACGGGAGCCCAAGTCATGCCGATCTATGAGTATGTATGCGAGAAGGACGGCTCGGTCATCGAGCTGCTGCGTCCCATGTCGCAGGCGGACGAACCCGTGGAGGATCCACTCGGCAAGGGACGGGTGTTCAAGCGGAAGCATTCGACGTTCGCGACGGGCGGAGCGGACGGCAAGCCGGCGGGCGGTGGTGGTGGGGGGGGTGCGTGTTGTCCGTGCGGGAAGAAGGGCGGGGGCTGCGGGTCCACGAACTGAATCGGGGATGGGGGCTGGGGATCGCGCCGGTTGGCTCATCGAAGTCCGAAGCGGACTTCGATGGCACGGGTTTCGGGAAGGGGGTTTCGGGAGGGGGATTCGTGAGGGGGGTTCGGGATGGGGGTTGGGAAGCGTGGCGGCAATTGGGTTTGGCATGCCGATTGTGATCCGGCTCTGGCATGAGCCGTGATGTGTCAATCCGGGTTGGATGCCGGCGACTTGTGCGCGGATTCGCGCCGGTGGTTGCGCGGAGGGCGCAGTCATGAGCTACGGCATGCAGATCGCCGCATCCGGGGCGTTGACGAGCCTGTACCGCATGGATGTTCTGGCCAACAACCTGGCCAACCTGTCCACGGTGGGATTCAAGGCGGACTCGCCGGTGCTGATGCAGCGGGACCCGGTTCGGATCGAGGACGGGGTGATGCTGCCCTCGGACACGATGCTGGAGCGCCTTGGCGCCGGCGTCATGCCCGCGCGAAACCGGATCTCGTTCGAGCAGGGTTCGATGATCTCGACCGGCAATCCACTCGATGTCGCGATCGAGGGAAACGGCTTCTTCGTGCTGCTCGATGAGCGGGCGGAAGAGGCCGACCGACTCCGCCTGACCCGGGATGGTCGTTTCACACGAAACGGGGATGGGACGCTGGTGTCATCGGCCAGCGGCCGGCCCGTGCTGGACACATCAAACCGGCAGATTGTGCTCCCCGATGCATCGCCGATCCTGATCGGGCCGGATGGATCGATCCGCCAGAACGGGGCGGAAGTGGCGAAGCTCCAGGTTTGCTCGGTCCCCGATCAGTCGCGGCTTGCCAAGGTTGGCAACGGGATGTTCCGTGCGCCGGCGGAAGCCATGAGCGGCCTGGTTCCCGCGACGGGCGTGGTGAAGCAGGGCGTGGTGGAGAGTTCGTCGGTCGATCCTGTCCGGGTGTTGATGCGGGTGACCGATGCGGGGCGGGATGTGGAAGCCAATCTCGGCATGATCGCCAGTCATGATCGGTTGACGGAGCGGGCCATCAACGGGCTCGGTCGGATCGCGTAAAGGAACAGGACATGGCCAATATCGCCCTTCAATCCGCCGCGACCGGGCTTGCCGCCCTGAACACGAAACTGGATGTGATCGCCAACAACCTGGCGAACGTGAACACGACCGGCTTCAAGGCCAGCCGCGCGAACTTCCAGGACCTGATGTACATCGAGCGGGCGGCGCCGGGCGTGGAGAACGCCATCGGCGACCGCCGCCCGACGGGGCTGCTGGTCGGCCTGGGCGTGGAGGTCTCGGGCACGCAGAACGACTTCTCGCAGGGCACCGCGCTGACGACCAACCGCGACTACGACCTGCGGATCGAGGGCATCGGCTTCTTCAAGGTCCGCGTGGAGGACTCGACCGGCGGCGGCGTGGCGTACACCCGCGCGGGGAACTTCTCCCTCAACGCCGACGGCGAGCTGGTGCTGGCCAACGACCAGGGCCGCCGTCTCGATCCGGTGATCGCCATCCCCAACGACGCCACTTCCGTCACCATCAGCACCGACGGCCGGGTGCAGGTGCTCCAGCCCGGGCAGACGCAGTACCAGGATGTGGGCCAGATCCAACTCACCGCCTTCGTCAATCCCGCGGGTTTGAAACAGATCGGCGAAAACCTGTGGGTCGAAACCCCCGCCAGCGGTCCTCCGCTCGAGGGCACGCCGGGGACCGACAACCGCGGCCGGCTGATCCAGGGTCAACTCGAAAGCTCCAACGTCGATCCGACGTTCGAACTCATCGAGATGATCCGCACGCAGCGGTCGTTCGAGATGAACAGCAACACCATCCGAGCGGCCGACGCGACCCTGCAGGCCATCGCTCAGCTTCGTCGCTAACCCGTTGGGACACAGGGGGTAAGAGTCTGATATGAGCCGCCGCCATTCCATGATCACTGCCCTCTGCCTCGCGGCTGTGCTGCTCGTGGCATCCGCCCGGGGGCAGGGGCTGATCGAAATGAAGTCTGTCGCGAGGGTGGCGCCGGGTTCCCCCGTGACGCTCGCGGATGTCGCGACGCTCAGCGGGGATGAGGCCATTGCGCTGGCGCATGTCGAGGTGCTCCCGGCGACTCCCGCGCCATCGCGGCTCACGATCGCGCAACTCCGTCGCAGGCTCGGTGAGGAACGGGGCGTCAACTGGGGTCGGATCACGCTGCGCGGTTCGACGTGCACGGTGCAGGCGTTGGATCCTGCGCCGAAGTCCGCGGCACCGACGGCGCGAGTCGGCACCCCGGCCGTCCCCGATCCCAACTCCGTGCGGCAGGCCGTGTCGGACCGGATCGCTCGTATCCTGCAGGCAGATGCGCAGGATCTTCGCCTGACCTTTGACGCCGCGGACGACGAGTTTCTCAACCAGACAACCACCGGCCGGACGCTCGAGATCAAGCCCACGGCCTCTTCAGACCGGCTCCCGCTTGCGCTGACGCTGTACGAAGGGGACCGGATCGTGGCCTCCAAGTCGATCCGCGTCGGGGTGCTGGTGCGACGGAACGTCGTCATCGCCGCGGCGTCCAAGTCACGCGGGGAGACCATCGCCGAGTCGGACGTGACGATCGATGAGCAATGGGTTGGGCCGAACGTGAAGGCGGCGACGCCGGAGGAAGTGATCGGCGCGGCGGCGCAGGGCCGGATCGCGGCGGGGCAGGTCATTCTCAGCGGTAGCATCGCCGCGCCCATGGTGGTGAACAAGGGCGAGATCGTGTCGGTGTCGTGCGTGAGCGGGACCGTGGTGTTGACGACCAAGGCCCGGGCGCTCGCTTCGGCGAGGGTGGGGGATGTGATCCAGTTCCAGGGGTTGGACGACAAGCGGACGTTCACCGCCCGGATGAGCGGGCGTGGCCGGGCCGTGGTGGTGGTGGAGACTTCGGAGGACCGGACATGAAGCACGTGCTGAGCGTTCTGGCGGTGGGCCTGCTCGCGGTTCCCGCCCTGGGGCAGAACCTGTTCCTGCAGCCGCAGCCGGCCATGCCCGCGGGGACAGAGGCCCAGCGGCCGGACCCGGCGACGCCGCTGTACAACGTCAGCCTGACGGCGGTGGTGCCGCCTCCGCCGCGGTCGTTCAAGGTGCACGATCTGGTCACGATCATCGTGGAAGAGACCAGCCGCCAGCAGGCGGACCAGACCAGCAAGTCGGAGAAGACCTACAGCATCGACGCCGACCTGAACTCGATCCTCGACCCGATGGAGCTGCTCGAGCTTCGGCTCCGGTCGTCGTCGATCAACGATCTGGAGCTGCTCCGTGCCGCGGCGAGGCGGAAGTTCGACGGCAAGGGCAACTACACGCGGAACGACACGTTCCAGATGAAGATCCAGGCCGAGATCATCGACGTCAAGCCCAACGGCACTGTTACCATCGAGGCCCGCAAGCACGTGGACAAGAACGGGGAGACGATGACGACGGTGCTCTCCGGCGTGGCGAGGATCTCGGACATCACGCAGAACAACTCGATCCTGTCGAGCCAGATCGCGGACCTGACGCTGATCACCAAGAGCACGGGCGAGGTGGACAAGTCCGCGAAGAAGGGCGTGATCGCGAGGGTGCTCGAGACCATCTTCGCCTTCTGACGCGAGATCGAGTAGGCGGTGGTGGCACGCCTCTCCGAGGCGTGCGCCGGGTGTTCCGTTCCTGCACTGTCGCTCACTTGCTTCCAGGTCGAGAATCACGCCTCGGACAGGCGTGCCACCCGGGGCGCCTGCGGTGGCATGCAGGTTGCGTTCCACCAGGGGACGGGACAGCCGCACACCTCGGAGAGGTGTGCCGCCCGGGCCGGAGGCTCGCCGATGCGGTCGATGCTTATTGGATTCATGGCGGTCTTTGCGCTGCTCGGCATCACGTGCCGCGGGCATTGCGCCACGACCGTGAAGGAGATCGCAAGGATCAAGGGCCAGGGGGAGAACATCCTCCGGGGGCAGGGCCTGGTCTTTGGCCTCAACGGGACCGGGGAGTCAGGCAAGGAACTCGTGCTGGCGCGGTCGCTGGCGGAGTACTACCGCAACAACGGGAACCCGGTGAGCGACCTGTCGGACCTCAAAGGCGCCAAGAACGTCGCCATCGTGAACGTGATGATCACCATTCCGGAGGGCGGCGGGCGGATCGACGACACGTTTGATGTGACGGTGCAGGCGACGCACAACGCGACCAGCCTGGTCGGCGGTGTGCTGTACCTGACGCCGATGCTCGGGCCGCTACCGAACGCGAAGGACACGCCGTGGGCCTTTGCCCAGGGCGAGGTGATTGTCGAGGACAAGTCCAACCCGCGTCGGGGACGGATCCGGGCCGGCGGGCGACTGGTCAAGGACATCATCCGTGGCGAAGTGGGGGACTCGTTCACCCTCGTGCTGCGCCCTCCGTATCAGGGCTGGGCGTCGGCGAACACGGTCGCCGCGACGATCACGCAGGAGTTGTACGGGAAGGTGGGCCGGAACCTGAGCGGACTGCCGCCCATCGCGACGGTGATTGATGATCGGAGCATTCGGATTGATGTTCCGCCGACCGAGCGCGGCGACCGGGCGGGGTTCATCGGCGATGTGCTGGCGACCCCGATCAACGTGGCGCTCCTGAAACTCCCGGCCCAGGTCATCTACAACAGCGAATCGCAGATGATCATCATCACGGGTGATGTCGAGATCAGCCCCGTGGCCATCACGCAGAAGGATCTGACCATCACCACCACGGTCCCCGCGCCCGTTGCCACGCCGGAGAACCCGATGGTGGAGACGCGTCGATGGACGTCCATGGCCACCGGTGGACGCGAGGCCGACCGGGCCAAGCTCCAGGACCTGCTCAACGCCTTCAACCAGTTGAAGATCCCCGTCACGGAACAGGTGGCGATCCTCTCGATGCTTGAGAAGACGGGCAAACTCCACGCCAGGCTTGTACGGGACTGAGAACCATGACCGACCCCGTCACGAGTTCGACCTCGACGCCTTCATTTCAACGGCGGACCTCGCCGGACAGCCTTGCCGGTGTGCAACGTTCGTTCCTGAACGTGCTGGGCAAACAGGTGCCGGACTCTTCGCCGTCCACCCCGGCCGAGCGGGCCCGCGATGTCGCGGAGCAGTACGTGGCCATCGCGCTGGTCCAGCCGCTGCTCAAGCAGTTCCGGGAGACCAGCAACGCCGCGCCGCCCTTCGCGCCGACGCCGGCGGAGAAGCAGTTCCGTGCGCTGACCGACGCGGATCTTGCGCAGCAGATCGTCCGCGCGAAGCAGTTCCCGCTGGTGGATCGGTTGGCACGCGATCTGCTGATCCGAGGCGGGGTTGATCCGTCCGAACTCAACGCGCCCGTGGCGGCGCCGGTCCCGATGAAGGTGAGCCTGTGAAGCCGATGACGATCCAGACGCCGCCGGACCTCGCCGCCTCGCTCGACGCTGTGCTCGCGGACCTGATCACGGTTCACCACGAACTGCTCGAACTGGTCCGGGAGCATCGCGCGGCCATTTCCCGCAACGACGCCGCGGCCATCCAGGAGTGCCTGTCGCGTCAAGGGATGCTCGGGGTTCGAATCGCCAGGCTCGAGGAGGCCCGGAGCAAGGCGATCCGGGAGATCACGGGCAACCCTCGGTCCGCGATGACAGAGGTGCTCGCGAAGCTCCAACAGGGCGAAGGCTCTGCGCTCGCCGCACGGGCCGAGCAACTCCGCTGTGTGCTGATGGAGGTCCAGCGGCAGAATGGCATCGTTCGCGCCGCGACGCAATCGCTGCTGGCGCACATCGACAGTTTGATGCAACAGGTGGCACGGGCGCTCTCCAAGGCGGGGACGTACGGGCGTCAGGGACGCATCGAGGGCGGCCCCGTCGCCTGCGGCGTGGACATGGTGCACTGATGGGTCTGACCAGCTCTCTCCAGATCGGGAACTCCGCCCTGAACGCCGCGCAACTGGCGATCCAGGTGACGGGCAACAACCTCGCGAACGCGGCGACGCCGGGGTACTCGCGGCAAGTGGCGTTCCTCGAGCCGAACCGCCCCGACGGCGGCGGGCGATTCCAGGTCGGCACGGGCGTCCGCATCAGCAGCATCCGCCGGCAGATCGATGAGGCGTTGCAGGCGCGGCTGTGGAGCGGCGTGTCGCAGCAGGCCGCGGCGCAGCAGCAGAGCAGCATCATGGGTCAGATCGAGTCCGTGCTGGGGGAGCTCGGAGATAACGATCTCTCCAGCCAGTTCTCGCGATTCTTCGGGACGTGGTCGGAACGGGCGAACCTGACTCAATCGAGCGCGGTGGTGATCCAACAAGGGCAGCAACTGGCGGACTTCATCCGGCAGATGCGCCGGGAGCTGACGGGCCAGCGGGACCAGATTGACCGCCAGGTCGGTGTGCAGGTCGAGCGGGCCAACGGCATCCTCGAGAAGATTGCCCAGCTCAACGGGACCATTTCCACCGCTGAAACCAGCGGCGGCCAGGCCGGCTCGCTCCGCGATCAGCGTGATGCGCTGATTACCGAGTTGAGCCAGTACATGGATGTGTCCGCCGTGGAACAGGAAAACGGGTCGGTCAACATCCTCGTCGGGTCGACGCCGGTGGTGCTGGGCTCGCGATCCCGTGGCGTGGAACTGCGGCGGCAGACCGTGGGGGATTCGATCCGCGTCAGCGTGCACGTGAAGGAAGATGGGGAAGGACTGTCCATCCGGTCCGGCCAGATCGGGGCGAGCCTCGCCGACCGCACGGCGACCGTGGACCGCACGATCGGCACGCTCGACCGGATCACCAGCGCGCTGATCTTCGAGGTCAACAAGCTCCACGCGACGAGCACCAACGCGCAGTGGCTGACGGGAACGTCGGCGTCGCTCGGCCTGCCCGCGGGCGATCGGACGCGGGCGCTCAATGACCCGGCCAACGGTGTCCTGTCCAGCCTGCCGTTCCAAGCGGTGTCCGGAGGGTTTACGGTCAATGTCAAGTCCGCGACGGGCGCCACGCAGGCCGTGCGGATCAACATCGATCTGGACGGCATCGACAGCACCGGCGCGCCGGGGTTCGGCGACGACACCAGCCTCGAGAGCATCGCCTCGCAGCTCGACGCCATCGACGGCGTGCGGGCCTCCATCGGCGCCGATGGGCGGCTGAAGATCGACGCCGAGTCCGGGTTTACGTTCGCACTTTCGGACGATTCGTCCGGCGTGCTGGGAGTGCTCGGCGTCAACGCCTTTTTCACTGGGACCGACGGGACGGATATCGGCGTCCGTGCGGACCTCAAGACGACACCCTCGAACCTGATGGTCGGCCGCCTCATCAATGGCGATTTCGTCGAGAACGCGGGCGCGCTCGAAATCGCCCGGTTGCAGGACGCCTCCCTTTCCATGCTCTCCGGTCAATCGATCAGCCGCAGTTGGCTCGATGCGGCCCAGTCCCTCGGTGTGCAGGCCGACGCGGCCAAGAACCGCGCCGAGGCCGCGATGATGGTCCGCGACAGCCTTGAAGCCCAGCGCGCGGCCGTGAGCGGCGTGAGCATCGACGAGGAATCCGTCAATCTGCTGATCTTCCAGCGCCAATACCAGGGCGCGGCCCGGTTCATCGCCACCGTGGATGAAATGACACAAACCCTGATCTCGCTCCTGTAGTGCGCGGGGCAACACATGACCTCGATCCCGAGCAACATCTCCCGAGTTCCGAACATCCTGGTGGGCCAGCAGGCCCTCGCGACAATCACGCGCACCAACCTCGGGTTGTTCAAGGTTCAGAACGACCTGGCCACAGGGCGTGCCATCAACCGGTTCAGCGACGACGCCGTCAAGGCGGCGGGGATCTCGATCCTGGACGGGCGGATCGAGCGCTCGGCGCAGATCAAGCGGAACCTGGACCACGCCAATACATCTCTTTCCGTGCTGGATCAGGCCCTGGGCGATGCGAACGAGCTGGTTCTCTCCGCCAAGAGCATCGCCTCCGAGCAGGTCGGCTTCAGCCACTCCGCCGAAGAGCGCCGCGCCCAGGCGGTTGTCATCGACTCGCTGCTTCAGTCGCTCTTTGGGATCTCGAATCGCTCCTCCGTCGCGGGCCACATCTTCGGCGGCAACACGCCGGGGAACACGCCGATCGCCCAGCTTCTGGGTGGGTACCGGTACACGGGTCGGGGCTCGGGACTGTTGACGGACCTGCAACTGGGGTCCGAGGTGCCCATCACGTTCGGCGCCGACCAGGCGATCGGGGCCGTCTCCTCCCGCGTGCAGGGAACGGTGGACCTGAACCCCTCGCTCACCGGAGATACGCGGCTGGTCGATGTCGGGGGCGCTCGCGGCCTGGGCATCACGCCGGGCGTGTTCGAGATGTCGATCAACGGTGGGGCCAGGCTGAGCATCGACGTCAGCGGCGCCGACTCGATCAACGATGTCCTCAACCGCATCACCGCTGCGATTCGGGAGTACGAGCAGGCCAACTCGGCCACAATCCTTGGTTCGGGTGGAGTGTCCATCGCCGGGGGCTCGATCACGATCGACATCGCCACCTCACCGCCCGGACAGACCCTGGAGTTCTTCGACCTGACCTCGGGGGTCACAGGTCAGGATCTGGGCTTGGTCGGTTCGCCGCCGATCGTCTTCAACACCTCGACCAACATGGGCGCCGACACCTCGCCGAAGCTGACCTGGCGGACGCCTGTGTCCGCGCTCGCCGGTGTTTCCGGTCCGCTCGGGTCCATCCGGATCAACAACCTCGGTCAGTCCCGGGTCCTTGACCTTTCCACCGCCCAGACCCTGGGCGACATCCGCAACATGATCCAGGGCGCGGGCATCGGGATTCGTGTTGAAATCAACGCCGCTGCCAACGGCATCAACGTGCTCAACGAAGCCGCGGCCGGTTCAACGCAGTCCATGTCCATCGAGGAGGTCCCCGGCCACGACCTGACCGCCACTCGACTTGGCATCCGCTCGTGCTCGGAATCGACACTGGTGTCGGACCTGAATCACGGGCGCGGCGTGCGGATCGTCCACAACAACTCCGACCCGGTCACCGGGTTGCCCGATCCCAGCCGGGATGTGGACTTCCGGATCACCTTGGGCGATACCGCGGGCACGACGTTCAATGTGGACCTCCGGCCGGAGGACGTGCTGAACCTGGGCACCGTGGCGGCCCGGATCAACCAGCAGGCCCAACTGGCCGGCGTCAACGTGCCGGACGACTTCTTCGCCGGCTTCACGGACGGGGAGAACGGCCTGACGCTGACCCAGAACGCCACGTTCGGCACGGCGCTTCAGGTCACTTCAACCAACCAATCGCAGGCCGCGGACGACCTGGGCCTGATCAAGGGCCGGTACGACACCGCTTCGAACTCATGGATCGCGGAGGATCGCGCAAAGGTACGCATATCGAACCTGTTTTCGACGCTGATAGATTTGCGCGATGCGCTCCGGAACAACGACACCGTTGGCATATCCCTTGCGGGAGAGGAGTTGGAATCCCATGTGGACCGCCTGGCGACGACCAGGGCCCTTGTCGGGGGCTACGCCAAGCGGGTCGAGGACGGGCAGAAGCGGCTGGACGATCAGGAGCTCTTGGACGTGACGACGCGGAGCCAGTTGCAGGACACGGACTTCACCGAGGCGGCCGTCCGCCTCAATCTGCTGCAGACGCAGTTGCAGGCGGGGCTGACCGTCGCCGCGCAATCGCTGCAGCGTTCGCTGCTCGACTTCATCGGCTGACGCCGGTGCGGGTCGGTTTGGTGCTCCCGCAAACGGCCGCGGGAGCAGACAGGACGTCACCGGCGGAGGTCGCCGGGAAAGTTCAGGTTCGAGGCCGGTCCGGAGCGTTCCGATGGATGTGCGAACGACACGGTTCGGGGTGGTCCAGATCGCGGAAGACCGCGTGATCACCTTCCCCAAGGGCTTGCTGGGGTTCTCCCAGTGCAAGCGGTACTGCCTTCTGGAGCCGGGAGAGGACGCGTGCTTCTTCTGGCTGCAGAGTCTGGAAGAGCCGGGACTGGCGTTCGTGGTCACGGACCCGTCGCTGTTTGTTCCGGACTACTCGGTGCCAATCCGGCCCGAGCAGATGGCGGACATGAAGATGGACAAGCTCGAGGACGCCCAGGTCTTCGTGATCGTCAACAAGGTCGAGCAGCAGCTCACCGGCAATCTGCAGGGTCCCCTGGTGATCAACACGGTCACCCGCGAGGGCGAGCAGATGGTCCTGGCCGAGAAGCGCTGGACGACGCGGCACCCGCTGCTGCGCGTCGGCGAACCAGCCCGGGCCACGGCCTGAGCCGGGCCGCGGGCGGGAAGCCCGCGGCGAGTGTTCAACGGCTCGGAGAGCCGCGTGAGTGCCCCGGCGGTGTGTACGCGCCGAGGGCGGGATGGAGACAGAGGCAAACCGACGCGTGGACACGGTGGTCCGCGCGAACCAGCAAAGGAAGGAGCCGCACGATGCTGGTGCTTTCCCGTCAACGAGACGAAACCATCATGATCGGTGATGAGATCGAAATCACCGTCGTGGACATCCGGGGTGACAAGGTGAGGCTCGGCATCACCGCCCCGACCCGAATCGCCGTCCACCGCAAGGAGGTGTACGAAGCGATCAAGCGCGAGAACGAACAGGCCGCCCAGTTCAACACGCGCATCCAAAACGGCGACCTCGACGTGATCCGGCGGACCATCTCGCCGGGCCCGCAGAAGACCAAGACCAGGACCAACCCGTCCGCGCTGGCCGCGGGCCCCGCGCCCAAGCCGACGCCCCCGCAACCGACTCCCGACCGTCGAACCGCCTGACCCCACGACGAACGCCTCTCACGGACGAAAGACTCAGTCGCAATCATGGAGGATTGCAATGGCCCGGATTAATACCAACGTTCCCAGCCTCGTTGCCCGCGCCAACCTCGCCAAGAGCGGCGCTGAACTGCAGACGAGGCTCCAGCGCCTGTCGACCGGCCTGCGGATCAACCGCGGCGGCGACGACCCGGCCGGCCTGATCATCAGCGAGCGGCTCCGCTCCGATATCCAGGGCAACGATCAGGGCATCAAGAACTCCGAACGTGCCTCCTCGGTCATCGCGACCACGGAAGCGGCGCTCACCGAGGTCTCGGACCTGCTCAATTCGATCCGATCCCTCATCGTCGAAGCGGCCAACACGGGCGCCAACTCGGCCGAGGAGCGCGCCGCCAACCAGCTCCAGATCGACTCCGCCATCGACTCGATCACCCGTATCAGCAACACCGCCAGCTTCGGCGGCCTGAAGCTGCTCAACGGCTCGATGGACTACTCCCTCAGCGGGGTGCGGACGTCGGCCATTTCCAAGGCCACGGTCTTCGGCGCCAGCTTCATCGGCACCGATCGTCTGCAGGTCGACGTGGACGTGCTGGCTTCCGCCCAGACGGCCGCGCTGTACATGCGGGGCGACTACACCGGTTCGGCCTCCGCCGCCAACGGCACGGTGCTCTCGACGCTCGCCCTCCGGATTGCCGGAGCCCGGGGCGTGGCCGAGGTGACCATCATCTCCGGATCTCCGCTGTCCAAGGTCGTGGACGCCGTCAACCAGGTTCAGCAGCTCACGGGAATCAAGGCCCGTCTCATCAACCCGCTCGACGCGACCAGCGGCCTCGTGTTCCATTCGATCGACTACGGCTCCAATCAGTTCGTGTCGGTCGATCGTGTGAACTCTCCGGCGGATCCGAATCTCTCGCCCTTCGCCACCTACCAGATCGACAACAACGCCGCGGTGCCCAGCTTCGGCCCGCCGTTCCCCTGGACCACCATGCTCTCGTCGGCGGCGCTGACCATCGCCAACCGCGATGTCGGCCGCGATGTTTCCGCCCTGATCAACGGCACCCTTGCGACGGGTGATGGGCTCTCCATCTCGATGAACACGCCGGTTCTCTCGCTCACGCTCCTCCTGGCCGAGGCGCTCGCGACCGATCCGGAAGCCGCCGTGTCGAGCTTCGACATCACGGGCGGCGGGGCGCTCTTCCAGCTCGGACCGCAGGTCAACGCCCAGCAGCAGACCAACATCGGTATCCAGTCCGTGGCGGCGTCCAACCTCGGCGGCGTCGTCATCGACGGTGTGCAGCAGTTCCTGTCCTCGCTCAAGTCCGGCCAGGGCAACTCCATCGCTGAGTCCGCCCGCCGAAGGGACTACTCCACCGCGAGTTCTATCCTCGACGCCGCGATCGACGAGGTGGCCATCATCCGCGGGCGGCTGGGCGCTTTCGAGAAGAACGTCCTGCAGACCAACGTACGCTCGCTGCAGGCCGCCTTCGAGAACCTCTCGGCGAGCGACTCCAAGATCCGTGACGCGGACTTTGCCGCGGAGACCAGCGCCCTGACCCGGGCGCAGATCCTCCAGGCGGCGGGCACCACCGTCCTCGGTCTGGCCAATCAGAGCAGCCAGCAGGTCCTGTCGCTGCTCGGCGGCTGACCGAGGTTCCGGCAGAGTGAACTACTTCGAAGCGCGCCGCACGGCGCGCTTCTTTGTTGCGCTCTTCGCGCCGGTCCGCTTCGCCCGCGCGGAGCCGCCGGCCTTGGCGCTCGTGCCGCGAGAGCGGGCACCCGACCCGCCCAGGGCCTTCTCGTAATACGCAATGTGCCGCTCCACCGACACCCGGCCAAACGCCTCCGCCACCACGTTCAGCGGCACATCCTCAAGCTTCTTGAAGCGGATGCAGCACTTGCCCATGTCCAGCTTCTTGCCCGCCTTGGCCCACCGAGCGCGCAACCACTTCTCCTCCACCGGGTCGGCGTACACCGACATCAGATACAGCGACATGTGCTGCTTCTGCGATGCCAGCGCCGCATACGGCAGGGGCAGCTTCGGGTTGCAGTGGTACCCCGCCGGGTAGATCGAGTGCGGCACGAAGTACCCGATCATCCCGTACGACATTCCCTCCTCGAGGCCCCGGTCCATGTTGTCGAGAATGACTTTGCGGATCGCCTGAATCGCGGCGCGGCGGTCGGGCGGCAGCTCCGCGAGGTAGTCCTTGACCGTTGTGGCTTTGCTCTGCATGGATGGATCGTACCAGATCAGAAGTCCGCGACCATGTGCACCTCGTCGTAGGCCACGCCGTCGAGCCGCAGCGCCCCCGGTTCGATCCCCCAGGCCCGGAAGCCAAGCCGTTCGTACAGCCCCCGCGCTTCGGGCGATCTCGCGCTCACGGACAGGCCCGCCCCGATCACGCCCGGCCACGACTTGGCCGTCGCGATCGCCTGTTCCATGATGCGCCTCCCGATCCCCCGGCCGCGGCAGCTCGGCGTCACGTACACGCCCCAGATATATGCACGATGGCCGACTTTCTCATGGCGGGGTCGGATCAGGCCCGCCGCCCCGATCAGCAGGGGTTGTTCATCGAATGCTCCGATGATCGCGTAACCGTTCCGGCCAAGCTGGGCGGCGACCGACGCAGCGTCCAATCCCACATCGTCCGTCTCGCTGGCCGCGAAAGCCCACGGGGAATCGCGGAGCATCTCGCGGCGGAGGCCGACGTAGGACTGGGAATCGGACGGGAGCAGCGGGCGGACAACCATGCCGAGTTGTACACGCCGGGCGGAGAAAAAGAAAGCCGGCCGTGGCAAGCCACGGCCGGCATGAAGCTCAAGTCGTATCGATCGCAGGCCGGGTGTTACGAGCAGCCGCCGGCGTACTTGTTGAGGAAGCACTGGAAGTCGTTGGCGGTCAGCAGCGGGTTGCCCGTGCTGCCGTCGCAGTTGGCGTACGTGTCGCCGCCCGCGTACTTGTTGAGGAAGCACTGGAAGTCGTTGGCGGTGAGCAGCGGGCTGCCCGTGCTGCCGTCGCAGTTGGCGTAGCACGGCGCGGGACCCGTCGGACCACCAAGCAGGAGCTTGAAGGCCTCGATCGAGCCGGTGTCGCCGCCGGCGCAGTCCTTCGCCACCAGACGCCACGTGCCCTGCGCGTTCAGGCCGACAAACGCGTTCAGCGGATTCTCCGGCTTCCACGCGCCCTTGGGATTGTTGACACCGGCCGTCGCTGGAGCGTCGTAGATTGCCGCGGCCGAATCCGTGCTGATGAACAGATCGGCGTTGGCCGTAGTAGCGCCGTAGTTGTCGTTGGCGAAGCCGAACGTCGTTGCCGGCACGCCGGGGCGATCCACCATCACAACCGTCGGACCGCCGACCTTGGTCAGGGAGATGCTGACGTCTCCCTGCCAAGTGTGCAGGATGTGGAAGGCCGCTTCGGCGCTGGTTATCGTGAAGCTGTTGTTGACGACGATTTCCGCCACCGCTTCAACGCCGCAATCGATGGAGCCCGTTCCATCCGGGATCGGAACCGAACCGCCGGTGTAGGTGTACACGTTCGGGCAGGCGCTGCACGCCGTGTTGTTGCCCTTGTACACGCCGCCCGCCGCGGCACAGTCAAAGGTGTTGACAAGCTGGCACGTGCCATCCAGGAAGCAGCAGGCGCCGGTCGGCGGCTGCGGGCAGTTGGCGCCCGTGCAATCCGTGCCGGACACCCAGTTCGTGCCGTTGGCCGTGTTGCACTGGTTCTGCGTCAGGACCTGGCAGGACCCGTTCGGGAGGCAGCAGCGACCGGTCGGAACGCCGCCGACCACGTACGAGGCCTCATCGATGCCGATGTAGTCCGAGTTCGCGCCGGACGGGCCGGCGTTCTCGACGAAGTAACGGAACGCGAGGCGACCGTTCACCGTGCCGCTGACACCGGTGACGACGGCGGTGAACTCGGTCCAGACGTTCGGGTACTCGGTGGTGGTGTAGTTGGGATTGATGTCGAGCAGCAAGTCGGAGAAGTCGCCCACATCATTGGGCCCCGTCCCGACGTTCGTGCCCGTGTTCGCCTTGTTCATGCGAACCTGGAGGCGGTCCGGGAAGAAGGGACCATCAACCGTCCGGGTGTAGAACGTGAGTGTGGCGCCGTTGGACAGCACCGTGACGGGGGAGATCATCCAGAGGCTGATCGTGTTCAGGCCCGAGGCGCTGTTGAAGTTGCCGCCCAGGTAGCCCGCCCCGCCGAACTGCGGGAATACCGCCGTGTTGCCCTGGAACCAGGACGTAAGACCGATCGCGCCGCTGTTGTTCACAGCAGTCCAGCCCGCGGGAGCCATCGGGGTGCCGATGGTTCCGAGGATTGTGTCAAAGTTCTCCGTGAACTGAGCCTGCGCGAGGCCGGCGCTGCAGAGCAGCGCGGCAACGGACATCGATTTCTGACCGATCTTCATAGGTTTTCTCCAAACTGCGTGCAAAAACAAGACGACGGAACGGAACATTCCGGCCCGTTTCCTCCGCTATGCGAACTCCCGCACAGCAACCAGAGAGGGAAGGGTGAGTACCCTGCCCTGACTCCAGTATACAGGCGCCTTGACTATCTCCAAAGGCTTTCTTGATTTTGCGCGTTATCCGGGCATCCGTACTTAGCAGGCTGCTCTCGAACGGCGTGTACAAAGCAGGGTTTACCCTGTCAAAAAGAAAGGCCGGGATGCCTTGAGCATCCCGGCCCTGATGGCACTTGAACTCGTGCGATGCTTACGAGCAGCCAGCCGCGTACTTGTTGAGGAAGCACTGGAAGTCGTTGGCGGTCAGCAGCGGGTTACCCGTGCTGCCGTCGCAGTTGGCGTAGGTGTCGTTGGCCGCGTACTTGTTGAGGAAGCACTGGAAGTCGTTGGCGGTGAGCAGCGGGGTGCCCGTGCTGCCGTCGCAGTTGGCGTAGCAGCCGCCAGCGGCCACGGTGCCCAGGACTTCGAAGTACATGTCCTGCTGCACGGCGACCGGAGCGCAACCCTGGCCCGCGTCATTGAGCGGCACCCAAGCAGCGTTGAACTGCAGGGCGTTGGAGTTGCTCGGGTTGCACTGACGGCCGATCGCTGTCGGGTGCGTCGCCGGAGGAGCGAACGAGACGCCCGTCACGTTGTAGTCAACCCAGTAGGTACCGGCGGGGAGAACGACCGGCGGGTTCACCGCGATGACCGCGGACTGCAGGCGACGGGTGGTTCCCGGCGCGGTGAGGGCGCCGCCGCAGACGGGCGGAGTAATCGTGCTGAAGGTGCGATAGATGTTGGTCATCACGTTGGTTCCGGCGGCGAGGCGGTTGGTGACCTGGTCACCGAAGATCACGTTCGCCGCGCCGGCGGGGGAAGCGTCCAGAATCTGCAGAGTCGCGGCGGTGATCGCCGGGGCCGCCACGCCCGAGGTGTACCCGTACACGCGGATGCCCGTGATCGTGGCGCCGCCGGCGGGCACGACGAAGTCGTCGGCCAGACGCAGAGCGCCCGTGAAGCCGAAGCCCGCCGTCGTGTTCGCGGTTGTCGGGTCGGCCGCATCACGAGCACACTCAGACCACACGCCGCCCGAGGGCGCCGCCACGCCGTTGAGCGTCGTGGGACCGGTGCTGATGTTGCAGTTCGAGAAGACCACGGTGGGGCAGCTGCCGCAGACCGAGCCATTGCCCTGGTACGTTCCGCCGGAGGCAATGCAGGCCGCCGACGTCAAGACGGAGCAGGTGCCGGCCGGAGCGCAGCAGGCGCCCGTGGGCTGAGGACAGACGTTCGGCGTGCAGTTCGTGTTGTCGCCGCCGTACGTGCCGCCCGCCGTGCCGCAGGCCGCCGCGGTCACGACCGAGCAGGAGCCGTCGGCGAAGCAGCAACGGCCCGTGGCCACACCGGCCACGGCGTACACGGCGTCGTCGATGCCGATGTAGTCCGAGTTGGCGCCCGAGGGACCGGCGTTCTCAACGAAGTAGCGGAACGCGAGACGGCCGTTGACCGTGCCCGTCACGCCGGAAACCGTCGCCACCTGCTGCGTCCACGTGTTGGGATACCCAGCCGTTGTGTACGTCGGGTTGATGTCGAGGAGAAGATCGGTGAAGTCGCCGACGCCCGTCGCGCCGGTGCCGACGTTCGTGCCCGTGTTGACCTTGTTCATGCGAACCTGCAGGCGGTCCGGGAACGCGGGTGCGTCAACGGTCCGCGTGTAGAACGTCAGCGTCGCGCCGTTGGTGAGCGGAACGACCGGCGTCACCAGCCAGTTGCTGATCGTGTTCAGCCCGGTGGTATTGTTGAAGTTCGCGCCGATGTAGCCGGCTCCGCCGAACGCGGGGAACACAGCGATGTTGCCCTGGAACCAGTTGGTGGTGCCCGGCACGCTGTTGTTCTGCTGGAACCAGCCCGGCAGGTTGGTGATGTCCTCGAAGCCCTCCGTGAACTGAGCCTGAGCCATTCCCGCCGTCGCCAGGAGCGCGGCCGCCGACAAGATCGCGTTACGACTCTTCATCTGGAATCCTCCGAACTGATGTGTGCACTACCAGACCTGTCGCTGCACAAAGGCCGCGCGGACACACACGTGCCGCTGACGCCGGCTTTCTGCACAACAAATCTGAATCCATGGACTGACCAAGGTCTCTTCGATCCCTTCCTCTGCTGCCATCACAGTAGCCCGAACTCCCGGCTCCGCCAAGGTGTGGGATCGAATAGTCGGCGCGAACCGGATGATCGGACGTGCGCGAACGACCCGGAGCCGACGGGCGGTGGTAACCAAGGGATATCTCGAATGGGGTTTACCCTAAGAGCCAGGTTCCGCGCACGCCGAAGGTCGTGACACGGTTGAAAAACAAAGCGCGGGCGGAAAGCCGCCCGCGCTGGAGCACGTTTCGAAACGGACGCGCACCGA
>JAHBXE010000026.1 GCA_019636625.1 Phycisphaeraceae bacterium
CCTGAGTTTTGCCAGCGAGGATCGGCGGCTCGCCACTGATTGTTCCGCCAGTAGGCACATCGGTGCGCGGGTACTCCGCCGACCATCTCGAAAACGCCACCGATGAACAAAGAGCCCTTTGCGAAGGCGATGGTTCGAACTTCAATCAGAGTGCCGCCGGAAATGCCTCCACCAATTGCCTGCCAAGTCGAACCTGTCCATCGAGCAGGAGAACTGATCGGTTGGCCATTCAACGACAAACCTACAGATCCAACGAATAGCTGTTCTGGTTCGAGTCCAGAGCCATCAGGATCGTGCGTTGTCAAACAGAGGCCGCTCCCGGGAAGGCCCTCACCCATCGCTGCCCAATGAGCGCCGTCCCAAGCGCCGACCAGAGTCATGGATGTGCCGCCGCCATGAAAGAAGTTTCCGCCCGCGATCAGCAGCGGCGTAGCGCGGGGGCCGGGGTTCCACACCGTCATTGACTTGACTTCATCGTCGAGCCACTGGCTCTGAGGCATGGGGATCCACTGGGGAACGCATTGCGCACCCGCCACGCCCGCGCTCACCGCCAGTGCCAATGCCGTTGCCGTATGCCGTGGTTTCAACCCTGCGGCCTCCTGCCCGCTTCACGTGATATTACCAATCAAGCGTCCCATCCGTAGGACATGCTGGCGGGTGCTGGTAAATGCGTTCGCCGCTGCTGGGGAACCACGTCGTGAATAGGATCGCCTCCGGCCCGGCATTGTTCGCCGTCTGGACGGCGACGCCGTCCGCAAACGTCACCCGTTTGTTTCCGGACAGCGGCATGGCCCTGTACCCCTGATCGCACGGCCAGCCGTTGAACTGCGTGTTGGGACACACGCAGTCGATCATGTTGCTCGCGCATTCGGTCGGGATCTGCCAGCGGTTGGCATACTCGTCGGTAGAAACCCACGTTTGCGCTGGCCAGTGCCAGCCCAGCCCGCCCGATCCGGCGCACGTCGCCTCCCACGCAACCGGCCAAGTGGCGTTTCCGAAGGTACCCGGAACGGCCGGCGCGGGGGCCGTCTCGTGCCTTCCTGTCAGCCCGTTGAAGACAAACAGGTACTGCGTGTGCCGCACGTAGTTCCGAGTCACCACCCACCCGTCCGCCCCCATGTCCCAGTACAAGCCCCGAAGCTGCCCATCGTACGCATGCACCGCGTACTGTCGGATGTCGTGGATGAAGTTGGAGTCCAGAATCGAAGGGTTGGACTCTGCTGGATTATCCGCGGACCCGAACATGTAGATCCCGCCTCCATCGGCTAGGTGCGTGCACACGGTATGGACCTCGTTGCGAACGATAGTGAGCCCGAGATTGCTGAAGTACCGCCGGCCATTGTGAGGCGCGCAGCCCGAAGGCTGGGTCTGGTGGTTCCAACTGTGGGACTGGAAACCGCCGATCGACATCCCCGACCACCCACCGTTGGAGATGCGGCAGTTGGAGACTTCCGTGCCGATCGTATGTGCGATGTACACGCCCACGGCGTCGCGGTACATAGTTCCGTAGTCATGCACCCAGGAGTGGATCATCCGGTTGTTGGCGCTCCGCTCGGACTTGGTCGGCGAGGCGCCGATGGAGGTCCAGTCGTCGATGTCCGCCAGTTCATCCCCGATCCAGACCCCGTGGCCGCCGGTGTCGAAGACCTCGCAGCGTTCGATATAGTTGTCATGGCTTTCGATGTAGTACCCCGGTGCGCCTCGCCAGGTGTGGACCGCAAGCCCCGTGCCGCTAACGTGCGCGATCCGGCACCCGATGAGGGAGCAAGACTCAGCGCCCGCCAACACCACCGCGGGCTTCAGGAGTGTGTAGTTGTTGGACCATCCCCAGCTGTCGTTGTGCCATTGGTTGCCGGACTGGATGGTGGCGTACCCGGGGGTTACGCCGTCCGCCTGCTTTGGAAAGGGCATGTGGGCGTAGGCGAAGTCCAGGCCCTCGAACGAGAGGTGCGACGCCCGGTCCACGACCAGCAGCTGCTCCAGCACCGGAATGGTGATTTGCAGATTGGTTAGATCGGGGTGCTGGCACAGGACGATGCACACGGAGTGGGATGACTGGTCGTAGTACCACTCGAACACCCGATCGAGGAAGGCGTAGTCGTTCTCGAAGTACGCCTGCGTGTGCGCTATTGCGGGATCGGTCGATCCCCTGACTTCAATGTCGAGTTGTTCACCTTGCATGTGCAGCACCCCGAAGCCGCCGAGATCGTGGTTGCCGCTGCCTCCGTAGGGGAGCGAGATGTTGGCGATATGAGTCTCCCACGTCAACGTCACAGACTGGCCCGTGGTTGACGCGAAATCAACTCCTATCTGACGTGGTGCTACATATCCCCAGAGTCCAACGACTTCAACTTGGCTCCAATTGACTCCAGATGGGATGCCAGATTGGTCCGATGGTGCAACAAAAGTGACCCTGTGTAATCTCGCTGGTGGAGCTGGTGGAGTTGTTATCACTTCGCGCTCCACAACGTCGACCCGCATGTGCCCTCTACCTTGACAGGCCGACGGCCGCGTCTGCGGGTTCGGCTAAGTCGCCGTGCACGCTGGCGGCGGATTTGGAAATCTGGCCCTCGGGCAGCGCCGCGCGTTGACCCAGAGGTCCCTGGGGGCAATGGAGACAGATTCGGGGAGGTAGGCCCGATAGATCGTTCCACCGGCGACACAGCCTTCGGCGGTCCATCCGGTCACACGGTATCCGCCGGAAAACAGCACATCATCTTCGTACTGAGTCTCAGAGGCGGGATTGGGATCCCATGCGATGTACCGAATGGGGTAGTTCGACCAGCCGGAATCCTGTGATTCGAACAACAGAGGTTGAGTCAGCGTGTACTCGGCTCCGGCGATGAACACGGTGATCGGCAGGTTCTGAGCGTTCGTCTGCGCCCTGTACTCCCTGATCGAATCGCGGGCCCGCATAACAGTCGCAAATGGTGCCTGTGCTGAATTCTGCTGCCAAGTGCGATTGTCATTGCCCCAGTATCCAACGTACAAGTTGAGTTCCTCCTGCGCCGACGCCATCCCGCTTGAAGCGAGAGCCGCCACCAGGGTGCACAACAGCCGAAGTTTGCATTACATGACAGATTCCTCCTCGATCCCTTGATCGCTGGGAGAAACCTACAGCGGAACCCTCGGAACACAACTGCCGGCAGAGTTCTACAGCACACATTTCTGTTATTGGGGGGGTCGCGACGTTGGTTACCGGGTTTGGGCCGAGTCGAGGAGTCGGGCGGGTGGCAACAAAATGCTCGGGACATGAGCCACCGAGATCGCCGCGGCGTGGCTTTGCGTTTTCGGCCGTGTGCCTGCCCATTTCACGCCTGGCTTCCTCCAGCAAGCGTCGCAAGCCGCCAATCGTTCACCCTCCCCACCCAAACTCCCCCTGCCTCTCAAGACGCTCAAGCCGTGAGCATCTTGCCTCCCCCACCTTGAGCGCCTTGTTTCAAAAACCCGCCCCACGCCACCAAAAACCCCGATCCCCACCCCCGCAAGATGCTCAATCTCCCTCTCCCACACACCTTGAGCACCTTGAATCCCTCACTCCCCCCGCTTCACCGCCCGCACCCCCAGGAACATCGGGATCTCCCGCCGCGCCCGGTTCTCCTCTACCGCCCGAGGCCCCGGCTGGCTCACGCGCAGGCTCGGCCATTCCTCGATTGTCTCAATCACAAACCCCGCCTCCGCCAACGCCTTCGAATACGCCTGCAGCGGTCGATGGAACGTCCAGGTCTGGACCGCCTCCGCCCCGTGCGCGGCGTACCCGGGATTCATGGTGATCGGTGTCTGCCCGGTCGAGAGGTAGCCATCCACGCGCCGGAACTGCCGCCCTCCCCCGGCCGCATCCCACCCCCACGATGTCTGTCCCGGGGCTCGGAATGCAGGGTGCAGAATCACGAACACCAGCGTCCCTCCCGGCGCCAGCGCCGACGCCGCCCCCCGCAGCACCGGCTCCAGCGGATCGATGTTCATCAAAGCCATGATGCACGTCACCGCGTCAAACGGACCGCCGAGCGCCGGCCCATCCAGCGATCGCGCATCTCCTTCCTCAAACCGCAGCGAGAGCCCCTCCGATCGTGCCTTCGCCGCCTCGATCAGACGTGGGGAAGCATCCACCCCAACCGGCGACACTCCCAGTTCCGCGAGTTTCCTGCACAAGTGCCCCTGCCCGCACGCGATGTCGAGCACCCTCATCCCCGCCAGCGGACGCAGCAGACGCAGCGTGCCCGGCACGATCACCTGGTCAAAATGGTCGCTGCGCCCTTCCTCGACCAACTGATCGTACCACAGGGCGACTTCATCCCACGACGTCTCCGCCGCGGCGCGTTGGCGGACCTTCGCGTCGGGCGCTGCCGCCGGCTCACGTGTTGTCTCTGAGGCGGCCGGCGGCTGCATGCCGACCGCACGAAAGAAGCTCGCGGGCGCGGGGCTGACGTAACGCACGGATTCGCCCGTGGTCGGGTGCGTGAATCCCAGGTCCGTCGCATGCAGCGCGGTCCGCTGAATCGGGTCGTTCGTCGCGCCGAATCGACGGTCGCCGATGATGGGATGGCCCAGTTCCTTCATGTGAAGCCGGATCTGGTTCTTCCTGCCTGTTTCCAGCCGCAACTGCACGAGGGTCCGACCATTGCCGTACCCAAGCACGCGGTAATGTGTCACGGCCAGCTGCGGCTTGTCGGGGACCTCGCCGGGATGCCGCGGCCCGCCGGCACGCTTGCCCACCCAGCGTTCGCGCCTCGCCTCGGCGCCAGTGTGCCGGGCTGTTTCCCCCACCCCGAGGCTCCTCGTATTCCCGAACTCATCTTCGGTGATGAAGCTCTGCACGGTGCCCGCGGGAAGAGCGGGCTGCCTCTCCTTGGGCCCGCCGCCGACGAGCCCTTCGACAACAGCCGAGTACAGCCGCTTGATGCGCTTGGCCTTGAAGTCTTCCTTGAGCCAGTGGAACGCTTTCTCGCTCTTCGCAAAGACCAGGAGTCCCGAAGCCTCCTTGTCAAGGCGGTGGATGATCCACACCTTGACCGGCTTTCGAGTTCGCCGCGAGGACTTCACATAGTCCTTGACCTGATCAAACAGCGACTCGCGATCCTCACCCGGCATGTTGGCTGTCAACACGCCCGGTGGCTTGTCGACCACCAGGATGTCCGCATCTTCGTGAACGATGTTCAGTTGGCGGGTGTACCCGAGCGGCTTGGGCGGGCGGCGATCAAATGGGCCCAGCCCCTTCGAACCAAATGGCGGCTTTCGTGGACCGCCCGGCCTCCCCTGAGGCCTGCCACCCACCGGTCCTCCCACTTTGACCGCTGGGCGGCTCGGAGTCACGCGAACGGGCTTGAGCGGCCCCGTGGGCGTCGGACCGGGCTTGCTGCTCTTCTTGACGGGTCCCTTGGCCATTACCCGGCCCGCCCGGAGCGCTGCTCGATAATGGTCATCAGCCACGGAGCAAACTCGGTCTTGGAAAGCACGCCCCCCGTGCGAACTTCCGTGCCGTCCTTGCCAAGGACAATCGCCTCAATCGACTCCCCATCCATGGTCTCGAGCGGATTGCCCACGACCATGTCGATCTTCTTCCGCTCCAGCTTCTGCCGCGCCGAGGCGAGAAGCTCCTCCCGAGGTTCAAGGGCAAACCCCACCAGGAGTTGATCGGGCTTGCGTTTCGCCGCGACCTGGGCGAGCAGATCCGGCGTGGGTTCAAGCTCGAGCGTGAGCTTCTCGTTCTTCCTCCGAAACTTGCCCCCGAAGAAGGCCGGATCAACCTTGGGGCGGTAATCGGCCACCGCCGCGGCCATGACGAGCACCCGGCACTTTGGCGCCTCTTCCGCAAGCAGCGCCTCCAGATCAGCACAGGTCCGGAACCGAACGACGCGAACCCGCGAATCGGATGGTGTTCGGGTAACAGGTCCAAGAAGCAGCGTCACCGCCCACCCGCGCCGGGCGGCTTCATCGGCCAGAGCCACTCCCAGTCGGCCGGACGACCGGTTTCCCAGGAATCGGACAGCGTCGATGGGCTCGTGGGTGGGGCCGGCGGTGATCAACAGGGTCTTGGCCGCGGCGGGGGCGGAATGGCTCACGTGGCGTCGGCTCCGAAGAGGCGAAGGGATGCGGAGATGTTAGGGCGCCGGAAACCTGAAGGAACCTTTACGCGCGGCGGATCTGCGTACGGTACGATGTAGACCGGCGCCATGAAGGCGGCGAATCGAGGGAGCAGTCTGGCTGATGGCACGATCACGACAACAGCTTGGTGACATTCTGGTCGGGTGGGGGCTGCTGACCCCTGCCCAGGTGGAACAGGCGGGCAAGGTATCCGCCGGCTCCGGGAAGCGACTCGGAGATGTCATCGTTGAACTTGGTTTCGCAAAAGAAGACCAGGTGGCCAAGGGGCTGGCCAAGCAGTACGGGTACGAGTATGTCGACCTCAGCGCCAACGGCGTCGGCAAGCAGATTGACATCAAGCTTCTCCCCGATGATCTGATCAAAAAGCACACCATCCTGCCGCTGGAAAAGTCGAACGGCAAGCTCAAGCTGATCATCCACGACCCCGGCGATCTGGAGCTGCTCGACATGCTCCGGTTCCGCCTCAATGTCGAGATCGAGCCCCGGATCGCCCCCCGTTCGCAGATCAAGAAGTTCATCGAGGGCGCGGGGGGCGCGAGCCCGGCCATGACCAAGATGGTCGAGGCGGGCCAGTCGCTTGTGACCGAATCGATCGACAAGTCGGTGGACAAGTCCGTTGACAAGTCGATGGACAAGTCGATCGACGTGGTGTCGGAAGACGCCCCGATCGTCCGACTTGTGAACCGCATCATCACCGAAGCCGTGAAGATGCGGGCGTCGGATATTCATATCGAACCGATGGCCGACCGCGTGCGTCTGCGGTACCGGATCGACGGCGCGTGCATGGAGCGCGACAACCTGCCCAAGCGCATGCAGAACGCGCTGCTCTCCCGCGTCAAGCTGATGGCGGGCATGAACATCGCTGAGCGGCGCATCCCGCAGGACGGCCGCATCAAGTTCGAGGTGGATCAGGTCCAGATCGACTTCCGTGTGTCGGCCTGCCCCGCCTACCACGGCGAGTCGGTTGTGCTGCGTATTCTGCGTCCCGATTCGGTTCGCATCGGCTTGGAAAATCTGGGATTCGAGCCCGACAACCTGCAGGTGTTCAACAAGATCATCCGCCGACCCAACGGCATCTTCCTTGTGACCGGTCCGACCGGCTCGGGCAAGACCACCACGCTCTACTCCGCGCTCGATGTCCTCAATCGGCCGGACAAGAAGATCATTACCGCCGAAGACCCGGTCGAATACAACTTTGCGGGTATCAACCAGTGCCAGGTCAATGACAAGATCGGCCTCACGTTCCCCGCGATCTTGCGATCGATGCTCCGCCAGGCCCCGAACGTGATCCTGGTCGGTGAAATCCGTGACAAGGAAGTGGCCGAGATCGCCATCCAGGCCGCCCTCACCGGTCACCTGGTCTTCTCGACGCTCCACACCAATGACGCCCCCTCGGCGATCACCCGTCTCATCGACATGGGTGTCAAGCCCTTCCTGGTCGCGTCATCCATCCAGGCCATCATGGCCCAGCGGCTCGTCCGCATTCTGTGCAAGGAATGCAAGACCCTCGACAACAACCCCGATCACAAGTACCTCCGCCTCCTCGGCATTACACCGGACGAGGCCAAGGGCCGCGTGATGAAGCCCGTCGGATGCCCGAACTGCAACAACACCGGGTACCGCGGCCGCAAGGCCATCTTCGAGATGATGACCATGAACAGCGAGATCCGCGAGCTCGCGTTCAAGCTGGCCCCGATCAACCAGATCCGTCACGCGGCGATCGTGAATGGCATGCGCCCGCTCGCCTACGACGGCAAGATCAAGGTCCTCAAGGGCATGACGACGCCCATCGAAGTATCCATGTCCGCCCAGATTGACGAGTTCGCCGAAGCCAAGAAGTAACCGCCCCGCCCATCCCCGCCGGGGATCGGGCCGTCGAAGGAAGTCTCATGTCCACCGTTCAGATCGACCGCCTTCTCGACACCGTTGTCAAGCTCGGCGCCAGCGACTTGCACTGCACCGTTGGTCGCCAGCCCACCATCCGCCACCACGGCCACCTCAAAAACCTCGCCACCAAGGTCCTCGAGTCCGACGACATGGTGAGCCTCATGAAGGCCGTCACCCCCGAGCGAAACCAGCAGGAACTCCAGGAAGAGGGCGGCACCGACTTCGGCTTTGCCTACGGCGACGCCGCCCGCTTCCGCGTGTCCGTCTTCCGCCAGCGCGGCGACATCGCCATGGTGCTCCGCCAGATTCCCAACCGCCTGCTCTCCTTCGAGCAGATCGGCCTGCCGGAAATCTGCCGCGACCTGATCCGTCGCCCCAGAGGGTTGTTCCTTGTGACCGGGCCGACCGGCTCGGGCAAGACGACGTCGCTGGCGACGATGATTGACTACATCAACGCCAACCTCGACCGGCACATCGTCACGATGGAAGACCCCATCGAGTACTACCACAAGCACAAGAAGGCCATTGTCAACCAGCGCGAAGTCGGCTCGGACGTCCCCAGCTTCTCCGAGGCCCTTCGGCGCGTGCTCCGCTCCGACCCCGACTGCATCCTCGTCGGCGAAATGCGCGACCTCGAGACGATCGAAGCGGCCATCCGGGCCGCCGAGACCGGCCACTTGGTGTTCGCCACGCTGCACACAACCGGCGCCGCCAAGACCATTGACCGTATCGTGGACGCGTTCCCCGTCACCCAGCAGAACCAGGTCCGGGTCCAGCTTTCGACCGCCCTCATCTGCGTCCTCTCCCAGGTGCTCCTGTCCCGAATCGATACAGCGGGAATGGTGGCAGGCTACGAGTTCCTCGTGGTTACCCCTGCCATTGCCAACCTCATTCGCGAGAACAAGACTTTCCGCATCGACTCCATGATCCAGACCGGAAAGAAGTTCGGTATGCAGCTCTTGGACGACCACCTCTGGTCCCTCTACAGCCGCGGCATGATCAGCGCGGAGGAGATGATCGACAAGGGCAAGAACCCCGCCGACCTCACGGATAAGGTCCACCGGATTGGCAAGACCGTTGGCCGCATCGAGTGGGATGAGGATGTGGACGCATCGAGGGAGTCCTGAACGGTCGGGATGCGATTGGAAGTCGACCTGGAATGCGAAACATTCCATGTGTCGCAACGCTTATTGAGCAGAATTTCGCTTGGCAACACCGAACCCGAACGATAACCTTGTCGAATCGACGGGGTGAGGGTCGTGCGGGTGCATTGCATTGGAGTTTGACACGTGCCGTCAGCCAACATCGATCCCGCCGAACTCAAAGGCCGCAAGCTTGGACGCGTGCTCACCAAGATGGGCAAGGTCAGCCGGGAGCAGGTCCATGAAGCCCTTGAGGTTCAGAAGACCCGAAAGGTCCCGATTGGACAGCTCCTGGTCGAACTCGGGTATTGCACCCAGAAGGACGTCTCCGCGGCCTTGGCGGGTCAGGCCGGCATGGCGTACCTGGACCTGACGGGGATGGACATCCCTGAAGCGGTCCGGAACACCATTCCATCTGAGAACGCGCAGGCGTACCAAGTTATCCCGATCGAATACAACCCGAACAGCAAGCGGCTGAAGATCGCGATGAAGTCGGCGGACAACTTCCGCGCGGTCGACGACCTTCGCCTCCTGATGGGGTTCAACGTCGAGGCTGTGGTCGCGGATCCCGCGGCGGTCGACGCCCTTCTTCAGAAGTATTACGGGAAGAAAGAGTCCGTGGTCGACGTCGTCAGCGCTCTGGCGACCGACCAGAAGTTCAAGCAGCTCGAAGGCCGCGGCGATTCGATCGACCTCGACGCGGTGATGGAGGCGGCGAGCGACAACCAGGTGGTCAAGCTCATCAACCTGGTGCTCTTGCAGGCGATCAAGGACCGCGCTTCGGACATTCACTTTGAGCCGTTCGAAGACGAGTTCAAGATGCGGTACCGCATCGACGGCGTGCTGTACGAAATGGTGCCGCCGCCGAAGCACCTCGGCCCGGCGATCACGTCTCGCGTGAAGGTCATGGCGAACCTCGATATCGCGGAGCGCCGCCTGCCGCAGGACGGCCGTATCGAGTTGACCGTGGGCGGGAACCCGGTGGACCTGCGTATCGCCGTGCTGCCGACGATGCACGGCGAGTCGGTCGTGATGCGCGTGCTGGACCGGTCGAACGTGGAACTGTCGCTGGACCGGCTCGGCCTTCGTGCAGACGACCTCGAGCGCGTCCGCGGCCTGATCCGCAAGCCCAACGGGATTGTGATCGTCACCGGCCCGACGGGAAGCGGCAAGACGACGACGCTGTACGCGGCGCTCGCGGAACTGAACGACATCGAGACGAAGATCCTGACCGCTGAGGACCCGGTCGAGTACGACATCGACGGGCTGTGCCAGTGCCAGGTCAACGAGGACGTCGGCCTGACGTTCGCGAAGTGCCTCCGCAGCTTCCTCCGTCAGGACCCGGACATCATCCTGGTCGGCGAAATCCGCGACCTGGAAACAGCCCAGATCGCCGTGCAGGCATCGCTCACGGGCCACCTTGTGCTCAGCACGCTGCACACCAACGACGCCCCCAGCTCGATCATCCGTCTTCTGGACCTGGGGATGGAGAACTTCCTCCTCACGGCGACCATCGAAGGGATCATCGCCCAGCGACTGGTCCGAACGATCTGCCCCCGCTGCAAGGAGGAGTACCAGCCATCGGAGGAGGAGTTGATGGAGCTTGCCCTTCGCCCGGAGGACACCCGGGGCCGGAAGTTCTTCCGCGGGCGCGGCTGCGACAACTGCAACAAGTCCGGTTACCGCGGCCGGATGGCGATCTTCGAAATCCTTCAGATGGACGACGACCTGCGCGAGATGGTGATGAAGGAAGCCAGCACGAACGTCATCCGCAAGCACGCGCGGGAGCGCGGCATGCGTTTGCTCCGTGAAACAGGCCTGATGGGTATTTACGAAGGACAGACGACGATCGACGAAGTGGTCCGCGAGACGATCGCGGAGGACTAGAAGCGACGCTGTTGCGGCGTGACGCCGGAACAGGGCCGGAGGATTGTGGGTTTGGGGTGGGTCGTGGGCTTTGGCGCCTTGGGGCGCGGGATGTGTGAACGATGCCGACCTTTGCATATGAAGCGCTGAACCAGCAGGGCAAGCCCCAGAAGGGGACGATCGAGGCCAACTCCTCTGAAGAGGCGATCGGCAGGATCAAGAGCCAGGGCTTCTTCCCGACCGCCGTCCGCGAGCAGAAGGTCAAGAAGTCGGCCGTGGCCGGGGAAGCGACCGCTTCGAAGGCCAAGAAGAAGCCCAAGGGCATGTCCATCGGCGGCGTGTCCAACAAGCAACTGACCACGTTCACACGCCAGCTCTCGACGCTGCAGGACGCCGGCCTGCCGCTGCTCCGGTCGTTGCAGATCCTGGAAGGCCAGCTCAAGCCAAGCAAGCTCAAGAACGTGCTGCTCGGCGTGTGCGAGGATGTGGAAGGCGGCGCCGCGTTGTCGGAGGCGATGGCCAAGCACCCCGGGGCGTTCGACAAGCTCTACACGAAGATGGTCAACGCCGGCGAAATCGGCGGCGTGCTGGACGTCATCCTCCAGCGTCTGGCCGAGTTCATGGAAAAGAGCCAGCGCCTGAAGCGGAAGATCCGCGGCGCCCTGGTGTACCCGGTGGTCGTCATGGTCGTGGCGATCTCGATCCTGACGTTCATCATGGTGTTCATCATCCCGAAGTTCGAGGAAATCTTCACGGACTTCGGCGTGCAGCTCCCCGGCCTGACGCAGTGGCTGATCGACACCAGCCGATGGATGGCCGGCACGAGACCGGACCAGCAGATTCCCGGCTGGGTGTTCGTGGTCATCGCGCTGCCCGCCTTGTTCATCTTCTTCAAGCTGATCCGGAAAGCCGGTCCCGGCAAGGCCGCGACCGACACGTTGTTCCTGTGGACGCCCGTGTTCGGCAAGCTGATCCGCAAGACCACGATCGCCCGCTTCACCCGCACGCTGGGCACGCTCATTTCCGCCGGTGTACCCATTCTGGAAGCGGTCACGATCACGAGCCAGACGGCGGGCAACTACGTGTTCGAGAAGGCGCTGATGAAGGTGCACGACTCGATCCGCGAGGGCGAGAGCTTCGCGGACCCGCTCCGCGAGAGCAAGACCTGCGACGCCATCGTCGTGAACATGATCGACGTCGGCGAGGAAACGGGCGAACTCGACGCGATGCTCATGAAGATCGCGGACAACTACGACGAAGAAGTCGACGTTGCGGTCGCGGCGCTCGTGTCGCTGCTCGAACCGCTGATGGTTGTTGTGATCGGTCTCATCGTCGGAACCATCGTCGTCGCGATGTTCCTGCCCATGGTCGCCATGATCGAGTCGCTCCAGGGTGGCAACGCGGTGTAACCCCGCCCCACCACGCACGCCGGGCCTCGGGCCCGGGAGGTTCACGGTGAATCGAAGGCCGAATCAACGACGGGGCTTCACGCTGATGGAGTTGCTCGTCGCCATCCTGGTGATCTTCGCGCTCATTGGGCTGCTGATCGTCGGGGTCCGGGCGGTGCGCAAGTCCGGCCGCGGCGCGGGCGATACGGCCCTGGTGAACTCGTTGAACCTCGCGGTGTCCAACTTCAATCGCGAGTTTGGGTTCCTGCCGCCGCTGGTGAAGGACTTCGAGTCTGCCGGTCCGCTGCGGACGGTGTCGGGCCGGCGCGTGCCGTGGGTGTACTCGGTTTCCAATGCGCAGGACGCCCAGGTTCTCCGCTCCAGCCAGTCCCCGGCCGCCCCGGGTACGCCCCAGTCGCTCTACGACATCCGTTTCAGCCTCCTCTCGCTCCCTTATTACGTGATCGGCGCCCTCGAGGTGGAGGGTGTTTCCGGGGAAGGTCGGCCGATCGATGGCGTCGCCGGCCCCGGATTCCTCACGCCCAAGCGCGACGGCTCCTTTGAGCGTTCCGGCCGCAAGTTCGAGTCTTTCTTCGACCTCAGCCGGAACGCCAAGGCCCTCTACTCGTCCGACGCCGCGGCGGGCCGGGTGGTCCTCCGCGACGCCAACGAGGTACCGGTGCGGTACTACCGATGGCTGCAAGGGAACCCGAGCACGACGCTGGTTGCCAGCGTCAACGATTGCAACGTGCCCCTCATTCTGGGGAGGGCCTCGGATGACGCATCGCTACGGAGCGCCGTCTTCGCCATCGTCGCGGCGGGGCCGGACGGCGTGTTTGGTGATGAGGCAGACATTGCCGATCCTTCGAGCGCTGCCCCGCCTCTGCTCGCGAGCACGTTCGGCATGACGTGGGGCGAACTCGCCAACAAGGTGGGGCTGCCGGACCCGGGCAACGACCCGAACCTCCGGCAGAAGGTCCGCGACAAGGCCCGAAGCGACAACGTCATCGCCGCGGGAGGTGGCTCGTGAACGCTTCCCTTCGCCCCATTCTCCGGCCCATTCGCCGGGCCTTCTCGCTCGTCGAGCTGCTTGTGGTGATCTCGATCTTTGTGCTGCTGCTGGCGTTGGCGGTGCCGGCGTTCTCATCAATGCTGTATTCGTCCGAGCAGGCGCTGGCCGAGTCGTCCCTCCGGGTCGCGATGAACACGGCCCGCAACGTCGCCGTGGCCTCCCCCCGGGGGCAGGACTCGGCCGCCGTGTTCCTCTACGACAGTGTCAGCAAGAAGACGACGATCCTGATCTGCACGAAGGCCGGCGTTCTGTCGGATGCGCCGGCGTCAGGCTCCAACTCGCCGGTGGATCGCGAAGTCTTCGCCGCCGCCCCGGGCGTCGAGCCTGTGCAACTCTCGGCCGGGTGGACCGTGCGGGGATACGCCCCCGCCAACACGATCGACGATGAGTGGTACGGTGATGGCACCTACCAGAATGCCACGCTCCGCCAGCAGGGCAACTGGCTCTTCCCGGAAACAAACTTCTACGACGACACCCAGCGGAACGACGGGCAAAGCCGGCAGACGTTCATGGTCCGCTTCGAGGGCGGAACGGGCGTTGTCAAGCTTTCTGATCCGCGGGAAGTCCTGGTGCTCGCGCCCAGCGAGTCCATCGTCTTCCGCAACGGCTGGCCGCTGGGCGGGTACCCCGACCCGCTCAACGCACTGGACGAGGCGGACCCCGTCCGCTTCGTGAAGCGTGTCCTGGCTTGGCCAACGTACGCCACAGTCACGGGCTCCATCAATGTCAATCTCAAGCGGCAGATCCTCGGCGATGTTGCGACGGACACGATCCTGACCAAGCCAATCGGTCAGCTCGCCCTGTGCAGGGAGTCACGCTTGGCGCAGGCGATCGGTGTTCGCCTCGATGCCGCGACGGGAAGCCTGTACCAGAACCTAACGGACCCGGTTTTCGCGCCCAACGTCAACGTCGACCGGATCAATGCCTGGATCGAAGACCGACTCGACGATGGAAGCGGCGGGAAGGTTGAGTCCGACTGCCGCATCTTTACGCTCCAGCGGTACCTCGGATGGCTGCAGGAAGTAACCGGCACGAGCGGCGGATTGGGGGTCGGCTCATGAGGCGTGCATTCTCCCTGGTTGAAGTGCTGCTGGCGATCCTGATCCTGGCGATCGGACTGCTGGGCTTGGGCGCCATCATCCCCAGCGTCGTCAAGATGCAGCGGACGTCGACGGACCAGACACTCGGCGTTGTGGTTGCCAACTCCGCCAAGGCGCAACTGCTCAACCACGAGAACTTCCGCCCGACCTCGCCCGCCTCTCCTGTCGGGTGGGACTTCCTGCTCAACGATACTGCCGGCTGGTCCTCCGCCGGGACGAACGCCAACGACCACCTCTGGTACCCATGGCAGACCAGCGGGGACAACTTCCTCGACTTGGACACGGGTGTTCTGACGCTCGGGAACCAGACGCTGGGAATCTCGCTGGGCCTCAACCTCCGACTCTGGCCGGACCGCTCAACGCAGCCCGTGCAGATCTCAACTTCCACACGCGATCCCTTCCGCCCACAGTTCGTGTGGGACATCGTCGCCCGTCGCGTACAGACCTCCCAGGGCGAGCCGCGGCAGGTGCAGGTGGCCCTCTTTGTCCGTCGCCTCGACCTGAACATCCGTGTGCCATCTATCGCCGCAACGCGCCAACCTGTCACGCTGCTCGATGTGCTCTTGGGCACCAACGGCGTGTCCAACACCGATCGCTGCGTGCCCGTCGCCGTCATCAGCAGCGCCAACCCCACGCCGACCAACCGTGGGAACAACGGCGCCGGCAATCGCACGTACGGCAACTTCCTCACCCTCGACGCGGCGTTCGACGCGAACCGCCGCGACCATATCGAGCTCTTCAGCGGCCCGCACTCCTCGTCGGTCACGACCGACACCCTCCTGGCCCTGGCGTCCCAGCCAAACCAGAAGCTGGTCGACAACTTCGGCAACGTCTACACCGTGCTCCGCGTCGCGGAAGATCTGGAAACCGCCTCCAGCACGACCGTCATCGTGAGCCCTCCCGTCCCCGCTTCCGTGCCCGATTCCTTCGCCCCCAATGTGCCCGATGTGCGACGTTTCCGCCAAGTCGTCTTCACGCCTCAGATCGCCGCGGCGGTCGATGTGTTCACCGTCACCCGTCCTGTCCAGTGAGCTACCGATGATGAACCACACCAAGGACATTCGGGCGTGTGCGGGCCGTGCGGGTCGCCTTCAAGCCCGCGGCCATCGAGGTTTCACGCTGCTGGAGATCCTCATCGCCGTCGCGGCCCTTGGCCTTATCGCTGTCGGCGTCGCCTCGATCTTCGATGCCACGGGCAAGACACTGGCCGCCGGCAAGCGTGTCAGCGCCTTCAATGCTTACGCCAGCCTCATCGAGCAGCAGATCCGATCGGACATCTCGTCCATCGCGCCCGACAGCTTCATTGTCGTTCGCAACGAGTACGCCTCGGCCCAGGGCGGAGACTCCATCAATCCAAACCCCTCCGTCGGCAATCCGGATGCCGTCGCCCTGTTCGATGGTGATGAACGCCCGCGGCTTCGCCGCATCGACAGCCTTCAGTTCTTCGCCAAGGGCCAGTTCCAATCCGCCCGAGCCGCCCTCCATCCGGAGTACACGGCGGCCAGCGATTCGGCCCGCATCTACTACGGCCACGGTCAGCGCGGCCGGCAGCCAGTTGCGTTCAACCCGACCAACCCCTACTACCGCCCGGAACTCGATGGAAATCTGTGGAACAACCAGACAATCGACGCCGCTGCTCGGCTCGGCCTGGACAACGCCAACGTCGATCCTCCCAACCCGAACCGGTTCGCGTCGGAGTGGATCCTGCTCCGCCACGTAACGCTCCTTGCTCCACCCCGCAGCAGCCAGACGCTTCCCACCTCCACTGTCTTCGGATTCGCACCGACCAACGCCGCGCTTCGTGACAGCCAGATCCAGATCTCGCTCCAGCCCGCGGCGTCCGACTTGTTCCGCCGGCTGGCGGGGATCTATCCGGCGGCGCCCGTGCCGGCCGCGCTCCGCCCCGGCGCCAGGGCGTTCAGCAGCGGCCTGGTCGATATCGCGGCGACCGACCTGTCCCGGGTCCGCACCGTCATCACGACCGCGAGTGTGTTCCCGCAAGGGGCCAACGTCCGCTTCTATATCCCCAACAGCAATGTGTCGCCGGATGAGCAGAACAACGCCGGAGCGGACGGCCAGTACCGAATCTTCGGTCAATCCCAGCCGCAGGACCCGGATGTGATCGCCCGGATGCAGGCATGGATGGACGACTCCCTCCCCGCGAACCTGACGGCACAGCAGGGTGCCCAGCGCCAGCGAATCCGCTGCGAGTTCTCGCCCCGCAACTTCGTCGGCTCCCTCGACAGGAACCAATGGGCCAGCGACCTCGAGGCCGCGTATCGCGCCGCCGACCAGGTGATGCTGTCCTCATCGAACTTCCTCCCTCGCTGCACTGAGTTCATCGTCGAGTGGTCCTTCGGCAACAGCTTCCCAACCGCGCCTGGCTCACCGGGCTATGTGGCCGGGCGCGCCGGCGAACTGATCTGGCACGGCATGGAGCGTCGCGTGAACGCCAACGTCGTCGCCTCGCCCTACGACAGCACCTCGGCGGTCCAGCAGCACCGCACCCGGTTCAGCACCATTTCGGGTGGTCAGGCCACGTTCCTCACCGCGACCCGCCTCATCCACGGCGATCAATACGCCTCCGCGTTCCCCCCCCCCGGCGTTCCCTTGATGAGCTACTTCGGGTACTACAACCCCATGTTCGATCCCGATGTGGACAACGACGGCAAACTCGAGAGCCCGGGCGACTCCGCATCGCCCACCATCCCCTGGGCCTGGCCAAAGCTGATCCGGGTCACGCTGAGCCTGGCCGATCCCGCCGACCCCTCCGTCGAGCGGACGTTCCAGTTCATCTTCGATGTGCCGGAACGCGGCATCTGACGTGGAGACCGCACGATGAAGTTGCTGACCCGAACACGTGAGTTTCTCGCCCGTCCGACGGGAGCCGCCGCTGTCTCTCGGGCTGCCGGCGCCACTGCTTCCGTTCACGCGCGGCGGGGCACGGTGCTCGTCTTGATCCTCGGGGCCCTGGCCATCATCAGCATCGTCACGCTCCTCTACTTCACGGTCGGCCGGTCTGATACCCGCACCGCTGCCGCCACGCTGGACCGCAATCGGACGGAGCACACGGTTACGGCCATCGCGGACTACTTCAACGAGGTCGTCTCCCGCAGCACGTTCAGCACATTCGTGGACGGGAGCGATCCGGCGGCGACCCAGACCAACGGCCAGATCCTCATCCGCAAGATGTGGGATTATCCCTTCACCGACCCGACACGTCGCTCCATCATCGGCACCTCCCCCTCGGCAACGCAGCTCTCGCGTCGGTTCAACCCGACGGGAAGCTACGACGATGCGGCACCGGCGCGCGCCGATGATCGCCAGCCGTACCAGCCGTGGCTCAGTTCACTCCTGCCGACGGAACTTATTCGCTCCACGGGTTCCGGCTCCAACGTCCATCCGTTCAACACAGGGAAGGATTGGGGGCATATCTCAAACTTTGCGCCGGATGGCGGCTTCGTCAACAAGTACAACCTGGCCCCGGTTGTCGGCGGCGTCCGGGTGAGCCGCTTCGATGCTCTCCCCGCGCGCCCGGTGAACAACTGGACGCCGCAGCCGCCGACCGCGACCACCTCTGAAATGCGCTGGGGCCTGACCCTGCTGGACCAAAATGGCCGCCCCGGCATCCCCGGCCAGCCGCAGGCCCTTCCCGGTGGTCTTGGGAACGCGGACCCCAACGTCCCCGCGCACTGGACGATGTGGCAGCAGCAGGCGTTCCGCTTGTCCAAGGCCGACCCGTTCCACGGCCCCGGCGACCCGCGCTACGCACCCTACCAGTGGGCCGATGCGGATGGCGACGGTTTCTTCGATTCGCGCTGGTTCGAGCTGGTGGATGCGTTCAACCCCGCCAGTCCATCACCGCTTCTTCCCCGCGACGATCGCTTCCGCTGGTTCATCGCCGCACGCGCCATCGATCTCTCCGGCCTGATCAACGTCAACTCTGGTGTGGATCACCGTCTTCCCGCGGGCCAAGCCTCTGGTGCCCCCTTCTCTGCCTACACGCAGGTCACTCCTTTGGGCCTGTACCCGGAGGTTGACCTCTACCGCATGCTGCGGATGAACGACTCGTTCCAGTACTTCGGCTTCGGCTACGACCGCATCCAGAACTATCCGCTGGCCAACAGCGAGTTCTATGGAACGTATTACGACCTCAACAAGGCCCGCACGGTCGGTGAGTACGGCTACAACAGCCTGCGTCTCGCTCTTCGGCCCGAGAGCGTCACGGTTGTCACACCCGGCTTCAACCTCGTCACCGCCCCGGGCGGCGCCCTTGCCCCGATGACCGGCGACGCCCGCGCGCAACACTACCTCAAGTTCGGCGGTCAGCCTTCCGGCGGTTTCTTCACTTCCACGACCGACAAGCGCATTGCAGTGCCCGGCCGATTCGGCCTTGCGGATCTCGTCGAACTGCTTGAACGCCACGGCGTGAACAGCCCCGAAGTGCTCTCCCGGCTCGAGCAGGCGGTTGATGGTCAGTTGACGGCGGGCAACGGCGGCAACGCCAACGACGGTCGCATCGGCCCGCTTCGTTCCAACCGCACTCTCGCCGCTGAAATCGGCACCGCCGACGACGCCGAGAACGCCGGCCAAGGCAACGGCTTTGCCGACGATGACGCCTTTGCCCGCAAAGTCACCGACGTGCGCCAGTTCCTCACGACCGAGTCCGGCGGCCGACAGGTCGTCTCCAATGTCGTGCCAACGCCCGGAACCAACACGCAAGTCGGCGTTCTCACGGCCAACGAGCTCCCGCTCGACGCCGTCGCGGCGGCGCAAAAGGCGGGCGCAACCACCAGCGCCGCCCGTGATCCTTCCGACCTCTTCACCGGCTACGCCACGGCCCTCGCGCCGTACACCTGGCGTTCCGGGCACTGGAGCTCGAACTACTCCCGCTTGCGGACGCTCAGCTACGGCAACAATCCCGAACTCGCGATCCGACTCGCCGCGCACCTGACGGCCAACTTCGGCGATTCGTACGACCGCGACCACTACTTCAGTGGCTACACCCTCCTGCTCGACCGCTCGCAGCGAGGCTCCCTGGCCAGCTCCCTGACCGCCTATCCATGGTGGACGACCCAGGCCGGCCGGCTCGACCTCACCGACGCCCGCCTCCCCGACTCCAGCCAGGGCGGCGTGGTCTCCACCGCCGCCGTCAACATCTTCGGTATCGAAGCCCAGCCGTTCATCACACAGGTCAGCATGATCGTGCTGTACACCGATGCCCCCACTTCCGCCGGCGGCGACGATGAGAACAGCGGCTCCGTCCCCGGCAACGAGCCCCCCATCACGATCCGCGGCACATTCTCGGGTTCAGGCGCGGGCGGCAGTGGTTCCCGACCCAACCCGGACTTCCTTGGCCAAGTTCTCGGTTTCCAGCTGACGAACCCCTTTGACATCCCCGTTGGCTTGACCACGGCCACGGATACATCCAACTACCAGAACGCCGATGATTCCACGTTCAGCCACTTCTATCTCGAGTTCAACGGCGAGCTCTTCAAGCTCGCACGCGAGGGCGGCACGGGTATCGAGGGCGTCGTCCTCCGGCCGGGCGAGACCAGGACGTTCTACGTTCTGAGCAATGACCTGGCCGACATGCAAGCCCGCGCCGTCGCCGCGGCGGGCACGGGCAATATCCCGACGGACGCGGTGGAACGGTTCATCGACAACCAACTCGCCGTGCCCGCGTTCCCGGGCCAGTACACCTACAGCGGCGACACTGTCGCCGGGGGCACCCGCGTCAAGCCGATCCGCCTTCGCCGGATGAACCCGCTCACGGGCGCTTCAATCGCAGGCGGGGCGGGCGATCTCCTCGCGGGTACCGATGATCAGGCCAAACGCCGCGTCTATCTGTGGCGCACGCCGGAACCCGGCGCCCAGAGTGCTCGCCCGGGCCGCGAACGCCACATGCTCGCCGATCGCCTCTTTGATCCCGGAACAACGGGATCAACATCGCCCACGCTCGACCGCATGATCCCCGCGAGCGCTTCGCCCCGAATCTCGGGAACGGAAGCGGGCCCTGAGTCCAACTCGAATCCCCCGCCGGCCAGCGCCCTCGACAACACGGGCTTCACGATTGCCCTGTGGGGAACGGTCAAGCGGGCCGACAACCCCGTGAATACGCCCTTGGGTGCGATTCCCGCCTACTGCCTGGAAGCCCGCTGGCCCTCGACCAATCTCCGCAACTTCGCCGACACGGACGGCGCCAATCCCGCGAGCCTCAACCGCTCCGACTTCACGGGCAACCCCGCCAACGCGGATGTAACGATCGCCAGCTTCTTTACCCGGCTCATGATCGGCCCGGCTGGACCTACGCGTCTTCCACCGGCGAACAACCCAGGCCTCTTCCCCGGCGTCTTCATCACCGCCGACGGTACCTACGCCACCATGACCGCCCCGGCCCACTTGAAGCGCCACCCCCCGCACACGATCGGCACCAACGGCAACGGCCGCACATTCGCCGATCCCAACAACGCTTCCAACAATCTCTACCCGCGCATCCCCCTCGACAACAACCGATTCGAGGGCACGCTTGGGGTTCAGCCCCCAGCCCCCCGAGTCTCCACGCTCCGCTTGGCGGACCTGCTCCTCCCGCTTGCCGTTGGACCCGAGTTCGATCCCGGCCCATCGCCGCCGGCCATCGTGCCCGGACAGTCCATTCCCACGAGCCGTTGCCTTACCCTCAGCGAGGCTCTCGCTCTCAGCCTGAACTACAGCAACCCCCCGCCAACGGGTGACACCTTCAGCATTTACCACAAGATCGGCTCCACGGATGTTGTCTCTGCCGCCGAACCGAGCAACGGTGCGGTGGACCGTGGACAGTTGAACATCCGCCGATTCGCCCCCTTCGAGGACTTCAACACGAACCTCACCTTCGAACCCACGGGTGGAGGCGGGTCGGACTTCGCCCGCTGGCCCGGTATTCCTCTGGCCCTCAACATCCTCAACACCTTCCGTTCGTTCGATCCCCAGTTCACGGGCCTGACCAAGAGCACGCCCGGCCAGATCAACGTCAACACCGCGGCCGTCCCTGTTCTGCGCACCCTGCCCCTGCTCAATCCCACGACCGATACCTCCTCGCTGCCCGGCTACGCGGGCTCCGAGTGGCAGACGTATCTCTCCCTGTCCGGCGCAAACGCCGGCAACCCGCCTTTGCCGGGCACGGACACGGATATCGCCGCGGCCATCCGTGCCTACCGCGACAAGACCCGCGAAGCCCCCATGGACGACCCGGGGAGCGCGGCCATCTTTGAGGACGCGGCGATCGACCCGTTCGCCAGCTTCGGCTCCGACGGTCGATTCCTGACCACCCGGGTGCCCGCCATCCGTGAGACGCCAGGCATCGGCTCCCTCGGCGAGCTGATGGCGATCACCGCCCCGCCCAGCACGCAGCTCAGCCGCCTCCGCGCTACGGACCGCATCGACATGCTCGGGCACGATACCCGGCGAAGCGGCACGCTCGGCACCCTCTCCGTCCCCGTGCGGAACTCCTCCAACAATAAGGATGTGGATGAGGTCTCGGACGACTACGGCGAGCAGCTTCTCATCGCGCAGAGCCTCATGAACAGCGTGAACGTTCGCAGCGATATCTTTGCCGTCTGGTTCGTCGTCGAGGGCTACCAGAAGTCCGACACGGAGAACCTCGGCGTCAACGATCCCCTCGTCCCCTCGATCGCCAAGCGGTTCCTTCTGGTTCTCGACCGCAGCAACGTCACCCGCGCCGGCGAGAAGGCACGGGTCCTCCTCTTCAAGGAACTGCCCATGTAGGGATCAAGCCGTGAAACCGGGCACATCCCGCGAGGGATGAGCGGAGACCCGGTTGCACTCATGCCGCCGGCGAGTATGGACCCGGACCCTGCTCGTCGGCGGTTTTTTCTCGCACCGCCTCTCCCCACCTGCCGATGCAATCCGTCCCTACGATCACATGCCCAGGGTGTAGCTCAGCTTGGTAGAGCGTCTGGTTTGGGTCCAGAAGGCCGGAGGTTCAAATCCTCTCACCCTGATTCGCCGCGAGGACCAGCCCCCGAAGCGCTTCCAGCGGTCCGGCCAGCTCCGAGGCCGACGATGCCACGATCGTGGCGTGCCCGATCTTGCGACCCGGTCTTGGTTCCTTCCCGTACAGGTGAACTTTGGCGCCCAGGCGGAGCATGTCATCCGCCGCCGGCGCCCTACCAATGATGTTCACCATGGCGCAGTGCCCCAGCGGCTCTACAGACCCCAGCGGCAATCCCGTCACCGCGCGGATGTGGTTCTCGAACTGGCTTGTGCGGCAACCTTCGATGGTCCAGTGCCCCGTGTTGTGGACCCGGGGCGCCATTTCATTGGCCAGCAATCCATCGCCGGTGTCAAAGAACTCGACCGCCAGCGTGCCGACGTAGTCCAAGTGGTCCAGGATGGCGGCCACATGGCGATGTGCCTGCTCCGCCGCGGCAGATGACGCACCGGGCGATGGAGCGAGCGTGCATCGGAGGATGCCCTCATGGTGGGTGTTCTCGCAGATGGGGTAGATGACGGTCGTCCCGTCCCGTCCTCGGGTGGCGATGGCCGAGAGCTCACGCTCAAAGGCCACCAGCGATTCGAGAATCAGGTTGCACCCGCCCAAGCGAGCGGCGGCGGCCGCGGCTTCGGGCACGCCGCGGACCACGGCCTGGCCCTTGCCGTCATACCCCAACCGGCGCGTCTTCAAGACGGCGGGCAGGCCCGTCTTCGCAATCGCGGATGCGAGATCATCGACGGAATCCACCGGGGCAAAGCGAGGAGTTGGAATGCCGAGCGACGCGAACAGCGCTTTCTCCGCCATGCGGTCCTGCGATACCTCCAGGGCGCGCGGCGGCGGATACACGGGTCTCGACTCAGCCATATGCATCGCCGCACCGACGGGCACGTTCTCAAACTCGTACGTGACAACGTCGCAACCGGCGGCGAAGGCATCCAGCGCCGCCAGGTCATCGAAGCGGCCGTTGACGTAAGGAGCAAGCTGCGCCGCAGGAGGCAACGATTCAGGCGGCGCCGTGTCGTAGAACCGGAACGTGTGACCGAGGGGGTAGCCCGCGAGGGCGAGCATGCGGCCGAGCTGGCCCGCGCCGAGCACGCCGATGTTCACGCCTGCCCTCCAGCGCGTGGCGCATGCCCAGAGCGCGGGTCGGGGTTGTCAAGAACTTTCTGGGTCTGGGCGGCTCGGAAGGCCCGGACCGCCTCGCGGTACCGGGGGTGCTTGCCGCCGATAATTGTGGCGGCCAGAATCGCCGCGTTGATGGCCCCCGCCTTCCCGATCGCCAATGTTCCCACGGGAATGCCGCTGGGCATCTGGACGATGGACAGAAGCGAGTCCAACCCCTTGAGCGCTGCCGACTCCACGGGAACACCAAGGACCGGAAGAACCGTCTTGGAGGCCGCCATCCCCGGCAGGTGGGCCGCCCCGCCCGCCCCCGCGATAAGAACCTCGATCCCACGCGACTCCGCGGCGGCGGCAAAGTCCATCAACAGGTCCGGCGTCCGGTGCGCCGAGACGACGCGGGTTTCATACGGAACCCCGAGGGAATCGAGGGTTGCTGCGGCGTGGGACATGGTGTCCCAATCCGATGATGAACCCATGATGATGGCCACGAGCGGGGCAGTGGATTGCACGGCAAGAGAATAGTGGGAGTTGCGATCAAAGGCGAGCCGAGGGACCGGTAGGAAGTCACCGGAATGCCGTCACGGGGCTACGCCGCCGTACGCCTTGGGCGTGAGTTTCGCCTGGTCCATTACGTACATGCCCACCAGCCACCCGCCGACCAGGTGTGGATCAACCTTGAACCGCCCCTTGATCACGCCGTAGGTCGTGAGCCGGGTGTCCCCCGTGACGGTGGAACCCAGCCGGACCTCGATAGCGTCGTAGGGCGTAGGCGGGATCCCGATGCAGCAGCCGTCCCACTGGTTCATCATGGAAAGGCACTCGTCCGTCTCATCCGAAACCAGGGGGAACGCGACGTACCCCGTGATTTCAACCCACTTGCCATCCAGCGCTTTGATCCGCTCTGGAACGGTGGTCTTCCCGTCCTTTGGCGAGTAATCCCGCTCCGCGGAAATCAAGTGGTCCCACGAAACCTTGTACGGATCCGCTTCCGTGCCCTTGCCCGAGACGAGGTACTTGCCCTCGACCAGCAATGAACCGTCCGGCCGCTCCTCCGCGTGGGCCCCGCCGAAGGGGCCTGTCGCGGCAACGGCTTGCTCTGGCGCTTGAGGAGCGGGCGCTTCGCCACGCTTGGCTTCCGCGGCGGCGCGCTCCGCTTCAATCTCTCGTCTCAACTTGAGCAGGATGTTCTCTTCTTCCGGCGCTTCGACCGCCACCGAAGGCGCCACGGCGACTTCCAGTGGCTTGGTCGCGACGGGCTGAGACGCTGGAGCGGATGTTGGATCTGCCTGTGCCGACGGTTCTGCGACTGCGACGGCATCCGGCTTCGACTCGGGCTCCTTCGCAGCCGTCGGCTGCGGGCTTGGCTCAACCACGGGGCTTGGCGCCGGTTGTTCAGTTACCGCCGGTGTCAACGCGGCGGAAGCGCCCGAGGCTCGTTCCGTTGCGTCTGTCGCCAATGGCTGTGCCTCCGCTGGTCGGCGAGGCGGAAGCTCCGCATCGGCCCGCCGCGATGAATCCCCAGGCGATGCTGTCGGAGAAACCGGCCCGGAACCGCCGGCGCCGCCGCGATTCCCAGCGACAAGCACCACTGTCGCGATCACCAGAATGGCTATCAGCGCCCAGAAGACCTTCATCCCGAACCCTCCATGCCCAGCAACGGATCAATCGTAGCTATCAAACGGAATCCCAGATCGTCCACGGCGGCCCTACACGGCGGGCTTCAGGTTGGTCACGACTGCCGTCCGATAGGCCATGACTGCCGGCAGCAGCCCGGCAAAGGACGCCAGCAACACGGAAGACACGATGATTCCCAGCACCAGCTCGGGCGCAAGAGCGGGTTCGATGACCAGGCCGAGTCGCTCCTTCATGATCGCCGCGACCAGGTTCTGCGCTGCACCAGCTAGGAACACACCGACCACCGCGCCCAGCGCACCCAGGAGCGCCGACTCCGTCAGCACGAGGGAGAAGATACGGGATCGACTGCACCCCAGCACGCGGAGCACCGCGATCTGACGCCGCCGCTGCTCCATGGAGTTGTACAGGGCGAGCATGATGGCGATGCCGCTGCTCACCATCACGGTCGCGGCCATCGCGAGCAGGACCTGGTCGATGTTCGACACGATCCCGAAGAGCTTCTGGATTTCAAAGGCCGGCTGCGCGACCGTAAGACCCGGCTCACGCTTGAGCGCGAAGGCCACCTGCTGCAGCACGGCGGGTGTCGAGGTCCTGGTCTCCGCCACAAACCGGAGCAGTGCGCCGGTGATCTTCCGGTCCGAGGCGTTCAAGTCGGCCGCGGTGGCCAGAAACCCTTCCCCTTTCTCTCGTTCGAGCCGGTCCTGGGCGTGCACGATCCATGTGCTCTCAAGCGAGACGACCAGCGCCCGATCGTGGGCCGTTCCGCTCGGGGCCAGCACCCCCACCACCTCGAAGGGGTGTTCATTGTGATCATGCCCCGGCGGCCCCGCACGCGAGTCGCCGACGCCATGCGTCAGGACGATCCGGTCGCCGAGCTTGAGGCCGGTCTGCTTGGCGGCGACCGCCCCCACCACCACCTGCATGTTCCCGTCGAACGGCCCGCCCTGCGAGAACTTCCACGGAACGCCGAGTTGTGGGTCGAAGTCCGTCAGGAACTCGCGCGTGGTTGCCAGCACCGGGAAGCCCTTGTAGCTGTCGCCCTGCGCCACGGGAATGGCGTACCCGTTCTGGAGCTTGCCGGACGGATCCTTCGTCGGCAGGCCCGACACGATCCGCTCGTACCGGTCGTACATCAGGAACTGCTGCGGAAGGCGGGAATAGAAGATCGTGTTGAGCACCACGCTCATCGGGTCCGGTTCGGCGCTGATGATCAGGTGCGCGTTGCCGCTGCCACGCTGGAAACTCTCCCTCGCGGCCTTGCGCATGCCAAGCAGCACGAGCATCAGCCCCACCGCCACGGCCACCGTAATGATCGTCGTCACCGTCGAGAACATCCGCGAGGACATGCTGCGGCGAATGATGGTGAAGTCGGTCATGGCCATGCTTACGCCCCTCCCTTCGCGCGTGAAACTTCCGCCAGCGACAACCGCTTGCTGAACCGCTCCCGCATCGCCGGGTCGTGGCTCACGCAGAGCAGGGCGGCATTGGTCTCACGACACAAACCCTGGATCAGCTCCATCGCCGCGGCGGAGTTTTCCGGGTCCAGACTCGCCGTCGGCTCGTCGGCGAGAACGAGCACCGGCTCGCAGACAACGGCGCGAGCGACGGCGATGCGCTGCTGCTGGCCCACGCTCAGCTCCGTCGGGCGGGCGTCCTGGCGATCGATCCCGAGCTTTGCGAGCAGGGCGGAGGCCTTGGCTCGATGCTCCTCGGCGGGGACCGACGAGAACATCAAGGCGGCCATGATGTTCTCGATCGCGGAGAAGCCGAGCAGGAGATTGAAGGTCTGGAAGATCATCCCGATCTTCCGGCCACGGAAGAGGTCTCGCCGGGCGCCGTGCAACTCGTGCATGATCGTGCCGTCGACGGCGACGACGCCCCGAGACGGGTCCATCAGCCCGGCGATGAGGTGAAGCAGCGTGCTCTTGCCGGCCCCGGACCCGGCGGTGAGCAGGAGTTGCTCGCCGCGGGCCATCGAGAGCGAGGGCACGTCGATGATCGTGGGCCCACCCGGGTACGCAAAATGCAGGTTCTGGATGTCGAGCGCTGGTTGCACGGCACCTCCTGGTCTTTGCGCCATGATAGGAATCCATTCGCATGAAGGATGCGGCCCGCCCCTCCGCATCGCCTGAACACCCGCTTGACGAAACGTTGACGGATCACGCTCGGCTGGCGGTTGAAGTCGCGCGCGAACTTAGCGCAAACGTCACCGGCTCTGCGCGCGGGGCGCATGACCGCAGATGTATCGTCCGCCCACTCGTGTTTCGGGATCCCATCAAGGCAAGGAGAACGCGGCGATGCGGCACAGTAGGCAAGGCGGATTCACACTCATCGAACTGCTCGTGGTCATCGCGATCATCGCGCTGCTCATCGGCATCCTGCTCCCCAGTCTCGCGGGGGCCAGGGCGTCGGCACGGGCCATGAAGTCGGCCTCCAACGCGAGGCAGGTGGCGCAGGCGGTCACGATCTACACCGTGTCGGAGAAGTACTTCCCGGCGTCGTACCTGTATCCCAAGGATCCCGTCGGCACCGACTGGCGCCTCCAGGATCAGGTCGAGAACCATCCCACGCCCGGAAACGGCTACATCCACTGGAGCCAGTTCCTGTTCGACAGCGGATCGCTGCCGGAAGAAGCCTTCAAGAATCCCGCGGCACTTCGCGGGGGTGCTCCGGCGACGAATCCCGGTCCGAACTCCGACGACTGGGAACCCGGGCAGGTCAACGGCACCGGGGGCGGACCCGGTTCGCAGCTCCCCGTTGACCGTCAGGTCAAGCGCGTGGGCTACACGGGGAACGGCGCCCTGTTCCCCCGCAACAAGTTCAACGGGTCCGGTCCACGTAAGAACATCTTTGTGAATCCTGCCCTTGTCGATGGCAGCCAGTCCGGCGCGTCCAAGACCATCCTGATCGCAGAGTTCATCAGCACGGGAAACTGGAACGTCATTGGTGCCGCGGCGGGCGCGGGCTTTGAGAGCAAGAGCCACCGGGCTGTCTCTCCATTCCTTGGCATCTCGTCCGGCTCCAACGTGTACAACGAGCCCCCGGGCGGACCTCGGTTCCACTACCCGACGACCAGCGCCATCAAGCCTCTCGCAGAGGTTCCCGCGTACGCGATCGACACACCGAATCTCTCCCTGCTCAACTGCCTTGGCCGCTCACACCCCGGAAAGGGCACGGAGCGTCGCGAGGGCGGAACCGGCGTGTATGCCTTCGTCGACGGCCACGCGGAGCAGATGTCGGTAAAGGACACCATCCGCAAGCGCCTGTGGGGCGACGCCTACTACTCGCTGAGCGGTGACAACAAGGTCAAGAAGGGCTGGGGCCCCAACGGCGGCACAAACCCGGACGCCCCGTGAGTTGATGTGATTCACCGTCCGCACGAGCGAAGGCTCGTCCGGACGATTCGCCACGAGGCGAAACTGGCTTGGGGAAAGCGGACCATCCGGTCCGGCCGCTGTCCCTCGGCCCGAAAGAACGACCCGGAACTTTCAGAGGGAGAACGCAATATGAAGAAGGTTGGACGAAACATCTCGACGCTGGCGATCCTCGCGGGAACAGCGATGAGCGCCTATGCCCAGCAGCCAGCGGTGATCAATCTCTCCGGCGCGACTCTGCTGGAGAACTTCCTGAAGGCCCCCGCCGCGACCAACGACTACTTGGATTGCGACGGTGACGGCATCGCGGGAATCCTGAACACCGGCATCGATAACCTCACGCCGACGAACACGAGCACGGCCTGGACTTCGGCGGACCACTGGGCCCTGAGCTACCGCGTGGCTGGCTCCGTCGCCGGGTACCAGGAGCTGATCGACTTCGGCCAGTCGGCGGTCGCCAACTGCGCCAGCCCCTCTTCATGGCCGGGCAACTTTGTCACGGGCTTCGCAGGTCTGGTCAACCCACCGAACGTGGTCTTCAGCAACACAACAACAGGCCCGGTGACGAACGCGGGCGCCTCGAAGCAGTACTACAACGGGAGCCTCGTCTACGACACCACGACGGGAACGCCCTTCTTCGCTTCGTTCTACATCGCCAGCAACCCCGCTGGCCTGCCCTACGCGGCGAACTTGACCACTCTTGCGGCGGTCGCTGGCAACCCAGCCGCCGGTGGCTACCGCGTTGACGCCGCTCCCGTTGATGTGCCGAGCACCTGGGCCGTCCGTGGCAGCGGCACGGCCGCCAACGCCGCTCCTACGCGGCTCCCCGGTCAGACAGGGTACGGCCGCAACCCCCGCACGTCCGTCAACGCTCAAGGCACCGCGACTGGCGCCGGCTTTGACTACAACCTCGCCAACCTCGGCAATCGCAACCTCAACGTCAGCTCGCCAGACTGCAACACCATCTTCGACTCGCAGATCGCCTTTGCCCCCATCGCGATGCTCACCAGCTTCGGCACCGGCATCCGCCAGATGGACCAGACGGAGGTGAACCACTTCTTCTCGACCGGCCGCCTGTTCAACGGCGAGAACCTGCACACGGTGACGCGCGAGATCGGCTCGGGAACCCGCAACGGCTTCAACAACACCGCCGGCATCGATCCCTCCTGGGGCGTCGGAGACAACGTGGGTGGTTCGGCCCCGCAGAACGGCTCAACCGGCAACCAGAACCTCCTCGGCAGCCAGTACGTCCCGGCGAACAAGATCGGAAGCGGCGACGTCGAAACAACGATTCGCAACTCCCGCCTCGGCATGGGCTATTCGGGCGCGGAGCGTTTCACCGTCGCGAACTCGGCCCGCTACGACCTTGTGGCGATCCGCTGCAGCCTCGCGGGCGGAACGCAGTTTGCCCGCCCCACGCTCAACAACCTGCTCGACAACGACCCCTCGACCAACCCCTCGCTCTACTCGATTGGCGGTCCGGCCATTCTCGCGACCATCGGCGATCCCCGCAACCAGAGCGTTCTCGGTGGCACTCCCGGCAACACCAACCCTCGCATGGCCAACGTTGAAGCGGCCAAGTTCGTCAACAACATGACGCGTTCGATCGAGAACTTCATCACCGTGCCCGGCACCCCGCAGACGTTTGGCATGCCCGGCGAATGGGCCGCAACGCTCCTGATTCTCAACCCCGCTCGCAAGTTCATCAACGATCCGGCGAACCCGACGCAGTTGATTCCTAACGCGCTCTACAACCCCGCCCTCGGCGCTGCGCTCCCGCCCTACAGCGTGCTCGACGACGCACAGTTCCTGAGCTTTGGAACCGGATCCCCCAACCTCGCAGGACAGTCTCCGGCTCGCCTCCAAGGCGCGGGAATCACCTACTCCGACGGAGTGCCAAACGGAACCAACTACATCAACCAGGGCGGTGCCAACGTGGGGTACAACACGACGCTTGCCACCCGCAACCGCATCGCCGGTGACTTCAACGGCGATGGCCTTCGAAACCTCAACGATGCCCTCGACATGATGCGGGCCTACCACCAGCGCAACGGCGGACCCGACTGGGTCGCACCGGCCTTCACCGGCCCGAACCCGGGCACTGGCACGGCCGGGTCCGAGGCCGTCATCGAAATCCTCGGCGACTTCAACGGTGACGGCAACTTCGACGCCAAGGACATCCGCTACTGGGCCGACGGCCTTGCCATCGACCCCGTGACCGGCAAGCTCGACCGGAAGAAGGGCTTCGAGGCCGTCGATAACGCCTGGTTCACGCTCACGGGCAACAACAACTTCTTCGGCACGACCAAGTCCGGTGGCGGGGCGTACGTCGCCGGAGACTCCCGATTCGACGTGGTCGGCTCCGGTGGCATCGCCCGCGGCTGGGCCCCGGTCGGCGCCGACGGCGTCATCGACGCCCAGGACGCTGCCTACGTCGCCGCGCAGTTCATCGGCAACCCGTTTGTTTTGGACGGCGCCGCGAACTGGAACAACACCTCCGAGGCTGTTGGATTCGACCTCTCCGCCGACATGACCGGTGACCTGATCGTGGACCAGGCCGACCTGAACGCGATCAACGCCGCGATCGGCGTCGGCGGCTGCTACGCCAACTGCGACCAGAGCACCGGCTCCCCGCTGCTCACCGCAAACGACTTCCAGTGCTTCCTGAACAAGTACGCCGCGGGCGATACGTACGCCAACTGCGACCAGAGCACGGGAACCCCTCTGCTCACCGCGAACGACTTCCAGTGCTTCTTGAACAAGTTCGCCGCGGGCTGCTCGTAACGCCCATCAACCAGACCTTGCCTCTTGCGGGCCCGGCGTATCCGCTGCCGGGCCCGCTTTTTATTTTCGCCCGCCACGGTTCGGCGGGACGATCAGCCGCCGACCGACTTCCGAGCCGTCACATCGAGGCTCGTGACATACTCGCCCGGAGTCGCCCCGGTGGGCAAGCCCGCGGTGATCTTCCTGAACAACGGGTCCTGGGCGGACACCATCGCTTCGATGTAGGCAGGCTTGGACTTCAGCACGACCTGGGTGAGCCCGGCGGCTTCCGCGATGCGACGCACATCCTCGACGAGTGAGGCGCCGGCGATGCAGCCGATGAGTGCTTCCAGGTCATCCTTGACGGAACCTGGAAGCGGCTTGAGAAGCGCCAGATCCGAGACGGCCACTCGCCCGCCCGGCTTGAGAACGCGGGCAATCTCCCGCCACACCCGGGGCTTGTCCGGTGACAGATTGATGACGCAGTTCGAAATCACGACGTCCACACTGGCGTCCGCGACCGGCAGCGCCTCGATCTCCCCCAAGCGAAACTCGACGTTGTCCAGGCCTGATTGCTCCCGATAGGCCGCCAGATTCCGCCGCGCCTTCGAGAGCATGTCCGGAGTCATGTCCACGCCGATGACGCGGCCCTTGGCCCCGACCTTGGGACCGGCGATGAAACAATCAAACCCACCCCCGCTCCCCAGATCGAGCACAACCTCTCCCGGCCTGAGAGAAGCAATGGCCGTCGGATTGCCGCAGGACAGGCCCATGTTCGCGCCTTCCGGGATCGCGCCGATCTCCGTTTCCGAGTATCCGACGGCGCGGGCAACATCATTCGGGGACAAGGCCACGGCGCCACAACATCCACCCCCACCATTGGATGGCCCGCAGCAGCTGGATGCTCCGGCATCGCGGGCGATCTTCCCGTATCCCTCGCGGACACGCTCGCGAACTGTTTCTTCCACCTCTTTGGTCACCACGGCGTCCGTCTCCGGGGAGCAGCACGAATCGGAGCAGCAAGAACGAGTTGAATCGGCTTTCATCGCATTCCTTTCCATCTGGGCGCGCTTGGCGCCGGGTTAACAGCACGATCCGCCCCGACCCCCTTGGTCGGGACAGCATGTATCCAGTTCATCCGCCAGCGAACGCAATGTCTGCGCCAGCTCTTTGAATCGAACGGCGTAATACACCTCACGCCCTTCCTTCTTTGCATCCAGCACGCCCGCCCGGGCCAGGTGCGCCAGGTGCCTCGAAACGACCGACACATCGACCGAGCAACACTCCGCCACCTCGCCCACCGAGCACGGCCGCCCGCACTTGGCCAGGCACGCGACCAAGCCCGCCCGGGTCGGATCGCACAAGGCCTTGAACAGGTCAGGATTCAGGAGCGAATCAATGGGCCTGCAGCACGCCGCGGCCTGCTTTGGGGTCGTCGGACGACGTTTGTATACTTGCGTCATGATGCAAATATACCATCGGTCTTGCCCTTCGTCAACTTGACGACCGCTCATTTCCTGCCAGCGCGGCCGAATCGCGATGCACCCTCACACATGCCAGACGACCCCGCCCCGCGTAAACTCATCGCGTGACGTCTCTCCTTGCCCAGCTTGCTGCGTGGAAGCCCTTCCGGGCCATCGTTCTCGGCGATTACATGCTCGACCAGCAGCTGTTCGGCGATGCCGAACGCCTTTCCGCCGATGCCCCGGTCCCCATCCTCCACGTTCGTCACCGGCATGACAACCCCGGCGGCGCGGCCAATGTCTGCCTCGACTTGATTGCCCTTCGGGGTCAAGTCACCGCGCTTGGCATCACCGGCGACGATGCGACCGGAGCCGCACTCCGGCAGTCGCTCGATGCGCAGCGCGTCGACACATCCGGTCTGGTTGCCGATCCCTCCCGACCCACCACTGTCAAGCAGAACCTCATCGGCCTGGCTCAAGCCCGCCACCCGCAGAAGATGTTCCGCGTTGACTTTGAATCGCGTGAGTCCCTCTCCCAGGAAACCTCGGACCGGCTCTTCGAGGCGTTCCGGCGCGCGCTTGCCAAGGGGGCGGATGTGGTCTGCATCGAAGACTACGACAAGGGCGTTTGCACGCCGGGCCTGTGCCGCCGCGTGATTGATGCATGCCGTGCCGCGGGCGTGCCCGTACTCGTCGATCCCGCGCGGATTGAGGATTACTCCAAGTACGCCGGCGCCACCGCGATCACGCCCAACCGCACGGAGGCGGAGCTGGCAACGGGCCAGGAACTCCATGGAGAAGCCTCCCCGGAGCAGAACGCCCGCATTGCTCGCCAACTGCTCGAGCAACTGAATCTCGAGGCCGTCGTCCTCACGCTCGATCGGCATGGCGCCCTGCTTCTGGAACGCAGCGAGGGACAACCCGTTGCCATCCCAACCATTGCACGAGAGGTGTACGACGTCACCGGCGCGGGGGACATGATGCTGGCCGCGATCGCGGCGGCCCGTGCCAACAACCTTGCCTGGCCCGATGCCGTCCGCTTTGGCAATGCCGCGGCGGGACTCGAGGTCGAAGTCTTCGGTGTAGTCCCCATTCCACTTGAACGGGTCCACAACGAGATCCTTATCCGCGAGGGACAGGTCAACGGCAAGCTCCGCACGCTGGACCAGGCGCTGGTGCAGGTGGCCGCGCTCCGCCGCGGGGGCAAGAAGATCGTCTTCACCAACGGCTGCTTCGACATCCTCCACAGCGGGCATGTTTCGCTGCTGGAACAGGCCGCGGCGGAGGGGGACTTTCTCATCCTCGGCCTCAACGACGATGCATCGGTCCGTCGCCTCAAGGGTGAGGGACGGCCGGTCAACACGCTTGAAGACCGGGCCCGTGTGCTTGGCGCGCTTGCTTGTGTAGGCGCGATCGTTCCCTTCGCGGAAGACACGCCGATCCGGCTTATTGAGTCCCTCCGACCGGACGTTCTCGTCAAGGGCGCCGATTATCGGAAGGATCAGGTCGTCGGCGGGCCGCTTGTCGAGTCATACGGCGGCCGCATCGCCTTGGTCGAGCTTGTTCAGGGCAAGAGCACGACCGAGACAATCGCGAAAATCGCGCGAAGGAAATCGTGACAATGGAGCGGAGGAGACTCGAACTCCTGACATCCAGCTTGCAAACCTTGAAGCTGTGTGTCGGGCTTCTCGGCCCATCCTAGCCTGACCATCGACCCGAAGTGTGGGCTTGCCAAGCCGCGGAGGCCGATGTATCGTGTCTCCGTCAGGACTGGCCTCCTGACCGCCGGCGGCATTCTCGGGCCGTGCTGCCGGCGATGAACGGGCCCGCTCGGAACAACACAAATGGATGCGACCGCTTCGCCGTCGCTGACGCTGCACATGCTGCGCCAGCGGTACCTCGCGCACGCCGACCGCCACTATCGCCGCCGATCCGGTGAACCCACCGGCGAGGCGGCGAACATGGAGGACGCGATCAACCGCTTCATCGACTTCGCCGGCGGCGGCGGCAAACTCGGCTCCCGGATCAATCAGCACCAAGTGCGCGCCTGGGTGGACCAGCTCGCCCAGGAGGAGCTGAGCCGCACCTACGTGAACCAGTGCCTCTCCCGCGTTCGGCGCTGGGTGCGCTGGTGCTGCGACTGGGACCTGATCCCGTTCTCCATCACCGAGGACCTGCGCCGAGTGCGGCCGCTGGCCAGGTTCCGCTCCAAGGCCAAGGAAAGCCGGCGGACGCCGCCGCCGTCGATCGACACGATCGAGAAGGTGGTGGCGCAGATGCGTGCGCCGGCGCGCGACGTGCTGCAACTGGTGAAGCTGACGGGCGCCAGGCCGTCGGAGATTCTCGCCCTCACCAACGGTGAAGTGTTCCTGGACG
>JAHBXE010000027.1 GCA_019636625.1 Phycisphaeraceae bacterium
CCTGTTCACCTGTTCACCTGTTCTTCCTCCACTGCGTCACTGCGTAACTGCGTCACTGCGTAACTGCGTCACTGCCCCACCATGCACCGCCCCGGCACCAACCCCGACAACGTCCAGCAGTCCGACGTCCTCTGCGACTTCTGCCGCCGCGAATGGACCGATGACCTCCCCGTCATCGAGGGCCACCAGGGCTCCATCATCTGCGGCCACTGCCTCGCCCTCGCCTACCGCCTCATCGTGCTGAACAAGTCCGGCAACGCCCCCGAAGGGGCCAAGTGCACCATGTGCCTCGAACACCGCGCCGAACTCGCGTGGCAATCCCCCGCCTACCCCGAAGCCGTCATCTGCAAACGCTGCACCAACCAGGCCGCGGCCACGCTCTCCAAGGACAAAGACTACAACTGGCAGAAGCCGCAGTAGTTCAGCTCGAATCGAGCCTCTCGCGTTCGCAAGAAGCCACCACTCCTCCGCCCCATGAGCCACCACGGCCCATACCCGGATCCCCCCGCATCGGGTAACCGCTCACGCTCTCCCCGGACGCTCGCGATTCTGGCAATCGCCTGGTCCATCGCCCTCGCCGCGGCCGCCGCAAGCCGATTCCGCGGCGAGTGGGAAGCGTATAAAGCCATTCACCGCTGGTGTGCAAACCAGGGCGTCCCCGACTGGGTCCGCAACCTCGACAGCATCCTGTTCGGCGCCGCCGCATTCCTCGGCGCCGCCCTCATCGCCCGATGGTCTGGCGGCTCACCCCTCGCACGCCTGCTCCTGCACCGCGGACAAGGCCACTGGGGTCGGATGGTCCTGATCGCTCCACTTCCCATGGTCGTCGGCGGCGCGGTGCTCGCGGGGTTGCGATGGACCCCGGACACATCGCCCGCCACGCTGCTCCCCACCATTCTCAGCGGTGCCATCCGCGCCCCAATCGCCGAGGAACTGCTCTTTCGCGGCCTGCTCATCGGCACTTGCTCCGCTGCCCTCGGTTGGCGCGGCCCGCGATTCTGGATCAACGCCACCGCCGCAGCGCTGCTCTTCGCCGTGATGCACGTGCCCTGGACCTCCAATGGCCTTGCTGACGGCTGGGCCACAATGCTCCTGACCGGCGCAGGAGGCGTGTGGTTTGCATGGCACCTCATGCGCTGGCAATCCCTCTGGGTCCCGATCCTCCTGCACGCCGGAATGAACCTCGGATGGCTGCTCGCCGGGGCCGCCGGCGGCGCCGGCGGCGGTGGATGGGTCGAGAACCTTCTCCGTGCCGTCACCATCACGATCGCCACATGGTGGACCGTGCGGCGGACAATCGCTTCCCCCACCGCAGCATGAGTGCCGAGACACATCACCGGGTGGCTCTCCCGTCGTGCCACCACCTTGCCGCTTTCGGCAAGGTGGTGAGCGGACCTCCAGATTGATGAAGCGAACGATGCACAGTCGTCGGCCGCGGAGCACCACCTTGCTGAGGAAAGCAAAGTGGTGGCACAAGGGTCGTGCCACCTGCCGGGACTTTACAGAGTTCTGCAAGGAGGTGCGGTGTATTCATCGGAACCCGGTCACGCGCGGCCTGGTTGAGCAGCCAGAGGACCGGAAATGGTCAAGCGTGCGATGGTGGATGGGGATGCGGGAGGGCGAAATGATGTGCAATCCGCCGCCGAGGGATCCACGATCGTGGGAAACGCGGCGAGGGTATGTGTGAGGCATCTCAGATCAGACCCGGAAGCCATCGAGATCGCAAAGCCGATCTCGGTGGGACGCATTCCTATTACCTCGGTGCCACCCGCCGTCCCTGCCTACTGCTACCTCAACGCCGACGTTCCCCCAACGCCCTACATCTCAACCAATTACGGAGCAACTGCGGCCCATAACCCTACGCACCGCCCGCGGCCTGTTCATCTCATCGTCACCGGCCGCACGTTTACTCGTTAGAGTTCCTGAACGGAGATCACGATGACAGATAGACACGAGCGCTACTCGACGGGAAAGAAAGGCGAGGGCCAGACCTGGGCCTACCTGCGCGAGATCGGCTACATACGCCCAACGGCGGCTCAACGCAAGGTCATCGCCGAGACTTTTGCATCACAAGGCATCAAGATACACACGCAGGAATTCGACGTGGTCGAAGCGCGGCACGCGGACAAACTCAAGTCTGTCGCCGCGCTCTCGACCGTCCTCCACGAACTCTCGCTCTTTGAGGTCAAGTCCTGCGGCGCGGGACGGAAGGCCACAGTCAGCGCCGGGTTCAAAAGCTTCGGGTTCACGCTCACTTCCAAGGAAAAGTACAACGCCGACACCCTTGGAGACAGGTACCGCTTCATCTTCTTCAATCTACGGACATCCACTCACCGCGTATGCCGCCTACAGGATTTCTTCTGCGACAACATGGCACGGATCTACCAGACCTGGAGCGTGTTCATTCGACAGGATCTCCCCGAACTGGACGGAAACACCGCCGGCTCCCAAAGCACGCCGGATGATGACTCGGCCTGATGGCCTCAGCCTCCCGCAGCTTCCGGATGATCTCCTCCGTACTGCGACGCTTCCGCTTCATCAAGAGCTCGTCGGGTACTTTGTACCCCAAAGCTCCAATCCGAACTGGATCAGGATTCCACGGGCAGGTCAGGCCCACACCTGACTGGAGTACCTACATCCTTCTGAGCCGCTCCCCTTGCTGCCGTACAACCTCGTAGGCGACTCGATTCGCGCCGTACCCTCCGGGCAACCGGACGTACGGTTTATCGTACTGGTCACAAGTGGCTCGAACGTCCTCAAAGGAATGGCTCGCCCATCGGATCGCTAGGAGTACCAAGGCGGTCTCGTCCCTCCGAATCTCCGGGATGAACGATGAGATTGACTCGTGTTCGCGGCTGGAAAGCCATCGCAACTCCTTCAACTCAAGTTCCTGCTCCAACTGCTTTCGCGCTAGTTCTCAAGCCTCGCCGCCAATGAGCACTGCAACCTTTCCCCTTAGCATTTCTCGAGCCTCAGCGAGTTCGGGCGAAGGCGCTCGGTCGCCCGTGGTCGCCTGTGATGCCTTGTTTTCGCGGGCTATCCGCTGATCAACAAATGGCAAGATCCGCCGAAACGTGACTGCGCTTAGGGCAAGGTCATCAGGAACCAAGTCGGCAATAGGAACAATCAGATCAACGAGCCGGGGATCCGAAGGTTTGCCCTCCGTCTCAAGGAACTGTTGGATCGCCGATTCAATGCGGGTCCAATCCCGCTTGTGATCCGCCGCTTCGTCAACGAGGATCTGGTCCTTGTGGTAACGGATGGTGTTCAGGAGTTTCTGTTGCGACTTGTCCCTCGATCGTGCGGCTTCGCAGCGGTCTGCAGCGGCGGCGATCCGAGCCTTGAGACCTCCCCACAACGCTGGATTGGCCGCTTCGTTTGAGGAGAGATTGGCCAAGTACCATCTGCGCCTTCTTCCCTCATCGCGGCACCATTCGTAGAGGCTCTGCTGCACATCATCCCGCTCGACCTCCACCATCCCGAGCGCGGACCTCACCATCGATTGGGCTTCGGCGAGCAACTCCACCAGATCAAGGGGGGCTTCGGTGCCGTCGTTGAATGAAGCAACCAACTGGGCCGCGCAAGCCATGTTATGGTAGCAACCCGCCAGCATGACCCAATCGTCTCTGGCGATTCGGGCTGTTTCCTGATGAATCATCCAGACATACAGGGGTTGCATTGTCGCGGCCTCATCCCGGATCATGTTGTACTCGGGCTTGACCCGGTCAAAACCTCCGCCTCCGACCTGATTGTCGTGACGACGGATGGCCCAATCGCATGCCCTTGCACAGAGATCCGCGCGACGAGCCAGAAGCGAAATGGACGTTCGACGCGCGACCGCTGAATCTTCTCGCGATGACACCGGTCGCGGACTGCTGATCCGGCCGGACACATCATTGCCGCCGAACTTCTCGGTAAGTTCGCGCAGTGCATCGGCGCTAGGAGCGGGCTCGGCGGCATCTGGGGGAACATCATCCTCGACGAGCGACGCCGTCGCGGACGGAGCCGACGGCATAGCCGGTGAACCGGACGATGCCGGCACTGCGGGCCCGTGTGCTGGCTGAGCGGAATGCGTAGTTGAGGCACCGGACACAGGCTGAGCATCGATCAATGCCAAGACCAGAAGAGCCGTCGCCCGAAGGGCCTCTCGTGCGGATAGCGATAGTCCCCTATCGGTGCTCAAGGCCTGCGCCCACGCAGATGCCGCCGCCGAGATCAAGAATGAAAGGTCTTGCCGACCCGACTCACTTCCGGATTGAGACGATTGATTCGAGTCGTCCATCGGCTTTGTCGCTCCTCGTTGGATAACAACCTCTTGAATCCCAGATCCATGCCGTGCATTGTCCTGACTGACAAGGACCATGTCGGAATTAGCGCGTCTTCGACTGGTTCCAATGAGCGACGGTTTGGAAGCCGGAGCCGTTGAGCATATCACGGACCATGCTCTACGCCCAACCGCCCACAACGCTTGCGCACCTTGAGCCCCTTGAACACCTTGAAACCCCCTCCCCAGCCCCTTCCCGCCCGACCCCACAAAAGCGCACACGCGCCACCGCACCACACCCGCCCGAACACGTACTTCCCGCCTCTCCGCCCCGGATTCCCCTCTTCATCCGTTCCATCCCCCTCTCCCCGATTTCCCCGCCAACCCAGCCAATTCCATCCGCCATTCCCCGGTCCTGGACCCCTCCCAAGGTGCGCAAAGCCCCTCCCCCAACCCTTGCGCACCTTGAACACTTCCCTCCCCTTTGGCCCTTTGCCCATGTGCCTATGTGGCCCTGTGCCCATGTGGCCCTTTGCGCATGTGGCCCTTTACCCCTGTGCCCCTCTATCCCACCCACCCCATCACCCGGAACACCGCCCGCGTAATCGCCATGATCGTCCCCCCTCCCCCCTCCCCTACCTCAAACGCCGCCACCTCGCCCGTCTTCACCCATCTCAACTCGTCATACTCCCACCCGCGCACCGTCGCCGGCACCTCTCCCACATCCACCGGCACGATCAGGTCATGGCTTCGCGCCGTCTCATCGTAAATGATCGCCACCGGCCGCCCCACCTCCCGCACCGTCAGCCCCGCCTCCTCCTCCACTTCCCGCATCAACTCCGCCGCGATCGCCCCCTGGTTCATCACCCCGCCCCGCGTCACCACCCCCGGCTCCGGGTCGATCCCCCCCGCCGGGCAGTTCTGCCACATCCCCCCATACATCCGTGTCCTGTGGCTCCGCCGCCCCAGCAGCACCCGCTCCGCCCCGTTGCCGTCCCGCGCCACCACCACCCCCGTCACCGAGAGTTGCCGCACCCCCGTCTCCACCTCCGGCTGCACCACCAACCGCTTGTAGCGCTCCACCACGCATCGCACCACCCCCGCCGCGGCATCAATTCCCCGCACGCTCAGCACAGGCGCATCAAAGAACCGCGGATTGATCGCCCGCTTGCGCGCCCATTCCGCCTCCACCCTCGCATCCAACTCATCCCCCGCCTTCGCCCCACCGACTTCCGCCCTCCCCGCCTCGATCTCAATCCGCACTGACCCCGACAACCGCACCACCCGCACCCCCGGCACCAGCGCCTCGCCAAGTCTCTCCGCCCCGCTCACGAAAGAAGACTCCCAAAGTCCCCCGGCAGGTCCGGAAGCCCCATCTCCCGCGCCTCCTCCGCCATCACCGCCTTCATCTTCTCCTGCGCCGACCGGATCGCCGCGTTCACCGCCTCCGCGATCAGCAACCCCGCCAGTTCCCGCGTCCGCTCATCCGCCGCCACCCCCCCGATCCCCGCCACCAGCGCCGGCTGCATCTCCACCCGCAGCACCTGCATCGTCCCATCCGCCACCGCACGCACCGCGCCCCCGCCCGCCTCCCCCTCGGCGCGGACCTCCGCCGCCCGATGCTTGATTCGCTGCGCGGATTCCCGCAGGCGCTCCTTGTCCTTCAGCAGCGCCGCCATCTGCCCCATCGCCTTGAGCTTATCGAACATCCTGGACCTCTCCCTCCGCCATCCACCCCGCCGCCGTCACCCGGCCGCCCATCACATCCACCCGCACCTTCCGCGCCCCCCACCCCTTCACGTGATCGAAGTCGAACACCACCACGCCGTCCACCGTCCCCGGCGAAGCGTGCTGCAACTTCTTCGCCGCGTCCTCCAGGCTCAGCCCCACCAGCGAGCCCTCCCGCAGCATCTTCCCGACTTCCTGCTCAGAGATCGCCAGCGGCGACTTCACGTTGAGCGCCACCACCACGCCCACCACCCCGATCACGAGGATCACCAGCAGCCGGACCAGCCCGCCCTTGCCCGATGCGCTACCGCCGCCGCGGTTCGACATGGATGATCCTCGCGTTGAACACTTCCATCGCCTTCTTCACCGCCGGATCGTTCACGATCGCCTGCGTCACCTCCGCGTGACCCGGGGCCGGAACCGGCGGCGCCGCTTCACCCGCCGGCGCCTCCCGCGGCTTGGGCTCCACGATCGCCGGCCGCGGCGGGGCGGGTGCAACCGGTTGAACTGGTCGAACGGCGGGCGGCGCCACGGGATCCGGCGGGGCCGGCGGCGGCGCGACCGCCGTCACCGTTTTTTTACCGGGGCACTCCCGTTCTTCACCGCCGCGGATCCGGTCACGACCGCCGTCACATCCGCGAGCTTCTCCGTCATCGCCAGGCGGACCATCAGGGCGTCCATCAGCGCCCGCGGGGCCGAACTGTTCTTCACCGCGCGCTGCACGCTCTCACACAGGGCGATCATGTGCACAAGCCCCGCGGCATCAAACTTCGACGCCCGGGCCACCTCATCCTTCCGGGCCGCACCGACCACCTCGACCAGTTCGGTCTCCGGCCCGCACGCCGACAGAACCATCAGGTCGCGGAAGCGGTCGAGCAGCGTGTCGATGAGCTGTTCGCCCGAGACGCCCCGCTTGGCCAACTCGTCCGACTTCTCCAGCGCCGCCTTCGGGTTGCCCTCGGCGATGGAGTCAATCAGGGCGGACACGATGTCCCGGTCGGGCAGACCGAGCATGGACTCGAGCAGGGCGACGGTGAGCTTCTTCTCGCCCGCGGCCAGCAGGCGGTCCATGAGCGACAGCGCATCGCGCATGGAGCCGTTGCCCAGCCGGGCAACCATGTGGACAAGGTCGTCGTCCGCCCCGACCTTCTCATCCTTGAGCACGGCCTTGAGGTGCTCGGCGATCCGGCTGGTGGGGATATTGCGGAAGTCAAACCGCTGGCAGCGACTCTGAATGGTCGCCGGAACCTTGTGCGATTCGGTCGTGCAGAGGATGAACACGACGTGCTCCGGCGGCTCCTCCATGGTCTTGAGCAGCGCGTTGAACGCGTTCATCGAGAGCATGTGCACTTCGTCGATGATGTACACCTTGTACTTGCCCCGAAGCGGGCGGTACGCGGAGTTGGCGATCAGGTCGCGGGCGTTATCGACACCGGTGTTGGAAGCGGCGTCGATCTCGATCACATCCGTGTCCTTGCCGGACATGATGAGTTCATCCACTTCCTTCGACCCGCCGTTGAGGGCCTTGGCGAAGATGCGGGCCATGGATGTCTTGCCCACACCCCGCGTCCCGGTGAACAGGTACGCGTGCGCGACGCGGTTGGTCTTGATCGCGTTCTGAAGGGTCGCGGCGATGGCGTCCTGCGACACAACTTCATCAAAGTCGCGCGAACGGTACCGACGGGCAAGAACGGTGTAGGCCATAGGACGGGATTGTAAGGGACCACGACCCCGGCTTCCGCCCATGGGGACGCCCCGAAATGCCCCCGCGAATACGCTCGGCGCGGGTTCCCACCCGAGTGTGGTAGGCTGGATTCATGCTCAAACTCCTCTCCCGAAAGGTCAAGCACCAGGCCCTCGTCCTGTACCGCGGCACCCTGACGCCCCGTCCGCAGGAGTTCGCCTTCCTCCAGAACCAGGGGCTCGACGTCAAACTGGCGAAGGAGCCCTCGCCGGGGTGCGCGTGGAGCGTGGTCCTGCGGCACAAGGACTGGGGCGAGGCCCGCCTCAACGCGCCGGTGAACGCCAGCTCGGTGCCGAACTTCTTCCTCAACTTCTCCGTGAACCTGACCGAACGCGAACGGGAGGAGATCCGCGCCGCGGGGATGTTCCTGGATGTGACGCTGGTGACATCCAAGGAACAGGTGCTTCGAGACAAGAAGAATCTGCTCCGGTTCGTTCGCGCCGTGATGAGCGACGATGCGGTGGGCAGCGTGGACGCCGACTCGATGCTCTATTGGACACGCGCAGCGCTGGATGATGAACTGGCCATGGCCGCGGACTTGGACGTCGCGGCCCTCTACTGCATCCACGCGGTGCGCGACTCGGATGATGACGAGGGCCGGTGCAACTGGCTGCACACCCACGGCCTGGGGGAACTGGGGGGATTCGACGTGGACATCCTGAATCCATCGGAATCGGTCGCGGATTCGTGCGGCGATCTCTTCCGCGCCATGGCCTTCTACATCCTCTCCGGGGACCTCTCGCCCTCCGAGAAGGTGTACCCCCTGGCGCACCCCGGCGGCGAGGTTCGCCTCGTCCCGGTGCCGGAGTTCGACGCCAAGACCCGCGGCAGCTACAAGCAACTCAGCGGAGACAGCCCGGAGCATTGGAATAACCGCTCGGTCCTCTGCAACCCCGCGGGCGGGCTTCTTGGCCGGTTCCGAAAGGTTCACCCTTCCACGTTCCTCTCCGAGGCCGACACGGATTCCATCGTGATCCACTTCTCCGCCGCCGCGACGGAGGCCATGTCGCAGCGGGCACGCGCCACCGTGCCGATGCTGTCGTCCCTGATGGACGAAATGGCGGAGTTCAAACTCCCGGTGCTCGCCAAGATCGGCTACAAGCAGGACGGCAGCGACCAGGGCGAGCACATGTGGTTCTCCGTGCACGGGATCGAGGGTGACTCTCTCGACGCCACCCTCGAAAGTTCGCCCTTTCAAATCGAACGCATGAAGCGCGGTGACCGCGGCCTGCACGCCATCGACCGCCTGACCGAATGGGCCATCATGTCCCCCTTCGGACGCATCAGCCCGGACAGCCTCGGCCCCCTGCGCCGGATCCGCGAGGACAAGGACTCCTTCCGCGCGATGATGGCCGAGTTCAACCGCGAAGACTGAACCCGCGCAACCTCTCCAGATTCCCTGCAAACCCTGCCGATGAATGGGCGATGCCAACCGCCGCGCCCCCTCCGCGCGCTTCCATGACACGGGACGACCTGATCCGAATGGGCCAGGGCGGCGCGGCATCACCGTGGGACTTCCTCCCGCTCTCGGCCCAGGCCCTGCGCCAGATCCCCAACGACATCGGCCTGCGCCTCATCACCGCGGCCAACGGCGTCCGACTCGGCCTGCGGACGCTCGCGTCGGACCACCTCGCCCTCATTCCCGATGCCGTTCTGAACTCCCCGGAGGTCTCCGGCCTGGTCCGGGTCGTTCGCGACATGCCGGACGACCGAATCCCCACCGCCGACAGGATCGCCACCGCCCGGGCCAACCTGCTGGCCTGGAACCGGGGCCACGCTGTAGACGAGTCCGACCTTTCGGCCTGGTGCGAACGCGCGGCGGGAACGATGTTCTGCCGCGCCGGCGATGGGAACATCATCTCTCGGCCCAGCGCGGGCGGCGCCGGTGACTGGCGATCCCTCTCGGATCAGAAGCAATCGCTGGCTCGACTGGTGCGCCAGCACTTCGCGCCCGGCTGCCCGGACCAGACCAGGCCCGTGTACATCGAGGGCATCGACCCCCCGTGGCTGCTGATCCTGCTCGCCGAGGCTCGCCCGCGCGAGGGCACGGGATACCTCCCACCGGTCACCATTGTGCAGGCGGACGTCCACCAGTTCCTGGACGGCCTTTCACTCGCGGATCTTCGGACGATCCTCGCGGCCGGGAACGTATCCGCATTCATCGGGCCCGACGCCACGCGACAACTCGCGGCATGGTTGGAGTCACGCCTTCTCTTCCAGGTCTCGGGGCCCGGCCTCTCCACCGTCGCGACGCGCATCCGCGCCGAGCCGAAGATGGTGGACGTTCTGGCGCACGCCAATCAGCAGCAACAGGCCCGCCTGGCGGAACTCCTCCGGTCGACCTCCTCCGCGTACCCAGCGCGGACGGCCGCATCCTGGAAAGCCCGCTTTGAGCAGGCTCTGGCGGGAGGGTGTGGGGGGGGCGAACCGCTCCGCGTGCTCATCCCAACGACCCGGTACTCCACGTTCGTGCAGCACGCGAGCCGCGATCTGGCCCGGGCCCTCGAAGCGGCGGGCCACCGAGCGCACGTGCTGATCGAGCCCGACGACTCGACCAAGTTCACATCGCTGACGTACCTGGACGCGTGCGAGCGGTTCCGACCCGACCTCATTGTCACCATCAACTACCCGCGCGCGACCCTGGCGGACGCCATCCCGGCCCACATCCCCTACGTGTGCTGGATCCAGGACGCCATGCCCCACCTCTTCAGCCCGGCCATCGGCGCAGGGCAGGGACCGCTGGACTTCACCGCGGGTCATCTCTTCAACGAGTTGTTCGATCGGCACGGCTACCCGCGCTCCCGCGCCATGCCCGCGCCGATCGTCGCGGACGAATCGAAGTTCTTCACGGACGCGTCCATCGGCGCGACGTCATCACGCCACGCTTCATCGCCGATCTCGCCTCGCCTCATGTGCGATATCGCCTACGCCAGCCACCAGAGCGAAACCCCGGAGGCCCAGCACACGCGCCTGGCGGCCGAGTTCGGGAAACTCAACATTGGAAACACGCTCGACCGGCTCCGGCCGCGGCTGGAGCGCGAGGCCACCAAGCCCCTGTCCGAGCTGGCCCTGGCGGACATCCCGGCGATGGTGACCGGCGTGCTCCAGGAAGAGCTCGGCAAGGCGCCCGAGCCTTCCCTGGCGGACATCGTCGTACGTTCCTACTGCCAGCCCTTCATCGACCGCCTCATCCGTCACCAGACGCTCACCTGGGCGGCGGACATCGCCGACCGTCGAGGATGGACGCTCCGCCTCTACGGCAAGGGCTGGGAGAAGCACCCCCGCCTCGCGCCGTATGCCTCCGGCCCGCTCGATCACGGCGACGACCTCCGACAGTCCTATGCAAGCGCCGGCGTCCATCTCCACATGATGGCCCACGCGCTCGTCCACCAGCGGCTGATCGAGTGCATCCTCTCCGGCGGGTTTCCGCTCTGCCGCCTGCACGCGCCGGAGCGCTGGGCGATCACCGAATGCCTGTGCCGCCTGGGCGTACGACAGGGCGCCATGCCCATCGAAGGCCTGGACCACCCGGACATTCTCAAGCCCTGCCGCGTTCCTTCCTGGGCCGATGCACCGGCCCTGATGCAACTGGCCGGGGGTATGCAGCGGCTCGGCCTGTTCGAGTCAACATTCCTCCCGATCGGCGGCGCGCGGCCCGGCCCCATGATCCATGAACGCGAGTGGCTCGCAGCAGAGCAACTCCGCGAGCACGACCCCGAGCTTTGGTCCGCCTTCCTGCTCCTGGGCCAGAACGAGCACTTCCTGTTCCACTCGCCCGAATCGCTCGAATCCCGCCTTGACACCGTGTTGACTCGGCGCGACCTGCGCGAGGCGTGGTCCGCCGCGGCACGCCGGCGATTCACCGACCGATTCACCTACTCCGGCTTCGCCCGCCGGTTGCTCGGCTTCATCCGCGATCAACTCGGCACGGAGGCAGCCCCATGAGCCCCGCGAGCGTGACGTTCATCATCCCCGCCCGCAACGCCGCGGCCACCCTCGGTGACACACTCCAGAGCCTGCTCGGACAGACCAGGCCGGACTGGCGGGCCATCGTCATTGATGACGGCAGCGCGGACGCCACCGTCCAAGTCGCGAAGGCTCTCGGCGATCCCCGCATTGAGGTGATATCGCAGCCGTGCTCCGGCGTCGCCGCGGCGCGCAACCGCGGCCTTGCCAGGGCGACCTCCCCCGCCGTCACCTTCCTGGATGCGGACGACACCATCGAACCGACGTTCATCGAACACCAACTCCCCCGGCTCTCCGGCTGCGATCTCACCGCGGCCAACTACCGCTACACAGGCCCGAAGCTCGAGGACGCGAGGTGGGTCGTGCGGCATAACGCGGAGGATGTACCCAAACTGGTCGAGTTCAACCAGTTCGCGATCGGCGCGATCGTGATGGATCGCAACTCGCTGGTCCGCAGGCTGGGAGACTCGCCGTTCCCGTCGGGCACGATGCAGGAAGACTGGTCCGTGCTGCTACGTCTGACAGCCGCCGGCGCACGCTGGGCGGACCCATCCACGGCCGGTCCTCTCTTCTCGTACCGGCTCACCCCCCACTCCCGCACGACCGCCCTCGCCCAGATCTGGCGCGATGGGATGAACCTGATCGCGGTTCATCACAGCCCGAACGGCAAGGACGCCGCCCTCCGTCGCTGGACGCTGCGAAACCTCGCCCGTGCCGCCGCGGCGTGCGACACCGACCTCTGCAAGCGGCTCTTCGAGCACCTGGACTCGCTGACACCTGACGATGTGGACACGCTCGCGGGCGGTCTGCGGTGGTCCATGCGGCGCATGATGATCGCCGCGGAGTCGATCGCCCGTCAGCCACGGGAGCACTGGCACGCGAAGATCGCCAGCGCCCTTGGAGGTGGAGCGCCGTCGCTCGAAGCCCTGCGCCGATCCGCCCACCCGGACTGGGGCACGATCGCCGCCGCCGCCGCGGCCCGACTCTCGCCCGAGCAGACGCTCGTGATTTACGGACTGGGCCGCAATGGTTGCGAGGCGCTGGCCGCGCTGACCGGTCGCGGCCTGCCCCTGGCGGTGATGGACGATGGGCCGGGCATGCCAACGCCCCTGCCCCGGCTTCGGGTGGATGACCTGACGAATCGCCACGTGGTGCTGGTCACGCCGGACGATCGGGCGCGAATCCTGCGGACGCTCTCACGCGCCGGCCAGGCGCAGGTGCTCCTGCCGGAACAGTTGGTCGCGTAAAGACAGGGACAACAACATGAACTCGGATGAAGGACTGGAAACGCTGAACTGGCTGGAGAGCCTGCTGCCCGCCTCGCGATGGCGGCGCATCTTGTACATCGGCTGGCACCCCAAGACCTTCGGCGAATGGGGCGGCGATTGGTACCTCAACCACATCCGTGGTCTCACGAAGGGAGCCACGCCGAAACACACGATCATCGAAGCCTGCAAGGCCTACGCCGATGCGCTCCTGGCCCACCCCATCCGCCAGAAGTTCGGCATCCGCGTGGTCCAGGATGATGTGTCGCGGTTCGTCGACACCTCCACCGACCGCTTCGATGTGATCTTCTGGTGGCACGGGCCGGAGCACGTGGATGAGGCGACGCTCCGGCGAACCCTGCGGAAGCTGGAAGGAATGTGCGACGGGGCCGTCGTCCTCGGATGCCCCGAGGGCGAGGACCCGTACGAGGACACCGAGGCCGACGACAAGCACCGGTGCATCCTCACCACCTCGCTCCTCCATGACCTGGGCTACACCACCCGCCTCATCGACCGGACATGGAAAGGGCAGCAACCGGCGATCTCAGCCATCCGGCTGTGCGGCAGCACCTGACCCCCTCACCCCCCATCCAAGGCCGCCGCGCAAAAGCTGCGCGTTCGTCCGAAGGGGCCATTCCACGCGGCTTTCACGTTGACGCCGCACTCACTCAGCGAATGTCCGGAAACCTTCAAGACCCCCTGTTATCCGCCCGATGAACCAGCGTCCGATCACCTTTGTCCACCAATAACCCCCGCTGGAGTTTCGGGATGAAGATCGCGTTCATCGGCATCGGCAAGCTTGGCTTCCCCTGTGCGGTCGCGCTGGCCATGAAGGGCCACGATGTGTACTGCTACGACAACGATTCCCGCCTGATCGAGGGCTACGAGCGGGGCGAGGTGACACCCTTCGAGCCCGGCCTGCCCGAGCAGTACAACTCCTGCCGGTCGCGGATGCACTTCTGCGGCTCGATCGACGATGCCATCGCCTCCTCCGACCACATCTTCGTCGCCGTGCCCACGCCCCACGCCCCGATGCACGACGGCTCCTTCCCTTACGACGGTGTCGGGCGGAACTTCGACAACTCCATCATCCGCGACTGCCTGGTCGAAGTCGGCCGCGCCATCGGCAAGCATGCCAAGGACGGCCGCTTCCGCACGATCCTCGTGATCTCCACCACCACGCCCGGCACGATGGTTGATGACCTCGGCCCGGCCACCGTCAAGGCCGTCGGCCTGCCCATCGGCAGCGGCTGGACCATGGTCTACAACCCCTTCTTCATTGGCCAGTCCACCGTCGTGCAGGACTTCCTGAACCCCGAGTTCGTCCTCCTCGGCGTCCCGCAGAACGAGGACGGCAAGGTCGCCGACGGCGGGCGCGGCGAGGCCATCGCCCGCGACCTCTACGGCACGCTCCACAGCCAGCCGATCTGCCCGATGACCTGGACCGAGGCCGAGTGCGTCAAGCTCTGCTACAACACGTACCTGGGTCTCAAGGTCCTCTTCGCCAACTCCGTCATGGAACTGTGCCACCGGATGCCGGGGGCCAACTGCGACGTCGTCAACGCGACGCTCAAACTCGCCAAGGACCGCCTGGTCTCGACCAAGTACATGGACGGCGGCATGGCCGACGGCGGACCTTGCCACGGTCGCGACCAGATGGCCATGAGCTACGTGGCGCAGAAGCTGGGCCTGTCCTTCAACATCTTCGACGCGATCAACCACGGACGCGACGCCCAGACTTCCTGGCTCGCCGACCTCATCGCCGAACACCGGCGCAACCGCCCCGTCGTCCTCCTCGGCATGGCCTTCAAACAGGGCACCAACCAGACCCAGGGCAGCCCCGCGATGCTGCTGGCCAACATCCTCACGCAGCGCGGCATCGAGCCCACGCTCCACGACCCCGTCATCAAGCCCTACACGGAAATGCCCACCGAGCCCGCCGTCTACTTCATCTCGACACGCTGGCCCGAGTACCGCGGGTTCAAGTTCAAGAAGGGCGACACCGTGATCGACCCGTGGCGGATGATCCGCCAGGTCCCGTCGGGCGTCGAGCTCATCCACGTCGGCGTGGGCAGCCCGACAAGGCCCGCCACCGTCGGCAAGATCGACCCCGCCGTCGCGACCGAGGCCAAGCCGGCCAAACGCATCCGCGCGGCGTCGTAGAACAGGAACAGAAGCAGAAGCCACCAGGAACGCAGCGCAGGACAGGAGCAGAGCAACCCGGAGCAAGGACGCTCAGGCCATGCAAGCGCACGAACGCCGACATTCCGGCTCTTCCATTCCTTCCTCCACCGCCGCACACCGCGCGCTCCGCAACCTCGGCGTTCACCCCTTCCGAAGGAACGCACGATGCGCACGGTAGCAATTTACAGGCTGCTCTACGGCTCGGACTTCATCGCGGAGTCCCTCGCCTCGATCTACCCGCACGTCGAGCGGATCCTCTGCTACATCGGGCACGAGATGTTCGGCGGGCGACGCATCATCAACTACTTCGGGCACGATGTCTACCTGCCGCACGACATCGACGGCGTGACCACCGCCATCCAGAACTGGAAGGATGCCAACGACACCGAGGACAAGGTCCGCCTCCTGCCCAACCCGCACGCGACGCTGCTCAAGGGGCAGCTCCAGGCGATGATCAACGGCGAGGTCATTCCCCGCTACGACCCCACGCACATCCTCATGGTCGAGGCCGACGAAGTCTGGCACGAGAACACGATCACGACCCTCTTCGACGTCGCGCAGAACACGGACGCGGACGAGATCATGGCCGCGGCGTGCCACCTGTTCTGGCGGTCGTACAAGTACTGCTCCACCCGCACCAACCCCTACGCCGTCATGCGGGCCCTCAAGGGCCGCAAGTCGATCGGGCCGACGGGCCACGCCCTCGGCAGCGCGGGCAACGACGTCACCCGCCACCGCGACGACCGGCTGAAGATCCACAACTTCGGATTCGCGGCCAGCGAGCGGACCATCTTCTGGAAGCACATGACCGCGCTGTCCTTCAGCCGCGATGTGAAGCTCGACTCGCCCCCGCGCGAGGAGTGGTTCGAGGAGGTCTGGCGGCCGTGGAACGGCGTCTCCAACCGCCGCACGGACCTCTGCCCGTCGATCGGCTACGAGGACGCCTTCGCCCCTGCGGTCGACTACCCCTTCGAACAGCTCCCGGCCCTCATGCAGCGCCGCATCCGGACCAACCCCCTCCCCGACTGGGTCCAGCTCCACCAACGCGAATCCGCGCCCATCCCGCAGGAGACCCCATGACCCGCGCCTGTTCCGATCGCAAGCTCGCGGCGTACACCGAGGGCGTTTCGCTCTCGATCAAGGGACGCCCCCTGCACACGCTCGCGCCCCACCCGAACCCAACGGAGAACGGGCACGAGCTCCCCGCGATCTTCCAGGGCCGCCAGCCCTCTTCGATGGAGCACAAGTTCACCTCCACCGGCATCAAGTTCTGGAAGCACAGGGAGTCGATGGAGTCCTACAAGGCCGGCACGGGACGAACGGTGATTTCAACGCACATCGCCCCCGAGGGCCGCTGCAACCTCAAGTGCTCCTATTGCTCCGTCAGCGAACGCACCCTCCACAGCACGATCGAGCTCCCCCGCATTCAGGACTACGTCACCAAGCTGAGGGGCCGCGGCCTCAAGGCCGTCATCCTCACCGGCGGCGGCGAGCCCACCCTCTACAAGCACTTCAACGAGCTGGGCGAGTGGCTGCTGGACCAGGGGCTCGAGATGGCCCTGATCACCAACGGCACGCAGTTCAAGCGCGTCTCCGACCGCATCCTCCGGAACCTCACCTGGGTGCGCATCTCGATGAACGTCTTCAAGGATTGGGAGAAGAAGATCGAGATCCCGCGCGAGCGGTTCGGACCACAGACCACCGTCGGCATGTCCGTCTGCTACAGCGCCGAGAACAAGGACCCGGAGTTCCTCCGCAAGGTTGCGCAGTTCGCGGAGCGTGCCGAGGTCTCGTACGTGCGTGTGTTGCCCGATTGCATGCTCCCGCAGGCCGCGCTCATCAAGGAGCACGAGGGCCTCACCGAGCTCTTCAAGACCCTCGAAGGCTCGACGCGGTTCTTCCACCAGTTCAAGATCCACGGCGCGCCCTGCCAGGCCAAGTGCCACCAGAGCTTCTTCCGCCCCTACCTCTCCGAAGCCATGGACCCGGTCACGGGCCGCCCCGGCCTGGTCTTCCCGTGCGACTCGGTCGTGCTCAACGAACAGGCCCAGCGCTTCCGCCCCCGCTACGCCCTCTGCACGCCCGAAGAGATCCTCGATTACATGGACGGCAAGATCCCGCAGCAGTTCGACGCCACCCAGCATTGCACCGGCTGCGTCTTCACGCGGAACGTCGACATGCTCGACCGTTACGTCAACGGCCGGGAAGACCGCTTCGCCGAATACGCCGGCACGGAGGTCCACCATGAAAACTTCGTTTGACATCGCCCATCAGTACGATGAGGCCTACTACGAGCGCGGCGTCGAGACCGGCAAGTCGTGCTACTCCAACTACCGCTGGCTCCCCGAGCTGACCATCCCCATGTGCATGGTCCTGATCGACACCCTGGGCATCCGCCCGCGCCAGCGCGTGCTCGACTTCGGCTGCGCCAAGGGCTACTCCGTCAAGGCGCTCCGTATGCTCCGGCGCGATGCCCACGGCATCGACGTCTCCCCCTACGCCATCGAGCAGGCCGACCGCGACGCCGCCCCCTACTGCCACCTCGTCGAGGACCTCGACAGTTGGTCGCTCACCAACCGCTTCGATCATGTCATCGCCAAGGATGTGATGGAGCACGTGCCCTACGAAGTGATCGACGACACAATCCGCTCCATCGCCCGCATGACCGATTCGTTCCTCATGGTCGTTCCGCTGGGGCGTGACGGCCGCTACATCATCGAGGCCTACGAACGCGACGTCACCCACATCATCCGCGAGGACGCCGCGTGGTGGCTGAACCTGCTCGAACGCCACTTTGCCAACGTTTCCTGGCAACACCACATCGACGGCCTCAAGGACAACTGGCACCGCGTGGACCCCAAGGGCAACGCCGTCTTCATCGCCCGGTCCTCGCTCGCCGGGTCCGCCGCGTGACCCTTCGCCCGCCGGCCACCATCCCCCGCATCAGCGTCGTCGTCCCGATGCACAACGCCGCCGCGACCGTCGCGGCCACGCTTCATTCCCTCCAGCAGCAAACCGAGCCTGCCTGGGAAGCGATTGTCATCGATGACGGCTCCACCGACCGCGGAGCGGCCGTCGTTCGCGCCTTCGCCGCGGCCGATCCTCGCGTCACGTTCCGCCAGCAACCCCGCGCCGGCGCCGCCGCCGCCCGGAACCTCGGCCTGAACCTGGCGCGGGGTGAGTGGATCGCCTTCCTCGACGCCGACGACTGGCTCGAACCCGACGCCTACGCCACGCTCCTCGCCGCGTCGATGTCGGGAAGCGCCGACGCGGTCCGCGGCCTGTGCCGCCACAGCGATGCCCATGGCTCCACCCTCCACTGGCCACACCCCCCAACGCCAGACCGCGCCAGCACGGGGCTCGGTTTGCGTGAGCTCCTGAGCGGCGAGGTCTTCGCCATCCACGCGCAGCTCATCCGGCGTTCCGCCATCGGCCAAACCCGCTTCAGGACCCACCTCAACTGCTTCGAAGACCTCGACTTCTTCCTCCACCTCGCCGAGCGCGGCCTGCGATGGAACCCGATCCAGCGTGTCGTCTGCACCTACCGCCAGCGGCCCGTCCATCGCGGCACACCCGCCTTCGCCGCGAAGTTCCGCACCATCCGGGCCGTCTACACCGATTGCTTTGCCCGCCTGGCTCGCCTCCCGAATCCACCGCAGGATCTGGACACGTCTCCCGACGCACTCAACCACCTGCTCTTCCAGCGTGCCGTCTCCTTCGCCCACTTGATGTTGCTTCAAGACCCGACGCCCTCGAAGGACCTCGCCGCCGCGGTTCTCGCCGGCTTCGATGGTTCACTCAAACTCTCGCCGGAAGCCGCCGCGCACGCGGCGCACGGCTACCTGCCCTGGTCCGAGTGCCGCGACATCACCGCCTGGCCGCGCCATCTGGACCGATACGCGGAAGCTCTGGGCGTCTGGTGGCAGCGGTGCATCGCAGACGGGCGAGCCGATGCCGATCTGATCGATCGGACGCTCCCCCTCCTGGCTCGACGCCTCGCCAACGAGCTGGACATGCCGCAACGGATCCTGCGCCACCTGGACCCGAACCGGCCCATCGTCGTCCTCGGCGCCGGCCGGAACGGCCAGCGAATGGCCCGAGCCCTCACCGCGCGCGACCTGCGTATCCAGATCCGCGACGACCGCGCCCACGCTCGCGAAGAAATCGCCCTCCAGTCCGATGGTCGTGCCGAATCCGTGGCCAACGGCCAGCCGCTCCCTCTCGGTGCGCAGTGCATCATGACGCTCCTGGACGATGCCGCGTACCTCGCGACCCTGCCCCGCGGCGTCATGTGTGTTCGATGGGCCGACGGCGTCGATGCCGAGGCTCGAATCCTTGCCGAGCAACTCCGCTCGTCCCTCCACCAACCCTGCTAGGAACAAACCTTGGGAGCCCGCGCCTACACCCTCCTTGAGTCGTACGCCTCCTCGATCCGCGCCTCGATCGTCGAAGTCGGTGGCGAACGCGGCGAAGGGTCCACATCCTTTCTTCGTCGCTTCGCCGAACAGCAGGGTGTTCGATTCCACACCGTTGACATGGTCAACACCGGCATGACCGGCGAAGCCTGGCTGCGGCAGGTGTTTCCGACGCTCAACGAGCGCATCGCCTTTGCCTACCTCGACAACTTCGACTGGACCTTCGAGACGTTCAAGAACGAACCGTGGCTCCGGCAGCAGATCGGCGACTACGCCAGGGCCGGCATCGCCATGACCAACGCCAACTCGATGGCCGTGCACCTCGAACAGACGCAGCTCATCGAGCCCTTCGCCGCGGACGACTGCGCCATCCTCTTCGACGACACGTGGCAGCTCCCCGATGGCCCGTGGACGGGCAAGGGGGGCACCGCCATCCCGTGGCTGCTCTCGCGAGGCTGGCGCGTGCTGGAAACGGTCCGGCCCTCCCCGGAACCGCTCGACGGCTTCGCGCTGGTCGCGCGCGGCTCGTGGGAGCGCCGGGCGGTCGTCCGCAAGCCCTGGCGCCGAGCCTGGCAGGCGGGCGACCTCTCCCGCGACTTCGCCCCCATCGCCATCGCTTCGGCCCACCGCCTTGCGCCGGGGCAGACGCTCGTGCTCTACGGCATGGGCCGTAACGGGCAGACGCTCATGCGCATGCTCCTGGCCGCCGGGGTTCCGGTCGCGTTCATCGACGACCACTTCGATGGAGAAGTGGACGCCCCGCGCCTCCGGCTGGAAGACCTCGGACCCCGCCACGCGGTCCTCGTCACGCCCGATGCCTCGGAACCGATCCTGTCGCGACTCCGTTCCTGCCACATCGCGGCGGTGTGGCGGCCCGAAGACCTCTTCGCCCCGGCCTGATTCTCGCGGCTACAGGCGTGCCGCCGCGATGCTCGCCAGTTCCGACCGCTCGCTCTTGGCCAGCGAAACGTGACCGACGATCCCGATGCCCTTCATCTTCTCAACGGCGTACGCGAGGCCGTTGGAAGACTGGTCCAGGTACGGGTTGTCGATCTGCCCGATGTCGCCGGTCAGGACCAGCTTGGTCCCCTCGCCCACGCGCGAAGCAATCGTCTTGACCTCGTGCGGCGTCAGGTTCTGGGCTTCATCCACGATCATGAACTGGTGCGGGATCGACCGGCCGCGGATGTAGGTCAGCGGCTCGAGCACGAGTTTCCCGTCGGCCATCAGCTTCTGAACCCGCTGCTCGGTCGAGTGGCTCTCGGCGCTCTGGGTGTGCGCGCCCCGCGTCGAGAGGAGGTAACTCAGGTTGTCGAAGATCGGCTGCATCCACGCGCCGAGCTTCTCATCCTTGTCCCCGGGCAGGTACCCGATATCCCGCCCCAGGGGCATGATCGGCCGCGCCACCAGCAGCTTGTCGTACCGCTCCTCGGAGAACACCTTGGACATCCCCGCCGCCAGCGCCAGCAGCGTCTTGCCCGTTCCCGCCGAGCCCAGCAGCGTGATGAACCGGATCTCATCGTCCAGCAGCAGGTCCAGCGCCATCGTCTGCTGCACGTTCCGCGCGAGGATCCCGAACACCGGCTTGCGCGGCCCGGTGATGGGGATGAGGTGCTCCGTGTCCGCCAGGCGCCGCCCGATTCCCGTGTGGTTGGAATCATCCCGGTCCTGAAAGACCACGAACTGGTTCGGCACCACCACCTCGTCGAAGGGGCGCGGCTCCTCCGCGTCCAGGTCGATCGCCTCCTTGAGGCGCTCCAGCGGCAGCATCCGGTCCTTGTACAGGTCGTCGATCAGCTCCGTATCGCACGACACGTTCACCGTACCCGTGTAGAGCCGATCCGCGTCAACCTTCTGGTTCTCGAAGTCCTGCGTCGTGATCCCCAGCGCATCGCTCTTGATCCGCGCCGAGATGTCCTTGCTGACGAAGATCGTCCGCACACCCTTCTGGTGGAGCTGCCACGCCGTCGCGATGATCCGGTTGTCCGGCGAGTCCTCCTCCAGCACGCCCGGACGGGCGTGGTCGATGATGTCGATGCGGATGGTCCCCGACCGGCCGTTGCTCGATGTCGAGGCCGCCGCCCCCACGGTCGGCGAGAAGTCGCCCCAGTGCACACCGTCGGTGAGCCGGCCCTTGGCCCGCAACCGGTCCAGGTGCCGGATGCACTCGCGCGCGTTGCGGCCCAGGTCGTCCTCCTTCCGCTTCATCGCGTCGAGCTCCTCGATCACGGCGAAGGGGATCACCACGTGGTGCTCTTTGAACACGAACAGCGCGTTGGGGTTGTGCAGCAGGACGTTGGTGTCGATGACGAACGTCTTGATGTCCGTCTCGGCTTCCTTCGGCGCCGGCCGTGCGCCTTGTCCGGAAGCGGCTCGCGTTCGCCTGGCGTCTCGAGGCTTGCTCATGTACGTTCCGGGCACATCCGTGCGGCCCGCGGGGTTCGTCATGCCCGCAGCATACCCGATTATCGGCTCGCCGGCAGGCCCGCGTCAGCGGATCAGGGCGTCGATGGTCAGGGAAACACCGATGGCCGCGGCCACCGCCGCCTTCATCACCACCGACACGGCCCGGCCCACGGCCGCGCCCTGCCCGATCCTCGCGGCCTGCCCCCACGACCGCTGCGCGACGCCCTTCTCCAGCACCACCGCCCCGACGCCCGCTCCGATCACGCCTCCGACGATCGTCCCCAGGATCGGCACGACCAGCGTTCCCGCGATCGCCCCCACGACCCCCCCGATGATCGATCCGATCGCCCCGCTCTTTCCCCCGCCGTACTTCGCGGCGCCCACCGCCGACAAGGCCAGTTCCGCCACCTCCGCCAGCAGCGCCGCCGCGAAACACGCCCCGAGATTCCACATGTTCAGCACGGGCGGTTCACCCCACAGCCAGTGCACCAGCACGGCCATGCCGAGGATGAACCACGTCCCCGGGAGCGTCGCGATCGTCAGCACGAAGCCGATCACCGCCACGATCAGCAGAATGAGCCCGGCAAGCAGAGTCATAGCGCGGCCTTCACGGAAACTTCTTTGAGAATCGGGGTCGGGCCTTTCAGGAGGCGCCGCCGGGATGGCCCGGGTCCGCGGCCGGGGCGGCGGCGGGCGCTTGCCGATCCGGGAACGCGATCGACTCCATCTCCAGCACCCAGGCCTCGAGCGGCGCGTGCTGGTACAGGTCGAGCTTGAGTTCCTTGCCGCCGTGGGGCGTGTGACCCGGCTTGATCTTCAGGAAGACCAGGAACTTCTCCCACTTGCGCTTGTCGAAGTCCTCGATATCCGCGGGTGTGAGCGTGCTGCCGTCGGGGAGCTGCAGCGCCTTGGCCTCCGGGTCGTATCGGTACTTGCGCCGTATCACACGCAGCACGTGAAGCCCCAGCACGGCCCCGCCCCCGAAGCCGATGAACGTGAAGAGCCACTGCACCGGAATGTCATACGCCGCCAGCGGCTTGGGCGCTGAGCGGGCCTTCTCGCCCGTCGTCCAGCGTGCCTTCATCTCGCCGTACAGCCGTTCGCGATTCTCGATCCGCGTGAACTCGGGCTTCAGCCGATCGACGATCGAGAGCGACCGCAGCCAGCCGTACTTCGCCGCGTCCACACCGGTCAGCTTCTCCCCGCCTCGCTCGGTGAGCGCCTTGAGCTCCGCAACCGGGTCCGCGACGCCGACGCGGGAGTCCGGCCACCCCTCGGCCTTCGCGGCTTCGAGGTACTGGAACAACATGTACGAAGCGTGGTTGATCCCGCGGTTGGGGTAGGCCACCTTGGCGTCGTACAGGCCGTACATCCCGAAACCCAGCAGCACCACCGTGAAGATGGAGAGCTTGAGGAACCATGGACGGTTGGGCTTGGTGACGAGAGAAAAGCTCATCGGTTGTCTTCTTCCAGGGGTCCGAGCTGGCCCGTGTCCACACGTTCGAAAGCGATGGCCCACCATCGATCGGCCCGGGCGCGGGCCTCGGGCCGCAGGCGTACATCGTCAAAACCACCCTCATCCACCCGCCGAATCGGGATCCGAGGGTAGGGAATCTGCGAGTGCAGGGCCCGGTTGAGCCAACGCTCGTGGATCAGCCGGAACAGCCGGCCGCGGGGGTTCTCATCATTCCGGGCGCTTCGCCAGAGCATTCGGGGGCGATTCTAGCGGCGGGCCACCGGAGGGAATGGCCACCGCCTGCAAGGGAGGCCCCATCGGGCGACATTGGGGGGAGGGGGGGTTCGGTGTCGGGAGCCACCCGCCGGGATTGAGGAGCTGTTCATGCGTGCCATGCCTGTTGGGATCATCGCGGCGATCGCCATTCCGGCCGCGACTTTCGCGGACGTCGTGACCCTGACGCCATCGAGCGACAACTCCATCTACGAGCACCCGCTCGGCCTGCTCAGCAACGGCGCGGGCCCCGGCCTCTTCGCGGGTCGAACGAGCCAGGGTCTCATCCGGCGTGCCCTGCTCCGGTTCGATGTGGCGGGCGCGGTCCCAGCGGGCTCCACGATCACCTCCGTCACGCTCTCGCTGAACCTCTCTCGGTCGAACTCGGGAGATGTCGAGTGCACGCTCCACCGGCTGCTCGTCGATTGGGGGGAAGGGACCTCCGTGGCCCCGGGCGAGGGCGGGCGCGGCACGACGCCAAGCGCGGGTGATGCGACGTGGCTGCACACGTTCTTCGACACTTCGTTCTGGTCGTCGCCCGGCGGGCAGGCGGGTGTCGACTTCATCCAGACACCCAGCGGCAGCGCAACCGTCGGCGCGGCCTTGATGCCGTACCAATGGTCCTCCACGCCAGGCCTGGTCGCCGATGTGCAATCCTGGCTGAACGCGCCGGGCACGAACTTTGGATGGATGCTCGTGGGGGGCGAGTCCGCGCCCGGCTCCGCCAAACGGTTCGACAGCCGCGAACACCCCGAGCCCTCGCAACGCCCCAAGCTGACAGTCACCTACTCGCCGCCGTGCTACGCGAACTGCGACGGCTCCACCGGCACCCCGCTGCTCACCGCCAACGACTTCCAGTGCTTCCTCAACACGTTCGCGGCCGGCGCTTCCTACGCCAACTGCGACGGGTCCACCGGGACCCCGCTGCTGACCGCCAACGACTTCCAGTGCTTCCTGAACAAGTTCGCGGCGGGCTGTTCGTAGGCCCGGCCACCGGCGGACTTCTTCAACCACCTCTCCCCCCACCCACCTCCACCCCCCTCCACCCCCTTCCACCCCCTTCCACCCCCACTCAGCTCTTCCCGAACGCGCGGGGGTTCTTTCGTGATCCGCCGGCGCTGGGGAGATTTCAAAGATGGCCACGTGGAGGGAGAGGGTTTGGCCATCTTTGAATCCGGCGTCGTCGTGTCGGGGATGGGAGCTTCTGCTCTGAGAACACCGCCGCGCTGCTTGCCGTGACTTGCACGGCGACGCGCCGGAGAACTCTTGCGGTGTCTTGCTTCTCTGGTACACTGCTCGAAGAGGCTGGAGCCGCTCGTCGCTCCGATGCCGATTTCAGCTCGAGGGACGATTCTCACATCCAGAGGAGCTCCGCATGAAACGTCGCAACCGTTGCGTTGTCCCGGCGATGATCGCCATCGCCGCGGGTCAGGCCTTGGCGCAGTCCGATGCCGCCGTGCAGGCCAAGCGTGGCTTGAGTGCATCGGAGGTCCGCCTGCCTTCGGGCGGGGTGGCGCACCGGACGGAGAACGTGATCATCCGCCGGCAGACGCTGAGCGTGCCGGGATCGCCCACGACGATCCTGCTGTGGGATGAGGTGGACGGCGCCGGGTTCGTGCGGCCGCACTTTGCGATCAGCACGGATGGGGGGCGGTCGGTGGCGGGGCGTGTGAGGGAGAACACGAACCTGGTCGAGTTGCAGTACGCGACGTTCGACCCGCTGCAGGGCGAGCCGCCGGTGGACCCGCGTTTTGCGGCGGGCGCGTCGAGCGATCTGTACCTGGTGCAGTGCGTGGTGTGGCCGCTGCCGGAGTTCCGCGCGGGGATCGAGGCCGCGGGGGGGAAAGTTGTCCGGTACCTGCCGGAGAACTCGCTGGCGGTGCGGATGGCGCCTGGGGTGGCGGCGAAGGTGCGGGAGCTGCCGTTCATCCGCTGGGTGGGGGCGTACCACCCGGCGTACAAGGTGGACCCGAAGGTGCTGCTGGAGGTGACGGGCAGCGGCGATGCGGCGGCGGCGCGGTACTCGATCGAGTGCTTCGAGCGGGGGATGGGGGACCAGGGGCGGGTGGCGGACGCGATCCTCGCGATGGGCGGGATCGTGGACATCCACACGCCGGACCAGTTCCGGATGGAGGCGACGCTGACGCCGGCGCAGGTGGCGGCGGTGGCGCAGCTCAACGAGGTGAACTGGATCGAGCCGTGGGGCGGTCCGGCGCAGTACGACATGAACAACGTCCGGGCCGTGGGCGGGGCGAACTACATCGAGACGACGTTGGGCTTCACGGGCCAGGGGGTTCGGGGCGAGGTGTTCGACTCGGAGTTGCGGAACACGCACACGGAGTTCACGCTGATCACGCCCGTGGCGCACAGCCCGACGTTCGACCCGGGGGATGTGGCGCACGGGACCAGTTCGTACAGCGTGGTCTTTGCGCGCGGGGCCGATCCCTTGGCGCGGGGGATCCTGCCCAACGCCGAGGAGGGGTACTTCTACGACGACGGCGCGAGCACGCAGTTCGGCGGGGCGCAGACGCGCCTGGCCGCGAACCAGCAACTGGTCAACCCCGCGCTCGCGTTCCAGTGCGTGTTCCAGACCTCGAGCGTGGGGAGCGCCCGGACGACGACGTACACGGCGATCTCGGCGGAGGTGGACGACTACCTGTTCATCACGCGCCTGCTGTCGACGCAGTCGCAGAGCAACGCAGGGTGGTTCACGGGCGAGCCGCTGAACAACTCGCGCCCGCAGGCGTGGGCGAAGAACATCGTGTCGGTCGGGGCGGTGTACCACTTCAACGACACGGACGCGACCAACGACCGCTGGATCAGCGCCAACGCCAGTTGCTCGTCCCCGAGCGGGAGCGTGAGTTCCGGCCCCGCGTCGGACGGCCGCATCAAGCCGGACCTGTGCTTCTACAACGACTGCATCCGCGCGGCGACCAAGACCAACGACACGGCGATGACGGAGTTCGGCGGGACGAGTTCGGCCACGCCCATGACCGCCGGGCACTTCGGGCTGTTCTTCCAGATGTGGCACGAGGGGGTGTGGAAGGGGCGCGGCGGGCAGTCAACGGTGTTCGCCAGCCGGGCGGCGATGACCACGGCCAAGGCGGCGCTGATCAACACGGCGACGCAGTACAACTGGCTGGGCGGCGGGGCCAACGGGGACATCACGCGGGTGCGCCAGGGGTGGGGCCGGCCGAACCTGCAGACGCTCTACGACCGGCGGAACGAGACGTTCATCGTGGATGAGGAGCACGCGCTGGCGCCCCTGGCGACGCGGTCGTACACCGTGCTGGTGCCGCCGGGCCAGCCGAGCCTGAACGTGACGATGTGCTACGCCGACCCGCAGGGGAACCCGGCGGTGCAGGCGACGCACCGGGTCAACGACCTGTCCCTGCGCGTCGTCGATCCGGGCGGCACGGTCTACTGGGGCAACAACGGCCTCTCCGCCGCGCTGACCTCCACCTCCGGCGGCGTGTCGAACACCAAGGACACGGTGGAGAACGTGTTCATCGCCAACCCCCTGGCGGGGGTGTGGCGGATCGAGGTGGTCGGGGATGTCATCACGCAGGATGCCAACCCGGCGACGGCGGCGGTGGACGCCGTGTTCTCGATCTGGGCCACCGGCTGCCGCGAGGAGACGATGAAGCGATCGCCGGTGTACGGCTACTCGGTGCAGTCCAACGGGAACGACCGCCTGTACCGGATCGACATGGAGACGGGGGAGGCGGTGGACCTGGGCCTGGTGGGCAACGGGGACATGGAGGGCCTGTCGTTCGGGCCCGACGGCAACCTCTACGGCATCACGGGCTCGGCCACGGCGACGACGGGCCAGCTCTGGAACATTTCCATCCCGCCGGGCTCGCAGGTGGGCGGCTCCTTTGCTCGCAACGGCATCGACGCGGGCATGGACTACTTCGACGGCGCGTTGTTCCAGTTGCAGGGCAACAACAGTACATCCTCCATCTTGTACAGGATCAACCCGAACACGGGCGCCCCGACGCTGGTCGGCAACGGCGCGTTCTTCGGGGACAACATCGCGATCAACACCCTCGGCGCCGCCTTCGCGGTTGATGCCATCTTCAACTTCACGCTCTACAGCGTGAACCTCTCCAACGGCGCGATGGCGGCGGTCGGGCCGCTGGGCATCACCGGCAGCCTGCAGGGCGGGACCTCCTTCAGCGCCGACAACATCCTGTACCTGCTCTGTTCGGACGGCCGGATCTTCACCATCAACACCGCGACGGGCGCGGCGACGCACCGGGCCACGGTCACGGTCAACGGCGTGACCACCGGCGGCTGGGAGGGGCTGGCCATCGACCGCTTCTCCGCGGCGGCGCCGATGGAGCTGCCCGCGTTCGGTTCCACGTTCAGTTCGGGCACGCTGACGCGCGGGTACTTCTTCACCGCCCCGTACAACGGCGCGATCCAGGGTGTCCGTGTGCCCAACGAGGCGGGCGAGACGATCCAGAACGTCGAGATCGTGCGGTTCACCGCCGGCGCCCCGCCGGTCTTCCCGACCACCACCAACAGCTTCGTGTCCCTCGGCCGGTTCGACAACCAGCCGGCGAACCAGGTCATCTCCTGCAACATCCCCGTCGCCGCGGGCGACATCATCGGCGTGCTCGGCGCGTGCGGGACGACGACGATGCGCAACTCCTACGGCCCGGCCAATCCCACCTTTGCCAGCAGCATGAAGGGCCTGCCCGTGACGCTGCGCCGGATGGGGATGCAGTTCAACCTGTTCGACAACGCGGCGCGGGACCTGTGGACCGAGAATGCCAGTTCCGTCTCTCGCATCGAACTCTACTACACGGACGGGCGGAACAACCTGTACCTCAACGGCGACCAGCCGGGCGCCGGGAGCACCCTGGTGACCACGCCGCTCACCACGCCCCTGGGCACGACCACGTGGACCAACGGCGAACTCTTCGCCAACAGCGGCAACGACCCCGAGTTCATCGCCGCCGGCGCCCAGGGCAACTGCTTCGACGGCCTGGGCAGCCCGGCCAACTGCGAGCTGGTCTTCAACTTCGATGTGGACAGCGTGTCGTTCATCTACGGCGGGAACCTGGGCGGGATCACCGTCGAGGCCCGCAACGCGGCGAACGTTGTCGTGGATTCGTTCACGCAACTGGACACCTTCAGCGGTCAGCCCGCCGGCCCGCGGATTCTCGCCGCTCCCGGCATCCGCCGTCTCCGGTGGATCGAAGCGGTGAGCGGCTCCTTCGCCGCGCTCGACAACATCCGCATCCACGGCGCGCCGTTCTGCTACCCCAACTGCGACGGCTCCACCGGCACCCCGCTGCTGACCGCCAACGACTTCCAGTGCTTCCTGAACAAGTTCGCCGCGGGCGACCTCTACGCCAACTGCGACGGGTCCACCGGGACCCCCGCCCTCACCGCGAACGACTTCCAGTGCTTCCTCAACAAGTTCGCGGCGGGCTGTTCGTAACTTCTCTCCATCAGCGACCCGGACCTTTCGCCACCCCCCCACCCCCCCCTCCCCCCGCCACCGTGCGGGGGGTTTTTTCTTGGTCCGTGGGGGTGCCGGGGGATTTCAAAGATGGCCACGTGGAGGGAGAGGGTTTGGCCATCTTTGAGGAGGGCATTGGGGAATGAAGAACGTGAGTTGTGTGGGCGTACTGGCAGGCTTTCAGCCTGCTTTGTTTCTTCGGGGCCGGTCCGGGGGTGCCGCTTCGCGGCGACCCCCGGCTATTGACGATCGAGCCCTTCGGGCTGTAGGAGTGGGGAAGAGGGCATCGGGGAGTGGGCAGTGGGAAGTGGGCAGTGGGAAGTGGGGAGTGGGGAGTGGGCAGTGGGCAGTGGGGAGTGGGGAGTGGGAAGTGGGGAGTGGGCAGTGGGAAGTGGGCAGTGGGGAGTGGGGATTTCAAAGATGGCCACGTGGAGGGAGGGGGTTTGGCCACCTTTGAAATGGAGGGGTGCGACGGCGGGTCTGGCCGCGGGTGGTGCGGGGCATCGGGGGCGTGCGGCGGCGGCTCAGGAACCGGCGGGGCGGAAGTCGAAGAGCATGCAGTACGCGGCCTGCCAGACCGGGTAGGCGACCTCGCAGCGGTAGCCGATGAACTGCTCCGGGTCCCAGCCCACACGCTCAAAGACGTGCTGCACCAGCTCGGCGTGCCGCTCGTAGTACGGCGTGCCCACGCGGGCCAGGCCCGAGCCGAGGCAGGTCAGGGGCGGGTCGCCGGGGAAGCGTGTGGACCAGCGTGCCCGGCGGCCGGGCGTGCCGCTGCTGAACCCGCCCAGGTGGAGCTCCGCGGACGGGCTGCACCGGCGGGCGATGTCGCGGTGGAGGTACACATCCGACACCATCTTCCGCGCCGGGTACACCATCAGCGACGACACCTCGCCGATGGGCGGGTCGAGGGTCGCGGGGTGCCGGTCGGGCGTGGCCCGCCGGTGGGCCATGACCAGGTCCAGCGGCTCGCGGCCCGGCTCATCCTTGGGGTCCACGACGTGGATCGTCAGTTTCCCGGACACCCGGGCCGTCACGCGCGGCAGGGGCTCGGAGCAGAACGACCGCAGGAGCGCATCGGGCGTGTCCCCCCGGGCCGGGCGGGCCGCCAGCGTCCGCATCGAGGCCCCGCGCTCGGGGTCGGGCAGGGCCATGTTGTCGGGCGTGACCGCCGCGAGTTCCAGCGGCACGGCGCTGCCGCGCCAGACGTGCCCGATGCGCCCCTGCACGCGCACGGTTTCCGTCAGTTCCGGCTCGCCCGGGACAGGCCGGATGATCGACATGAGCAGCGCGGTATCCGACCAGCGGCCGACGATCTCCGCCGCGGCGCGGAACAGCGCCCGGCGTGCCGCGACGTCGTCGCCCGGCCCGCGGGGCTCGGCGCCGAAGGCGATGTCCGCTTCGAGGCGCTGGCGGAGGCGGCGCTGGCTGCCGGCCAGGCGCTGGATGAGCGTGCTCAGCGCCTCGACGGCGGCAAGGGCGGCCTCGGCCTGCTCGGCCGCTTCGGGTTCGGGTCGGCGACGGCGGACGGCCTCGATGACCTGGCGCAGCCCCTGGACGCCGGGCAGGCGCACGAGCATCGCCTCGTTGGGCTCCGCCGAGGCGAGCGCGGCGACGAGCCGCTGGCACGTGTTCCGGTCCACCCCGAGGGCGCGGGCCATGGCGCTGGCCGTCTGTTCATCCCGTGGCAGCAGCGCCACCAGCGCGCGCAACTCGACGGACAGGCGACGCGCCACCTGCGCGGCGCCGGCGCGCTCCTCCGCGCTCAACGCCGCGGGCGGCGCATCCTGGAACATCTCGGGCACGTGCCCATCCGGGATCATGTCGTTCGCCTGCCTTCCATGCTGGAACAGTGTAAACGAATGCGACGTATGGTCCTGGCTGCTGCTCTGAGAGCAGTGTACGAGTTTTCCGCCTCCGGGCAACCCCCATCCACCCGTTTCACACCGATCTGAGGGTCCTCACCGATGACATCCCCCACCGTCCGCGTTCTTGCCTCCGCCGCGGGGTTCAGCCTCGCCGGCACCGCTCTGGCGCAGTGGTCCACGGACCCGGCGAACAACCTGCGGATCGCGGATCGGACGGGGGAGCAGGTCCAGCCCAAGATCCAGGCCTCGCCCGATGGCGGGTGCTGGGTGTCGTGGTTCGACAACGCGGCGGGCGGGTACGACGTGTATGTCCAGCGGCTCTCGGCGGATGGGCAGGAGCAGCTCCCGCACAACGGTGTGCTGGTCTGCGACCGGGGGGTTTCCTCGACGGTGGACTACGACCTGGCGGTCGATGCCGAGGGGAACGCCCTGGTGGCGTACAACGACGATGCGGTCGTCCCCGGCTCGCAGCAGATTTCGGTGAGCAAGGTCAGCCCCGGGGGGACGGTCCTCTGGACCACGACCGTGTCCAGCGGCACGCTCTTCAAGGCCAACCCCCGGCTCACGGTGCTCTCGGACGGCACGTGTGTCGTCGGCTACAGCCTGGGCACCTCGCCGCAGAGCTGGGTGGCGCAGCGGCTGTCGAGCGGCGGCGTGGCCCTGTGGACAGCGCCGGGGATCTCGATCGCGGAGGCGGGGCGGTACCTGGCCCTGTGCGACCTCAAGCCCGCGGGCAAGGGGTTTGTCGCGATGTGGATCCGGGCCTCGGGGACCAACGCCATCACCTCCAACAAGGGCCTGGCGCTGCAGCGGTTCAACGCGGCGGGCGAGGCGCAGTGGAACGCCGGCGCCCCGACGATCATCTTCGCGGGCACCTCCGCCGAATCGGTCCAGAACGGGTACTTCCCGACGATGGCCGCCGACGGCGCGGGCGGGGTCGTGGTCGGCTGGTACGAGGTGAGCGGCGCCCGCAACGCCTACCTCCAGCACGTGCTGGCCGACGGCTCGCTCAAGTTCCCCGCCCCCGTCAGCAACGCCGTCACGGGGAGCAACCGCATCCGCCTGGGCGCCGCCCTGGGCTTTGATCCGTCCGGGCCCGCGTACTACCTCGCGGCGACCGAGGGCACGCTCTCCACGGTGGTCGATCGGACCTTCGTCCAGAAGTTCGACGGCACGGGCACACGCCTGTGGGGCGACACGGGGACGGAGATCATCCCCATCGGCGCGACGCAGCAGAGCTTCCTGGCCTGCCTGCCGCAGGCCGATGGGTGCATCGTCGCCGGGCTGGACACGCGTTCCTCCTCGACCAAGGTCGTCTTCGCCGCCAAGGCGAGCAACGACCTGACCGTGCCGTGGAGCATCCTGGCCGACAGCGATGCCTCGACGGACAAGGGCCGGCTGGGGGCGACGTTGAGCACCTCGGGCGCCGCCCTGCTCGCGTTCCAGATCGGCGGCATGGAAAGCTGGGACATCGCCGCGCAGCGGGTGAACCCGAGCGGCACGGTCGGCCCCGCCGGGTGCTACGCGAACTGCGACGGCTCCACGGGCTCGCCCCTGCTCACGGCCAACGACTTCCAGTGTTTCCTGAACAAGTACGCGGCGAACGACACGTACGCGAACTGCGACGGATCCACGGGCAACCCGCT
>JAHBXE010000028.1 GCA_019636625.1 Phycisphaeraceae bacterium
GTTTCGCGGGGAGCGTCGCTCGATTACACTCCGCTGTACGTGACGTCGAAGTCACCACCAGCCGTGGTTTCGCGGGGAGCGTCGCTCGATTACACTCAGCACGCGGTCGAGGATCCGCAGCGCAACGCCGTGGTTTCGCGGGGAGCGTCGCTCGATTACACTCTCGATGCGCGGCAGGTGAACCTGAGCACGGCCGTGGTTTCGCGGGGAGCGTCGCTCGATTACACTGAGAGGACGCCGGCGGCGGTGCCAACGATCGCCGTGGTTTCGCGGGGAGCGTCGCTCGATTACACTTAGCCACATGCTCACAGCTGTGGAAATGTGCCGTGGTTTCGCGGGGAGCGTCGCTCGATTACACTGCGGTCGATTCACGCCGGCAGAAGCCGTAGGCCGTGGTTTCGCGGGGAGCGTCGCTCGATTACACTTCACACACGACGACTACCTTTCTTCTTGATGCCGTGGTTTCGCGGGGAGCGTCGCTCGATTACACTAGACCTCCTGCAAGTCCCTGAAAAACGGGGACTTGCGAGGTCTGCGCCCATCAAAAAAGCATGAACTGCTGGGGTGGTTCTTCCACGGGCGTGCGGCTTTTTCCATAGAAGATCTCCATCCTTCCAAACTGCCGGTCCGTGACCAGCAGGAGCCGGACCTGCCCGTGCGGCGGCACTTCCTGCCGCACACGTGACTTGATGCCTTCACCGGACTCCTCCGACGGGCAATGGCGAGCATACACCGAGAACTGCAGCATCGAGAAGCCCTGCGACAGCAGGAACTTCCGGAATCGCGCGTAGTCGCGCTTCAACTCCTTCGTGGTGATCGGCAGGTCAAACATCGCAAAGAGCCACATCCAGCGGTACCCCGATGGGTCATGCTCCTCGGGGGTCTGTCGCTTCGGTCGCCGCCTTACCACTCGTACAGCCCCACGGGAAAGAACAGCCGATCCTTCCGCGCTTCTTCCACCCCTCCGGCCTTCCGCACGCCCCCGAACGCCTCCGCCAGGGAGAAGGCGGTTCGACCGATGCACTCGCTCACGGGGCGCATATCGGCCGGGCCCCGCTCGGTCTGAAGGCGCAGGTCCAGCAGGCCGATCAGCCTCTCCTTCGCCGCGCCGTCCAGCGGGCAGTCCCGGCCACGCTCACCCACCATCGTGGCCACTTCCACATCCACCAGGGGCCGGTACGGCTCCAGCAGGTCGTCCGCGAGGCAGAACGAGTTCTCCCGCCCGTGGTGGTGAACCCCGATCGACGGGTGCAGCCCCGCGGCACACACCGCCCGCCCCACCGACGCCCTCAGGATCGCGTACCCGTAGTTGAGCAACCGGTTCTGGTCTTCCGCCTCGAACCGGCGTCGAAAATCCGGGTCCCGGAACAGCAGCGGCCAGTACCGCGCCGCCGCCCGCGCCTCGATGTTCCCCGGATCTCCGGAGCGAACCTCGGGGACGAGCGCGCCAAGGCCGCCGTCGTCCCCGTGCAGGCCCGCCAGGGCCGCGGCCTGCGCCCGCACCTTCGCCCGGACGATCTGCTGCCACAGCCGCTTCTTGAGCGGGGCCTTGGCCCCCGCCTGGGCCGTCATCCGCTGCGTCTGCAGGGCGTTGGCCCGCAGGGGGAGCATCATCCCGCTTGGCAGGAACGAACCATCGCAGACCAGCAGGGGCACGCCCGCCTCCATCAGGGCGTTGATCGCCGGTTGCGTGATCGAACATTGCGGGTTGGCCAGCACCACGGCGGAGAGTTCGAACACCGCAACGGAGACTTCGGGCTGCCGCTCCCGCTCGATGACGATGCAGCCGTGACGAAGCGAGAGCCGGGCGGGAACCTTCGCGATCTCGATGAAGCGCTGACCGGGCATTCGATCTACCCACCCGCGCGGCGGATCTCACCCAGGTACGTAACCGAGACCTTTCGCATTCCCCGTTTCATGAGCGAAGCCGCCCCGCCACGAACTCGGTCCTGCTTTCGCTCCTTCGTCGGCCGGGCGTCTGTATGGCGAACGAGCTCGATATCTCCCGCGCTGACACTCAACACACGAAAGAGCGCGTCGCGGCCATTCTTGTCTTTCATGGTCACAAACTCTCCCGCTGCAAGCGTGAAGGACTGCTGAGAAGTGGAGGGTGACGTGCCGCGACTCTCTTTGATATCGATCAAGGGCACCGGCCGATCCACCCACTTTCCATCGCCGTGCTGCTGGATGACGGTGTGGTGGTTGCTGCCCGGTGCGGCGGCCACAAACCGCTCCCTCGCCCCCTTTCCCACCGCCCACGGCTTCTCACCCACCTCGATCCGGACCTTGTGGATCCAGTTCTTTTTCCCCGCCTTCGTCAGCGTGAAGGGATGGTTCTGCCTGTCCGCGAACACCTTGTTCGGCGGCCCCTTCAACTCCGCCAGCTTGTCCTGCACTGCCTTGCGGACCCGCGGATCCACGATCCGTTCCACTTCCTTCTCCGTCAGTTTGCCCAACTCCTTCCGAATCCGGCGCTCCCCGTCCGGCCCGATCGGTTTGGAGTAGTTCGACTCCGCATGCAACTTGCCAGCCACCTTGCGGCTCTGCCGGTAGGACACGTTGATCGCTTCGATGCTCGCCCGCGCCTCCTCGACGAAGCCCGGCCACGGCGGTTCCACCGCCGCGAACAGCCGCCGGCCCGCCGCGCTCGCCTCCTCCGCGGCCTTCTGCAGTACCTGCACCATCCGGGTATCCGTCAGGGCGACCACCAGGGCGTCGACCGCGTGGTGGCGGTGATCGTCGCGGGTCTTCTCGCCATCCGCGGAGAGCAGCCCGTTGAGGTGCCACTCCCGCCGCAGGTGCGCCGTCAACCCGCCGGCGGTCACGAACACCCGACGCCGGTGCTCCGCATCCACCTCCCCGCCGTACAGCAGGCCCAGGTACGCCGCGGATGAAGCGCCGATCTTCCGTGTCTCCGACAGGTGCCGCTCGGCGAAGTCGTCGGGAATCTCCCCGGCCAGAAAGCGTTTAAGCTTCAAGCTCGCCGCGTCACTTTTGAATCGCTTGACCCGGTCGATGATCTGGGACCAGCGTTCTCCGGAGTGCCCATAGGCCTCGTAAGGCGTCCGATTCTTCTTCACGTTCCTGTTCTCGTCGACGTAGCTCAACGTCTTGTTGACGAACGAGTCATCGAGCGACCTCGAGAGGGGCCAGATGTGCTCCACATCCACCTGCGGGTGCCGCCCGACGATGTGCTGCATCCCGAAGGCCTTGCCCGTGTAGGGGCACACCCAGCCGCATTCCTCGGCGAGGATCACCCGTTCGATGTCCGACCGGTTCGGCTGCGCGATGCCCGCCTCCTGGATGATCTTCGCCCGCATCCGGTCGCGGCGTTCTTCCCTTACCCGCATGTCCTTGCTCAGGCGCTCCCGTTCCTTTCGCGCCCGCTTCAGGTCGCGTGCCAACTCCAGCCGGATCCATTTCGGCTTCCCGTACCGCCGCACGACCGCGTTCACGAGTTTGCGCAGTTCCGTCAATGCCCGCGTCACCGTCGGGTTGCGGAGTTGTCCCAGGGCCTTCTCCACCGGCGGGAGCAGGTCGTGCGTCTCGACCACTTCCTCGCCCTTGCCGAACTCGTCCTTTACCGCCGTCATGTAGGCCAGCCCTTCCTCCATCCGGGGATTCAGCTTGGCGAACGCTTCGAGGCTGTGTGCGGCGTAGCCCGGCTCGAGCACGCACTCACCGAACGCCGCGGCCTGTTCCGGCGACAGTCCCCACTTGGTCTGGCCCCGCCGCGCGAGCGCCGCGGGCTTCTCGAACAGGATCAGGTCGGCAACCACGGCGTCCTTGTCCGCTTCCGTCATTGCCTCCCACCGATCATCACCGAAAACGGCGCGGCACCTGGCCTCCGTCCGGTTGCCCTTCAGGTCCTTCTCTCCGCCTCGCTCCAGGTTGAAACTTGTGCCCTTTGGGAGGCCAAACCACTTCTTCGTCTTGAGTGCCGCGAAACCGATCTTGGACTCCCGCTGCAGGTGCGCCAACAGCCGATCCCGCTCGTCACGGGTCAACCCCCGCTTCGTGTAATCCGGCAGTTCAATGACCAGGTTGTTCACCTGCTGCAGAATGCGGAACCGCTGCGCCATCCGGTGCGCGATCGGCGCCCGTTTCTTGCCCGGCACAAGCTCGCACGTGCCGATCAGGTGGGCCATGCCCTGCAAAGGCCGCTGGAAGAAAATGGCCCGGTGCAGCCGCTTTCGGGCCTCCTCCGTCAGGACGGGATGGTGCTTGGCCTGTTCGCTGCACAGCCGCCCGAACTCCTCAAGGAACATCTCCCGCGCCGTCCATCGTCCGCGCAGACGCTCGCCAAGCGTCCCGGCGGGGTCCAGGGTCTGGAAGTACTCCGCGATGGTCTTGCAGCCCGCCCCTTCCATCTGCTTCTGAAGCTCCACGATGGACGCCCGCACCACGCCCGCGTCCTCCTTGGCCTTCCCGTCTTCATCACGCCCCTCCTCCGCGGCCTGCTGCTTCCGATTGCTGAGGTAGCCACGCCGCTGCGCCAAGTGATAGAGCGCCCGTCCAAACTCGTATGGTTCGAGTCTGTCTCTCAACCCGGCCGCCCGGATCCGGTACGGCAGCAACTGGCGTGTACGATGATCCGTGCCCTCCGGCTCCCACTTGATCCTGAGTTCATCATCCAGCCGCTTGATCAACCGGTCCCGACCCTCCGCCGTCGAGATGTCCCCCGCCGGCATGAACCCCAGCTCCTGGAGCCAGCGGAGCAACCGCTTCTTCCGCAGCACGCGCCTCCGGTACTGCTTTCGGAGCTGCCTCGCCATCCGCCTCGGGCCGGCGCGCGACTCATCCCGCCCCCCCTCGATGTCTCCTTCGGTGCCGGCTTCGAAGATGTGAACCCCCGTCCGCTCGATCCCGACCGGTTGGCCATCGCCGTTCAGTCGGAGCACCGCCCAGCCGATCGATCCCACCCCTTGGTCAAGTCCGAGTCCGAAACTGCCTTCCGGTCCCATGGCCGCCTCCTCGTGTCCGCCCACGCTTGACATTGACATGAAAACCTGTAGACTCACTCCAGTGTAATCGAGCGACGTTCCTCACCTATCACGGTAAGGAGTTTCTTTACCTGCAAAGGCAAGGAAAACGTCCGCCGGGTCCTGGCCGCGGCCAACCCTAGATCCCCTCATGAAGGGGATTTCTTTTTGATCATAACAGAAACGGACGCCCCGCATGGGGCGCCCGCTTGATTGCACATTCCTGAGGTTCGGTGGCTGGAGGGGTTACTCCTCCTTCACCTTGAACTCCGCATCAATCACATCATCCCCCTTCTTCTCACCGCCACCCGCCGCGGCGTCCGCGCCCGGGGTGGCGCCCTTCTTCGCCGCCTCTTCGTACACCACTTTGCCGAGCTCCATGCTCGCCTTTTCCAGCTCGCGCATCGCCGCCTCGATCGCCGCGGCGTCGTCGCCCTTGATCTTCTCTTCCAGGCTCGACAGCGCGGACTCGACCTTTCCGCGGACCTCGGCGGACACCTTCCCGCCGTGCTCTTCCAGGGCCTTGCGGGTCTGGATGACCGTGTGATCGGCGCGGTTCTTCAGGTCCACCAACTCGCGGCGCTTCTTGTCTTCCGCCGCGTGCATCTCGGCGTCCCGCTTCATCTTCTCGATCTCGTCCTTCGACAAACCGCCGGAGTTGGTGATCTTGATGTCCGCCTTCTTCCCCGTCGCCTTGTCGGTCGCCGTCACGGTCAGGATGCCGTTGGCGTCCAGGGCGAACTCGACCTCGATCTGCGGCATGCCGCGAGGCGCCGGGGCGATCCCGGTCAGGTCGAAGTTCCCGAGCGTGCGGTTGTCCTTCGCGAACTCGCGCTCGCCCTGGAGCACGTGGATCGTCACGCTCGTCTGGTTGTCCGCCGCCGTCGAGAACGTCTCCTTCTTGCTCGTCGGGATCGTCGTGTTCTTCTCGATCAGCTTGGTCATCACCCCGCCGTACGTCTCCACGCCCAGCGAGAGCGGCGTGACGTCCAGCAGCAGCACATCCTTGACCTCGCCCTTGAGCACGGCCCCCTGGATCGCCGCGCCGATGGCCACGACCTCGTCCGGGTTCACGCTCTTGTTCGGCTCCTTGCCGAAGATTTCCTTGGCGATCTGCTGGGCCTTGGGCATGCGCGTCGACCCGCCGACCAGCACCACCTCGTCGATCTTCGACTTGTCCAGCTTCGCATCCTTGAGCGCCTGGAGGCACGGCGCCTTGAGCCGCTCGAACAGATCGCTGCACAGCGACTCAAACTTCGACCGCGTGATCGACATCTGCAGGTGCTTGGGGCCGTTCTGGTCCGCCGTGATGAACGGCAGGTTCACCGTCGTCTCCTGCATCGACGACAACTCGCACTTGGCCTTCTCCGCCGCTTCCTTCAGCCGCTGGAGCGCCATCGGATCCTTGCGCAGGTCGATCCCCTCCTTCTTCCGGAACTCCTCCGCGATGTGATCGATCAGCTTCTGGTCCCAGTCGTCACCACCCAGGTGCGTGTCGCCGTTGGTGCTGAGCACCTCGAACACGCCGTCCCCGATGTCCAGGATCGACACGTCAAACGTGCCGCCCCCCAAGTCGAACACCGCGATCTTCTCGTTCTTCTTCCCCTTGTCCAGCCCGTACGCCAGGGCCGCGGCCGTGGGCTCGTTGATGATCCGTTCCACCTTGAGGCCCGCGATTTCTCCCGCATCCTTCGTCGCCTGGCGCTGGGCGTCGTTGAAGTACGCCGGAACCGTGATGACGGCCCGCTCGACCTTCTCGCCCAGGTAGTCCTCGGCCGTCTTCTTCAGGTCCTGCAGGATGAACGCCGAGACCTGCTGGGGCGTGAACTCACCCTGGTTGACCTTGACCTTGACAAACTCATCCGCTCCGCCCGTGATGGTGTAGGGAACTTTGGATTCCTCGTTGCCCGACTTGCCGTACCCGGACTCGCCGGACGCCGAGACTTCGCTGTGCCGGCGCCCCATGAACCGCTTGACCGAGTACACGGTGTTCTTGGGGTTGGTCACCTGCTGGTGCTTGGCCGCCTGGCCCACCAGCCGTTCGCCCTTGTCAGTGAACCCGACGACCGAGGGCGTGATACGGTTGCCCGAACTGTTGATGAGCACCTTCGGCTGCCCGCCTTCCACGATGGCGACGCAGGAGTTGGTGGTGCCGAGGTCGATGCCGATGATCTTGGACATGAGTTACTCCCTCCCTTGCAGGGTGGCTTTGAGACGCTGTTCATGCCTGTTTTTGCAATCAAGGTGCCAACCGACCAAGCTCCGAATCCCCCTCTTGGTCCGGCGTTTTCAGCTTTGCCACGGCGGGTTCTTTGCCCGGGAATGGTCCCATGCCGGAATCCCTGCCGAACTGGCAGGACGGGACCGTGCGAGTCGTAAACCGTGAACCACCTTCTCCGCGAAGCCGCGGCATCTGTTGGTGCATCCCCGGCTCTGGTCCCCTTCCTGGGCCTGCTGTTCGAGGGTGTCGATTCGCTTGGGAGTTCCCCGGCGCGGGTCGTTCGAATGCTCCGAAACGCCCGCGTAGGGCCCGGGTCCCGCGTGCTCGATCTCGGCTGCGGCAAAGGGGCGGCGGCGATTGCCTTGGCTCAAACACTCGGCTGCCGGTGCACAGGCATTGATGCCGTGCCGGAGTTCGTGGCGGCGGCCAATGCCGCGGCCAGGCAGCGCGGTGTTTCCAAACTGTGCGAGTTTCGGGCGGGGAACCTCCGTCAGTTCGCGCGGGCAGGCGCGTATGACGCCGCGATCATGCTCGGTGTCCTCGATGTCGAGCGTGGTCGGCGCGTGCTCCGGCGATCCGTCAGACCCGGCGGCGTGTACATCCTCGATGACGCCGTCGCGGTCCGGCCGCGGCGAGGTTGCCCCACGCTTGACGAGGCCCGGCGAATCCTCACGCGTGGCGGAGATCGGATCGAGGTGGAAGACCTTTGGACGCCGCAACAGACTCTCCGGCAGGAAGAGCAACTCCACCGTCAACTGAGCCGGAACGCCGCACGGATCGCGATGTCACACCCCCGGCTCCAGCGCTCCTTGGCGTCGTTTCTTCAGAGACAGCAACGCGCCGCACGTGAGCTCCAGACGCGCTTCCAGCCGGTGCAGTGGATGGTTCGAAAGAGCGGGTGGAGAGGGGGGGGAGAGGGGGGAGGGAGGTGGGGCGTGCTGAGTCTTACGCGCAGTAACGCGCCGGGACATCCCCGTGCTCCGCGCGAATGAGAGACCTGATCCCTCCCCGCCCGGACCAGCGCGAATGCACTTGCAACCACACCGGGTTCATGCACGCCACGAGGTCGTTCTTGATGCGGTCCGTCACCGCCTCGTAGAAGATCCCCTGCGTGCGGAACGCCTGCAGGTACAGCTTCAACGACTTGAGCTCAACGCACACGCCCCCAGCCTTGGCCGCCCGGGGCTGGAAGCGAACCGTGATCGTCCCGAAGTCCGGGTGCCCCGTCTTGGGACACAGCGAAGTGAACTCGAACGCCTCGTGCTCAATCACCAGGGGCGCATCGGTCGGCGTCGGGAACGTTTCCAGCAGAGAGGCCTGGGGCATGGACATGCCCAAGCGTAGCGGAGATGCAGCAGAGAGACACGTCCCCGGCGTCAGCTCCCGTACCGGTTGATCAGGTCGATCACCACCGGCTGTTTCCGTTCAAGCTGCAGCGACCGCTTGAGGGCCCTGATCGCCTCTTCCTTGGCCGCCACGTCCTTCTTCTCGCTCAGCAGCCACCGGTTGAGCAGGCACACGCCCACACCGTTGTGCGCCGGGTAGTACGTTTCATCGATCGCGATCGACCGACGGAACGCCGCCAGCGCCTCCTCGTACTTCTTCTGCCGGAACAGGCTTGTCGCCAGCCGCTCGTGGGCCGCGGCGGTGGGGGCCGCGAGAATCAGTTGCTCCAGCGTGTTCTGCGCCTCGGCGTGCCGGCCCGTGAAGGCCAGCGCCTCCGCCAGGTTCAGCAGGAGCTGCGGGGAAATTTCCATCAACTCCGCCGCCTGCTGGTACTCGACGATCGCGCTCTCGTAATCGCCCGAGGCGGAATAAATCGCGCCGAGGTTGAACCGTGCCGGGCCGCTGTCGCCCTTGAGACGCACCGCCCGCTGAGCATATGGCAGCGCCGGGGAGGGCTCGCCGAACTGCAGGTACGCCGTCGCGAGGTTGAGATTCGCGTCAAAGTCATCCGGCCGGATGTACAGGGCGTTCACGTACGCCCGGATGGCGTCCGCGATCCGTCCGAGAAGCTGGCTGGTCAGCCCGAGCCCGTACTGGGCCTCGAAGTTCCCGGGCTCGATGTCCACCGCCCGCGCGTACGCCGTGAGCGCCTCGAGCAGGTTGCCGCGGCGCCGCTGGATCTGTCCGATGCCGAGGTAGGCCGGCGTGATCCGCGGGTTGATGCTGATCGCACGTTCGAACTCGCGAAGGGCTACATCCTCAATGCCCTGGGCCTGGAGAATCTGCGCGTTCTCCACGACCCGCTGCGATTCCTGCACCGGGTCCACCTTCGGCGGCGGCGCGGGGGCCGGGCGTTCCACGACGGGTGCCGGTCGGGCTGTCTGCCGCGCTCGCCGGGCGAACCGGTTGCAGCCGGATTCAGCCAGTACGAGCGTCGCACAGAGGCAGGCGGCGAAAATGGCGTGCTGGCGTTTGGCAGTCATAAAGGGGGCAACTCTACCGCTGGGTTCACGTTCAGGCCGCGTTCGACCGCCCGCGGCGAGTCTTTATCGGCTGTTTGGATACCTGTAGTTTCCTCAGCTTGCCAAGGTTCACACGATCCCACGGCGTCCCCGACGGGTTATCTCCCTTTGGCGTTTCCAGGATCTTCGGAATTGAAGCTAGGCCCGGGTGGTTTACAACCGCGGCAAATCCACTGTCTTTCAGCGACTTTGGGCAGATTTCACCTTCGCCAATGTGCTCGTGCCGGTCCAGGTGGCTTCCCAGCTTCCCCTTTGAATCGTTCAGGTGCAGGGCCTTGAGATTCTCAAGTCCACAGGCCCGGTCGAACGCCTCCAGCGTCTCTTCCCCCGCCTTCCGGCTGGCCATGTCGTACCCGTAGGCGTGGGCATGACAGGTGTCGAAGCAGAACCCGACCCTCCCTTCCGCCCCGGGCTGCCCCGTCGCTTCGAGGATCCTCGCCCGAAGTTCGGCCAGTTGCTCAAACGGGCCGCCCAGGTTCGCTCCCGAGCCGACGGTGTTCTCCAGGCAGGAGATCGTGCGGTACCCGGCGGTGTCCTTGAACAACCGCTTGTACGCCGCCGCGATCCGGACCATCCCTGCTTCGGTGGATGAAGTCGTCGAAGAACCCGGATGGTGGACGAGGAATGGAATTTGGAGTTCCTCGCAGCGTTCGATCTCAACCCGCATCAGCCCGATCGACTTCTCCCACAGCTCATCGTTCGGGCTGGCGAGATTGATCAGGTAGGAAGCGTGCGCCACGACCCGCCCCTGCCACCCAAGCCGGGCGATCTCGGACTTCCATTCCGCGACCGTGTCCTTCGAGAGCGGCGGCACCTTCCACTGCTGCTGGTTCTTCGTGAACACCTGCACCGTGTCCATGCCGAGCCCTTCCGCCTCCCGAAGGGCATTGGACATGTTGCCGGCGATGGAGAGATGGGAGCCAAACATCCAGGGTCGGAGTGTACGTACATCGCGCCCGAACCGGGGCATCCTCATCCCGGTCCTGCTCGTGTAGGATCGATACCCAGGAGACCCGCGCGTGAAACCCCTCGCTGACCGCATCGCCGTCGTCACCGGAGCCTCCGCCGGAATCGGCGAGTCCATCGCCCGCTTCCTCGCCGCCGCGGGTGCCAAGGTTGTTGTCAACGCCCGTCGCGAGGAACGCCTCCACGCCCTCGTCCGCGAACTGGGCGGAACCGCAAACGCCGCTGCGGTCGCCGGCGATGCCGCCGACCAAACCGTCATCCAGACCATGCTCGACGTGGCGAAACACACGTTTGGCGGTGGGGGCCGCGAAGCCGACCTTGTTGTCGTCAACGCCGGCCGCGGCCTGCGAGGCAGCGTTTACGACTCTGATTCCGCCCAGTGGGAGGATGTGATCCGCATCAACCTCCTCGGCGCCGCTCGACTGATGCGCGCCGCGGCGGAGCGGATGGCCGGCCCCGTGCCGATTGTTCGCGGCGCGCCCCCGGCGCAGCCCCCGCCCCCGCCCACCCCCCCGGCCGATTGGCTCTCCCGCCCACGCGACATCGTGATCCTCGGTTCCACCGTGGGCCGACACATCTCCCCCTTCTCATCCATGTACGGCTCAGCCAAGGCCGGCGTCCACATGCTCGCCGAGTCGCTGCGACGATTGATGGCCCCGCGCGGCGTGAGGATCACACTTCTGGAGCCCGGCATCGTCAAGAGCGAGTTCCAGGACGCCGCGGGCTACGACCGAGAGAGCTTCGGCAAGTTCATGGACGCGATCTCCCCGGTGCTCACGCCTGAAGACATCTCCCGCTTGGTCATGTTCATCGTGACTCAGCCGGCGGGGATGCACATCTGCGATGTGATGGTGCGACCGACGAGGCAGGAGTATCCGTAAGGCCACGAAATGGAAAAGGGCCCGGAAACTCCGGGCCTTCTCACTGTGTTGCCGCGTTACGACGTCACTTCCCGTTACGGGAAGATCCCCCGAATGTCATACGCCTTCGCGATGTGGTCCAATGCCGCGATGTACGCCGCGGTTCGCATGTCCGTCCCGTACTTCTGCCGGGCCAGCAGCGTCCGGCGTGCTGCCGCGACCATGTGCTGGTTGAGCTTGCGGTCAACCTCTTCAAGGTCCCAGATCGTGCACGTCTTGTTCTGCACCCATTCGAAGTAGCTGACGGTCACGCCGCCCGCGTTCGCGAGAATCGCCGGGATGACCTCGATGCCGCGCTCCTGAAGGACCCGATCGCCCGCGGGCGTCGTGGGGGCGTTGGCGCCCTCGGCGATGACCTTCGCGTCGATCCACTTGGCTTCCTTCTCCTTGATCATCTGCTCGAGCGCCGCGGGCACGAGCACATCGACCTTGGTCTTGTAGAACTCCTCGGTCGAAATCGCCTGCGCTCCCTGGGCCGACTTGGTGCCGGCGTCCGACTTGGCGCCGAATCCGCCCACCCCGCCGGCGCTCGCCACGTGAGCCGCGAGGGCTTCGGTATCGATCCCGTTGTCGTTGCGGATCGCCCCGGTGTGGTCCATGACGGCCACCAGCTTCGCCCCGTGCTTGGCGAGAATCCTCGCCGTCCACGAGCCGACGTTCCCGTACCCGATCACGCTGAACCGCATCCCCTTCGCCTCGATCTTCAGCGTCGGCAGCAGCTCCAGCAGCGTGTCCACCACGCCCTGGCCCGTCGCCTTCTCGCGCCCGAGCGACCCGCCGATTTCCACCGGCTTGCCGGTGAACACCCGCATCGAGTCCCAGGAGTTCTTCCCGTTGCCGTCCAGGCTCGCGTACGTGTCCGCCATCCACGCCATGATCTGGGCGTTCGTGTTCACGTCCGGCGCGGGGATGTCGTAGTCCGGCCCGATGTACCGGAAGATCGCCGCGCAGAACCGCCGGCTCACCCGCTGGAGCTCGCCCGGCGTCAACTTCCGCGGATCGACCTTCACGCCGCCCTTGCCGCCGCCGTACGGCACCCGGGCCAGCGAGCACTTCATCGTCATCAGCAGCGCCAGGCTCTTGACGTCATCCAGGTGAACGTCGGCATGGAACCGCAGCCCGCCCTTGTACGGGCCAAGCGCATTGTTGTGCTGAACCCGGTACCCCTTGAACAGCTTGAACTCCCCGTTGTCCATCCGGACCGGGAAGTGAACCATGATCTCGCTCTGCGGCTGCGCCAGGATGCACTTCACCCCGTGCGGCACCTCCAGCAGGTCCGCCGCGTGGAGCATCACTTCCACCGTCTGCAGGTACAGGTTGTCCGGGTCCTTGGGAAAGCCCAGTTCGTCAAACACCGGGTCGCGCTCGCCGGGGGCGCGTCCATTCTTCGTGCCGGGGAGGGTTTGTCCTTTGGTGACAGTCGTCATGGGGTTGCTTCCGCAAGTGAACAGAACGGGATAAATGGGGGAAGGGGGGGAACAGTAGCGGCCTCGATCGGCTCGCGGCAGTCTCGACCTCAAGATAGGCCCATCGCCCCGCCGCGGCGCGCCGACCGATGGCGAACATTTCCCCGATCACCCCGCGTACCGTTCACACCATGGTGCTGTACCACGCCGCCGACCTCCTCTGGGCCACCAAGATCAAGAAGACCGGTGAGGCCCGCGGCATCGCCTGCCGCCCCATCCGCTCCATTGAAATGCTCGACGCCCGACTCGCTGACTCCCCGGTCCGGGGTCTGGTCGTGGATCTGGATGCCCCTGAGGCTGCCCTCGAACTGATCCGGGCTCTCCGCACCCGACCTGCCGCCAACCATGTCCGAGTGCTCGCCTTCGGGCCGCACATCGCCACGGAAGCGCTGGAGCAGGCCAGGATCGCCGGCGCCGACGTTGTTCTGGCCCGCGGAGCTTTCGACCGCCGCCTCGAAGCCTGCCTCTCCGAACTCGACGCCCCGCCGGCTTCGTGATCCACGCAGGTGTCGATTCGCCGCGGCGGGCGACCTATCCTTGAAGCCCGCTCCGGCGGGGCGCCGGACCGTGTTCTCCCGCGTGCGCGGGAGCGGTCGAACGAGAAGTTGAACCGCCCACCAGGGCCGTCCCGGGCTATCTCAGGGCCCGAGCCGTGAAGCAGTCGGATCGGTGATGCGGAACCCCGGCACCCGCGGAATCCCGAACCTGCCTGCACGCAAGGACAATCCAGAACATGATCGATGAAACGCTTTTGGCGTCGCTCGGCGCTTCCGACAAGGAAGCCGAGGCTCTCCTCTCCGCCGCGTTCGGCAAGAAGGCCGCTTCCGGCGATGAGGGCTACATGGACTCGTTCATGGGCGAGCAGATCGCGGATCTGTCGCCCGGCAAGCTGATCAAGGGCAAGGTTGTCGGCTTCGCCGGCGACGACGTCGTGATCGAAGTCGGCCTCAAGTCCGAGGGCCTCATCCCGAAGGAAGAGTTCGAAGGGCAGGAGCTCAAGCCCGGCGACATCGTCGACGTCCTGCTCGAGAACATGGAAGGCGAGAGCGGCCTGGTCGCGCTGTCCAAGCGCAAGGCCGACCGCATGCTCAACTGGCAGCGGATCATGGACACCACCAAGGAGGGTGATGTCGTCGAGGGCACCGTGATGCGCAAGATCAAGGGCGGCCTGCTCGTCGATATCGGCGTGCCGGTGTTCCTGCCGGCGTCGCAGGTGGATATCCGCCGCCCGGGCGACATCGGCGAGTTCATCGGCCGCAAGGTCCGCGCCTCGATCCTCAAGATCGACATGGAGCGCCGCAACATCGTCATCTCCCGGCGCAAGCTCATCGAAGAGGAACGCGACAGCGCGAAGAAGCGCCTCCTCGAGGGCCTCAAGGAAGGCGACATCGTCACCGGCACGGTCAAGAACATCGCCGACTTCGGCGCCTTCGTCGACCTCGGCGGCATCGACGGCCTGCTCCACATCACCGACATGTCCTGGGGCCGCATCAACCACCCCAGCGAGCTCCTCAAGATCGACCAGAAGGTCGAGGTCAAGGTCCTCAACATCGACCGCGAGAAGGAGAAGATCGCGCTGGGCCTCAAGCAGCGCGAGGCCTCCCCGTGGGAGGAGATCGAGAAGAAGTACCCCGTCGGCTGCCGCATCAAGGGCGCCGTCGTCAACCTCATGTCCTACGGCGCCTTTGTCCGTCTCGAAGACGGCATCGAGGGCCTGGTCCACATCTCCGAAATGTCCTGGACCCGCCGTGTCAACCACCCGTCCGAGCTGGTCCAGCCCGGGCAGGAAGTGGAGGTGGTCGTCCTCGAGATCAACAAGGACAAGCAGGAAATCTCCCTCGGCATGAAGCAGACCGAGGTCAATCCGTGGGAGCTCGTCGCCGAGAAGTACCCCCCGGGCACCATCATCGAGGGCAAGGTCCGCAACCTCGCCAACTACGGCGCCTTCGTCGAGATCGAGCCCGGCATCGACGGCCTGCTCCACATCTCCGATATGTCCTGGACCAAGAAGGTCACGCACCCCAACGAGGTCCTCAAGAAGGGCGACACCGTCAAGTGCGTCGTCCTCGACGTCGACCAGTCCAAGCAGCGCGTCTCCCTCGGCGTCAAGCAGCTCACCGAGGACCCGTGGATCTCCGCCATCCCCGAGCACTACAAGCCCGGCATGGTCGTCCGCGGCGCCGTCACGAAGATCACCAACTTCGGCGTCTTCGTCGAACTCGAAGCCGACCTCGAAGGCCTCCTCCACATCTCCGAGCTCGCCGACCACAAGGTCGAGAACCCGCAGGATGTGGTCAAGAGCGGCGATGAGGTCGACGTCAAGATCCTCCGCGTCGACACGGCCGACCGCAAGATCGGCCTCTCCCTCAAGCGCGCCCAGTGGGGCGATGCCACGGGCGGCGGCGGTGGCGGCGATGAGGCCCGCGAACGCCGCGAGGTCTACCCCACCAAGGGCGGCATGGACGCCCACGACGCTATGGGCACCGACAAGATCCGCATGCCGGGCAAGGAATAAGCGAACTCCCCCGCCGCGGCGGACTTCCGCCCCCTTCTCCACAACCCAAACGCGACCCACGAAGGCCCCGATCCCGGGGTCTTTTTCTTGGTTCATCCGTGATCTACCGGAAGCGCACACCAGACGAAATAGCCCACGACTGGCGGAACTTCCACAGGACTGCGCGACAGTACGGATTTTCTTGCAACTCTCAGGACTTCCTGTAGACTTGGGGAGTGCCTTGTGGTATTCCATTTCCCTGCCTCCCGGTTTTCGGACCCGCGCGGGCCCGGCGGGGAGGTGCAAGGAAACAATGGAGAACCGACATGTTCAGGTCCTTTGCTCGTAAACTGTTGGGGGGGGGCGTTCGTTGGCGCTGTGCTGATGTGCGAGGCGAGTAGCGCGGGGCAACAGGGGGGAACCGCGATTTGCTGGGGGTACGACCATCACGGTGAGTGCACACCGCCGAGCGGTGAGAAGTTTGTCAAGGTTTCAGCGGGACACAAGTTCAGTCTGGGGGTCAACTCGAACGGCGAGATCATTCACTGGGGATCTACGTACCACGGACGGGGCAACGTTCCGTCGGGCAATATCTTCGTTCAGGTGTCGGCTGGGTACGACCACGGCATTGCCCTCGACGCAACGGGCAACGTCTACGCATGGGGCGGTGGGGATCCCAATGCAGGCCTCGGCTGGCATCAAGGAACCGTAGGTGTCGATCCCACTGGCGAACACATCTACACCCAGGTCTCCGCGGGCGAGGCGTTCAACCTCGTCCTTCGCTCCAACGGCACGATCTGGCACTGGGGAAGGGACTCGGAGGAGCAGGACGAAATCCCGGACAATGACACTGCCGCGCCGGGGTTCATTCCGTACGTGGCGATCGACGCCGGCGGCCACCACGGGATCGGATTGAAGGCGGACGGGTCGATCCGTGTGTGGGGCGCTGTCAACTACCAGAGTTGTACGACGCAAGGCGTAATGCCGCAGCTCCCCAGCGACGATGTGTACATTGCCGTCGGTGCTGGCCACTACATGAGTTGTGCCGTCAAAGCGGACCGCTCGGTCGTGTGGTGGGGCTGTCTCGGCTGCAACGTGGTTCCTCCGACCACGATCAACGGGAGCGTGCAGTTCATCGACAACGGCTACAACCACGGATACGCCAAGACCACGGGAAGCCACGTCCACGCGTGGGGTAACCCATGCTCGACGGGCGGAACGATTGTGTTTGCTCCGCCCAACGAGGTGCCATCGTTTCTTGAGAACGCCATCGTGCTGTCGGTGGCGACTGGACACAGCAATGACCACAACATCGTCATCATCATGGACTGACCGTGCGTTCCGCCGGCTCCGCCTCCTGGCGGGGCCGGCGGCCTTGCTGGCCGCCACGTCGGGGACGTGCGCTCAGTACGTTGGGGCACCGGGAAGGATCATCTGGTGGGGCAACACGCAGGCCGCACCGGCGAATATGGCGCCGCCGCCCGGCGTGTACACCACGCTTGCAGTGAACAGTTCCCACGGCCTGGCCCTGCGCCCCGATGGGACCATGGTCGGCTGGGGCGCGAACTTCTTTGGCCAATCAACTCCCCAGCCCGGCGTCTACACCCAGGTAGCCGCGGGCTTGGATCACAGCGTGGCATTGCGAAGCGACGGCGTGGCCGTTTCCTGGGGGCGCAACCTCTTTGGTGAGGCCACCACACCGCCAGGGACGTTCGTCCAGATCTCCGCGGGGTATAGCAGCAGCGCCGGGGTCAGGCCGGATGGCTCTATTCATGTGTGGGGAGGCCTCGGCGGCACACCGGTCCCTCCAGGAACGTACCGCTTCGTGCATGTCGGCGGCGGCGGGTACATCGGCGCCATCCGCACGGACGGGACGCTCGTGACGTGGGGGCCTTCCCTTCCCGTAATCCCCGGTGAGTTCATGTCGGCCCACTTCAACTGCATCTCGGTCGCGCTGCGAACAGATGGAACGGCCGTGACCTTTGGTTATGCTCAGTGCAACCCGCAGAACTACCCGGCACCACCCGGGACGTTCATTCAACTCAGCCAAAGTTCGGGCGGTGGATTCGCGGCGTTGCGCGACGATGGCGTCATCGTTCCGTGGGGCCCTCATCACCCCAGCGTGTTCAACGTGCCATCCGGTCGGTTCTCGCTTGTGGCGATGGGACCGGAGTTCGGATACGCCATCCAACCCTGCTACGCCAACTGCGACAACAGCACCTCCGGCTCCCTCCTCACCGCCAACGACTTCCAGTGTTTCCTCAACAAGTTCGCGGCGGGAGATACCTACGCGAACTGCGACGGCTCCACGGGCACGCCGAGCCTTACGGCCAACGACTTCCAGTGCTTTCTGAACCGGTTCGCGGAGGGGTGCCAGTAAATGTGACTTGGTGGGCAGGGGCGGGGTAGCAGGGGGGAGTACCAGGTCGAACACCCGTGGCAGTCAGAGCCGCACATCGCCGAACGCCGTAATCCTCGGCCTACGAAACCGCTCGAACCGAGCGGCGCACGGCAACGCCTGTCTCGATCTCTGCCGCATCGGTCGAGTGAGCGCTCTGCTCAGCACAGCGAAAGGAAGCTCAGCAGGGCAAGCAACGCGATTTTCCGGTGATGATCCGAGATGCTGGCGATGGCAATGGCGGCTCTCATGGTGTATCCCCTTCTGAACTTGTCGCCCCCACCCTCCTGAATACAACCTCCATGCCCGACAAGCCCGGCTCCATGCCAAACCCCGCCGGGACACGGGAAACCACGCCCGGCGTCTCATAACGTCCAGCATACCCGCCCCGGAGGTGCCGCGTGAGGCGTCTGATCATCATCCTCTGTTGCCTCGCCGCAACATCGCTTCTTCCTGCGCCGCTCCGTGCCCAGCCGGACCCCGTCGACCCGCCCGAGGCCGGCTCCGCCATCGCCGCCTTTAACCAGCTTGAATCCATGGTCCGCGAATGGCGTACCGCCGACGGCGGCCCGGCGTTCCCCTCCTGCCGCGCCGTCTCCATCACGCTCCGCCTCAGCGGCGAGGTCGTCGGTCGCGCGGTGGAAGTCGCTCAAACCGAGGAGGCCCGCGCGGGGGTGGTCCTTGCCGCTCTGCGGGCCGCGCTCGCCGATGCCGAGCCCCGCCTCAGGATTCCACGCGACGCCCTCTACGAATCCACCCGGCGCGACATCGCCCGACAACTCACCGTCAGCCTTCAACTCTCCGGCGAGTTCATCCCCATCCAACCCAAAGATGCGGCGGAGGCCATGGCGATGGTCGAGCCCGGCGTCGAGGGTGTCGCCGCCCGTCTCGGCGACCGCACCGCCGCCGTCTTCCCGGAGCGGATGCTCACCACGCAGTCCGAACCCGGCGCGACCCTCGCATCGCTCGTCGGCCGCCTCGCCCAGGACCCCACCCTCGCCGTCGAGCCCCTTTCCAAACTCGCCCGCGACTGCGGCGCTGTGTTCTACCGCTTCCGCGTGACGCACCTCGCGCAGGCCTCACCCCGTGACACCCCCGTGTTCCTCACCCGCTGCACGAAGTACATTCCCCTCACGCAACTCGACGAGCAAAGCCTCCGCCTCTGGGCCGAAAGCCTCGCGGCCAACCTCCTCCGGCGCCCCTGGACATCCGACGGCAAGTACGGCATGGCCGGCACCATCGATCCAATCTCCGGCCGGTCCCTTTCACCTCACGCCGAGCCTTACGAGCAAGCCCTTGCCGCCTACGCCATCATCAGTTTCCGCGGCATCGCCAACGCACAATGGCGGGACATCAACACGCCGCAGGTGGACGCCTGGCTCGAGAACATCGCCCGACACCTCGTCGCGCTCGAACCTGGTGAATCCGATCCTTCCGCCGATCCCGCCGCCGCGGCCATGGTGCTTGCGGTTCTCGAGCGACTGCTTGTCCCTCCCCCGGCGGGTTCGTCCAGCGCAGGGGAGAAGCTCACGGACGACCCTGTCATGGCCGACTTCAAGAAGCGCTGCATGACCACGGTCCAGGATTCCGTTGACGGCAAGTCGCCGGTCTCCGAGGGGCAGTTGGCCCTCGCGCTCTTCGCCGCCCAAACCTCGAGGGGCATGAAGGTCGATCCCGCCGTCATCCGGGCTCTGTACCTCCGCCTAGGCCCCGGCAGACTGCCCGCGGCCATGCCGTGGCTCGGATGGGCCGACCTCAACGCGGAAGCAACAGCCCACGAACCCGCGATCGGCGCCCTGCGTGACATGCGAGCCCTCATCTGGGGGCACCAGTTGCGCCCCGAAACCCTGCCTCCAAGCCAACAGGACCTCGCCGGCGGCATCCTCTTCACAAGCTCCCCACAGCCCATGCCCACCTGGCACACCGCCCGTCCCCTCGCCTTCATCGCCACGATGCTGGGTTCCGAGAAGCTCACGGAGAACCAAGAAGTAGCCGGCGAACTCTCCCGGCTGCTGCTGTCGCTGCGTTTCCTCCGACAACTGACCGCGAGCGAGGCCGAGTGCTTCATGTACGAGAACCCCGACCGAGCCCAAGGCGGCGTCCGCGCCAGCCTGTGGGACCAGCGCATGCCGATCGAAGCCACCGCCCTGACACTCATCACGGTAAGCGACACCATCCGCAGCATCGAAGCGATCCGAAAGCGTCAGGCGCTCCAGCAAGGCAAGTGAAAGAGCCGACGGACGTACCGCGCCACAGAAGGAATGCGGATGGCGATTGCCCTCGACAAGTTGGAGATCGCCGACCTGCGGCCCGCTCATTCGCCTCGCCATCATCCGTGTCGATCAGTGCCATATACGGCTTCACTTGGCTTGCCTTGCCCGCATGCGCGGTACGCCGCCTCGAACTTCGAAAAACGCCTGAAAAAACCCCCGAATTCCCGTGTCATTCCGGGGCCGACTTTCAGGCCATTCTCGCCCCGCTCGCCTATACTTGAAGGCTCGGGCGGAGGCCCGAAAACTTCAAGGAATTCAGCTCATGGCCGACGCCGACAACCGCCCGGACAACGCCGATTCCGCACCCCAGGATGGGGCGGGAAACAGCCCCGAAAATGGAGGCGGCAGTGGCGCGGGTGTTGGAAAGGGCGAGACTGTTCTCGAACTCGAAATCGAGCGCGAGCTCAAGGATTCGTACCTCACGTACGCCATGTCCACCATCATGGACCGGGCCCTGCCCGATGTCCGTGACGGCCTGAAGCCCTCGCAGCGACGGATCCTCGTCGCCATGAACGACCTGAACCTCCGCCCCGGCAAGAAGCACCTCAAGTGCGCCAAGATTTGCGGCGACACGTCCGGCAACTACCACCCCCACGGCGAATCCGTCATCTATCCCACCCTGGCCGGCATGGCCCAGGACTGGAAGATGCGCGTTCCCCTGATCGACCCCCAGGGCAACTTCGGTTCCATCGATCCCGACCCGCCCGCGGCCATGCGATACACGGAAGCCCGCATGACCCACGCCGCGGTGGACATGCTCGCGGACCTCAAGCTCGACACCGTCGACTTCCAGCCCAACTACGACGACCGCCTCGAAGAGCCCCTCGTCCTGCCCGGCAAGTTCCCGTACCTGCTCATCAACGGCACGGTCGGCATCGCCGTGGGCATGGCGACCAGCCTCGCCCCGCACAATCCCGCCGAGATTCTCGACGGCATCACCCGCGTCATCGACAAGCCGGACATCGCCCTTCAGGAGCTGATGACCGACGAGATCGGCCCCGACGGGTCGATCACACGGCTGGGCATCAAGGGCCCCGACTTTCCCACCGGCGGCGTCATCCTCGGGCGTGGTGGCATTCTCGAGGCTTACGCCACGGGCCGCGGCAAGGTCACGCTCCGCGGCCAGATGCACGTGGAGGAGATCGGCAAGGACCGTCAGCAGATCGTCATCGACTCGATCCCCTACATGCTGGGCCAGCGCACGCTCGTTGAACGCATCGTCGAAGCGGTGAAGGAAGAGAAGATCACCGAGGTCTCCGACGTCCGCAACGAATCCGGCCGCGAAGCGCAGACCCGCATCGTCATCGAGCTCAAGAAAGGCGCCGATCCGCGCGTCATCGAGAACCAGCTCTACGAGTTCACGCAGCTCCAGGACACCTTCAGCATCAACAGCATCGCGCTGGTCAACCGCCAGCCGCGCACGCTCACGCTCAAGGAGATGATCGAGCGGTACATCGAACACCGGCAGGACGTGATCCGCCGGCGCACGGCGTACCTGCTCCGTGAGGCCAAGCGCAAGGCTCACGAGTTGGAGGGCCTGATCTACGCCGTCTGCGACATCGACGAGGTGATCCGGCTCATCCGCGCGAGCAAGACGCGCGAGGAGGCCATCCAGGCCCTGATGCACCGGCGCTTCCGCATCGCCCCCGATCACAAGTTCGCCGCCATGATGCCGGCCAGGCTGCTCAACTACGTCCGTTCGCAGGACGCCGTCGGCGGCGTGGCGCTCTCCCGCATGCAGGCGGAGAAGATCGGCGAGTTCCGGCTCATCCAGCTCGTCGGGCTTGAGATCGAGCGGCTCGTCGCCGAGTACAAGGCGCTGGTCGAGGAGATCGAGAACTACGAGCGGATCCTGGCCGACGGCGCGCTGGTTCTCAAGATGATCAAGGACGACTGCGCCGAGATGAAGGCCCGCTACGGCGTCGGCGAGGAGGGCCGCCGCAAGACCACGATCGAGGACTCCGGCGGGGACATCAACATCGCCGCATTGATCCAGGTCGAGGACATGGCCGTCACGATCTCGCACCAGGGGTACGCCAAGCGTGTCCCGCTCAAGACCTATCGCCAGCAAGGGCGGGGCGGCAAGGGCATCATCGCGAGCGATTCGAAGGACGACGACTTCATCGAGCACCTGTTCGTCGCGAGCACGCACGATGATCTCCTGTGCTTCACGGACACGGGTCGCGTGTTCAAGATCAAGGTGTACGAACTGCCGGAAATGAGCCGGACGAGCAAGGGGCGGGCGATGGTGAACATCATCGACCTCAAGCCCGGCACGGATGGGCAGCCCGGCGAGCGGACGTGCGCGTACCTGGCGATCAAGAACTTCGAGGAGGGGTCCAACTATCTCACCTTTGTGTCGCGCGAGGGGATCGTGAAGCGGACGGCGCTGAAGGAGTACCGGAACGTCCACAAGGCGGGCATCATCGCGGTGGGGCTCAAGGAGGGGGATGCGCTGCTGGACGTGACGTTGACGGACGGGAACGACGACATCCTGCTCGCGACGGCGGACGGCCTGGCGATCCGGTTCAACGAGCAGGATGCGCGGCTGATGGGTCGGGCGGCGGCGGGGGTGAAGGGGATCGAGCTGGACGAGGGGAACCAGGTGATCGGTATGGTCCGTGTTCCGATGGCGCCGGACGCGGACGGGGACTTGATGACGAAGGACCCGACGACGTGCCTGCTGACGGTGTGCGAGAATGGGTACGGGAAGCGGACGCTCATTGATGAGTACCGGGTGCAGCCGGAGGTGGGGAAGCTGCGGTCGCAGTCGCGGGGTGGGAAGGGGCGGGCGGACATCAACACCTCGGAGCGGAATGGGCGGGCGGTGGCGGCGCTGGCGGTGCAGGAGACGGACGACCTGGTGGTGATCAGCAAGGGAGGGAAGCTGGTGCGGATGGCGGCGAGCACGATCCGGGAGTGCGGTCGGGGGGCGCAGGGGGTCCGGATCGCGGCGCTGGATGAAGGGGACAAGGTGATCGCGGCGGCGCGGGTGCCGAAGGAGGAGGGTGGTGAAACCACTGAGGCGGCGGCGGGCGAACCGGGGGGTTCCTGAGGCGTACTGCTCTGAGAGTTGGCGGATCGTGCCGGGCACATTGGACTGTCGCCTTCCGCCATTGGGCTGGTGTTTTCGGTAGACTTGAGCCATGGCCACTGACTGGTCCGATGACATTGCGATTTCCGAGCTGTCTGATGAGCCCGCGATCTCGGAGGAGCTGACGGGGCTGATTGATCGCGTGGCGCAGGCGGAATCGACGCCGCACATCGTGCTGAACCTGGGCTCGGTGACGTACCTGAACAGCTCGAACATCGCGCAGCTGCTGAAGCTGCGCGCGGGGCTGAGCAAGGCGGGGCGGAAGCTGAAGCTGTGCTCGGTGAGCGATGAGGTGTGGTCGGTGTTCCATGTGACGGGGCTGGACAAGGTGTTCCACTTCGCGCCGGACCCGATGACGGCGCTGGCGGGGTTGCAGCTTGAGGATGCGGAGGAGAGTTGAGGGGGGCGGGAGAGGGTGACCTGCTCCCCAAATCCTGATCCAGTCGCCATGAGAGTCCCGATGGACCCCGAACGGGTCCGAGAGGCTCTCGATGAAATGAACCAGACACACGCCGGAACAGATCGTGACCAAGCTGCGTGAGGCGGAGTCAGCCGCTGGCGCTTTGGAGCGCCGTTGATGCGATGAGCTCCGGGGCTGGTGGGAAGCTGCCGGGATCACACCGGCCACTCAAAGCCTGTGGCCGGTGCCACGAGAGGGGGCTGTGGGAATACGTCGGATTTGGAAGGGGAGGTGGGTTGGGTGGGTGCTGGGCGTCCATACACTCTGGCTGCTGGTTGGTTGCCGCGCATCCTTGAATGGTGAGAGTGCCATGCCCCCTGTTGCTGAGCTTCGACAACTTCGGAAAACGTATTACAAGCCGGACGGGACGGTGATGGTGGAGGCGTTGCGGGGTGTGGATGTGTCAATTGAGCGGGGGGAGTACGTGGCGATCATGGGGGCGTCGGGGTCGGGGAAGTCGACGCTGATGAACATTCTGGGGTGTCTGGATCGGCCGACGGGGGGGAACTACCTGCTGGATGGGCGGGACATCGGGACGATGGATGATGAGGAGCTTTCGGAGTTTCGGGGGCGGACGATCGGGTTTGTGTTTCAGGCGTTCAACCTGATTCCGGCGGAGACGATCGAGGAGAACGTGGCGGTGCCGCTGTTTTACCAGGGGGTGCACAAGCACGAGCGGCGGAAGCGGGCGGTGGAGGCGTTGTCGCTGGTGGGGCTGGGGGATCGGCTGGGGCATCGGCCGCGGGAGTTGTCTGGCGGGCAGCAGCAGCGGGTGGCGATTGCGCGGGCGCTGGTGACGCGGCCGGTGATCCTGCTGGCGGATGAGCCGACGGGGAACCTGGACAGCGCGACGGGTCGGGCGATCCTCGATACGTTCGATCAGTTGCACGCGGGCGGGATGACGATCATCATGGTGACGCACGATCCGGCGACGGCGGCGCGGTGCCATCGGGTTGTGCGGCTGAAGGATGGGGTGGTGGAGTTTGACCGGGCGCAGAAGCCGGAGCGGCTGGAGACGGTGCACCAGGTGATTATGCAGCCTGCCTGATGTCCTGGCGCGCGGCGGCGGCGCTGGGGCGGGCGGAGATGGCGACGGCGGTGACGTCGTCGACTTGGTGGAGGGAGCCGGACTGCTCATCGATCCGGTCTTCGAGTATTCGGAGGGCCTGGGCGGCGGAGCCTTCGTGGGAGGGGCCTGGCCAGGGGAGGCGGGCGAGTTCCGCGAGGTAGGAGTCGGCGGCTTTTCGGCGGCCGGGCTGGGATTCGAGCGGGGCGAAGGCGGTTTCGAAGCCGTCGCTGTAGAGGAGGAGGGTCTCATCCTCGGCGAGGGTGAAGACGGCTTCATCGTACTTCTCGCCGGGGAAGGCACCCAGGAGTGGGCCGTCGGTGTTGACCTTGGTCATGAAGGAGCCGCGGATGCGGAGCGGGGGAGGGTGGCCGGCGCCGGCGAGGCGGACTTCGCGGGTGATGGTGTCGATGGTGCCGTAGACGGCGGTGGAGAAGCGGGGGGAGTCTTTCTTGCCGCGGCAGAGTTCATCGTTGAGGCGTGTCATGGCCTCGGCGGGGGAGATGATTTCCTTGCCCTGGTCGCCCATGCGGGTCATGCGGAGGCTGCGGCTGATGACCATGGTCATGAGGGCGGCGGGGACGCCATGGCCGACGGCGTCGGCGATGAAGAAGCCGATGGTGCGGTCGTCGAGCTGGACGACGTCGTAGATGTCGCCGCTGACGTAGCCGGCGGGGCGGAAGAGTGTGCCGAACTGGATGCTGGGGGTTTCGGGGAGGCGGCGGGGGAGCATTTCCTGCTGGACGGAGGCGGCGAGATTGAGTTCATCGTGGATGCGGTCCATCTCGCCGCGGACCCCGCCCTGGTAGCGGCTGGAGATCGAGAGTTCCTGCTGGAGGGCGCGGATGGTGGATTGGCGCTGGGCGAGGGTGAAGAGGAAGGGAGCGAGGAGGGAGGGGGAGGCGTCCCAAGATTCGACGATGATGCCTTCGCTTTCGAGCTGGCGCATGGGGCCGTCGGCGGAGGGGAAGAGGAGGACGGCGGGGACCAGGTGCTGCTGGAGGCGGTCGACGAGTTGGAAGAGAGAGGAGCCGGAGATTTCGGGGCCGAGGATGAGGAGAAGGGTGCCGAGGTGATGGAGGGCGTCGGCGCTGGGGGCGGACATGACTTCGGCGAGGACGTCTGAAAGGGGGGTGTGGCGGGATTGCGGGGCTTCGCGGGGCCAGGCCGCGACGATGGGCAGCCACCAACGCGCGGCGGCGTCTCCGGCGGTGGAGCACGCGGCGATGGTGACGATCTGCTGGGCCATCCGTGAACCCTGCGCACGCCCGGGGCGTGGGAATGTGAAGACACGCCTTTGCGAAGCGTGCCACCGAGCTTGATAACGGCTTATCGGCCTACTTGGCGCGGCTCTTCAGTGCGGCCAGGGGGAGGTCGATCTTGTCGCCTTCCTTGAGGTTCAAGGAGGGGATGGTTCCGCCCTTGAGCTCGATGACGAACTGGGTGGGGAAACGGCTGGGGTACTGCTTGAGACGGTTCTCGTAGGCGGCATTGCTCCAAGTGTGCTCCGGGGCGCCGGGGTAGGGGGGGGAGAGGACTTTTTCCTCCTCGGTGCGCGGTGGTTCGGGGGTCATCTGGTGCCAGGTGAGAATCTTGCCGTACTGGTCGAGGTAGATGATGTCGATGGGGATGGGACAGTCGCGCATCACGAAGGCGCTGACACGGGGTTGGGTGAACACGAAGAGCATTCCGCCGTCGGGTTCGATGAAGTCGCGGCCGCCGAGGCCCTTGGTGCGGACCGCGTCCGTATCGGCGATTTCGAGGTGGAAGGTCTTGCCACCGATCTTGACGACCTGGACCTTGGCGTCGTGCTTGTCGTCGCAGCCGCGGGCAAAGGCGAGGCCGAAGATGGTGCCGATGACGGCGAGGATGAGGCAGGCGCGGAGGAGTGTGCGGCGGGTTGACCCGGCGCTGTCGCTGCCGGAGAGGTTCAGTTGCCCAGTAGCCACGCGTGGTTCTCCGAGGTGAAGGTGATATCGGTGGGAGACATCGTATTCAGGCGGAAACGGGCCGCGAAGTCGGCGGCGGGCATGGGTTCGGGGTTCGGGGTGACTCCGCTCCACATGGCGAGGAGGCCGATGATTCGTTCGGGAGACACGCCGGCGGCGCGGTAGGTTTCGAGGCGTGTGTCACCGTGGCGTTTTGCAAGGCGTTTGCCGTCGTGGCCGCGGATGAGAGGGAGGTGGGTGTAGCGCGGCTCGGGGGAGAAGTGGAGGGCGCGGTAGAGGAGGAGTTGTCGGGCGGCGGAATCGAGGAGGTCGTTGCCGCGGACGATGTGGGTGACCCCCTGCCGGTGGTCGTCGACGACGACCGCGAGCTGGTAGGAGGGTTGGGCGCGCTTGGTCCAGATGATGAAGTCGCCGATGGTGGAGGCGGGGTCGAGGCGTTGCGGGCCGGCGAAGTGGTCGTGGAACTCGACAGGGCCGGGCGGGGTGAGGAAGCGCCAGTTTGTGGATTCGTCGATGAAGGGGCGCGGGTGGATCGGGGGTCGGAGGGAGGCGGGGAATGGGGTTTCGTGGACGCCTTCCTGCGGGGCGGACGCCGCGGCCTCGATCTCGGAGCGGGAGAGATCGGAGGGGTAGGCGAGGGCGTTGTGGGCGAGGGAGCGCATGGCGGCGCGGTAGGGTTCGAGGTCGTGGGACTGGATGAACGGGCCGGTGTCCCAGGAGAGGCCGAGCCAGTGCAGGATGTCGATGGTGGCTTCGATGGCGCCGGGCTTGATGCGGGGGCCGTCGAGGTCCTCGATGCGGAGGATGATGGACCAGTTGTTCTGGCGGGCGAGGGCCCAGGTGATGAGGAACGTGCGGGCGTTGCCGAGGTGGAGGGCGCCGGTGGGTGATGGGGCGAGGCGGGTGGTAGGGCGAGAGGGTGAGACGGTGGGGCGGTGAGACGGTGACGGGGGATGGGGGGGAGGCATGGCGGGTGGTGGAGAGGCGGATCGAGGGCTGGACGCGTGGAGCGAGGCGCAAGGCGCGGGTGTCCCGGCCGAGGGGCCGTGGCTTGAAGAGGATACAGAGGCGAGGATTGGAGGCCCGCGCCCTGGAGGGGGAGGCGTCGGGAGGAGGAGGGCGGTACACTCCCGGCCTCAGGGGTTCGGTTTCGGGAAGGGATCGGGCTTTCGTCGAAGTGGAATCGAAGGCGGGGCGGTGCGGAGCATCGGATGAGCAAGCTTTCGGAAGCGGAGATTCAGACGGAACTCGGCGGCGTGCCGGAATGGTCCGAGGTGGGGGAGACGCTGCAGCGGACGGTGCAGTTCCCGGATTTCGCCGCGGCGATGAGGTTCGTGAATCAAGTGGCGGAGGCGGCGGAAGCGGACCAGCACCACCCGGACTTGCTGGTCCGGTACAACAAGGTGACACTGACGCTGTCGACGCACGATGCGGGGGGGATCACGGCGAAGGATTTTTCGCTGGCGAAGAAGATCGACGGGATGATCGCGGGGATGCCGCATATACCGTCGACGAAGGGGAAGGGGAAGAAGAAGGGGTAGGGGCGGGGCGAGTCAAGGGATATATCCTCAGCCGGTGCAGGCATTGTGTGGCGGGGCTTGGAAGTGACCGAGACCGCCCCGAGTCAGAAGGACAACATCGGTTTGAGAGGCGATGGTTCGGGCTGACTTGGTGAAGCCTGAAGATGAAACGACAGCGGCGAGATATGCTGGGTAGAGCGCCATGCCCGTGAGTTCATCTTGCTGAGTGGAGTTGGCTTCCGGATCGCTGCGCAACTTGCATGGGAGGATGGCGCATACACCTTCCCTTGACGCCTGAAATTCTGCGAGCTGACCGCGTTCCTGCCCCGATTCGTGAGTGCGCTACCCGGCCCATTGAAGCTCACATGCACACTATTCCTCAGATTCCCCCAGTTTGTTGAGGTGCGAGTCTGCTTGCAACGCCTCAGGTTGCGTGACGTCATAGTCGGAGATTTCACTCTCAATGATATAGCGGAACACGCCAGCCGCGAGGTTGTCGAGGGCAATGTTGGGAACAGATCGTTTTGCTTGCCGGAGCATCCGCCCGAACGATTTTCGGCGATGAGCCTCGGGCACTCGCGTCTCGATGTGAGGAATGACAACGTGCTGGATGAAGTGCGACGTTTCCCTATCCCACTCTTCCTGACACACCACGCCGTAATGATCGGGCACAACCAATAATCGGCGTTGCTGCGACAGCACGTGGACGTGGATTCTGACAATTTCTCGGAGAGATTCGAGAACAGGATCGTCGTCAGGTATTACCAGGCTCATCGCCATTTGTCCATCACAAATCTGCATCGGCCTCGGGTCGTTCTTTCGAATGAGAAAGATTCCGTACAAGCACAAAAAAGCGATGCCACACAGTCCCAGCCCCAATATGTAACTGAAACTAGCCATTAGGACGAGGCCTGCAATGAAGGCGCAGGCTCCGATGAGGCCGAGCAAAGCGCGCGCGGCGAAATGTGGCAGGGTGCGAATTGCTCGCTTGATGCTCATGCTCCTCTTTTCCCCAAAGGTGCTCTTCGATTGCCTGACGTCTGGTCAGAGGCTAAGCTCGCGATCAGCAATGCTTGCTCAGATCTGAGATGCGCTGTGTCAAGTGCTCCGGCCCCGGTGTTGTCCCGGCTGACGAGGGACGGCGATTCATCTCTCCCTTTGCGGGGCATCGAGAGGATTGCCGGTGTCCAGCCTGATGCGGTGCGGTCACAGATAGATACTCAAGAATCGCTTCTCGCAGTATATCACCCACGAGTGGTTTGTGCCGCTGCGGAAGTGGAGGGTGGCGGAGGCGGTTGCAATCGGGGCGCAGGGTTGAGCGGGCGTGTTCGGGCCATCGAGCGCCAGGCCTTCCTGGCATCGAGTTCAGCCATGGGCTCCCGTTGCGATCCCAATCCGATCGCCGACGGTCAAAGCACGTCCAGCAGTTGCTCGAGCGTGATTTCGCAGTCGGCGAGGATTCGTGTCAGCAGGCCGGGTCCGATGGTTTCGCGGGCGTGAACCGGTACGACCGTCATGCGACCGTCGGCGTGCCGAAGCACATGATGGCTGCCGCGGATTCGAACAACTTGGAACCCGAAGCGTTGGAGGGCGGCGATGAGTTTGCGCCCTGGGATGCGCGGCAGTCTGGGCATGTCAGACGGCGATCCGCTGGAGGCCGATGAACGTGGTTTGCGGTTGATCGCTGAGCGAGTCGAGGCAGGCGTTGATCGCTTCCCGTGTGCGCCTGATGAGCGTGTCGAGTGAACGGGCCTGGGTGTGGCAGCCGCGCAGCTCCGGGACGCTGGCCACAAACCAGCCGTCCTGATCGCGCTCGATCACCACGCTGAACTCCCGCCGGAGCTTCTTACCGTTTGACGGTGCTCGCTTCTTCATGCTTGAATCATACGCCAGTGTCGGCGGAGGCCCGGAGTTACCGAAGCTCCACGCTCCAATACGCCTCATCCAAAAACGTCTTCCACGACTGGTACTTCTCGCTGCCCAGGCGAAGGGTGATGAGGGGGTTCCGCTTGGGGCGCTTGACGGGGCGGACGAGTTTCATGTTGGCCTGTTCGGGGGTGCGGCCGCCTTTCTTGGCGTTGCACCAGAGGCAGGCGCAGACGAGATTCTCCCACGACTCACCGCCGCCCTGGGCGCGGGGGAGGACGTGGTCGATCGAGAGGTCGGCGGTGGGGAAGTGCTTGCCGCAGTACTGGCACTGGTTGCGGTCGCGAGCAAAGAGGTTGCGGCGGTTGAGCTTGACGGACTGGGCCGGGAGGCGCTCGTAGCCGAAGAGGCGGATGATCCGCGGGACGGCGATGTCGAAGCGGACGGTCTTGACCCAGTCGTGGCGCTCGCGTTCGAACTCCTTCTGGAACTGGGCGACTTCGAGCCACGAGGAGAAGTTGAAGTTCTGGTACTTGCCTTCATCGACATGGATGACCTCGGCGAGGTCCTTGGCGAGCATGACGAAAGCGCGGCGTGCAGAAACGACGCGGATCGCCATGTAGAGTTTGTTGAGGACGAGAACCTTGGAATCGAGCCCCTGTCCGAAGCGCTCCACGAGGGCTCCGGAGGGCCCGACGACAACACTTCCGTCGATGCTCTCGGCATCTGGAACGTCGTGCTCGGGTACTCGATCCGATGAACGGTGCATAGCCCTCAGGTCCATCCTTCGGGCGGGCGGTCCCCGCCCGAGAACCGAAAATGGTAGAGGGTGCGCGGGGTAGAAGCAATGGAGTTGAAGAATGGGGTTTCGGGGCGGGTAGGGTTTAGGGGAGAGAGGGAGCGCGCGGAAGTTCGCTCCATGTCCCCCCCCCCCCCCCCCCCCCCCCCCCCCCCCACACCGCCCCCCCCCC
>JAHBXE010000029.1 GCA_019636625.1 Phycisphaeraceae bacterium
GGGGGGGGGGGGGGGGGGGGGGGGGGGGTGTCGGGCGCCAGGGGGGGGGGGGGGGGGGGGGGGGGGGGGGGGGGGAGTGGAGAGTGGGGAGTGGGGTTTGAACAGGTGAACAGGTGAAGAGGTGAACAGGTGAACAGGTGAAGAGGTGAGCAGGTGAAGAGGTGAGCAGGTGAAGAGGTGAGCAGGTGAAGAGGTGAAGAGGTGAATGGGTGAAAGAGAAAGAGCCGCCCTCTGTCGGGGCGGCTCTTGGAGGTGAGTGAAGGTGTGGTCGCGGGTTAGCGGGCGGTGGCCTGCGTGTTCGAACTGCTTGGTTCAGCGCTGGCGCTGGTGTCCTTGGAGTCTTCGTTGCGTGGGAGGGGTTGGCGTGGGAGGAGGGTTGGGGCGTTGGCGAGGTTGTAGGCGGTGATGGCGGAGCAGGTGCTCGACTGGATCAGGTACTCGGGGATGGCGAGGTCGAGCTTGTCGTTCTGGGTGTGCCAGCCGTAGCCGTAGTTGGCGCGGCCGACTTCATCCCAGAAGTAGCCGGGGACGCCTTCGGCGAGGAAGGAGGCGTGGTCGCTGGAGCCGCCGGAGATGCCGCCGCCCATGCGGCGGCCGGGCTGGATGTTGACGTCGAGGAAGCGCTGGTCGGTGCTGGACCAGAAGACGCCGTTGACGGGCGCCGTGGCCGCGGCGAGGAAGTCGACCTGGGAATCGAGGCAGTGGAGGCCGCCCTGGAAGTTGGTACCGCCGTCGTCGACGAAGACGGCGGAGATGTTCTTGAGGAGGTCTTTCTCCTTGAGCTCGCGGACGTAGGCGCGGCTGCCGAGGAGGCCCTGTTCCTCGCCGGTCCAGAGGATGAAGCGGATGGTGCGCTTGGGCTTGGCGCCGACGGCGGCGAGGATCCGGGCGGCTTCGAGGGTGACGGAGGAGCCGGTGGCGTTGTCGGTGGTGCCGAGGGAGCCGGGGCCGTCCCAGGAGTCGAGGTGAGCGGAGATGATGACGACTTCGTCGGGGAGTTCAACGCCCTTGATCTCGGCGATGGTGTTGTAGACGGGGATGGGGCCTTCGACGAAGGTGTGGTCGAGGTTGACTTCGAGGTGGATGGTTCCGCCGTCGGAGACGCGGGAGTTGATGTAGTCGTAGTCGGAAGAGCGGACGGTGATTTCCACATCCTTGGGCAGGTTGGCCATGGAGAGGTTGCGGAAGTTGCCGCTGGTGCGGACGAGTTCATCGCCGGAGGCGGAGATGTAGCCGGCGGGGGCGTGCATGAAGACGCGTTCGTCGATGCTGGGGCCCTTGGGGCGTTCGGCGCGGCGGGCGGGGCGGGCGGCCTCGGGCTGAGGCGCGGCGGCCTCGGCGGGTTGGGGGCGCTTGGCGGAGAGGGCGATCACGGTGTTCTCATCGCGCTGGGACTGGCCGGAGAGGGTCTGGCCGTCGAGCTTGAAGGAGTAGGTGCCGGTGCCGCCGGGGCCTTCCCAGGAGAAGGTGAGGGTCTTGGACGCGTTGTCCCACTTGCCGTCCTTGATGGGGCCGGAGTGGTAGTTGGGGTAGCCCATGGTGCCGGTGACGGTGTCGCCCTCGACCTTGAACTCGAGGGTGAAGGGGGCGCCGCCTTCGGGGATTCGGCCGCCGGTGGCGGTGCCTTCCCAGGCGCCGGCGATGCCCTCGGTCGGGGCGGCGGGCTTGGCTTCCGGCGCGGGCTGGGGTTCGGGCTGGGCTTCTTCGGGTTGGGCGTCGGGCTGGAGCTTGAGCTCGCCGGCCTCGATCTTGCGGCGGGTTTCGGCGAAGAAGCGCTGGCGGGCCTGGGCGCCGCCGGACATCGGGCCTACGCCGCGGCGGCCTTGGCCGGAGGCCTTGATGAGGATCCAGGAACCGGCGAGCTTGTCCTTGACGGCCTCGTACTGCTCCTCGGTCTCGGGCATCTTGATGATCTGGCCGCGGACGGGGCCGTTGGTGCCGGCGGACCAGGCGGGGGCGGTGAACTCGAGGTCGCGTGTGGGGCGGAACTCGCCGCTTTCGCGCATGGTTCCGACCTTGGCGTGGGAGGGGCCACGGTCGAAGCGGACGGGGATGGTGCCCCACTGGTAGAGGTGGGATTCGAGGCCCCAGGACTGGAACTGCTCCATGGCCCAGCGGTTGGCGGCTTCGAGGCGGGAAGAGCCGGTGAGCCGTGGACCGAGTTTTGTGGTGAGGTGCGTGAGGTGGTCCATGACCTGGTTGCGGTTCTTGCCCTCGTCGATGATGCGGGCGACGGTGGCGCGTTCACCGAGCTTGACGGCCGGCACCTTCTCGGGCGTTCCGTTGAGGACGAAGTACGTGCCCGGGCGCTGGGCGAGTTCGGGGGGGGTGCCGTTGAAGCGACCGGGGGGCGTTGGGCCGCGGGTTGCGGGGGATTCGCGGCGAGCGCCCTGCTCGGCGGCGGGGGGTTGGGGCGCGGGTGGCGGGGTGGGTGCGGCGGTGATGGGAGTCGGCGCCGGGGGAGGCGTCGCGGGCTTGGTGGCCTGCTGCGAGGTGGGCTTTGACGAGCAGCCGAGGACGGCGAGAGCGAGGCCAGCGGCGAGGACGAGACGGCGAGGGGCGATGGAGGACATCCCGGACTCCTTGAATGGGTTAGGACCATATTACAGGAGTGCGGGACGCCGGGGCGAGGGGGTGGTTGTTCGGGGGTTTTGGGGGGTCTACCGGGAGTAGGCGCCGAGGATGTCGAGGCTGGTGACGATGCCCATGGGGAAGCGGTCGTCGTCGGCGACGATGACGCGGTGGATCCGGCGTTCGAACATGAGCTTGGCGATGGTCGCGACGGAGATGGTGGGGGCGACCATGAGGGGGTCCTCGGTCATGAAGTCTTCGACGCAGATGAGGGGCTCGGGGATGACCTGGCTGGCCTCTTCATCGTCGCCCTGGTCGGAGAGGACCTCGAAGAGGTAGGCGGGGGGGATGTCGGCGGTGCCCTCGGAGCATCGGCGGATGAGGTCGGTCTTGGTGACGACGCCGACGACCTTGCCGGACTGGTCGATGACGGGAGCGCCGGAGATTTCGTGCTCCTCGAAGGTTCGGGCGAGTTCGCGGATGGTGGTGTGGGGGCGGACGCAGATGGGATCGACGGACATGATGTCGCGTGCGGTCAACTCGTGCTTGAGGACGGACATGGCTCTACTCCCTGCTTGGTCATGGGCGGTCGAGGAAGGCGCGGTACCCGGCGGAGGCGACGGCACTCATGAGGGACTGTGGCGTGCAGGACGAGGCGTGGACGACGCGGGCCGTGGCGTGGAACAGGCTGACGTCGGCGTCGCGCACGCCGGGGACGGCGAGGAGGGCTTCGGTGATGCGGTCGCGGCAGGCGTTGTCGCGCATGCCGGTGATGCGGAGAACGGATAGCACGCCGGCGTCGTCATTCGGGCGGGGGATCATGGCGCGATACTCGACCGCTGGCCGCGCGGGGTTTGTTGAGGCGCGGGGTGAAAGAGGTTGTCCGACATCGTGTCGCCCGGGCAGCATGGACCTGTTCCGCCACGATCATCGTGCAAGCGGTCGGCTTCTACTACGCGGAAGTTTCCCTGATCGTGGCGGACGAACAGGGGGGTGTCGGGAAGTACAATCTTCGCGATGGCGTCAGGCGTGCCAAAGCGAGGGGCGGGACGGGGCGGGCGGGTGAAGGAGCCTCCGGCGTCGGCGCCTGCGCTGGAGCGGGCGGCACTTGCGGCGGCGCTGGATCCGATTGTGACGATCGATCATCGGGGGATGATTCTGTCGGTGAGCGATTCGGTGAGGCGCGTGCTGGGGTGGGACCCTTCGGAGCTGGTGGGGAAGAACGTGCGTGTGCTGATGCCGGAGCCGCATCGGTCGTCGCATGATGGGTACCTGGCGAAGTACCGGGAGACGGGGCGGACGCACATTCTGAACCGGCCGCGGCGGTTTGAGGCGGTGCGGAAGGACGGCCGGCTGGTGCCGATCGAGCTGTGCGTGTCGAGGGCGGACGTTCCGGGTGGAGGGGCGCCGCTGTTTGTCGGCATTATCCGGGACATGAGCCGGTACGCGGAGGAGGAGCGGTCTCGGGAAGAGGAGCGGGTGCGGTCGCAGGAGCTGCTGGCGGAGCAGACGGCGGCGCTGCAGACGGCGCACCTGAGGTTGCGGATGGCGGACCGGATGGCGTCGATCGGGACGCTGGCGGCGGGGCTGGGGCACGACATGAACAACGTGCTGCTGCCGGTGCGGGCGAGGCTCAACGCGCTGCGTGCGGCGTGCGAGTCGGGCGCGATTCCGGCGGGCGAGGGGCGGCACGTGGAGGAGATCCGCAAGAGCGTCGCGTACTTGCAGCAACTGGCGGATGGGCTGCACTTTCTCGCGCTGGATCCGGATGCGGACGAGACCCGGGGAGGGGAGAGCGGTGGGGAGGCGACGAACCTGCGGGAGTGGTGGGGGCAGGCGGGGGTGCTGATCTCGAAGGCTGTACCCAAGCATGTGCGTGTGACGGCGAAGTTTCAGGATGGGTTGCCGGCGGTGGCGGTGGCGCCGCACCGGCTGACGCAGGCGGTGCTGAACCTGGTGGTGAACGCGGGGGAGGCGATCCCGGCGGAGCGGAAGCGGAAGCAGGGGATGGTGCGGCTGTGGGCGGAGCGGGCGGCGGGGGAGGACGGGGGCGGAGCTGGACGAGCGATGGTGCGGATCGGGGTGACGGATAATGGCGCGGGGATGAGCGACGAGGTCAAACGCCGGGCGTTTGAGATGTTCTTCACGACCAAGCCGCGCGGGCTGGGGACGGGGCTTGGTCTGGCGCTGGTGCGGCGCGTGACCGAGCACGCGGGGGGTCGGGTGGAGATTCAATCGGAGGTGGGCAAGGGGACGACGATCGTGATGACCGTGCCGTCGGCGGAGAGCCGGGAGGATGAGGCGCGGGGCCCGACGGCGGGGGTGAGCATCGCGGATGGGAGGGCGGCGTCGCTGGTCAGGCACATCCTGAGCAAGGGCGGGGCGAAGGTGGTGGAAGGAGCGCCGGAGGGGGACGGCGTGTGGGTGGTCGATCCGGGCGTGGTGGGGGCGGCGCGGGCCCAAGCGTGGAAGCGATCGGGCACGGGCGGGGGTCGGAGGCTGGTCCGGTTCGGGCCTGCCGGGGGCGCGGGAGAATCGTGGGACGGCATTGCGGATCGGGTGATCGAGCGAACGGGGGACCTCCAGGAGTTGCAGGCGGTGTTTGGTACAGTGTTGAATCTGAGCCGGAGGTAAGACGCGTGGGTGAGCACACTCCAAGGGCGAGCGGCAGGGGAACGCGGAGCGCGGCGGCGGAGGCGGTGCGCGAGTCCGGAGCGGAGGGCGTTCGAGTGCTGTGCGTGGATGATCACGCGGTGCTGGTGGAAGGGCTCAAGGCGCAGTTTGCCATCGATGGAAGGATCAAGGTCGTTGGCCGCCTGGGCACGGCGGAGAAGCTGCTCGAGGAAGTTGAACGGCTGAAGCCGGACGTGGTGCTGCTGGATATTGAGATGCCGGGGCCGGATGTGTTCGAGATGGCGGACCGGCTTCGCCACAAGCATCCGGAGTTGCGTTTCATATTCTTGAGTGCGCACATCCGGGACGGGTACCTCGCGGCGGCGTACGCGTGCGGCGGGTGGGGGTACTTTGCCAAAGGGGACGAGCTGGAAGACATCTCGGCGGGGGTGCTCGAGGTGGCCAGGAGCAAGGGGGGCGTGTTCGTGATGGGGCCGAAGGTGAAGGCCAGGTGCGGCGGGGTGGCGGCGGGGCGCGGGGAACGCGAGAAGGAGGCCAAGGGGCCGCGGACGCTGCTGGGCACGCTGTCGGAGCGGGAGATCGAGGTGCTTCGTTTGATCGGGAAGGGGATGACGCGGGTGGAGATCGCGAAGGAGCTTTCGCGGAGCGCGAAGACGATCGACGGGCACCAGGAACGGATCATGAAGAAGCTGGGGGTGGAGAATCGGTCGGAGCTGGTGCGGCTGGCGATCCGCGAGGGCCTGGCGGAGGCGTGAACGGGGAAGTTTCCGGGTGGGGCGGGGGGTTTGGGAATGGCAGACTTCTGGTGGCTCTCGCGGGCGGGTCAGGCCCGCGCGGTCCGCTACTGGAGGTTTAGCACATGGCGAGTGGTGAAGCGACGGCGATGGACCAGATGAAGGCGCAATGGCCCGAGATCGGGCGTGCGTTCGGCCCGTTCTTTCAGGGATTGATGAAGGAGGGGGCGTTGACGGTGAAGCAGAAGGAGTTGATCGCGCTGGCGATCGGCGTGGCGGTGCGGTGCGATCCGTGCATCGAGGCGCACGTGGCCAAGGCGCGCAAGGCGGGGGCGAGCGATGCGGAGATGATGGAGGCCGCGGGGGTGGCGGTGATGATGGGCGGCGGCCCGGCGTACACGTATGCGCCGAAGGTGGCGGCGCTGCTCGGGAAGGCCTAGGGCGTGTTCCTTGTGCGGGCGAGAAGGCGTCCGGAGCGCGCGGCTGCGCGGCTTGGGCGCGGGCATCAGGGAAGTTTCCCCGTGGATGATGGAAGGTGACGGAACGATCATCGCGGTCGAGCGTGACGATGGTTCACGCGCGGATGCGGTGCCGGGGGCGGTTCGCTGTTGGAGGTTGGCATGAGCGTCGCGAAGAAGGATGCGGACCTGGAGCATTCGGGCGGGAACTCGGGGGCTGGCAAGGGAGGGAGCGGGGGAGGGGCCGGCGGCGCGGTGGAGACGTTCCGGTACGACGATTCGATCGTGAGGAAGTTCCTTACGGCGATGCTGGTGTGGGCGCTGGTGGCCTTCCTGGCGGGCTTGATCGTGGCGCTGGAACTGGTGGCGCCAAGGGCGGCGCAGTGGGAGCTCGGGGGTGTTCGGCCGCTGGGGTGGCTGGGGTGGCTGGCGAGCCAGGAATGGCTGACGTTCGGTCGCCTGCGTCCGCTGCACACGAACGCGGCGATCTTTGCCTTTGCCGGGAACGCGATCTTCGCGGGGATCTACTACTCGACGCAGCGGCTGTGCAAGTGCCGGATGTTCAGCGACACGCTGAGCATGCTGCACTTCTGGGGGTGGCAGGCGATCATCGTCTCGGCGGCGGTGACGCTCCCGCTGGGGATCACGCAGAGCAAGGAGTACGCGGAGCTGGAGTGGCCGATCGACCTGATGATCGCGGTGGTGTGGGTGGGGTTCTTCGGGGTGAACTTCTTCGGGACGCTGGCCAGGCGTCGCGAGCGGCACATGTACGTGGCGCTGTGGTTCTACATCGCGACGATCGTGACGGTGGCGATCCTGCACGTGTTCAACAACCTGTGGCTGCCGGTGGGGGTGTACCACTTCCTGAGCACGGGGGAGGTGATGTCGGCGAGCGTGTTCCTGAAGAGCTACTCGCTGTACGCGGGCGTGCAGGACGCGTTCATGCAGTGGTGGTACGGGCACAACGCGGTGGCGTTCTTCCTGACGACGCCGTTCCTCGGGCTGATGTACTACTTCATGCCCAAGGCGGCGGAGCGGCCGGTGTACAGCTACCGGCTGAGCATCGTGCACTTCTGGACGCTGGTGTTCATGTACATCTGGGCGGGGCCGCACCACCTGCACTACACGGCGCTGCCGGCGTGGGCGAGCTCGCTGGGGATGCTCTTCAGCCTGATGCTGTGGATGCCGAGCTGGGGCGGGATGATCAACGGGCTGCTGACGCTGCGGGGCGCGTGGCACAAGGTGTCGGTCGACCCCGTGCTCAAGTTCTTCGTGGTCGGGATCACGTTCTACGGGATGTCGACGTTCGAGGGGCCGATGCTGTCGGTCAAGAGCATCAACGCGCTGACGCACTACACGGACTGGACGATCGCGCACGTGCACGGCGGGGCGCTGGGGTGGAACGGCTTCATGGCCTTTGGCATGATGTACTGGCTGCTGCCGCGGCTGTTCCAGACCAAGCTCTGGAGCGTGAAGCTGGCGACGGCGCACTTCTGGCTGGGGACGATTGGGATCCTGCTGTACGTGCTGTCGATCTACACGGCGGGGGTGACGCAGGGCCTGATGTGGCGGGCGTTTGACTCGGTCGGGAGCCTGCAGTACCAGGACTTTGTGGAGACGGTGAACGCGATCCTGCCCATGTACTGGATCCGGATCATCGGCGGGGTGCTGTACATCACGGGGGCGGTGCTGGGCGCGGTGAACTACTACAAGACGTGGCAGACCCGTCCGGCGACGTACGAGGAGCCGGTGCACCAGGCCCCCGCGCTGGCCCGCGTGTGGGTGGACCCGCCGCTGCCCAAGTCTCGCCTGAGCGCGAACGTGAACTTCGGGCACAAGGGGGATGTGTTCCTGCAGGGCGCGTGGCACCGGCGGTGGGAGGGGCGGCCGCTGAAGTTCACGGTGTGGGTGATTGTCGCGGTGGGGGTGGCGAGCCTGTTCGAGATCATCCCCACGTTCCTGGTGCGGTCGAACGTGCCGACGATCCTGTCGGTCAAGCCGTACACGCCGCTGGAGCTGGCGGGGCGTGACATTTACGTGTCCGAGGGGTGCTACAACTGCCACTCGCAGATGATCCGGCCGATCTGGGCGGAGACGAAGCGGTACGGCGATTACAGCAAGCCCGGCGAGTTCGTGTACGACCATCCGTTCCAGTGGGGCAGCCGGCGCATCGGGCCGGACCTGGCGCGGGAGGGCGGGGCGAGGTCGCACGACTGGCACGTGCGGCACATGGAGGACCCGCGGCAGCTCGTGGCGCAGTCCATCATGCCCGCGTACAAGCACCTGCTCAAGCAGGACCTCGACTTCCGCGGCATCCAGGCGCGGGTGAACGCGATGGCGATGCTGGGCGTGCCGTACGGGCCGGTGGTGAAGCAGGGTGAAGCGGAGCGGCTGGCGAGGCTGCAGGCGGCGAAGATCGCGGCGGATCTCGTCCAGCAGGGCGGGTACGCGGATGTGGGCGGGAAGAAGATCATCGCGCTGGTCGCGTACCTGCAACGGCTGGGCGCGGACATCCGGCAGGGTCCGGAGTGGGACCCGTACGCGGACTTTGCGCCGGGCGCGGGCGGTGAGGGCAGGAAGGAGGCGCGGCGGTGAAGCTCAGCGACATCATGGGGGGCTTGGAGTTGACGGTGTTCCCGCAGGTCGCGCTGGTGCTGTTCCTGGCGATCTTCACGGCGGTGCTGCTGAAGGTGTTCGGGCGCGGGCGGCGGATGGAGTACGAGCGGGCCGCGGCGTTGCCGCTCGAAGATGGGGCGATCAAGCAAGGAACCACACGGTGAAGACGACACAGGAGCCAAACGTCACGGGGCACGAGTACGACGGGATCAGCGAGTACGACAACCCGACGCCGGGGTGGTGGCACATCCTGTTCTTCGGGTCGATCCTGTTCTCGGTGTTCTACATCGTGTTCTGGCACTTCTCGCCGCTGTCGTGGACGGTGCACGAGGCGTGGGAGAAGGACCAGGTGAACGACTACAAGAGGATCTTCGGGACGGTGGGCGACCTGAAGCCGGACCAGGAGACGATCGTGAAGATGGCGGGCGATCAGCAGATGCTGAGCGTGGCCAGGAGCATCTTCGTTGGGAACTGCGCGCTGTGCCACGGGCGGGAGGGCGGGGGCATCAACGGCGTCAACCTGACGGACGATGCGTACAAGAACGTGAAGACGGTGGAGGACCTGTACACGGTCATCTCCAAGGGGGCGAACATGGGCGCGATGCCGGCCTGGGAGCAGAAGCTGTCGAAGAACGAGCGGGTGATCCTGGCGTCGTATCTGATGACGCTGCGGGGAAAGAACGTGCCGGGCCGTGCGCCGGAGGGGGATGTCATCCCACCGTTCCCGGCGGTTCCCGGGGTCGGTCGCTGAAGCGGGGGAACGGGTGACGACCAGCGGCACAACAGGGCGTCCGGCAAAGAAGCCAAGGTCGGCGGAGAAGCAGCCCAAGCGGGTGCTGTCGACGCTCAATGATGATGGCTCGAGGCGGTGGATCCGGCCGCGGCTGTCGGCGGGGCGATTTCTCACGCGGCGGCGGGTGGTGGCGTGGGTGCTGATCCTGATCTTTACGGTGATCCCGTACCTTCGGATGAACGGGAAGCCGCTGGTGCTGCTGGACCTGTCGACGAGGCGGTTCACGCTGCTGGGGCACACGTTCCTGCCGACGGACACGCTGCTGCTGGCGTTGCTGCTGGTGGGGGTGTTTGTCGGGATCTTCCTGCTGACGGCGCTGTTCGGGCGGGTGTGGTGCGGGTGGGCGTGTCCGCAGACGGTGTACATGGAGTTCGTGTTCCGGCCGATCGAGCGGATCTTTGAGGGCGCGCCGGGGCGAGCAAAGGGACCGCTGGCGGGGAAGGCGTATAGCAAGCCGCTCAAGTACGCGACGTACCTGCTGGTGTCGATGTACCTGGCGCACACGTTCCTGGCGTACTTTGTCGGGGTGGACAACCTGCGGGTGTGGGTGACGCAGTCGCCGCTGCAACACCCGGCGCCGTTCCTGGTGATGGTGGTGGTCACCGGGCTGATGATGTTTGACTTCTCGTTCTTCCGGGAGCAGACGTGCCTGGTGGCGTGCCCGTACGGGCGGTTCCAGTCGGCGCTGCTGGACCGGGATTCGCTGATCGTGAGTTACGATCGGAAGCGGGGCGAGCCGCGGAGAAAGGCGCGCCGGGATGTGTCGCTGAAAGTCGTTGAAGGGGAGACCAAGCAGGGGGATTGCGTTGACTGCGGGCTGTGCGTGCAGACGTGCCCGACGGGGATTGACATCCGCGACGGGCTGCAGATGGAGTGCGTCGGCTGTACGCAGTGCATCGACGCCTGCGATGCGGTGATGGAGAAGCTTGGCCGGCCGCGGGGGCTGATCCGGTATACATCGCAGGCGGCGGTGTCGGGGGAGAAACGGCGGCTGGTGCGACCGCGGGTGATCGTGTACCCGGCGATCCTGCTGGCGGTGATGACGGCATTCATGGTCGTGATGTCGACGAAGGGCCCGGCGGATGTGACGGTGCTTCGGGGCGTGGGGCGGCCGTTTGTGGAGTTGCCGGGGGGCGAGATCGCCAACCCGGTGAAGATCAAGATCGTGAATCGCACGGAGACGGCGGCGGAGTACGGCATCGCGGTGTCGGGGGCGGAGGGGCTTCGGCTGACGGCGGAGGACAATCCGGTGCGGGTGGCGGGGGGGCAGGCGAAGGTTGTGGCGGGACTGGTCGCGGCGCCGCGCGAGGCGCTCAAGGGCGGGGAGGCGGTGATCCACGTCGAGGTGAGCACGCGGGACGGGGCGTTCAAGAAGGATGTTCGGTTCCGGATGATGGGGCCCGGCACGGGGCACGGAAACGGCGGGGCGCACGGGGAGGAGCACCGGAAGGAGCCTGAATCATGAAGAGCGCGAGCAAGCGGCTGTGGCCGGGGATGATTTTCGCGTTGCTGGGGCTGAACGTGTGCGTCGTGGCGTTCACGGTTGTGGCTTCGCGGGCGCACTCGTCGTCGTTCTCGGTCGAGCGGGACTACGACCGCAAGGCCCTGCACTGGGAGGAAACGGCGCGGCAGCGGGAGCGAAACTCGGAGCTGGGCTGGGTGCTGGAACTGGAACGCGCCGGCGGCGGGGCGATGGCGGTGCGGCTGCGCGACCGGGATGGACGGGCGGTCGAAGGGGCGAGGGTGGAGTTTGAGGCGTTCCATCATGCCCGGGCGCGGGAGCGGATCGCAGGTGAGCTCCGTGGATCGCCGGAGGGCGTGTACATCGGGGAGGCGCGGATCGACCGGGCCGGGCTGTGGGAGTTTCGGTTCATCGTGCGACGCGGCGATCAGGTGTTCACGCAGGACATGACGCGGGCGATGGTGGAGGGCGTGTCATGACGGCGTTGATCGGCGCGGTGCTGGTGGCGAGCCTGCTGGGCAGCGTGCACTGCGCGGGGATGTGCGGCGCGTTCCTCGCCGTGGCGGTCGCGGGCGAGTCGGGCCCGGGGCCCGCGGCGTTGCACGCGGCGTACAACCTCGGGCGGCTGACGACGTACACGGCGCTGGGGGTGATCGCCGGGAGCGTGGGCGCGGCGCTTGACTTGGGCGGTTCGATGGTGGGGGTGCAGCAGGTCGCGGCGGTGCTCGCGGGGGTGATGATGGTCGGGATCGGCGTGGTGGCGATTCTGCGGTACTCCGGCGTGCGCGTCGGGAAGGTGGGGGTGCCGGGGGCGATGCAGCGGTTGGCGCTCAAGGGCCATCGGGCGGCGGCGGCGCTGCCGCCCGTGCGGCGTGCCGCGGCGGTGGGGTTGCTGACGACCTTGCTGCCGTGCGGGTGGCTGTACGCGTTTGTGATCACGGCGGCGGGAACGGGGAGCCCGGTGTGGGGGGCGGCGACGATGGCGGCGTTCTGGGTGGGGACGTTGCCGGTGATGATCGGGCTGGGCGTGGGGTTGCAGGCGTTGACGGGGCCGCTGCGGCGGCACCTGCCGCTGCTGACGTCGCTTCTGCTGGTGGGGGTGGGGTTGTGGACGGTGGCGGGGCGGCTGCCCATCGTGGGGATGAGCACGGACCACCTCCGGGGCGGCGCGGTGCAGCGCGTGAACCAGTTGACGCCGGAGGCGGCGTGCCCGCTGTGCGAGGACCACGGGGCGAAGTAAGAGGAATCGGGAAACACCATGGCAGCGACGATCTTGGCCAGAGAGCTCGCCCCGGCGCATCGCGAGGATGTGCTGTGCTCGCATTGTGGGCTGGTGGTGCCGGCGGGGTTGATTGAGCAGGGGCACGACACGCAGTTCTGTTGCGCGGGATGCCGCACGGCGTACGACGTGATCCGTGGGTGCGGGCTGGACCGGTATTACCGCGTCCGCGAGGCGGCGGAGGCGGAGCCCACGCCGGTCAAGAGCACGGGCAAGCGGTACGGCGAGATGGACGATGCGTTGTTCGCCTCGCTGTACGTGAAGCCGGCGGGGACAGGGCTGTGCCGGGTGGAGTTGTTCCTGGAGGGGGTGCACTGCGCGGCGTGCGTCTGGCTGGTGGAGCGGCTGCCGAGCGTGGTCAAGGGCGTGGTGGAGGCGAGGCTGGACCTGAGGCGGTCGCTGGTGCGGGTCGTGTGGGACCCGTCGCAGGTGAAGTTGTCGGCGGTGGCGCGGGTGCTGGATTCGCTGGGCTACCCGCCGCACCCGGCGCGGGATTCGCGGTCGCGGTCGGTGCGGCGGGTGGAGGATCGGCGGATGCTGATCCGGCTGGCGGTGGCGGGGGCGTGCGCGGGGAACGTGATGCTGCTGGCGCTGGCGTTGTATTCCGGCGCGTTCTCGCACATGGAGGCGCAGTACCAGCACCTGTTCCGGTGGCTGAGCATGATGTTCAGCGTGGTGTCGCTGGCGTGGCCCGGGAGCGTGTTCTTCCGCGGGGCGTGGGCGGCGATCCGGACGAGAACGGCGCACCTGGACCTGCCCATCGCGGTGGGGTTGGCGGCGGGGGGTGTGTGGGGCGTGGTGAACACGGTGCTGGGGCGGGGGGAGATCTACTTCGATTCGCTCTCGGTGCTGGTGTTCGCGCTGCTGGTGGGGCGGTTGATCCAGCACCGGCAGCAGCGGTGGTCGTCGGATGCGATCGAACTGCTGTTCTCGCTGACGCCGACGTCGACGCGAAGGGTGGAGGGTGAGCGGGTGGTGGAGGTGCCGGTCGAGGCGCTCTCGGTTGGTGACACCGTCGAGGTTCTGGCGGGCGAGTCGTTCCCGGTGGATGGCGTGGTTGAGCAGGGGGAATCGAGCATCGACCAGTCGCTCCTGACGGGCGAGTCGCTGCCGGTGGCCGTGCGGATGGGCGACGCCGTGCCGGCGGGGGCGGTGAACCTGTCCGGCGTGGTGCGGGTCCGGGTCGCGGCGACGGGAGAGGCCACGCGGATCGGGCGCTTGCTGAAGATGGTCGAAGAGGGCACCCGCCGGCGGGCGCCGATCGTCCGGCTGGCGGATCGCATCGCGTCCGTGTTCGTCGTGGCGATGCTCTCGCTGGCAGCGCTGACGGCCGGGGCCTGGTTGTTCCTTGATCCGGCGAACGCGATCGACCACGCGGTGGCGCTGTTGATCGTGACGTGCCCGTGTGCGCTGGGGTTGGCCACGCCCTTGGCGATCACGGTGGCCATCGGGCGAGGGGCGCAGCGGGGGATCCTTATCAAGGGTGGGGATGCGGTCGAGTCGCTGGCGCGGCCGGGCAAGGACGGCGGCGTGATCTTCCTCGACAAGACCGGGACGCTGACGCAGGGGCGGATGACCCTGGTGAGTTGGCACGGCCCGGAGCATGTCAAGCCGATGGTCGCGGCGGTGGAGGGGGGCTCTTCGCACCCGATCGCCCGGGCGCTGGTGCAGGGGCTGGCGGTGAGCGAGGCGCCGGACGTTTCGGACCTCAAGCAGGAGACGGGGCTGGGAATCACGGGTCGCGTCGACGGTCGGGAGGTCGTGGTGGGTTCGAGCGCGTTTGTGCGGTCGGTGGCGGAGCGAGTTGGACCCGGTGTGGACGAAGCGGAGTCGAAGGTGATCGGGCGCGGGCTGGCCCCAGTCTTGGTCGCGGTTGACAGCGAGGCCGTCGCGGTGGCCGGTGTTGGCGATCCGCTGCGCGAGGACTCGCGTCGGGCGATTGATGCGATGCAGGCGGCGGGCTGGGACGTCCGGATTCTCTCCGGCGACCACCCGGCGGTGGTGCGCGCGGCGGCGGGGGCGCTGGGGATCGAGAATGCCGTCGGCGGGGCGACGCCGGAGGACAAGTTGCGGATCGTGACGGAGGCCGTTCACGAGCGGGGCCGCGGCGGCGTGGTGATGGTGGGGGACGGCGTGAACGATGCGGCGGCGCTGGCGGCGGCGACGGTGGGCATCGCGGTGCACGGGGGTGCGGAGGCGAGCTTGGCGGCGGCGGATGTGTACCTGTCGCGTCCGGGCGTGGGGCCGGTGGCGGAGTTGCTGGACGCCTCGCGCCGGACGCTGGGGGTGATCCGGTTGAACCTGGCGGTGTCGATCGGGTACAACGCGACGGCGGCGGCGCTGGCGATGACGGGTGTGATCACGCCGCTGATCGCGGCGATCCTCATGCCCGCGAGTTCGTTGACGGTCCTTACCCTTTCCTTCCGGTTGCGGACATTCAGGAGCAAGCCATGTCGGTGATCTACATCGTGCTTCCGCTGGCGGTGATCCTGGTCGGCGCGGCGCTGTGGGGGTTCATCTGGTCGGCGCGGAGCGGGCAGCTTGATGACCTGGACAGCCCGGCGGTCCGCGTGGCGCACGACGACGACTGAGACCGGAAAGGTGCGGGCGGGGACGCCTTGTCAACCGGTGCGCCGCCGCTACGCTTGGCCGTGCACAGTCTTCCTCTGCTCAACACGATTGCCGCCGCCTTCGCCGCCGCGTGGGTGCTCGGGCTGATCACGCAGCGGATCGGGCTTTCCCCGATCGTCGGGTACCTGCTGGCGGGGGTGGTGATCGGGCCGTACACGCCCGGGTTTGTGGGGGATGTGGACCTGGCGCACCAGTTGGCCGAGCTGGGGGTCATCCTGCTGATGTTCGGCGTGGGGCTGCACTTCCACGTCAAGGACCTGATGGCGGTGAAGAACATCGCGATCCCGGGGGCGGTGGTTCAGAGCGCGGTGGCGACGATCACGGGGATGATCGCGTTCAAGATGTTCGGTTGGCCGCTGCGGTCGGGGCTGGTGCTGGGGATGTCGATGGCGGTGGCGAGCACGGTGGTGCTGCTGCGGGTGCTGATGGACAAGGACATGCTGCGGTCGACGCACGGGCAGGCGGCCGTGGGGTGGTTGATCGTGGAGGACATCTTCACGGTGCTGGCGCTGGTGATCGTGCCCATGATGGCGATGGACACGGGGAGTGGGGTGGGCGGTGGTGTCGGGGGCGGTGGCGGGGGTGGTGGGGGGGGTGGGCTGGCGACGATCGGGTGGGCGCTGGCCAAGCTGGCCGTGCTGGTGGCGCTGGTGCTGCTGGCGGGGTCGCGGGTGGTGCCGTTCATCCTGGGGCGCGTGGCCAAGCTCCGGTCACGCGAGTTGTTCACGTTGACGGTGCTGGTGCTTTCGGTCGCGATCGCTGTGGCCTCGTCGGAGGTGTTCGGGGCGTCGATGGCGCTGGGGGCGTTTCTCGCCGGGATGGTCGTGGCGCAGTCGCCGGCGAGCCACCAGGCCGCGGCCGATGCGCTGCCCCTTCGCGATGCGTTCGCGGTGTTGTTCTTCGTGTCGGTGGGGATGCTGTTTGACCCCGGGTTCCTGGTTGAACACCCGTTGATGGTGGTGGTGGGGCTGGTGATCGTGCTGGCGGCCAAGCCGGCGGCGGCGCTGCTGATCGTGGCGTTGCTGGGGTACCCCGCGCGGACGGCGCTGACGGTGGCGATCGGACTGGGTCAGATCGGTGAGTTCTCGTTCATCCTGGCGCAGGTGGCGGGCAAGCACGGGTTGCTCCCGGCGGAGGGGCAGCACGTGCTGATCGCGTGCGCGATGATCTCGATCGCGGTCAACCCGATCGCGTTCAAGACGCTCGACCCGATCGAGGCGTGGTGCCGTCGCCGGCCGTGGATCTGGAAACTGCTCAACGGACGCGCCGATCGGCGGGCGCGTGAACTCAACCAACCGGCGACAGACGCCGCGCGGTCCAGTGGGAAGCCGCTGGCGATCATCGTTGGGTACGGGCCGGTAGGCCGCGTGGTGGATGCGTTGCTCCGCGATGCCGGGTTCCACACGGTGATCATCGAACTGAACATGGAGACGGTGGAATCGCTGCAGAAGCAGGGGCGGAGCGCGATCTTCGGCGATGCCTCGCACCCGGAAGTGCTGGAGCAGGCCGGGATCAGGCAGGCGGTCCACCTGGTCGTGACCCTGCCGCACTCGGCGATGCGGGGTGAACTGGTGCTGGCGGCCAAGCAGTTGAACCCGGCGGTGGAAGTGACCGTTCGCGCGCGGTATCTGGCGGAGCACGATGCCCTGAAAGTGGCGGGGGCCAACGCCGTTGTGTACGAGGAGGGGGAGGCGGGGATTGCCCTTGCTCGACAGGTCATGGAACGCCGCGGGCTGGATGAGCGGACGATCGACAAGATGCTGGAGTCGTTGCGGTTGATCTGGGGGATGAAGGAAGCGCCGGAGGCCAAGGCCCCCATAGCGGACACGGGTGTCCGCTCGCTGGAGCTTCGGAATGAGGGCCCGGCGGCCTGAATCGAAAATCATGTGCAGAATCCGCGGAACCCCGTCAGCCCGGGGGCCGTCGATCCGATAATGAGTCCGTCACTCACGAACGGCGTTCTGCCGGCAAGGAGGCACTCGTGAAGGGCATGGTCTTCACCGAGTTTCTCGGTATGGTCGAGGCCCAGTTCGGGCTGAGCGTGGTGGATGAAATGATCGAGCGGTCGGGGTTCGCGCGCGGCGGGGTGTACGCCTCCACGGGAACGTACCCGCACGAGGAGCTGGTCGGGATGGTGGCGACGCTCAGCGCGATGACCGGTGTGCCGGTGCACGACCTTGTGAATGCCTACGGCAAGCACCTGTTCCGGCGTCTGGCGGCCTCGTTCCCGCAGTACGTCGAGCGGGCGTCGTCCGCGTTCGAGTTCCTCGCGTCGATCGATGGGTACATCCACGTGGAAGTCCGGAAGATCTACCCGGACGCGGAGTTGCCGCGCTTTACGCACCGGACGTCGGCGGACGGGCGGAGCATGGAGCTCGAGTACCGATCGCCGCGGCGGTTTGATGCGCTGGCGCACGGGTTGCTGGAGGCCGCGTTGGCGCACTACAAGGAACCGGGAACAGTGGAGCGTGTCGAGCTGGCGGACGGGCAGGGGAGCCGGTTCATCGTGAGGAAGCCGGCGTAGTGGACGGGAGCACCCCCAGCACGGTGAGCCAGAGGGCTTTCGAGCGCGAGCGAGCGGCGCGACAGGAAGCCGAGCGACTGCTGGAGGAGAAGGCCCGAGAGCTGTGGGAACGGAGCGAACAGCTCCGGCAGTTGAACGAATCGCTCGATGCGCTGGTGGCGGCGCGAACAAAGGAGTTGGAGCAGGCCAAGGATGAGGCGCTGGCGGCGAGCCGGGCCAAGAGCGAGTTCCTGGCGAACATGAGCCACGAAATCCGGACCCCGATGACGGCGATCCTCGGTTTCGCCGAGTTGCTGACAGGAGCGAAGGACGCGTCGACGCAGGCCGAATACGTGCGGACGATCCAGCGGAACGGGGAGCACCTCCTGGTCATCGTGAACGACATCCTCGACCTGTCGAAGATCGAGGCGGGGCAGATGCAGGTGGAGCGGGTGACGACGGACGTCGCCAAGATCGTGCTGGAGACCGAGTCGCTGATGTCGGTGCGGGCCTCGGGGAGGGGGATCACGCTTCGGGCCATGGCGGAGACATCATTCCCACGCCTGATCGAGAGCGATCCGGTGCGTCTCAAGCAGATCCTCGTCAACCTCGTGGGGAACGCGGTGAAGTTCACGGAGCGCGGCGGGGTGGTCCTGAAGCTGGGCTGGAGCGGGCCGCCCGACGGCGCGGGGAAGCTGCGCATCGTTGTGGAGGACACAGGGATCGGCATGACGCCGGAGCAGGTGTCAAGCCTCTTTCAGGCGTTCTGGCAGGCGGACGCCAGCTCCACCCGCAAGTTCGGCGGGACCGGGCTTGGCCTGCGGATCAGCCGGAACCTGGCCCAGATGCTCGGCGGGGACATCGAAGTGACGAGCGAGCCGGGGAAAGGGAGCGTGTTCACGCTTGTGCTGCCGACGGTGTGCACGCCGGGTGGCGGCATGGTGCAGCCCGAGGCGCTCCACGGCGTCACGACCCACGAGAGCCGCGGGCCGCTCGCCAGCGAGCGAGTGCTGGCGGGCGTGAGGATCAGCGTGGCGGAGGATGGGCCGGACAACCAGCGGTTGATTCTCCATCACCTCCACGCCGCGGGAGCGGTTGTCCGCATGTTCAACAACGGCGCCGCGCTGCTTCGGTCGTTGACGGAGGATGGTTCGCTGGCGGGGTCGCTTCGCCGCGATGCCGGGTGCGACCTGGTGCTTACGGACATGCAGATGCCGGAGCTGGACGGGTACACGCTGGCGAGCATGCTGCGTGCGAAGGGATGGAAGGGGCCGATTGTCGCGTTGACGGCCCACGCCATGAGCGGGGATGCCGAGCGATGCCTGGCGGCGGGGTGCGATGCGTACGCCGCGAAGCCGATCAGCCGGACGGGGCTGGTGACGGTCTGTCACGGGGCGCTGGCGGGTGCTCGAAAGGGAGCGGGCGGGCCGGGCGCGGGCTGGCTTATCGGCCCGGTGTCGCCGCATCCTTTCCCGATCGGGCCGTGAAAAAACGGTTTGTGGGTGAAGAGACGCCGGGCGAGTGGACGTTTGCTTGCCGGGGATACGGGCAATCCGCGCTGTGAAAGGGTGCAAGATGTGGTAGACTCCCGGGGAACCCGGCCCTTTCTGGCCGGTGCAGGAGTCGTGATGGAGCCACAGGAGCCAAGTGATGTTCGGGTGTCACTTCGGCTGAACAACGGCCACAAGAGCTCCGCCGAGGCCCTTCTGCCGCTCGTGTACGACGAGTTGCGGAAGCTGGCCGCGGTGCGGATGGTCGGCGAGGGGCCGCAGGTCACGCTGCAGCCCACGGCGCTGGTCCATGAGGCGTACGTAAAGCTGGTCGGCAGCGGCGATCCGGGGTGGAACGGCAAAGCGCACTTCTTCGGCGCGGCGGCGAAGGCCATGCGGCAGGTGCTGGTCGATCGGTCCCGCCGGAACCACGCATTGAAGAACGGCGGCGGGTGGCGTCGGCGGGACATGGAGAACCTGGAGGGCTCGTCGGAACTGGCCGTGGACGAGTTCGACTTTGTGGCGCTCGATGATGCGCTGAACGTGCTGGAGAAGGACCACGCGGACATGGTCCAGATCGTGAGCCTGCGCTTTTTCGCGGGGTTGTCCATAGAGGATACCGCGAAGCTGATGCAGGTCTCCGACGAGGTGGTCAAACAGAAGTGGGCGTTCGCCAAGGCGTGGCTGCATCGGCGCCTGACGTAGCGGAGACGAGGGGATGGGACGGGGCATCGAAGAGATCTTTGCCGAGGCGATCGCGGTCCCGAGCGGGGAACTGACGCGGTTTCTCCACCAGCGGTGCGAGGGCGACCCGTCGCTCATCGCCGATGTCCGCTCCCTGGTCGAGTCGTACCGCGCCTCCGAGTCGTTCCTGGAGCAGCCCGTCGGGGAAATCGCGGCGGAGTGGTCCGCTCCTGAAGTCGACGAGTGGGTTGGACGGCAGGTGGGCGAGTTTCACCTGATCCGTCAGCTCGGGGAAGGCGGGTGCGGACGGGTGTACCTGGCCGAGCAGGTGGGGGCGGTGCGGCGGAAGGTCGCCGTCAAGATCGTGCGTCCGGGTTTCAGCACGCCGGAAATGCTCGCGAGATTCCGGATCGAGCGCCAGGTGCTCGTCTCGCTCGAGCACGCGAATATCGCGAAGCTGTTCGCGGCGGGTCAGACCGAGCAGGGCTTCCCGTACTTCGCGATGGAGTATGTGGCCGGCCTTCCGCTGACCAAGCACTGCGAGCAGTTCGCGTTGACGATGGACCAGCGGCTGAAGGTGTTCCTGGAAGTGTGCAGCGCGGTCCAGCACATGCACGGCCGGGGGATCATCCATCGCGACTTGAAGCCCAGCAACGTGCTGGTGGGCGAGGCGGACGGCGTTCCGAAGGTCATCGACTTCGGGATCGCCAAGTCGAGCGACGATCCGATCGCCACGCGGAGCCTTGCCACGCGCGTGGGGTCGCCCATCGGCACGCTCGAGTACATGAGCCCGGAGCAGCTTCACGGAAGGGCGGACGAGGTCGACAACCGCACCGACGTCTACGCGCTGGGGGTGATTCTCTACGAGATGCTCACCGGGTCCAGGCCGTTCGAGGTCTCCCGGCTCAGCTTGCCGGGGGCGATCAAGTGGATCCTTGACCACGAACCGCTCCGCGCCAGCACGCGAGTGCTCCGTCTCGGAAACGAACGTGTACCGATCGTTTCGTACAAGGAACTCAAGGGCGACCTGGACTGGGTCCTGCTCAAGGCGATTGCGCGTGACAAGAATCGGCGCTATTCCACCGTGCAGGAACTCGCGGCCGATGTCCAGAGGTTCCGGGATTGCGAGCCCGTTCTGGCACGCCCCGACAGCGTCGCATACCGGGCGAGGAAGTTCATCGCGCGGAACCCGGCCGTGTCGATCCTGGCCGCGGCGACGGTGTTCGCCCTGTGCGCCGTCACGGTCCTCAGCCTGTTCGCGGCGACAATCTCACGCAAGGCGGAGGCCGCCGCCACCGCTGCATCCCGGCGCAACGCGCAACTGGCGTACCGCAGCAGCATCACCGCCGCGGCGGCGAACGCCCAGCGCGACCCCGCGGCGGCCCGGCGAGCGGTGGATGAAGCGCCGTCGGAGCTGCGGGATTGGGAGTGGCACTACCTGAGTTCGAGCATCGACCAGGCGCCGGAGTTTTTCAACGACGGGTCGCACATGTCGGCGCTCGCGGCGAGCGCCGATGGCCGGCGCATCGCGATCGGTTTCCACGATGGCCGGGTGCTGGTGTGGAAGCAGGGGGACGTTTCGCCGCGCGAGCTGGTCGGGCATCGTCGCCGGATTCAATCGCTGAAGTTCGGGCCGGATGGGACGATGCTGGTCTCCGGAGGATCGGACGGTGGTGTGCGGCTGTGGAAGGTCGAGACGCGCGAGTCGATGTTGCTTGGCACGCACTCGATCGGCGTGCCGTCGGTCGCGTTTGATGGGGAGCGAGTGGCGTCGGGTGATGCGTCGGGGTTGATTCGCCTGTGGTCGCTCGACGCTCGCGTGTTGATGGACATGAAGGCGCGGTCGTCGGTCTCTTCACTCGCGTTGGCAGGGGAGAAACTGGTCGCGGGGGACAGCGATGGCTTGGTGAGCGTCTTCGACCTGGGCACGGGAAGTGTCGGCGCGGAGTGGTTCGCCGGGCGGGGCGTTCGGGCGTTGGCCATCACCAGCCAGAGGACGGAGGTGGTGACGGGAACGCTTACGGGTGTCGCCGCGAGGTGGGAACTTTCAACGGGCAAACTCGTGCAGCGGTACACGGAGGACGGCCATCCGGGCATTCGCTCGATCGACCTTTCGCCCGGAGATCGGCTGGTCGCGATTGGTGATACGGACGGCGACATTACAGTCCTGGATCGGGTAACAGGTGAACGCACGGGGGTCCTGCGCGGTCGATCCGGGGCGATCGAGGGGGTCGCGTTCATCGGCTCCGCCAGCGAGATCGCCTCTGCCTCCTGGAACGGTGCGGCCCGGGGCTGGACCATTGGAATCGGCCATGCGCAGCGTCAGTTCCGGACTTCAACGGGTCGCCTGGCTCGGGCGTGGTTCGATCCGGTGGCGGGGAGCGTGGTGGCACTTACCGACTCGGGGCGGCTTGGTCGGTGGAATCCGGAGACGGGGGAGACGATCGAATCGTGGGAGCTGGGCGGTGCGAGGGCGTTGAACGTTGATCCCAAGGCCGGACTTGCCTCGTTTGCGGCGGATGCAGGCTCCGTTCGGATTGTGGATCTTGCGCGAAAGGCGGGCGTCACCTCGCTGCCAACCAAGGAGCAGGCGATTGCCACAGCGGTTGCCGGGGCCAGTCGCCTGGCCGCGTTCGGGGGTGAATCCGGCGCTGTGGAAATCTGGGACTTCGCGGGCGGCCTGTGCCGCCATGCGGTCAAGAGCGATGCGGGTTGCACGGCCCTCGAAGCGTCCGCCGATGGGGCCTTCTTTGCCGCCGGCTTCCGAAATGGGAAGGCCCTGCTGTTGGATGTGCGGAATCGGCGTGTGCGGGAAGTTGCCTTCGAATGGTCAAGCCCGGTGCTGGCGATCGCCTTCAGCCCGGACTCGAGCGTGGCGGCCTTCGGGGTGCACGAGAACTCCGTCGCGACGCTGCACTTTGTCCGGGCGGAGACAGGCGAGGTGATCCGATCCTGTGGCGGCGGAGGGGCGGGCATCGACACGCTTGCGTTCAGCCCGTCGGGCAGAAGGGTGGCCAGCAGCGGCGAGCGACGGTCCCTCCGGGTGTGGGGCGTTGACGATGGGCAGGAGCTTCTGGTCCTGCGCGACCTGGACGGCCCCGTGACGGCGCTCGCCTTCAGCCCCGATGGGCTCTCGCTTTCGGCGCACACCTACAACGCCACCACGTACGTGTACTCGGGCTCAATGCCCCGATGGTGGTGGTTGCAATCGTCCGCGGGGCGATGAGCGACTTACGTGTCGCCGCCGGGACCCTCGAGGTAGCACTCCTGAGTCAGATCCCACCCGTTGACATTGTCGTACGGGTACCACTTCTGCAGGATCGGGTGGTAGCAGCATGACACCGTGGGCGGCGGGGGCCGCCCCGAACCGTCCGGCGGCATGGGGATGCACTTCGTTGGCTTGGGTTCGAGAATGGGATCGTCGCTCGTGCCCATGGGACACCTCGCTGTGCTGGGGCGCCCTTCGGCGAGGCGACACGCCTTGCAGCCGGCGCCTTCACTCACCTCCCTCTCAACATCAGTGCGAAATTGGAGTCCAGTGTCCGCCGATTTTTTTCAAATCACTCTGCAGCGCCCCGTCGTCGCCCAGCGGCTGGCACCCGCGTCCTCCGTGCTCGTTTGGCGGGACTGCGCGATCGAATGGCCTGGCCCGGAAGGCAGTCATGCCATGCACGGCTAGCGGGGCAGAGGTGGGGGAGTGGGGGTGGGGGTTGGCGGGGAGTGGAGGGGGGAGGCGTGCGGCGTTGATCGGATGGTGCCGGATTCTTCCCCGTAAGGTCCAGACGGTGGAAGAGTCGGGACGCGTCATGTTTCCGCCTGCATGCCCTTGCCAGCCGCTGCCGGGTCGCTGCCTGCGAATACGGGGTGTCACCCTCCATGCCGATCACGCGGCGTTACACTCCGTCGCTCAGTTCCGCCAACGATCGAGCATTCCCGGAGGCACCGCATGAAAGCCACGCACACTCTGTGTCTGATCGTCGCGTGGGTCTTGGCCTGCGCCGCCCGCGGCGCGGCCGGAGAACCACTGCCTACAAAGGTCTTCATCCTGGCGGGCCAGTCGAACATGGTGGGGCAGGCGGTCGTCGATCTCGACGGCGAGTCGTACAACCACGGCAAGGGGACGCTGAAGGCGATCATGAGTGATCCCGCCAAGGCGGAACGCTACCGGCATCTCGTGGATGAATCGGGTGGATGGCGGGTTCGAAGTGATGTCCGGGTTCGCTTCCAGCCGGGGGAGGGGGCGTTGCGAAGCGGACCGCTCACCGTCGGCTTTACGGCCTACGACGGCCGGCACCACTTCGGGCCCGAGTTGCAGTTCGGGCACGTGGTGGGAGATGCACTGGAGAACGACGTCCTGATCATCAAGACGGCCTGGGGAGGCAAGAGTCTTTACGCCGACTTTCGGCCGCCCTCATCAGGCGGTGCGACGGGACCGTGCTACACGCTCATGATCCAGCAGGTGCGGGAAGCGCTGGCCGAGCTGGAGCGAGGCGCCACCGGAGCCAAGCCCACACCCTACGAACTCGCGGGCTTTGTCTGGTACCACGGGTGGAACGATGGGTGCGATCCGGAACACGCCGTGCCGGAGTACGAGGCCAATCTGGTCAACCTGATCAAGGATGTTCGCCGGGACCTTGCCGCGCCGGATCTTCCCGTGGTCATCGGTGAGTTGACCGGTCCCTGGGTGAAGGCGCCGGGCGAGTGGGACCGTCTACGAAAGGCGCAGGCCGCCGCCGCGGCCCGCGATGAGTGGAACGGGCGCGTTGTCTTTGTGCCCACGGCGGCGTTTGTTCGTGCGCCGGAAGAGTCCCCGAATCCAACGCACGGGCACCACGAGTTCGGCAACGCGGAGACGGCATTCCTGGTGGGCGACAGCCTCGGCAAGGCGATGTGCTCGCTCGTCGTTCCGGGCGCTGCACCGTTTGTGCCGACACAACCGCCGTTGCCAACCAGGAAGGACGGCGAGATGTCGGGTTACATGCTCGTCCCCGTCGAGCGAGCGCCGGCCGAGTTCAACGCGGGCTTCTCCCTGTACGCCGCGGCGTGGCCCATCGTTGAACGCTACCCGGGTTCCCGGTTTCAGACGGGCCTGTTCGGCACGTGGATGTTCGCGCAGTTCGAGGGCAAGCCGCCCGAGAAGCTCTACTCGGATATCGAGGGCGGGCTTGGCTGGTGGCGCGACACGCGGTTTGCAACCACCACGCCCAAGTTCATCATGGGGGGCGTGGCCCCGAACTTCTCTTCGTGGGCGAACGGACCTGGCGCGGGCAAGGGGCGCGATTGGGACCGCCCGCAGGGCAAGTACGCTGTCGCGCAGCTCAGTCCGTGGGTTCTCTGGCCTCCGGATGGGCTCAACCTCGCGCAGGGAACGTGCGGCGAGCTTTTCGGCTACGGGTATCTGCCGCTCCCGCTCATCGAGGCGAAGGCGACAACGGCGGGGGCCCCGGTGCCGACCGGCGACCAGTGCTGGACGCTCTTCCTGAACACCGCCAACTTCAAGGGGCCGCTGTGCTTCTTCACGCCGTACTTCTGGTCGGCCTCGGCTGTTGAACGGCCCGAGCTCGCGGGCCAACTGCTGGACTCGCGCCCATCGGAGCCGAACAAAGCGTTTCAGATGGAGACGCAATGGGTTCCCGGCGTGCTCAGCGTGCCTCCGCCTGGGGGCGACGCTTCTTCACCGACCTACGCCCGGACGGCGCCGATGTCATTTCCCCTCGACGACAAAGGTCGAACCGTGGTCCTGCATCGCCTGACAACGTACACGCGGGAGGCGCTCACGGAGCCCGTGCGCCGCTGGTTCGCGGGCGGTCCGGCGGCCAGCGGCGCCATCGATCCCGCGGCTTCGCACGTGCAGCGATTCGGCAAGGGCGGCGGATCGACGTGGCAGATCTTCGCCGACGGCGCCGCGAAGGACAATCGGCCGGGCATCGACTGGGCCAAGTTCGGCACGCCCGTCGCGCACGACCCGGAAACCTTCGGCTACGAATGGAACAAGGAACTGGTGCGCCCCGTCGCCGACGGCGCTGGTCGCCGCGTGCGCCTGCCGGAGTACTTCCGTCTGGAAGCAGTCACCGGTCGGCCTCCTCGCTGGGTGGCGGTCGCGTCGAACGAGGTTCCAGCCGATACCGGTCTTCACGCCGTCCGATTCGAGACGCCGCGGGAGAAGGGCGAGGGCGCGTACGTCACGCCGGAGCATCCGCAGAGCCCGTTCCGTTCACCGGGACCGGTGGCGGGTCCCTTCGAGGTAACGCTGGGTGATGGCAGCACCGTGACGTACGCGTGGTACCGATTCGCCGACCAGCCCGCGATGCTCAACGCGGACCTGACGCCCGAGGAGCGCGCGGAAGCCCAGCGCCGGGTTGAGCTGCTGCATCGTGCCTGGACCAAGGACCGCGAGTACCTCCCACCTCCGGCAACGGGTTCCCTCGCGTCGCTCGATCCGGCGCTGATCGTGACGCCGCCGCGCGGGTTGGAGATCGGCTATGTGCCGATCGCAATTCGACAGGAGCGCCGGGAAGCGGGCCGCTGAACAGCTTTCCCCGGCTCCACTTGCGACGTAAAGGACCGCACGGCCCAGCCCAAGGAGGCAGGTCGTTGGTCGATACAGAGTGCGATCGGTTCATTGTCGCGCTCGTCACGCGGAGCCCTGTGCAGAGAGTGGCGAAAACGTTCGACTTCGTGACTGTGAAGATTGTGCGAAGTCGCTCGGCTCCCCGCATCGGTCATTCTCGGGGTGATGAATACTCTTGCAACGAGCGGTTGAGTCAAGCCCAGCACCCGACACTGGCGCAGGTTCTGAAAAACTCGTCAACCAACACGAAGCGGACACGTGGGTCGAACATCGTCTTGTCGCACGCACGAATCGGAGTATGAATCATGAGGCCGATCTCTCTGCTGGGCGTGGCGGCACTTGGTCTGTTCGTCGATCGAGGCGATGGAGCCTCGACCGACGTCACCGATGGAATGGCCTTGCCCAAACGTCCCACGGCGGTTACCCGGGTTGGCCAGCCGGCAAGTTGGTCACTCGGTCACGGATACTCGCGTCGCGGCGACCATATCGAGTTCAAGGGAGTGCGGATCGATCACGCCGGCCGCGAGACGCTGGCGGGCTTCGAGAAGACGCTCGGCCGCCGACTGGTGCTCGCTCGTGATGTGCATGCCGCGAGCTTTGTGGCGCTGAGCGAGGAGTACTCGAAGGACAAGAACGCCGTCTACTACAAGTGGATCAGCCCCGGCCAGTTCTGGGTCGTCACGATTCCAAACGCCGATCCGGCGACGTTCGAGGTCCTGGACTTCAATCTGGCGAAGGATGCGAATCGCGTGTGGCGCACGGATGTGCCGATCCGCGGCGCCGATGCGGCGACGGCACAGGTGGTCAATTCGGGATGGGTCTGGAAGGACCGTCGCACGGTCTACTACCAGTTCACGCCCCTCGTCGGTGGCGATCCTGCAACCTTCCGGCACCTGAATCAGGCGTTCTACCGCGATGCGCAGCATGTCTACTGGAGCACCACCCGGCTCAAGGACGCCGATGTGAACTCGTTCCGGACGTTCGGCAACGACGCTCCCTACGCGGTCGACAAGCGCCATGTCTGGTTCGGTGACAGCCGGCTGCCGCACATCGACGCCGGCAGCTTTCGGTTCCTCCACAATCACATCTTTGCCGACAAGGCAGGCGTCTACGTGAGTGGGCGGGGCCTGCCCATCCCGGAGGCCGACGCCGCCACGTTGGAAAAGATCGCGGAGCTCGCATGGGGTGGATGCGTTCTGTTCCGCGATGCGCGGCGTGAATACCTCTTCGATCCGTACTACACCGAGGTCTACACCATCAAGTGGCAGGGTGACGCGGCGGTGATATCAAAGCCGGTGTGGTTCGCCGAGTCCGATGGCACGGTGCGACATGTGGCAACAGTGTCGGCGATGTGGAAGGCCGGCGTGCTGTCGAGGCCCGTTATCGAGCGCCAGCCTGGACTGGACAACAAGCCGACACCGGCGTGGGAAGTCGGCAAGCTCCAGAGAATGACCGATGCGATCCGCGAGGCGATGGAACTTCGCCTGAATGAGGCCGCGGCGGCGCCCGACAAGGATGGCAAGCCGCTCCCGCAGCAAGGTGACGAGTGACGTCGCCAGGCAAGGCAGAACCTTCGTCAGGTACTTCTCCGTCAGCGCCCGCGGCTGACCCGGGGCGCGATGGGCCCAGCCGAAGCGGAGTGCCTTCAAAGGTCGGCACTCCCCTTCGCCTCGCAGCGCTGTGGCTTGCCTCGATTGCGGTCATGATGCCCTGGCCGCTGCTGGGCATCCTGGTCATGCACTCCTCGTTTGAGAAGCCGTCCGAAGCGTTCTTTCTCTTCGGCGGCATCACCATGTTCCCCCTCATGATCCTCGCCATCTTCGGGTCCTTTCCCGAGGAGGTGTTTATCGTGCTGTTGATGCTCGTGTGGCTGGCGGCCGCGATCATTCCTGATTTGTGGTTTCGCCGCCGGCTAGGATCGTGGCCGGCCATCGGCGTCTTGCTCGCCGCCCAGTCGGCGTTCTCTCTTGCCCAAGCGGTCATGGGTGCCTTGTTGATCCTGGGCAAGAGTGTTTGAAGTCCCGCGGCGTCAGTCGCGGAGCCATACGAATAACCCGGCGCAGGCGATCGGGAGTGTGCGCGTGAAACACGAGCAAGGGATTGCGTTGGCAAAAGAGCGCGGATGTTCGGCATCGCAGAAGACCCGGGCGCGGATCATGAGCGTGGATGGAGACGCGAAGCGGCGCGGCGCCGTGCGTCAACTGCAGCCCTGTGCAGCGTCAGAGGCATGGCACCCGGGCTCACAGCTTGTCCGCCCGCAGGAGCGTGGGCTCGCCGACGTTCTTGCCATTTGCGGTCCGAGATTCTGCGCAGAAGGGCAGCGACAGGGTGGCTATCGAGCCTTCGGCCAGCGCGTGGCGCCGTCTTGGCTTGCGAGAGGCGCTCGACATGGGTCAGAGTACAATCAAAATGAATGGCAAGACTGTCGTCAAAGGTTGTCGTTGTCACCGGTGCCGCCCGCGGCATCGGCCTCGCTTGCGCCAGGGCGTTCGCACGCGAGGGGGCTGTGGTGATCGCCACGGATATTGATGAAAGAGGGATCGAGGCCGCCGTCTCGGCCATCGGGCCCAATGCGGTCGGTCGAACGCTGGACGTGCGCTCGGAAAGAGACTGGCAGCATGTCCTCGCCGACGTGGTGGGTGTGCACGGGTGTATTGACGTCGTCCTGAACAACGCCGGCATCACCGGCTTTGTGCCCGACATGGGGCCCCATGATCCCGAGCACGCATCGCTCGAGGCATGGCGTGCGGTCCATGCGACCAACCTCGACGGGGTCTTTCTCGGCTGCAAGCACGCGATTGCCGCGATGAAGCCGCCGCGAGGCCGCGGCGGTTCGATCATCAACATGTCATCGAGGTCCGGCCAAGTGGGCGTGGGCCGCGCGGCGGCCTACGCATCGAGCAAAGCGGGCGTGCGGAACCACACCAAGTCTGTCGCGCTCTACTGCGCCGAGATGGGGTATTCGATCCGCTGCAACTCGATCCATCCCGGCGCGATCCTGACGCCCATGTGGGATCCACTGCTGGGTGACACGCCCGAAGCACGCGCGGCGGCGATCGCCTCGTTTTCGGCGGAAGTGCCGCTGGGCCGCATGGGCAGTCCGGAAGAAGTCGCGTCCATGGCGGTTTACCTGGCCAGCGACGAATCCGCGTACGTCACAGGGGCGGAGTTTGTCATCGACGGCGGCATCCTCGCGGGTTCGGCCGCAACGCCGCGGCGGGATTGATTGCGTCCGGCCGTTGCGGCCAAGGTTCCCGCGCGGCCAGAGCTTGAAAGCAGCCTGAAAGCCAAGGGGCCGGCCGCTTTCGCAACCGACCCGGCCGTGGTTGGTGCGCAACCCTCTCCAGAATCCTCCGCCCACAGGGGATGCACGAACTCGTGCCCATTGATCAATCAAGAGTGAACGGGGCTGCAGGTCCCGTGACCTTCACGATGCGGTATACTGATGATGTGCAGATGAACCCGGTCACGCCGCGAGGGGTCGCACTTGCCATTCCGCCACGGATCTCCAAGTCCTGTCATTGAAAGTCGAAGGCCGCGGGAAGAGACGGACTTGGAGTTCCGTGGCACGGGTGCGGGTGGACTTGTGAGCGGTCCCGGCCACCCGCCACTTGCCATTCCGCCACGGATCTCCAAGTCCTGTCATTGAAAGTCGAAGGCCGCGGGACGAGGCGGACTTGGAGTTCCGTGGCACGGGTGCGGGTGGACTTGTGAGCGGTCCCGGCCACCCGCCGAAGAAGTCCGATGCCGGACGCGACTGGGAGGTCTGCTCCGGCACTATTACCGAAGAGCAGCGTGAAGCGGAACTCCTCTCGTGGTTGGCACTTGCGTGCGACACAGTTTTTGCCCCGCGCGCCGCTGCCGAGAGCGGCTCGGCGGCGTTGTCAAGCACTACTACAGGAAAGCCGCGTGACACGGTTTACCCCTGAAAACGAGGCCGGAATGCACGGACGGAGTTTTTGCATAGGACGTGCGGTCAGCGCCTGGACCACATTCGGTTCCAATTCTTCGCGCGCTCCGCCGCGCCCTCATGCTGCCGCTTGAGAGCGCCTCGCAACGTAGTTTCGAGATCACGCTCACTTCCAATCACATCCGTTAACGCGTGGTAGATTTCTTTTAGCGCATCCAGAACTTCCTCCTCGGACGCAGGAGCCCTTGCCACAAAGGCGGTACCACAACCGCATTCATCCAACCAATATGCATAGTTCACCCGACGACAGAACAGCGTCAATCCACACACCCTAGGGGACAGCATGATAAGAAAATCACGCTCCAGCTCGTCATAGATTACGGTAATGACAAGTCGTCTACCTACTATGTCGACAGCTGGTCCAAGAAACGGTCTCCACCTATGCCGCACACGACTGCCCAGAAAGGTGGCGGGAGCTGCCATTGCGCCAATCGCCGCGGCCATCCTCGCTCTTGTTGTCATACCTCTTTCCTTGGCTGATCAATCCTCGTCTCCATGGCAGGTGGCCGGGACATGTCGCGTGCCACGGAACTCCAAGTCCGCCTCGTCCCGCGGCCTTCGACTTCCAATGACAGGACTTGGAGATCCGTGGCGGACTGGCAAGTGCGACCCCTCGCGGCGTGACCGGG
>JAHBXE010000003.1 GCA_019636625.1 Phycisphaeraceae bacterium
CGCCGGATGCACGTAAGGGCCCAACGCACCGAAGTTGCGAAGCCAACTTCGTTCCAAGTTTCGAGCGAGGAACCTATCTCAACCAAGTAAGGGGCCCTCATTGGCGGGCCCCTTTTGTATTCCATCGGAATCCCTCCGGGACTCTCGACCTGCCGCGCAGCCCTTCCGCGGCCTGATAACTCAACGTTCTTGTCCGGATTGGGACGCGAATGTCCTAAAGCCTCACGAACGTCTGTAGCAAGGCAGCAGGCCCGAACCGGATCCACGACCGGGTCGCGCCCGGCCCACGCCGCGGCAGACCAAACCGTCCTTTTCCAATTGCGTAAACCAGCAAATCCGGGTATCTTGTGATCGATTCTCGTCGCCCGGCGTCGCCGGGTCGGTTTCATCAAAGAAGGAGGAAACTCATGCGTCGTCGCTTGCCATCGAGAACCCTGTTGACCGTCGCGATCGCGGGCCTGCCTCTTCCGGCACTCGCCCAGTCCATCAGCACATTGCCACCCAATAACGGATCAGGTGGGGTGTTCCTCCAGCTGACTCCGACGGGCAGCAACCTGACCGTCGAATCGTTCGCGACCTACTTCTCGTCAGTAGCTGGCACACCAGTCAGCGTGGAAGTCTGGGTGCGCCCCGGCGCGTACGCGGGTTTCACCGCCAGTAACGTGGGCTGGACGCTCAGCGAGACCGTCGTCGGCACAAGCGCCGGCACCACAACACTCAGCAGCACCATCAATCTTGCCAACCCGATTGCTATCCCCGCTGGCGGGCCGACGTCGATTTACCTGCACGCCATCACCGCCGGCGGCGGAATCCGGTATCAGGGCACGGGCACCACGGCCACCACGACCTTCTCGAATGCTGATGTCACGCTGTTTTCCGATATCTCCCGCACGGGCGCTGTGTCCTTCGGCGGCACGCAGTTCACGCCGCGCGCGTTCTCCGGAACCATCAACTACTCAATCGGCGGCATCACCGGCCGCTGCTGCCGCACGGACGGGACGTGCGTTGTAACCTCGGCCGCGAACTGTGCCAACCAAGGCGGCACCTACGGCGGCGACGGAACAAACTGCTCACCCAACCCCTGTCCGCAACCGCCCTCCGGGGCCTGCTGCTTCGAGGCCGGCACGTGCAGCGTGCTGACGGCGGCCAACTGCGCGGCCCAGGGCGGGACCTACTCGGGCGATGGCACCGCCTGCGCGTCGGCCAACTGCCCGCAGCCCGGGGCCTGCTGCCTGCCCGACGGCTCGTGCGTGATCCTGACGAGCGCCAAGTGCACCGCCGCAACCACGGGCGGCACCTACCGTGGCGACGGGACCACCTGCGGTGCGGTCAGCCCGCGCTGCTGGTCGTCGTCCACGCTCTGGAAGAACGGCCCGCTCAGCACCGGGGCCACGGCCCAGAGCGGCCTCGCCGCTCCCTCGGGCGCGACTTGGTCCGAAGTGTCCAACAACACCGGGCAGACAACGGTGGCCAACACCACCGCCGGGTATAGCGCATTGGCGCCTATCCGCAACGCCGACAACTTCACCATCACCGATGCCGGCGGCTGGCAAGTCGACAAGGTCATCCTCCCGACCTACCAGACCGGTTCGACCACCGTCCCGACCATCACCGGCGCCACGCTCCAGATCTGGAACGGTCGCCCCGGCGATGCGGGCTCATCCGTCGTCTTCGGCGACACCGTCACCAACCGCATGTCCTCGGTCGTCTTCAGCGACATCTACCGCTGTTTCAACTCGATCGTTCCGCCTACGTGCGGCGGCGCGGCCACCGTGCCGGACACCACACGTCCCATCATGCTCGCCGAGCTTGATGTGAACACCGTGCTGCCCCCGGGCACCTACTGGCTCGACTGGTCGCTCTCCGGCTCGCTCGCTTCCGGCCCGTGGTCGCCCCCAACCACGATCCGCGGCCTACGCGCGGCCTCGCTCGCCAACAACGGCCGCCAGTTCAACGCCGCGTGGGTGGACACGGCTGACGCGGGCCAAGGATGCACCCCCACCGCGGTGATCCAGGACTTCGCCTTCGAGATCCGTGGCTCCGCACTCGGCGGCGGCTGCTACGCCAACTGCGACCAGAGCACGGGCACCCCGCTGCTCACCGCCAATGACTTCCAGTGCTTCCTCAACAAGTACGCGGCGAACGACACGTACGCCAACTGCGACGGCTCCACCGGCACGCCCCTGCTCACGGCCAACGACTTCCAGTGCTTCCTCAACAAGTTCGCCGCCGGCTGCACCTGATCTACGCCTCGAAAACCAGACACTCCCCCCCAGCGGGCCTCGTATCGAGGCCCGCCTTTGCTTTTTGCTGATTATCGACCCCGCCACAAGCTCGGCCCCGTGCAAGTTTCTGTTGACACCCGTGCCCCCGCGAGTAACTTGGAGTGTCACTTCGCCGTTCGCTGCATGGGCACGGGCTGATGCAACTCGCGGCCTTTTCTCGTTCACACAGGAGTTCATTCAATGCAGGCATCCCGTCTCTCCATGGCCGCCTTGCTCGTCCTCGCGTCCGGCGCGGCCGCCCAGGTCGTTCCCCCGGCCTATTCCGCCGCGCCCGGCACGGGCACCTTTCTCGGCCCGCTCGCCAACGCGCAGCGCACGTACCAGTGGCTCATCCGCGCGGACCAGTTGACCGCCTTGGTCGGGACCGATCTCACCGGCATTCGCTACCGCCTTCCGGCCAACGCGACAACGTCCTATCCCGCATCCCAGACAACGTATAACTCGTACGACATCCGACTGAGCGACTGCGTTGACCCCGCCAACCGGAGCCTGACCTTCGCGCTCAACGTGGTCGGGTCGCAGACCCTCGTCCGGTCCGGTCCGCTGGTGATCCCGGCCAACTCGTACACCGTCGGCTCATCCCCGAACGCCTTTGGTCCCGCCATCCTCTTTGATCAGCCCTATACCTACACGGGCGGCAACCTGCTGGTTGAGCTTCGCCAGAACGGACCGGGCTCGACCTCGCAGTCGAACGATGCCATTATCACATCGACCCCGGGCTACGCCACCGAGTTCTCGGCCTGCTGGACGGGCAACTACACGGGCGCGAGCGGCAGCCAGGGCAACTTCGTGATCCTCGACTTCGTCACAACCGGCAGCTCCACCACGGGCCGCTGCTGCCTCGGCGCGCCGGTTTACAACTGCATCATCACTTCGGAATCCGTCTGCACCGCCCAAGGCGGAACCTACGGCGGCGACGGCTCGACCTGCGCGAGCAGCCCGTGCGTCGTCCCTTCCGGCGCTTGCTGTTTCGCGGACGGTTCATGCCAGGTGCTCACCCCGTTCGTCTGCGGAACCCAGGGCGGAACCTACAGCGGTGACGGCATAACCTGCGCCGCAGCCAACTGCCCTCAGCCCGGCGCCTGCTGCCTCCCCAATTTCGTCTGCAACATTCAGCAGCAGGCGGCGTGCGTCGCGGCGGGCGGGACGTTCCAAGGTCCCTCCACCGCCTGTGGATCCTGCCCGCAGATTCCCGCCGGGAGCGTTGCCATCCTGGCCGCCACGGCGGCCGCGGACGTGAACGATGTCCAGGCGAAGTTGGTGGGGACGGGGCTGTTCCCGGCCGTGGTCACGCGCATTCTGACGTCCCCGGCGCCGACGCCAACGCTCGCCGAACTCCAGCAGTTCGATGCGGTTCTCGTCTGGTCTAACCTCAGCTTCACAAGCGGCGATGCGATGGGTAATGTGCTTGCCGATTACGTGGACGCCGGCGGCGGCGTGGTCAACGCGATCTTCGTCATCACCACCACCACGGCCAACCGATTCCTCGGTGGGCGGTGGGACTCCACCTACCAGATCGTCCCCCAGCAGGGCGGCACCACAACAACCGGTGTCCAGACCCTGGGCAACATCGCGATCCCCGGTCACCCCATCATGACGGGCGTCAACACCCTCCAGGGCGGAAACACAACAACATCTCGCCCGACAACAACGGCGCTTACGCCGCACGGCGTGCTGGTCGCTCAATGGACCGACGGCAAGACACTCGTCGCCGTCAGCAATACCCTTCCAAACCGCGTTGACTTGGGCATGTACCCGCCCTCAACGACCGCCAACTCCACCGGCTGGGTCCCGACGACCGATGGCGCCAGGCTGATGGCCAACGCCCTGCTCTACGCAGGCGGCAACCTGACTCCACCCGGTTGCTACGCCAACTGCGACCAGAGCACCGGCACCCCGCTGCTCACCGCCAACGACTTCCAGTGCTTCCTCAACAAGTTTGCCGCCAACGACACCTACGCCAACTGCGACGGCTCCACGGGCAACCCCCTGCTCACGGCCAACGACTTCCAGTGCTTCCTCAACAAGTTCGCCGCCGGCTGCACCTGAGCCGCTTACCACCATCCACGCTCACCCGGGCGGGCCTCACATCGAGGCCCGCCCTTTGTTTTTCACCCCGCCACGACCACTCCGGCATGCCCCGGCGCCAGTCCACCGTCTACCCTTGACGCCCCAAGGAGCCCCCATGCACCCCACCAAGCACCTGATCTCCCCCCACGGCGGCCAACTCTCCGAAACCCTCGCGACCGACTCCAAACTCGACGCCCTCCGCCGCGAAGCCGCCACGCTCCCCAAGCTCACCCTTACGCCCAAGCAGTCCTGCGACCTCGAGATGATCACCATCGGGGCTTTTTCGCCCCTGAACGGCTTCATGGGCAGCGAGGACTTCGCCCGCGTCTGCCGCGAGATGAAGCTCGCTACGACTCATAACGGCCACCGCAACCTCGTCTGGCCCATCCCGATCCTCCTCTCCGTCAAGAAGGAACAGTCCCCCAAGGTCGGCTCGCGCCTCGCCCTGCACGCACCCAACGGAACGCTCCAAGCGGTCATGACCGTCAAGGAGGAGTTTCTCCACGACAAGAAACTCGAAGTCCCCAGCGTCTTCCGCACCGAGGATCCCGCGCACCCCGGCGTCAAGGCTGTGATGGACGAGGGCGATGTCTGCCTCGCCGGTCCCGTCGAATCCGTCGCCGTCTGCACCGATCCAGACGGCCCCGAGGCGTTCTTGGACCATCGCCTCACCCCCAGGCAGGTGCGCGACGAGTTCCACAAGCGCGGGTGGAAGTCCGTCTGCGCCTTTCAGACGCGCAACCCCATCCACCGCGCCCACGAGTACCTCTGCAAGGTCGCGCAGGAGATCGTCGACGGCCTGCTCATCCATCCCCTCGTCGGTGAGACCAAGCCCGGCGACATTCCCGCCGCCGTCCGCATGGAGTGCTACCAGGCCCTCATCAGCAAGTACTTCGTCCCCTCGCGCACCATGCTCTCGGTCATGCCCGCCGCGATGCGGTACGCCGGCCCGCGCGAGGCGATCCTGCACGCCATCGTCCGCAAGAACTACGGCTGCACCCACTTCATCGTCGGTCGCGACCACGCCGGCGTCGGAACGTATTACGGCTCCTACGACGCCCAGAACATCTTCGACGAGATCGAGATGGATGAGAGCAAGGGCGGCCTGGGCATGACCATCTTCAAGTTCGAGCACACCCACTGGTCCAAGGCCGCCGGCGGCATGGTCTCCCCCAAGACCTTCCCCAAGATCGAGGGCGACGCCATCAGCCTCTCCGGCACGGCCGTCCGCGACATGCTCGCCCGCGGCGAGCGCCCCCCGGCGGAGTTCACCCGCCCCGAGGTTGCCGACGTCCTGATCAAGTGGGCCCGGGGTCAGTAGCGGCACATGACCCGCTGAGGCGGCCCAGATCGTCCTCGCCCCTGATCCTTCTTCATGTGCATATGTGCCGCTGTGTTCATGTGCCGACGCGGCCCCCGCACTCACCTCACCCGCAGGTACGCCGCGCTCGCAAAGTCCCCCTCGCTCTCGTACAGCCCGTCCCTGACCTTCGCCGGGTGGTAGTCCTTGAGAAGCCCCGCCAGCCTCGCGCTGTCCGTGTTGTTGAGCATCGCCAACGACGCCGCGATCTCGAACCGCTCGTTCCCGCACAGGAACGCCTGCAGCACCGTCGTCTCATGCGGAAAGAACAGCGCGAACTTCCACAGCATCCGCGGGTGGTAGTCGTACGGGAACGAAATGTCATGGAAGTGCGCCCACGACCCTCGTGACAGCCGTGGCAACGCCTCCAGGATCACCCACGCCACATCGCTCGCCGGCCGCAGCGCGTGCGTTGAATCAACGAACAGCAACCCGCCCTCCCCCACTCCCGCCAGCCGCTCCGGTGCCACGTACTGCGCCTTCTCCACAAGCAGCTTGATCTTCCCCTCCCGCTCCGCCCGGCGCAGCGACTCACCCGGAAACGGTTCAACGCACAGAACCTCCGGTGTGTACCCAGCTTCCTTCGCCGCACGCAGCATGACGAACGTCGACACCCCGCACCCCACCTGCACGATCCGCGGCGGCCTGTGCCGAACAACAAAGGCGTGCAGGAACGCCGCATCCCCCTGCCCGTAGCCCATCTCCCCGTGCTCGCGCACCGCTTCCGCGTGGACCCCTCCGCGCGACAGCCGCTCCGCCAGCGGCCGGCAGCACGACTCGACAAACTCCCACTGCCCCTCCAGCGGCGCCCCGGCGATCCCCACCATCGAGTGACCCCGCCGCCACCTCGTCTCCCGGCGCAACTCCCGGAAGTCGGGAATGTCCGAATAAAAGTGGTTGGGGGTGATGTTCACGCCCACCCGCTGGCCGAGCTCAAAGCCCCGCTGCCACAGCTGCTTCATCAGGTTCCGTGCCGCGCGTCCGATCATTCATCGCCATCCTAACCGCCCAGGGGCGGCAACCCTGGACCCGGGCGCTTCCCGGCCCCATCAGGGATTTGCCCCTCCCCTGCCCGAACAATCGTCCCATCCGGTGGCCGGCTTCCATCGAATTCCCTTGCCGGACTCCCCTTCCTGTGGCACGATAACCCCAGAGCCTTGCCACGCCCCTCTGGAGCTTCGCCCCGAATGCCCACGCTCCCTTTCATCAAACCCGCGCTCATCGCGACCGCGCTCGCCTCACCCTCCGCCCTCGCCGGTGGCAGTTCCGAGCGCGTCCTGCTCATCATCAACCCGTCCAGCGCCGAGTCCATGTACCTCGGCCACTATTACCAGTTCGCGCGCAAGATCCCCGCGCACAACGTGCTCTACCTCGATCCCGCCGCGACCAACTACGCCTCCTTCGCGGGAGCCAACGGCAACATCGATGCCCTGCTCGGCACCCTCACCAACCGCTCCATCTCCAAGACCATCGACTACATCGTGCTGGCCTCGCCCGAATCCTTCTTCGTCAACGCCCCGGGCCTGGTCTCCGATGGCTGCTGGCCGGTCGCCCGCTTCTCCCAGACCTCCGTCTTCGCCAGCGCCTTTATCCGATCCAACATTCTCGCCGGGAATCTCTCGTCCCAGGAGTCCAACCGCTTCTTTGGCGTCTCTCCCACCTCGTTCAGCAGCACCACGTCGTACCTCAGCGGCGCCCCCAGCGCTTCCTCCGCCGCCCGCCGCTACTTCATCGTCGCCTCCCTCGGCTACACCGGTCCACGCGGCAACACCGTCGGAGAAATCACCTCCATGATCGACGCCGCCGTCGCGGCCGATGGCACCCGCCCCGCCGGCAAGTTCTACTTCATCAACACGACCGACCCCATCCGCAACGTCCGCTCTCCACAGTTCTCCGCCGCCGTCTCTTCCCTCCCCGCCGGGCGTGCCGAGATCATCAACGGCATCATCCCCGACTTCCGCAACGACTGCCTCGGCGTCCTCACCGGTTGGCCCGATCCTCCCATTGACGGCGGCGCCTTCACCATCCTCCCCGGCGCCTTCTGCGATCACCTCACCAGCTACGCCGCCACCTTCGACGAGCCCGCCCAGACCAAGATGTCCAGCTGGATCCGCCGCGGCGCCGCCGCGACCTGCGGCACCGTTGAGGAGCCCTGCAACTACCTCGGCAAGTTCCCCACCGCCAACCTCCACGTCCTCTCCTTCTCCGGCATGAGCCTCGGCGAAGCGTGGTTCCGCTCCATGCAGTTCTTCCCGTTCCAGATCCTCTTCACCGGCGACCCACTCACCCGCGCCCACGCCACCATCCCCTCCGTCTCCGCCACGCTCCCCTCCACCCCCGTCACCCTCCCCTTCTCCTTCACCCCCACAGCCTCCACCACGCTCTCCGGCGCGGCCATCCAGTCCATCGAGCTCTACATCGACGGCGTCCTCCAATCCGCCAAGGCCCCCGGCGCTCCGTTCACGATCAACACCGCCGCCATCCCCGAAGGCCACCACGAGGTCCGCCTCCTCGCCTACGACAACACCGCCGTCCGCACCGTCGGATCCTGGGTCGGCTCCTTCACGTCCGCCGCCTACAACCGCCCCGTCACGCTCGATCTGCCCACCACCACGGGCACCATGACCACCCCCTTCACCGCCACGATCTCCACGTCCGGCACCGGCACCGTCCGCGAAGTCCGCCTCATCCACAACGGCCGCGTGCTCGCCGCCTCGACCTCCTCCCCCGCCACGCTCACCGTCTTCGGCCGCAACATCGGCCCCGGCAAGACCTCCGTGCAAGCCGAGGTCCTCTACACCGACGGTATCCGCTCTCGCAGCGAACCCATCCTCGTGGACATCGCCTTCACCGCCGGCACCATCTCCGGTCAGCCACCCATCGCCCACAGCTACACCAAGCGGATCCAGCGCGGCACCACCACGGTCGTCGAACTCCCCGCCACCTTCGACGACGCCCTCGCCAACACGACCTTCACCATCCTCGGGAATCCGGAGTTCGCCACCATGTCCACAGGCACCAAGGGCTACCGGGTGGTCACCTCCCTCCCCAACGCCTGCGGGCCCGACACCATCCTCTTCCGCGTCAACACCCCCTCCGGCCAGTCCAACACCGCCACCATCACCCTCATCCACGACTCCGGCCCCGCCTGCCCCGCCGACTTCGACGACAGCGGCGGTCTCACCGCCAACGACTTCCAGGCCTTCCTCAACGCCTACGCCGCCGCCTCCCTCCGCTGCGACATGAACGGCGACTGCAACCTCAACGCCGCCGACTTCCAGGGCTTCCTCAACGCCTACGCCCGCGGCTGCCCGTAACCCCAGCGCCCCCAACACCTGCCCTCGAAGCGCCAACGGCTGGGCGTCGGCGCTTCGACGTTCTCACTTCCACGTCAACCAGCCCCCACTCGACTTCTCACGCATTCTCAGGCCAGGACCTCCCTCACCCCTTCCGCCACCCGCCCCGCCCCGTCCGCCGGCCCCAACCCTTTCAACTTCTCCTTCATCTTCTCCCTTTTCTCCGAATCCCCCATCAGTCCCGCCAGCGCCTCCACCGCCTCGGTGTTCAACCCTGCCTCCACCCGATCCTTCACCACCACCGCGCCGCCCGCCTCCACCAGCCGCATCGCGTTCAACCGCTGATGCTCATCTTTGTGGTACGGGTTGGGCAGGAACAACGTCGGCACGGTGTACGCCCAGGCGTCCGCCACGCCGCCCGCCCCCGCCCGGCTCACCGCCAGGTCCGCCGCGCTCCAGCACTCGCCCATGCGCTCGAAAAAGGCCCGCACGATGCACCTCACGCCCGCCTCGCGGTAGGCCGCCTCCACCGGTCCCTCTTCCCCCCGTCCGCACTGGTGAATCACCTGCCACCCCTCAAAGACCTCCCGCCGCTCCTTCAGGGCACGGATCACCACCCGGTTCACCGAAACCGCCCCCTGGCTGCCACCCGTCACCAGCAGCGTCCTCACGCCCGGGTCAAGCCCCAGTCGCGCCCGGCACTCCCCCGCCGGGATCGTTGTCATCGCGCTCCGCCGCACGATCGGCGGCACGATGCGCCACGGCAGACCGGCGCTCGGCCCCACCACGGGCGCGGCGGAAAACAGCGCATCCGCCCGCCGCGCGACCAGGCGATTGGCCTTCCCCGGCACCGCATCCAGGTTGACCAGCACCACCGGCACGCCTTCCACCCGCGCCGCCCGCGCGATCGGCGCCGCCACGAACCCACCCGTCGCGACCACCACCACCCGTCCCGACTTCTTCCCCTCCCGGATCAGCGCCCGGCCCGCCCGCACCGACGGCCCCCACGATCGCAGGAACCTCCACAACCCGCGCGGCCGCAACGCCACCGGCTTGGCCGGGACCACGCGGAACTCCACCCCCTCCCGCGTCAGCAGTTCCGAGTCCAACTTCCGGTCCGAGCACACAAAAACGCGCTGGTCGCCGCCACCGCTCCCGCCCCGGCCCATCTCCTCCGCGATCGCCAGCGCCGGGATGATGTGCCCACCCGAGCCTCCACCCGCGAAGATGATCATGTCCCCGCCAGCACCGGCGCGCCCGCCGGCGCCGCCTCGACTTCAACCAGCGGCCCCCCGCCGTGTTCTCCTGCTTCTTCCGCGGCCGCTTCCTCAACCTCCGGGTCCATCGCGATCAGCAACCCGATCGAGGCCGCCGTCAGGATCCACCCCGTCCCGCCCGAACTCACCAGCGGCAGCGCGATTCCCTTGGTGGGCCCAAGCCCTGTCACCACCGCCAGGTTGATCAGCGCCTGCAGCCCGATCGTCGTCAGCACGCCCAGGCCAAACAGCTTGAGCACCGGCGCCTGCTGCCGCCGCACGATCGTCAACCCCGACCACAGCAGCACGATGAACACCCCGATGACCCCCACCGCCCCGACGATCCCGAGTTCCTCGCAGATGATCGCGAACAGGAAGTCCGTCGTGTCCTCCGGCAGGTACCCGTACTTCTGCAGCCCGAACCCCAGCCCCCGGCCCGTTCCCTCGCCGCCGGACACCGCCACCATCGACTGGATCATGTGGTACCCCGCACCCCGCGGCTGCACGTACGGATCGAAGAACGTCTCGATCCGCGTCAGGCGGTACGGGTTCGCCACGATCAACGCCACCACCCCCGCCGCCATCGCCGGGATGAAGAGCGCAAACTGCCACCACCGCGCCCCCGCCGCGAGCAGCACCGCGCTCCCCGCGCACACCACCAGCACGCCCGTCCCCAGGTCCTGGTGCGCGATCACACCCCCCACCGCCGCCACCGCGAGCAGACCGGGCACCAACCCCTTCCAGAACTTCCTCATCGCCACGGCACGCCACGCCCCGTAGACCGCCAGCACCACGATCAACCCCCACTTGGCAAACTCGCTGGGCTGGATCGTCAACCCCGAGAGGCCCGGCACCGCGATCCATCGGCGCGAGTTGTTCACCGTATGGCTCAACCCCGGCACATACGCCGTCGCCACGATCCCCACCAGTACCAACGTCCCCACCCCCAACGCCGCCAGCCCGATTCCCCCCCGACCCGACCTTGCTCCGCCCACCCCCACCGCCCTCATACCGGCGAACCACCGATCCAGCGGCAACATCGCCATCGAGCACATCGCCAGCACCGCCAGCGCCATGTACAACCCCGGCTTCGACAGCACCACCTGCGCCACCGCCTCCCCCACCGACCCCGGCCCCGCCACGCGAGCCCCGCTCGCCGCGCCCGCGGCGGGCGAAACCGGCTTCACCTCCATGCCCGCCGACCCCACCATCACCACGCCCAGAGTCAAAAGCCCCAGCGCGCAGAGAAACACCACATGTCCCGTCCGGATCATCTTCCCTCTATCGGGAAGTCCGCTCCCAAAGCTCGAATCCCTCCCCCCCGACGCCCGTGCCTTGGAAGTGCCGGCGGCTCGGTGGCGGTACTTCGATGCACCCACCCCGCCACCAGAAGGCCAACCGCGTTCTACGCGATCCAGGGTGCTCCCCAGCCCTATTCACACCCTTCTGCGAACCGGTTCAAGAAACACTGGAAGTCGTTGGCCGTCAGGCTCGGCGTGCCCGTGGAGCCGTCACAGTTCGCGTAGCTCTCGCCGGCGGCGAACTTGTTGAGGAAACACTGGAAGTCGTTGGCGGTCAGAAGGGAGCCGGTGGTGCTGTTGTCGCAGTTGGCGTAGCAGGGTTGGATGGCGTAGCCAAACTCCGGTCCCATTGAAACATACGAGAACCGACCGCTCGGAACGTTGAACACGCTCGGGTGATGCGGCCCCCATACCACGATAGCACCGTCGTCCCGGATCGCTCCAAAGTAACCGCTTGAACTTTGACTGAGTTGAGTGAATCTCCCCGGGGGCGCAGGATAGTTCTGTGCGTTGCATCCGCCAAACGTGACGGCTGTACCATCCATTCTGAGGGCCGCGGATGGACAGATGAAGTGAACCGTCATGAACTCGCCCGGGATCACCGGAAGCGGTGGCCCCCATGTGACCAGAGTTCCATCCGACCGGATGGCACCAATGGCACCACCGCCACCGACGTGGACTGAGCGATACGACCCAGCAGGAGCGGGGTTCTGAGTTCCCCAGACATGCACTGTTCCATCAGCACGCACTCCGGCGCTGAGCCGGTACCCCGCGGAGATCTGAACGAACGTTCCGGGAGGCGTGGTCCCTTCTCCGAAGAGGCTGAGTCCCCATGAGACTGCCACACCGTCCGACCGGAGCGCCACACTGTGGTCCAGGCCGCAGGCGATCTGAGTAAATGTGCCGGGTTGCGGCGTTGACTGGCCCGAGAAGTTCGCACCCCAGCCCGCCATCGTGCCGTCTGCACGGAGGGCAAGTCCGTGGGCACTTCCTGTTGCGATCTTTGAGTACACGCCGGGCGGCGGCGCCATGTTGGCAGGGGCCGCCTGCGTGTTGCCCCACCAAATGATGCGGCCGGGCGCACCAACTTCCTGAGCGTTCGCAACGGCTGACACGACGAACAAAGCCGCCGGTCCTGCGTGGAAACAGGACCGGCGGAACAGAACGTTAGTCCATGATGATGATGACATTGTGAGCATTGCTGTGACCCGTTCCGATGGAAAGGACTGTTGCCTCACTTAGAAAACTCGGGACTGTATTTGGATAGTCGAACACTACGGTTCCACCTCCAAGAGCGCACGGCCCACCCCATGCCACAACTCGCCCTTGTGTTGTTCGACCAAGCGCATGGTGGTATCCGGCGTCGACCGATGCCGGGGACGTCTCATCGTCGGGCTGGAAAGTGCTGGGCGGAGCCATCGTGTTCTGCTGCGCTGGATTGCAGCCGGTACACCCCCACCACTCAACCGATCGATCCGAGCGAATGGCGTAGCTTGTGTAGTGCCCCGCGCCGATTGCAATGAAGTGTGTTTCTCCTGGGAACGACGGAAGTACCCCCTGGGTCGTGCAAGACTGGTAGTTCACCGCACCCCAAACGCGTACGGAGCCGTTCGCCTTGAGGCCGATCCCGTGATGTCCACCCGCGTCGATTGCCACGTAGGGACTGAACCCTGGCGCGTTGGCATCGTTGTCCGGAATCAGGTGTTGCTGCTCCCAGTTGCGCCCCCAATGCGCGATCGTCCCGTTTGATCGGAGTGCAAGGCTGAACGCTTCACCCGCAGCGATTGCGGTGTAGGTATGCTCGCCGGTGTCGCCCTGAGTTCCTTGCCCTAAGTCCCCGCCGGCGTCGGGATCTCCGCCTCCCCACGCATAGACGTTACCAACCGCATCGAGAGCGAGACCGTGGTCATACCCCGCGGATACGTCCACAAATATGTTGCCGGACGGAACGTCACCGCGCCCGTGGTACGTTGAACCCCAGTGAATGATCTGTCCTTGAGCGTTGATCCCCAAAGTGAATCTATGTCCCGCCGAAACTTTGACAAACTTATGGCCCGCCGGTGGCGTGCATTCACCTGCAAAATCCCAACCCCAACAGATCGCGGTCCCGGCGGGTCGTGCCGCACTACTCGAAGCGCACATCAGCACCGCGCCAACCAACGCCCCCCCCCCCCAAACAATCTGCGAGCAAAGGACTTGAACATATCAGTTCTCCATCGTGTCTCAACACCTTCCCGAAGGACCCGCACGGGTCCGAGAATCGGGAAGTCGAACGATGGCATACCACAGGGCACACCCTGAGTCTACTGCAAATCCGAAAGAATGCAAGAAAAACCGACCTTCCGCGCCGATCTGTGGCTCCCTCCGTCGCGACATCCACGGATTCGCGCGGGCCGATGACCACCGTACCACTCTGCTGCCCTGCTCCCGGTCGGCCCTTCGCCCCGTACCTCCCCCGCGTTCCCATCCGCCTCTTCCCCCCCCCTACCTCACCACCTTCAATCTCACCCGCCCGTCCTCCTCCACCGGCCTGGCCACCAGGTCGTACCCATCCGCCCCCACCACCTCGCACTTCACCAGTTCCCCCGGCGCCAGCGCCTCCCGCGACTGCACGAACGTCACCGAGTCGATCATCGGCGCCTGCGCCCTGGTCCGCCCGCGGTACAACTTCCCGCCCCTGCCCACCCCCGCCGTCGCCCGACCCGCCGATCGCGTCGTCTCATCGATCAGCACATCCACCTTCTTCCCCACCATCCCCTCGTTCCGCGCGAACACGATCTTCTGCTGCAGGGCCATGATTTCGCCGCGCCGGCGCGCCTTGACCTCCGGCGGCACGGCCAGTTTCGCATCGCCCTCCATCGTCCCCGCCGGCGTTCCCTCCTCCTTCGAGTACTCGAACACCCCCAGCGCCTCGAAGTTCATCTCCTCCACGAATGCGAGCAGCCGCTTGTGGTCGTCCTCGGTCTCCCCCGGGAACCCGGAGATGAACGTGGTCCGCACCGCCATCCCCGGCACCCGCTCCCGCAAACGCCGGATCACCCGCCCCTGCTGCGCGCTGGTCACGTTCCGCCGCATCGCCTCCAGCACACGGTCCGAGGCGTGCTGCAGCGGCATGTCGATGTACGGCACCACGAATCCCTCGGCGCACAGTTCGGCGAACGCATCGATCATCGCATCCGAGAAGTTCGACGGGTACGCGTACATCAGCCGCACCCACCCGCCGCCCCCCTCGCTCCTGACCGCCTCCGAAACCGCCCTCAACATCCCCGGCATGTCCTGGGTGGCACGCCGCTCCTTGGTGGCTTGCTGCTTCTTGGTGGCACGCCTCTCCGAGGCGTGCGCCAAGTCCTGCCCGCCTCGGACAGACACAGCGCCAAGATCATCCCCGTAACTCGTCGTATCCTGCCCGATCAGGTTCAGTTCAAACGCCCCATCCCGCACCAGTTCCCGCGCCTCGCCCACGATCCGGTCCAGCGGCTTCGACCTCATCTTCCCCCGGATCGACGGGATCGTGCAGAACGCACAGTTCTGGTTGCACCCCTCCGAAACCCTCAGGTACGCATAGTGCCGCGGCGTCAACCGCAGCCTCGCCCCATCATCCTCGAAGTACCCGATCCCCCGCCCATCCTTCCCATTGACCGTCAGCCCCACCGTGTCCCGCCCGCGCGCCTTGGCCGCTTGGAGCGCATTGCCCGCAATCCAGTACTTCGGCACCTCCTGGTGGTCCGCCTCTCCGAGGCGGGATTCTCTCTCCTTGCCACCCACCCCCCGCGCCGGCCCCCGCACCGCCTCCACAATCCGGTCCCGGTCGAACACGCCGATCATCGCATCAATCCCGGGCGCCCACTCCAGCATCTTCGCCCGGTGCCGCTGCACCAAACACCCCGCCACGATCACCCGCTTGACGCTCCCGGATTCCTTCGCCGCGATCGCTTCCTTGATCACCCCCAGCGATTCATCCTTCGACGCCTCCAGGAACCCGCACGTGTTCACCACCACCGCATCCGCCCCATCGAACGACCCATCCCCCGAATACGACAACGGCTGGATCCCACCCTCCGCCAGCAGGCCCAGCATCTTCTCCGAATCCACCAGGTTCTTGGGGCAGCCCAGACTGACAAACGAGACCGTCTGAATCGCAGACGACCCGTCCGATGCCCCTTCAGGCGCCGACTTTTTCCGGTTCTTCGCCAAGCGGACGATCGTAGGAGTCGCCCCGACCCCCACGCCCGCCCGTCAAGACGCCGGTGCGTCAGAGCCCCGGGCCTCTCCGCCCCCGTTGCGGGCTGGTCACGGCTCCCAGGCATGGATCTGCACGCCGGTGTCCATCCTCCCCCAACGTCCGGCACCCGCGAAACGGGTGCACGAAAGCAATCGACCATCAGTCGGCCATCAAAGGTGGCATTCCTCGGCTCAAGATGCGCCAACCCATCTCCCCCTCGCCTTGCGCACCTTGACTCACCCCGCCGCGCCCTTCCCCGCCACCATGTCCGGGCTCATCCCCGCCATCGGGTAGTACCGCGTCAACGCCTCCCCCAGCGCCCGCGGCTCGGCCATCACAAAGTAGCACTGCGCCCGGATCTTCCACCCCGCAAACCGCAGGGCCCGCACCAGGTAGTGCTCCGTCGTGCACACCATCAACTCCGATCCGTCGAACCGGATCGGCAGCATCCGGAACTGCCATGCCTGCCGCCGGTCGATCAGCGCCAGCACCTCCGGGTCCACATCCTCCGCCCGCGGGTCCACCTGCCTGGCCATCCCCGCGTACTGCTCCGCCCACGCCGACTCGATCACGGCCTCGCGAACACGGAACAGTTTCTCCGCCAGCTCACCGAACGGCCGGCCCGTCAGCCGCTGGTAATCCAAGATCGAATCCCGCTGCGCCGGCGTGATCACGCCCCGCTTCACCAGCACATCACCAAGTCGAATCGTCATTCCTGCCCCCTCTCGTCCGCCCTCCATCGGCCCATCCCCCGCCCGCCCTCCACCGGCCGACCCCGCGCGCGGTCAAGCCGCGCGGCCTGCACAGGTCGCGTCGGCTATCGGCGGTCGTCCGCGCTCGTTATGGGCCTTATTCCGCCGGCTCGATCGACACGTTGAGCCGCTTGGTCCGGAACTGCTCGACGTACAGCTCCGCCCGCTCCCGGTGCGTCGTCAGCAGCAACGCCGCCCCCGTCTTGTGCGCCTCGAGCATCGCGTGCGTCGCAACGTGCGGGTTGAGCGGCGTCAGGTCGCAGATCGTCTCCACGACATACAGCATGTCGTTGACGTCATCGTTGTGCAGGATCACCTTGAACGGCGGAAGCCGGTCCATCGCCGGTTCGGCCTGCCGTGACTCGGTCCCTTGAGCAACAGACAGCGGGTCCTTGATGTCACTCATCTCTGCGAGCCTCCACGGGCGGCCCCGCACAGGGCCGCCCTCACCGCCTCAATAGTTCCCCCCTCCCCGCCCGGAATCGACCCCCACCCCCCTTTCTCCCGCTCTCTTTCCCCTCTTTCCCGGCTTCTCATGCGTTCTGAATGAAATTCCCTAAGAATCTGAAACCGTCGCCCGCCGCGCGGGTATAACTCCTGTAGACCATCCGGCGCGAGTTCTCCGCATCGGTTTCCCCCACGGCATCTCTCTCCTCCAGCGACCCGCCGAGCCACACAGCCCGCGGGTCGCCCTTTGGCCGCGCCGGTATGCTCCACCCGTGGACCTCTCCCGCCTCATCCTCATCGTCACCGGCGCCCACCTCCACGCCGAGGCCGCCCACCGCCCCCTGGCCTATTCCCTCCAGCGGGCCATGCTCGAACGCCTCGGGCGCCGCGGCACCGCCGTGGTCTGTTCCGACATCTGGTACATGAACAACGACCAGCTCCGCGGGTGCCCCACGGTCAGCCTCGGCGGCCCCGCCCTCAACGCCCTCTCCGCCTTCCTGGCCGACAAGCTCCCCTCCGCCTTCGTTGTCGATGGCCGGATCCTCATCCAGGCCGACCCGGACTTCGACGACCCGATCGCCTGCTGCTGGGGCGCCGACGACGCCGGCACGGCCGCCGCGGTCGATGCGTTCAAGGATCGCTACCTGGACGCCTTCCTCATCGCCGCGACGCGCACCTGGCCCGCGTCGAGCTGAACCGCTCACTTCCCGATGCAGAACGTCGCGAAGATCCTCCCGATCACATCGTCGGGGCTGATCCGCCCGGTCACTTCGCCCAGCGCATCCAGCGCCTGGCGCAACGAACTCGCCGCGAGCTCCGCCTCCGCGGCGCACGCCTCCCGCAAGCGCAGCGCGGCCTCGCGCAGGGCCCGGGCGTGACGGGGGATCACCTCCGCGCTTCCCGTCGCCGCCGACGCCGACTCGGCGATCGCGCGGCGCAGCACGCCAAGATTCCAGCCGTCCAGCGCACACACGGGCACGGCCTGCCCGATCGCGTCTTCGCCCGGCTGGTCCGCCTTGGTCCGCACGCGTATCACCACGCCGCGCGTCGCCAGCACCGGGAACCGCCCCGCCGGGTCGCAGTGCAGCACAGCATCGGCCGACGCGATGGCACCCGCCGCGGCGTCCTGCGCCATCGCGCCGATCACCCCGCTTGCTCCACCCGCCGCTTCTTCATCAAGGCCTGCCAGATCGACCAGCATCACCTTGCCCGCCCCGGGCAGGTCGCGCGACAAGTCCAGTTCCTCTTCGATCGCGTCCCGCGTCGTCCCTGCGATGGGGGAGACTACCGCCCGCTCCCGACCCAGAAGCGCGTTGAACAGGGTCGACTTGCCCGCGTTGGGCGCCCCCGCCAGCACGACCCGCGGCAGGCTACGCGCCGCTTCCACACCCTCGCGTCCGCCCAGCCTCGCCTCGATCGCCGCGGCCACCTTGCCCGCCCTCGCCCCCAGCGCTTCCTTCGAAATCGCGACCACATCTTCCTGATCCGTGAAGTCGATCCCCGCCTCGACCAGCGCCAGCAGGGTGGCTACCTCCTCGGTCCACGCGCGGTACCGCACCCCCGCAGCCCCCGAGAGCACATCCCTCGCGGCCCGGAGCTGCTCATCGCTGACCGCGGCAATGGTCGCCGCGACGCCCTCGGCCTCGTCCAGCGAGCGCTTGCCGTTCAGATACGCCCGGGCGGTGAACTCCCCCGGCGTGGCGGATCGAACCCCCTCGAGGCGGAGCATGGTCGAGATGACCCGCTCCACCAGGTACGGGTTGCCGGGGAGGAGCAGTTCCGCCGCATCCTCCCCCGTGTACGAGCGCGGACCCCGGTACACGATGGCCAGGACCGGCAGCGACTGCGACGGCGCCAACCTCACCCTGGCCACTTTCAGCCCGGGGGACGGTTCCACTCCACACACCTGCGCAAGCACCGTGCCGACGGCCGGGCCGGACAGGCGCACGATCGCCCTCGCCGACCACCCCGGCGCGGAGGCCATCGCCACGATCGTGTCACCCGTGGGCATGGCCTATTGAAGACCGCTCCCCGTGGCGCGGCCCTTCCGCCCGTGTCCTTTCCGCGCCGCCCGCTCACACCCGCTTGCGCGGCAACGGCTTGCCCCTGGCCTTGAGCATCTGCTTCTGCCGCTCTTCGGCCAGTTGCTGCAGCCTCGCGAAGAAGCCCCCCGGCTTGGGCCCGCCGCCGCCCTTGCCCGGCGGGGTCTTGGGCTTGAGCAGGTCGTACTTGTCGATGTGCTTGCGGATGTACCGGCTCTCGAGGATGCCCAGCGTCGAGTTCACGATGAAGTAGAGCGCCAGGCCCGACGGCGCGTTGTACATCATCAGCGGGAACATAACCACCAGCATCCACTTCATCATCACCTGCTGCTGCTTCTGCTCCGGCGTCAGGGCCGTCGTCGGGGGCGGGGTCAGGTACTTCTGCTGGACGTAGAACACCGCGCCGAGGATCAGCGGCAGGATGTTGATCGAGCTGATCGGCCCGAGCAGGCCCGAGATCAGCGGGATATGGAAGTCGCGATGGAAGTAATAGAACCGGTCCGGCTGCGCCAGGTCCCCCAGGAACCACCCGAGGAACTTGGGATGCCCGGGCACGATGGACTGGAACACGCCGAAGAACGCCCCTTGGTGCCGCAGCTCGAACGCGAAGTACAGCGTCGCGTACAGCGCGATCCACACCGGCGTCTGCATCAGCATCGGGATGCACCCCAGCGCACCGGTGGGGCTCACGCCCTCCTCGCGCCAGAGCTTGGCCATCTCCTCCCGCATCTTCTTCGGGTCGTCCTTGTACTTCTCCTGGATCTGCTTCTGCTTGGGCGCCATGCCCTGCATCTGCTTCCCGAATCGCTGCAGCCGGATCTGCGACCACTTCGTCACCGGGTGCAGGATCGTCCGCACGATCAGCACCAGCACCATGATCGACAGCGCCCAGTCGAACACCACGTACTCGTGCAGGAACAGCAGCAGCCCCAGCAGCCAGCCCGTCAGGAACGAGAACGTGCACGGGCCGCACATGCCACCGAAGTTGTACAGCACCAAACCCGAAAGGCCGACCGGACCCGCCGCGGCGTCCTTGCGGATCCGCGGACGCTCCATCGGCCCGGCGTAGACGCCCACCGACACATCCGCCGCGGCGCCAGGCGTCAGACGCTGAGCCGCGCTGGTGGTGCGCATGATCTGCAGCGGGTCGTACTTTCCTTCCGCGTTCCACCGCTGGAGCAGCACACGGTCCACGGTGTCCGCCGTGTGGAACACCTTGGCGTCCGGCCCCGCGCCCGCGTCCACCAGCGGGAGCATCGCCACGCCGAAGTAGCGGTTCGACACGCCCAGCCACACCAGCCGCAGCCGGTCGGACGTCGCCCTGGGATTGGGCCACACCGTCCGCACTTCATCGTACAGACCGTTCGGGCCGGCCTTGCCCAGCACGCTGGAGCGCGCGTACTGGAACTCGTCCGATAGCACCGTCGGGTCGCCCTTCTGGATCTCCGGCGGGAACAGGTAGCCGAAGCGCACGCGGCGCTTATCGCCGCCGTAGCCCGCGGCGTCGTCCTTCAGGTCCGCGGGGCCGAACTGCTGCCATCGGATGGACAGCGGCGCGCCCGTCACGTTGGTCACCTTCTGGCTCAGCCGGACGGTAAACGACCCCGGCGTCAGCGTGTACGCCCGCTCCACCCGGGCGATCCGCTCCCCCGCGCCGTTCACGATGATCGCCTCGAAAACGCCGGGTGATACCTGACGCCACACGCTCTGCGGCCGCCCGTCCTGCCCGACCGAGAAAAGCAGGTCCACCATCCGACCCTCGATCTCGAGCCCGAGGACGGCCAGCGGGGTCACCGTTTCGGGGAACGAACCGGGAGAGGGGTTGGTGTACGTCTGCTCGGCCTGGATGACGATGTGCTGCTTCTTCTCGATCGTCTCGAAGTGCCGTGTCAACGCGATGGACTTCACCCCCGCGCCGAGCGTGGAGAACTCCACCATCGCCTCGTACGGGCTGTCCTTGTCCAGCGAGCCGATGGGCGTGAACGTTGCATCGGGCACGGCCTGCGCCCGTAGGCCCTCGAGCGAAACCGTCACAACCTGGGCCGGTTGTTCCGGCGTTGCCGACTGGGTTGTCGTCTGATTCGCGCCGGCCGCCGGGGTCGGTGTGGCAGGGGCGGTCGTGGCGGGCGCGGTGGCCGCCGGTGCGGTCGGGGTAGGACGGGGTGGCGTGCCGTGCCGCCCCGTGTTCTTCATGACGGCGATGACAATGCCGACACCAATGGCCAGAACGCCAAGGGGCACCAGCAGACGCAGCAGACGATTGGGTTCTTGGGGCATGGGGAGGGCGGAAGGATAGGGGACGACTCCCCGTCATTCCGGGTGCTTGTCAGGGCGCGGCGGAAACGTCCGCCGATTGTTCGGTGCCGCCAGACCATGCTTGCATCCGTGACCGGAGAGCCTACTCCGCCCGCCCTTCGCCCACGGCCTCCTCGGGGCGCGGCTCGGTAACGGTCACTTCGGGCTCCGCCGCGCGGGATTCGAGTCGGACGCGACCGACCCGGGTCGGCTCCGCCTCGACGATGTGAATCACTGCATCGCCGATGGTGACCGTCTCGCCGACGGCCGGGATCCGCCCCAGCGTCGTCACGATCAAACCGCCGACCGTGTCGTAGTCCTCCCCCTCCGGCAGCGTGACACCGATGGACCGCAGCTCGTCATTGGCCTGGTCGATGTACGCCCGCGCCTCGATCTCCGCCGATCGCGCGGCCTGGTTCACGGCGATCTCCGGCGCATCGTCCTCCTTGATCTCGTACTCGTCCTGGATCTCACCGAAGACTTCCTCGACGATGTCCTCGAGCGTGACCAGGCCGCTCGTGCCGCCGTACTCATCCGCCACCATCGCGATGTGGACCTTCTTGTCCACCAGCTCCGCCAGCAGTTCGCGGATCGTCTTGGTCTCCGGCACGAACAGCGCGGGACGGAGGATGCTCTTGAGTTCGAAAGGCTTGCCCGCCCCGCGCGTGCCGTCGCCGGCCAGCCATCGCATCAGGTCCTTGATGTAGAACATCCCCACGACCTGGTCCATGCTCCCGTCGTACACCGGGATCCGGCTGTGCCGCGACGACTTGATGAACTTCGTCACCTCGCCCAGATTGTTGGTCAGTTGAAGCGCCTCGACTTCCGTGCGCGGCGTCATGATCTGCTCCACCGTCGTGCCGCGAAGGCTGACCACGGCCTCGATCATGTCCCGCTCGGTCTTGTCAAACTGGCCCTCGTGCTGGGCCTCTTCCACGACGGACATCAGCTCGGCCTGGATCTCCTCGCCCTGCGTGGCCGGCCCCTTGCCCGCCAGGCGCCGCACGATTTCGTCAAAGAACCGGACCACGCTCCGCAGCGGCATCTGCCCGATGTAGCACGCGCGGATCAGCCACGACCACCGGTACGCCGTGCCCTCCGCCGCGTACGTCGCGACGCTGTGCGGCACAACCAGCCCGAACACCCAGATCAGGATCGACGCCCCCGCCACGCCGATCACGACATCCCAGACCTGCGGCGTGCCGTGCCCGTCCACCGACGCGACCCAGATCACCGACGCGACCGCCGTGATCATGTTGCACACGATCCGCGGCAGGGCCACCGCCGTCGCGTGCCCGCTGACATCGTCCAGGATCTTCTCCACGTGCCGGCGGGCCGAAGCCTTCCCGCGCGCCGCGGCCAGTTCCTCCAGCCCGGAGCGCGACATCTCCTGCAGCGAAAAGAACAACGCCGCCAACACGCCGCCCAAGGCCAGCATCGCAATCGCGATCCAGAACAGGGCCGTCGCCGGGATCACCCTTCACCCCCCCGCGACGCCGCGAACGTGGCCCCCACCCCCAGGGATTCCAGGATCCGATCCTCCTCCGCGTGCATCCGCGCCGCCGCGGCCGGGTCGTGGTCGTCGTGCCCCAGGCAGTGCAGAACGCCGTGAACGATGTACAGCAGCAACTCCCGCTCGACGCCGTGCCCCCGGGCCGCAGCCTGGCGCCGGGCCTCATCGATGCAAACAAGAATGTCCACATCCAGTCCCGAATGGCCAGGCTCGGCCAGGTCGAACGTCAGGACGTCCGTCGTGCCCTCGACGCCGGCAAACCCGCTGTGGGCCGCGGCCATGGCCTCATCCCCCACCACCCGAACCCGAACCTCACCGGTCGCCCCAAGCCCCGCGATGGCCCTCCGGGCGTGATCCTCGATCCAACGTCGTGCAGGCTCCGCCAGCGTCCCGCCCTCGGAACCTACTTCGACGGCGATAGCCGACCCGCTCGGAATGTTGGATCCCCTGCTGTTCACCGGCGCAGTTTACGGCCACCCGGCGCGCCCGCCAAGGCGATCGGTGCCCATGGCCTGTGGAACCCACGTAGAACCCCCGATAACTGGTCCCGACCCCATGAACCCTCCCCTGCGGGCCCAAGCCAACTCTCTCCCCCCCCCTCCCAACCCCCAACCCCCCGGGGCCTCCTTCCGACAAGAACCCCCGGCCGGTCCCCTTGTGTCTCGGCCGGGGGCGGTGCCGCGGGACGGTTGGGCTCGTGCCTTCCCGAGCCGCCCCGGGCGATGGACTCGGTCCCGGGCGCATCGGATGGGGTTGGGCATCCGGGCCGGCGGGACCGAGGTTGTCCGCGCGGCGAACGTCCACCCTTTTTCAGGCGCTCGCCGCGTCGTTTTCTGGGTGTCGAGACCTTATCACCGGGGGAGAACACGCACCCGGGCCGGGGAACATCAACCGGCGCCATCCTGTCCGATCGACCCGCGGGGCCGGTTGCAGGAATTCCTGAATTCTCGCTGACGCGGTCTGAACATGGCGGCGCGGGCAGGCCGGTATGCTGCGCATCGGTCACGGAGAACCGCCATGGAACACGTTTCACGCCGCGACGCCATCAAGTCCACGGGTTTGCTCGCCGCGGCGGCGGCGATGGGAACCTGGTCGTCACCCGCGCGAGCTCGCCCGGTGCGAACCCGCTCGGTTCGCGTCGCGCACCTGACGGACCTGCACATCCAGCCCGAACGCCGCGCGGATTCCGGTGTGGCGGCCTGCCTGCGTCACGTGCAGGAACACAAGGATGCGCCGGAGCTGCTGCTGCTGGGCGGGGACCTGATCATGGATGCCTTCGAGGCCGATGATGCGCGCACCAGGACGCAGTGGGACCTGTTCACGCGGACGTTTGAGAATGAATGCCGCATCCGGACCGAGCCGTGCCTGGGCAACCACGACATCTGGGGGATCAACAAGTCCAAGAGCCGTACCACCGGGAACGAGCCGGGGTGGGGCAAGAAGCGCGCGATGGACCTGCTCCGGATGGAACGGCCGTACCGCAGTTTCGACTTCGGTGGGTGGCACTTTGTCGTTCTCGACAGCGTGACGCCCCAGGGCAACGCGTACATCGGGAAACTCGACAATGAACAGTGGGAATGGCTGGAGGGCGACCTGGCCGGGACCCGGCTGCCCGTGGCCGTGCTCTCTCATATCCCGATTCTCGCGGCGACGCAGCTCGTCATTCAGCCGAACAAGGACAGCAAGAAGCGAGAGATCAGCGATTCGCTCATGATGACCGATGCCCCACGCTTCGTGGAAACCTTCGCCAAGCACCCGCACGTGAAGCTCTGCCTCTCCGGCCACATCCACCAGATCGACCGCGTGGAGTTCCAGGGCGTGACGTACCTGTGCAACGGCGCGGTCAGCGGTAACTGGTGGAAGGGCCGCTACAAGATGTGCGATGAGGGGTACGCGATGCTCGACTTGCACGCCGACGGCACATTCGAGAGCTCGTACGTGAAGTACGGGTGGAAGGCGGAGGAATAGGCCGTCAGTTCCGCCTATCCCGGTACGCCGCGTGGCACTCCTTGCACGAAGCGGCGACAAGCTTCCATTTGGATTCAAGCTGATCCCTCGGCTCGCCGCGGATCAATCCATCTTCCAGCGCGGATGTTCTGGCAATCGCATCGGCCAGCCGCGCGGCGTACTCCGGGCCCTTGGCCTGAGACCTTGGGTCCTCCCCGCTGAAACGCAACTGGTCCGCCAGTCGGCCCGCCTCGGCGGCGGGCACGAGGTCGGGGTGGTCCTTGGGAACTGTCCATCCCGCGGCGCGGATCTCCTGCAAGTGCTCGTAGGCGTAGTCGATCTCCACCATCGCCGCGACCACCCCCGTCGGCTTTCGCACCGATGGGAACTCGTTGCTTGCCGCGTTCAAGGCGGACACCGGGACCACGACCGCCTCTTCCACGCACTGGAACAGACCGGCGTAGCTCGGGGATGTCCCGGCATCCCTCATGAACACCACCCCTTCCGCCGGTGTGACCAGGCCCAGCGTCACCGCCGCGGCGGCCGTGGCGGCGGGTGAGCGATGCTTGCCGTGGTGGCAGTGGATGTAGACGGGCCCGGGGAGGTCGCGAATGGCCCGGGCGATTTCGAGCTTCTGCTGCTCGGGCACATCCGAGTACGTAATCGGGATGTGCACGTACCGCATGCCACGGGCTTCGGCCCTTGCCACGTCGGGCGTCGCCCCGTCCACGGAAATGATCGTCTTGACACCCATGGCCTTGAGTTCGTCAAAGGCGGCATCCCCGGCGGGCACGCCGCCGCTGATGAGGGAGCCGAGGGTGTGCACGTTCGGGAGAGGCACCTTTGCCGCCTTGGGAGAGGACGTCTCCGCGTGCTTCTGGACACACGCCACGAGAGAGACACTGGCGGCAAGGGCGAACATCGCGAGACGCGGCTTCACGGGAACCTCCGGACCTCACTGTACCGAACGATCTGGGTTGCGTTGCAAGCCCCGGTGAACTTCCGCCGTGCATCCGCGAACGACCGTTACTCAATCCTCGGATCAACCCACCGGTACAGGACATCCACGAGCAGGTTGAACACCACCAGCATCGTGGAGAAGATCAGCACGACTCCGATGATCAGGAACAGGTCCTTGTTTTGGACGGCGTTGACAAAGTGCTGGCCCAGGCCGGGGACGGTGAACACGCGCTCAACCACGAACGAGCCCGTCATCGCCAGCGCCGTCGCCGGCCCGAGGTAACTGAGCACGGGCAGGAAGGCGTTCTTCAGGGCGTGCTTGAGCAGGACGCGGGACTCGGCAAGCCCCTTGGCGCGCGCGGTCCGGATGAAGTCCGCCCCCATGACCTCGATCATCCCCATCCGCGTGAGGCGAGCGATGTACGCCGCGAACGGCAGGGAAAGCGTGACCGCCGGCAGCACGGCGCTCATGGGCTCCCACTTGGCGACGGGGAAGATGGCGAGCCAGACGCCAAAGACCAGCAGCAGCGCCGTCCCGATCACGAAGCTCGGCAGGCTGATGCCGATCAAGGCCAGGCCGAGCGTGGCGTAGTCCGCGATGGAACCCGGCTTGACCGCCCCCACGACCCCCGCCGTCAGCCCCACGACCAGGGCGATGAGGATCGCCACGCCGCCCAGCGTCACCGACACGGGCAGCGACGTCGCGATGATCTCGTTCACCCGCCGATCCCGGTACTGCAACGAGGGGCCAAGGTCGAACACCCGGCGCTCCGGGGCCGCCACCCCCGCCTGCTCCGCCGCAACTCTTGCCCGGCGCGCGGAACCGTCGAGGGATTCCCTGGCCCAGCGCACGCCCGAGGCGCTGTCGAGGTACGACAAGTAGAAGCCCCAGAAACTGTCCAACTTGTACTGCGCCTCCATCGCCTTCTGAATCTCCGGCGGCGGGCGCCGGCCCTCATGATCGAGGGGATTGCCCGGCACGGCCCATGCCAGCGCCAGCGTGATGGTGTAGATCACCAGCACGATCAGGGGCAGTTGGAGCAGGCGTCGAAAGATGAGGGCGGACATGCGCTACTTGTCCCTCCCTCTGGGCGGCATCACCACGGGTTCATCCCGGCCCTTGCCATCGCCGAAGACGTCGCACCGGTAGAGCGTCTGCTCCTGCCTCGGGTGGCTGCTGATGCCCGTCAGGCGGTGCGGATCGAACAGGTACACCTGGCGGTAGTGGAAGATCGGCGCCATGGGGAACTCCTCCTCCATCAGCAACCGTTCGCACTCCTCGAGGATTCGCATCCGCCTCTCTTCATCCAGCTCCGCCGCCGCGGCGTCCAGCATTGCATCGTACCGCGGGTTCGAATACTTGCGGTCGTTGTTGCCATCGCCGGTTCGCGAGATGTTGAGGAACGTGGTCGGGTCGCCGTAGTCCCCGAACCATCCGGCGCGGCCGGTCATGAACTTCCCGGTCTTGAGGTCGTCCCGGAAGACCTTGATCTCCTTCTGCAGGAGGAGCACCGAGACGCCCAGCTCCCGCTCCCACACCTTTCCGACGGCCTGGGCGATCAGGTCGTGCCCCCCGTCCTTGTTGAACAGGATCTCGATCGTCGGCAACCCCTTGCCGCCGGGGTAGCCCGCTTCCGCCAGCAGCCTCCTCGCCGCCTCCGGGTCAAATGGCACACCCTTGGGTGGTGTGTATCCGGGGATCGAATCCGGCGGAATCAGTGAGCGGGCTTCCGGCTCGCCCCGGCGGCGCACCTGCTCGGCGATGGCGGCCCGGTCGATGCACATGGCGAAGGCCTTGCGGACCTTGGCGTCCCGGAACGGGTTGAGCCGACCGTCTCCCAGCCGTTCCTGGCAGTTGAAGTTGTAGAAGTACGTCCCGAAGGCGGGGAAGTTGCTGATCCGGTTGCGGGGGTCCGGCGGCAGGCGTCGGTCGATCTCCACCGGGTCCAGCCCCTGCGCCTGGAGCGACCGGTACTCCGCCCCGTGCTCCTCGTAGAACTGCGCCTTCTCCGCCAGCATCTCCGAGATGTACGGGACGGTGACATCGCTCACCCAATCCACCGCCCCCGTCCGGAAGGCCAGCACCTGCGCGTTGGGGTCGTCCACGGTCGGGATCGCCAGCGTGTCGTAGTTCAGCAGCGACTGGTCCCAGTAGTGCTCGTTTCGCGACAGTCGCATGTCCCGCTTGAAGCGCCACACGTCGAGTTTCAGGGGTCCGTTGCTCACGATCCGCGGCGGCTTGGTCCAGTCGTGCTCCGTCGAGAGACGTCCCGTTGCGGGATCGATGCGCTCGTACGCCGCGACCTGCCTGGAGTAGACGGGGTAGAACGGCGGCATGGTGCAGAGCCCGAGGAAGTAGGGCGTGGGGCTCTCCAGCTCAATGACGAGTGTTCCTTCCGGCCCCGCCCGCATGGCGACGAGTTCCTCGAACTTGGCCTTGGTCTGCTCCCACAGCGCCTCGGCCGCCCTCCGTCGGGCCTCCCCGTTCAGGTCCTTTCTGGCGGCGAAGGCCGCGATGGCGGCCTCGCGCCAGTCGTAGAACGCACGGCCACCCTTGACCAGGTGGAACTGCTGGGTGTAATCGCCCGCGAGGTCCGGCAGCATCCCCCGGCGCCAGGCGTAGACGACATCGTGGACCGTCACCGGCTCGCCGTTGGACCACTTCGCGTTGTCTCGCAGGTGGAACGTGTACGTCCGTTTGTCCGGGGAGACTTCCCATCGCTCGGCCAGCGCGGGGACGATGCGGAACTCCCACGTGAACGTGTCGTTCTTGACCAGGCCTTCAAAGAGCAGCCGCGCCACGCGGAGGTCCTGCATCCACGAGAGCGTCTGCAGGTCCAGCGAGGTCACATCCCCCCGGTTGATGATCGAAATGTCAGCTTTGGGCAGCGGCCGGTCCCACAGCACCGTCACCGCGACCAGGGTCGCCAGCAGCACGAACGGCGCGACAAGCCGCATCATACCGGAGCATAGCCGCCGCGACGCTTCACTTGCAGGTCAGGAACGGATCTGTCAGGCCGAATGGCGCCGCACGCAGCGGCGAGATCAGCTTCGGCACGTTCCGGATGAACATGTTGTCGTTGGCCGCGACGGCCTTCGAGTAGTCGTCCGCCAGTTTCTGCGGCTCGACCGCGGCGTTCATCCGCTGGCAGGCGAGGATGATCGTGGTCTCGGAAAGGTTCACGATCTGCGTTGCCGTTTCGCGGTCGGTGGCGCTGGGCATCGTCCCGGCCCGCAACTGGCAGAAAGCCCACGTGAGCAGGTGGCCGCTCAGCGCGGCGCTGTCCTTCACGCTCTCGGTACCCAGGGCCAGGCGGATGTCCCCCAGCCCGTTTCGCGAGGCTTCCGCCGCCCGCAGCAGCGTCAACTGCACCGCCGGGGGCGTGACCTTCTGCGCGAACTGGCCGGCCACCGCGCCGATCGAGCTCGCCAGCGTCCGCACCGCCAAGACCTGCGCCGCCCCGACTTTCACCGTCCGCGCCGTGATCAACGCCCGCACCGCGGCGTCCATCACTTCCGGAGGGTTCGCGCCGTCCGACGCCACCCGCCCCAAACGCTCCACCAGTTGCTCCACCCGCGGCGCCGGAATGGCCGGGCTCCGGTTGGCCAGCGCCATCATCGTCCTGTCGATCCCGTTCACAGCGGCGAACCGCACCGCGACCTTGGAATCCCCGAGCTTCTCCTCGAGCAACACCGACGCGTCGGATGTCGCCGTCTCCGCCGCCACTCGCAGCGCATTGACCACGACGACATCCTGCGGATGCCCCATCAGCTTCCGCAGTTCCGGCACCGCCGCATCGCTGAACGCCTGGCGGAAGGCCACGGAGACTTGCAGGTCCTTCAGGGGCGTCAGGAGTTCATCCCTCGCCCGCTTCATGACCGCCGCGTCCGGATCGGCCAGTTTCTCCACTCGCTCCTTCGCCCAAGGCCCAAGGTTGCGGACCTCGTCTGGGTTCAGCACGGTCCGCCGGATCGTCTCGACGGAAATCTGGCCCTGCGCGACCACAACCGCGGCGGGAGCGACGACGGACAGAGCGCCCGCCAGCAGCATGGTCACAGTGAATCGTCGCCTCATTGATTCCCTATCCGAGAGTGTCCGTACAGACCTCAAACCATCCGCGGCCTCCGCCGCATCCTCCGCCGTCCGTGCGGTTCACATCACCATACCCTGTTTCAGGGAGGGGAAAGCTACCAATGCGGGTCCCACGGGTCAACTCACCGGACTCCGTTCGGGTGCCGGTTTCCTCCGGTTCCACCCCTCTCAATACACCTCGAGGAAGACCCGGCGCGTCGGCTTGACCTCCTTATGCAGCATCCGCCGCTCCCATCCCGCGACGTTCGCCAGTGCCGCGGCGTCGGCGTGGACATATTGCTCGAGCGCCGAGGGCGATAGCCGCCGGGCCATCTCCTGCAGAATCCCCAGTTCCATCCCCGCCAAGCCGCAGATGTACACCAGCGTCCGCTCACCCTCCAGGAGCGGCACGAACAGGTCCGCGTTGGTCCCCACGCGGTTCTGCACGTACAGAGGGCCATGCCCATCCCGCTGCTTCTCGCGGCTGATGGCTGTCAGGTACGTAAAGCGGGGATGCCTCGCGGCCATTTCCAGGAATGCCTGGTCGTACAGAAGGTCCGTGGCGTACGCAGCGCCCATGACCAGAACAATCCGCCCCCCTCCGGTCCCTCCACCGCCCACCCCCGCCGCCTCCCCGGCACCGCCCTTCCCCCCTCCCACCGGATTGGCCAGCAGCTCCATCAGCATCCCGCGGAACGGAGCGATGCCCGTTCCCGTCGCGAAGAAGATGTAGTCGTGGTTCCCCGCGTCGGCCGGGAGCACGAACCGCTTGCCGCTCGGCCCCGTCAGTTGAATGCGGTCCCCCGGCTTCAAGTCGCACAAGTAGTTGGACGCCACGCCGAGGAACAGCTTCCCGGTCTCCCAGTGCTCATCGATCGTCCGCTTGACCGTCGTGGCGACGACCTTCCCCTGGCCGTCCTCTCCTGCGGAGGGCGATGCGATCGAATACAGCCGGAGCTTGTGAGGCCTGCCCTTCTCATCCACCCCGGGAGGCAGCACGCCGAAGCTCTGCCCGGCGCGGAAATTCCCCTCCAGCTTTGTTCCCGACACGTCAAAGGCCACGTGCCGGACGAAGTGCGCGGCCTTCTTGGATGCGGTGCACCGCTCGTTGGACACGCACACACCGACCGCCGGCTCCGCGGGCGTGTGGAGGTGCATCTGGACCTGCGTCAGCGCAATCTCGGTGGAACCTGTGGCCATCGGGCGTAACTTCCGCGTCGGGGCAATCCGTGCTCTTTATCCGCCGCCGGGCCCCATTCCCCCCATCCCGCCACCCATCAATCCCTGCATCCTCTGCCCGAATGCCATCATCAGCTGCTCGAACGATTGGAACTTGCCGGCTTCGACGTCCCGCGTCAGTGCTTCCACCGCGCTGGTCATTCCCGCCATCATGCCGCCCATCGGGCCGACCTGGGCCATCACCGGGGACATATCGATCAGCCACTTGCCATCCCGCAGATGTAGGGTCATCGGTGCGCCGCCCGGCACGCTCGCCGTCGCGGTGTCGCCGCTGACCTGCACGGGAATGTCGGCGGCGCTGGCCACCTGTTCAAGGCCCATGCCGCCGTCCATAGCGCCCATGCCTCCCATGCCGCCACCCATCCTCGACGCGAACTCGGTGAAGGTCTGTCCGAACTTGGCCTTGCAGGCCTCGTCGAACCGCTTCCACTTCGGCGCCAAGCCGAGCACCGCACGCAGCGTCTGCCGCTCCGCGTCGGAACCGGTCATGAACAGGTCCATCACCGGGTCGAAGTCGCCCGACTTCTGCGCATCGATCAAGGCCTGGAGCGTTGCCTGCGGCGTGCCGGTCTCCGTGGCGACGCCCGCGGCAACCTCGCCGGCGCCCGGATCCGCCGGCGCTTCCGCTTCGCGGACCGAGATCATTTCTCCATCCCCGCCCGCCAGTTTCACGAGGTCGCGCAGCTTCCGAGTGATCTTGTCAACCTGCTTGCTCGCCTCGCCCCCGGCACCGGACGAGTTGTACGCCTCGCTCGCTTCCTTGTAGGCCTCGAACGCGGCGTCCAGGGTTTCCTTCATCGCCGCCTTCGTTTCCGCCAGGCGGGACTTGATCGCGTCCGCTTCCGGCAGCGGTGGCGACGCCTGCGACAGCAGCTCCAGCACGCTTGCGTAGCCCAACATGCCGCGTGCGGAGGCCATCTTCACGTCCCCCAGCGCCTGGCGAGCCGCCCCCACCGCCATCGAGGCGCTCCCCTTCATCTCGCCCACGGCGCGCCGGGCGCTCTCCGCCGCGCTGGTGAAGCGCTTGGACGCTTCTTCCGCCGCCTCGGCCAGTTCGCCCGTGCGCACCGCGTGCACCGAGGCCAGCAGCGTCCGGATCTCTTCCGCCGACTTGGCGGCATCGGCCCGCAGGGCCGCGGCCCGCTGCTTGAGCTCGCGGTCCCGGTTCAGGACCCCTTCCCGCTCCTTGCCCAGCAGCTCCTTCTGCTTGTTCAACCGTTCGATGGTGTTCTGGATTTCCGCGACGCGAGGCTCGATGGCCTTCGCCTGCGCCTCGAGGTCCGCCGCATCCTTGTCGAGCGCATCGGCCTCGCGCGAGATCCGGGTCGCCTCGATCAGCGTCTGCTCGCCCTGGGTGGCCGTCTGGTTCGCCATCTGTTGCTTGAGCGAACCCGCCTGCTGGCGCTTGGCGCGCGACTCATCCAGCTTCACCCTCGCGCGGCCGCGAAGATCCGCGACCTTCTTCTCCACTTCTGCCTTCGCTGCGCGTGCCTGCTCCGTCTCCGCGGTCTTTTCCTGCGTCTGCCGGTCCAGCGTGGCCAGGTCGGCCGATGGGCTGTATCCCGCGGCGGCCAGCGCCCCCGCGCTCTGCGACAGGTACTGCGCCAGCGCGCCGCGCACCGACGACAGCTTCAGCAGGACATCCCCCTCGAGCTCGACCATTCGCGTCGCGTGCGGCTCGCCAAGCCCCGTGTGCGCCTGCGCGATCATCACCGCCGCCGAGGCCGACTGGGTCGGCGTGGGCTTGTCCAGCCCCTGCAGCGTGCTGATCACTTCCGTGAGCGCCCGGGACTTCTTCTCCCCCGCCGTCACCGTCGTCCCGTAGGGCGCCAGCGACGTCAGCTTCACCTGCGCCTCGCGGAGCTTCTCCCCCGCTGGATCCTCCCGTTCACACCCCGCGGGACCGAGACCCAACGCCAGCCCCGCCGCCACCGCCAGCGCACCACAACGTCCGTTCCAAGCCTTCCTCATACGTCACGCGCTCCCAGTCTGTCGCCACCCACCATCCGCCAGTTTAGCACCCCCTACCGCGGGACGGGGGGGGCCTTCGGGTCCACCGGCACCGCTTCCGGGCCCGGCGGTGTGTACACCACCGGGTACTCCGGGCGAGGCCGGTACATCGACTTGATCCACTCCACCGCATCCTGGAACCGGGTGTCCGACTCCTGCCGGAACGCCGGCCGGAACAGGTCCGAGTTCCCCTGCATCCCCGGGACCTCCGGGTGCTTCACCGAAGAACGCTCTCTCGCCAACGCCATTTGCAGCAGCACCGACTTGGCCGGCTCTTCGTAGTTGATGAGCGGACGCCCATCGCGCAGCCGGTACCGGTCCAGGATCAGGAAGTTCGTGTACACCGTCGCGTCCGATCCCTTCTTGTCGGTCGCCAGCATCAGCCGTCCCGCCTCGCTTCCCCCGTGGCACCTCGTCGTGGCGCACGCGTTGATCAGCCACGCGCCGTGCACGCGGTCGCGGAACAACTTCATCGAGCGCGGCGAGTCGATCACCCGGACCCGCTCGTAGAACTCTCGCGCCTGCATCCGGAACATCAGGTCCAACAGGCGCGCCGGGCTCCACCCGTACAGCGCTTCGCGCCCCTCCTTCGTGCGCGGCATCAGCGGATCGTTCTCGTACGCCGCGATGAACGCCTTGATCGTCTCCCGATCGACGAACATCCGCGGCGGGTCGGACAGGTCCACCTCGTACACCTTGATGACGTTGATGTCCCGCTCGGAGAGGAGCGGGAAGTTGTCGATTTTCTTGCCGGAATCAGAGGCTTTCGACGGAGGCGGCCGCGTTCCCTGCCCGGCCCTGCGCGCCAGTTCCCGTTGCGACTCGAGGATGACCTTAAGTTCCAGGGCCTGCGGGTGGTCGGGCTGCACCGCCAGGGCTCGCTCGACCTCGTCCAGCCCTTCATCCCACATCGCCTTGGTCCGCAGCCATTGCGCCAGGCGCAGCAGGCTCTCCACATCGGTCGGCTCGATCGCCTCCCGCATCTGCCGGTAGCGCTCGTACGCCGAGGGCACCACCTGAACTCGCTCGATCTGGCTTGACCGCAGGCGCGTCTCGATCCCGGCGATCCGCAGCACGATCCCCGATTCATCTCTCGACACCAGCTCGCCGGCGTAGCGCTGGCCATCCCGCAAGGTCACCACCACTTCATGCGGACCAGACTTGGCGTCGGTGGCAGGGGTGGAAGGGGGGGGCTCCTCCAATGGCTGGCTCTTGGGCGCGGCAGGCGTTTCTGTCGCCGGCTTCTCCGTCAGCGGTTCACCACCATCCTGCGCCACCACGAAACCGCACGCCGACAGCCACAGCGCCATCCCGGCGATCACGCTCTGTTTCCTCGATTGGCCCATCGGCTGGTGTCTCAAGTCGCGTTCTCGGGAGGGAGAGACCTGGAACGGGGAACGGGGGCAGGGGGGAGGGGAAGGGGGATCAGAATACACGTTCTGACGCCGGCCGCCACGGGGCGGTTCCGGTTGGCCCATTCCTACCAGTATCCCCTCACTTCGCCGGCGCGGCCGCCGGGGTTCCGGCCAAACCGGGCACACCCTCGGCTCCCGCCCGGATTTCCGCGGAAGAATCTCGGACAACCCCGCCCAAGTCCTCGCACCGCCCGCCCAGTTGCCGGCTCAGGAACGCTTCGGCGATGCCCCAGAAAGCGACCCGGTTCTCCGGGCGAAGGAACCCGTGGCCTTCATCAGGAAACACGACGTAGGTCACGGGGATCTGCCGGGCCTTCATCGCCGCGACGATCTGGTCCGACTCCGCCAGTTTCACCCTCGGGTCGTTGGCTCCGTGCCCGATCAGCAGCGGCTTGCGGATCCGGTCCACGAGCTTCAAGGGTGATCGAGAAAGGAGGAACTCCCGTCCCTCGGGGGTGGACACGTCCCCGACGCGCGTCCGCCACATGGCCATCCCGGGCTTCCAGTATTCGGGGATCGATTCGAGCAGCGTGACCAGGTTCGACGGCCCCACCACCGACACCCCGCACGCGAACACATCCGGCGTGAAGGTCAGCCCGACGAGCGCGGCGTATCCGCCGTAACTCCCCCCGACGATCGCCACCTTCTCCCGGTCCGCAACGCCCGTCCTCACCGCCCAGTCCACTGCATCAATGAGGTCGTCATGCATCTTCCCGGCCCACTCGCCGCGGGAGGCGTTGAGGTACATCTTCCCGAAACCGGTGGAGCCGCGGAAGTTGACGGAGAGCACGGCGTAGCCGCGGTTGGCGAAGAGCTGGTGGAACGCGTTGTACCCCCATTCATCGCGGGCCCACGGCCCTCCGTGCACGAGGAGCACCATCGGAAGAGGCGTGCTCCCTTCGTCGGTGCCCACGGGCCGAGTCAGGTAGCTCACCATTTCCAGCCCGTCGCGCGTCGTGATCCGCACGGGCTTCATCATCGCCAGTTCCACATCTTTCAGCGCCGGCCTGTCCCAGAACAGGAACTCGGTCGCACGCTCTTCGCCGCCTCTCCGGTACAGGTAGTACCCGCTCGGTCCGTTGTCCGACCGCAGCAGGACCAGCCACGTCCGGTCATCCCGCGACCGCGACACGACCTCCACATCCCCGCGCCCGAGCCCGGCCAGCGCGACAAAGTCCGCCCGTACCGACTCGTCCAGGATCACCCAGTCCGCCCGCTCCCGGTTGAAGCAGGCCGCCTGCACACGCCTGGTTTCCGGGTGCACGAGGATGTTCGCCAGGTCCGCCGCTTCGCTCGAAGCCAGCACCCGCTTCTCCCCCGTCGCCACCACGACCTCGCACAGCGCGGCGGTGTCCCGGTCGCGGCTGTCCTGCACGTACATCACGGTGTTGTCCGCGGTGAACCCGACCGGGCCCGTCGTCATGGCATCGTCGGGGCCCAGCGTCACGGCAACGGTCCACGCGCCCGGCCCCGCGTCCGCCGCCTTGCCGGGCTCACGGACCGCTCGCTCCGACGGCGCCAGCCAGACCTGCCCCCCATCATCCGTGAACGCGATCGCGTACCGCACGTTCAGCATGTGGTCCGCGACCCACTCCACCGTGTTCTCCGGCGCTTCGGCGATCCGCTCGATCGCGCCGGAGGTGATGTCCACGCGGAACAGGTCGTGCAGGCGCGGGTCGCGGTTGTTCACCGCCACCAGCGCTGTCGTCGGCCGGGCCGGGCTCAGGGCCACCAGGCGTGCGCTCGGCCGCAGCGGCGCCCCGCCACGCCCCACAAGGGGCCGCCCGTCCGGGCCCGGGATCTCCGTGAAGGGGGTCAGGTCGATGGTCGCCCCGGTCCACAGGGATGTGCTGTAGACGTGCCAGTTTTCATCCCCGTCCTGATCTTGCAGGTACAGGATGTGCGCCCCCGTGTGGGCCCACTGGTACTGCCGGATCCCCCGCGTTGCATCCCGCGTGACCGCACGCGCCGCCCCGAGGTTCCCCACCGGCGCCACCCACACGTTCAACGCCCCGTCGCCCCCCACCCCACCCACCCCTCCCACCCCTCCCGCTGGGCTCTTCGCGCCCTTCTCGTCCCCTGCTTTCCCGATCCCCGGCGCCAGGTACGCCACCGTCGACCCATCCGGGCTCAGCATCGCCCGCGCCCGCTCGGGATTCCCGAACAGCAACGCCCGGGGAATCAGCGCCGCCCCAGACCTCGCTTGGGCAGGACCGTTCTGGGTGAAGCCGCTTTCGGTGGAGCCGTCTTGGGTGGAGCCACCGCTCCGCGGTGGCGGCTCTCCCCCCCTTGCCTCGGTCCGCGCACCTTCCCCCCGCACCCCCGCGCAGACCATTCCCGCGGCCGCCGCCGCGATCAGCATTTGGCCCAACTTCTTCACAGCCGGCCGACTCCCAGAGCCACCACCCTCGGATGAGTGTACCGGCCGCTCCCGTCATCGTTGCCGCTGTCTTCTGCTTTCTCTTCGATCGAAGGCTCAGGGTTTGCCTCAACCAGACTCGCTCACACCTCGAGCACAGCCCCCGCCACCAGCCCGGAAGCCCCATCGGACAATCGCCCCCGCCGCGCGATCAGCGACAGCACATCCACCTCGCCGCGAGCCAGCACGCCGACCGCATCCGCGATCGATCCGCACCGGGCCCCGACCACCTCCACCTCCCCCGACGCCACCATCCCCAGGTCCACGCCCTCGCCCCACACCCAGCCGCCCTCGCTCCCCGAGGGCCGCATTTCGCTCCGCATGACCACCTTGCCCCGTGGGCGCACCAGGCCCAGCGCCAGGCCCAGGCCCGCCGCCGTTCCCGTGCAATCCACCACCACATCCTGGTCCTGCCGACGGCCCACTTCCGCCGCATGCCGGTGCTTCACGCCCCATTTTTCGCACAGGCCGAACCGCTCCGGCCTGACGCCCAGCAAGCGCACCGAGGCGTTCATCCGCGCCAGCACCTGCGCGCAGAGCAACGCATCGATGCCATCGCCGAGGACGGTGACGTAGGTCTTGCCCTCCACCCGCACCACCTGCCCGGTGTGCACGGCGCCCGCCAGCGGCTCGGCGAACACGGCGCGGTCGTCGTCCACCTCACGCGGCACCTCGCACAGGTTCCGCAGCGGCAGTTTGAACCGCTCCGCAAAGCAGCCGTCCCACCCGTTCACCCCCAGCACGCGGCGTGCCCGGCAGTGCGCTCCCAGCCCCGCGCGGCACAGGTCGCACCGGCTGCAGACGATGTTGATCGACCCCACCACGCGCTTGCCCACCCAGCGCTTGCGCTGCTCCTTGTCCGCCCCTTCGCCCAGGTCCTCGACAACGCCGACAAATCTGTGCCCGAGCGTGAGCAAGCCCCCCGCTTCCCGGGGCACGGGCTTCCAGCCTGTTCCATGGTCCCGCGCCTCCCCCCGCTGCCCGGGCGTTCCGGCCGCGCCGCTCGCCGTGGACGGCCCCGGGGCCGACCCACCGTGCTTCGCGCCGTGGGCCACCATCGCGTCAAAGGCCGAGACACCCATGCGGACGGGGCGCACCACCGCCTCCCCCGGACCGGGGATCGGATCCTCCGCCCGCGGGTCCACCACAGCCCGCGCCCCATCAAACCGGATCGCCCGCATGCACGCTCCCCCCCCCCACCCACATCCACCCCGAGACCCGTTGCCCGCGCGCAGAGTCTCCCTCTCCTGTATCGAAACCACGCCCGGACCGGTTCCCGCATGCCTCCACGCACCATGTTCACCGATGCCGGCGGCGACGTGTATGACGCCTGTGCCGCCTCTTGGCGTCATCCCTCGTCCCGGCGGGGAGCGCCGCCGCGGAGCGTCGGCTCCACCCTTGAAACCGCCGCGTTGCCGGTCTTATCGCCCGCACCCCTGCGCGTACTTGGCCAGGAAGCACTGGAAGTCCGCGGCGTTGATCACGCTGTCCACGTTGCAGTTCGCGTACGGGTCCCGCGAGGCGTACCGGTTGATGAAACACATGAAGTCGTTGGCGGTCAGGGTCGGCGACACGCTGGACCCATCGCAGTTCACGTAGCAGTTCGGGCACCCCACCCACCGCGCAAGATCGGGCGATGTCCCGCCGCCCACGTTGACGAAAGAGCCGCCGATGAACAGCGACCGGCGGCCGTCCGGCTCATGGAGCACGGCCATCTGTTCCACATACGCCCCGCTCCCCCACCCCGGGCTTGACCACTGGGTCCCGTTCCACCGCGCGATGTTGCGCACCGGCACACCCCCGGCCAGCGAGAACGCGCCACCGAAGTAGATCGCCGGGCCTGTGCCGTCGTCGAAGACTTCCATGGATAGCACGCCGATGAATCCGCTCGGGTTGCTCAAACCGCCGCCCACGCTCGACCAAGTTGTGCCGTTCCAGCGCGCGATGCACTCCGGCCACAGGCCCGGGCCGGAGCCCCAGCCCATGATGAGGTAGATGGCCGGCCCCGAACCATCGTCGAACACTTTCATCGGGCCGCCGCGCCGTCCGTACAACTCCGTACCTACCGCCGTCCACATCCCGTTGCGGTACATGGCGAAGCCGGGCGCGGGAATGCCGTTGATGTGGTGGAAGTCTCCAGTCGCATAGAGCCCCGGGCCTGAACCGTCGTCGTAGACACACAGGGAAGGGGCAAACAGACCATCGGTACGCGCGATGACCTCCCACTGCGATCCGCGCCAGATGAGAATCTTGGCGTTCTGGTCGCCAACGGCGGGCGCATGGCCGTAGGTCTTCGTTCCATCCCCGAGGTCCGCCGACAACACCGGGCGTTCGGTGTTGTTGCAGAACGCGGGCGAAGTCGGTACCCAACTCTCACCGGTCCATTCGCACATGCTGAGGAGAGACACAGGGGAGCCTGGGTCCAGGCGGGTGGCGAACAGCGATGGCTGACCAGTCAAATTCAAGACCCGGAGTTCTCGGGCGCGGTCTCCCAGACCGACACTGATGTTCTCCCACACGCCTCGTCTCCACCGCCACGCCGGTGGGACGCCGTTGCCCGAGGGAGATACGACGTAAACAGCCACTCCGAATCCATCGTCAAATGCCGCCATGTCGCTGGGCGTCATGAGCGGTGCCAAGCTGCCGATAGAGGCACGTTCCCAGTACGGCTGGCAGAATTGGGCACAGAGCTGGCGATGACCCCAAAGTATGGCAAATGCCGTCAGGGCGCCGGTCCACAACTTGTCACGCCGCCTTGTACTCGCCATCCTCAGTTTCCTCGTCGCTCTGACAGGCGGGGTGGGCGCCGGAAGCCGGCGCCCACCTCGCGACCAACGGACGCCAGGGTTCTGTCAAGGAGTAGTGTCGTTATACTTGTGCGAGTAGAAGTCATCGCCAGTGTCGAAGGAGTACGACGTTCCGACAACCACAACCTTTCGCTGGGTCGCGGGTTGAAGCAGGAACATGGCAGCGGGCTCGTCATCGCCGATTGAACCCGCGAAATCCTTGCGAATAGTGTTTGCGATTGGATAGGGCGAACCCTCCAAGTCAATCGACTTGTACATCAACGTCCGCCAATCCTTGTTCCCGGACGCATTGGTCACAAACCCCGCCACGTACACCCGCCAGTCCGCAAGGTCCGCTCCCGGTCGCATCACCACCGCCTTCCCGATCGCAAAGGGCGGATCGGCGGGCTCCTCGCTCTCCACCGCGTACCACCGCAGGTCCGGTGCGTTTGAGCCGATCCCCGAGTACAGCAACGTCAGCATGTCCGTCCGCCCCTGGCCCGCGGGCCGCTCGACGTACCCCGTGACGGCGATCATCGCCGGGTCCGTCGGCCCGGACTTCACAACCGACATCGCGTTCAGGACACACTCCCGGCTTGTCCCGCCGGGCAGAGAGAACAGCCGCAGCCAATCGCCGCCGGGATTGCCGGAGAGGTCCATCCGCATCACCATCGCTTTGCCCGCGCCCGAGCCCCCCTGCCAGTGCGTGCCGGCCACGTACAGCCCGAGTCCGTCCACTTCCAGGTCCATGGCGCTCGCCCTCACCCGCGCTCCGTTGGCCGGCGAGTAGGTCGCATCACCCAGATGCGCCGCGTTGGAGATCTTCGTCACTCGGCCACGGATCTTCCATTGTCCCGTTGCCGGGTTGTGGAACGAACCCGCGATGAACAGGCAATCCCCGTACACTCCCGCTTGAGCGATGCGCACGCCCACGGGCTCGCCGGTGAAACCCGGTTCCGTCAAGCGAAGCGTGTGCGGCGGGATCGCCATTTCCCCGGTCATTCGATCAAGCACGAGCGGCTGAATCGAGAAGGTTCCGTCCGTGTTCTGCGATATTCCCGTCACGACAACGTACGCGGCGTTCGCGTCGATATGCGTGGCCTCGTCGACCATGGGCAGAATCGTGTCATCCGGCTGGTAGTCGAACTCCTTGACCCAGATGGGACCCTCCACACGGTTCGGCGACCACGGCACTTTCCGTCTGAGGTCCTTGGCATACCCCAGAATGAAGTAGTTCCGGTTGGTGAGCGACCCGGGCTTGCTCCCGCAGACGAACACCGCGGGCTCATCGTTGTCAATCGGCTGGGCCGTCTCTATGCACTTGATCGCGAAGGGAATGTGCGGTCCCCGCCCTGTGGTCACATCAAACCACGTGGCCTGGTACGGCAACATGTCGCCGTCGATGCACTCCGTCGATGGATTGTTCGAACTGAGGTACGTGGTGATCTGGACGAACACCTCATCGGCGTACGGATTGGTAGGCCCCAGAACGTACACGATGTCGTCCCCCAATCCGTTGTTGTACCCGCTCACGCCGACATCCACGGCTCGATCGGGCTTGGGCACAAACGCTCCCGTCCACCGCCGGCCCTCCGGTAACCAGTTCTCCACCAGTTGAGCCTGGGCTGGACGCTCAACACCCGAACCCCCCCCCCGAACAACATGGCGACAGTCGCCGCTTTCACAAACCATTTCCGTTTCATGGTGCGCTCCAAAGACCCCCCAGATTCCCAGGAATCCGAAGGCGCACGGCGCACCTTCCGGATATTCCCTTCGGGAGGCGAGACGGATGCACCTCGTGTGACAGAAAATGGCGCGTTCGATGCAAAAATGTGCAGTTTCATGCACCGCACAGCGCATCCCCCCCGACTGCCTGCTTGTCCCCTCCCTACCGCGGCATTCCCGCGGGGGGGCCCGGACGCTCGTTGGGGGGCTTGGGCACCAGCGGGATGTACTCGTACACCCGCTGCCGCCGCGAGTAGGCGGGGTAGGTGTACAACTGCCGCCCCGCGAAGGGGTCCTCCGCGCTGCTCTCCCACGCCTGCCACAGGACCCGGTCGATGCCGAAGTCCTGCCCGGTGAGCGTCCGCAGGGAGGCCTGCGCCGCCCGGTTCACCGCCAAGTCCGAGTCGTCCAGCGCCGCGATCAGCGCCCGCAGCACGCGGTGCTCCGCGTATTGGCCCAGGGCCGTTGCCGCCTCCGCGCGGATGTGTGCCTCCGGCTCGGCCTCCACCGTCCGCGTCTGCACGTCCGGCTCCCGCACCGCGGCGATCAGCGGGGCCACGGCGTCCTCGTGGTGCAGCCGCTGCAGCGATCGGGCCGCCTCCGCCCGCACCAGCGGGTTGGCGTCCGCCAGCGAGGGCACGATCATCGCCACGTGCCGCGGCTCACCGTGGTTGGCCAGGCCGCGGATCGCCGCCGACCGAACCATCGGGTCGGCATCCCGGATGTTTGTCTCGAAGAGACGGATGTACACGGGCTCGCTGGCGAAGTCCTGGTTCGCCAGGCCAAGTGTCCCGAGGTACCGCTCGTTCGCATCGTACGGGTTGGTCGCCATCTGCGCCTGTTCCAGCGGCGTCGAACCCTGCTCCATCAGCGCCTCGGTCAGCGTCGCTGCCCCGGGCCGGAGGTTCAACTGACACCCCCCCGCCACTGTCGCCAGTGCCGTCCACCCCATCGCCCGAGCCCACACCATGGCGCGAACGCGCGACCTCATCCCACCCCCTTTCAGAACGGCACCGCCGCCCGCCCCTCCCGCACCGCCAGCGGCGGCGAGAGGATCTCGTTCGCGATGATCGCCCGGCGCCATTCCTCCGGCGTTGACGGAACCCCCACCACCACCGGGCTCATCACCCGGCGCGACGCCTCCGCCTGTTCGGGCACCAGACGTTGCGTCACCGGTTCCTCCTCCACCACCACCGGTCTCACCGCGGGTTTCTTCGCCGACGTCGGGCGGGACGTTTGGGCCCTGGCTGTCTGCCGCGGCGCTGTCGCACGAGGCGGCGAGAGGTCGTTGCCCCGCTGCAGCGCTTCCTGGGTCTGGATCTTCGGGCGCGCCGTTGGCTGCGGCCGTGCCGTCGGGCGCGGCACGGTCGGGCCCGCCGATCCGGGGATGGTCCGGGGGACCTGCCCCTGCTGACGCAACTGCGCCCGACGGCGGAGTTCGGCCAACTGCGCCTCGCGCCTGGCGGCGATTTCCGCCCGCCGCTGGTCCTCCTCGCTGACCATCACCGGCGGCACGAAGACTTCGCCGGGATCCCGCCCGGTACGGAGCATCTCCCGCTTGCGCTCCTCGAGCAGGTCGCGCGCCTTCTTCTTCTCCGCCTGCTCCTTGAGCTGCCGGTACACCCAGCTGATCACGCTGAAGCCGACGAAGATGATCAGGATGACAAGATGGACCCAGTTTCCTTGCACGGCTCTATCCTAGTTCCCCGCCGCTCCCAGCACACGCTCGGCCACCAGCGCTCCCCCACCCCCCCGGGCAAATCGCACCCCGAACACCCCGTCCAGCACCTCCGGTCGCAGCACCTGCGCCGCCTCTCCCGCCGCGGCCAGACGTCCATCCCGCCCCAAGACCACGGCCTCATCGCAGAACCTGGCCGCCATGGGCAGGTCGTGCATCACCACCACCACCGTCGCTCCGGGCGAACCGCCCCCGCCGGCCGCGTCGCGCAGAATCGTCATCGCCTCCAGCGTGTGGGCCGGGTCGAGCGCGCTGGCCGGTTCATCCGCCAGCAGCACGGGAACCCCCGCCGCGTGGCCCAGTTGCACCAGGCAGCGCGCCAGCACGGCCTTCTGCTGCTGCCCTGCGCTGAGTGAGTCGAACGGCTCGTGGGCCCTGTCCGCCAGACCTACCCGTGAGAGGGCTGCGCGAACTTCGTCCTGCCCCGCGCCGCCACGCGCCAGGCCTCCCATGGCCACGCACTCGCGGAGCGAAAACCCGAACGCGGGGGATGTTCGCTGCGGGATGTAAGCGATCCGCTTGGCTCGCTCCGCCGCCTTCATGCCCGCCACAGCGCGCCCATCCAACTCGACGGCTCCCCCGCCTTCCTCCGGGCGCAGCACGCCCAGAAGCAGTCGCAGCAGCGTGGACTTCCCCGCGCCGTTGGGCCCGATCACCGCCGTGACCTTCCCCTCCGCAAACCGCCACGACACGCCGCCCAGCACGCGCCGCCCGGCACGGTACCCGAATCGCAACTCCTTGGCTTCCAGCGGCATCCCGCCATCCTACTCGGACGCTGGTGGTCCTTCCTATTAATACAGCCATGACACAGACCATCGCCGTCACCGGTGCATCGGGTTTCGTCGGCCGCGCTTTGGTGGCCGAGCTTCTCCAGCGCGGCTACTCCGTCCGCGGCCTGGTTCGCTCGCGGGACAAGGCCGCCAGGGCGCTCCCCTCGTCGCCCGACCTGCGACTGATCGAGGCCGACATCCTCGATCCGACGGGGCTCGCCGGTCTGGTCGCCGGCGTCCATGCCGTGATCAACACGGTCGGCATCATCCGCGAGGCCGCGGGCCAGACCTTCCGCAAGATCCACGTTGACGCGAATCGCCACCTCATCGCCGCGGCACGCGAGGCGGGGGTCCGTCGGTTCATTCTGATATCGGCGCTCGGCGTCACACCCGAGGGCAAGGCCGAGTACCAGCGGACCAAGTACGAGGGCGAACAACTGCTCCGCAAGTCGGACCTGGACTGGACCATCCTCCGCCCCGGGCTCATCCACGGCCAGCACTCATCGTTCTTCCAGATGGCCAAGGGGTGGTGCTCCGGCGCCAAGCAGCCATGGTTCTTCCTGCCGTACTTCTCCCGCGGGCGGCTCTCGGATGAGAACGTCCCCGGCGCCGCCATCTACCGCGAACCGGCGAGCATCCAGCCCATTGCTGTTGAAGATGTGGCGTGGGCCGCGGCGGAGTGTCTGGCGAGGAACGACTCCATCGGCGAGGTGTACAACCTCACGGGGCCGGAGACGCTGACCTGGCCCGAGCTGCTCAACTTCATGTGCGAGACCATTCCCGGTTCGAACACCGCTCTGAATCCGCTGGGCATCCCCTCGGAACTGGCCGCGATGAAGGCCAAGATCGCCAAGGCGGTCGGGCTGGGCAAGCTGCTGCCCTTCGATGAGGGCATGGCCATCATGGGCGCGCTGGATTCGGTCGCGGGCCACGACAAGGCCAAGGCCCACCTCGGCTTCTCGCCCCGCGCTTTCCGGGACACGTTCAAGACCTACGCCGACAAGATCTGACGCTGTTGCTCGGATGAGCACACCACTCCGCAGCGTGCTTCCGGGTGGACACACCGCTCCGCGGTGTGTGCCTGGGTGATGACACCGCTCCGCGGCGTGTTCTTGGATGAGCACACCGCCCCTCGGTGCGCGATGGTCCCCCTGAACCATGAAACCCTGACCCACACCACCCGCTCGATCCTCCCAAGCGTTCGCCGCGTCCCATAAGCCGTTGTTCGGATCTCAACTTTGCCCGCCATCGGATCGACGTACACCCGGGTGGTTCCGTGCGCTCGGGGCGGGGGTGGTGGCTGCTCCCCCCGCGTGTTTCGGTCCTGTCCCGGTTTGCGCTCCATCAACGAGGGGAGAAGCATGGCCAAGGAAAAGAAGATCAACGAACTCCCCGGCATCTCGCCCGCCGCGGTGATGGGCCTGAACCGATCCGGGATCGTCACGGTCAACGACCTGGTCGCGGCGGAGTTCGACAAGGTCGCCTACCTGCTCGAGGATTACAACGAGGCGACGCGTCTGGTGACGGAGGCACGCCGGATCGTGGAGCACCAGCCCTCCCGGCGAGGACGAAACGGTCACACCGCCAGCAATGCCCCCCCACCCCCGCCGGAGATCCCGGCGCCCCTGGCTCAGAAAGTTGTGGATACCAACCCGGCCGTCAGCCCCGATGGCCGCGCGGATACCCGGGCCGACGGGCGGCAGGACACCCGGTTCAACGACCCGACCCGCTTTGCGCGCCCGCAGCTCCTGCGGATCCCCGCGCCGCCGCCCGCCGATTCGCCGCTCCAGCACGCCATGTCGATCGCGATGCGAGGCCTGACGCTCGGGGACAACGGCGGGCATGACGAGTCCCGGGCCGTGATCGCCCGCCGCCTGTCCGTCGCGGGGCTCCTGCTCCGTTACGGCGCCTCGACGCACGATGTGATTGCCGCGCTCATCCTCGAGCCCGCCGAGTCGGGCCAGGTCAGCGCCGAGGAAGTCGCGCAGCGCTTCGGACCCAAGGTTGAACGGACGCTCGAAGAGTGCGCCAGCCTCCGCGCCGTCCCCATGCTCCCTTCGGGCAAACTGCCCCGGTACTACCTCGACATGGCCCGGTCGGCGCCGCTCTCCGCCCGGCGCGTCTGCGCCGCGTTCCTGCCCTACATCGCCGAGGGCCAGACCGCCGGCGTCAGTGCCGCGGCCTACGCCCGCCTGCTCTGCGAAGCCCTCGAGGTCGGCGGCCACGATGAACTCATCGCCGCCTGCCGCAGCGCGATGGAAGGCGGCGTGCGCGCCGCGGCATGAGTTGGTGGCGCACCGGGAGCACGGGCAAGCGGGGCGTCGAAGGCAGTGGTCGCCCACAACGCCACAGGCATTGATCGGAGTCCGGAGACTGCGACGAGAGTCGCCCTGACCCCTCGGCCCCCCTCCAAGCCCGACGGCACACCCTCTTGAACACACGCCTTGACCGTGCCCCCTACGCTTCGCGATGCTCCGCTACCGATCGCGTCTTCTCAGCCATCTTCAGCACGACTCCTACACGCCGCGGAAACTCGATGACCTGGCCCGGGAACTCGGCATCGACGATGTCGAGGACTTCCGCTCCGCGATGCGGGAGATGGAGGAGGAGGGGCTGATCGAGATCGGGGCTTCGGGGCACGTGAAACTGCCCTCGGTCGGGGCGCAGGGCGGCGAGGTCGAAGGCGTGTTCAAGAAGAACCCGAAGGGGTTCGGGTTTGTCAAGACGGACGACCCGTTGCACGAGGGCGACCTGTTCATCCCGCCGGACTCGACGGGCGGGGCGCTGTCCGGGGACCGGGTGCGGGTGCGCGTCCGGCGCGAGAAGGCACGCGGGAACACCGGGGGCTTTGGCGCGGGCGGGCGCTCGCCGTACGTGGGCGAGGTGCTGGAGATCCTGCAGCGCAAGCGGGCGAACTTCACGGGTGAACTCCGCCGGCAGGGGCAGAACTGGATGGTCTTCCCGGACGGACGGGAACTGCACCAACCCATTATCGTGCGTGATCCGCAGGCCAAGAACGCCAAGGCGGGGGACAAGGTGGTCATCGAACTCCTGGAGTACCCGGAGGCCGGGGCGTTCGGGACAGAGATGCTGGGCGAGGGCGTGATCGTCCGGGTGCTGGGGCAGAGCGGCGAGCCGGATGTCGAGACGCAGGCGGTGATCGCGGCGTTCGGGCTGCCGGGGGAGTTCCCGGAGGAGTGCATCGAGCAGGCGCGGGATGTGAACGGGCGGTTCGAGGCGGAGGTGAAGGCGCTGCTGGGGACCAAGCGCGACGGCGATGGGCATCTGCGCCTGGGGGAGTTGGGGGAGGCTGGGGGGGCGGGGGGGGCGGGGGGAGAGAACTCACCGCGGAGCGGTGAGGCCACCCGGGAGTTGGCGCGGCTGGATCTGACGGAGGAGTTCATCCTCACGATCGACCCGCCGGATGCGAAGGACTACGACGACGCGATCAGCCTCAAGCGGACGCGCGAGGGGTGGGAACTGGGCGTTCACATTGCGGATGTGGCGCACTTCATCGAACGGGGGAGCCCGCTGGACGAGGAGGCGAAGGAGCGGGGGAACAGCGTGTACCTGCCGCGCCTGGTGATCCCGATGCTGCCGGAGATCCTGTCCAACGGGATCTGTTCGCTGCAGGAGGGCGTGCCGAGGTTCTGCAAGAGCTCGTTCATGGTGTACGACAAGGATGGGAACATCCGGGGCGAAGGGGTGGCGAGCACGCTCATCAAGAGCGCCAAGCGGCTGACATACCTCGAAGCGCAGGCGCTGATCGACGGGAACCGCGAGGAAGCCAAGCGGCACGCGAAGACCGAGCCGAACTACACCGATGAACTGGTGAGCACCCTGCGGGAGATGGACCGACTGGCCAAGGCGATCCGAGGCCGGCGGGAGCGGCAGGGCATGATCTCGCTGGAACTGCCGGAGGTGGTGCTGATCTACGACGAGGATGGACGGGTGGTGGACGCGGAGCGCGAGGACGATGCGTTCACGCACACGCTGATCGAGATGTTCATGGTGGAGGCGAACGAGGTGCTGGCCCGCCTGTTCGAGAAGGTGAACGTGCCGCTGCTGCGCCGGGTCCACCCGGAGCCGACACCGGGAGATGTGGATGAACTCCGCAAGGCGGCGCGGGTGGCGGGGTACATGATCCCGGCGAACCCGGACCGGGAGCAGTTGCAGGCGCTGCTCAATGCAACGCGGGGCACGCCGGCGGCGCGGGCGGTGCACATGGCGGTGCTGCGGACGCTGACCAAGGCGGAGTATTCCCCGGCGATGATCGGGCACTTCGCGCTCGCGTCGGAGGCCTACGCGCACTTCACCAGCCCGATCCGGCGGTACGCGGACCTGACGGTGCACCGGGCGCTGGCGGAGTACCTGCGGCTGACGGACAACGGCAGAAGGCGACCCCGGGATGATCGCGATCTCAAGGAGCTCGGCCGGAAACTGCGGGAGAGCGACGCCTGCCCGGCGGAAGACGAACTGGTTCAGATCGGGCGTCACATCACCGTGACCGAAGAGAACGCGGAGGATGCGGAGCGCCAACTCCGGCAGTTCCTCGTGCTGCAACTGCTCGAGAAGCACATCGGGGAGAGTTTCAAGGGTGTGGTGACCGGCGTATCGGGGCGCGGCGTGTTCGTGCAGATCGACAAGTTCCTGGCGGATGGGATCATCAAGATTTCCGACCTGCCGGGGGATGTCACGCGCGCGAACCAACGCCCGAACTACCGGGTCGATCAGCGGACCGGGGCGCTGGTGGATCAGGCGTCCGGGCGGTCGTTCAACATGGGGGACACGGTCACGGTGAAGATCGCGCAGGTGGACCTGGCCCGGCGGCAGATGGACCTCGTGCTCGATGATGCTGCTTCTCGCGCGGCGGGAAAGGCGAAGAAGCCCATGGAGCTCAAGGGCGGTTTCGCGGGCGGGATGTCGCCCGGCGGCGGGACCGGATTCAAGGGCATGACGGGGGAGCAGCGCCGGAGCCGGAAGAGCAAGTCCCGCGACCGAAACAAGAAGCAGCACCGGCGCGACAAGGGACGGTAGGTCACGGCCGTCGCGGTGCGATCCGCACACCGTCGCGGACTTTGTCCCCCGGATAGGCGACGACGGTGTCACCGGGTTCGAGACCTGAGAGCACCTGAGCCTCATCGGCGTTCCGGCGGCCCAGGGCGACTTCCCGGGTCACAGCGCGGCCACGGTCGGCAAGGAAGACCGCCCAGGATTTCTGCGTGCGGAAGAGCGCGGAGGTTGGCACTTTGATGGTGTCGGGAGACTCCCAGGTAACGATGCGCGCCTCGACGCGGTAGCCGTCGCCGAGGGTGGGCCGGGCTTCGGGGGCATCGTCGAGGTCGATGATGACGTTGACGCGTTGCTCCTCGACGCCGAGAGCGGAGAACTTGGTAAAGGCCGCGGGCTCGACCAGACGGACGTGGCCGGAGAGGGGCGCTTCCCCGCCCCAGTGCTCGATGGAGACCTGGGCGCCGGGCCGGATGGCGACCGCATCGGTGGAGAGAACATCGATGACGAGCTCGAGGTCCGTGGGATCGCCGACTTCGATGAGCGGAGAACCGGCGGTGACGACGGCCGCGCTCTCTTGGATGACACGCAGAACCCGACCCGAGACAGGGGCGGTGATATCGAACCGGACGGAAGCCTGGCTGGGCTCTCCGGAGGAATGGAGAAGGGCGGCGCGGGCCTGCTCGAGCTCGAAACTGGCGATGTCGCGGTCGAAGCCGACGGCGCGGAGTTCTTCCCGGCGGATGACGTCCTCCGCGAGGGCCCGTTGCAGTTCCTGGGTGGACCCGGCACCCTTGGCGGTGGCCTCGCGGAGGCGGGCCAGCTCACTCTGGGCCAGCTCCTGCGCGGCGGCGGCACGGCGAACGGCGGCGCCGGCGCGTTCGAGTGCGGCCTCGGCGGCTCGGACGCGGGCGGTGGCCTCGGCGAGGGCTCGTGGGTCCAGGAGCGATGGATCCATGGGATCGATGGTGGCGAGTATGGTCTGGCCGGCGGTCACGGCGTCGCCCTCGCGGAGCGTGACGCGCGAGAGGCGGCCCGCCAGCGGCGCTGAAACGATGTAGCGCTCCTTGAGGCGTGTCTTTCCATCTTCATCAACCGTGGTCCGCAGCGGACCACGCTCGACGCGGGCGAGATCGACCGGGACGGACGCGGGCCACAAGGCATACGTGAGTGCGGCGACGGCGCCGAGCAGAAAGAGAATGAGGACGAGGTGTCGGGTTCGCACGCCTTTATCCTTCGCTCTTGAGGACCTCGACGAGGTTGAGGGTGCTGACGCCGCGGCGGACGATCAGGCCGGAAATGGCGGCAGCGGAGCACACGACGATGATTGCATAGGCAAACGTACTGGCGTTGATCAGCGCGGGGATGCGGTGTGTCTCGGTCTGAAGGGCGGAAGCGGCGTAGAGGGTGAGCAATCGCCCAAGGACGAGGCCGATGGGGATGGCGACGATGGTTAGCACGGCAAGCTCGCCGAGGAGAATGGCGGAGACTTCGGCGCGTCGGAACCCGAGGATGCGGAGCGTGGCGAACTCGTGCGCGCGTTCGGCGAGGGCGATTCGGGCGCTGTTGAACATGACGCCGAAGGCGATGGTCGATGCGAAGATCAGGTTGAAGACCCGCATGATCAGGATGTTCTTGGCAAAGGTGTCTCGGAACGTGTCGAGGGCGGCCCGCTTGACGGTCACGCCGGCGACGGCGGGGACTTCCTTCAGGGAGGCGTAAAGGCGGGCGGCGGCGGATGGGTCGACTTTCAGGAACGCGCCGGAAATAACAGGGCCCTCCTGCATGAGGGCGTTGAGTGCGCGGCGGTCCATGTAGGCCGCGGTGCCGACGTAGGTGGTCACAATGTCGGTAACGGTGAGATCCACCACGGGCCGCTGCCCTTCAAGGACCTCGACACGGACGCGGTCGCCGCGTTTGACGCGGAGAAGTTCGGCGAGCGAATCGGTCAGAAGGAGGCCCGACTCGGGCATGTGGACCGGGCGACCGGACGTCGTGAGCACGCGGCTGAGCGCGGGCTGGGGATCAAGGGCGGTAATGACCTCGCGGCGTTCGATCGGGCCGGCGCGAAATCGAACGGGAACGGCGCGGAAAAACTCGGCGCTGACCACTCCCGGCAGGGACGCGAGCGCGGCGGCGGCGCGGGGTGCGGCCGGTTCGACGAGCGTGACCGTGGCGTCCTGGCGCTGGAGCCGATCAAACTGAAAGTCCACGACCTCGTTGACGGCGCCGTGGGAGTACGAGCCGAGAATGAGGACGGCCAGGGCGAGTGACATGCCCAGGGCGGTCATCGCGGCGCGGAGGGGTTGGCGCTCCAGGTGCCGGAGAATCATGCGCCCGGCGGGAGAGAGAAGCCGCTGGACCCGGAGTCGTTCGATGGTGGTGGAGCGGTAGTCGGGGGGCGTTTCCGGGCGCATGGCCTGGGCCGGCGGCAGAGCGGCGGCCCGGCGGATTGTCAGGAGGGTTCCGGCGACGGCGGCGCCCACGCCGACGGAGAGGGCAAGGGCGATCGCGGACCGGCTGAGCGTGAACTCAAAGACCGGGAATCGAAAGAAGCGGATGTAGAGTTCGGTCACCAGGAGTCCCATGCGCCAGCCGAGGAGGACGCCGAGCACGCCGCCGAGGAGGGAGACCACGACGACCATCGAGAGGTAGTGACCGGCGATCTGAAGGGATGAATAGCCAAACGCTCGGAGGGCGGCGATCTGGATGCGCTGGGTGCGGATCAGTCGGGCGAACACGATATTGAGGATAAAGGCGGAGGCGGAGAGGAAGACCGTGGGAGGAATGACGGCCATGCCTCTGAGCTGGGCCAGTTCATCGCTGACGTATTGATGCGAAGTCTGGTCCTTTCGGGCGTAGGCGCCGGTTCCGCCGTAGGGCTCGGTGAGGGTATCGAGACGACGGAGCACATCCGGGACCGATGCGCCGGGACCGAGGGAGAGTGCGATGTTGTTGAAGGCGCCGTCGAGGTTGAAGGCGGGGGCGAGTTGGCGGTGGTTCATCCAGAAGACGCCGAAGCGCAGATCATCGGGCAGGAAGCTGCCCGGCTGGATCTGGTAGATGTACTCGGGCGAGAGCCCGACGCCAACGATGGTGAGGGTCTGCAGGCGGCCGTTGATCACGGCGCTGAGGGTCTGGCCAAGAGAAAAACCGTGGGCGTCGGCAAAGGCCTCGCTCGCGACGACTTCTCCCGGGTGGAGGGGGTCGGGGAACCGGCCGCGGCGGAGGTGGACTTCGCACAGTCCGAAGGGCGGGGCATCGGGGATGGAGATCAGGCGACCGTTGGCGGGCTCGTTGAGCCCGGTAACGTCAAGGGAAACATCGACGACGATGCGGGCGGCAACGCGGGACACGCCCGGGATCTGGGCGATGCGGTCCTTCAGCGAAGCGGGGGCTCGCTTGACGTGGGTGAAGACATCGGGGAAGCGGTAGCGTTCGTAATAGGTGTCGCGGGCCCGTTCCAGCGAACGGAGCGTGGAGAGGGACATGGTGAGCGCGCCGACGCCAACGGCCATGACCATCGCCGCGGCGAAGAGCTGGGGCCAGAGACGGCCGAGCTCGCGGACGAGCTTTCGGTCGAGGGCGCTTACCACGAGAGGGATCCCGGGCTGGCCTTGTGTGCATTGGCGACGATGGACGCGATGCGTCCATTGGAGAGAGAAATGACACGGTCGGCGATAGAGGCGATGACCGCGTTGTGGGTGATGATGGCGGTGAGGGTTCCGAGCTCCCGGTTGGCGCGTACGAGCGCTTCGAGCACGAGGATGCCGGTGGAAGCGTCGAGCGCCCCCGTGGGCTCGTCGCAGAGAAGAACATCCGGCCGCTTGGCGATGGCGCGGGCGATGGCGACCCGCTGCTGCTCACCACCGGAGAGCTGGGAGGGAAAGTGGTCCGCGCGATCGGCCAGCCCGACGAGGGCAAGGGCGTCGCGAGGGCTCATCGGATGGCGAGAGATCTCCGTGACGAGGGCCACGTTCTCGGCGGCGGTGAGGCTGGGGATCAGGTTGTAGAACTGAAACACGAAACCGACGTGCTCGCGGCGGTAACGGGTGAGGGCGGCGTCGTCCGCCGCAGAAAGGTCGTGGTCGAGATAGCTGACGGAACCGGAGGTGGGCGTGTCCAGGCCGCCGAGGATGTTGAGGAGAGTGGACTTGCCGCTGCCGGAAGGGCCGAGGAGGACGACAAGTTCGCCGGCGCGGAGCGAGAGTGACACGCCGCGAAGGGCGTGCACGGCGACATCGCCCATCCGGTAGGTCTTGGTGAGATCACGGACGTCAAAGACAAGAACGTCTCGGGCGGGTGGAGCCGGGGATTTCGCGGGAGAATGGGTCACGCGTGCGCCTGCGGAATGGTACCGGAATGCCACGGGACCTTGACCCGGGGTGTCCAACCCCTAAAACTATCCAATGGCCACCATGACACGAACGGTTCCTTCGGTATCCCCCGGTGCGGGGCACGCTTCAGCAGCCGCGGGGGCGGAGCCCGGCGCGGGCAAGATCGTGGCCGACGGGATTACCTTTGACGATGTGCTGATCCTGCCGCGGCGGAGCGCCGTGATGCCGGCGGAGGCGGAGACGGGAGCGCGGCTGACGCGGAACATCCGTCTGAAGATCCCGCTGGTGTCGGCGCCGATGGACACGGTGACGGAATCGGCGCTGGCGATCGCCCTGGCGCAGGAGGGCGGGATCGGGATCATCCACAAGAACATGCCGGTGGAGAACCAGGCGCGGGAAGTGGCGAAGGTGAAGCGGTCGGCGAACGGGATCATCTCCGACCCGATCACGCTGGGACCGACGGACACGGTGGGCCGGGCGCGCGAGCTGATGCGGCAGCACAACGTGTCGGGCTTCCCGGTGACGGACGACGGCTCGACGATCCTGCGGAGCAAGGGGAAGGTGCTCGGGATCCTGACGCGGCGCGATCTCAAGTTCGTGGAGGACATGCAGACGCCGGTGTCGCAGGTGATGACGAGCCGGAACCTGATCACGGCGCCGGCGGGGACAACGCTCGAGCAGGCCGAGAGCATCCTCAACAAGAACAAGGTGGAGAAGCTGCTCCTCGTGGATCCGGCCGGGAATCTGGCGGGCCTGATCACGATGCGGGACATCGAGCGGCTGAGCCAGTTCCCCAAGGCCTGCACGGATGCGCGCGGTCGGTTGATCTGCGGCGCGGCGGTCGGGGTCGATCAGTACGAACGGGCCCAGGCGCTGATCGAGGCGGGCGTGGATGTGATCGTGGTGGACACCGCGCACGGGCACAGCGAGAACGTGCTGCGGACCGTGCGGACGATCAAGAGCCGCTTCACGATCGAAGTGATCGCGGGGAACATCGCGACCGTGGAGGGCGCCAAGGACCTGATCGAGGCGGGGGCGGACGCGGTCAAGGTGGGGATCGGGCCCGGCTCGATCTGCACAACCAGGATCGTCACCGGCGTCGGCGTGCCGCAGATCACGGCGGTGTTCAACGCCGTCGCGGGGCGGGATTCGGTGGATCCCACGGTGCCGGTGATCGCCGATGGCGGGGCGCGGCATTCCGGGGACATCGCCAAGGCCATCGTCGCGGGGGCGGACTGCGTGATGATGGGGTCCCTGTTTGCAGGCCTCGATGAATCGCCGGGGGAGATGGTGATCAGCCACGGGCGGCGGTACAAGAGCTATCGCGGCATGGGGAGCGAGGGGGCGATGAACGCCGGCTCGGCGGACCGGTACCGGCAGGCGGACAAGCTGGTGGACGGAAAGCAGGTGATGAAGTTCGTGCCCGAGGGTGTGGAGGGACTGGTGCCGTACCGGGGCCCGCTGGCGGAGTTCGTGTACCAAATGGTGGGTGGACTCAAGAGCAGCATGGGGTACTGCGGGTGCCGGACGCTGGAGGAGTACAAGCGCGAGGCCCGCTTCTGCCGCATCACCAGCGCGAGCATGGCGGAAAGCCACCCGCACAACATCCGGATCACGAAAGAGAGCCCGAACTACACGGTGGAGCAGGCGGGGGAGTAATCCGTTCATCGCGATCGAACTGCAGAAATAGCCGCGGATGACGCAGATGGGCGCGGATTCCAGGGACGAGCCTTCCCGGTGCTTTGCTGTGCTCGCCGATTGGTGACAGATTCTCTCATCTGCGCTCGTGTGCACCATCTGCGGCGTGCTCTTTCTTCGGCGTTCGAGATGAAGCCGGAGGCTCTACGATTCTCCGATGTCCCAACAGACCTGGATCATCCTCATCGCCATCGTCGTGATGCTCACGATCGGGGTGCTGGCCGCGCTCATCTGGTGGCATATGGCGGATGTGCTGTATCCGGGGACGGACAAGAAGACGGGGCAGCGGATTTTCCGGAAGAAGAGCGGGCGAACGGTGGACCCGAACGCGGTCGTGGTGAAAGGGTTCGAGGAGTCGAGGCCGCCGGGAGAATCGACGTGACGCCCCGCTGGAACATCGCGCCCGGCCCCCAGTCCCTTCGCTCGTGGCGCGGGTGATGAGGTACAAGCTGACCATCGCGTACGACGGGACGGACTTCTGCGGGTGGCAGAAGCAGGAGCCGCCGGCGGGCAGTGACGTGGCGGCGGAGAAGGTGCTGATCGGCGGGGGTGGCGAACGGGTGCAGGGTGGAGGCGTGCGGAGAGAAGAAGGCGATGCGCCCGCCGCGGATCGGCAGGGCACCCAAGAGCGGATCACGCTCCGCACCGTGCAGGAAGTGGTCGAGCGGGCGGTACGGGAGGTGGTGCGGGAGCCGGTGGATGTGCTGGGCGCGAGCCGGACGGATGCGGGGGTTCATGCACGCGGGCAGGTGGCAGCCTTTACGTGCTCCGACCTTGCCTGGCCGGCGGAGCGGGGAGCCGGGCCGCTGCTTCGAGCGGTGAACTCGCGGTTGCCTGAAGATGTACTGCTCACCGCGGCGGAGGCGGTGGCGGAGTCGTTCAACCCGATCTCGGATTGCACGGGCAAGGGGTATTCGTACACGCTGCACGTATCGCCGCACCGAGCACTCTGGGATCGACGATTCGTGCACCATGTATGGACGCCGCTGGATGTAGAGCGCATGAACCAGGCCGCGGCGAGGATCGTGGGCGAGCACGACTTCGCGGCGTTCGCGGCGGCGGGGCATGGGAGGCTGAGCACGGTGCGGAGAGTGTTTGAGTGTCGAGTGGTGGAGGAGAGCGAGTCAGCGAGACCGCGAGACAGCGAAACAGCGAAGAGGTTGAGGATTGAGGTTTCGGGGAACGGTTTTTTGTGGAACATGGTGCGGATCATCGCGGGGACTTTGGTGGAGGTTGGGCGAGGAAGGATGACGCCGGAGGGTGTAACGGCGGCGATCGAGAGCCGGGACCGGCGGAAGGCAGGACCGACCTTGCCGCCGACGGGACTTTGCCTGGAGTGGGTGAGGTATGACGGCCTCTAGAGACGCGGGATCGAAGGCGTTGGCCGCTGCAGTCGGGCTGCTCGTGTGGCTTTGTGTGCTGGTTGCGTTGTGTGCACTTCAGCCGCTGGTGTTTCCGCCGGCGCTCGATGACGGCGGGCGCGGAGCGCACGTGGAGGCGCTGTGGATGTTGCTTGGGTGGGTGCCTTGCAGGCTGGTCGGGGCGATGTGGCCCGGCAGAACTGGGCCGCTCGTTCGTCGGTTGGCGATTCGACGGGCGAACTCCGGCTGCAAGCACTCCTCGCGGCCGGCGGATGTGTTGCCACGCGGGCGACGTCCGGAATGCGGTACGCTTTGGACACCGTGAGCCTGAAGATCCTCCATCTTTCAACCCGCCTGATCCTCGGCGGTTCGCAGGAAAACACGATCTTGTCGTGCGAGGGGCAGGCGCGGCGGGGGCACGAGGTGCATCTGGCGTTCGGGCCGATCTATGGGCCCGAGGGGTCGTTGCTCGATCGCGTGCGGCGTTTCCGGACGAGCGATGGGAGGAAGATCGAGGCGTACGAGTTACCGAGCCTGGTGCGGGAGGTGAACCCGATCAAGGACCGGCGGGCGGCGGATGAACTGCGGGACCTGCTCGACGAGGTAAGGCCGGACATCATCCACACGCACAGCAGCAAGGCGGGGATCTTCGGGCGTGTGGTCGCGTGGAACGTGAATCGGACGCGGGAGCGCTCGGGCAAGGAAACGGGAAAGGCCGCGGGCACGAGAGAGAGCATCGGGATAGTCCACACGATCCACGGGCCGCCCTTCATGCCGATGCAGGGATCCTTGCCGCGGAAGGTCAAGACGTGGGTGGTGAATCGCGGCTACGTGGCCGCCGAGAGGTACGCCGCGAAGCGGTGTCACGTGATCGTCTCGGTGGCGGACGCGATGACGGATTTGTACCTGTCGAAGGGAATCGGGCGGCGGGAGCAGTACGTGACGGTGTATTCGGGGATGGAGACGGAGCGATTCCTGAACGCGGCGCCGGGGGAGGATCGTGCGTCGATGCGCCGGGCGCTCGGGTTTACCGATTCGGATGTCGTGGTGGGCACGGTGGCGCGCCTGGCGGAGCACAAGGGACACGATGATGTGCTTGATGCCATCGGGGCGGACATGCTGGCGCGGCGGAATCTGAAGTTGCTCTGGGTGGGGGATGGATGGTGGCGGGCGAAACTGGTTGAGCGGGCGCGGCGGGAGGGGTTCTCCGTGATGGAGATGGACAAGCAAGCAACGGTCGCGGGCTCGTCCGGGCAGATCGTGTTGACCGGCCTGGTGCCGTCGGAGCGGGTGCCGGCCTGCCTGCGGGCGATGGACATGCTGGTGCATCCGAGTTACCGCGAGGGCCTGCCGCGCACGGTGCCGCAGGCGCTGCTGTGCGGGGTGGCGCCGGTGGCGTACGACGTGGACGGAACGCGGGAAGCGTGCATCGAGGGCAAGACGGGGAAGTTGGTGCCCGTCGGAGATCGTGCGGCTTTGCGGGCGGCGGTGCTTGAACTGGCGGACTCGCCGGCGGAACGGGAGCGCCTGGCGAAGGCGGGGCGGGAACTCTGCCGCGTGCGGTTCGCGGCGGAGACAATGGTCGAAGAACTGGAACGGGTGTACGAACGAGCGCTGCGGGCGGCGCGGGGGCGGGCATGAAGCGATGGGCGGCCATGGTCTGGCTGGCGCTGGCCCTGCCGGCAGCGGGGCAGAGTCGGCCCTTGCTGGACCTGTCGGCCGCGCCCGGTGCGCCGGCGCCGGGCGCCGGCGCGTCGGCCCTGGCACTGGCGGATGCACTCAAATCTGAATCAGAGAAGGTATGGGCGGCAGGGGAAGGCCGGGCCGGGGCGCGGGTGCGGATGGAGGTGCGCCTGCTGGCGCGGACGCTGCTGACGACAGGGGAGGCGATGGGCCAAGCGGGTTCGGGGCGAGTGATGCTCGGGCGGACGATCGCGGCGGTGATGCCCGCGCTGGATGCCCTCGCCGCGACGGATGATCCGGTTCTTCACGCGGCGGCCGGGGACATCGTGACGGCGCGCCGGGCGATCGAGAAAGGCGAGGGCGACACCGACCTGGCGGTTCGGGATGGGCTGGTGCTGCTGTCAAAAGTGGCGGGCGCGCCGGCCCCGGATGCGGGTGTTGGAGGATGGGTCGAGGACCGCCCGCCGGCGGGTTCCGTGCGTGATCGTTTGGAGGCATGGGCGGCCATGCCGGGCGTCACGCCCGAGGCGATCGAAGCGTTGCGCGCCCTGGAGGCCTCAGCCGATGAGGCCGCGGCGTTTCCGGCGCTCGCTTCGGGCCTGATGCGCATGCGGAGCATGGTGGCGGATGCGGCGGCGGCGTTGGAGAGCGCACCCGCATGGATGCAGGAACCGACGAGGCGGGTTCTCGGCGAGCAGTTTTCGAGGGGTGTGGTCGCCATCCTTCGCGGAGAGGACCGTGTGGCGGGGCTCGAACTGCTGACGCGGCTTGCGGCCGTGGCCGAGGTGGTCCGACTGGCGGACGCAATGGAAGGCGGCGCGGCGGGAAACCGGGTGCGCTCCGGCGTGGGCGCGGCGGTGTCGATTCCCATGTCCCGGTCCGATGCGCGAACGATGGAGGCGGCGGGGGACCTGCTCCGCCTGGTGGCGGAACGGGGGCAATGGCCGGACGAGAAGCGGCTGATGCGGCAGGCACGCCCCCTGTACCGTGTGCTGCTGGCCGCGGCGAGGCAGACGGAGCAGCACCTGATGGCGGTTCTGCCGGAGGGGCTGCGCCGGCCCGAGGCGATGACGGACCCCGGCGTGCTCTCCGCGATCACGGCGCACCGGCGATCGGTGCAGGATGTCCGCGGGCTGCTGGCCGTGCAGGACGTCTGGGTCGCCCGGGGCGGGCGAGAAGGGAGCGAGCCGGTGCCGGACAAGCCGTGGCAAAGCGCGGCCAACCGGATGCTGAAACTGAGCCAGGAGTTGTCGGGCTCGCGGGCGGAGGCCAAGGAGTCGGCCATGGCGTCCTTGCGGACGCTGTTCGTGATGGTGGAGCGGTGCTGGACGATGCCGGGGGAGGACGACCTGCGACGTGAGGTGCGGGAGGGAGCCGGCCGACCCCCTGCGGAACGCACGGGTGTGTGGAACCGGACGACGGGCGGACGGGAGGCGGCGCTCCTGTCGGAGATCACGGACCGGCGCGCGGGCTGGTTGGCCGCTTGGGAGCGGAGCGCGGACGGGACGACGATGGGATCGGATGCAGCGAGGCTGGAGGCGCTGCGTTCGTTGATGCTGATTGTGCATCAGGCCGCGCCGGCGCTGGGGGATGGCGGGGATGGGTACGACCGGTTGCAGGCGTGGCCGGGGTGGGAACTGTCGCGGGCCTCGCTGGCCGTGCTGGCGACGGGCCTCGAGGAGCAGACGGCGGACGCAGCGAGGCTTCTGCTGGCGGGGGACGCCGCCAAGGCGTCGGAGACCGTGGAGAAGGCGAGGCGGGATTACGCCGCGGTGCGGCTGGCGGGCGAGCTCTCGCGCGAAGCCACCCGCCGGGGGATTTCGGCGGAGCGAGATGCGGCGGGGGCGCTGCGGGAGTTGACGGCGGGCGGACCGGTGAAGGGGCGGAGTTGGATGGGCCGGGAGGTCGAGTGGCTGGACGATGTGTGCCGGTACGGCGAGGAAGTGGCGGCGCTGCGGAAGCTGGGGGCGAAGGACAAGGCGGATGCGGTGCAGCGGTTTGTGAATGGAAGGGCGGGGGAGGTGATGGAGAAGTTGGAGGGTGGCCGGTAGCGGGGGTCGAGAACGTTACCTCTTGAACAACTTTCCCAACAGGCCTTTCTTCCTGACCAGCATGGCCTCCCAGCCGTCGTACTCGCCGCCGAGGGATGCGGCGAGGTCGGCGAGCGGCCCGATGATGGTGCTGATCTGGGGGTGATCGACGGCGTGGTCTCGTGCGGCGGTCACGAGCCATTGATCGTCGGAAGGCTCGACTTCAACCTTGAAGCCCTGTTGGGAGATCTGCTTAGCGAATGAGTCGGCTGCTGCGCGGGCGGGGAAGTAGGCGTGATGCCGGACGTCTCGCTTGGGAGTGAGCGGATCGCCGTGCTGGCGGAGCGCATCGACGACGAGGGTGTCGAGAACGTACCGCTCTTCCGAGGGTGTGGGGAGGGCGCTCCGGTACTTGCTCCACTCGGAGTCGTTGTGATGCTCGACCCGAACGGTGTGCTTCGGAAATGCGCGCCCGGCGGCGACATCGATCGCCGAGCGGGACGCCGAGGGGCTGTAGATCAGGATCCGGGCTTCGCCGTGGTAGCGGAGGCGAGAGACGAACTCGGCGTGAAGGTCCGCGGTCAGGTGCGTGGCGATGGCATCCCACGCATCGTCGATGCTGGCGGCGTCTTCATCCGTGCCCATGCCGGACTGATCTGGCTGGTTGAACTTCACCACGATGACGCTGGCCGAGGGACGGGAAGGATCGGGGCAAGGGCCTTGGTCGCGGTATCGCGTGTTGATCATGATCGCGCCGGGGCCGTGCTCGTATTGACGCATCATGGGAATCCAGGAATCATCCACGGGCTGGCTCCTTGGGTTCGCGCCGGTCAGGAGTGTTGAGTGTCCTTGGCGAGCGAGCGCCGGCCGAAATCCAGCTTCATCGCCTTCTTGGCCAGGTGCAGCGTCTCCTCCGCGACCACGTTCGCTCGCCGCGTGCCGTCCTTGATGATGTCGATCACGAGATCGTCCCCCCCGGGCTTCTCATACTCCGCCCTTCTCGAACGCATGGGTTCGAGCAGCGCGTTGATGTGCTCGGCGAGTTCCTGCTTGATGTGACCGTCGCCGATGTTGTCCCCCTCGGCGTAGCGGCGCTCGAGTTCCTTGACGCGGGCTTCATCGCGGATGAAGGCGCGGACGAAGGTAAAGAGCACGTTACTGGTGTCGCCCTTCTCGGTCGGCGATTGGCGACCCGTGGTGATCCTGCCGATCTTCTTCTGCACATCCTTGGGCGAATCGCTGAGCATGATCGCGTTGCCGAGGCTCTTGGACATCTTCTGTGTGCCGTCGATGCCGGGGAGGCGGCCGATGCGACCGATCTTGGCCTTGGGAATCGGGAAGACGCCGCCGGCTTTGACGTGGTCCTCGGGCACAACGCGGTTGCCCACGCCGCAGTAGAGCTGGTTGAACTTGAGCGCCACGTCGCGGCACATTTCGATGTGGGCTTCCTGGTCCTCGCCGACGGGCACCAACTCGGGCCGGAAAGCAAGAATGTCCGCGCACTGGCCGACGGCGTACATCGGAAAGCCGAAGGAATACGTATCCCCCAAGCCCTTGGCATCGATCTCGGTCTTGAGCGTCGGGTTGCGCATCACCTTGTTGAAGGGGATGAGCATCGCGAAGAACCACGTCAACTCGGCGATGGCGGGGACCTCGGTCTGCAGCACGATCGTGGACCGCTTCGGGTCGATCCCCGCGGCGAGCCAGTCCTTGACGATCTCGATGGTGTCCTGCCGGATCTCCGCGGGCTTGTCGGCACGCGTGGTGAACGCGTGCATGTTGGCGAGGAGGAAGTAGCAGTCGTACTCATCCTGCAGGGCGATGCGGTTCTCGAGCGAGCCGACGTAGTGGCCGAGATGAAGGCGGCCGGTTGGCGTGTCACCCGTCAGGATTCGAGGTTTCGCGGCGGTCATGGGGGCAAGTCTATGGGGTGGGAGGTGCGGTTGAAGGCGGCTCATCAGTCCGGACCGAGGGAGATGGCTGGATTGCGGTGATGAAAGGCTGCCCGCGGCGGGAGTGGGCCGCAAGGATGCGCTTGAGTCCGCGGCTTGTCGTCTGCAGAAGCATGGGCCAGGCGATGAACCAGGCCAGCATCGCGAGGCCGAGCGTGGTCACCATCACGTTGCGGACGGGGTTCGGAATGCCAAGAACGCCCGCGTAGTGAGCCCCGCAGAGGCCTCCGACCAGGCCGAGAACCGCCGCGCCGATCTGGAACACCGGGGCGACGGCGGCAAGCCGGGGCATGTTGGACACCTGGGCGATGGCACGCACGTGCGCGAGGATGATGAGGTTTCGTGCGCACCAGGCGAGGCCGGCCATCATCGCGACGACCGTCAACCACTTCTCGCGAACGGGGGATGATGCGGTCATGCTCATGCTCAAGATCACGACCATCCCCATGAAGCTCGCCGCGAACGCGATGGAAAGAACGTGTGCATACGGATTCAACGAGGTCGACCACAATCTCTTGGCTGCCGGATGACCCATGAACTGGTACATCCCGATCCATGCCAGCACCGGCCCCGCCATTGAGGTCAACACAAAGCATGGGAGCGGATCCCAGTCTGGACTGCGGAGGGCCACGACCCAGAGGAGGATCACCGCATACACGCCCGGCCCGATGAAGGAAGCGAGAGTCAGCAGCGAAAGGCCGCGGCGGAGGCTCCGGATGAAGTCCACCCCTTCGAGCCAGAGGGAATCCCGCGATCGTGCCACGGGCGTGCCGCACTCCGGGCACACACCATCCAAGGAGCAGCGATCGAGGTCGTACGCGCAGCGGATGCAGGGGAGAGAGCCGGAAACGACCAGCTCGTGCGGGGGATGGTCGGCGGGCATCACGGGTGCAGCCTAGCGGAGAACGCGGGTCATGGCCTCGCTCCAGAGCCCTTGGGCGAGGAACACCTCCCCCACATATTGCGGAGAAGGGATGTTTCCCCGATCTCTGGGCCGCGCCGGCACGGAACAGATCGGGCAGGCACCGGGGCGGTATGCTTGGATGGAACGCAGCGTCGTTCCGGGAGGTGTGTATGGTGGCGACCAAGGCTGATCTGCGTCGGGATCTGGATTCGATCAAGTCGGACATTGCCACGCTGCAGTCCGACCTTTCGGCCGCGCTCAAGGACTTGGTGTCCGTGAGCAAGAGCGAGGCGGGTGAAGTCAAGGACAGGCTGGAAACCCAGGTCCGCGAACGGCTGTCGAAACTGTCGGACAAGGCGGAGGACCTGGCGCAGCGGGGTCGTCGCGCCATGGAAGGGCTCGAGGGGGCCATCGAGGAAAAGCCGCTTCAATCGGTCGGGATCGCCCTGGGCATCGGCGTGCTCATCGGCGTGCTCCTGTCGCGAAAGTAAGTGAGCCGTGAAACCCATCGCGAACTTCATCATCAAACTCGCGGACCTTCTTGAAGCGGAGGGCCGGGCCCTGCGTCAGTCATCCGTCAGCGTCGGGCTGGCGATCGCCCTCGCGATCGGCGCCGCCTTGGTGGGCGTCGGCGGGCTCGGGATGGTCGCGTGGGGGATTTTCGAGGCGCTGCGGTCGGCGACCAATGTGATCGGCGCGGCGTTCATCAGCGGCGTATTCCTGCTGATCTGTTCGGTCGTGCTGGTGGTCGTGGTGCTGAAGCTCGGGCGCGGCGGCTCCGGGAAGGGAAGCGAGTGAAGCCGACGGTCGCCCAGGCCAAGCGGTCCCTGCTGGAGGCGGTCCCGGAACCGGCGGACTTCGTGCCCGCGCGGCTCGAGTTTGTCCGCAAGCACCCGAAGGAAGCGATGGCCGCCGCGGCGGTAATCGGGGCCGTCATCGGCCTTTCGCCGAGGCTGCGCCGAGCGGTGATCGATGTCGCGGTCGGGGTGGCGCGCGTGCTGCTCAGGTAGGCAACGCGGTTACTGTGTCTTCTCCTCGAACGTCGCGCCGTCGAGAACGTCAAAACTGATGAACTGCCCAGGCTGAAAGTCCGCCGCCTTCTGGCGCGGATCCGTCGGCGTGATGTGGATCGGCACGCCGGCGTTCACGAGGACTTCGCCCCCCGAAACAGAAACCACCGTGCCCTGAACGCGCCGGGGACGGCCGAACACCGGTTCGACGTACCGCCCGCCGGTCTGCACGGTGTCGATGCGCCGGGCCTTGGCACGAATCAAGCCGTGGATCTTCTTCCCGACCGGCGTACGCGGCGGGACGACGGGGAGAAGGTGGAGTTCGTAACTCGTGTTGGGGAAGGTGATCTTGAGAAAGCCGGGCTTGGTGGCGGTCGGCGCGACGATCTCCGTCAGCGTGCCGCGGGCGAGGGAGGGGTCGATCTTCGTGGTCGGGGCCGGAGTGATCATGGCGGGGAGTGTATTGCGGGAAGACCGAGAAAGTTCGCGAGCAGTTGCGGCCCACAGGGCGTCAGGAAACTCTCCGGGTGGAACTGAACCCCTTCGAGGGGAGCACGCCCGCCTGCCCCTTCCCTCCCCCACTTCCGCCGAAGGCCCATGACGAGGCGCTCGCCCCTCTCCTCGGTCCATGCCGAGACCTCCCAGTCGGGCGGCACCGATTCCGCATTGACGATCAGGGAGTGATACCGCATCGCCTCGAAGGGTGAAGGAACGCCGGCGAACACGCCGCGCCCGTCGTGGTGGATCAGGCTGGTCTTTCCGTGCATCGGCGGGTGGCGGGTGATGGTCATGCCATGGACGGCGCCGAGGCACTGGTGACCGAGACAGACGCCGAGGATGGGAACCCGCCCGGCAAACGCCTCGATGATCGCGGTCGAGACGCCGGACTCGCGCGGTGAACAGGGGCCGGGGGAGATGATGATGTGGGTCGGGCCACGCCCGGAATCCAGCCGGTCAACATCTCCCACTGTGATCTGGTCATTCCGAACGACCAACAGCCCCCGCCCGAGTTCGATGGAGGGATCGACCTCGCCGACGCTCTGAACGAGGTTCCAGGTGAAGGAGTCGTAGTTGTCGAGGAGGAGGATCATGGATTGCCGGAGCGGTGCCGTCGAGTGGCCTTTGGTGCCCCAACGGGGCGAAGGAATGTAGCGGGGGAGTCGGATGCGGATCTTCCTGCCCCAACCGCCAGCCTCCCTGCCCCAACGGGGCACAGGAATGTAGCCACGGGTTCCGTCGGCGAAGCGCCGAGTCCACCCGTGGATACAGCCCCTCGCCCCTTTGGGGCGACATCGATGATCAGTCGGAGAGCGACAGATATGCCTGAAAGAAGAACCTACGCCGCCTTGGTTCCCGCGACGCCGTCGGGCGTGACGAGGAACAGGTCCTCGCAGATGGGGTAGGGCAGTCGCTTGTAGTCGTGCGTGACGCGGCCTTGGAGTCGGCGTACGAACGGGTCGGGATCGGGTGAGAGCGCGATGAACATGTCGCGGGCGGGCAGGGCGACGTAGAAGTTGCCGCCGAGCCTGGGCGCGAGCTTGCGGTACAGATTTGACATGAGGAGCCGGGCGGCGTCGTAGCCGTCCTGCTCGGAGAAGATCGCCGCGCGTCCGCCTTCCTTGGATTCGACGATCTGCATTTCAACGCTCGGGGCGTACTGGTCGAGGTTCTTGCGTGCGATGTCCTCGAGGTCCTCCGCGCCGAGGCCCCAGCGGATCATCTGCTCGGTGGTGATGCTCACGGTCATCTGCGGCAGATCGATCACGAACACGATCACCGTGTCGTTGACGAACGGCACGTGGGCGACCATCTCCCGCGAGAGGTGGTTGAAGATGGACTCGGGCTGAATCCGCGGCATGATCCGTGGGCGGGCGAAGTCCAGCGACATGTGCCCGAGGTTCGCGGCATCGCCGGCAAAGAGCTGGTCCAGGTAGTGCTCGACGATTTCGTCGCCTCGCTCCGGCTCGTGGTTGACCATCCGGTAGAGATTCTCGAGGTCCAGCCGCCGGCCGTTGATGACCAGCTCGCGCGGGCCGGTGAGTTCAACCTTGTACGCGGGTTGCAGCCGCTTCAGCAGCGCGGCGACCTGTTCGGCGAATGCCTCTGGCTCGTGCGAATAGCCCGACATGAACCTAGTCCCCCCTGACTAACCACTCCACCGCCCCCAGCCTCACGCCTCGAACCGGCCGGGGCGATGTTCCCCGACCGGTGCTGGGAGCGGCTGTCCTATCGTCCAGTCGATACGAGCGGTCAACCCTCCGGTTCGAGAGGTCCGAAGCCGGGGCCGTCAGAATCCACCCTTCCGGACGAGACGGCCCAGCCGGCCGGCTCGGGGTCCGGGAACGTCCCCCCGGGTTGGCGCAGGACCGGGAATACGGCTAGAATCGACGCTCAAGGCTCAAGGGCCTCCATGGAGATTCGACGTGACCGAACAGGAAATCGAAAGCAAGGTGATCAAGATCGTGGCCGAGCAGCTCGGGGCCGATACGGCCAAGATCTCGCGGAGCACGAGCTTCGTGGACGACCTCAACGCCGATAGCCTGGACCAGGTCGAACTGGTCATGGAGTTCGAGGACGAGTTCGAAACCTCGATCCCGGATGAGCAGGCCGAGAAGATCAAGACCGTCGGCCAGGCCATCGACTTCATCAAGCAGGCCCACGGCGTCGAATAACGCGCGGCCCCGCGCCGTCTTCCTCGGCGTGGCGGGGCGTGCTGTTCGCCGCGCGGGCACGGTGGGAGTCCGAGAACGACCATGACCGGCCACAATCGCATCGTCGTCACGGGCTTTGGCGCCATCACCAATCTGGGGCTGGACGCCGCTTCCACCTGGGCCGCGATGCGTGAGGGCCGCAGCGGCATCACCACGATCGAGAGCGAGCTCTTCGCGCGGTACAAGGACACCTGGACCTGCCGCATCGGCGGGCAGATCAAGGCCTTCGAACCCACCAAGCGCATCGAGCACCGGGAGGCCAAGCGGCTCGACCGCTTCACGCAGCTCGGCGTGTCGGCCGCGGCAGAAGCCGTCGAGCACTCCGGCATCAACTTCGCCTCGTGCGACCTCGAACGGTGCGGCGTGGTGGTCGGCTCGGGCATCGGCGGGATCATCACGATCGAAGAAGGCCTGCAGACCATGCTGGACCGGTCCCCAGACCGGCTCAGCCCGTTCACCGTGCCCCGCCTGATGGTCAACGCGGCGACGGGGAACATCTCCATCCGCTTCGGGCTCCAGGGTCCGGCCTCGGCCCATGCCACGGCCTGCGCCAGCTCGGGGCACGCCATCGGCGATGCGATGCACTACCTGCAGAGGGGCCTCGCGGATGTCATGGTCGTCGGCGGGGCGGAGGCGGCGGTGTCACCCCTGTGCATCGGCGCGTTCATGACCATGAAGGCCCTGTCCACCCGCAACGACGCCCCGTCCAAGGCGAGCCGCCCCTTCGACAAGGACCGCGACGGCTTCGTGCTGGCCGAGGGCGCGGCGATGATGGTGCTGGAGACCGAGGCGCACGCGAAGAAGCGCGGCGCCACCATCCACGCGGAGTTGCTCGGCTTCGGCAACAGCTCCGACGCCGCGCACATCACCGCGCCGGATGAAGCCGGCAAGGGCGCCGCCCGGGCGATGAAGGCGGCACTGGCGGATGCCAGGCTGAACCCCTCGCAGATCGACTACATCAACGCGCACGGCACCTCGACGCCCCTGGGCGACAAGGCCGAGGTCGCGGCGGTGACCAACCTCTTCGGCGACCACGCCCGAGCCAGCCGCGGCGGGAAGCTGCTGATGAGCTCGACCAAGTCCATGCACGGGCACACGCTCGGGGCCTCCGGCGCGGTGGAGATGATCGCCTGCATCCACGCGGTGCGCGACGGCATCATCCCCCCCACCATCAACCTCGACCACCCGGACGAAGGCTTCGACATGGACTTCGTCGCCCACCACGCCCGTGAGCGCCGCATCGCCTACGCCATGAACAACACCTTCGGCTTCGGCGGGCACAACGTGACGTTGATCGTGGGTCGGTACCAGGGCTGACACCTCGCCATCTCGCTCCACCTGCCCCCTCGGCACCACGCCACCTGCACGGCCGGGGAAGTCCGGCCCTCCGCTCCACCGCTGGGATGCCCGATTTGGCCGTGCGCTGCTGAGGCCGCATCCTCCCGGCCGATATACCGGGCATGTCCGATCTTTCCTCCATCCTGCGGCTGGAAGTCCCGGTCATTGTTCAGCTCGGGCAGCGGTCGATGACGATGAACGAGGTGCTCAGCCTCGTGCCCGGGGCGATCATCGAGCTTCCCAAGAGCGCGGATGAAGAGCTCGACCTGCTGGTCAACAACAAGCAGATCGGCGTTGGCACGGCCGTCAAGGTCGTCGAGAACTTCGGGATCCGGATCTCCTACATCGGCGACCTCAAGCAGCGCATCCAGGCCATGGGCGGGACGCTCACGCCGTCAGGTTCGGACGCCGAGGTCGACGCCGCGGCCTAGCGCGACCGCCGCAGCAGCCACCCCACCGCCCCCGGCAGTTCCTCGCCCACCAGCAGCGTGTGCCCGCGGTCCTTGAGCATCCGGAGCTCGACGGGAAGCCCCGCCTCCTTGGCACGGGCCACGCCCGCCTCGACCTGCCGCGCCGAGAAGAGCGGATCGAGTTCGCCGGCCACGATCAGCGTCGGCGGCATCGAGCCACGCGCGGGGAACCGGCCCATCCCGGCGAAGAGACAGACCGCCGCGATCGAGTCCGCCCGCTGCGACGCGATCCCGGTGGAGGCCATCGCGCCGAGGGAATGGCCCATCAGGTACACGCGGGCGCGGTCGATCGGGTACAGATCAGCGGTCGTCTTGAACACCGCGTCGAAGAGCGCGGAGTTCCCGATCAGCAGCTCTGTCCTCGGGCACACGGCAATGAACTTGTGCTTCTCGACAAGCGCGGCGAGCTGACCGCCGCCGTATCCCTCGGCCCACATGCTCTCATCGCCGCCGGCGCCGTGCAGAGCGAAGATCACCGGGAACGGGCCCTGCCCCGTCGACGGCGCCAACACGCGGGCCGGGACCTCCGCCCCGCGGAACGTGAACACCCGCCAGTAGTCGCCCCGCCTGTCGCGGTACGGGTCCTTCCCCGCGCGGAGCGCCTCAATCTCTCGCTCAACTTCGCGCCGAAGGGCGATGGGGTCCGCCATGAACTGGGCCGAGTTGTCCTTCGATGGAGTGTCAGTCAGCAACTGAATCCGCGCCCGGCACGCGGCGACGGACTCGGCGGCGATCGGGCCGCCTTCCTCCGGCTCGCCAATGGTCGCGAGCTCCTTGAGCAGCTCATCGCGGACGGCGTTGAGCGGCCGCTCGGTCACGACAAGCCGCGCCGTGAATCTCGGGGCCTGGCCGCTCAGGAGCTCCACGCGGTAGGTGCCCACACCGAACTTCCCGGCTTCGATCCGGAACTCCGCCCGCGCCTCAGTCACCGCCGAATCGAGCACAACCTTGCCGGAGGGTGCCATGACCCGCACGCCAACCGCGCCCACGGGCGGCACGTCGTACATCGGCTCGACCCGGATGGTCACATCCTCCGGCCGCTCCAGGCACATCACCGCGGGTGAAGCGGACACGCGGAGCGACGAGGCGAACGCGTGGTTGGGCGTCACCTCGTCGCCGAACCGAACGCGGTCCGCGACCTCGCGGATCGATTCCGCAACGTTCATGCCCCCGAAGAAACGGAGCGTCGCCTGATCGAACAGACGGTTGATCTCCGCCGCGCCGGGGGGCGTCGGGTTGGCGCGGAGCGCTCGCTCCACGTCCAGGTAGAGATCCGCCAGGTCGGCCCGGCTCAGGCGAGCCGGGGGCTGACGTTCCGCCGGGGCCTGGCCCCACGCAACAGGGACGATCGCCAGCAGCGCCCACACCAGGTTCGGTCGTTTCATCGCGCCATCTCCGCTTCGGGTTCATCGGGAATCGCCCGCCGCGCCGGTTCCCAGCGGACCTTGGAAGCGCCGAGCAGCGTGCCCGTCGCCGAGGCAAGATCCACCTGAGCGACTTCGTACTCCGTCACCGCCAGGATTTCTGCCAGTTGGGCCTCGGCGAGGCGCGTCGCGGCGTCGAGCACGTTGGTGCTGGTGGAGTTGCCGACGTCGAACTGGCGCTGCTCCGCCGCGAGGGTTCGGGCGGAGAGAATGGTGGCCTGGCGGGTGGCGAGGATGCGCTGCCACCCCGCTTCGATGGCGTCCACCGCGTCGAGCACCTCCTGCCGGATGGTCTGCTTCCTCGCTTCACGGGTGCCCAGGCGTTGAAGCCGCGTGAGCATCGCCTGGCGGAAGCGGGCGCGGGGGCCCTCGTTCCCGATCGGAGTGCTGAAGGTCGCACCGACCGACCAGTCCTCGAACCGGTTCCGCTCCAGCATGTCCCAACTTCGGTTGAACGAGCCCCCCAGGCCGTTGATCGTGTAGGTCGCGTTCAGATCAAGTTGCGGGAGCATCTGGTTCTGCGCCAGCCGCATGTTCGCCGAATCGGAGAGCAGCCGCAGCTCGATCTCGAGCATCTCCATCCGGTTCTGCTCCGCGACGTTGGCAAGAAGGGTGCCGTCGAAGAGGTACTGCACGGGACAGGGATCGGTTTTCGTCACCAGCCGCGATGTGTTGTCGACCTCGAGCCCCGGCATGTTGATGAGACGCTTGAACTCCCGCTGGCGACGCAGCAGCGTATTCTGCGCCACGATGATCGCATCCAGCCGATCCGCCACGCCCGACTGCGCCCGGACCAGCTCGATCTCCGCCCGCCGGCCGGAGTTCACCAGCCGCTCCGCCCGCTCGAGCTGCGCCTGGGCCAGCTCGTATTGCTGCTGGCGCACTTCCAGGTCCCGCCCGGCCTGATAGAGCCGCCAGTACGCGCGGTCCACAGCGGCCAACTGGTTGATCACCGCCAGCTTTGTCTGCCCTTCGGAAATCTGCCGGTTGTACGACGCGATCAGGATCGGTGTCGTGGTCACCTCGCGCCCCGCGTTGCGGAGCAGCGGGTGGCTGATCGAGAAGGCCAGGTCCGAGGTGTACGCCGGGTTGAGCGTCGAGAAGGTGTTGTTCGTCTCGACACGGGAAATCGGCAGGCTCACGCTCGCCGTGCCGCCCGTGCGCAGAGGGATCGACACCCCCGGCTCGATCAGGCCAAAGTCCTCCTGCGCGCTGTTCAGCGTCGAGGCCGTAGGAGAGTCCGTCTGCCGCCACAGCGCCCGCGTCGAGAACACCGCCTCGAACGCCGCTTCTTCTGCGCTCAGCGCCTCGCCCGCGATCGAAGGGTTCATCAGGGCCACGCGAAGATCCAGGTTGTGCTCCAGCGCCGAGGCGCGGGCCTGCTCGATCGTCATGGGCACTTCCGGCATGGCGGCGAAACGTTCCTTCGCCGCGCGGGCGGCCTCGTCGGGCTTCTCTTCCGGCGCGGGCGGCCTCGCGTACTGCTCCAGCGGGAGCCGCTCCACCTCGCGCAACCGGTCCGCCGGGGTCAGGCGCCCGTAATCCGCCGGCGACCGGCCAAACGGCGAAGAGCAGCCGACCAGCAGGCCCAGCACGACCACGCCGCACGGCACACGACACATTGCAGCCACGCCCACGTCCTTCCCCGTTCCCACGATACGCGCTCGATCGATCACTGGTCCTGCTCCTGCCCAACACCCGCGAAATGTCCGCTCCACCGCATCCCCACGCCGCGAGGGGCTAGTCGTGCCGCAACGCGACGATCGGGTCGAGCATCGCCGCCTTGATCGCCGGAACCATGCCCGAGACCACGCCCGTGAACGCCGACACGAGCACCGACACCGCGATCGCCCACCAGGGCACCGAGGCCTCGCTCATGAACTGCGGCGCCGCGGCCTTCGCGGCCAGGATCAGCGACTGCCCGACGAGGATGCCGATCGCCCCGCCGACCAGGCAGAGCGTGACGGCCTCGACCAGAAACTGCATCAGGATCACGGCGGGCTTGGCCCCCACCGCCTTGCGCAGGCCGATCTCCCGCGTGCGCTCCGACACCGACGCCAGCATGATGTTCATGATCCCGATCCCGCCGACGATCAGCGAGATCGCCACCATGAACGCCATGAACAACTGGATGATCATCGCCACGTAGTTGAACCGCTGGATCATCTGCTCCAGCGCCTCGACCCCGAACGTGTCCGGCTCCTCGGGCTTCAGGTTCCGCATCTGGCGCATGTAGAACCGGATCTCGGCCTTCGCGTCGTCGTACAGCTCCGGGCTCCGGGTTTCCGCGATGATGTACATCCGCGGCTCGCTGCGGAGCATTTCCCCCGTCCGGAACGGAATGAACACCTCGCTCTTGGCCTCGTCCCCGCCGAAGGCGGCGAAGACCGTTTTCGTCTCCACCACGCCGACGATGGTGAACTTCCGGTCCGAGAGCATGATCTCCTGTCCGATCGGCTCCCGGTCCAGCCCCAGCTCGTCGATCGCCTTGTCGTTGACGATGCACACCGGCAGCCGCTCTTCCTCATCGATGCGGGTGAACGGCCGCCCCTGCAGGATCGCGCGGTTCTCGATCTCGTTCCACTCGGGACGGATCGCCGCCACCGGGACCGTGCCCTTGAACTCCTCGCCGAAGGCCACGGTCATCGACATGTCCATCACCGGCGTCAGCCGCGCCAGCGACGGGCACTTCTCGAGCATCCCGTCCACTTCGCGCGTCGTGACGCGGATCTGCCGCCACGAATACCGCCCGCGCATCTCCCGCGACATCCGCGGGAAGACCCAGACCTTGCTCGCCCCCACCGAGGCAAACTCCTTCAGGATCGACTTCTGCAGGCCGCCCGTCGCCGTCACCACCGTGATCACCGCCCCCACGCCGATGACAATCCCCAGCGTCGTCAGCAGCGCCCGCGCCTTGTTCGCCCATATTTGCCCCAGCGCCAGCACCACCGTCTGCATCAGCACACGAAGAAAAATCATCGCGACACCCCCGCCCGCTCCGCCGCGGCCTGTTCCGCCGCCGCCTGCGCCGCCTGCACCGCGCGGTTCAGGAACTCGCGGTGGATGGGGTCCGAGTCCGTCGGATGGTCCGACACGATCTTCCCGTCCTTGAGGCGGATGATCCGGTCCGCGTACCCCGCGATGTCCTCCTCGTGGGTCACGATGATGATCGTCTGCCCCTCGGCGTGGAGCTGCTGAAACAGCGCGATGATCTCCTCGCTGGTCTTGCTGTCGAGATTACCCGTCGGTTCATCCGCGAGCAGAATGCTCGGCTCGTTCACCAGGGCGCGGGCGATCGCCACGCGCTGGCGCTGACCGCCGGAAAGCTGGCTCGGCCGGTGACGCATCCGGTCCCCCAGCCCCACGCGCTCCAGGGCTCGCCGGGCGCGGGCCTTGGCCCCCCACCAGTGCCGGCTGGAGTAGATCAGGGGCAGCATCACGTTCTTGAGCGCCGTGGCGCGGGGAAGAAGTTCGAACGACTGGAACACAAACCCGATCTCGCGGTTGCGGACGTCCGACAGCCGCGTCGCGGACATCTTGTGCGTCGGCACGCCCGAGAGTTCGTAGGTGCCCGCCGTAGGCCGGTCCAGGCACCCCAGTATGTTCATGAGCGTGCTCTTGCCCGAACCCGAAGCGCCCATGATCGCGACAAACTCGTTCCGGTTGATGTCCAGGTCGATCCCGCGCAGCGCGTTCACACGCTCTTCGCCGATCTTGTACACCTTCTCGAGATTTCGGATCCTGATCGTCATCGGCTGTCCACGCCCCCCACGCCCCCCCACGCCCCCCACTCCCATCCCCACACCTTCGTCTCCCACCGACACGCGGCGTCAGCCGCCGCGGGTCCCGTTCCCGCCGGCGCCCTTGGCCTGGGCCGGGCCGTCCTTCTTGGCGGCGCTCTCCTCCATCACCGTCTGGTCGGCTTTGAGGGTGGTGAGCACCTTGAACGGCCCGGTGATGATCCTCTCCCCTCCATCCAGGCCCGACACGATGATCGTGTGCGTCACATCGCTCGAGCCGATGCTCACCGGGATCGGCTTGGCTTTGCCGTCCTCGTACCGGAACACCACGCGGGCGAACGTCTTGTTCTTGTCCACGTTCGGGTTGTTGGCCAGTTCCTTGGGCAGTTCATCCAGCCTCCGGTCCACCACCGCCTGGCTCGGAATCTTCAGCACGTTCGCGAACGTCTGCACCTTGATATCCGCGTTCGCGGCGTATCCCGACCGCAGCCGGTCGCCCCTGGGCAGGTCCTCCGGCTTGTCCACCTTCACCAGGATCTCGCACTGGAAGTACCCCGTGCCGTCGCGGTCGGTGAGCTTCTTGAGGCCCACGAGGTCCACTTCACCGGCAAACTCGCGGTCCGGATAGGCGTTGATCCGGATGATCGCTGGCTGCCCCCGCTTGACCGGCGCGATGTTCGCCTCATCCACCTTCGCCCGCAGCACCATCACCGAGAGGTCCGCCAGCTCCATGATGACCGAGCCCGCGTTGTTGAACGTGCCCAGCACCTGCTCGCCGACCTCGGAGTTCCGCTGCACGATCGTCCCGTCGATCGGGGAGACGATCGTGCACAGATCGAGGTTCTTCTGCGCCCGCGCAATGTTCGCCCGGGCGATGTCGATCGAATGCTCCCCCGCCTCGACCGCCGCGAGCGCCCTCAGGTAACTGGCCTCCGCCGAGTCCAGCTCCGACTGCGCCACATCTTTGGTCTCGAACAGGCCTCGGACCCGGTTCCGCTCGCTCGTCGCCTCGATCAGGGCCGCTTTCAGACCCTTGAGCCGGGCCTCCTCGCCCTTGAGCGCCGCCTGCGCCGACTCGAGCGAAGCGATGTAGTCGTCCGAGTCGAGCCGGACCAGCACATCCCCCTTCTTCACATCGTCGCCCTCGCGAAAGGGGAGCGCGATGATCCTGGCTGAGACCTGGGCGCTGATCTGGACCTTCTTGAGCGGCTCGACCGTCCCGGGCGCGCTCACCACGCGGATCAGGTCGCCGCGGGCCACCGTGTCGACCCGGACCTCCGTCTGACGGTTCTTCCCGCTGAGAAGCTTCTTGCCGGCTTCCGACCGGGCAAACAGGAACCCGCCCCCGCCGCACAGCAGCACGAGGACCAGGAACGTCGCGAGTATCCACTTCCACACGGTCAGAACCTCCGCAGCTTGACCCCACCCCGATGCGCTCGTCGCCCGTGTGGTTCGGAATCAAAGGCTGAGCGTTACCTGAAAACTTGTTTGACTTTTGTACGGCTTGTTTGTATTCTGATCGGATATGCAGATTCGCATTGACAAGAAGTTGAATGAACGATCAACTATGCCTTGAACGATCAATCAAGGAAGACCGCATTCCTCCTTCAGATACCAAGACGCGCATCCTCGACGTGGCCTTCAGGCTCTTTCACGAGCAAGGGTACCACGCCACCGGCATCGCCACCATTCTTCGCGAGGCCGACGTCAACAGTGGCAGCCTCTACCACTTCTTCCCCAGCAAGGAAGCCCTGCTCATCGGCGTGCTGGAGTACGCAACACAGATCATGCACCCGGTCGTCATGGCCCCGGCCGAGGCCGCGGCGGAGGACGGCATCGAGCGCATCTTTGCCCTCCTGGCCAACTACCGCACCGGAATGGAGATGTTCCAGTGCAAGATGGGATGCCCGATCGGCAACCTGGCTTTGGAAGTCGCGGATGATCACCCCCCGGCCCGGGCTCTGATCGACCAGAACTTCCGTAACTGGGCCGCCGTGATCGAAGGGTGGCTCCGGAGCGTGGGCGACCGGCTCCCTCCTTCGGCCGACCTTGGCCAGTTGTCCCGGTTCATCCTCACGGTGATGGAGGGCGGCATCATGCAGGCTCGAGCGGCGGGAAACCTGGTCCCCTTTGACGAGTCTGTGGCCCAGTTGCGGGCGTACTTCAACCTTCTTCAGGAACAGGCACGGGCCGCCCGGGAGGTTGGGAAGCAGTGACTTGTCTTGATCCGCGTCGTCCTTGTCGGCCGGCGCTCCGGCGGAGTGTGGTGGGTTCTGTATTTCGCAAAGGAGATTCGCATGCCAGCACCGGTGGTCCACTTCGAGATCGGCGTCAAGGACCTCGAAAAAGCCCAGAAGTTCTACGGCACCCTCTTCGGCTGGGAGTTCCAGGGCTTTGGCCCGCAGACGGCCATGGTCATGAACCTCGGCCAGCACGTCGAGAAGAAGACCGACGGCATTGGCGGGCATCTCAACAGCCTCGGCCACCCGCCGCACCAGTACGTCACGTTCTACGCCATGGTGGACAACCTCGAGTCCACGCTCGCGCAAATCAACAAGCTTGGCGGCAAGACCGTCGTCCCGCCGCAGGAAGTTCCCGGCATGGGCCACTTCGCGTGGTTCCAGGATCCCGAGGGCAACTGCATCGGCCTCTGGAAACCCATGAGCTGTTGATTCGAGCCCGTCGCATTCACGTCCCGCGGCCGATCGCGGGTGGGCACGGGTCCCTTTGGCTCTCCGCTGCTGAAGTGTGGCCTTGCCCATCCGCGACGCCGCGGCGGTTGATTCCACGTACCGCCCTCTGCTCTTCCCGATCGATCCCATCCCCCGCTTTCCCCACTGAGGTGCCGTCATGTTTCGACTGATTGTGTGTCTCGCGGTCTCCACCGCTGCGTTGGCCCAGGACAAGCACATCCCCCAGCCGGCAAGCGCCGCAGCGCCCGCGGCGGTCAACACCAGCCCGTTGACGCACGAGATCGACCTGAACGTTCCCGTGTCCGTGGTCTGGGACCTTTTCTCCACCGATGAAGGCTTCAAGAAGTTCGGCGTGGCCAAGGCCAAGGTCGATTGCCGCATCGGCGGGAAGATCCTCAGCCACTACGACCCCGCGGGCGAACTCGGGGATGAAGGAACCATCGAGAACACCATCCTTGCCTTCGAACCAATGAGGATGATGGCCTTCCGCATCACCAAGGCGCCCAAGGGGTTCCCGTTCATGAACGCCTACAAGTCCACCTGGTCGGTGGCAACGATGACCGACCTCGGCGGCGGCCGAACGCGCCTTCGACTCACGGGTCTCGGGTACACCGCGGATGAAGAATCACAGCGGATGCGGGCCTTCTTTGACCAGGGCAACGCCTACACGCTCGATCGTCTCAAGCAGAACCTCGAAGGATCCAGTGAAACAGCGCGGATGTCACCCGCTGCCCCGGCGGACGATCCGCTCGGCCCGATCACGGTTGAGGCAACCGTCAACGCGATGCCGCGCGACGTCTGGAAGAACTGGACCACCTCCGACGGCTTCAAGTCCTTCCTGAAGACGGAGAACAGGATCGACCTCCGCCTGGGCGGCCCCTTCGAAGTCTACTTCAGCATGGAGGCGCCCGCGGGTTCGCGTGGAAGCGAGGGCTGCACCATCCTCAGCTTCGATCCCGAACGCATGCTCAGCTTCTCGTGGAACGCCCCGCCGAAGTTCGCCCACGCCCGCGGCAAGCACACATGGGTCGTCGTCCACTTCCTCCCCCACGGCGCCCACGGGACCAAGGTCGTCCTTCGACACAACGGTTTCGCCGAGAACGCCGCGGCGAACCCGGACCACGAGGCGGAGTGGAAGGAAGTCCGCGCGTACTTCACCAACGCGTGGCCCCGCGTGCTGGCCAGTTTGAGCGACCACTACAAGCCAAAGACGGCGACAGTGCCGCCGAAGTAGCGTGAGCGATCAGGAGAGAATATCGAGGCATCCCGATTGGACCATGCCCTGGAGCATGGCGGCCGTCTCGGGATGGTCGGGCTGGACATTCAGACGACCCGAGGCACGGATCTGGGCAAGCGTCTCCCGGGCGGTGGCGCCACCGTCGAAGGCGGTCAACACCGGCTCCCAGCGCGCCTGGTTGGGCACGGGCAGCGCCAGGCCTCGGCTCACACCCAAGGGCGTTGACTTGGGCGTCCCCTGCGCAGGATCGAAACGCCACCCCGCGGCGAACCGGAGTTTGCGGTCCAACAGGTCCACCGGCCCCCACATGTTCTGCATGGCCGTCTGCGAGGCGAAGTAGGCCTTGATCTGTTCCCCCGCCGCGCCCGTGCGCGCGAAGATGGGCGTGGAGAGCGTCGCCAGCCAGTTCTGCCCCGCGCGCTTGCGGACGATCACGGCGCCGTAGGTCACCGCACCGATCCGCCTCTTCTCGCACAGCGCCCTCCACCCCGGCTCGATCCCCACGCGGACCTCCGGCGGGAACCACGCCGTCAGGTATTCCTCCGGCAGGTACGTCTGGAACTGCAGCACCAGCGCATCGCACCCCGCCTCCGCCAGCCACTCGCGCACGCGCGCCGACCAGTCCCGCGGCTCCGCGTTCTCCCACAGGCCGCTCATCACGCCCCAGGCCCCCTCCCGCAGCATCCTCGGCAGGCCACGCACCAGGCCCTCCACCATCCCATCGCCCTCGGTCGGGCTGACGGCGGAGGTAATGTGCGCCCCCGGCTGCATCACAAACGGCGGGTTGCACGTCAACAGGTCCACCTTGCCCACCACGTCCGCCACCGGCTCGAAGAAACTGCCCTGGCGGATGTCGATCCGGTCCGAGGCGCCCAGGAGCGACGCGTTGGCACGCGCAAAGTCCAGCGCCCGCGCGTTGATGTCCGTCGCGATGCACCGCTTCGCGTGCGTCATGCTCCGCAGCGCGTGGAACCCCTGCCCGCAGGCAAGATCGATCACCAGGTCGCAAGGCTCCCGCGGAGTCAGATCGTCCACACCCCGGGCCGCCCCCGAAACGGGGATCACGTAGTCGTCCGGCGGGTTGGCGGAGGCCGGGTCGTCGATGGCGTCGCTCAGCACGAGCACGCCCGCGGCGGGTGTGAGCTGGAACGGGCAGCGAACCATCCCCCCGCTCTCGCCCACGAGGATGCCGGACTTGACCAGCGCCGTGAGCACCTCGCCCCCGCCCACCGCGCCGGCCGCGATCGTCTCCGGCACCGGATCCCGAACGATGAACAGGCGAACCAGCGTGCCGCAGTCGAACGTGACCATCTTCGGCCACTTCTCGCGCATCGAAGCACGCCAGCCGGGCGAGCCGATCACGCCGAGGTACCGGAAGATCTGGCCGTCGAACTCCGCCCGTGCCGCGGCGTCGCGGAGGCGACGGGCGGTGTCGGCATCGACGGGCCGCGGCGCGGGCGGCAGGGAAGATGGGAGGGACGTTGACGACATACTCAGACTCCCAGCTTCTTCTTGACGTATTCGCTGACGGCGTTGATGGCGATGCGCTCCTGCCCCCCGGTGTCGCGGTCGCGGACGGTGACGGTCTGGTTGGTCAGCGTCTCGCCATCGATGGTGAAGCAGAAGGGGCAGCCGGCCTCATCCATCCGGGCGTAGCGCTTCCCGATGGACTGCTTGGCGTCGGTCTCGATGAACCCCGTGCGCCCGAACTTCGCGTTCAACTCGTCGTAGAGCCTCTCCGCCACCTCGGGCATCCCGTCCTTGTTCACCAGCGGGAACACCGCGGCCTTGATCGGCGCGATCCGCGGGTGGAACTTCATGATCTCCGGCGAGGGACGCGACGGGTCCTTCGTGTACGCCTCGCACATGATCGCCAGCGCCCCGCGATCCAGCCCCGCGGCGGGTTCGATGCAGTGCGGCATGTAGCGCTCGCCCTTGGTGCTGCCGTTGGGGAGTTTCTCGCCGCGCTCCTGGTCGAAGTACTCGAGTTTGACCTTGCTGTGCTCCTGGTGCTGCGTCAGATCGAAACATCCGCGATGGGCGATGCCCTCGAGTTCCCCGAAGCCGGGCGCGGTGAACGGGAAGCGGTACTCGACGTCGGACGTGCCCTGCGAATAGTGCGAGAGCTCATCCTTCTCGTGCTCGCGGAGGATCAGGTTCTCCCCCTTGAGACCGATGGACTGCCACCACTCCATGCGGAAGTCTCGCCAGAACTTGTACCAGTCCTGTGATTCGGAGGGATGGCAGAAAAACTCGAGCTCGGCCTGTTCGAACTCGCGGGAGCGGAAAGTAAAGTTGCGGGGAGTGACCTCGTTGCGGAAGGACGTTCCTGTGTTCCCGATGCCGAAGGGCACCTTGACGCGCGTCGTGTCCACCACATTCTTGAACTGGACAAAGATGCCCTGCGCGGTCTCCGGCCGGAGGTAGGCCTTGTCGTCCTCGGTCGCGGTGGCACCGATGTAAGTCTTGAACATCAGGTTAAACTGGCGCGGCTCGGTCAGGGTACCGACCTTCTCCGCATCCGGCCCCAGAACCTTGGCGAACTGTTCGACCGGAATGCTCGTCAACGGAACGACCTTTACAGCTCCGAACGCCCTTTCCGCCTTCTTCTGCTGCTTCGCCTCGCTGGGCGAATCCTTCATGAACGCAAAGAGTGGCCTTTCCCCCGCATCACCGCTGGCCGGGACAAACACACTCACGTGATCGAAGCGGTAGCGGGCCTTTGTCTCGCGGCAATCCACCATCGGATCGTTGAACCCCCCTACGTGCCCGCTCGCTTCCCACACCTTCGGGTGCTGGATGATGCGCGTCTCGAGCGGCACGCAGCGCACCCGCTCCCCGTTGGGCCCCTTGCGCCCCCAGCACGGGTTCATGATCATGTCCTGCCACCACGCATCCCGCAGGTTCTTCTTGAGCTGCGCCCCCAGCGGGCCGTAATCCCAGAAGCCGTTGATGCCCCCGTAGATCTCGCTGGCCTGGTAGACAAAGCCCCGGCGCTTGCACAGGGCCATGATCTCATCCATCGACTTGGCGGGGGTCGCCTCGGACATGCATCGCTCCGGTACGGGGAGGGGGGGACGGGGACATGGGGGTTGGGGGCAACTATAGGGGAACGCGGCCCATGGCCGGGCCCTTCCACCGACCCTCTCCTATGCTGCATGCATCCGGAGGCCCATCGATGAACCCCACACGAAATGACCTCCCCGAATCCACCCGGGCCAAGGTCGCCGCGCTTCTCAACGACCGCCTCGCCGATCTGCTCGACCTGCACTCGCAGGTCAAGCAGGCGCACTGGAACATCAAGGGACCGTCGTTCATCGCCCTGCATGAGTTGTTCGACGAGATCGCCGGCTCGCTCGCTGAGCACGCCGACACAACCGCCGAGCGGGCGGTTCAACTCGGGGCAACCGCACGAGGAACCGTGCGACTCGCCGCCGCGGCATCCAGCCTGCCGGAGTACCCGCAGGCCGCCACCAATCAGGGTGCGCACTTGACGGCCCTGGCCGACCGCCTCGCCGCCGTGGGACGATCGGCCCAAGCGGCCATCGAAACGGCGGCCAAGCTGGGCGACACCGACACGGCCGACCTCTTCACGGCCGTGTCCCGCTCACTGGACAAGCACCTGTGGTTCGTGGAGTCGCACCTGCAGGGTTGAACCGTGGAGTCCTGCTGAAGCCGAGCGGGCGGATCTGCCTTGCACGTGGGCCACGCCTCGACGGAGCGATCAGTCGGCGTCTTGGATCCCCCGCCGCCAACCGATATACTTGCCCCATGAAGACCTCCCGCCCCGCCATGGTGCTCTCGCTGCTTTCGAGGACACACACGTAACGCGTGCGCGGCATGGTTTGACCCCCTCAAGGCCCCGCACGCGGGGCCTTGTTCGTTTGATACCCTCCCCACCGGTGTGACCCATGACACAACCAGCCCCCAACCGCACGGACGACCAGCCCCCCCACCGCTACACCGCCGCGCTGGCCGACTCGATCGAGCGCCGGTGGCAGCAGGAATGGTCAAGCCGTGGAACGTTCGTGACACCAAACCCGGGTCAGCCCGGCTTTGACGCGAGCAAGCCCAAGTTCTACTGCCTGGACATGTTCCCGTACCCCTCGGGCGCCGGCCTGCACGTGGGGCACCCGGAGGGGTACACCGCGACGGACATCATCTGCCGCTACCGGCGGATGAAGGGGTACAACGTGCTCCACCCGATGGGGTGGGACGCCTTCGGCCTCCCCGCCGAGCAGTACGCGATCCAGACGGGCGTGCACCCGGCGATCACCACGCGCAAGGCGATCGACACCTTCCGCCGACAGCTGCAGCGCTTTGGCTTCAGCTACGACTGGTCGCGCGAGTTCGCGACCATTGATGAGGACTACTACCGGTGGACGCAGTGGATCTTCCTGCAGCTCTACAACGCCTGGTACGACCCCGCCGCCAACGAAGGCAAGGGCGCGGCGCGCCCCATCATCGAGCTGATCAAGGACCTGGAGCGGGGCGTGCACGGGATCTCCCCGATGGGCGACCTGGTCCCCGTCAAGGGCAGGCCGGGCGCTGGATTGGGCGCGATCACGGGCGAACCGGTTGGCGTGCGGATGTGGCACGAACTGTCGCAGGATGAACGCCGCGCGTTCATCGACGACCATCGCCTGGCCTACCTCGATGAGCAGACGGTGAACTGGTGCCCGAAACTGGGGACGGTGCTGGCCAACGAAGAAGTCATCGACGGCAAGAGCGAGCGCGGCGGCCACCCGGTGTACCGGCGGACGCTCAAGCAGTGGATGTTCCGCATCACGGCGTATGCGCAGCGCCTGCTGGATGACCTGGCCGGCCTGGACTGGCCCGAGTCCACCCGCACGATGCAGACGGAGTGGATCGGGCGGAGCGAAGGGGCGGAGGTGAACTTCCCGCTCCAGGGTGGCCTGCCGCTCCGCGGCGGGCGCAAGTCCGGATCGACGCAGGGTCCCGCTTCGGCATCCGTCGCCGACGTCGTGCGAGCGCTCCATGAGCCTTCGCGGTACGCGTGCCATCCGATCGGGTTCGTCGGGCTCGATCCCTACCCGCCGGGAACGTACGGACCCGTACGCGAGCTGGTCGTCAAGCGTCGCGAACTCCCGCACCTGACATTGCCGGGCGCCACCTACTTTGTCACCTGGAACGCCGTCGACCACGAACACTTCACCGATCACGAGCGCGACGTCATTCTCGACGCCCTGCTGCACTTCGACGGGGTCCGGTGCCGGGTGTACGCGGCGACGGTCATGTCCAACCACGTCCACTGGATCGTGCGGCCTTTCGACGGATTCACGCTCGACTCCCTCGTGTCGAGCATCAAGCACTTCGCCGCGACCACCATCAACAAGGGGAGGACTGTCAAGTCGCATGTGTGGCAGCGCGACCACTTTGACCACATCATCCGTGATCAGCAGTACTTTGATGAGTTTGTCCGGTACATCGTCTTCAACCCGGTTGAAGCGGGTGCGGTGCGTGAACCACACGAGTATCGCTGGACGTTCGTTCACGCGAGCACGATGGGGGCAGACGCTGAAGATGCGCCCGCCGCGGAGCGGCAGGCCACCCAAAGGCAGGAGTGGCCCGACTCCCTGACCATCTACACCACCCGGCCCGACACCATCTTCGGCGCCACGTACATGGTCATCGCGCCCGAGCACCCCCTGGTGGACCGGCTCCTGGCCGATCCCCGTCACCCGAACCTCGCGGAGATCGGGGCCTACGTCGCCGCGGCCCGCAACCGGTCGGACGTCGATCGCATGGCCGAAGGCAAGGACAAGACGGGGGTGTTCAGCGGCCTGTACGCGACCAACCCGGCGACGGGGCATCACGTGCCGGTGTGGATCGCGGACTACGTGCTGATGGGCGTCGGACACGGCGCGATCATGGCCGTCCCTGCCCACGATGAGCGCGACTTCGAGTTCGCGGTGAAGTTCGGGCTTCCGATCCGCGATGTGGTCTACCCGCGCGTCGTCGCGGCGATGCAGTACTTCACCCGGCACGCGCAGGATAATCAGAAACTGCCGGACACCTGGACGACCGTACTGGCGGACATGCTGGGCCTGGTCACCTCCACCAACACCCCGCCGGAGAAGTTCGACGAGGTCCTGAAGATTGTCTCCTCGCGACGGCGCGGCGGAGAGACGCTGGCGGTGGACGTCAACCCGCGTATCGCCCGCGAGGAGCAGGAGCGGGAAGTCCACGAACGCCGCGGCGTGACACGTATGGCCTGGCTCGACTTCATCGAGGAGCAGGGCTTTACGACGTTCGAGGCGATGCAGGAACGGTTCAACGCCGCGACGTTCCAGAAGCAGGAGGGGGCGGCGTTCACCGGCCCGGGGTTCGCCTCGAACTCCGCAAACAACGAGGTGTCGCTCAACGGGTTGACGACCGAGCAGGCCAAGGTACGCATTATTGAGTGGCTGGAGCGAAAGGGGATCGGCCGACGGAAGACCAACTTCAAGCTCCGGGACTGGCTCTTCTCACGCCAGCGGTACTGGGGCGAGCCGTTCCCCATCGTGTACGACGAGCGGGGGAACCATTACCCGGTTGATGAGCGTCACCTGCCCGTGAAGCTGCCGGAGGTCAAGGAGTACAGGCCCCCGGAATCGGACGATCCGGCGCCGATGCTGGCCGCCGCGGCCTCGTGGCTGCACACCACGGCGGGCCAGGCCGGCGTATCGCCCGGCGCCCTGCCGCCGGAGACCAAGGTCCGTCGCGAGGCGAACACGATGCCCAACTGGGCGGGCTCGTGCTGGTACTACCTGCGGTTCTGTGACCCGAAGAACGGCGGATCGTTCGTGGGGCGCGAGGCGGAGCGGTACTGGATGGGGCAGAGCGGCGTGGACCTGTACATCGGCGGGTCGGAGCACGCGGTGCTGCACCTGCTCTACGCCCGGTTCTGGCACAAGGTGCTCTTTGACCTCGGCCATGTCTCGACCTCGGAGCCGATGCGGAAGCTGTTCCACCAGGGCCTCATCACCAGCTTCTCGTACCAGCGCCCGGACAAGACGCTGTGCCCCAACGACACGGCCGAAGAAGTCTCCGACGGGAACTTCGTCGAGCGCGGCACGGGTGTCAAGCTCACACCCGTGATCGCGAAGATGTCCAAGACGCTCAAGAACGTGATCAACCCCGACGATGTGATCGCGGAATACGGCGCCGACACGATGCGGCTCTACGAGATGTACATGGGCCCACTCGACGCCAGCAAGCCCTGGAACCCGCGCGACATCACGGGGTGTTACCGCTTCCTGCAGCGTGCCTGGCGGCTGGTCGTCAACGAGGCGACAGGACAGACCAATCTCGTGGAGCAGCCCGATGACGCGATCGAGCGGGCCCTGCACCGGCTCATCGCCAAGGTCGGGCCGGACATCGACCGCCTGGCCTTCAACACGGCGATCGCGGCGATGATGGAGTTCGTGAAGAACGCCGGGGCGGGCGAAGGAAAGGCGGCGCTGACCCGTTCGCAGGCCGAGCGCTTCACGCTGGTCCTGGCGCCCTTTGTGCCCCACCTGGCGGAAGAGCTCTGGCAGAAGCTCGGCCACGCGGGGAGCCTGGCGTACGAACCCTGGCCGGCGCACGACCCGGCGATGCTGGTGGACTCGCACATCGAGATCCCCATCCAGATCATGGGCAAGGTCCGGGGCCACATCACCGTGCCCGCCGGCACCGACGCGAAGGCGATCGAGGCCGCGGCTCTCGCCGAGCCGCGCGTGAAGGCGTTTACCGAGGGCAAGACGATCAAGAAGGTGATCGTGGTGCCGGGGAAGATGGTCAACATCGTGGCCGGGTGAAAGGCCTTCGGACTCACGGTCGCACGTATCCGGAGCGCGGTGTCAACGGGCGCATAGGCGGTGGCGACGCCGCGGATCTGTGAACATCCTGTCGCGAGGCGACGTGGTCACTTCGGCTCGATGACCACCGGCACCTCGCCCCAGCTCGTCCAGCCCGCGGGCGGGTTGGACCACCAGAGCACGGCCTGGGGCGTCAGCACGGGTGCGCCGCCCGGGCTCAGCGGCAGCGGCTCGTAACGCTCCTCGAAGACAACCTCGTCACGCCCGGCGCGTTCGAGCGAAGTCCGGAGCTGCGTCATGGTCGCCGCATCGAGACGGGCCTGCACCACGTACAGCGGCTGGGGCTCGGTTTCCTCGATCACCATCGCCTCGCGCGGGGCGGGCGGGCCGATGAACGGCGTCACGCTTTCCAGGCCCGCAAACGCGGGAGGCTCGGGCACGGCCGCGGGGGAGAGGCGCGGCACATCCAGGGGTCGAACATCCAGAGCGACGGTCAACTCCGGCGGGACTTCGGCGGCGAGCTTGATCGCGGGGGAGTTCAACTCGTTCCGCACGCGGTCGCACACCCGGCGAGGGGCGAGGGCCGCTTCACGCGAGACCACACGCACCACCAGCTTGCGTTCGCGCGCCAGTTCGGCGGCGAGCGCGGCGTCCATCGCCGTGCGCACCGGGCCGATCAGCTCTTCTGCCGAGGCGACACGGGAAGCGGCTTCCTCTTCCTTGGCCGCGGCCGAATCAACGGCAGAGGCAACCATCGGGGTTGCTTCGGGAGCCGTCGCCTCCGCCGTCGCCAGAGCAGCCGAGGCTTCGGTCCCGGTCATGATCGCGTCGGGAGGTGAATCCGTGCTCAGCGACTTGGCGCGGGAACCATCGTTGAGGGCGATGGGCTTGATCGGGCTTGGCTTTCCGGTAAAGGAAACCGCGGCCCACCACGTGGCCCCGCCAATGAGCAGGAGCAACGAGGCCGCGAGGGCCATCCGCCGTCCGGCGCGATCGGCGAGGAAGGTCTGGAAGATGCCGCGCTTCTCCGGGCGGACCATGGACACGACGGGAACAGACTCCGCCGGTTCCGCGCTTTGAAGTCCCAGGAGAAGCTCCCGCTCGAGCACGGGCTGGAGCGCGGCCTCGACGCCCGCGACAAGGTCGCGCGGGGCGCGCTCGCGCGGCAGAGAGCACAGCACTTCCCGGTCCCGGCGCATCAACTCCAGCCGCCGGGCCAGTGCAGGATCGGCCAGCAGGGCCCTCGCCACGGCGGCGTTGGCCTCGGGGCTGAGGGCTTCGCCCTCGACCCAGGCGAGCAAGTCGGCCTCATCCGGAAGCCCGGGGCTCGGCATGTTGTGAGGACCGGAGGGGTTCATGGTGGTTACACGCGATCCCAGGACTTGCTCATCGACTCCAACACTTCACGGAGGGCTGATCGTGCTCGGAACAGGCGGCTCTTGACCGTCCCGACCGGCACACCCAGCACTTCCGCGATTTGCTCGTACTCCAAACCGTTCGAATCCCGCAGAACCAGAATGGCCCGCTGTTCCGGTAAGATCCGGTCCAGCGCCGCCGCCACGAGGCGACGGGTCTCTTCCCGTTCGACGCTCAACTCGGCGGCGGGTTCCCGACCCTGCTCATCCGGCACCCGTTCCGCACCTGTCCGACCCCTCTCCCCGGACGTACCGGACGAGGCATTCCCCCCAGCTTCCAAGCCCGCATCGAGGCTGGCGTGCCGACGCAGCTTCTCGGAACGGAGCTTGGACAGGCAGACGTTCATCGTGACCCGGATCATCCAAGTCGAAAGCTTCGCCCGGCCGTCGTAGGTCTTGATCCCCTCGATGATCCGGACCATGGCATCCTGGGTCAGGTCCGCGGCCCGCTCGCGGTCCCCCACCATCCGCATGCAGACACCAAAGAGGCGATCCTGGTAGGCCGTCAAAAGCCGCGTCCATGCGGATGAATCGCCGCCCTGGATCGCCTTGACGAGCGCGGCATCTTCGGCGTCGGTGGTGCCGTTATCGGTGGGTCGGGGCCTGGGTCGCGGGTTGGCCAACGGCAAAGTGTATGGGGAGGGCGCCGGATCAACGCGGGGGGGTTGGCCGTGAATCCACGGCACTCAACTTCTCGACCCAATCCTTCGCCCGTCCAACCGTCTCTTCCCCGAGATCCGCCGCCAGTCGCCGGAGCTGCTCCTGCGCGTTGCCGCGGATGTGGCGGTCGAAGAACGTGGTATCCCAGATGGACACGCCGCGGAACTGGTGGCCGACCAGCACCCGCGTGGATCCCGGGATGAAGGCGACAGGCATGATCCAGCCGTGGCCGTCGTCCCGGAAGGTGGCCAGGCACACCCGGGAGGCAACATCCCAGAACTTCAGGGAGCCGGCGGCGGTGCAGGAAAGAAGCATGGTCCCATCCGGTGAGAACGCCAAGTTCCACGGCAACTCCGAGTGCCCCGTAAGGTCGGCCAGGTGCGTGCGCGTCGGGAGATCGAAGAGGCCGATGGCCCGCTTGCGGTAGCCGACGGCGACCGTCCGCCCGTCGGGGCTGACGTCGAGCGAGAACACATCGGCGTCGCCGATGGGGAGCGGCGGCAGCAATTCGCCCGTGCGTGCATCCCATACGTTGACGTGTCGTGCGGAAGTGGCCAGAACGACGCCCCCGGAGTCTCCGAATCGGACCCGGTTCAACCGCCCCCCCTGCCCGGCCAGTTCGTGCAGACGCTCCCCGGTCGCCGCGTTCCACAGGAACACCTTCCCGTCGTCGCCGCTGGAAGCGAGCACGTCTCCCGTCGGGGCAAATCGCACACAGTTGACGATCCCCCGGTGCCCCCGGAGTTCACGGAACGCCCGCCCCTCGGTTCCCGCCACCGAGCCATCGACGTTCCACACTCGGATCACGCCGTCGTTGGCGGCGGCCGCGACGAGGTTCGCGGCCTGACTGATCGACACATCGTACTGGCCCAACTTTCCCGGGCCGGGCAGGTAACGGATGAAGTCGCCCTCTTTGCTCCAGATCTCAACGCCGCCGCTGCTGGAGACGGTGGCAAGCAGAGAGCCGTCGGCGCTGGGAGCGCCGATGTTGAGTTCGGTGTGGGCGGGAGCCTGATCGGTCTCGAGCCAGCGGGCGGGGCCATCGCTGGAGAAGTCCCACACCTTGACAAGCGAGTCGCGCGAGATGGAGACAAGCCGATCCCCGCCGCGGGCAACCTCCATCCGGACAACCGGCTCGCCGTGGTTGCCGAGGTCGCCCACATAGGCCAGGGTCGAGGCATCGTAGAGGGAAATGCCGTACTCCCCCATGGCGGCGATGAGCGACTCGCCCTTGACGTACGCCACGAACGGCACGACGCCCTGGTCATCGGCAAAGGTGCGGGCCGCGCCAGTCCGCAGGTCCCACACGCTGGCCTTCCAGTTCGAACTGCCGCAGGCGAGCCGGCCCCCATCGCTGGAGAACATGAGCGAGGTGACCCATCCGCTCAGGCCCTTCGATTCGCCGCGGCGCTCGCCGGTGTCCACATCCCACAGCCGCGCGGCTCGGTCGCGCCCACCCGTGGCAACGGCCCGCCCGTCCGGGCTTAGGGCGACGGCCGTGATGCCGCCGGTGTGGCCGGTGGCGATGCTCCGGACCCTCCGCTGCGCCGGAAGATCCCAGAGGATCAACTCGCCCGCGGCGTTGCCGCTCGCGCCCAGCAACCCGTCCCGGCTGACCGCGATGACCGTGTCCGCCCCGGCCTCCGCAAGTTCGCCCCGCACCGAAGCTTCGCGGACGTCCCAGATCGTGACGGCGCCGGGACGGGAGCCCGTGACCATCAGGCCCGAGGGGATCAGCACGCCGCGCTGTGAGGCGGGCGGACCGGCGAACGCGTGCCGACGGACGCTCATCTCCAGATCCCACACCTCCGTGCTGCCGTCCCAGCCCGTGATCACGAGTGCCTTGGCGTCGTCGCTGAGGGCCAGGGTCCGCACCACCTGGGGACCGGCTCGAAACGAGGACAGGCACGGCACGCCGGCGTAATACTCGCGCAGGGCCCAGTGCGAGAGCGCCGAGTCCGGCTTCTGCAGGTGGGCCCGCCACAGCAGCGCCTCGCCCTCCCCCGCGTCCCCGGACCGGCTCAGCAGCCGGCCCCGCTCGAGGTTGCTCAAGCGCAGTTCCTCGCGCCGCGCCGCTTCGGCGGCGGTCGCCCGATCCGCGGCGTTCTGGGCCTCGTTCTTGGCCTCGCGCTCCCGACCGGCCAGGACCTTCATGGCCTGGGCCTGCACAATGCTGTACACGGCGAAGGCCGAGACCACCGCAATGAACGCCGCGCCCGCCCCCACCGCCCATCGGTACCGGCGCAGCTTCTTCTGGAGCACGTACAGCGCCGAGTCCTGGCGCGCCACGATCGGCTCGCCCGCGAGGTACCGCCGAATGTCCGCGGCGAGGTGCCGGGCGGTCTGGTACCGGCGGTCGGGGTCCTTCTCGAGCGCTTTGAGCGTGATCGTTTCGATATCGCCCCGGAGCACGCGGTTGATGCTGCCGGGTCGGGCGGGCTCATCCTCGCGGATGGCGCGAACGGACTCGGCCACCGCGTCGGGCCGGACGCGCACGGGGAGGCGACCTGTGAGCGCTTCATAGAGGATCACGCCGATCGAATAGACATCCGACCTCGCATCGACCCGCGAGGGGTCCGCCCCCGCCTGCTCCGGGCTCATGTACGCGAGCGTCCCGATCAACTGGCCGACGCTGGTGGCCAGGGTGGTGGTCGCGCCGATGGGCTCGCGTGCCACGCCGAAGTCGAGCACCTTGGGCTGACCGGACTCCGACACGAGTATGTTCCCCGGCTTCAGGTCGCGGTGGATCAGGCCCCGGTCGTGCGCGTGCTCCACGGCGTCGCACACCTTGGCCACGACCTCCAGCCGCTCGCGGACGGACCGGCCCTGCACGTACGTGTTGAGCGTCGGTCCCGGCACGTACTCCATCGCGAGGTACGGCTGCCGGCCGCGCCCGACCTCGGCCTCGCCCGCCTCGAAGATCTGGACGATGCCCGGATGCTGCAGGCGGCCCATCAGGCCCGCTTCCCGCTGAAAGCGCCGGAGCACGGATGGAGAGGCGATGCCCGCGCGGACAACCTTCAGCGCCACATCCCGGCGCGGGTTCTCCTGCTCCGCCAGGTACACCACGCCCATCCCACCCTGGCCCAGCACCCGGCGCACGGTGTACATCCCGATGCGCGTCCCTTCGGGCAGAACATCCGAGGGGTCGGGCACAAGTTCGGGGCTGATGAGCGGCCCGGCCACCGGGCCCTGTTCCATGAACCGCGGGTCGAGATACCCCAGCAGTTCCTCCACCTCGCGCCGCAGCGCCGCATCCCCCGCGCACTCCCGGTCAAGAAACGCGCCCCGCTCGTGCGCCGGCAGGCGCGACGCCGGCCCCACCAGGCGGGCCGCCGTCGGCGGATTGGTCCCGCCCACGCGCGTCATGCGGACTGCTCCATCGCCCGACGCAGCCACGCCCGGGCGTACGCCCAGTCGTCCTTCACCGTCGTCACCCCGACCCCGAGCGCCGCCGCCGTGTCCTCGATGCTCAGGCCCGCGAAGTACCGGAGCATCACGACACGCCCGGCCTCCGCGTTGTGCGCCTCAAGCCGCGACAGCGCCTCATCGAGCGCCACCAGGTCGATCTCTTCCCCATCCGGCTCGGGCAGGTCATCCGTCAGTTCCTCTCGACGCGACCCTCCACCGTGCCGGACCCGTCCCTTCCGCCTCGCCCGCTCCACGAGGATGCGACGCATGGCCAGGGCCGCGGCACCGAAGAAGTGCGCCCGGCTGTTCCAGACGGGCGTGGCGTCGTTGCCGATCAGGCGCAGGTACGCCTCGTGGACCAGCGCCGTCGGCTGGAGCGTGTGCCCAGCGGGCTCGCGCTGCATCTGGCTGGCCGCCAGGCGTCGCAACTCGTCGTACACCAGGGGGAGCAACTCTTCCGAGGCGCTACCCCGGCCGGCCGCCGCGGCGTCGAGAAGCTGGGTTATCGGCCTTTGGGCGGGCTCGGCCATAAACGCGATTGTGCCACACAAGTCCATCGGAGACAAGACCCTGCGATGCGGAAACGCTCGGGAGAGAGGCGAGAGCCCGGAATTCCGCGCCCTCGGAACGCCGCGCCGTCGCACGGGGAGGGTGGAGCGGTTGCTCCCATGGAGTTTGCAGCATGAAGACCCGTCCCGCCCGTTCATTGGCCGCCCTTGCCGGCACGCTCGTGCCCGGCGTGCTCGCCCACGCCCAGATCGACCGGATCATCGATACGGAAACGGGGTGGGCTTACCTGTACGGGGCGACCTCCACGACGATCAACAGCCAGATCAGCGCCGGCATGAGGCCCTTCTGCTTCGAACGCATCGCCAGCGGGCAGTACGACACGGTGCTCGTCAGCAACAGCGGGTCGTACGCCATGCCCGGGGCCCAGGTGCTCTACGGGGCAACGCCGGCCTCGGTGACAACGTGGCTGAGCAACAACAACCTCCGCCTGCTGGAGCTGGAAACGTACGACTCGAGCGGGAGCACATTCATGACGGCGGTGGGCGTGCCCAACAGCGGGGCAACGGCGGCGCCGGGCTGGGGCTGGGTGTACAACGTCACGTGGGCGCAGATCGTCTCGTGGCTCAACGCCAACCCCACGTTGCGTCTGATCGACCTGGACGCGTACCGCATCGGCGGGACCCTGATGTACAGCGCCGTCGCGGTCCCCAACACGGGGGCCAACTTCCAGTCCGGGTGGTGGTACGGGACCAACATGACCGCGCAGGATGTGACCGATGCGCTCACGAACAACTCGGCCCGGCTCATCTCCATCGAAGTTGAGCAGGTCGGCACGCTTCTGAACCCCAACCTCCGCTTCGCCTGCGTCATGGTCTCGCAGAACCCCGGCGGCGGGTGGTGGCATCACGCGGCGACGGCGGAGCAGGTCGCGGCGATGCTCGACGCAAACTCCGCCCGCCTCTCGTGCCTGAAGCGGTACACCAATGTCGGGGGCCAGACGCGCTACGCCGTCGCGATGATCGACAACGGCAACGCGCAGACCCGCCGCATGCGCAGCTACCTGTGGAACGCCAACTCCGGAGGGTCAACGGGGTTCATGCTCAAGCAGGTGGGCGGCCCGGTGCTGGCGGCGAACAACGTGAACTTTCAGTGGGAGCCGTGCAGCACCGTCAAGCTGCTGCACGCCATTCATGCCATCGAGAAGTGCTCGAACAACCAGGACAACCTCGGCAACAACGTGTTGTACAAGAACTTGTGCGCTTCGTGCCCGTTCACATGGACGTGCATCGACCAGTACCGCACGCTCACGACCTCGCTGACCAACCTCCTCCAGCCCTCGGACAACTACGCCCTCATCGCCCTCGAGCGGCGCTTCGGGTACCAGGCACTCAGCGACTGGGCGATCGACAACGGCTTCCCGAACATCCAGATCAACCGCCTGAACTGCGACTGCGGCGTGGTCCTCAACACCGCGACGTGCGCCGACTTCGCCGTCATGCTCGAGAAGGCCCACGACGGGACCTTCTTCGATTCAACGTGGGAGGGCGTGCTCCATGATCACATGAACAACCTGAGCACGCTCGGCTACAACAGCTACTCAACCCTCAGTTCAATCATCAACGCCGAATCGGCGTCCACCAACCTTACGGCTTCCGAAGTCAGCGCCTTCCGCGCCGCGGTGGAGTTCGTCAACAAGGGCGGCAGCTACTCGTGCTCCTCCGGCCTCCGCTGGCGCACCGAGGGGGGCTGGGCCAAGATCCCCTTCAAGGTCAACTCCGGCCCGTTTGGATGGTTGACCCTGCCCCGGGAGTACACCTTCACGCTCTTCGCGCACAACGCCACCAACGAGGCCGGCGCGGCCATGGTTCACCCCGGCAAGGAAGAGATCCTCCGCGAGCAGATCCGCGAAGCGCTCCAGTCCTGGGATGCGGCGTGCAGCACGCCCGGGTTCCTCTCCCAGCCCAGCCCCCAGCTCGTCGTCACCGGCGGGACCGCCCAGTTCTCGTGCGTCGCCCTCCCCAACCCCGCGACCGTCACCTTCCAGTGGTACCGCGGCCAACTCCCGCTCAGCAACGGCCCCACCGGCAATGGCTCGACCATCTCCGGCGCGACCAACGCCACCCTCACCATCAGCAACGCCCAGCCGGGCGACGCCGCGAGCTATTCCGTCCGCCTGACGACGGCCTGTGGGACCGCCACCTCCAACTCCGTTTCCTTGACGGTCACATCCGGGTCGTGCTACGCCAACTGCGACGGCTCCACCGGGTCCCCGATCTTGACGGCCAACGACTTCCAGTGTTTCCTCAACAAGTACGCCGCGAACAACACCTACGCCAACTGCGACGGCTCCACGGGGACCCCGCTCCTGACGGCCAACGACTTCCAGTGCTTCCTGAACAAGTACGCCGCGGGGTGCTCGTAACGATCCACGAGAGGGACCGGGAGGAGAGAGGAGGAGGGGGCCCTCCGGCCCGAAAAGCACGAAGATTGGCTTTCGGCGGAACCCCGCCGCGGCTAATCTATCCGCATGGGTACCACGCACCCCGCGACCCACCACGACGACTCGTTCGACACCTTCATCAGCCCGCTCTCCCAGCGCAACGCCTCAAAGGAGATGCTGACGCTGTGGTCGCCGCGCCACCGGTTCACACTCTGGCGCAAGGTCTGGCTCGCGGCGGCGGAGGCCCAGATGGATGCGGGCCTCCCGATCTCGCGCGAGCAGGTCGAGGCCATCCGCAAACACATCGAGATCACGGACGATGACATCCGGCGCGCGTTCGAGCATGAGAAGCGTCTCCGGCACGATGTCATGGCGCACGTGCACGCGCTGGCCGACGTCGCGCCCATCGCCAAGCCGATCCTGCACCTGGGCATGACCAGCCAGGACGTCGTCTGCAACGCCGACCTGCTGCAGCTCCGCGAGGCGCTGACGATTGTCGAGTTGAAGCTGGCGCGAACGATCGACGCGCTCGGAACATTCGCCGCGAAGTGGAAGAACCTCCCCGCGCTCGGGCACACGCACTTCCAGCCGGCCCAACCGACAACCGTGGGCCGCCGGGCCTCGCAGTGGGGCTACGACCTGTACCTCTGCCTCGTTCGCATCGAGCACGACCTGCACAGCCTGAAGCTGCGCGGCCTCAAGGGAGCCACCGGCACGCAGGCGTCGTTCCTCCACTTGACGGACAACAGGCCGACGCAGGTGGACGAGATCGAAACCGCTTTCGTGCGCCGGCTCGGCTGGGTGGCCAACCAGGTCCACGACATGACCTCGCAGACCTACCCCCGCGTCGTCGATGCGTGGATTCTCTCCGACCTTGCCGCGACCGCCTCGGTCATCCACAAGGTCTGCAACGACATCCGTCTCCTCTCGGGCCGCAAGGAACTCGACGAGCCCTGGGGCGAGGCGCAGATCGGGTCCTCCGCGATGCCGTACAAGCAGAACCCGATGCGCTGCGAGCGAGCGACGGGCCTGTGCCGGTTCGTGATGAGCCTGGCCCAGGACGGGCTCGACACCGCCAGCACCCAATGGCTCGAACGCACGCTGGACGACTCCTCCAACCGCCGGCTCGTGCTCCCCGAAGCCTTCCTCGCCCTGGACGGCGCCCTCGACCTGCTCCACTCCGTCGCCTCGGGCATGGTCGTTCACGAGATGACCGTGCGTTCCAACCTCATGGCCGAACTGCCGTTCATGGCCCTCGAGAACATCATGATGGCCGCCGTCAAGAAGGGACGCGACCGGCAGGAAGTGCACGAGGCCCTCCGCAAGCACGCCCTCGCGGCGGGGCGGCGGGTCAAGGAACTGGGCCAATCCAACGACCTGATGGACCGCCTCCGCAGCGAACCCCAACTGGTCGGGCTGGATCTCGACCACTTCCTCGACCCGGCGGCGTACATCGGCCGGGCCCGGGAACAGGTGGACCACTTTGTCAACGGCATCGTGGCCTCCCTCCAGCGGGCCTACGCGACCCGATGGACGGTGCTTTCCTCGAGCGAACCGCGGGTCTGACGGCCCGGATCCAAAGCCCCCCAAATGGTGCAGGGCTGGCTTGACGGGAGGGCAAGAATCGAGGACACTACCGCCGCATCCCCAGCCGGCGCCTGGGCGTATGGACACTGCCGGCTGGGCCCTTCGGCACGCGAAGGAAACAGAGTCCGAACACTGGCCCGGATGCCCCGCCCCGGCCTAACGTCGGTTCCCTTTTTTCGCCCACCGGGCATGAAGCCCGGCGGCGTACCGGAGCGTTCTCATGGCGTCTCGCAGCAGCGGCGGCAACGGTCCCCTCATCTTCGTCGGCATCCTCGGTGTTGCCTGCCTGGCCTTGTTCATCCTCACGATCGTGTACCTGTCCAAGTTCCAGGCGGCGGACCGGAACCTGAAGCAGATGCAGGCCGACGCGAACGAGATCGTCCGGCCCGACGAGCGCCGCAGCGACGCCGTGCTGCAGGTTACGAACAAGGCCAAGGCGGCCAACAAGTCCGTCGTCGGCTACCTCAACGATTCGCTCCGCGAGGTCATGACCCGCACGACCGGCGCCCCCGGCGACGGCCCGACCGAGCTGGCGAACAAGATGGACGCCGAGCGCATCACCGGGCTCAACCTGCTCGGCGCCCTGCGTGACCGGCAGAACGAAATCAACGCGATGCGCGCCAAGGTCGAGCAGGCCGACGCCGCCCGCAACCGCGCCCTGGCCGACCTCGAGAACGAGGTCAACCGCACCAAGGCCCTCACTGAGTCGCACAACCGCACGGTTCAGGCGATGAACTCCGACATCGACAAGTACAAGGCCGAGGTCGAGACCTACCGCCAGTCCGTCACCCAGATGAACGGTTTCATGGAGCAGCAGATCGAGAAGACGCGGGAGGCCATGGCCACCATGCAGTCCACCCTCGGCGAAGAGATCCGCCGCCTCCAGAACGAGAACCTCCGCCTGAAGGATGAAGTCAGCAAGATCCGCACCACCCAGTCCGACAGCATCCTCCGCCCCAAGGCCGAGGAGTCGCTCGTCGACGGCGAGATCATCGCCATCAACCAGGCCTCCAACACCGTCACCCTCAGCCGCGGCGCCAAGGACAAGGTCGTCCTGGGCATGTCGTTCTCCGTGTACCCAGACGCGACGGCCATCCGCGTCAACCCCACGACCGGCGAGTACCCGCGTCCCAAGGCCAAGCTCGAGGTCATCAGCGTCAGCGAAGCGACATCGACCGCCCGCGTCACCGAAGAGGTCAAGGGCAACCCGATCGTCCGGGGTGATGTGATCGCCAACGCCATCTACGACCCGGCCAAGGTGTACACCTTCGTGGTCTACGGCAACTTCGATACCAACGGCGACGGCGTCGCCACACCCGCCGAGGCCGGCGACATCAAGGCCCTTGTCTCCAGCTGGGGCGCCCGGGCGGTGGACGACATCTCCGGCAACGTGGACTTCCTCATCCTGGGCGAGCGGCCCCTGCTCCCCCCGCCCCCCGGTCTGAACGATTCGCCCGAAGTCGTCCAGTACTACATGCGGCTCCTCGAGAACGCCCAGCGGTACGACCGCCTCCTCGAACAGGCCACCGCGACTTCCATCCCCGTGCTCAATCAGAACCGCTTCTACACCCTCACCGGTCGCCGAGCCGGCGCCCGTTGAAACTCACTGGCCCGCGAATCTCATCCAAGGCCGGGTCGATCGCGACCCGGCCTTTGCTTTGATCCGTGCCCTCATCCATGGCCCAGCCCCGCTCCAGAACGCCCCGCCTCTTCCAGCCGGCGGTCTACTACGCCACCCGCTCCGTCATCGCCGCGGCGTGCGTGCCGCCCTTCCCGATCGCGCGGCACTGGGCCCAGGTCGTTGGCCGGTGGTACGCCACCTCCCGCATCAACCAGCGCCACTTCAAACGCGCGAAGGAGAACATCCACGTCGCCTTCCCGGACTGGGACGCCGACCGCGTCGCCCACACCGCCTTGCTCTCGCACGAGCATCTGACCACCTTCGGCGTTGAGCTGGCCTTCGTGCCCCGCCTGCTCACGGAGGACGGCTGGGTCCGGCACATCTCCTTCGGCAACATCGAGCCCGCGCTGCACGAGCTGGTCAAAGCCGGCCCGTGCATCCTCATCACCGGCCACTGCGGCAACTGGGAGTCTCTCGGCTACACCATGGCCCTGCTCGGCTTCCCCATGCACGCCGTGTACCGACCCCTCGACATCCCCTCCATGGACCGCTGGGTCCGGCGCACACGCTCACGCCGCGGCCTGGAGCTCGTGGACAAGTTCGGCGCCGTGCGCAAACTTCCGGCGCTCCTCCGGGCCGGCGCGCCCATCGGCCTCGTCGCCGACCAGAACGGCGGCGACCGCGGCGTCTTCGTCCCCTTCTTCAATCGCCTGACCTCGACCTACAAGTCCATCGGCCTGCTCGCCCTGCAGTTCAACGCCAAGATCATCTGCGGCTTTGCACGCCGAGAGCCGATCAAGAACCCCACCCTGCTGGGCCACCGCCTCGAAATGACCGACATCTTCGGCCCCGAGGAGTGGAACACACACCCGGACCCGCTCTTCTACCTTACCGCCCGCTTCCGCTACGCCATCGAGCGCATGGTCCGCAGCGCCCCGGACCAGTACCTCTGGATGCACCGCATCTGGCGCAGCCGCCCCCGGCACGAACGCCTGAACAAGCCTTTGCCCGACTCACTGCTGGACAAGATCCGCCTGCTGCCCTGGATGACCGACGCGGCCATCGAGCAGCTCAAGGAACACAGCGTGCGGGATGCCAGGACGCTGGCTGAAACCGGAAGGCACCGGCTGTCGTAACCCACGTCCGGGCAGTACCCCAACGTCTACAGTTCCGAGCCTTCCCGGAGAGCCCTCATGCCCGGCCGTCTTGAAGATGTCAAAGTCCTGATCGTCGACGACGACCGCGATGTTCTGGAGTCCATGGACGCCGCCTTCCAGGCCGAGGGTGCGCTGACGCAACTGGCCACCAACGGGACCGATGCTGTCCGCATCTGTTTCGACGACCCGCCGGACCTGGTCGTGCTGGACATGATGCTCCCCGGCCGGTCGGGCTTCCTCGCCCTCGAGAAGATCAAGGGGCGCGAGGACAGTCCTCTGGTGATCATGGTCACAGCCAACGAGGGCAAACGCCACCAGGCCTACGCGGAATCGCTGGGCGTGGACGACTACTTGCTCAAGCCGGTCCCGCTGGGCCGCCTCGTCTCCGTCGCCGCGGACCTGATCGAGAAGGCCGACCGCGAGGATGAAGAGGCGGAGGCACAGGAAGAGAAGAAGGCCCGCAAGGACAAGAACTGAGCCCCCGCGCCCATGGCCAAGAAGCGTCAGTTCGTGCTCACCCGTCCACCGGCCGCCAAGGGCGATCCGACCGTGGTGCCCCTTGGCCCCAAGAAGGAAGTCCTCGCCGCGCTCGCCCCCTTCAACACCGCCCCTGACGGCTCCAAGCGAAACACCGGCATGGAAGTCCTCTGGGCACCCGGCATGGTGATGGAGTTCCCGGCCGCGGCGGACGAGGTCGGGCAGGTCATGATCTCCGTCAGCGATGAAGAGATCGCCTGGCCCGTGCTGCAACGCATGACCAAGGCCCTGGGCTGGATGCTCGTGGACCTGGAGACGGGGCGGTCGTTCGGAGGATGAATGAAAGCGCACAGTTCAAAGCTCAAATCGCAAGTCAACGACAGGCCAGTGCCTGTCCTGATTGGCGCTTTGAGCCTTGAGCTTTGAGTTCTGCCATGCCCACCTACGTCTACGAAATCCTGGACAAGAAAGGCCAGCCCACCGGCCGCACGTTCGAGATCACGCAGTCGATCAAGGACGATGCGCTCACCAAGCACCCCGAGACGGGCGAGCCCGTCCGGCGCGCCATCGTCGCCCCCAATCTCGGCCTGGCCCTCTCCGCCAACAAGTCGCGCCTGAGCAACAAGAACCTCGAGCGCCTCGGCTTCACGAAGTACGAGCGCAAGGGAAAGGGCTACATGGAACGGACGGCAGGAAAGCAGGGGCCGCGGGCGATCGGGGAGTGAGCCACCGCTATCGCGGGAACGGCTTCCCCCACGCGGCTCGATCCCACGCGGGCATCCGTCCCTCCGCCGGGCGGGGCCACAGATTCAGGCCCATCAGGACATACATCAACGCCACCGTCTGCACGTTCAGTTGAATCACATCAGTCATCCCCGCCAGCAGCAGGCCCAGCAGCGCAAAGCCGGGACCCGCGGCGTACGTCCCCATTCGTGCGCCAAGGCCCCGCAGCGCGCCGTACAAGCCCATCCCCATTGCCGTCAGGAACAGGCCCAGGCCCACCAGCCCCGTCGTCGCCACGATGTGCAGGTACGTGTTGTGCGCGTGGACATGGATGTACCCTGCCTCGTCCGGCTTCCGGTGGTCGTTCCCCCACTTCTGGTACCCCCCGGCCCCCACGCCCCGCACCGGGTGCGCCGCCGCGGCACGCAAGGCGACCTTCGCCATCAGCACCCGCGCCCCGGTCCATGTCGTGTAATCGCGGTGGTCGATCACACGCCGGATCTCGTCGCGGGCGTTGTCGTACCGCCGCACGATCGCATCCCCGGCCGTCAACCAAAGCACAACCCCGGCCAGGGCAACCAACGCGATCGGGAGCAGAGCGCGGCCGGGAAGTGCCCGCGCCTTGGATGATTTGAGGGGCTCTTCACGCACCGCGGAGCGGTGCTTCCACCCGGACCCATTCGGCGCCGCGGAGCGGTGCTTCCACCCTTTGAACCACCAGACGACTCCGACGGCGATCACGATCAGGATCAACGCCGCGGACGCGAGCCACGCCCCGCGTGAACCCGTGACCAGGACGCCCGCCGTGGTAACCGCAGCGCCGAGCATCGCCAGCCATCGCGTTCGTCCCGATCCCATCACCGCCGCCGGCAGGTGCAGCCCCAGCGCCGCGGTCAACATCGACCCCGCCACCACCGGCTGCCACCAACCCGGGTTCCTGTCCGGGTTGCGATCGAGCACCATCCAGCCCACATTCAGCCGGTGGCCCGCGGCGTTGAGCACCTGCGCCCCGTTGGCCGCGAGGAACCCCAACACCAGCGCCGTGATCATCGCCCCCCGGTACGGCAGGATCGACCAGTTCAGCCACATCACGGCGATCCATCGCGATCGGCTGACCTCCACCCAGCCCTGCGCCCGGTCCGGGCTCCAGGCGATCGACGCCATCTGCCACAGCGCCCCGAGCAGGACCACCCACATCGTCGGGTGGCACCCAACGGACCTCCACGTCCGGTGGACGATGTACGCCCGCAGCACCCCAAGACCCCACAGCAACGCCACCGCGAACTCCACGACCGTCACCGGCCCCACGCTCAGGAACAACCACGTGAGACCGAGAATCACGTGGAGCCGATGCCCGAAGGGATCCCGTGCCGCGGCCTTGGCCATCTCGGCGTCGATCCAGCCCTGACGTGTGTAGGGAATGCCGAACATGAACGCCCCGAAACCGCCAATCCCTGATTCCGACCCGCCGATTCAACCGAACTAAACCCCATCATCCGGCGTCTAACCCGTGGAAGCAACCCGGAACGGGGGTTCCCGTACAATCCGGTGTCGAAACCGGGAGGTGGTGCGTGAACGAAATCCGTCGCGTCCTGAAGCTGGCGGCCTGGCGGCTCCTGGTCATCGACCTGTTCCACACCTTCGCCGTCATGCTCTCCGCCGCCATCGCGGCGTTGATCCTCACCCTCCTGGCGCAGCGTCTGTTCGGCTTGGCGATCGACTTCCCGCGAGATTGGGGCCTCCTCGGGCTCCTCGCGCTGGCGCTGGCGGTCCTTGGTTCGCTGACGTGGAGCCTCATCCGCCGGAGCCGGGGCGTGACCGTGGCGCGCGAGCTGGATGAACGGGCGGACCTGCGCGAATCGCTCAGCACGGCGCTCTGCGTGGAGCGGAGCCAGGATGCTTGGGCCCGGGCCGTGATCGAAACGGCTCGCGACAAGGCGATGCGGGTCGATGTCCGTCGCGCGATTCCGTTCGCCGCGCCGCGGGTGTGGCCCGTTCCGCTCGCCCTGGCGCTGGCGATGGTGGTCCTCTGGTTCGCGGTGCCGACGCTGGACCTCTTCGGCGCGCTCAAGACCCGCACCGCCAAGCAGGAAGAAGAAAAGCGGATCATCGCCGTGCAGACCGAGGTGAAGGCCGACCAGCAGAAACTCGACGAACTCCTGCAGAAGGCCAGGGTCCAGCTCGACAACGACGACGCCTCCTCCGAAGCCACGGACCAGAAGGCCCCGCAAACCCCGGACGAAGTCCGGCGCGCCGCCGTCAAGAAACTCACCAACCAGGTGGACAAGCTCAACGAACTCCGCGGCGGCGAGAAGGCCAAGCAGCTCGAAGCCATCAAGCAGGCGATGAAGCAGCTCAAGCAACCAGGCCCCGGCCCCATGGAGCAACTCTCCAAGGCGCTGCAGAAGGGCGACTTCGGCGCCGCCAAGGAACAGCTCGAAGAGCTCGCCAAGCAGATGGCGCAGAACTCCATGAGCCCCGAGGACAAGGCCAAGGCCCAGGAGCAGATGAAGAAGCTCGCGGCACAGCTCGACAAGCTGGCCAAGGACCGGCAGAACCTGGAGAAGCAGCTCCAGCAGGCGGGCCTCAGCAAGGAGCAGGCCCAGAAGGCCGCCTCCAACGCCCAGGAACTCAAGAAGGCGCTGGAAGAGAACAAGAACCTGAGCGAGAGCGAGAAGCAGGAGCTCATGAAGAACGCCCAGGCCCAGATGGCCGCGAGCGAGCAGTGCGACGGGATGGGCGAGAAGCTCGGCCAGATGGCTAAGAACATGGGTCAGGAGGGAATGAGTCAGGAAGGCCAGCAGGCGATGGAGTCACTCGCCGGTCAACTCTCCGACATGGAAATGATGGACAAGGAACTGGACGCGATGGACGCCGCCATGGGCGAAGCCCGCCGGCAACTGGCCAAGATGGGCGGGCAGTGCGAGGGCAGTTGCAACGGCGACGGCGATGAGTTCGCCGAAGGCTCGCAGAAGCAGAGCCCCTGGAAGGCCGGCGAGAGCCAGAACAAGCAGGGCAATGGTCTGGGTGGGCCGGGCCAGGCCTGGGGCGGGCGCAACCGCGACGACACCGACGCTCCCGTCAGCATCGAGAAGGTCAAGAGCCCCACCAAGCAGGGCGGCGGCCCCATCATCGGCAGCCGCCTCGTGCAAGGCGACCAGGTCCGCGGCGAGTCCGTCGCCGAGTTCTCGCAGGCCGTCACCGCCGCCACCAAGGCCAACACCGAGAGCATGGACTTCACCCAGGTCTCCCGCGAACTCCAGGGCACCATCAAGCACTACTTCGGCACGCTCGAATCCAAGTCCAAGGCCAAGTCCGCCGCCCCTGCCGAACCCGCCAAGGAATCCAAGTGATCGGCCGCCTGGCCGCGGCATGCGCCGCCCTGCTCGCGCTCGCCGCCCTCCTGCCGGCTTGCTCCGGTGAGAAGAAGCCGGAGGTCGTCCTCTACACGAGCTGCGACGACTACCTGCTCCGCGAAATCATCCCCGCCTTCGAAAGCGAAACCGGCATCAAGGTCCGCCTCGCCGGCGACACCGAGGCCACCAAGACCACGGGGCTCGTCCAGCGGATCATCGCCGAGCGCGACCAACCCCGCGCCGATGTCTGGTGGTCCAACGAGCCTTTCGGCACCATGCGTCTTGCCGATGAAGGCCTTCTCGCTCCCTTTACGCCCGCCGCCGCCGCCGACTTCGGCGGCGCCTGGCCCGAGGGCTTCGCCGCGCCGGACCAAACCTGGTACGGCTTCGCCCTCCGCGCCCGCGTGATCGCCTTCAACACCGAGCGAATCAAACCCGAAGATGCTCCTCTCACGCTCCGCGAGCTCGCCGACCCACGGTGGAAGGGCCGCATCGGCATGGCGCGCCCCCAGTTCGGCACCACCCGCGGCCACATGGGCGCCATCGTTGCTCGCTGCGGCGAGGAAGCGCTCCGCGAGTGGCTCTCCGCCCTCAAGGCCAACGGCCTCCGCCTCTACAGCGGCAACTCCGCCGTCGTCCGCGGCGTCGCCCTCGGCGAGATCGACATCGGCCTCACCGACACGGACGATGTCATCGTCGGCCAGCGCGAGAAGTGGCCCGTGCGCATGGTCATCGAGGAACCCTCGCCCCCGGGCGAACGCTGCGCCGTCGGCGCGTGCCCCATCCCCAACACCGTCTCCATCCTGAAGAACGCGCCCAACCCCGCCGCCGCCGCCAAGCTGGCCGACTTCCTGCTCTCCGCTCGGGTCGAGCGGATCCTCGCCACCAGCGACTCCCGCAACATGCCCCTCCGACCGGGCCTGCTCGGCGAGCTTCGAGACACCTTGCCGCTCACCGCCGTGCAGCCGCCCGACCTTCCCGCCATCCACCGCGCCATCCCCCGCGCGATAAACATCTGCACGCAGGTTCTCGGGGATTGATACAGTCCGCCATGCCGCGTAACCCCGGCGCCCTCCTCGCCACGCTCCTGTGCCTGCTGCTCTCCGCCTGCGGCCCGCGCGAGGAACCCATCACCGTCGATCTGTCCGCCCGTCGCCAGACCATCCAGGGGCTGGGCGTCACCGCGACCGGCACCTGGATCCCCGAGGTCGTCGCCCTGTACGGGCAGGATCCCTTCGCTCGCGCCATCCGCGAAGACCTCGGCGCCTCCATCATTCGGCTCGCCCTCCCTCCCGAGATCCAGCCCGTCGAGCACCTCGACCCATCCACGCTCGCCCTCGACTCGTTCGACTTCACAACGTTCGAACCACCCGCCGCGTTCATCCGATCGATCCACGCGAGCGACCCATCCCTCAAGGTCATCCTCTCCGTCTGGAGCCCCCCGGCGTGGATGAAGACCAACGCCTCCACGAAGAACGGCGGCCGCCTCCGCCCCGACCGGCGCGAGCACTTCGCCCGATTCTGCGCCGCCGCCTGCCTTGGATTCGAGCGAGACTACGGCGTCCCCGTCTTCGCGCTCTCCATTCAGAACGAGCCCTTCTTCTCGGAAACCTACGACTCCTGCCTCTACTCCCCCGAAGAAATGCGCGACACCATCCGCGCCGTCGCCGACGCGTTCGCGAAGTTCCGCGTGCCGACACGCCTGATGGCCCCGGAAGACCACGCGGACATCCCGCGATGGTTCACGTATATCGACGCCCTCGCCCCGACCGACGCCCAACGCCTCTTCGCCCTCAACGTGCACAACGAGCCCTCCCCCGCTCGCGCCTGGCCCCGATTCCACGCCGCGGCGAGAAAGGCCGGCCTCCCGCTCTGGATGACAGAAACCTCCGGCGAAGACCCAACCTGGCTGGGCACACCGCACAAGCCCGGCGCCCTCGACCTCGCCCGCAAGATCCACGACGCCCTCGTCCACGGACAGTGCGAGGCCTGGGTCTACTGGGCCATCACCGACCCCGCCCCGTCCGAGTTCGCGCTCATGGCCCTGGACACGCCTACGCCCAAGTACCACGCCGCGCGGCACTACTTCCGGTTCATCCGCCCCGGCGCCGTTCGGATCGATATCCCGCCCGGGCGCCCCTCCATCCTCGTCAGCGCTTTCCACCACGAGGCCAACCGCACGCTCACCATCGTCGCCCTCAACACCGGCGCGGCGGACGAACCCGTGACCGTCACGCTCACCAACGCCCCCGGCTTCCACGAGTTCGAAACGACCCGCTCATCCGAGACACAGCAAGACGCCCGACTCGGCACCGTTCACGCCGCGTCGGGATCACTGCGCATCACGCTCCCGGCCAGGAGCGTGACGACTCTCTTTGGTCATGGGAAGTGAGATGAGCGGGGGCGCCAACGCAAGCCCTCTTCACCTCTTCGGCTCTTCCTTCTTCGGCAACAGTCCCTTGAGTTTGTCCGTCGCCTTGTCGATCTGCTTGGTGACCTCTTCCTTCACCTTGTCCCCCGCCGGGCCGAGGTCCTTGGTGGCCTCCTCGACCGTTTTCTTCACGCCCGCCCCCGCGTCGGACACCGCCGCGCCGAACGAAGCGCCGAGTTCCTGCACGCTCCCGCTCTCGGTCACCATCTTGAGGTTGATCCCCTTGAGCCCACCCAGCGAACTCAGGCGGTTCTTGAGTTCGCCCAGCAGTTGATCCGGCAGGACGCCGCCCTTCTCCGCCGCCGCGGCCATGATCGTCTGCACGATGATCCCCGCCAGTTCCTCGATCGTCACGCCGCTCCCACCAACGCCCTCGCCCGTGTTGCCGACGTTGCTCAGGCGGATTTCCGGCACCGGTACGGTCACCTTGGCCAGCTCCGCCAGGCCCGGGGTGCTCGGGTCCACCATGTCCGCGTGGATCGTGATGTTCCTGAGGGTCAACTCCTTGACGACCAGTTTCTTCTCCGACCCGGACTTCTTCGGCTCCGCCGGCTTGCTCGGTTCTTTCGCGCCCCCGCCGAGCTTCTGCAGATGGTCCAGGATCACGTCGTAGTTCGACTTCCCGGCGCGCCGTTCCAGCCGCACCGTCAGGCCATCCATCGTGAACTCCGGCACTTCGATGACGTCCTTTGTCAGCGAGACCAGCGACACGGCAACCCGCGCATCGCCGAGTTGAACAAAGTGCTGACTGGGGAAGCCCTGCGGGTTGGACACATCAAGGCCGTTCAACCCGAACTTCCCGGAGAACAGCCCGATGCTGGCGCTCTTGAGTTTCGTGTCCACGCCAAGGGCCGTCTTGCCCCCGACCTCGATGCCCTCCTTCGCCACCGCGTTGATCGTCAGCGTCAGGATCACCCCCGCCGCGACCACCAGCAGCACGACCGCCAGGAACCCGAAGAGAACGAGGCGCTTGATGAACTTCATGGACAACTGTAGGAAGCAGTGACGCAGTAACGCAGTAACGCAGTGACGCAGTGAAGACTTGTCTAATCAGCGAAGTGGTGGCCGGAAGACCAAGGTCCGGGCCCCCAACTCACTCCGTCACTCTGTCACTGTGTCGCTGTGTCGCTGCGTCACTGTGTCACTGCTCTCACACCCTGAAGATCGACCCCAGCTTCTTCCCCAGCATCGCCGACGCCCCCACCAGCGTCACGGTCAGCAGCGCCATCCCCCACACGCCCATCGCGCTGGCGATGTACGGCCCATCCCCCAGCCGGTCCATGAACCCGAAGATCGCCCGCGTGATGGGGAAGTTCTTCTGCTGCTGCGCGAGGATCAGCGAATCGCTCACCTCCAGCATCGAGAAGCTGAACACGAGCAGTGCCCCTGCGATCAGGTTCGCCAGGATCAGCGGCACGATGACCCGCCGCACCGCCGTGAACCGCGAAGCGCCGAGGTTCACCGCCGCTTCCTCCAGTTCGCCCGATGTCTGCTCCAGCCCCGCCACCGTGCTCCGCACGATGTACGGCAAACGCCGGATCGCGTACGCCACGATCAGGAACGGGATCGGGTTCGGGTCCGCCCCCAGCACGCTCGCAAAGCCGCCCAGCGGACCATCCTTGCCAAACGGCCACCGCAGGCTCATCGCCACGTACCCGAACGCCATCACCAACCCCGGCACCGCCAGCGGCAGCATGCACAGCGCATCGAGCAAACCCCGACCGCGAACCTTGGTCCGCACGATCATGTACGCCACCAGGATCCCCAGCCCCAGATCCACCACCACCGCCGCCGATGCGAACTTCAGACTGTTCACGATCGACCGGAACGAGTCCGGCTCGCCCAGCGCCGTCCCGTAGTGCGACAGCGTCAGCGACTCCGGCAGCACCGTCCCGTACCACCGCCCCGGCACCGTCACCGACGTCAGCACCACCCCAAGGTGCGGCAGGATCGCCAGCGTCGTCACCAGCCCGAACGCCCCGGCCGCGGCCCAGCCCGCGACACCACTCAGCGGCTTCTCGCCCCCCGCGCGCGACGCCTTCGAGTACATCGCGTACGCCTTGCCGCCAAAGACCATCTTCCCCAGCACGTACATCCCCACCGCCGTCGCCAGCAGGACCAGCGTGAGCGCGTAGGGCTGCGCCGAGTTCTCCACCTCGCGCAGACCGAAGAAAATCTGCACCGGCGTCACCCGGTAGTAGTCAAACATCAACGGAGTCCCCAGCTCCGTGAACGACCAGATGAACACGATCGTCGCCCCGGCGAACAGTCCGGGCCGGATCAGCGGCAGCGTCACCCGGAACAGCCGCCGCCACGCCCCCGCCCCAAGGTTCTCCGCCGCTTCATCCAGCGCCGGGTCGAGGTTCGCCAGCGAGGCCGAAGCGTTCAGGTAAATGATCGGATAGAGCGACAGCGCCTGCACCACCACCACGCCGAAGAACTTCGCGTTCCCCAGGATGTCCCACTCCGTCCCCAGCAGCGCGTTGAGCGCCCCTTCGCGCCCGAGGATCGACCTCGCCCCGATCGCCCCCACAAATGGCGGCAGGATCAGCGGCACCAGGATCACCGCGTTCCACAGCCCCTTGAGCGGGTACCGGTACTTCGCCGCCAGCAGCGCCAGCGGGAACGCGATCGCAATCGCCAGCGTCGTCGTTGTCGCCGCGATCTTCAGCGAGTTGAGCAGCCCCCCCACCAGCACCGGGTCCTGAAAGACCATCCCCAGGTGCCGCAGCGTAAACCCCCGCCCCGTCGCCGGGTCATCCGCGAACCCGCCGCGGATCGTCAACGCGATCGGGTAGACAAGGAACACCGCGAGAATCGCGATGAGGCTCCAGAGGATGATGGCGTGCCAGGTCCTGCCGCGCATGGGCGGGAGTGTACCGGCGGATTCCCCGACGCGGCCACAGGGGCGGATGCCCACAGAGCCACATTCACACATGTCCACATCACCAAAAGATTGGTTCGCACCGCCAGCACGTGGCGATGTGCTCCTGTGGCCCTGTGCTCATGTGGCCCTGTGCTCATGTGGCCCTGTGCTCATGCGGCCAAGTGCCCATGTGCCCACATGGCTCTTTGCGCATCCGCCCCCTGGACCTGCTTCACCGCCTCACCGCCCCGCTCCTCACCCCGCCATCCCGCAACACCTCCACCCATGCCGCGCCGTCTTCCGCCGTGCAATAGAACGCCGCCTGATCCCGCACCGGGCCCCACTCCGCCACTCCCGCCCGGCCCGGGCCTGTCGACTGGAGCACCACCCGCGGCCCGAGCCCCATCACGAACCGCACCGCCTCCTCCCGCACACTGCCATGGTGCGGCGCCTCGACCACCTTCGCCCGCAGCCACGGATGCTCCGTCCCAATCGTCGCGATCGCGCCCCCCTGAATGTCCCCGGTCAGCAGCACCAGCGCCTCATGCCCCGTCGCGCTCCGCCCCGCGCTGTCCTGCGACACCACTCGCGCCACCAGCGACGCATCGTTGTCCGTGCCCCACGCCGTCCCCCGCGCCGGCGAAAGAAACTCCAGCCGCACCTCGCCCAGGTCGATCCAGTCACCCGCCGTGACCACCGCCACCTCCACGCCGCGCCGACGCAGCTCGCCCAGCAGAAACGCCTCCGCGCTGGCCGGCCTCTCCTCCGCCCGCCGCGCCACCGCCTCCCCCGTGATCACGCGGCGCACGCCCAGCGGACCCGCCGCATCCAGCACGCCGTTGAAGTGATCCAGATTTGGGTGTGTCACCAGCACCACCGGCACGGCCCCGGACCCCAGCGCCCGCGCCGCCCGCGGCACCAGCCGCTCCCCCACGCCCGGCGTCAGCGACCCGCAATCCCACAGCATCGCCTCCCGCCCGCTGCGGATCAGATGGCACGTCCCATCCCCCACCGCCAGCGTGTCCACCCGCACCAGCACATCACGCGCCAGCGCCCCGGACCACCGGAACTCCCCGATCGTCCACCCCGCCACCACCGCCAGCATCGCCCACCCCGCCCCGTCGCGCCACCGCCCACGCACAAACCAGTACACCGCCACCCCCGTCGCCGCCAGCGCCAACCCCAGCGAGATCCGCGGCACATCGACCGAAGTCCCCGGCACCGAGTCCATCCACCGCACCGCCCACGCCAGCCACTCCGCCATGGCTCCGAGCGCCTGCGACGCCACCCCCGCCAGCGGCGGCGCCACCACGCCCAGCAACAGCACGATGTACCCCGCGATCAGCACGCCCGTGATCGGCGGCACCATCAGGATGCTGCTGAGCACCGCCGCGGGCGACACCAGCCCCGTGTGGTACGCGACCACCGGCGTTGCCACGATCCCGCACAGAAGGCTCGTGCTCACCAGCCTTGTGAACGAACCCCGCACCCACGACCCCACCCCCTCCGGCCCGCGCACCACGCCCCGCAGCCGGACCCCGAAGAGCCGACCGTGGGTGAACTCCCCCAGCCACACGAGCAGGGCCACCAACCCGAAACTGAGTTGGAACCCGATCGACCACGCCTCCATCGGCCGGTACAGCAGGATCACCACCGCGATCCACGACAACACCGCCAGCCGGTCGTGCCTCCGCCCGAGCCCGTCCGCCGCGATCAGCCCCAGCACCATCAGCCCCGACCGCCACACCGGCGCGTTGAACGGGAGTATCGCCAAGTACGCCAGGATCAGCGATGACGCGATCGCCGCCTCCCACCGCCCCAGGTCCCCGCCCAGCCGCAACACCACCAGCACCACGCCGCACATCACCGCCAGGTGAAATCCGGAAATCGTGAGCACATGCGTCAGGCCAAGACGGTTGAACGACGACCGAACCTCCCGCAGCGCCCTGTCTTCTTCCCCCAGGATCAACGCCCCCAGCAGCGCCCGGCCTTCGCTCGACGCTCTTCCGTGCCCCGTACCGCCGGCATCTGCCTTCACGGGCGACGGCGTTCCCCCCAGCAGAATCTCATGCGCCCGCTCGCTCATCGAGGCGCGAAAGGCCAACCACGCCGACTCGGCTCGGCCCAGCACCGTCCCCTCGCCCAAGGCCGGCCCGATCAAGTCCATCCGCGGCAGCCGCACCGTCCCGATCCGCCCCTCCTGCGCCGCCCACAACCGACCATCCCGCTCCCCCGGGTTCCTCTTCCCCTCCACCGCCTCCAGCCTCCCCATCACGCGGACACGCTCCCCCGCACGCGGCCGCGCATCGCTCTCCTTCACCCCCGCCACCACCACGCCCACCTTTCCCGAGGCCCGCTTCACCTCCTCGCCTTCCACCGCGCCCGTCAAGCGAAGGTCAAATCTCAACCGCGACCCATCGGACCCAAACGGCGCCATCACGCTCCGCTCGCGCCGCTCGATCCGCGGTGTGTCCAGCACCACGCCCTCCACCTGCACCAACTCCGACCTTCCCGCAAACCACGGCGCCGGCGCCTCCATCACCCGGAGCATGAAGTACCCGTATCCAAACAGCACGCACGCCGCGCCCATCACCCCGCGGCACGCCCACCCCTTCACCACCCCGCCCAGCACAGCCGCGACCCCCGCGAGCCCGAACGCCGCACCCGACGGCAACGCGGGGATCTCCCGCGCGATCACGAACCCCGCGGCCAGCAGCGCCAACGCGATCATCGCCCGCGGCACCGGCCGCGCCGCCCGTGTCGGATCCGCCACACCACGAGTCAACAGCACCGCCACAGACTACCGCACCGCGCGCCGCTCTTCACCCGGCAGCTTGCTCAAGCCACCCCGAACCCAGAAAGACGATTGTGAAGGAGCGGAAGCACACAGCCCGGGCGCGGCCCGAACCACGCCTGAGTCCTTCAGTTCGAAGTCACCCGTTGAACCTGGGCCGCCCCGATCCCCGCTCAGCTCCCGCCGTACGAGAACAGATCGTCAAACGCCGCGAGCACGTCGATGTTCGTCGGCTTGCCGTTCTTGTCCACCCACTGGTTGGTCGGCCCGATCGGCTGCGTGATGTTCGGCGCAAAGTTCGTCCCGTAGGTCACGATGCCGCCCGTGAACTGCTTCGCGCCCTTGTCACGCCGGCCCAGGTAGTACCCGTCGATGCCCGCGGACTGAACCGTGAACGGCGCCCGCCCGGAGAGCGGAACCGTCGGCACCGCGTTCAGGTTCGCTGGATCACGCCACGGCGCGTTGGGATTCCCCAGCACGCCCGCCATCGACGTCGCCGTGTTCGCGTTCGGCTGGCTCAGCAGGCTCCCCGCGTTCGCGTCCGTCTGGTTCACCGACCGCTTGCTCGTCGCCGTCGCCGTGAGGAAACAGGCGTTCTGCGCCCAGTAATACTTCGCCCCGTTCGCGCCCGTCCCGGAGTTCAGCCGTGCGAACTCGTAGTTCGAGCTCCCCGTCCGCGGCTTGGTGATGTACGTGTCATCCTGAACCCACATCAGCAGCGGCGTCCCCCACGCGTCCACCACATCCGGCAACTGCGCCGGGTCCCCCTCTACGCTCGCGTGCGGCGCCTCCGCCATCTGCCCCAGGCCCGCCACCTGCGCCACCCAGTACTTCTTGTCCGGCGTGAAGTACTGCCTCCCGCCCGCCCCCGGCACGCCGATCAGCGACGGGTCCACCTCGATCGTCGCGTTCGAACTCGGCCCGACCTGGATGTTCGCCGAAGCGCTGCTGTTCCTCTGCCACCCCATCAGGCCCAGCATCACGTTCTCCGCCATCGACATCCCGCGCGTCACGTTGTCGCTCAGGCCCATCTGCCGCGCCGTGAACGGTCCCGGCATCTGCCCCGAGTTGTCGTTCGAGAACGTGGACACCGCGTTGCCGATGTCCTTCATCAGGCTCTGCGTCGCCGCCGCCCGTGCCGCGTTCCTGCTCCCGCCCAGCGCCGGAACGATCAACGCGATCACGATCGCGATGATCGCCATCACCACCAGCAACTCCGCCAGCGTAAACGCGCGGCGACCACTCTTGGGGGACTTGTTCGATTCGGGCTTCATCGCAACGCTCCTGGGTCTTTCGACCGCGTCCATAGGGCGACCGTTCTGGGGTCCAATCGGCCCGGACTTCGGAGCGAGCACGGGCCAATGGCCCGATGCCCTCCTGCACGAGGCGCGACCCCGGCGCCTCAGCCTTCTGTTCGCTTCCACCCCGGCCCGGTTCCACCCGATGCCGGAATGCCCCCCGCCACCCTCATTCTACACCGCTTCCGTACCCTCCCCCGTGCCTCCCCTCCCACGCGACACCTGCTACTTCGACGGCCACTGCGGTTTCTGCCGCCGCTCCACCCGCCTCCTCCAACGCCTCGACTGGTTCCACCGCCTCGCCTTCGAGGACCTGACCACCTCCCCCTCCCTCCCCGTCCCCCTCGAATCCGCCCTGGAAGGCATGCCCATGCGCACCCGACACGGCTCCACCCTCATCGGCTTCCCCGCCGTCCGCCGCGCCCTTCGACAGACCCCTCTCGGCTTCCTCCCCGCCCTCCTCCTCTACCTCCCCCTTCTCAGCCACCTCGCCGCGGCCGCCTACCGCCACATCGCCCGCAACCGTTCCCGATCCTGCTCCGTCACCCACCCCTGACACCCCCGCCCCCGACCACTTCCTTCTCCATTTGCCCAATCCTCCGGTTTCCCGGATACTCCTCCCGTGTCCCGCCCCGCCCCATCCACCCTCACCGGCCGAAGCCGCGAACAGACCATCGCCGGCGCGGTCGGCGCGTTGGCCTCCGACCATCTGATCGTCTTCCCAACCGAGACCGTTTACGGCGTCGGCGCCAACGCCGCCTCCGCCGCCGCGCTCGCCACACTGGCCCGCATCGCCGGCCACACCCCGCCCACCGCCCCCACCGCCTGGCACGCCCCTTCGCGCGACGTTGCCACTTCCACCATCGACCCGCAACACCCCGTCCATCGCCGACTGTTCGCCAGGTTCCTTCCCGGCCCCATCACCTTCATCGTCGAACTCTCGGCCGACCGCCTCGCCGAAGTCCGCGCACGCACCCGCGCCCTGCCCGGGTCATTCGACGATGGCCGCGACCTGTGCGTGCGAGTCCCCGACCACGAGGGCGCCCTGGCCTTGCTCGACGCCGCCTGGAACGAGGGCATCCCCGTCATCGCCGAGTCCATCGCCGCGGCGGGCTGGGCGTCTTCCGGCAACGCGTCCTCGCTCGGTACGTTCCCCGCCCAGGGCGAACCCGCGCTGGTCATCGACGACGGGCCGACACGCCTGGCCAAGCCATCCACACGCGTCCGCCTCAACGCCGACGGCTCGTTCACGATCATCTCCATCGGCGCCATCGATGAGCGAACCGTCCGCAAGGCCCTGGAGCGAACCATCCTCTTTGTCTGCTCCGGCAACACCTGCCGCAGCCCCATGGCCGCCGCCATCGCCCGCTCGCTCCTCCCTCCCGTCGAAGGGCTCACCACCCGCATCCGCTCCGCCGGCGCGTTCGCCAGCGACGGCGAGCCCATCACGCGCGAATCCGTGGAAGCGCTCAAGGCCATCGGCGTGGACGCGAAGGAAGCCCAGAAACACCGCTCCCATGAGCTGACCCGGCAGATGATCGCCGAGGCCGACGTGATCTACACCATGACCGCCGCGCACGCCCGCGAGGTCCGGCGCTTCGACCCGACCGCCTCGGACCGGATCCTGACCCTCGACCCGGCCGGTGACGTCCCCGACCCCATCGGCGGGGCGCAGGAGGTCTACACTCGAACCGCCGGGCGACTCAAGGAGTTGATCGCCCAGCGCCTCAACGAACTGGGTCCGTAGGTCCCGGAAAGCCCAGTTCTCTGGAGACCTTTCGCACACGCCCAAGGCCTTGGCTGGAAACCAACCCATGCGCATCGCCATGTCAGCCGACCACCGTGGAGCCGCCGCCGCCAGGCAAGTCGCCGACCGCCTCCGATCCCAGGGCCACACCATCGAGATCGTGGGCGAGCTCGGCGGCCAGGTGGTGGATTACCCCGAACCCGCGTGGCAAGTCGGCAAAGCCGTCGCCGATGGCCGCGCCGACATGGGCCTGCTCATCTGCGGCACCGGCATCGGCATGTCCATCGCGGCCAACAAGGTCAAGGGCGTCCGCGCCGCCGTCGCCCACGATGAACTCACCGCCCAGATCAGCCGCTCCCACAACGACTCCAACGTCCTCTGCCTCTCCGCCGATCTGCTCGGCCAGCGTTTGATCGAGAACATCGTCGAGGTCTGGCTCAAAACCCCCTTCGAAGGCGGCCGCCACGCCCGCCGCCTCAACAAGATCATCGCCATCGAGGAAGGCAAGGATCCAACGCGGATCACCGAATAAGAGCAGCGAGGCAGCGAGGCAGCGAGGCAGCGAGGCAGCGAGGCAGCGAGGCAGCGAGGCAGCGAGGCAGCGAGGCAGCGAGGCAGCGAGGCAGCGAGGCAGCGAGGCAGCGAGGCAGCGAGGCAGCGAGGCAGCGAGGCAGCGAGGCAGCGAGGCAGCGAGGCAGCGAGGCAGCGAGGCAGCGAGGCAGCGAGGCAGCGGGCAGGCAGCGGGGGCAGCGAGGCAGCGGGCAGCGCAGCGAGGCAGAGGGCGGGCAGCGGGGCGAGGCAGCGAGGCAGCGAGGCAGCGAGGCAGCGAGGCAGCGAGGCAGCGAGGCAGCGAGGCAGCGAGGCAGCGAGGCAGATCAAAATTATAGCATCTGTCACTGTGTCACTGTGTCACTGTGTCACTGTGTCACTGTGTCACTGTGTCACTGTGTCGCTGTGTCGCTGTGTCGCTCCCCCTCACACCCACATCAACACCAACCCCGCCACCTGCACCACCAGCACCAGTGCCGCTGTCCCGTCGCCCCACCGTTCCACAGGATCATGCCTGATCGGGTTGTACTTCGCGAACACCGCGATGTACTGCACCGTGAATGCGAAAGCGCCCAGCACCCCCGGCGCCAGCCAGCTCAGCACCGGCATCCGCCCCCCCATCGCCAGCGCCGAAGCAAGTATCCCCAGCGCCACCACCACGTTGACCCCAAAGAGCACCCGCAGCGCCGTCCATCCCCCCTTCCCGCCGCGGAGGTACCCCACCCCCAGCCACGGCGACCGATACCACGGCCGTCGCATCAGCACCGACACCGTCAACTGCTTCCCGCATTCCGGACACACCTCGCCCTTCGTGCCCACCAGGCAATACCCACACGTCGGACAATCCGCCCCCGTCGCGGCCACGTACGCCCGAACCTGATCCGCATTCGTCAGTGGCCAGCGTGTCGCCATGAACCCGCTCCGCGCCTCCCTCCAACTTCCCCTCGCTCGACTTCCTTCCCTGTACCGCTACTCCCCCCTCCCGGTTGCCCCTTGCCCGGATCTGTATGTTAGTGTATACTATCTTCATGCCCGTGGTCAACGATGTCCATTCCAGGCTCAACCCCACCACCGTCCCCGAGGTGCTCCGCCCTGAAACCACGGAAGAACTCCGCGCGATCGTCGCCATGGCCGTAGCTCGCGGCCAGTCCCTCGCCGTCTGCGGTGGACGGCACGCCATGGGCGGACAGCAGTTCGCCTCCGGCCACGCCCTCATCGACACCTCTTCCCTCAACCGACCCATCGCCCTCGACGCCCGCCGCGGCCTCCTCACCATCGAAGCCGGCGCCAACTGGCAGCAGATCATCCGCGCCACACACGATCTCCAGCCCGGCGGCATCAGCTGGGCCGTCCGCCAGAAGCAGACCGGCGCCGACTCCCTCTCCCTCGGCGGCTCCATCGCCTGCAACGCCCACGGCCGCGGCCTGCGTTTCCCGCCCCTCATCAACGACATCGAATCTCTCGACCTCATCACCCCCGACGCTGACCTCATTTCCGTGTCGCGCACCAGCCACGCCGACCTCTTCCCCCTCGTCGTCGGCGGCTACGGCCTCTTCGGCATCATCGCCCGTGCCACACTCCGCCTGACGCCCCGCCGTAAACTCCGCCGTGTGGTGGACATCATCGACCTCGACGACGCCACCAGCGCCTTCTGGCGACGCATCGACCAGGGCTGCCTCTACGGCGACTTCCAGTACGCGATCGACCCGTCCGACGACTCCTTCCTCCGCCGCGGCGTCATGGCCTGCTACCAGCCCGTGCCCGACGACACCCCCATCGACTCCGCCGACGCCGGCCTGCCCAAGGACGCCTGGCTCGAACTCCTTACTCTCGCCCACCGCGACCCGCGCGAAGCCTTCCGCCGCTACTCGCTCCACTACCTCGCATCCCACGGCCGCGTCTACTGGTCGGACACCATGCAACTCTCCACCTACATCCCCACCTACAGCTCCTGGGTGGAGGCATCGCTCCGCGACGCCGACCCGCATCCCCACGCCCCATCACACTCAATCGGAGCAGCGCGGCGGCGCAGCGTCCCCAGACCGCACCCCGACCGCTCCCTCATGATCACCGAGTTGTACGTGCCCCCCGGTGAACTCAACACGTTCATGGCTCACGCGCGACGGATCCTCCGCCAGTCCGGCGTGCAGGACATCTACGGCACGATCCGCGCGATCCGCAAGGACACCGAATCCTTCCTCCCCTGGGCCAAGGACGACTCCGCCTGCATCATCTTCAACCTCCTGACCGAGCACACCTCCGCCGGGATCGAACGAACCCGGAAAGCCTGCCGCGCCCTCATCGACGCCGCGGCCGACCTGGGGGGCTCGTTCTACCTCACCTACCACCGCTGGGCCTCGCGCGAGCAACTGCTCCGTTGCCACCCTCGCCTGCCCGAGTTCCTCAAGCACAAGGAACGCCACGACCCGCGCCACGTTTTCGAAAGCGACTGGCACCGCCACCTGCGCCGAACGCTGCACGGAACGGGCCTGACTCCGCCCGGAACCCGATCCTGCTCTTCTTCTCTTCCTCGTCCGGCGGTTCCATCATTTCCCGGATCGCCTCGAACACAATCCTGAACTGCCCGTCGTACTTCTTCTCCACCGCGCGGAGCTTCCGCGCCAGCTTCTCGTTGTCCGACATTCCGCGAGCCCTGCCAGATGCCGTATCGCACTGCAACCGGGACTCTCTGAAGGTTCGTTTGCGGTGCCAAATTGGTGCCTCACAAAACCGAACTCGCTGGTTCTGGCCGGAATTCTTGCATCTCGGCTCTAGTTTGAGGTGACAGAATGAAACTTCAAACCGTATCGCCGGCTGCGACACGCCTCACCGCCCGCTCGCCGCCCCCTACCCCACCACGTGCGCCGGACCCGGCGTTTCGTCCGTGATCTTCTCCTTCTTCACATCCTTGCCCGCCTCCGCGCACGTGAAGAGCCACATGTCGTCGTTCACCCTCGCCTGCAGGTGCACCGGCCGGCCCCACAGGATCCGCAGGTTCTGCAGCACCGGCCCCGCCCGCGCGATCTCCACCTCCAGCCCCGTCCACTGGTGCGCCAGGTACAACTCCCCACGATTGAGGTAGTTCGCATCCGCCACGTACATGAACGGCTCGCCCCGGTTCGTCAGGTGGTGCAGCAGCGTCTGCTTCACCCGATCAAAGTCGCGGCTCACGATCTTGATCTCCCCCGTGTGCGGGTCGCGCTTGTGCTGGTACATCTTGTGCCGCTCGACGAACTCCGGCGTCAGGAACTCGTCGATGAAGCTCACATCGTTGTAGATCCGCCGAACTTCAAAGATCTTCTCCCGCCCCTTCATGCTCTTGTCGTCGTAGCGTTCCTTGGCGCCCACTCCCTCGAGCGCCTCCCACTCGGCCCCGTGCTGCCCCGTGTTCCACCGACGCTCGATGTCCTTGAACATCTCCACGCCGATCTTGTACGGGTTGAACCCGCCCGCGGGCATGTGCACCACGCCCGAGTGCTGGTCCGCGTAGTGCACGATCTCGCTGCTCTCCAGGAAGTGCGACGTCATCAGCTTGCTGTGCCAGTACGTCGCCCACCCCTCGTTCATGATCTTCGTCATCGCCTGCGGCGCGAAGTAGTACGCCTCATCCCGGATGATCCCCAGGACATCCTGCTGCCAGTCCTCCAGCGGCGCGTGCCGCAGAAGGAACTGCAGCACATCCCGCGTCGGACGGGCCGGAAACTTGCCCCGGCTGGCCTTCTCCTTCTCCTCGTGCTCGCGCTTCTGCCGTTCCATCTCGCGCTGAGGATTGATGAACGGATCCATGTAGTCCTTGGCCGCGAACTTCTCCGGCTCGAACGCGCCACGCCGCTCCTGCCCCTCGTATTCCGGCCCCGCCTGCGACCGGCTCCGCCGCGCTTCTTCCCGCTGCATGAAGACCGAGTGCGGATCGATCAGGTGCTCCACGCTCAGGCACACATCGATGAACCGCTCCACCGTGCTCGTTCCGTGCCGCTCCATGTGCCGGCGCACCCGCGTCGCGTGGTTCGCCATCTCGTCCATCATCTTCCGGTTCGTCTTCCCGAACCAGAAGTTGTGCTTGAAGAAGTCCGCGTGCCCGTACACGTGCGCCATCACCAGTTTCTGGTCCGTGACGGCGTTGCTCTCCTGCAGGTACGCGTAGCACGGGTCGTTGTTGATCACCATCTCGTAGATGCGACCAAGCCCGTACGCATCCCGCTTGCTGAGCTTCTCGTACTCCATCCCCCATCGCCAGTGCGGGTACCGCACCGGGAACCCACCGTACGCCGCGATCTGGTTCATCACCTCAAAGGGCAGAACCTCGAACACCACCTCAAAGAAGTCAAGGCCATACTCCATGGCCTTGGCCTTGATCCGGGCCATGTGTTCCCGAAGTTCCGGCGTCAGTTCCGTCCGCATCGTCGTCGCGGCCATGGTGCTTCCTTCCCCCTGCTCTATCGGCGTTATCAGGACGCTGCTTCTCTTCGTACGAACGAACCCCAGCCACGGATCGCTCTCCCCGACTCCTCCCCACCGCCCCCCTCCAACCCTTTACGTCACATTCAACCCTGAAAACGCGACAATCCAATCCGCGGCCGCGCCACCGCCCGCGATCAAGCCGGTGCGACATGGCCCTACCCCGTCCAATAACCACGGCGGATTAATCGGCATAACCCTCAACCTCGCGCAATCCCGCGTCGATAACCGGATTGAGGTCCCCCCTGTCTTCTATTCGACCCATCTCCCGCTTCGCCCTCGAGTCGGCCGCCGGCGTCAGCGCCGTCGTGATCGTCGCCACCGTCACCGTTTGGCACCGTGCATCCATGGCAGATCTGTGGACACGCCTGCTGCTCGTTGGCGGCCTCACCGTGTTGGTCGGCGGACCGTTCCTGTTCTGGCGCTTTCATTCCGCCGGCGGACGAGCGCCGTCACGCGGTTCCGCCGGCGCGTTCCGGCGGCTCTCATCGGTCGCGGGAGCGACGTTCGCGATCGGAACGGCCATCTCGCTCTCGCTCGCCGCGCACGAGCACCGCCGGCTCAACCGCGAGGCCGACGAGCGATTCAACCTCGTCGCGTCGCGCACCAGCCACCTCTTCGCCGAACGCATGCGCCAGCCCGCCGCCCTGATCGGGGCCAAGGGCCTCTACCACGCCAGCGCCCGGGTCGAACCCGCCGAGTTCCGCACGATCATCAACGGCTACAGCGAGATAGGCCACCTCTTTCCCGGCACACCCTTCATCGGCGTGCTCGATGTCGTGACCCCCGGCTGGGTGGACGCCCACCAGCGCGCCATGCACGCGCTCGGGGACGCCTCCTACGCGCCGCGCCCGGATCCAGCCGCACCCCTTCACCTGCTCGTTCGCCACGCCGAACCGTCGGAGATGGCGGGCCCGCTCGTCGGCGCCGACCTCTCTTGCTTCCCGGGGCTGCTGGCCGACCTCGACGCTTGCCTCGAGAACGGCGAGTCCCGTCTCACCGCATCGGGCCGGCTCACGCCAAGTGACCCCCGCACCTACCACCTCTGGATCCTCCCGGTCTACCGCCAAGGCCGGGCCACCGGCACGCCGGAAGAACGCCGCGCCGCGCTCGATCTCGTCCTGTTCGCGCCCGTGTGCATGGAAACACTCGGCCGCCAGCTCATCTCCGAGCTCGAAGGCCTCGCGGACCTCGAAATCTTCGAAGGCCCGTCAAGAACACTCGACCACCTGCGTTTCGACGCCGATGGGCACCTGGCCTCTCACGTCGGTCCCGTCACGCCGGCCGCGTACGAAGAACGCAGCCAAGGTCGGTTCACACAGGTCCTCATCGGCGGACGCCTCTGGTCCCTCGCCATCACCTCCACCCCAACTTTCGAGTCCACCCTGGAGCGCGCCGTGCCCGCCGCCATCGCCATCTGCGGCTCCGCGCTGAGTCTCCTCCTCGCTGGGCTCCTCTGGTCCATGGGCTCCGCCCGCGACCGCGCGGAGGAACTCCTCCGCGAATCCCGGGGCCTGCGCGACGCCATCCAGCACCGCACGATCTACTCCGAGGCCGACGCCCGAGGCCGCATCACCGCCGTCAACGACCTCTTCTGCGCCATCAGCGGTTATTCCCGCGAGGAACTCATCGGGCAGGACCACCGCATCGTCAACAGCGGCCACCACCCCAAGTCCTTCTGGGTCGATGCATGGAAGACCATCGCCTCCGGCCAGACCTGGCGCGGCGAGGTCTGCAACCGCGCCAAGGATGGCTCCCTCTTCTGGGTCGACACCGTCATCGCGCCGTTCATGGACGCCAACGGCCGCATCGACCGCTACATCTCCCTCCGATTCGACATCACCCAGACCAAGCAGATCCAGTCCGCCATCGCCGCCAGCGAGGCCCGCTTCCGCACGCTCGTCGAAAGCGCCAACGCCATCGTCTGGGAGTTCGATTGCAAGGCAAACCGGTTCACGTACGTCTCGCCGCAGGCCGCCCGCCTCGGCTACCCCATCGAGGACTGGTTCCGGCCCAACTTCTGGCAGGACACCCTGCACGAGGACGACCGCGATCGCGCGATCGACTACTGCTTCCGGGAAACACTCGCCGGCCGCGCCCACCGTTTCCAGTACCGCATGCGCCGCGCCGATGGTTCCATCGTCCACATCGACGATGTCGTCACCGTCGAGATGACCCAAGGCAAGCCCTCGATCATGCGGGGCATCCTGGTTGACGTGTCCGAACAGATCGCCCAGCGCCAGATTCTCCGCGAGCAGGCCGAGCGGCTTGACCTCACCGTCCGATCCGCCCGCATCGGCACGTGGGACTGGGAAATCGACTCGGGCCGCGTCACCTTCAACGACGTCGCCCAGACCATGCACGGCTATAAGCCCGGTGAATGGGAGCCCAACGTCGGCGCCTGGGGCCGCCTCATCCACCCCGACGACCTTCCCGAGGCCTGGCGCCGGCTCAACGAGCACCTCGAAGGCCGCACCGAAGAGTACCGCTTTGAACACCGCTTGCTCCGCAAGGACGGCACTTGGGCCTGGATCCTCGACGCCGGCCGCGTCACCGAGCGCGATGCCGACGGCCGCGCCCGGCGCGCCATGGGTGTCCACGTCGACATCACCAGCGTGAAGGCCGCCGCCGACGCCCTGGCCGAAGCCACCGCCCTCGCCGAATCCGCCAACCGCGCCAAGAGCGAGTTCCTCGCCAACATGTCCCACGAAATCCGCACGCCGATGACCGCCATCCTCGGCTACGCCGACCTCCTCTCCGATTGCTCCGAGGAGGAACGCGAAACCTACATCGACACCATCAAGCGCAACAGCGACCACCTCCTCTCCATCATCAACGACATCCTCGACGTCTCCAAGATCGAGGCCGGCAAGATGACCGTCGAGTCCGTCCCCGTCGATCCCGCCCTCGTGCTCGGCGACATCGCCTCCCTCATGGCCGTCAAAGCCCGCGCCCGCGGCATCAGCTTCTCCCTCGAACACGACACCCCCCTCCCGCCCACCATCCGTACCGACCCCGTCCGCCTGCGCCAGATCCTCCTCAATCTCGTGGGCAACGCGATCAAGTTCACGGAGATCGGGGGCATCACCGTCCGCGCCGCCTTCGAGCCCGACGCACCGGCCGGCCCGCGCCTCCGCCTCACCATCTCCGACACCGGGATCGGAATGACCCGCGAGCAGGTCGATCGCCTCTTCGCCGCCTTCCAGCAGGCCGACTCCTCCACCACGCGCCGCTTCGGCGGATCCGGCCTCGGCCTCCGGATCTCCAGGTCCCTCGCCAACCTCCTCGGGGGCGATATATCCGTCAGCTCCCAGCCCGGCCGCGGCAGCACGTTCACCGTCACCATCGCCGCCGCCCCCATCTCCGTGCCGTCCACATCACTCCCCGCCGCCCCGCGCACCGACCACTCGATCTCCGCCGAGCCGCCCGCCGATCACGCCCCGCTCAAGGGCCGCCGGATCCTCCTCGCCGAGGACGGTCCCGACAACCAGCGCCTCATCGCCTTCCACCTCCGCAAGGCGGGCGCCACGGTCATTCCGTGCGACAACGGGCTCGCCGCGCTCAAGGCCCTCACCGCCGACGGCTCCCACGCCGGCCCGCTCGCCCCGCCCGCCTTCGACCTCATCCTCACCGACATCCAGATGCCCGAAATGGACGGCTACACCTTCGCCCGCACGCTCCGCGACCGCGGCTGGACCCGCCCCATCATCGCCCTCACCGCCCACGCCATGGCCGGCGACGCCGACAAGTGCCTCAGCGCCGGCTGCAACGCCTACCTCAGCAAGCCCATCGACCGCGTCAGCCTCGTGGAACGCTGCCGCGAGTTCCTCGATCAACCCGTGACGCACGCGGCCTGATTCGCCGACCTGCGCTATCCCACGACGAACAACAGCAGCAGCCCAATCACAGAGGCCGAGCCCAATCCCCACGACACCACCGCATTGACCACGGCCCACGCCCGGCGTTTCCGCTTGAGGCAGGAATACACCGCCGCCCAAATCGACACCTGAACCCATGCGACTACCACCATCGCCCCCGGAACCCACAACGCAATGACCCACAACGGATCGCTCGCCATCGCCACAATCGCAACCACCCACGCCACCGCCGCGGCCACACAAAACGCGACTCCGCCCAGGAAGTACCTCTCCGCTGGATACAACCTCGATACCGCATTGCCCACCGGCTTGCCGCACTCCGGACATGCCAAGCCATTCAGCCCCCGCAGGTCGTACCCACAGACCGCGCACACCGAAACGCGCCCCGATGAACGAGGCGCCTTCCCAGCCGTCACCCCGCGGTACTTGCCCACGCGAATCCTCCGCCCAGTTCACCGCGCCGAGAGTACCACCCGAGCACATCACCACAGCCTCACACCACCACCGACACCACCCCCACCAGGTGAAACACGGTCAGCACCCAGCACCACGCGGCCAGCGCTTGCTGCACCTTGTACGACCGGTGGCTCGACAACTCCCACGCCGCCCCCCACGCCACCAGGCTCGCCCCCAGCACGAACAGCAGCACCCCGGACACCGACCGCGGCCCCCGACCCAGGTTGAACACCTCCGCCGTGAACCAGCTCCCCTTCAGAAACCCCACCACCGCCACCGCCAGCACCATCACCAGCCCGCCGTTCACCACCATCGTCCCGATCAAACCCGCCACATCAAACACCCCCACCCGCCAGGGCAGCGCGTTCCGCGGCGTATCCACATCAATCCAGTTCAGCCTCCGCCCGCACTCCGGGCACACCACGGTCGGCAACCCCTTCATCGCGTACCCGCACCCCGGGCACGCGATGTCGCGCTGCCGCATGACCGCCAACACCTTCGCCTCGTGCGCCCTCACCGCCGTGCCCTCATCGCGCCACCGCGAAAAACCACGCCGCGAACCCGAAACTCAGCCCGTAACACAGCATCACCAGCACAACCCGCGCGCCGAACGTCTCCTGCCGGATCCGCCGCCTCGACTTCAACCACCCCACCAGCGCCCCCGCCGTCATCACAAACCCAACAATGAGCGGCAGCATGATCTCCAGGCCCGGCCCCGACCGGGGACGAGCCAGCATCATCCACCCGATCCACGCCATCAGCAGCCCGTTGAACCCCAGCCCGATCGCCAGCCCCCCCACCCCCGCCACAAACGCCCCCATCCGCGGCTCCATCAGCCCCACCGTCACCTCCACCTCCGACCCGCACTCCGGACACTGCCCGGCTTGCAGCGCCCGCAGGTTGTACCCGCACAGCGGGCACGGCATGTCCCGCTCCGCGAGGAACGTTCTCAGGAACTCCAGCCGCGCCGCCCTGTCCGCTTCATCCATCGCATCCCCTTCAGAACACCGCCTGCCACACGATCATCCCCACAATCGCCCCCGGACCCCAGCACCACGCCAGCACCGCCAGCCACACCTTCCTTCGCCGCGGCCAGTCCTTCATCCCCGCCAACCCCCCCATCGACCGCCCAAGATACACCACCACCAGCCCCACCTGCACCACGGCAATCAACGCCAAAAGCCCCAACCGCCTCGCATCCACGACCGTCGCATCCCGCAGCAACACACCAAGCACCAGCAGCGCCAGCGGCCACCCAAGACTCAGGATCGATCCGATCAGCCCCGCCGTCGTAATCGGGTCCCGCGGCATCCTCCTTTCACGCCACTCCCGGTGCTCCTCTTCCTCCTTCAGCCGCTCCACCGAAAGCGCCAGCCCGCACTCCGGGCACTCCACCCCCGCCAACCCCCGCAGGTTGTACCCGCACCGCGGACAGGGCGCATCCCTCTCCGCCAGAAACTCTCGCAGCGCTTCACCCATAGGCAAAGTGCCCTTCCGCACTATCCCCGCCCCTGAACTCGCTGCCATCGCTTCCATCGCCGCGTCGGCGGACTTCGCTTTCGAAGTCACGTGCGACGACTGAAGCCGTCACCGGCAAATGCGCCACGGTCCTAAACCCTCAAACTCGACCCCTTGCTCACGGCACTTCTGCGTCACTGCGTCACTACGTTTCTGCGTCTCTGCTTCACACCGTCCCAACGCCGCAAACCCCCAGCGCCGCCATCCGCACCGCCACCCCGTTGGCCACCTGCCTCAGCACCACGCTCCGCTCCCCGTCCGCCACCTCCCCATCAATCTCGATCCCCCGGTTCATCGGCCCCGGGTGCATCACCACCGACCCCTTCTTCATCCGCCCCGCCCGCTCCCTCGTCAACCCGTACAACTCGCGGTACTCGTGCACCGACACGATCCCGGACATCCGCGCCTTCGCCTCCGGCCCCTTCCCTTCCGCCACGCCACCCTTCCCCTCTTCCTGCCTCTCAAACTGAATCCGCAGCATCATCACCACATCCGCGGCACCAATCACCGAATCAAAGTCGTTCGTCACCGCGCACCCCAGGCTCGCCAGCGAGGCCGGCGCCATCCCCGGCGGACCCGAGCACACCACCCTCGCCCCCAGCGCCCCCAGCGCCGCGATCCCGCTCCGCGCCACCCGCGAACTCACCACATCCCCCACGATCGCCACCGTCAGGCCCGACAGATCAAAGTCCTCCAGCCGCCCGTGCGCCTCCGCGATCGTGTACGCATCCAGCAACCCCTGCGTCGGGTGCTCGTGCTTTCCATCCCCCGCGTTGAACACCGCGCACTTCACCGCCCCCGCGATCATCTCCGCCGCCCCGCTCTGCCGCGCCCGCACCACCAGCGCCGACACCCCCATCGCCTCCACCGTCCGCGCCGTATCAACCAGCGTCTCCCCCTTGTTCACCGACGATGTCCCCATCGGCAGATCGATCACCTCCGCCGACATCCGCCGCGCCGCCAGCGCAAAGCTCGTCTTCGTCCGCGTCGAATCCTCAAAGAAGAGCGTGGCCACCGTCCTCCCCGCCAACTCCCCCGTCCGCGTCTCCGGCCGATTCGCCACCGGCGACAGCGCCCGGGCCTTCTCCAGGATCAACCGAATCTCCCCCGCCGACACCCCCTGCAACCCCAGCATCCCCCGCCGCGTCCACACCACCCCGCGACGAGACTTCCCCGACACGCTTGTCTCCGCCGGCACCGTTGGCTTCATGGTCGTCACCCCTGATTCTACGGACAACAACCACCCTGCCATGACCGTGCCGTGACCGTGCCATCGAAGTCCCGGCTTGGCGGGACTTCGATGCCCGATACCCCTTGACTCCACCCCCACCTTCCCCAGAATGCACCCATGCGAGCCCCACTCCTCGCCATTCTCCCCTTCGCCCCCCTCGCCCCCGCCCAGGACTGCATCTGGACCTTCGCTTCCCCTCCCTTCAAAGACGCCCCCGCCGCCCGCTCCCGCTCCGCCGTCACCTTCGACACCCTCCGCGCCCGACTCGTCCTCTACGGCGGCCACTCCGACACCATCGGCACCCTCGCCGACACCTGGGAGTGGAACGGCTTCGAATGGCAGCGACGCCTCGCCTTCGGTCCCGGACCCCGCGCCGGACACACCCTCGCCTTCGACCCCGTCAACCAGCACTTCATCCTCTTCGGCGGCGCCGCCGACACACGGACGTGGATCCTTGACCCCGCCGAGTGGTACAACCTCCCCGCGGCCAATGACATCGCCCCCTCCGGACACGTCATGGTCCACGACACCATCAACCACCAGACCATTCTCTTCGGCGACTTCCCCTCGCCCACGCGCCGCCTCGAACCCTCCGGCCTCTGGTCCCCCATCAACGCCCCAGGCCCCGCCCCACGCCGCGACGCCGTCGCCGTCTTCGATCCTCACCGCGCCCGCATCATCCTCCACGGCGGCCGCGCCGGAACAACCATCCTCTCCGACGTCTGGGAGTTCGACACCGCCGCCAACACCTGGTCCTTCCGCGGCCACGGCCCCTCCCCCCGCGCCTCCGCCGCCGCGGCGTTCGATCCCGTCCGCCGTCGCATGGTCATCTCCGGCGGCATCGCCTCCGACACCGCCTGGAGCCTCACCGACACCTGGGACCTCGACCCAGTCTCCTTCACCTGGACCAAGCGCGCCGATGACGGCCCCGGCGCCCGCGCCGGCGCTTCCATGACGTACGACTCCGCCCGCCACGCCGTCATGCACTTCGGCGGCGGCCCCTTCCCCTTCGGCCTCCAGTCTAACGAACTCTTCCGCTACAACGGCAACGGCACCCTCGCCGTCCTCATCACCCAGGCCCCCGCCTCCCAGACCTTTGTGCAAGGCCAGGGCCTCACCCTCTCCGCCGCCGCGCAGAACGCCACCGAGTTCCAGTGGCACCGCAACATCTACCCCGTCTTCAACACCGCCCCCTACTCCGGCGCGCAAACCCCCACCCTCACCATCAACCCCGCCTCCGCCTGCACCGCCGGCCACTTCGTCATCGCCATGTCCTGCGGCTGCGGCACCGCCGACCCCGGCGCCATCCTCACCCCCGCCTGCTACGCCAACTGCGACGGCTCGTCCGGCTCCCCCCTCCTCACCGCCAACGACTTCCTCTGCTTCCTCACCCGCTTTGCCTCCAATGACTGCTACGCCAACTGCGACCAAACCCACTTCGACCCCGTCCTCACCGCCGCCGACTTCGCCTGCTTCCTCAACGCCTACGCCGCCGGATGCCCCTGAGCCAACGATTCACGAGCCCGCACACACCTTTGTCATCCCCCCCCCACCCCCTCGGCAATGCCACACACATGGCACCGATCAACCCCGCGCCCACCCTCCCTCCGCACCACTTCCTTCCTCGCTCCGACCAGCGCCCACGCCTCGGGCCCCGATTCGTCCCGGGTGTTCTCCAAATCACCTTGTTCGAACTCGATTTGGGTGTATACTCCTCCAGAAGGAGCCACACATGCGCGCCATCGCCCTGATTCTTGTGGCCGCTTCGCCCGCCGCCGGGCAGGGCGTCATCTTCGCCCTCAGCGGCGCCACCAGCCCGACCCTCTATCGTCTCAACGCCTCCACCGGCGCGTTGATCGCGTCCTACCCGGTCACCGGCCACCAGGCCCTCCGCGGCGGCATGGTCTTCATCTACGCCGACGCCGGGCTGACGGCCATTGACGGTGCCCTCGACGGCAACCCGGATCGGCTCGTGACCATCAATCCCCAATCGGGCGCCGTCACCATCCGCCCCGCCATCGGTACCGAGTGGACTCGTCACTCCGTCATCTACGGTGACAGCTCAAGCTACCTCGCCATCGGCGACAACACGCTGTACCGGATCAACCGCACCACCGGCCAGACAACCTTGATCGCCCCGCTCAGCGGCTCGCCGCGCCTCGACCAGGTCACCGCGATGGCCCGCTACTCCAACGACGAGACCTACATCGTCGACACCATCGACACCGATCTCTTTCGCCTCGACCTCACAAACGGCCAGGTGACCTGGATCGGCTCCATCGGACAGAGCGACAACCCCTTCCTCGATCTCAGCGGCTACACCGCAGGCGCTCTCATCGGCGTCCGCGCCAACGGCGGCATCTACAGCATCAGCCGCGCCACCGCTGCACAATCCCTCCTCTTCGAGGGAAACTACACCGCCGTCGAGTACGTCTCGTACGGTGCCCCGCTCTGCTACGCCAACTGCGACGGATCCACCACCCTCCCCGTCCTCACCGCCAACGACTTCCTGTGCTTCCTCAACAAGTTCGTCGCCGGCGACTCCTACGCCAACTGCGATGGATCCGTACCCCCCTGGACCCTCACCGCCGGCGACTTCCAGTGCTTCCTCTACAGTTTCGCCGGTGGATGTCCCTAGGGACTCAGCACTCCGGCTCACTCCCCTGCGGCCTTCTGCAAATGTGGCCCTGTGTACAATCCGCCCCATGCCCCCCTCCCTCAAAGCCGGCAAGCCCATCCTCACCGCTCGCATCCCCACCTTCCCCTACGGCAAGGAACAGGATCGCCACACCGTCTCCTACGACGAGTACGTCAAGACCGGCGGCTACACCGCCCTCCGCAAGGCCCTCTCCATGGCCCCCGAGGCCGTCGTCGATGAAGTCAAAAAGTCCCAGCTCCGCGGCCGCGGCGGCGCCGGCTTCCCCACCGGCCTCAAGTGGACCTTCCTCCCCAAAGTCGCCCCGGGTCCCGATGGGAAACCCGGCGATCCCGGCCAGCGCTACCTCGCCGTCAACGCCGATGAATCCGAACCCGGCACCTTCAAGGACCGCCTCCTCCTCGACTTCGACCCCCATCTCCAGCTCGAAGGCATCGCCATCGCCTGCTACGCCTGCCGCATCAAGACCGCCTTCATCTTCATCCGCGGCGAATACCACCACCAGACCCACATCACCGAGAAGGCCATCAAGGAGGCCTACGCCAACGGCATCTTCGGCGGCAAGGGCCTCCTGAACGGCGCAAAAACCGCAACGGGTGAGCCTTGGGTCGTCGATTGCTACGTCCACCGCGGCGCCGGGGCCTATATCTGTGGCGAAGAGACCGGCCTCCTCGAAGCCCTCGAAGGCAAGCGCGGCTGGCCCCGCATCAAGCCCCCCTTCCCCGCCGTCAAGGGCCTCTTCGGCAAGCCCACCATCATCAACAACGTCGAGACCCTCTGCCACGTGCCCAGCATCATCGAGCACGGCGCCGACTGGTTCAGCAAGCAAGGCTGCGACAGCACCGTCGGCGGACCCCCAAGCTGGGGCACCAAGCTCATGGGCGTCTCCGGCCACGTCAACCGCCCCGGCGTCTACGAGTGCGACCTCGGCATCAAGCTCTCCACCCTCGTCAACGACTACTGCGGCGGCATGCGCGGCGGAAAGAAGTTCAAGGGCGCCATCGCCGGCGGCGTCTCCATGGGCATCCTCGGCCCCGACCAGTTCGACGCCGAAATGGACTTCGACATCGGCCGCAAGTACAACGTGATGGGCCTCGGCACCGCCTGCCCCACCATCTTCGATGAAGACACCGACATGGTCGCCGTCGCGAGAAACATCGCGAGATTCTTCAAACACGAATCCTGCGGCCAGTGCACCCCCTGCCGCGAAGGCTCCGGCTGGCTCTACCAGCTCATGTGCCGCATCGAGGAAGGCCAGGGCAAGACCAAGGACCTCGACCTCGCCCTCGAAATCGCCACCAGCATGGGCATCATGCCCGGCACCACCATCTGCGGCCTCGCCGACGGCAACAACTGGGCCCTCCGCACGATCATGAACAAGTACCGCGACGAGTTCGAGAAGCGGGTGAAGCCGAGCTTTATCCCGGTGAAGATGACCATCGGCGCCGGTGCCAAGGGCTAACCCACAAGTGAGCCGTAGCGTTCGGGCCCGGTTCCTCGTTGCCCCAGCGGGGCATGTGAAGGTTGCCAGGGGTCGCGCTTCGCGCACCCCTGGAAGCGACCCACCCCTCCCTCTCCGCTTCCGCCCACCGCGGGATGGGGTTGCGGGGGAAGGGCGGCCAGCCCTTCCCCTCCCTCAGCGGCGAGCCTGAGGCAGACGGACCGTCGACTAAACTGGTGCAATGCACCTCCTCAACGCTATCGAAGGAAGCCGCTCTGAGTACTTGGCTTGGTATGCCCTAGGCACCATCGGCTTCTGCGCCCCTGTTCCGCGACAGTCCGACTCGTTCCTCAGCGACTTTCTTGTGTATCTCTACGAGCCGCGGAATGACACAAGAGTGGCCCCTACTGGCCCCGCCATTCTGGTGCAGGTCAAGTCGAATGAAGACGACGAGTCGTTTGTAGAAGACCGCCTCGCCACCTTGCGTGATCTCGAACTGCCCTACTTCCGCGCTGTGATAGATCGAGAAGGGATGCTGCTTCGCTTGTTTCAGACGCGAGAGCGGATCAGCTATCGATATCACAACTATGACAAACTCACGCTCCGCTTGGGTGAAGCGCCGGTCGGCTATAAGGGCCAGCCGCCTGAGGGCATTCTTTACCTAGGCAAGCCGATCGCGGAGATCGACATTGGCGACCTTGAGAAGCCTGAATGCAGAACGCATTTCTTTGGCATCATGCAGAAGTGGGCCGCAATCGACCTTCAAGTGATCGGACTGAACCTTCTTGACCTTCCGGTATCCCTGTCCGTCAACTACGAGACCAACTCAGATCCCCACCCGGAACTGCTTATGAGAGTTCACCACAATGATGGCGTCGTGAACCGCGCCACAAAGGGCTTCCTGCGGGTGTGTCATGCGCAGCTCGGACTGCTTCGCCTTGCAACTCGTCAGGGAGAGACGGGCCATGATGATGCAATCCGTGCGATAAGCGCATTGCTGGCTGTGCTTCCCAAACCTGAAGAACAGAAGTGATCGTGTTGCCATCACCCCACGAAGACCCTCTCGCGATGCCACTCCAAGTACTCCCCCCGCGGCCTATACCGCTCCGGCACCCTAACCTCCACACCTTCCCGCGACTCAAACATCTCTCGATACACGCTTCGCGGAACCTCATCCTGCACTCGCCTCGAAACCCATAGCTCAAACCTCTCCCCCAGTGTGATCAACCCCCGATCAAACGCGGCGTCGTGCAGCGCATTCAAACAAAGTCCGTTGTGCGGATCCAGCCTGAGCTTCTCGTCCTCTGCCCACGGCACGATGTGGCTCGCCCGGAGCAACGCTTCGCACTTGATCCCGGTGATGCAGCACGTGCTCTCGTGCGCGGCCAACACCGCCGCGCGAAAGAACGCCTGCCCCCGCCGAACCGCGACCTCTCGTATCACCTCCGATGGACCCGAGGGCGCCTCGATTCCCTGCTCGACCGCCGCCGCGACCTCCAGGCCTTCCGCGGCCAACCGCGAGAGTTCCTCCCATCGCCCGTAGAACTCAGCCCAAATCTCTCGGTCGGCACTCGATGAGTTCGCCATCCCCTTGATGCCTCTTCCCTTCATCGCGGGGTCGAGGCTCGCGTAGTTTCCCAGCTTCATCGAGACCGCCGACGGCGTCCGTCCCATCACCTCCGCCAGTGCCTTCACCTCGGGGTTACCCTTGTGCATCTTGCCAAACGGCAAGCGGCAATACAGAGACAAAGCCCGCACCCGCTCCTCCCGCGTCCAGTCGCGTCGCTCCATCGCCCCAGCCTACTCAATCACCGAAACAGATGGCCTAGTCGCCTTCTCTGAAACTCCCCCAGCTCAAACAAAGGCCCCCACTCTTCCGTTCCGCGCAATGGCCTACTCCCGCAAACCCCCGCGCGCGCCCAACCATTCCCTCAACACCTCACTTGCTGGATCGAAGAGCCAGAAGTACGCCGCCCCCACCACTAGCATCGTCAGCGAAACGAGCGTCATTAGCAGAATCATTCGCCGACTGGCCCGCTCTCCCTTCCCCTCTCTCTGCCGACCCCCCGCCGCGAGGACTGCCAGCCCCTGCACCACCCACGGCAACGCCGCGAACACCCCAAAGACCACAACCTCCGTTGACGGCATGCCCCAAGCGTATCACCTCCCTATCTTCCTGCCCATGCCCCCCGTCCTCACCGCTTCCAACCTCTCCCGCACCTTTGGCTCGCGCACGCTCTTTTCGGGGGTTTCGGTCTCGCTGGAGGATCGGGAGCGGTTGGCGCTGATTGGGCCCAACGGTTCGGGGAAGTCCACGCTGCTCAAGATCCTGGCCGGGTTTGACCAGCCGGATGAGGGGTCGGTGACGCTCCGCAAGGGGGCGCGCATCGCCTATGTCGCGCAGGCCGACATCTTTCCGGAAGGCTCAACCGTGCTCTCGGCGGTGATGGATTCGCTGCGGGAGGACATGGGGAAGGGGAAGCTGCCGCACATTCATGATGAGCACGAGATCGAGATGGCGGCGGAGCTGTCGCTCGGGCGGTTTGACTTTGCGGATCTCAACCAACCGACCTCGTCGCTCTCCGGCGGGCAGCGCAAGCGGCTCTCCATCGCCCGGGCGCTGGCGGGGGAGCCGGACATCATCCTGCTCGATGAACCGACCAACCATCTCGACGTCGAGGGCATCGAATGGCTGGAGGACGTGCTCCGCGGGTCGCAGGGTGGGGAGCAGTATGCCTCGATCGTGGTGACGCACGACCGGGCGTTCCTCGAATCGACCGCGGCGCGGATCATCGAGCTTTCCACGGCGTACCCGGATGGGACGTTCCAGGTGCGCGGGAACTACACGGACTTCCTCCGGCGCAAGCAGGACTTCCTCGATGCGCAGGCCAAGCAGGAGAAGTCGCTGGCGAACCAGGTGCGGGAGGATCTGCGGTGGCTCTCGCGCGGGGCCAAGGCGCGGCGGACCAAGTCCAAGAGCCGGATCGAGGCGTCGTACGAACGGATTGACGAGCTGGCGGAGTTGCGGGCCCGGAACGCGCCGCTCCAGGCCGCGGCGATCGACTTCAACTCCACCGACCGCAAGACGCGGAAGCTGCTGTTTGCGCGGGCGATCACGAAGGCGTACGGCGACCGGAAGCTCTTTACGGACCTGGATGTCATGCTCGGGCCGGGGGACAAGCTGGCGCTGATGGGTCCGAACGGGTCGGGGAAGTCGACGCTGATCAAGGTGCTCACGGGCGAGATCGAGCCGGATCCGCCGACGGCCGCGGCGCTGGCCGCGGCGGCGGAGGCGCGGTTGCCGCCGAGCGCCCCCAAGCCGGGGACGATCGGGCGTGCGGACAAGCTCAAGATCGTGCTGTTCTCGCAGCACCGGACGGAGCTTGACCCGACGCTGACGCTGCGGGAGACGCTGGCGCCCCAGAGCGATTCGGTGATCTTCCAGGACCGGGTGATCCACGTGGTGACGTGGGCGCGGAAGTTCCTGTTCACGAACGATCAGCTTCGGGCGACGATCGGGTCGCTCTCCGGCGGGGAGCAGGCGCGGGTGCATATCGCGCTGCTGATGCTGGAGCCGTGCGATGTGCTGATCCTGGACGAACCGACGAACGACCTGGACATCCCGACGCTGGAAGTGCTTGAGGACAGCCTGGAGGAGTTTCCGGGGGCGGTGATCCTGGTGACGCACGATCGGGCGATGATCGCGGACATTGCGACGAAGGTGCTGGCGCTCGATGGGAAGGGGAGAGCGAAGTACTTCGCGGACTTTGACCAGTGGGAGAAGTTCCAGCGGCAGCCCGCGGCGTGGGATGATGTGGAGGTGGCCAAACCGCCCCGGACAGGCACGGCGGCTCCGGCGAAGCCCGCGCCGGCGACGAGCGGGCCGGCCAAGGGTGCTGCCGCGCCGGCCAAGAAGAAGCTGAGTTACAACGAGCAGCGGGAGCTGGACGGGATGGAGGCGGCGATCAGCGCGGCGGAGGAAGAGGTGAAACGACTGGAGGGAGCGATGGCGGAGCCCACGACGGCGGCGGATCGGCGGAAGATGGATGAGGTGTGCCGGAAGCTGGGGGAGGCTCAGCAGCGGGTTGCGGCGCTGTATGAGCGGTGGACGGAACTGGGGGCGCGGCAATGATGTCGCCGGCTGAGATCCGCGGGCTGTTCCCGGCGCTGGCGTCGCCGACGGTGTTCATGGACAACGCCGGCGGGTCGCAACTGCCCGCGTGCGTGATCGACGCGATGACGCGGTACCTGCGCGAGAACTACGTGCAGCTCAACGCGGACTACGACGCCTCGCGGCGGGCCACGGCCACGGTGGCGCGGGCGCGGGAGGTAGTCCGGACCTTCGTCAACGGCGATGGGATCGGGGAGGTGATCTTCGGGTCGTCGACGACGGTGCTGTGCTACCAGTTGGCCGCGGCGTACGCGGAGGCGCGGCGGGGCGGTGGTCGGGACCAGGTCATCGTGTGCACGGCGGGGCACGAGGCGAATGTCGGGCCGTGGATGCGGCTGGCCTCGCGCGGGTTTGAGGTTGTGCCGTGGCAGGCCGAGCCGGTCACGGTCAACGAGAAGGAGATCAACTTCCGGCCTTCGCTGGAGACGTTGAAGGGGTTGCTGTCGGAGCGGACGTTGCTCGTGCTGTTCCCGCAGGTGTCGAACATCCTGGGCGAGGTGTGGGATGTTCGCGCGGTTGCGGACTTGGCGCACGGGGTCGGGGCGCGGGTGCTGGTCGATGGCGTCGCGTACGCCCCGCACCGCGCGCCGGATGTCGCGGCGTTCGGGTGCGACTGGTACGTGTACTCGACGTACAAGGTGTTCGGGCCGCACATGGCCGCGATGTTCGGGACAACCGAGGCGTTCGCGGAGTTGACGGGTCCGAACCACGAGTTCATTTCGGGTGGTCCGTACAAGTGGGAACTGGGCGGGCCGAACCACGAGGGGTGCGCCGGGGTCGGCGCGCTGTGGGACTTTGTGTGCCAGGTGACGGGCACCGGGACTCGTGAGTGGGTCGGCGGACCCGGGACCGTCAAGGCGCGGCGGGCCGTGTTCGAGCGCGCTTTCGGGGAGATGCAGCGGATCGAGGAGGGACTTCAGGGGAAGTTGATGGCGTACCTGCGCGGGAAGCGCGGCGTGCGGATCGTCGGCCCGGCGGCGGCGGACTCGACGCGCGTCGCCACAGTGAGTTTCACGAGCGAGCGAACCAGCCCGCAGGAGATTTCGAGGTTTCTGGGCGAGCGCGGGATCGGGATCCGCTGGGGGCACGCGTATTCCAAGCGGCTGTGCGAGGCGATGGGGCTCGGGGGCGGTGTGGCGCGGGTGAGCCTTGTGGCCTACAACACCGTGGGCGAGCTGGAGCAGTTGTTTGGGGCCCTGGATGCTGTGCTGTGAGGATGGGTTGGGGCGGGGCGCGGGACTGTTTGTTGGCGGAGATGGCGGGGTGAATCCATGCGGGGATGAGTGGGGATAAGACGGCGAAGTTGGGGAAGGGGGGGAAGGGGGGGAAGGGGATCGCGGGGGCTGGGGCGGCTGGGATGGGCGTGGGGGCGGGGTGGTGAGGACGCGGAGGATGGTGGTGGAGGCGCGCCGGGCTTCGACGAGGTTTGTGGTGTTGTCGGCGATGAACTCGAGCCGGGCGATTCGGCGGCGGATGATGGCCGCGGCGACTTGGGCGGAGCGGATGTCGAGCCAGAACTTGATGTCGGGCCGGATGGACCAGCGGACGAGGTCGAGGAGGGAGGCTGGAGCGCCGTGGATGGGGCGGTCGTTGAGGGAGCGGAAGAGGTCTTGAATGGAGTGGAGGGAGGGGTCCTCGAAGAAGCGGGTGAGGAGGGCCTTATCGGGAGGGGAAAGGTCGGGGAGATGTGTGGCCGCGGCGGGCATGTGGGGGAAGATACGTGCGCGGCGTGGGGATGCAAGGGGGAATGGGGGTATGACCGCGGAATGTGCGCACAAAGGTGGTCATGGGTAAAGAAAGTTCACTATGCAGGGGCACAGAGAGATGGGCGCCACACGCGATGGGTATCACACCTCGGGCGCTCGGTAGACTTCGATCCATGGAAGCACTGCCGCACTTTCCGCTGTTTCGTGATCCGGTGAAGGAGCAGTCGTTTAAGGAGAGCGATGAGGAGTGTGAGTGTTGTGGGCGGAGCCGGGGCTGGATCTACTCGCGAAGCATCTATGTGTCCCAGGGTGATGGCGACATTTCGATTTGTCCGTGGTGCATCGCGGACGGGTCGGCATCTGCGAAGTTTGATGGCACATTTCAGAGCGCGGGTATTCATCCGTACGGCAAGAACCTGTTGAGTCCCGAGGATGTGGAGCTGGTGGAGAAACGGACGCCGGGGTTCGTGACGTGGCAGGACCATGGCTGGATGATGTGCTGTGGGATCGCGTGTGAGTACATCGGTGAGGCGAGGGCGGAAGACCTGCGGGGCAGATGGGCCGCGGCGGTGCCTTCGATCTTCTCTGACGATTCATGGTCAGAGAAGGAGATTGAGGAGTTGGTTTCTCGCATGGGGACGGATCCGGCGGCGTACGTGTTCGAGTGCCGGAAGTGCGGGAAGCTCTTGGGTTTTTGGGATTGCAGTTGAGGGCGCGCGAGTTGACTTGAATGGACCAGATGCGAACACGCATCTTGTTCGCCACCCATCGAGCGTGCTACACCGGGTGAATGGTTGACGACGGACACGCGATCAGGCCGACGGTGAACGGGTACGCTGCATTGCATGCCCATAGACCTTCATCAGTTCATTGCAGTCCGGCCACACCTGTTCCACCTCACCGCAAGAACGAATTTGTCGTCCATTCTGCGCGAAGGTCGCATTGAGTCAGCATCGCGCCTTCTTCATCGCGCCGGTCGGACGGAGCTGGTGAACAAGAGACGAAAAGGGCACTTGGTGGTTGCGATTGATGGATGGAAGGCGGAACTTCGAGATCAGGCGCCGTTGCACGAGGGCAATGTGGTGTTGAGTGACGGATGGGGATTTTCGGATTTAGTCAAGAGCCTAAACGACCGCGTATTTTTCTGGCCGGGCAAGAGCTCGGGGCCGATTCCGTACGGTGTTCGGCACTTCGAGCGTTACAAGCATGAAGATGTTGTGGTCCTAGAGATCGGAACAGATTCGGCCATGTCGGCGAACTCGCTCGAAGCCCGCTACTGCAGATACAACTCGGGTTCCCCGCGATGCTCTGGTGGGCGCAAGTCGCCCAGGGGTCCGCAGACGTTTGCACGGGCGAAGGAGTTTAACGGAACGGCGTGCGATGTTGTTGAAGTGACGTTTGAAGGGTCGTTTGAACTGCCGCGAAGTGGTGTACGTGTTGCTGAGGTTTCGGAATGGATAGAGCGCTAAAGCAGGAGAAGGGCTGACCGCCCTTCCCCTGCAACCCCATCCGGCGGAAGAAGGAAATGGTGTGGTGTTGGGGGTTGCTTTCCAGGGGTACGCGAAGCGCGACCCTTGGCCACCTTGGCAAGCCCTGCTGGGGCGAAGAGCCAACCGGGGCGGGGACGCCCCGGCTCACTGGAGGCGAGGACACCGGGCGGAAGCCTCGTGCCCAATCGCATAACCTGTCGGGTCCCCACTTCCTGATCCTGAAGGAACCGCCCGTGAACATCAAGAACTCGATCCTCGACGCTGTCGGCAACACGCCCCTGGTCCGGCTGAACAAGGTGGTGCCGCCCGGCTGCGCCGATGTGCTGGTCAAGTGCGAGTACATGAACCCGACGGGGTCGATCAAGGACCGGATGGCGGTGCACATTCTGAATGAGTCGGAGAAGCAGGGGTTGATCCGGCCCGGGGCGACGATCGTCGAGAACACGTCGGGGAACACGGGGCAGGGCGTGGCGATGTGGGCGGCGGTGCGGGGGTACCGGTGCGTGTTCACGATGCCGGACAAGATGAGCCTTGAGAAGGTGAACATGCTCAAGGCGTTCGGAGCGGAGGTGGTGATCACGCCGACGGATGTGCCCGGGGATTCGCCGCAGCACTACGTCGAGACGGCCAAGCGGATCGCGCGCGAGACGCCCGGGGCGTTCTACGTGAACCAGTACCACAACCCGCTGAATATTGATGCGCACGAACTCTCGACGGGGCCGGAGATCTGGCGCGACACGGGCGGGAAGGTGGATGCGGTCGTCGCCGGCGCGGGCACGGGCGGGACGGTGTCCGGGATCGGGCGGTACTTCAAGAAGAACCACAAGCATGTGCGGATCGTGGGCGTCGACCCCATCGGCAGCGTGCACTACCACTACTTCTACACCAAGACGATGCCCACGCCGCACGTGTACAAGGTCGAGGGCATCGGCGAGGACATCCTGTGCGAGGCGATGGACTACTCGGTCGTTGACGAGTTCCACCAGACCAACGACAAGGAGGCCTTCACGATGGCCCGGAGGCTGGTCCGAGAGGAGGGGCTCTTCTGCGGCGGGTCGTCGGGCTGCAACGTGCACATCGCGATCAAGGTGGCGCAGAAGCTCGGGCCGGGCAAGACGGTGGTGACGGTGCTGCCGGATTCGGCGACGCGGTACACGACCAAGTTCCTGAACGATCAGTGGATGAAGGACTACGGGTTCCTGGGCAGCGACCGCGACCTCGGGCTGGTGGAGGACATTCTCCAGCGCATGCCGCCGCACCCGATCATCACGGCCACCGAGTCCACCCCCGTCTCGCAGATCATCGACACGTTCAAGAGCAAGGGCATTTCGCAGGTGCCGGTGATGGATGGGAAGGGGAACCCGGTGGGGATGGTGCACGAGGTGGATGTGCTGCGGGGGATGCAGTCGGGGCAGGTGACGGGGACTTCGCCGGCCAAGAGCGTGTCGCACCCGATCGGCGGGCTGATCTATCCCAAGGCGCGGATCGAAGAGCTGTTCCGAATCTTCGAGACGGATCAGGTTGGCGTGGTCGTGGACAACAACAAGATTGTGGGGATCGTGAGCAAGGTGGATGTGCTGGAGTTCATGGCCAAGCGCTAGGCGCGGGCAGCCTTACTTGGCGTTCTGCCTGGCCTTCCATTCCGCCGCCTTTGCGTCGTACCCCTTGCCGGGCTCGGCCTTGTCCCAGTCGGTGTAGAGGCGTTCGAGGTCGAGGGCCATTCTCCGGGCGATGTCGTGGTCTTCGCCGAGGGTGCGGGCGATGATGCCGCGGGCTTCGAGGAGCATGGGCTCGCCCTCGGCGAAGCGCTTGAGGCCTCGGAGGGAGGAGCCGTACCAGCCGAGGATGAAGGCGGTGCCCTGGAAGTCCTTGGGGTGGGAGACGCGGGCGCCGCGGAGGGCGCGGTCGAGGTAGACGATGGCCTCCTCGAAGCGCTGGCGGCCACGGAGAGAGCCGCCCATGTTGGCGAGGACGACGATGGTGTCGGGGTGGGTTTCGCCCAGGGTGCGGACGCTGACTTCCAGGTCCTTGAGCGTGAGGGTGTCGGCCTGGTCCCACATTTTGAGCTCGCGGTACACGGTGGCGAGGTTGTTGCGGGCGTTACCGGTTTCGGGGTGGTCCTCGCCGAGGATCCGGGTTCGCGCGGCGAGCACCTCCTCATCCATCACGCGGGCGCGGGCGAGGCGGTTCGCGTGGCGGTCGGGGTTGGACTCCTGGTGGGCCATAGCGTCGTGGTAGAGGGACCAGCCGAGGTTGCCGCGCATCTCGAGCGTGAGCGGGTGATCCGGGCCGTGGACGCGCTGGCAGATGGAAATCGCTTCCTGGTACAGCTTCTCGCACTCGTCGAACTGTTCCGTGTCGGCGTAGAGAATCGCGAGGGTGTTCATCACGCTGATGGTCTCGATCCGTTCAGCCCCGAGGGAAGCGGTGCGGATGTCCAGCAGCTCCTTGGCGAGGGCGATGGCTTCGGCGCGGCGCTCCATCATGGTGTAGAGCTGGGCGAGGTTGTCGATGGTCGCGGCGGTGACCTCGTGCTTTCGACCAAAGAGACGCTCGTTGTCCTTGAGCGCCTCGACGAGCATCGGCTCGACCTCGCTCAACGCCGCCTTCTTGATCAGCACGCTGGCCAAGCTGTTGAGGGCCTCGCGCGTGGAGCGGTGTTCGGGGCCGAGTTCCCGCCTGTACAGGGCGAGCGTCTCGCGGGCGTGGTTCTCCGCGGGGTTCCACTCGCCCAGGCCGAAGTACGTCTTGCCCAGCGTGCCGTGGAGCCGGGCGGCGACCAGCGGGCGGTCGGTGTACTGCGATTGCAGGTTCCTGGAGGCGCGGTCGAGCACGGAACGGACCGTGACATCCTTGCCCTGGGCGCCGGGATCGGGCGCGGCGAGCATGTCGTCGAGGAACTTGACGGTGGCCTCGGCCTCCTTGAGACGGTCCTCGGCGAGCGTCTTCTGCTTGAACTCGCTCTCGCGGGCGACGATGGCGGCGCGGCGCTCTTCGTTGGCCCGGATGAGACCGAACGTGGTGCCGATGATCCCCAGGACCAGCGCGAGCGCGACGAGGGCCGTGGCGGTGACGCCGCCCTTGTGCCGTCGAACGAAGGTGCGCACGCGGTACGCCGTGCTCGGCGGGGCGGCGGAGATGGCCTGCCCCTCGAGGTACCGCTGAATATCGAGAGCGAGGGAGCTGGCGGTGTCGTAGCGGCGTGCGCGGTCCTTCTCGAGGGCCTTCATCACGATCCAGTCCAGCTCGCCGCGGACAATCGTGCCGAGCTTTCTCGGCTCGATCTGACGCCTCGCCGCGACGGAGGCGATGGTTTCAGCGTTCTGGCTGAGGCGTGTGCTTGGGCGCGGGGGCTCGACCTCGCGGATGATGCGCTGGATCTCGGCGTAGGCGACGGAACGAAGCTCGCGGCTGCTGAAGGGTGTCGAGCCGGTGAGCAGTTCGTAGAGGAGCACGCCGAGGGAGTAGACATCGGTGCGGGTGTCGATGTCCAGCGAGCCTTCGGCCTGTTCGGGGCTCATGTACTCGGGGGTGCCGATGAGTTGCTTGTGCTCGGTGAACAGCGTTTTCTCGGTGAGCTTGCTGGCCGTGGCCTTGGCGATGCCGAAGTCGATGACCTTGGCGTGTGGCTTGCCGTCCTGCGTGCTGACGAGGATGTTGGAGGGCTTGATGTCGCGGTGGATCAGGCCCTTGCTGTGCGCGTGCTGCACCGCGGCGCAGACCTGTGCGAAGAGCTCCAGTCGCTGGCGGATGCTGAGGTTGTGCCGGTCGCAGTACTGGTCGATCGGGTCACCGGTGCACAGCTCCATCGCGAAGTACGGACGCCCGGTTTCCGTCGCGCCGGCGTCGAACACCTTGGCGATGTTGGGGTGGTCGAGGATGGCCAGGGCCTGCCGCTCCTGCTCGAAGCGGGCGACCACGGCCTTGGTGTCCATGCCGAGCTTGATGATCTTGAGCGCGACCTTGCGGGAGACAGGCTTCTCCTGCTCCGCCATCCACACGGAACCGAACCCACCCTCGCCGAGCTCCTGAAGGAGCTTGTACGGACCGATGCGCCCGCCGGGGGCTTCGTGGCTCTTGTTGACAACCGTGGCCACGGGCTGGCCGAGTGTCGCGACGGCCGAGGGAGAGGGAGCCATATCGGAAGTGGGCATGGAGAGGAATCGGTCGCCCTCCGCCGCGGCAAGCAAGGCCTCGACGCGCTGCCTGAGGACCGGGTCGCTCCGGCACTCGCGCTCCAAGAGGGCGTCTCGGTCCTCGCCTCTGACGGCGATGGCCAACTCAAAGAGCCTTCGTAGTTCATCGTGGGTGTGTTCGGTCATGATTCGATTCCTGCTCGACGGCTCCGCTCGATTACCGTTCTTGCTTGTTCTCCGGCATCCTTGCTTTCCAGTCCGCCGACTTCGCATCGTGCCCCTTGCCCGGGTCGGCCTTGTCCCACGCGGCGTAGAAGTCCGCAAGGGCCCGGATGCAATCGCGGGTGTCCGTATGGGATCCGCCGCGGATCTTGACAAAGATGTCGTGGGCTTCGAGCAGGTTGGCTTCGGCATCGACAAAGTCGGCGGGCACTTTGGCCGTCGCCGTGCGGGCCACACCGAGGTGCACCAGAAGCAGTGCGAGACGGCCGGCATCGCCGCCGGTGACGGCCCTTCGTGCCACGGCCTCCGCCGGCACGAGCAGTTCGATCATCTGAGCCGGCTGGCCCTGTTCCTGCAGAAGGGCGGCCATGTATCCGATCGCGTTGAGTGTTTCGGGGTGCTCTTCGCCCAGCACACGGCGGCTCTTCTCCATAGCCTCACGGAACAACGACTCAGCCTCGGCCAGTTTGCCCCGTTCTTGAAGCAAAGATCCCAAGTGAGTGATTGAAACAAGCGTGCCCGGGTGATCCTCACCCAACACGCGGCGACGCTTGTCCAACACCTCTCGGCAGTACGGCTCGGCCTCGTCGAGTTTGCCCTGAGCCTTCAGCACCGCGCTGAGGTTGTTCGTCAAGGTCAATGTGCCGGGGTGGTTCTCCCCGAGCGTGCGCCGGCCCTTGTTGAGGGCATCGCGCAGGTACGGCTCGGCCTCGGCGAACTTCCCTGCTGCCTGCAGGAACGTGCCCAGGTTGTTGGTCACCATCAGGGTGTTGGGGTGCTCCTCTCCCAGCAGGCGCCGGCTCTTCTCCAGCGCCTCGCGATAGAACGGCTCGGCCTCGGCCAGCTTTCCCTGAGCCTCGAGCAGGGAACCCATGCTGATGATCGCGACCACCGTGTCGCGATGCTCCTCTCCGAGCACACGCCGGTAGGTGTCCAGGGCTTCGCGCCGGAACGGCTCGGCTTCGGCAAGCCTGCCCTGGTGCTGCAGCAGCAGGCCCATTTCGCTCATCGACGTCAGCGTGTCACGATGCTCGTTGCCCAGCACGCGCCGGCGCGTTGCCAGCGCGCTGGTCTGCAGGGGCAGCGCGGCATGGTACAGACCGAGCGCCTGATAGCGAGTGGCAAGCGCGTGCCGCAACTGTGCATCCACCACTGGTTGGTTCTTGAACTGCGTGTCGATGGCCTCAATGGCGGGCTTCAGAATCGTTCGGTCGATCAACTCCCGGGCCGCGTCCGTCGCGTTGACCCTGCTCCACTCCCGCTTGAACGTCTCCACCCGACCGGCCCGCTCGGCCTCGGGTATGGGCGGATTCGCCGTGTTCAACGCGACGACGAACTTCGCGATGACATCATCCGTCAGCTCCTTGCCCGCCTTGGTCGGGTCGATCTGGTCCAGCATCCCCGCCTGGAAATCGGACACCTGTTTGAGTTCTTCGGCACGGGCCTTGGCTTGCGCCTCGGCCTCGCGGGCCCTTTGTGCCTCATCAAGGGCGATGGTCCTGGCTTTCGCTTCGTCGAGGCGCGCCTGCACGGCCTTCTGAAGTCCGTAGGTGGTTCCCGCCAGGCCGATCGACAGCGCCAGGGCAACCGAGGCCGCCGCGGCGACCGCCACCTTGTGTCTGCGGACAAACTTCCGGGCGCGATAGGAAGCGCTGGGAGGGGCCGCGACGACCGCCTCTCCCGAGAGATAGCGATGAATATCCGCTGCCAGCCCGTTCGCGGATTCATACCGGCGAGCGCGGTCTTTCTCCATCGCTTTCATCACGATCCAGTCGAGCTCGCCGCGGATGATGGTTACGAGCTTCTTCGGTTCGGTGTGCCGGCGTACCGCGACGCTGGCGATCGTGTCGCTGGACTGGCTGAGCCGCGTACTGGGATTGGGGGGGTCAACCTCGCGGATGATGCGCTGGATCTCGGCGTAGGCGACGGAGCGCAGCCGCTTGGCGTCAAAGGGTGTGCTGCCGGTGAGGAGTTCGTACAGGAGGACACCGAGGGAGTACACATCCGTGCGGGTGTCAATGTCCAGAGAGCCCTCGGCCTGCTCGGGGCTCATGTACTCCGGCGTGCCGATAAGCTGGCGGTGCTCGGTGAAGAGGGTCTTCTCGGTGAGCTTGGAGGCGGTGGCCTTGGCGATTCCGAAGTCAATGACCTTCGCGTGGGGGCGGCCATCCTGCGTACTGACCAGGATGTTCGAGGGCTTGATGTCGCGGTGGATAATCCCCTTGGTGTGCGCGTGCTGCACGGCGTTGCACACTTGGGCAAAGAGCTCCAGACGGTCCCCGATGCTCAGATTGTTCTTGTCGCAGTACTCGGCGATGGGGTCGCCCTTGACCAGGTCCATCACGAAGTACGGTCGGCCGGTGTCTGTCGCGCTCACATCAAGCACACGGGCGATGTGTGGGTGGTCCATCATCGCCAGGGCTTGGCGCTCGGCCTCGAACCGCGCGATGATGGCGCGAGTGTCCATCCCCAGCTTGATGATCTTGAGCGCCACCTTGCGTTGAACCGGCTTCTCCTGCTCGGCCATGAACACCGAGCCGAAGCCGTCTTCGCCGATCAGTTGAAGCAGTTTGTAGGAACCGATGCGTGTGCCAGCCCCTTCGCGCAGCTCGCCCGCGGCGACTTGTCCCGTACGAATGGTCGCTTGATTGGCCGGATCGAGCACCACATTGGCCGTCGGTTCGCCGAGGAACACGTCGCCCTCGGCGGCGGCGATCATGGCCTCGATGCGATGTCGGAGGGCGTGATCGCCGCCGCATTCGCTCGAGAGAAGCGCGGATCGGTCCGCGGGCGCAGCCTCAAGGACGAGGTCAAATATCCGGCGGAGGTTCTGATGGGGCTCCATGTTCATAGCAGAGTCCGGTGGCGGCTCGTCCTTTGTATCAGAAACGGTTTCAACACGAACCCGGAATACGGCATGGAAACTCGGATGCATGTGCCGGTGCCCGACGCGCCCGCATGACTTCCCTACCAGTCGAACGCCAAACCCCTGCACATCTCAGGTAATCAGACCTGCGCCCGTGAGGACGACAGGTCTGGAGCGGAGTCAGTTCGTGGGGGAGAGTTCGCGGTAGGTGCCGTTGGCCACCACCGTCCGGTTCTTGCCGACGCTGGAGATCCACTCCTGCGCCCAGGGCTCAAGAATCGCATCCATCAGGGTCGCGCGGCGTTCGATGGAGGGGCAGTTGAGTGAAACAAGATGGGTGAAGTCGGTCCGGCCAGCGACAACGCGGTAGCAGTTGATCTTGACATCCTTGAGGTCGTTCGCGTCGAACAGCGTGCGCAGGCCGTCGAGGGCCTTCAGGTACGCGGCCTCATCGGAGAGGACGACACGGGTGTTGTAAACGGCGGAAGAATCCGCTCGCCCTTCCCAGCGGACAGCCTTGTACTGGGTCTGCTGGCCGAGCTTGCGGACCTGGTTCATGCCGGCGCGGAGCTTGAGGAGGCCGGGGTCCTTCTCAAACGCCTGCCCGTTCGCGGCCAGCTTGCTGAAGGATTCGGCGGTCTGAACGGAAAAGACCTTGCCCGAGTCCTCTCCCGCGGCCTGGCCGATGAAGACCCTGGTGTTGTTCTCGATGTGGAACGCCTCATAGATCGCCTTGTTCGACTTGGCGATCCACATCGCGTAATCCTCGGGCGAGTCGGTCTCGATCTCCTGAATGACGATCACGGGCATGACCGACCCCTGCTTGGCCGTTGGCTTGGCGGGGGAGGTGGAGGGTTGGAAGGCGGCCGCCGCGAGGAGGCCGACACCGGCGAGCATGCCGAGGCAGGTAACGATTCGAGTGAGGCGCTTCATGGGACATCTCCACTGAAAGGGGGGGGAGGGGGGGAATGGTGCGACACACTCCAAGCGAGGGAGGAGCGGGGGCGGGATCAGGAAACCGCTGAATGAAGAAGGTGGAGCGGTTACACCCGTCCCGACTCGATCGCTTCCTTCAGCCAGCCTCGTGCGAATGCCCATGATCGCTTCACCGTGGGGGCAGAGACGCCCATCGCCGCCGCGGTTTGGTCGATGGAGAGCCCCGCGAAGTAGCGGAGTCGGACCACGGCCGCGGCTTCCGGGTCCACACCCTCCAAGCGAGAAATGGCCTCGTCAAGGATCAGGAATCCGGCGGACTGTTCATCGGAGGCCGGGTCCGGGAGGGAGGTCAGCTCGACGGCGGCGCGACGGGCATCAATGGCAGATCCGGACGGTTCTCCCGCAGCCTGTCCGCCACGTTTCAGGGCGAGACGGGCCTTGGCATGATCAAGGAGGACTTGTCGCATCGCCTGTGCCGCGGCGGTGTAGAAGTGGGCGCGATTGGCCCAAGGGATGTCGCGCGGGCCGCAGAGCTTGAGGTACGCCTCGTGGACGAGGGCGGTGGCGGAGAGCGTGTGGCCCTTGCGTTCGGCGGCGAGGTGGTTCTGTGCCGCGGCCCGGAGCTGGTCGTACACGAGAGGGAGAAGGTCGCGGATCCTGTCTGAGGCCGAGCGATGGTCGTTGAGGAGAAGCGTGACCGGGGCGGGGTCCATGTCACGAGTGTACGAAGAGCTCGGGGCGGAGCGCACTACCCGCCGAACCCGCGGTACCCGAGCATCGGGCGCACACGGCTACGATCCACGTATGGATAGGCTCGAGCGGATTCACCGGATCGAGATCATCAGCGATGAACAGGCGGCCATCCTCCGGCGCATCCCCGGTGCCCGGCGCGTGGCCATGATGGATGCGCTGTGCGACTTCGGGCGCGAACTGATGTTCGCGAGACTCCGCGCGACCCACCCGACGTGGACGGACGAACAGCGGGCGACCGAAGTGGCGCGGAGGGTCGCGCGTGCGTCCGAGTGACCTGGTGAGGTTGGTGCACGAAACATGCGAGCGCCTGGGCTTGGCGTACTTCGTGTCGGGATCTGTCGCCAGCTCGTATTACGGAGAGTACCGCAACACGCTCGATGTGGACATCGTTGTTGACCTGCCCGCCCCGGCGATTTCGCCTTTGTGTTCTGCCTTCGCCCAACCCGAGTGGTACCTCAGTGAAGAGGCGGCGTACGAGGCGGTTCAACGTTCGGGCATGTTCAACATCATTCACGTGCCCTCCGGACTCAAGATCGACGTTTCCGTCCTGAGACCGCGGCCGGCGGACGAACTCCGAATGGACCGGCGGACACTGGTCACGCTGGAAGGGGGCATCCGCGCGTGGTTTGCCGCGCCGGAAGATGTCATTCTGGCGAAGCTCGAGTTCTATCAGTTGGGCGGGAGTGACAAGCACGTGAGGGACATTGCCGGCATGCTCAAGACACTCGATGTGCCGATCGACATGGCGTACCTGGACCATTGGGCGCTCCGGCTCGGCGTGCACCGTGAATGGGCGGCCCTCAAGATTCGCCTGGGCATGGCCTGAGCGCGCTGGGCGTGCTTACATTGGCGGTCGCACTTTCTCACCTTCCGTCGGGAGATGCCATGTCCGAGCACCGTTTCGCCACCCACTGCATCCACGCCGGCCAGAGCCCGGACCCCACCACCGGCGCCATCATGACGCCGGTCTACATGACCTCCACCTTCGTCCAGTCCAGCCCCGGCGTCTTCAAGGACGGCTACGACTACGCCCGGTCCAAGAACCCCACCAGGACCGCGCTCGAGACCAACCTCGCCACCCTCGAAGGCGCCAGGCACGGCATGAGCTTCTCCAGCGGCCTCGGCGCCATGGACTGCGTGCTGCACATCCTCAAGAGCGGTGACCACGTCGTCCTCTCCGACGATGTCTACGGCGGGTCGTTCCGCATCCTCGACAAGATCTTCAGGCACCAGGGCATCACCTGCACGCGCGTCGACATGACCGACGCCGCGGCCGTCAAGGCCGCCGTCACCCCCAGGACGCGCATCCTCTGGCTCGAGACGCCCAGCAACCCGATGCTCAAGGTCATCGACATCGCGGCGATGGCGGCGATCGTCACGACGCTCCCCGGCGCGGGAAGCCCCGGCGGCGCGTTCGACCCCGCCAACATCACCCTCCACCGCCCGATCCTCGTCGTCGATAACACCTTCGCCTCGCCGTACCTCCAGAACCCGCTGGCCCTCGGCGCCGATGTCGTCCTGCACTCGTGCACGAAGTACATCGGCGGGCACTCGGACGTCGTGGGCGGGGCGCTGATGACCAGCGACGATGCCCTGGCCCAGCGACTTCGCTTCGTGCAGAACGCCGCGGGCGCCGTCCCCGGCCCGATGGACTGCTTCATGCTCCTGCGCTCGACCAAGACCCTGCACGTCCGGATGCAGCGGCACTGCGAGAACGCGATGAAGATCGCCGCGTGGCTCACGAAGCACCCGAAGGTGGAGAAGGTCATCTACCCCGGCCTGGAATCGCACCCGCAGCACGCCCTGGCCAAGAAGCAGATGCGGGCCTTTGGCGGGATGATCTCGGTCGTCGTCAAGGGCGGCCTCGAGGCGTCGAAGAAGATGCTCGAGCGCGTGCACCTGTTCAGCCTCGCCGAATCGCTCGGCGGGGTCGAATCGCTCATCGAGCACCCGGCGATCATGACGCACGCGAGCATCCCCGCCGAGGCCCGCGCGAAACTCGGCATCGTGGACGGCTTCGTGCGCCTCTCCGTGGGGATCGAGGATGCGGACGACCTGATCGCGGACCTGGAGCGAGCGCTGGGCTAAGGAACCAGCCCAACGCGGACGCCCTCAACTTGGCGACTGGGTTGGAAGCGGCTGGGTGTCCTTGACCGCGGCAGGGATCTCTCCCCCCACACTCCCCCCATCCCCCCTACCCCCCCCCACCCCCCCCGCTCGGCCACAACGCCCGCACCGCCCGCTGCGCCTCATCCGCCACCAGCGCCCACCCGTCCCGGTCGCTCGTCGCGTGCTCGAACGACATCGCCGGACCGACGCGGATCCGGATCCGCCGCGGACGGGGGATCGTCCGATCCGGCGGCATCGCCTTGAACGCGCCCTTGATGAAGCACGGCACCACGGGGATGTTCGTCCCCGCCACCAGCATCCCCAGCCCCGCCTTGAAGGGCTTCATCACGCCGTCCCGCGCCCTGGCGCCCTCGGGAAACAGGATGTACCCGCTGTGCCCGCGTGAGAGCCGCTCGCGCAACTCCTCCAGCGCGTGCGTCGTCGCCTTCTTCCGCCACAGCGGGAGCGCGTTGATGAACGCCGCCGTGATCACCGAACTCGCCACGTTGTCGAAGAACACATCCCCCGCCGCCACCGGGTACGTGTACACCGCCGTCTTGATCGGCAGCGCCGCCTTCAGCGCCAGCGCATCGAGGTGGCTCGTGTGGTTCGAGATCACCACGAACGGCGTCCCCCGTGGCAGGTGCTCCCTCCCCTCCACCTTCAACCGGTGGTACACCTTGAAGTACACCCGGAAGAACACCTCCGCCGCCGCGTGCGACAGGAAGTTGAAGAACCCTGGCTCCCGGCGCACGCTCCGCATCGCCGCGATCGGCGGCAGGTCATGGTCCGCCGCGGGCTCGAAGGCCCATGTACGGTCCGGCTTGGGGCTTGGCTTGGTTTCGGGCATGGCGCGGCACAAGCGTACGCCCCCGCCGGAGCATTCCCTTCCCCCGCCTCAGGGCAGCGTGAACAACCGGCCCGCCCGATCCGCCCCGAAGGGGTCGAGGATGTTGATGTAGTGAAACGCCGCGGGCGCCACCACCATCAGCGAGGTGAACCGGTCCAGGAACCCCCCCGAACCCGGGAAGGTTGCGCCGATGTCCTTGATACCGATGTCCCGCTTGATCGACCCGAGCACCAGATCCCCCACCTGGCTGCCGACCGCGATGATCAGGCCCAGCAGCGCCAGGCGCGCCGGCGTGTCCAGCCGTGTCTCCGGGAACACCAGGTGCCCCAGGTACGCCGCGACCGGCGCCGTCACCAGCAGCGCCCCGATGTGCCCCTCCAGCGTTTTCCTCGGGCTCGTGTTCGGGAACAGTTTCCGTCTGCCGAACGCCCGCCCGAAAATGAACCCCGCCAGGTCCGACAGGTGCACACACAAAATCAACATGCACATGATCGGTCGGTAGTTCCGGTCGTTGGCCATGTACCCAAGGTGCCCCAGCCCCGACCCCAGCAGCAGGAACCCCACCGCCGCCAGCGCCACGCGCTGGATGTACCCCTTGGGCTCATCCGGGATCACCCCGCCCGCGGCAAAGACCGTGCACATCAGCGGCGCCAGCGCCAGGAACAACCGGTACCAGTGGTCCACGCTGGTCAGGAACACCAGGATGATCCCCAGCCCCACCATCCCGCTCATCGCGTGGAACCGGAACAGCCCCGTCGCCCGCGCGTACTCCCGGTAGCACAGGAACGACGCCGCGCACACCATCACCATCGCCGCCAGCGGGCACCACAGGATCGGCCCGATCATCAGCGGGATCAGCAGCAGCCACGTGTAGTACCGCGACATGATGTCCCGGCGCATCACGTCCGTCAGCCGACCCATCCTCTCCAGCACCAGCGTCGTCGCCGGCGCCAGCACCAACGCCGCGGCCGTGAACGCGATGGTGAACTGCGTCACCGGGTGCGACAACGCGCCGCGGGTCGAGAACAGGTACTTGATGGCTTCATCCATACGTGACGGGAGCGCAGGGAGGGAAATGGAGGCGGGAGGCGGCGGACAGGATACCCACCCCACTACCATCGAGCGATGGCCACCGTCCCTTGGTTTCAACGGTCGTTTTCCTTCGACACGCCGCTCCACACCTGGCCCGAGGTCGTCGAGCGCTTCCGGGGCCTTCCCCCTCGAATTGAGGATAAGGTCCGCCCCCTCTCCCACGCCACCCTCACCGCCTCCGACGGTGGCTGGTCCATCCTCGAAAACGTCGGCCACCTCCTGGTCCTCGACAAGGTCTTCGGCGGTCGGATCGAGGACTTCCTCGCCGGCGCGCCCACCCTCCGCGCGGCGGACCTGGAGAACAAGGCCACCTTCGCCGCGCGGTTCAACGAGTGGGACACCGGGGAACTCTGCCGCGCCCTGCGCACCGAGCGCGAACGCCAGGCGGCCCTCCTCGACACCCTCACCGAGTCCGACTTCGCCCGAACATCCCTGCACCCGCGTCTGAAGCAGCCCATGCGCCTCCTCGACGCCATCACCTTCGTCTGCCAGCACGACGACTACCACCTCGCGCGGATGACGGAACTGGCGAAGAAGTTCGCGTGAAGCGGGGCGTTCTGCCCCGGCGAACTCGCCGCGCTCGGCACGCCAAGGAACCCGGAGCGCGAGCGACGGGTCGGCGCGACCGCACGCGCCCAAGTGCACTGCGCATCACGTAAATCTCCCGCATCGCCAGGCCGAAGGCCTGCACGTCAGTAGGCGGGGGTCGCCGCGGAGCGGCACCCCCGCGAGAGAAGGGGTCCAGGGGGAGCAGCCTGAAGGGCTGCGAGGGAGGTCGTGGGTTGCAGGTGTGTCGAGGTCGGGGGCGTAGTGGCAGCCTTTCAGGCTGCGGGATTGTGTGGCGGGCTGACCGGGGGTGCCGCTTCGCGGCGACCCCAGGCTACGAACGGTCGAGCCCTTCGGGCTGGGGTAGGACTGAGGAAGGACTGAGGAAGGACGGGACTGAGAGAGGATGGGACTGCGAAGAATCTGAGAAAGGAGGGCGCGTCGGACGCTGCTGGTGCGGGGTGGGTGTTCGCGCGCGGTTGTTTCGATGCGAAGATGGTCGTTCGTGGGGTCTCGGGACTTACAGGTGCTGGTCAGGTCCAGATGTAGCGTTCATCCCACTCGAGGTTGTACTTGCGGAGGAGGGAGCGGACTTCATCCTTGTAGTCCATGGACGCATGGTGCTCCTTCTGGCCGGCGATGTACTGGCGGAGGGAGGCGGCGCCGGACTCGCCGATCGAGAAAGCGAAGTAGCCGTCCTGCCAATGGAACGCGTGCATGCCGGGGACCGTGGAGTGGAGCCACTTGGAGGAGTCGCGTTTGACTTCCTGCATGAACGTGGAGAGCGCCAGCGTCTTGTTCAGGCTCACGAACATGTGGATGTGGTGGCGGTCCCGTTGATGTCGAGGAGCGGGGAATCGAGGTTGTGGCAGATGCCGCCGATGTAGGCGAACAGGTTGGGCTCGATCTCGGGGGTGAGAAGGTCGGCGCGGTCCTTGGTGGAGAAGGTAATGTGGAGGAGGATGCGGGTGAGCGTGGAGGCCATGGAATGAACGTACATCGGCCGACAGCCCGAAGGGCTGGGGAGTGAATAGGCGGGGGTCGCCGCGGAGCGGTACCCCCGCAAGAGAAGGGGTCCAGCGGGAGCAGCCTGAAGGGCTGCGAGGGGGGTTCGTGGGTTGAGAGTGGTGGTCGGGGAGAGGGGGGATGGAGTGGCAGCCCTTCAGGCTGCGGGATTGTGTGGCGGGCTGACCGGGGGTGCCACTTCGCGGCGACCCCCGGCTACGAACGGTCGAGCCCTTCGGGCTGGGGTAGGTTCGTGGAGTCTGGGGAAAGTTGGTGGGGTCTGGGGAGGGTTGGTGGGGTCGTCGCTCTTGACATGAGAAACGCCCCCGCGCGACAACTCACCAAAGGCACCGATGCCGACGGGGTCGCAACCCCCCCCCCCCCCCCCGCCCACCCCCCCCCCCCCCGCCACGCCCTCACCGGCTCGCGCCGAACCCCATCGCCGCGCGCAACTTCTCAATCAACGCGCGACGCTCTTCACCGCTCATCGTCCCCCTGAGCCGCTCCTCCGGCCACACCCACACCGCCTTCGTCGGCTCCGGATCGTCCGCGTGCCGCGGGATCACATGCCAGTGAATGTGCGGCACGAGATTCCCCAGGCACTCGTAGTTGATACGCGGCGGCCCGCCGCCCCTGCCTGACGCCGGAAACACCGACCGTATCGCCGCCGCCACTCGCGCGACATCGTCGAACACCCGGCCCTGCTCCGCGGCGGACAAGGCCGCGAGATGCTCGTGGTGCTCCTTCAGCAGCAGCACGCACCAGCCCGGCGCGCCCTGGTTCTCACCCAGCACCACCCACGATGTCGGAAGTTCGGCGATCCGGTCGCCGTCCGTCTCCATCTTCGCAATCCGGGCGCACATCGGGCAGGCAGACATGCCGGCATCGTACGGACGCGATCTTGACGGGGGAGATCCCCGGCGCACTCCTGACCCACACTCGCCTCTGCGCTTTCCCTCGGCGGCCTCTGCATTCAGAACGGCCTCTTCGTCGGGTTCACCACCACATTGTCCCGCCCCAGCACCAGCATGTCCGCGATCTCCACCGCCTCCGCGAAACTCTCCCTCGCCTTGTCCACATCCGACACCACCGGCAGCACCTTCCCCTGCTCCAGGTGCTCCACCGTCGCCACCGCATCCCCGCACACGAGCGTCGTGAACCGCTGCATCACCACGATCAGCCCGCACAGCCCCGGCGTCACACCCGGCAGCGGGAACAGATCGACCCGGTCCCCCTTCTCATCCGCCACATGATCGGGCGCGGCCTCGCACCGCCGCAGAATCGCGATGTCCTGCTCCATCACCCTCTGCATCTGTTCATCCCCCTCCTCCGCCGCTTCCTGCACTTTCGCCACCAGCGCCGCCCCGATCGCCTCCCGCTCCGCCTGCCCGATCCACCACACCGCCTGATCAAACGCGAGCAATCCCCGCCGCGCCTCCGGGTTGAAACTCGTCAGGAAGACATGCGTGATCTCCCGCGGCTTCACACCCGCCCGCTCCTCCAGCCGCGCCACCACCGCCTGCTCGGGCAACCCGGGATCAACCAGGATCTTCTTCTTCCCCGCGTGGATCAGCGACGTCGTCGTGTGCCCCGCGCGAACGGGCTGCTTCTCGCCACGCAGCGGATGGGCGGACAGGGCGCCGATGGAGATGATGCGGAGGTCCATGAACGGGATGGTACCCAACACCCCTCGCTCCATTCCGGAATCGCGGGCGATGGACCGACCCGCCAAAACGTTCCTCGCGTCTCTTCTGCTCCTTCGCCTTCTTCGGCTTCCTCCGCCTCTTCTGCTTCCTCTGCCTCTTCTGCTTCTTCGGCTTCTTCGGCTTCTTCGGCTTCCTCTGCCTCTTCGGCTTCTTCTGCTTCTTCAGGCCGAAGGCCTGCACGTCAGTAGCCGGGGCGTGGAGCGAGTCTTCGAGCGACACCCCCGGACAGCGGCGCACTCATTCTCCCTGTTTAGCATGTGCTCCGCAGCCTGAAAGGCTGCTCGTGACCGACCCGACCGCCCACTCTATCCCACCGATCCGTGTCCGCATGCACGACGCTCTTGCGCGAGTTCGTCCTTCTGCTGGTATCTTCTCGCCATGGCCTCGACGCTCACGAAAGTACTCCTGCATCTCACCTTCTCCACGAAGGACCGTGCGGCGGTAATCCCCGAAGCCCTCGAGCCCGACCTGTATTCGTACATCGGCGGGATATGCCGGCGCATGGGATCCCCCTTGTTGGCCATGGGCGGAACAGCCGACCACGTTCACATGCTGGTCAGCTTGGCCAAGACGGTCGCACTCTCGGACCTGATGATGGAGGTCAAACGCGATTCATCCAAGTGGGTCAAGGAAAGGGACGACGCATCAAGAAACTTCGGCTGGCAGGATGGTTACTTCGGATTCTCCATCGGTGAGTCGGGCGTTGATGTGCTCCGCGCGTACATCGCGAATCAGAAGCAACACCACACGTCCGTCGACTTCAAGGACGAGGTGCGGGCATTCCTGCGCAAGTACGGGATCGAATGGGATGAGCGGTACGCCTGGATTTGACGCGGCGAGCAGCCTTTCAGGCTGCGGAACGTTGGGTGAGAAGAGGCCGGGTGCGCCCGCTGTCCGGGGGTGTCGTCGCCAAGCCTCCTCCACGCCCCGGCTACTGACGATCAGGCCCTTCGGGCTGAAGATGTGGATTCACTCCCCATATCCGACCGCGCTCCGAGCGCCCGCGCAAAAGTCCGCACGCACGCCGAGCGCCCCCGCCAAGAGTTGGTGCACACGACACCGTTGCCGCCGCCCCCGACCCCCTACCCCTCCCCACCCGGATCCACATCCGCCTTCAACCTCTCCAGCAGCGGGTGCCTCCCCTCCTTCTTCGCCTTGAGCCGCTCCACCACCAACGGCGGCACCATCGCCGACAGCGCCGTCAGGTCCTTGCCCATCGCCGTGATCTGCTTGATCAGACTCGAACTTGTGTACGCGAACGTCTGCCCCGCCACGACAAACGCCGTCTCCAGGTTCGCCACCTCGCGGTTGGTCACCGCCTGCTGCACCTCGTACTGCAGGTCCGACAGGTTCCGCACGCCGCGCAGCAGCGCCGTCGCCCCCACCGACCTCGCAAAGTCCACCGTCAGCCCCGCGAACGACCGCACCTTCACCGGCGCCGCCCCCGGCTCCTCACGCACCAGCTCCGCCACCAGAGCCGCGGCCATTTCCACCCGCTCCTCCGGTGAAAACAGCGACTCCTTCCCCGGGTGCCGCCCCACCGCCACGATCAACTCATCAAAGAGCCGCCGCCCACGCCGGATCACATCCAGGTGCCCGTACGTAATCGGGTCAAAGGACCCGGGAAACACGATGCGGTGCAGGGCTGGGGAAGTCGACGGGGGCACGCGGATAGTGTAGCGAAAGCGCAAAGCTCAAAGCGCAAACGCAGAGCCGAAAACCCAGAGCCGCCAGCCCTCCTGTTCCCCACTTTGCGCTTTGAGCGTTGCGTTTTGAGCCTTACGAAGGCATCGGCGCCAACCACGGGATCAGGTACTCGACGAAGATGAACGCCGCCACCCCCAGCCCGATCATCGCCAGGATGATCTGCACCGTCATCACCCCCACCGCACGCCAGTACCCCGTCAGGTCCCGCATCCGCACCGCCCGGTACGTCACCGAAATCAGAAACGACAACGGCACCAGGAACGCCCACCACTGCGAATGCAGATTCAGCGGATCCAGAAACGGCCGCCAACCCACAACCAACATGTCCGCCACGCTCACCATGCCGCCATCTCATCCAAACGAGGAATCTGTCACCACCTCGCCCCCTACTGCTTCCTCCCGTGCATCGCCGCATCGATAATCACCAGCAGGTTCAACATCCCCGCGATCGTCGAGAACAGCGTCCCCAGTTCGTTCATCCGTCCCAGCGACACCGAGCTCGACGGCCCCTGCCCCGGTTCCGCCGGCCGCGGCCGGCCGTCGGGCCCCCGGACCTCGTGCGGCCAAGGTGACCGCAGAACCTCCCGTCCCGCCGCATCCTTCGACACCACCTTCAGATGGTGCTGGTGGATGTAGTCCACCCCGAACGTGATCGGCCCCACCAGCGCCTGCCCGGCGAACCAGATCGTGTTTTCCCTGCGATCCACCGCGTCGATCCCCCCGATCAGCAGGCCCCCGACAAACAACCCGAGTATCCCCGATGCGATCAGCACCGCCCGCCGCTTCTCCCCAAGGTACCAGTGCCCCAGCCCCGGAAACGCAAACGCCAGCACCATCGCCACGGGATCAAACCGGTCCGGACCGTACCGCACCGGGGCGGGAGCCGCGCTCGCGTTCTGGGCCGTGGGAATGGGCATGAGCCGGGGGTCTTCTCCGGGCGGTTGACCACGCCGCCGTAGGGGTCAAGGATCGGGCCGATTGGCCGGGAGTGTACCCGACCCGGGGACCCCGCAGGTTCGCGGCGTGCCCCGAAAAAAAATCTCCGGATCAGGCCCAAAGGGGTTTGACACCGGCGGAGCGGACAGTAGTGTGTCGGCGCGTGACCTGATTCGCGGTGGACCGAAAGGGAAGGACTATGGTGGTGGACCTGCACAAGGATCGTCGGGAACTGGAAGCGTGGCGCCTGCCCGAGTCCGAGTTTGTCATGTACGACGAAGATGAGGATGAGGAGGGCGAGGAGTTCGGCGGGGATGAGGGGTTCGAAGAGGACGATGAGTTCGGCGATGAGGACGACGATTTCCTCGATGATGAAGAAGAAGTCGAGGGCGATGAAGAGTTTGACGATGAGGACGACGACGACCTCTAGCCTTCTCTGAACGCTCGACGGTCGCCACGGAGGACCGTCATGCCCTCAACCCCCGATAACCCCGACCAACCCAAGCTCAAGCACGTCGGCGAGGAGAAACGCGGCCCCGACCGGCGCAAGGCCGATCTCGGCGGCCCCTCCGGCCTCGAACGTCGCCGCGGCCCCGGCCGCCGGCTCTCCGACTTCACCCGCGCCGCGGAAGAAGGCGAACTGACGCAGGAGCAGTTCATGTTCGTCATGGCCATCGAGGGCTTCAAGAAGGCCAATAACAAGGTCTACCCCTCCTGGACGGACGTCCTCGAAGTCGTCCGCCTCCTCGGCTACCGCAAGACCCTCCCGTCATCCATCAAGCTCCGGGCGGCCGAGGACTGGCAGGAAGCCCCCGACGCCCCCGCCGCCGTCCGCCCTGTCCGGCGCGAGGACCGCGAAGCGGCGTAGCCCGATAAACCACGACTTTCAGCGGAAATTCCAGGCCCCCAGGCCCGGGATCGCCGCCCGAGCACTTCCGATCCAGCCCTCCCCGCGGCAGGACTTGGCGTCGCCCCCACCACCCCGCCCCCGGGCTCCACGCGGACCCCCGGTGGAAATCCTGCTCATTTTTCAGAATTCGGGGCGCGGCGGTGGGGTGTTTAACGCATTTAAATATGCACGAGGTGGAGGGGTGCGACCGTAGCCGGTGCACCGGGTGTGCGCCGCGCGGCCAGAGTCCTTTGACCCCGCGGGAGGCCCCCTTCCTCTACGGCCTTCCGTGGCGAACCGCATGCCCCGCCGCGATCCTGACCTCGCGGCGGGGCGGCTTCGTTTTGGACCGGCCTCCGGCAGTTCCGGCCAAGCCAGAACGGTCGAGCCGTCAACTCCAATCTCCCGTACCGCCGTGCGCACATCAGCAAAACGCCCCGCCGCGATCCTGACCGATCGCGGCGGGGCAGACTTGTCGCGAACTCCTGCCGTGGCTCAGGTGCACCCGGCCGCGTACTTGTTCAGGAAGCACTGGAAGTCATTGGCCGTCAACGCCGGCGAACCCGTGCTGCCGTCGCAGTTGGCGTACGAGTCGCCCGCCGCGTACTTGTTCAGGAAGCACTGGAAGTCGTTGGCCGTCAACAGCGGCGAGCCGGTCGAGCCGTCGCAGTTGGCGTAGCAGCTCGCATTGAACTCGATGGTCAGCGTGCCGGCGCCGAAGGCCGTCGCCGTGTTCCCCGCGACGCGGATCTGGTAGACCGAGCCCGTGGTCACCGCGAAGTTCTCGATCACGCTCTGCGTCGAGCAGCCCGTGATGTTGGCGTTGTCGTTGCACGCCAGCTCGAACCCGCACGCCCCATCGTGGATGCTCACCACCGTGTTCCACGTCGTCCCCGGGCAGGTCGCCACGCGGATGGTCCCGTTGGCCGGCGCCGTGTAGTTGAAGAACACATCGCGGCTGGCCGACTGGTTGCACGACACGGGGAAGCTGTGCGTCGCCTCCGTGGTGTCGAACGGGTTCGCCCCCGTCACCGCCACGGCGGCCGACTGGCACTCATCCCCCGCCGCCGCGGGCGGGGCCACCGTGATCGTGAGGTTCGTCACGCTGCTCGAAGCGAGCGACGCCGCCACCGGCGCCGAGATGCGGATGAGGTAGGGCACCCCCGCCGCCAGCGCCACGCGCCCGATCCGGCTGCGTGTGCTCGTGCACCCCGTGCTCGGGCCGGTCGCGTAGTCGTTGTTGCACGCGATCTCGGCGCCGGAGCAATCCGTGTACACCGTCAGCACCGTGTCGAAGTTCGCCCCGCAGGTCTCCAGGCGGTACTCCTGCGTCATCGGCGGCGTGAACACGTACCACAGGTCCGACTTCACCCCCGCCGACACGCACGTCGCCGCGCTGGGGTCCGTCACCCACGCGCCGCACACGTTCTGCCCCGTCCCCAGCACGTTCGTGCCCATCGTCACCGTCTGCGGAGTCGCGCACGTGTCGTTGGCCGCCACCGGAACCGCCGGATCGACCTGCACCACCGCGTTGGTCGAGGGCGAAGCCCCGCACCCGTTGGTCGCCACCGCGGCGTACGTCCCCGCGTCCGCGGGCGACAGCGGGCCGTTCACCCGGAGCTGCTTGCCCGCCGACGCCAACGCGTACGTCGAGCCCGTCCCCGAAGGCCCCTCCAGAATCGGCGTCCCGTTCTTGGTCCACACCATCGTGATCGGGGCCGAGCCCGCCGCGGCGGCGTTGAGAATCACCGAGCTCGTGCACGCCGTGATGTTCGTCGTCGCCGCCGGGTTCGACGTGATCACCGCCGGGATGCACCCGGCGCCCGGCCGGTTCAACTCGATCAACCAGCTCCCCGGGGTGTCCGGATCGAGCGAGGGCGCCCCCACCAGCGTGTTGCCGTCGTCGCTGATGTCAAACGCGTAGCCCAGGTGCGACAGGCCAAGACCACCCGCCGTGTACGGCCCGAATCCCGCCCCCGCCAGGTCCACGTTCTGCGACACCAGGTAGTCGCTCAGGTCGTGCATCTGCCCACCGGTGAAGATGAACCCGCCCCGGATGAAGCTCCCGCACGTGCTGTACTCCAGCAGCCCGACGAACGTGCTCCCATCCTCATTCATTGCCGTCGGCGTAAACCGCGGCCCGATCCCGCACCCCGACAGCGGCGTCCACCAGCTCGAAATCGTCAGCGGCGCCGCGCTCATGTTGTACACATCGTTCCGGTCCCACTGCTGCGTCCCCGCGTTCCAGGTCCAGCGCGTGAACCAGCTCTCCACCAGGTCCAACCCCGCGTTGTACTTGAACGAGGTGCCGAGGATCACCGTCCCGGCGTCATTGATCTGGAAGTTGTCCACCGTCCGGTACACGATCCCGCCGCTCGCGCTGGGCCCATCCGGCAGGTATGTCCAGTCGTACGTGCTCGTGACGCTGTTCCAGCGCCACACGCCCGGTCGCCCGCCGCTGGTTGTTCCCGCGACGTTCGGGCTCTCCCCGCCCACGATCACCGTCCCATCTTCCGAAACCGCCATCGCCCGCGCCGTCGTCGTCGTTCCCAGGAGCTTGGTCGTCACCGGTGTCCGCGCGCCGTAGTCCGTCACGTACCCCGCAAACGAACCCGGGCTGCTCGTCGAGCACTGCCCCACGATGAAACGCCCCGTCGCGGATATGTCCCGCACGTTCGCGATGCTCGTCACCGTCGCGGCCAACGGCGCGTTCGTCCACGCCTGCGCCGTCGCATCCCACCTCGACGCCGCCCCACCCACCGTCCCCGCCGCGAACAGCCCATCATCCGAGCACGCCACCATGCTCGGGCTCGTTCCAGTCACCGTGTTGATCGTCAGCGTGTTCAGCCCAATCCCGTACGCCGTCCCCCCGCCAAATGCCTTCGTGCCGTCGTTGCTCACACCCTGCGGCGAGCCCGGGTTCAACACCACAACCCGGGGCTGCCCCATCGCCTGACCACAGATGCCGGCAACCACCGCCGCGACCATCGCAACCTTCTTCATGTGCCACTCCTGGAGAACCGGAACACCTCAGCAACTCAGCCCGCGGCCATCGCGGACCACCTCACGAAGCGGCATAGTACCGACCCTGCGATCTTGTTCAAGAACTTCCCTGGGGAAAATCTCAGAAAACTTTCAGGTGGAGGTACCAATTCCCGATTACCCTTGGTATCATGAGCCCGAGCCATATCGAAGCGGCCTGCAATGAGCACATACCCTAGCAAAACTCGTACACCGTCGATTGGGTTGGACGAGGATTGCCGCCAGGCGGTTCAGGCGTTGCGCAGCCAGTTGATTGATCTCTACGCCTCCCTCGAACTCGACCCCGACCAGCCTCAAGAGGTCGCTCGTCGCCTGAAGCTCAACAAGAACCTCACCTGGAAGATCTCCAAGATCATCAACGCGGCGGACGGCCTTTCCGCCATTCCCCACGTCCCGGGTGCCGCGGGGATGGAGATCCTGCTCACCTGCCTTGAGAGCGCCGGCGCTCCCAAGCGCTACATCGACGGCGTGCGCGACGCGCTCGACCAGTACGACGAGACGGTCCAGCGTCACGCCGGCGACCGGGCCAACCTCGATCTCATGCTCGACAGCATGGGCCTCGTTCCCACGGGTGTGCCCCTGCTGACCAGCCGCGAACTGGCCTTCCAGGGCAACAGCGGCATCTGGGGCCTGCAGGCCCGGGCGCGTGTCGCCGCGGCGTTCGTCGTTCCCAGCCCTACCGATCCGAACCTCGTGGACACCGCGCTGGTCGCGGGCCTCATCGGACTCCGCCGGCTCCGGGTCACATCCGGCTGGCCTCTCTTCCGTTTCATGGAATACAAGACCGGCACGGGCGAGTTCACACCCAGCGCCCCCGAGGAGATCGACACCTCGCGCCATCCCGGCGACCCACCCGGCCTGCTCCGCCGGTTCTGCTCCGCCTCCATGCCCGAGATCGAGACCCGCCAGGACGGCAACGCCTTCGCCTGCGTGCTGCCCCCGGGACCGATCGGCAACACCGGCGCCTTCGACTGCTTCTTCGGCGACATCCGGCGCGGCAAGTCCCGCTACCGCGACAACGCCGACGACTACGCCGAGTTCGCCGCCTCGGTGAAGCTCCCCACCGAGACCCTCATCTTTGATCTCATCGCCCACCGCTCCCTGGACATCCCCACGCCGGAGGTCCGGGTCTTCGGGCGGCCCATGGGCGGGCCCGACGACCCCGAGCAGCGGGCCCCCGAGTCGCTCCTCCCCCTGGCCGAACGCTGCGTCGAGCTCGCGGGCCACCCGCCCGCCGTGGCCACGCCGCTCGTCCCCAGGTACACAGAACTGGTGCATCTTGTCATGGAGCGGCTGGGCTACAGCCCCCGGGAGTTCCGGGGGTGGCGCCTGCTGATCCCCTGGCCGCCCATGACCTCCACCGCCGTGCTGCGCTGGCCGCTGGAAGCACGCCCGAACACCTGAGTTGACACACATCCATGTGCGGACGGTACACCCATCTCTTCACCTGGGAAGAGCTCCATCGGCTCTGCACCCTCACCGCGCCCCCCATCACGCTGCCCCGCAGCTACAACGTCGCCCCCACCCAGTCCGCCCCCGTTGTGCGGCTCATCGAGGGCGGCGGGCGCGGCGCGGGCCTGTTCCGCTGGGGCCTTGTCCCCTTCTGGGCCGAGGATCCCAAGATCGGCTCGGCGCTCATCAACGCCCGCGCCGAAACCGTCGCCGACAAGCCCGCCTTCCGCGCCGCCTTCAAGGCCCGCCGCTGCCTCGTGCCCGTCTCCGGCTTCTACGAATGGAAGAAAATGGGCGCGCACAAGCAGCCGTACTACATCCGTGCCGCGGCCGACGAGCCCCTCCTGCTCGCGGGTCTGTGGGAATCCTGGCGCCCCAGGCCCGCCGAGGATGCGGCGCACGCCGCCCCCCTCGAAACCTACACGATCATCACCACCACTCCCAACGAACTCCTGGCCACGCTCCACGACCGCATGCCCGTCATCATCGCCCCCGAAGACCAGCCCCGCTGGCTCGAAGGCACCCACTACGACGCCCAATCGCTCCTCAAGCCCTCCCCCGCCGAGCTCCTGATGTGCCACCCCGTCAGCACGCGAGTGAACTCGCCGCGAAACAACGAGGCGGCGTGCATCGAGCCGGTGTAGAGGCCGGCTCCCGCTCGCTCCGCATTCCTCGCGCGTTACCGCAGCCTCCGATGGAATGCGGCACGCCGACGGAAGCTCCGTCGGCGCCGAGTGCCCGGCGGCGCGGCAATCGCTCTCGCCGGCCCATCCTCCCGATCAACTGCATCCCGTCGCGAACTTGTTCAGGAAGCACTGGAAGTCGTTGGCGGTCAGCGCGGGTGAACCCGTGCTGGCATCGCAGTTGGCATAGGCCTCTCCGGCGGCGAAGCTGTTGAGGAAGCACTGAAAGTCGTTCGCCGTCAACGCGGGCGTCCCCGTGGACGCATCGCAGTTCGCGTAGCACGGTGCGGGCGCGGTGCTTTGGATGATCTTCCCGAGGCTCCGGCTTCGCACGGTAATCCCTTCAGGGATTGGCCCGCCGCCCACCGCCTGGAACGGCCGAACTCGAATCGAGTCAGGAAAGTCAACCGCCGCCGTCGCGGCGCCGGAGATTGATCCGAACAGCCCGGCACTCACCGCCGTCGCCTCGACCTCCGCCTCCCCGTTCACCACGATCGCCACCGAAGTGGTGCCGGGTTGCAGGTGCACGGTCACAAACCTCGTGACGTTGATGGAGGCCTCCTCGGGCATCACGCTCACCGACTCGACCTCAACTTGCTCGATGAAGCCTTCCTGTCCGAGTGACCCCGACAGCCTCAGCCTGGCGGTTGCCTTTGTGCGCTCGGGATCACCAAAGCCCTCCGCCCCGTACACCGACCCCGACACATGCATCGGCATCTCGATTGTGGTGGATATCGATGATGTAATATCAAGGTAGTCAACAAAGTTGAGTTCTCCCCGTGCTTTCCGCTTGACCTCGAAGCCGCCCGTGAAACCGCCGCCGATGGAGAACGAATACAGGTTGAACGACCCACGCAGCACCCCAAGGTTCTCCTCGATACCGAACGTGCACGGCAGGCTGGGAAGAATCTGGTTTATGCCGTGTTGAGCGGCGTTCTGCGCCAGCTTCTCCGGGGTCGTGGCAAACTCGGCCTTCGCGCTGATGCTGAAGTTGCCGTTGGTGTTGCCGGACAACTGCCAGTTGAAGCCCCCGATCACCGGCACTTCCGACCCCGGCCACATGGGAAACTGGCAGTCATACGTGAAGGCGTGGCTGTTCTGGCCGGGAGACTGAAGAATGTTCCCCTCCCACAGACGGACCGACGCGCTCAACTGCGCCGCCGCGCCGGGTGTGATGGTCGCTGTACAGAGCGTCGCCGACACGATACAGGCACGCGTACTCATCCGTGTGTTCTCCTTGGACAGACCTGCGTTGTGCACGCGATGACAATCTGGTGATGTGCCCCGTGGCAATCCAGAAGGCCGAGCGAGGCGCGGGCTCGGCTTGTACCCGAGCCACTCCCGGCTCCCGCATTCCCCGCCTGGCCCCATCCATTCACATCACGAAACAAGGATGGGCCTCCCTTTGTGCCGCTGGTCACCGAGTCCAACCTCAATGCTCTGTGATTCGCAATGTCTTGCCCCATGGCTCGACCTGTTTGCTCCCGTCAGTAGACGAAGAACTCCGCTGATAAGCGCAATGCGCATGGACAAATTCGCCACCGCGTGGCATACTGGCATTGACGCCGTGTTGGCACCCCTAGTTCGCACGCCAGAATGCCCCCCGACCCCCCACCTATCGCCGCCTCCCCCCCGGACGACCCCGAACTCATCGCCCTCGTCCTCCTGCGTCTCCGCACCCTCGCCCGCCGCATCGCCCGCGGCGGCGAGGTCACTTCCCAGACCACCTCCATCGTCCACGATGCGTGGATCCGCCTCCACGACACCGACACGCCCCCCACGCCCGAACGCCTCCCCTTCCTCGCCGCTTCCGTCGTCCGTTCCGTCGTGGTGGACAGCATCCGACGCGCCCGCCAGGTCAAGCGCGGCGGGCGGTGGGGCCGCATCCCCCTCGAAACCCTCGAAACCGCCCCGACCTCCAACGGATCAACCCTGGGCAAGGCCATCCGCCCCAACACCGGGCGCGACAGCATGGACCTGCTCGAGCTCGACGCCGCCCTCACCGAGTTACAGGCCCTGCACGAACGCCGCGCCCGCGTGGTGGAACTGCGCTTCTTCGGCGGTTTGAGCGTCTCTCAGGTAGCACTGGCGCTGGGCATCGGCGAGCGCACGGTGGACAAGGATTGGGAGATCGCCCGGGCCTGGCTCCGCGACAGGCTCGATCAGAACCGGTAACACCCCATGGAGCCCAGCGAAGCCCAGCCCGCCGACCTCCAGACCGTCGAGGATGTCTTCTTTGCCGCCAAGGACCTCACCGCCGACGAGCGCGAACGGCTGATCGCGGACCGGCTGAACCACGACCCCTCCGCGCAGGGCGAGGCGCGCCGCCTCCTGGCCGCCCACGACCGCAACAGCCGCGGGTTCCTCGAGTCCCCCCTCCTCGGCGATGGGTTCAACGCCCTTGATGCGGCGCAGCCCGAGCCCATCCCCGAGAGGATCGGCCCCTACCACATCCTTGGGGTTCTCTCGGAAGGCGATGCCTCCCTCGTGTACTTCGGGGAGCACAGCGGCCCGGTCCCCCAGCGCGTCGCCATCAAGGTGCTCCGCTCCCGCGCCGAACGCCGCGAGGTCCTCCGCCGCTTCGAGCAGGAACGACGCATGGTCGCGCAGATGGACCACCCCGGCATCGCCCGGTTCCTCGAGGCCGGCACCACCGCCGACGGGCGAGCCTACTTCGCCATGGAGTACATCGACGGCGTTCCGGTCTCCTCCTTCGCCGTCGCCAAGTCGCTCAACGCTCCCGGCGTGCTCGCCCTCATGGTCCAGGTCTGCCTCGCCGTCGAGCACGCCCACCAGCGCGGCGTCATCCACCGCGACCTCAAGCCCTCCAACATCCTCGTCACTCCCGACGGCCATCCCAAGATCATCGACTTCGGCATCGCGCTGGTCCACGCCTCCTCCGAACGCCTCACCTTCGACGGCCAGATCATCGGCACACCCGCCTACATCAGCCCCGAGCAGCTCCGCGGCGGCGCGGCGACCGACACCCGCGCCGACGTCTACGCCCTGGGCGTCATCCTCTACGAACTGCTCGCTGGACGGCTGCCCTTCGACTTTGGCTCCGCCCCCGCCGCGAACTCCGTCGGCATCGTGCTCGCCTCAACGCCCCACCCGCTGCGCGCCCCGGGCGTATCGACCGACACCCGCGCCGTGGTGAGCAAGGCCATGCACGCCGACCCCGAGTCACGCTACGGCTCGGTCGCCGAGTTCCGCGCCGACCTCCAACGCCTCCTCACCGGCCACCCGGTCCACGCCAGGAAGCACCACCACTTCTCCCTCGCTTCGAAGTTCGTCCGGCGGCACTGGGTCGCCACGATGATGACGCTGCTCGCGCTGGCCTTGATCGGCGGCGCGGCGTGGCGCGCCCGGGATTCCGACCGCCAGCGCATCACCCTCGCCATCGGCGTGGCGGAGAGCCTCGTCCGCCAATCCGCCGAGATCGCCAAGAAGCTCGGCCCCCGCGGCCAGCGCCGTCCGCTCGTCGAGGAACTCGAGCGAATCGCGGCTGAACTGGCGGATCAGGCCCCCAACGACCCGCGTGTCATGAACCTCCAGGCCATGGTCTGCTCCGCCGTGTGCGACCTCGAGCAGCAGGAGGGCCGACTCGAACAGGCCGCGGCGGCGGGGGAAAGCGCCCTGCAGATCCGCCGGCGGCTGGCCAATCTCGACCCCCGTTCCCCCCGGGCGCAGATGAACCTCTCCATCGCCATCGTGCGGACCGGCGACATCGCGCACAGTTTGGGGGATCTGGCCGCCGCCGAGCGGGCCTACGCGCGGGCGCACGAGATCGACCTGCAACTGGCCCGCGCGTACCCCGACGATCCCCGTGTCATCAGCGTGCTGGGCTGGAGTTACGACCGCCTGGGGACCTTCGCCAAGATGCGGGGGGACCTGGCCGCCAGCACACAGTTACGTGCTCTGCAACTTCAAACGTTCGAGACCCTCTTCGCGCGGGAGAGCGGCGTCGATGCCTGCCGCGCGTTGAGCGAAACGCACACCCACCTGGGCCATCTGGGCAATCAGCAGGGCGACATGGCCGGGTGGCACCGGCACGCCAACATCGCCGTGCACTACGCCCGACTCGCGGTCGAACGGGCGCCGACGGACCGCCTGGCCGTCGGCAACCTGATTCTCACCGAATCGGGCCGGTGGGACGCCATGTTCACGGCGACGGGTGCGCTTCCCACGCGCGAAGAAGTGGAACGGGTGATCGAAGTTGCCCGGAACGCCTCAGCGGCCGACCCGTGGGACCCCCACGCGGCCCACCACGTCCGCACGGCGCTGCTCGCCGCCGTGAAGGTGGCCAAGCGATGGGGCGACGCCGCGGCCGCCGCGGAGTACGCCTCGGGCCTCGACCCCGGCCTCACCCCGACCCAACACCCGGCGGAGCCCTCTTCGCCCACCGGTCCCCGGTGAACCACTCAACTGCAACCCGCGGCGAACTTGTTCAGGAAACACTGGAAGTCGTTGGCCGTCAGCAGCGGGTTCCCCGTCGAGCCATCGCAGTTGGCGTACGTGTCGTTCGCCGCGTACTTGTTAAGGAAGCACTGGAAGTCGTTCGCGGTGAGCAGGGGGTTCCCGGTCGAGCCGTCGCAGTTCGCGTAGCACGAGACGGGGGTCGATGTCCCGCACAGGACGAACGCGAAGTCGCCCGCCGATGTGCTCCACGCGCCGGCGCCTTGGCGCACGGCGTGCGCCGCCGGCGTGCCGTTGGTGCGCGCCCAGGCCCAGGTGTACCCCGGCTCGTTGCCCAGGACACTGACCCAGTACGACCCCGGCGGGAGCGCGATCGGCGCGAAGGTCACGTTGTACTGATAAATGGGCTTGTTGAACCCGCCCAGCATGAAGAGACCCGTATCGTTGAGCGCAACATCCGCGATCGTCCGTGTCGCCAGGAGGGTGCCGGGCAGACCGGCGTTGTTCGAGAAGATCCGCACCACCAGATCCTGGTTGAGCGGCGCCGTGGGGGAGGCGGCGTACGAGCCCCAGAACGTGCCCCCCGTGATCGAGAGGTTGCTCGCGCTGCTGAAGTTGTCCGCCTCCTCCTGGCCGCCGGGGACGGAGTTGAACCCGGCAAACTGCGGGTTCGGCGGGCGCTGGTCCACCAGCGTGTTGGCGCACACCGCCAGGTTGACTCCGTAGCACAGCGAGCCGTTCCAGATGCGGGGCGAGAAGTTCGTCCCGAACGGAGTATTGGAGGCCGAGCCCAGCGTCACCTCGAGCCGTCCATCGGAGTAGGACTGGTTCAGCCCGTTGCCGTTGGTGTAGGCGTGCCCCTCCACCGCTCCCGAGGTCTGCAGCCTGATCGCCAAACCGTACGTCGTATTGGCGTTGAGCGTGAAGGGCGTGTCGAGGCCGAACCCCGTCGGCGTGTTCACCGCGCTGGAAGTCCCTGTCCCCGTAGCGACCTGCGTCCACGCGCCCGCATTGGTCTCGAAGCCGACACTCGTGCCGACCTTTCGATAGACCGTCACGTTGCAGTTCAACCCGCCGGTGCCTTCGACATTGGTGGTCAGCCCTGTCACCGTCACAGGCAACGCACCCGGCCGCACGTCCATGTACACCATCCCGCCGTTGCTCCCGTTGTTGTTCTGCGCAAAGAGCGTCTCCAGGCACTGGCCGCTGGACGAGTTCAGCCGGTAGCCGAGCGCGCCGTTGAACACGCGGGGGCTGATGTTGGTCCCGAACGCGGTGTTGGAGGCGGAGACACCGGTAATGGTCAGGTCCGCGTTGGAATAGATCTCGTTGCTCCCGGTCCCGTTGGTGTACGCGTGCCCGGCGCCGTTGTCGAACACGATCGCCACCCCGTACGACTGCGACCCGTTGAGCGTGAAGGTATTCCGGAGCGCCCCGAGCGTGTAGGAGTTTTCCGGACGCGGCATCCCCGCGCCCGTCGCCACCTGCGTCCAGTTCAGGATATTGGTCTCGAACCCTCTGGCCGTCCCGGGCCGGATGTACACCGTGAAGTTGAAGAAGTCGTCGTCCTCGGTGGCGGTGCCGTTGTTGGTGGCGGCGTTCCTGTTGATGTTCAGCAGGAGGTAGTTCACCTCGATCGAGCTGGTGCCCGTCGCCACATCGAAGAAGATGGACCCACCGTCACTCCCGCCGTTGTCCGAAGCGGACGTCGTGAAGAGTGCCTTGTACACCGATGTGTCGAACGGGAACGGTGTGCCCGCGGGCGCACTGAGCGCACCTTGCAATCCGGCATGATCGATCGCGGTGCCCGAGTTGAACGTGCCGGGACAGAACCCATCGGTGTGAATCCCGATCGCCTGCTCGATGGCGATCGGCGATCCGATGAACTGCGTCACCGGCGAGCCCGAGTTGGCGTTGTCCGTGTCGGCCAGGTAGTTAATCCGGTTGCCGACACGCCCCGCATACGCCCCCGTGTCCACCTTGTTGATCCGCTGCCACTGCACTGGAACGGCCGGAATCCCGGCCTGGTCGTTCACGATCCCATGGCCCCGTACCGTCGTCGGTGCCGTCCCGCTCGCGGGGGCGGCGCCGGCCAGGAGGTACGCGCTTCGACCCTGCGCCACCCGCGCGGGAAGCCCGGTATTCGAGTTGTTGTTGGTGTTGTACCGCGCGTACTCATCGCCCACGGCGCCGCTGTCAAACTGCTGGATCGAGGCCGCCTGCACCGGGAACTGAAACTCCACCGGCGGAGCGACAAAGACGCCACCGGCGGTCGCCGGCGGGACGTTGAACTGCATCAGGACCCCATTCTGACCGTTGCTGATGCAGTGACCCGCGGTGAGGTACTCGTTGGCCGCCTGGTTGCGCGTGATCAGCCAGCCTGTGCACCCCGTCGTGACGCGCCCGACGCGCGGATCGTTGTCCGGCACCCGGTCGTCGGTGGTGCCGCAGATCGTGTCCGGCCCGCCCAGCGCGGTCCCCACGATCAGCGACTCAACCACCACCCGGTTCAACTCCAAGCCCGGCACGGCGTGCAACGTAACTGTTACCGCATCCCCGTTGAAGTACGCGGAGTGATTGCCCCATTCCGCCAGCGATGTCGAATCAAAGTACTGCGTCGCTCCATCGCGCACGGAGGTAATCGTGATGAACGAACCTCCCTGGTGCCGGTTCGTCCCGGACAGGTGCGTGTCCGCCCCAAACTTCACGCGCATCCACGGCGCCCCGAACGCCTCCAGCCGACGCGTCCACACCGCCGATGCCTCCACGCCAACGGACGAACCACTGACCTTCTCCGGCAGATAGCCCGAATCAAGCCTCCACGGAATCTCAGCGCTCGGATCAGGCGATGCTTGCCCGAACGCGGAAGCGCACGCGGCCAATCCCGCCGCGGCGATCAGGCGGCTCTGATATCGAATAGTCCGGGCCATGGGCAGTCTCCTTGATAACAACTCGCGTGCCCCTTCGGGGTGAGCTTCGCGACACTGTAACAGAATCTCGATCGGCGCAAAGCGCCACTTCCCGTCGCATCGCCGATTCGAGCGATGTTCAATCGGGCCACGACAGGACGCAATGGGTGTCGGCCCGGCGTCTGTGCCGGGGCACTCGCTGCTTCTTCGCTGATTTGCGGCACAATCGACCACGATGCCCCGCGACAACGAACGTGCATCACGGCAACTTCTCACAGCGCTGAACCGGTGCCCTCCCTGCTCTGAGAGCACCCGTTCCGGATCGGTCGCTCTCGTACGCGGATGCGGAGCGGACCACGGGGCTCGTGTGGGTCAGCCTGATGGTGGCCGGGTTGAGGCGCCGCTCGAACCCTTTGAACTCGTCATAACAACCCGCGGAAACAAAACCCCCGGCCGGAGCCGGGGGAAGGGGTTCACGCCACGGAGCGAGCGATGTGTTACGAGCATCCCGCCGCGAACTTGTTCAGGTAGCACTGGAAGTCGTTGGCGGTGAGCGCGGGGATCCCGGTGCTGCCGTCGCAGTTGGCGTAGGTGTCGCCCGCCGCGAACTTGTTGAGGAAGCACTGGAAGTCGTTGGCGGTCAGCAGGGGTGCGCCGGAGGACTGATCGCAGTTGGCGTAGCAGGCCGGCGAGGGCGGCGTCAGAATCGCGCTGATGCCGTAGCTGGCGCCGAAGACAGCGTTGGTGAACCCGACGATCGTCGCAAGGCCGGTGGTCGGGCTGACGCGAAGGAGCCGGCCCGAGTGCATGGTCCACAACTGGCCATCGTCGGTCACCCCGAGCCCGTTGCAGTCATTGAACCCGGTGCCCAGGCCCCCACCGATCTGCACCGGCGCCGCCGCGGGGTTGGTCCACTTCACCAGTTTGCTCGCGCCGCCGGCGTCATCGATGCCGTAGAGCGCGTTGTCCATCGGGCTGAACTCCAGGGCGCCGATGGTGCGCGTCGGATTCGTCGGCCCGATCGCCGTCGCGACGAGCGTCGAAACGTTGATCGTGCAGAGCTGGCCGTTGGCCTGCTGCACGCCGTAGAGCGTGTCGGTGGCGGGGTCGTAGCCGAGCCCGTTGATCGGGTTGGGCACGCCGGTGACCACGCCCAGGAGCGTGGCCGCGCCCGTCGACGGGTTGATGGTGTAGAGCCGCCGCTGGGCGGAGGGGAAGGTGTCGTAGTTGATGGCGTAGAACAGGCCCGAGTTGCTGTTGTACGCCATGCCCTCCATGCGAACCGGGCCGAAGTCCACCTTCGCGAAGTTGCCGGTGTTCATGTTGAGCGTGCCGAAGTTGTTCTGGCCGTCGCCGATGGCGTAGAGCGGCGGTGTGACCACACCCTGCCCCGAAAGGCAGAGCGTCTTGGGATTGGCCAGGTAGCCCTGCAGCGTGGGATAGCTGATCGCCGTGCCCGCGTTCGAGGTTGTGCCCGGCCCGCCCGAACCGGTGCACCCGCCGTGGGTGTGGATGCCGATCACCGTTCCTTCGCTCTCGTACACCACCGCCGAGCCCGAGTTGCCGCCCGTCGTGTCCGTCTGGTACCGGACGGTCGTGCCGGAGAAGGACCAGTACGGGCCGACGTGCGTCTTTTGCACCTGGTTCCACGTCAGCGGCGCCAGCGCGCTGCTCGTGGTGCCGTAGCCGGTGATGCGGATGTTCTGCCCTGCGACCGGGGGTGAAACCGGCGCCGCCGGCACCGACGCCCGCAGCGTGTAGTGCTGCCCCTGCTTCTGGAACGCGGTCATCCCCGTGTTCGAGTTGACAAAGCACGCGAAGTAGCACGCATCCAACCCGATCCCGCCGTTGTTGAACGAGACGCTCGCGGCGTCAACGGGGTACTGGTCCTCCGGCGGGGGCGCGACGATCGACCCGGTAGAAGTCGACAGCGGCACATTGAACTGCTGCACATCCCCCGACCCAACGCCGCAGTGACCCGCCGTCAGGAAGGTCCGGTTGATGTCGTTGAAGAGCCACGTGCTGCACCCTTCCGGGACGTGACGCGAGGAGCGGGGATCGGTGGACAGCACGCGATCGTCCGTCGGCCCGCAGATCGTGTCCGGGAAGCCCGGGTCCGGCAAACCCGCCGTCACCTCCGAGATCGAAACCCGGCTCGGCCCCACGCCCGGCTTGGCGAACAACTCCACCTTCACCGCGTTCCCGTTGAAGTACGCGCTCGTGTTCGCCCACTGCGACAGCGACTCCGAGTTCAGGTACTGCACCGCGCCGTCGTACAGCGACGTGATCCGCAGGTACGACCCACGCCCCTCCTCGATCGCCCCCGGCAGCGCCGTCGGCCCGAAGTTCAGCCTGAGCCACGGCGACTGCGGCACGAACACCGTCGTCGTGTACACCACGCTGTAGTCCGACCCCTTCACCGCGGGCGTCACCAATCCCGAATCCGTCCCCCACTTCACCTGCCGGCTCTGCAGCGGATTGGTCTGTCCATGGGCCCCCGCCGCCAGCACCGTCCCCGCGCACAACGCCGCGACCCGCGGCGACAACAGCATCCTCGAACGCGCCATGGAGTTCCTCCCTGGTGTATGCAGAAACAACGGAACCAAGACCCTGACCCGAGCCTGACCGGAAGGCCCGCAGATTACTTCCGTTCGCGTTTTTCAGCAAGACGTTCCTTCGAATCGCGGGTTTTTCGCCCCTCCGCCGAGCTCTTCCCGGACCTTCACCCGCCCTACGCCCACCGACCACGCCCCGCCTCGAACGCCCCATCCAGGTTCACCACCAGGTACCGCAGCGCATCCACCGCGTGGTCCGGCCCGTCCTTCACCGGCGCCTCCCGCCCCGGGTGCGCCTCGTCAAAGTGGTACGCCTCCAGCGCCTCGATCAACCCCCGGCACCGCGCGTGCACCAGCAGCCGCGCCGGGCCCACCCCCGGCTTGAGCCGCCTGCGAATCTGGGCAAGCCCCTCCACCACCCCGCTCCGCCGCGCCCGAACCTCCAGCCCCGCCCGCCGCAAACACGTCACGTTGCTCACCCCCGTCTGCTCGTGCCGGCTCTCTCCCGCCGGGTCCACGCCGATCCACTCCGGGCGAGGCCAGCGCGAGCCCAGCACCGCCGCAATGTGCTCGTCCAGCGTCCGCCCCGCCTCGCTCCGCTCATCCACCACCACCAGCACATCGCCGCGGCACACCGCCCACAGCACCACCGTCGGCGACCGGAAGCCAAAGTCCATCCCCGCCAGCCATCGCCCCCCGTCCGCGCGCTCCCACGCATCCCCCTCCACCACGTGCACCGCGCGATCGAACTCCGGGAACACCGTCGCCCCCCGACTCGGCCGCAGGCACAGCATTTCCGAATCCCAATCCGCCGCCGACACGCGCGACTTGAGCACCTTCGCATCCGCCACGGTCATGTGCCCCGCCCCTCGGTCCTTGGCCCGACCGCCGCACTCGGGCCGCAGCTGGCACTCCGGCTTCCCGTCTCCCCCGCAGTCGTGCTCTTGCCCGCACCTTTCCAGCACATCCACCACACCCCACTTGAAGACCGTTCGCGACCCACGCTCCGCCAGCAACTTCGACATCAACCCGTGCGGGCGGTGCATCGTGCTCAGGCACTCGATCGACGCACGAATCGCCAGCCCATTGATCGTCTCCGACCGCGTCGTCAACTGCGCCGCCCTCCATACCTCCGGATCGAACAACTCCACCTCGTCGCACCGAAGCCGGTGCGGCCGCACGCCGCGCACCGACGGCTGCGACTGCGCCAGCAACTCCACCTTCGACCCGTTCACCAGCGCGATCCGCCGGTCCGTGATCCGCCCCGCCACCTTCCCCTTCAACGTCTCGCCCTCAAAGAACCGGCGCAGGTGCGCGTGCATCCGCGAGGCCTGCTCCAGCGAGCCCGCCAGGATCCGCACTTGGATCCCCGGCTTGAACAGCAGGTCCAGCACCGTCGCCACCGCCCCCAGAAATGTCTTCCCTCCGCCCCGGTTCGCCCACACGATGCAGTCCGCCGGCCTCTGCTCGCCGCCCGGCAGTCGCCCCTCAAAGAACGAATGCGCCACATACTCAAACGGCGCGCTGTGCCCCTCCACCAGCGCCTCCCGCGCCAGGTCCACCCCCAGATGATGCCGCACCCACCGGTGCAAAGCCGCCACGTCCCGAATCTCCTGCTCGCCCATCCCCCCACTCCCCCGCGGCCGTGCCGCGACATTGGGGGGCACTCTTCTCGTCCCGGTGACCGTGCCGCTCGCACGCCCACTCGTCTCGCTCTCCTCCAGCCTCACCCGCCGTGTACGCCACGGGCGGAAACCTCCACGCCGCGGCGGCGGCGCACGCCATCTCCCTCACGCTCCGAATCCCCCGCGTCGCCCGCGATGCCTCCGCCCATACCCGCAGCGCCCGCTCCACGCGCCCATTCCCCACCGTTCCCGCCAGCAGCGCCGCAGGCCCCACCCCCTCCTCCCTCAGCACCCGCCGCAATCTCGCGTCGCGCGCCGACACGCCCCTGTGGTGCGCCGTCATCCCCGCACGCTCGAAGAACGGGCACACACGCGACATCTTCCCCACCGCCTCCGTCAGGGGCGTACGCGGACGCGCCAGGTAGGCCCGCACCAGCCGCGTCGCCAGCCCGATCCCCCGGTACCGCGGGTCCACGATCACGCGCGAGATCGTCCGCAGCACGTCGTTCACCCGGCGCGCCGCCTCCCGCTTGTCCACCCCATCAAACACCCCCGGCCACGCCCGCCCCCGCCACCACGCGTTCAGCACCGGCCGCGACACCACCAGGCACGCCACCGGCTCCCCATCGCTCTCCATCACCAGCACCTCGCACACCGTCGCCGGGCGCTCGCCCCGGTAATGAAACCGCGAGAGAGATTCTCCACTCGCCCACGACGCCCCCCGCCGCAGCACCAGGCCCGCCCCCGGATCGACGCCCTCCCGCGGCATCGCCTCGAACCGCTCCACGATCGACGCCATCGCCCCCCCCCTCCCCGCCGCTCCCGTCACCCCGCCTTCGCCCTCTCGCGCACAATCGCCGCCGCGTGCAACGGCTGCGCCACCAGCAGCGCCGGCCCCAGCGCCTCCATCAACCCATCATCGTGCGATGCGCACACCGCCCGGATCTTCCGCGCCGTCACAAACCGGCGCACCGTGCGGCACAGGCACAACGCCGACACCCGGTCCAGGCTCGACCCGAACTCATCGACCAGCAGCGTCCCCCGACCCGCTCCCTTCGCCCGCACCCGGTGCAGCCCCACCGCCAGCGCCAGCCGCCACCGCTGACCCGTCGACAACGCCGACGCCCGCCGCGCCAGGATCGGCCCCTCCGACAACCCGCACATCGCCAGCAGGTTCAGTGTCCAGTCGAGCCCAGCCCCGAGACAGTCCACCACCGGCTTGTCCGGCAGCAGCGCCGGATCCACCACCACGCCGCCCCGCAGCCGCCTCCGCAGGCACCCCAGAATCGTGCTCTTCCCCGCTCCGCTCGGACCCGTGATGAACCCCACCTGCCCGGGCATCAGCCGCTCATCCACCGCCGCGGCCACCTCCGCCGCCGACAGCACCCCCGACCCAACCCCCGCCCCAAACACCGCCCGCACCAAAGGAACATGCGTCATCCAACACCCCCTTCCCCACTGTTGCCCATCGCGTCGCGCCTCTCCGTGGTGGCACGCCTCTCCGAGGCGTGCGCCTATCCCCTCCCCTCTTCACCTCTTCACCCCCTCACCCGTCCCCTCCCCACCCCCCGCCCCCGGACCCGCCCTCCCCCCTCCCTGCACAATCGCATCCAACAACGCCCCAACCGCATCCATCTGCTTCCGCGCGTTGTACAGCGACGTCCTCACCTCCGCCGCGGCGATCCGCAAACTCTTCCCCTGCACGATGCACGCCGTCGCCAGCCGCCGCCGCGCCGCCGGCCACGACTCCCGGTGCCGCACCACAAAGATGAACCGGTCCGACACCACCCGCCTCGTCAGCCGCGCCACCCGCCGCCGCAGTTTCCGCGCCTCCACCCCCATCAGCGCCGCCACGTCCTTCACCGTCCGCCCATCCCCGTACACCGCCACCAGCAGCGCCCGCTCCTCCGCCGACAGAAACTCTGCCCGCTGCACCACCAGTTCCGCCAATTCCCGCCGATGCTGAAACCTGCGAACCATGATCACCCCCTTCCGAGACCGCATTTCTACACCACCAGAAACGCCTCTGCAAGGGGTTTGTTCGGCATGGCCGCATTTGTGCTGACAACACGTTGTCACCGAGGGCGGACGATGTGGCAAACTGGGCAGTTTCCGCCACTCAAGGCGATGCTCCCACCCCGCGGGGGCGGCCACCCCAAGAACGCTTCCCAGACCGCAAGAACTTGGCACACACCCCGCGGCCTCTCTCCGAGACTCAACCTCGCCACGCTCACGACAGTCAGCGCAGTCAGATGAGAAGTGTTCTAGGCAATTCCAGCATCTTGTGTCACACTACACCTGTCGGTCTCGCCCTCCGTTGGGTACAGATGGCCCGTTTCGAACCCCGTCGGCCGAACCATCTTGATCACCGGTTCGACCGGATCCGCCAACGCCGACTGGTTGACCCTTCGCTACGCCGATGATCAGCAATAGCCCAACCATCGCGGCACGCCCCACCCGGCGTGCCGCGGTTTCGGAGAGCCATATGACCGACCTTTCGCTCAAACACCTTTCTCTCTCCCTCGCCTTGGCCTGCGCACCCTGCGCCGCCCAGCCCTGCACCCCTACTTCGACGATCTCGGCCCCATCTCAACCAACTGGTTTGCCATGTCTTGGGCATCCCACGACGATGGGTCTGGGCCGACAATCTACAAGACTAGCTACTACACCTATCCCGTCGAACGCCTCGAAAACGGGGCATGGGTAACGGTTACGCCCTCCGGCCTTCCGCCCGATGGACATATCCGGGGAATCTCCGGCCTGAAAGGGCCGCATGGCGATGTTCTCTTCGCTGCCGTTCTTTCAGGGTCAGGCCCCAATCAGATCTACAGCACATTTCGACGCGACGGCGACATGTGGGTGTACGACGGCATGTGCGCCGTCCGATGCGATGGATTCTGGTCCGTCGGATCCCCGGAAGCAATTGTCGATTTAGGGCGCGGCCCGCAGGTATTTGCTCGGGCTATCCCACTGAATCCGCAAACTCAAATCGATAGTCAAGTCGCCGTGTTTGATAACGGGCATTGGTCGCCGATCGCGGATATCGACCGATCCGTTGAGTTACTGCTCCCACACACCGGACCAACAGGTACAGCTCTTTACGCAATCGGCAACTTCACCACGATCAATGGTGACACTGCGAAGGGCTTTGCCTGGTGGAACACGGCAGTTCATGGTCCGGCTATTGCAACGGCCCGGCCTTCCGGGGCACCCGCGCCGTCGTCGTCGACCTCGGTCTCGGAAAGAAGATCTACTGCAGCGGCCGACTTGACGATGCCCTCAACCGCTCCGGCATCTACCGCTGGGATGAGACCCACTGGACGTTCATCGGCACCCCCGACCCCAACCCCCCCGGCTTCACCCCACCCTACATCACCTCTCTCGGCGTCTTCGACGACGGCCGCGGCGACGCCCTCTACATCGGTGGTCTTTTCCGCGGATTCGCCGGCGTCACCGCCCGCAACCTCGTCCGCTACGACGGCCAGTCCTTCGAACCCCTCGGCGCCGGTGTCCTCGGCGAGCCCCTCTTCCTCGCCGGCTTCCGCGATATCCGCGGCTGGTCCATGTTCATCGACGGCGACATGCTCACCCACGCCGGCGGCGCCCCGCTCACCCAGTCCGCCGCCCTCTGGGTCGGCTGCAAGGAAGGCCACTGCTACCCCAACTGCGACTTCTCCACCGGCTCCCCGCGCCTCACCGCCAACGACTTCATGTGCTTCCTCAACGCCTTCGCCCGCCGCGACCCCTACGCCAACTGCACCGTCGACGCCGACTTCAACGCCGCCGACTTCCAGTGCTTCCTCAACAAGTTCGCCGCCGGCTGCTCACGCTGATGCCCCCACCCACCACCACCCCTCGCCTTCCCCCTACCCCAAGAGTCGCATCGCAAACAACAACAACCCCAGCACCACCGCATTGTGAACGCAGTGCGCCGTCATCGACGCGATCAGCGAGCCGCGCCACTCCCGCAGCAAGGCAAACCCGAACCCCAGCGCGATCACCGGCCCCATCATCAGCAGCGGGTACGCGTGCATCACGCCAAAGCACAGCGCTGTGAACACCGCCGCCACCACCACGTTCCACTTGGACCGCAGGTGCCGGTACATCCCGCCCCGGAACACCGTCTCCTCCACCACCGGCGCCCACAGCGACGCCAGCAGGTACACCATCACGATCATCAGCGGGCCCATCTTCCCGCTCACGATCTCCATCAGCGGGTTCTGCGGCGGCGGCGGCTTCACCCCCGTCATCCACTGCCGCACCGCCGCCTCGATCACCGTCAGCACCATCGACACCGCCGCCCCGAACAGGAACAGCGGCACGCACGCTAGGTACCCCAGCACCCCGCACCCCACCTCCTTGAGCACCCCCTCTCCCCGGTACCACCCCAGCAGCCGCATGCCTCCCCGCGCCCCCACAAACCGCGGCCATAAAAACACCGCCAGCAGCCCCCACTGCGCCACCAGCGCCAGCCACATCACCTGCCCCGGCGCCAGCACCCCCTCCGCCACCGCCAACACACCTTTGAGCAGCAGGAACCCGCCCGCGAAGAGCGCCACCACCTCGATCGCCAGGCTCCCCCCCGGCGCCGGCGGCACAAACGCCGGCCTCACCTTCCCCGAACTCACCCCCACCACCGCCATCACCAGCACCACCACACCCGCCACGAACGACAGGAACACCGCCGCCCCCACCAGCACCGTCAGGATCAGCAGCCCCATCCCCCCGCCGATCAGCCTCGCCCGCTCCGGCGCCGTATCCGGCAGGCCATAACTCGCCGCCAGTTCCCCGAAGTACCCGTGCCGCTTCTTCAGCCCCGCCACCGCCCCCGGCTCCACCGCCGCCCCGTCGTACACCCCCCGCACCGTCTCGATGTCCCCGCGCAGCACCGAGCCCTCCGGCAGCACCTTCTCCACCCGGGCCAGCCGCTCCCGCCCCGCCTCCACACCTTTGAGTTCACCCGCCAGGACCGCCGCCCGGACCCGGTCCGCCTCCCCCGAGGCCATCTGCTCCAGCGTCTCCACCGCCTGGTCCGCCAGGCCCTTGTCCCCGGTCATCTTCTGGAACCGGGTGAATATCTTGGCCATGATCTCGAACTGCGCATCCGGCGGAAGCGCCTCCCCCCCTGTTCCCCCCGCCCCCCCCGGCCCGCCACCCTTCGCCAGCCCCGATCCCCCCGTCTGCTGCACCACCGCCACCAGCACGATGAGCACCAGCGCCAGCAGCATCCCCACCCGCCCCCGCTTCCGGTTCCCCGGGTCCGGCGGCCCCAGCCCCGATAGAAGGTGATTCCCGCACTCCGGGCAGAACTCCCCCGTCAACCCCTCCGTCGGATACCGGCACCACGGGCACACGCCCATCTCACGGGCCTTGAGAATCTGCTGGGGCTTTGGTCGCATGGTCCCCAATGATCGGCCAACCGGGCGGGCTCCGCTTCAGGTGCCGCCAATCGCCGCGCGACCCAAGTGCTTTCAGCGCCCGGCCTTGTACGGGACGCCGTTCGGGAGGGCGCGATACGTCCGTCGTCCGAATTGACCGAACTTGACGCCCCGTCGGTCTGAATCACCGCCCTTTCCAGCCCTCCCGGTCAAGACCCTGGCCACTGGCACACACGACCCGGGGCGCCGAAAGAACAGTTCACCAGTCCTCAGGCTGACATATTGCGATGCCGCTTGCCTGCACCGATCACTGGCACCCACTCATGTACTTGTTGAGGAAACACTGAAAGTCATTGGGTGTCAGCGCCGGAGTTCCATAGGACCCATCGCAGTTGGCATAGGTGTCACCCATCGCATAGCGAAGAATGAAGCATTGGAAGTCATTGGCCGTAAGCAGGGGGTTTCCGGAAGATTGGTCACAGTTGGCGTAGCAGCCCCCGGCCACGAAGCACGCCCCGGTAAGTTGGATCTTGTACCGGTTCTCGACCGTCGGTGCCGACAGCCAGGATACCAGGGGGTCCGAGGCTCCAGGGCCATCCGGAGGGCGCTCGACTGTCGCCGGCTCTTCAAGCCAAATGGGCCCCGATGAGGCCAGCGGCCGAATGCCCTTGTGCGCGATCGCCAGGTAGTACTGGGCGTGCTGCAGGGTCGGCAGAAACTGGGCCGTGATCGTCGACTGACCGCCGGTGGAATCATCGTTAAATGTCACGCCACGCCCGTCGAGACGGAAGAGGAACAACTGCGTGTCAAGCGAGGTCCCGCCCACGGTGGTCGCGTTGAAGGCCGCACCGCCGCACACCGCGATCCTGTACATGTCCACATCATCGGGTTCAAGTTGCCCGCGGATCGACGTGAACACACCGCTCCCGGTCACGGGTTGCGCCTCGCCCGGGTTATCACCGGCGTCGCCAATCTCCTGCCACGAGAGCGGATCACACGATTGCGCCGCGAACGAACCCATCAGTTCGTGCACACGAGCCGTCGGGTGCACCTGATCCCAGAACACGTACAGATCAGGATTCGCCCCCGAGGGCACGTTCGCTGTACTGTTCCGGACCGGGTTGAAGCCCAAGCCGCTGAACGCGCTGAACGCCAGGACGGGGTGCTCAAAGTCCATCCCGACATAGCCCGGAATCCGGCCGGCCCGCGCGTTCATGAGGTACTGCCAGAAGTCCACCGGATAGATGCGTATGTGATTCGGATAGGCATACTGAATCGCCTGTATCTGCTGCGCCCACGTGTTCCGGAATGCAAGGGTCGCGATGTTGGCGTTGATCCGCCACACGGCGTTCCCCCCGTAAAGGTCGGCGAAATCGGGAATGGCCTCCATCGGTACCACATTGGGCCACGCCACCTTGATGCTGACGTGCGCGACGCGCGCCCGGCGGGCCAACTCCCAGATGTAACCCGCCACGTACAGCGCCGCCGTTTCACCAACCTGCGCGGCCGAGGTCCCGTTGCTGGCTGTACCGTCGAGCACCGCGTCGCGGATGTCGTTCCCGCCACCGAAGAAAACGTACAACGCGTTGGGATCCGGCGCCGGGTTGCTCGGTAGATACAACTCGTTGAACTGATGCCCGATATTCACGGTCCGCGGCAATCCAAACGAGGTCGGGATCCCCGGTCCGCACGTCGCCCCCCCAATCGCAAAGTTGTTGTAGTTCGGGCCCGTGCCATACCAACTGTGCGCCTTGGTCAAGGTCAGCAGGTTCGCCATCGTCCAATGCCAGATGCCGTCGAACATCGAGTTGGAAAGGTCGTAGGCCCCGTAGTTGACACTGAAGCCATTGGTCCACTTCCCGACCGCGTACCCCGGTGGTCCGGGTCGAACATCGAACGCCCCAAGCGACACTTGATTGATCGCCATGGTCAACGCGTACGAGCCGCCCGTGTCGGACAATGAATCCCCGAACACAATGACGTGGGTCAGCTGCCCCTGCGCCGTCGCGGCCGCGAAAACCGCCGCGACCGATAATCCGCCCTTCGCCATCCACGAGCCCCTGCTGCTCGCTCCATGCTTCGAACGATGGGACTTCATGACCTCACCTCGCTGCCACCGTGCGGTTGGGTGGTCCCGCTTGAATCACCAATCTAAGGGTTTTCTTCAGTCTGATCAAGCCAAATGGCCTCTTCCCCTCCCCATCGCGGCCAATTTGACCCCCGCCCGCCCACGCCTACGCTTGGCCTTCAGGTTCGGTGGAACCCGAAGCTCCAATCTTGCCGGAAAGCCCCAAGGCTTCCCCGGCCCGCCCCGCCCGGTAGGCGGCGATCGAGGGCAGCCGCCTTCTCCTCCACGAGACCCGGCCGCGCCTCACGAGGGCCTTGTCCATGCGTCGCGAAACGTTCTTTGCCAAAGCCGGTGACGTCCCCCACGTCTGGCGCCACGTCGATGCCGACGGCCAGCCTCTGGGCCGCCTTGCCGTCGAAGTCGCCACCGTCCTCATGGGCAAGCACCGCCCCGAGTACACCCCCCACGTCGACACCGGCGACTTTGTCATCGTCACCAACGCCTCCAAGGTCGCCCTCACCGGCAACAAGGCCGACCAGCGCCTCAAGATGCGCTACACCGAGTACCCCGGCGGCCTCAAGACCGAAACCTACGGCAGCGTCCGCCAGCGCCGTCCCGAGAAGCTCATCGAGGACGCCGTCCGCCGCATGCTCCCCAAGAACCGCCTCTCCCGCCACATGATGAAGAAACTCAAGGTCTACCCCGGCGCTGAACACCCCCACTCCGGCGTCACCGTCGTCCCCCTCTGATCCACCCTCCTTCACCTCTCGCCTTTCGCCTCTCACCTGTTGACTGAGACCCACCCATGGCCGAACAACTCATCCCCGCTCCCGTGACCGCCGCCCCCAAGCCCCCGTCCACGCCCCGCAAGGCGCGCGCATCGGTTCCCGCCGACAAGTACGGCTGGTGGTGGGGCACCGGCCGCCGCAAGACCGGCGTCGCCCGCGTCCGCATGAAGCTCGCCAAGGACGGCAAGGCCGCCTTCGAGATCGAGTCCAAGAGCGGCAAGCGCAAGCCCTTCGACCAGTACTTCGCCGAGGAACGCGACCGCAACGACTGCCTCGCCCCTCTCAAGGTCACCGGCACCGAGGGCAAGTTCACCGTCATCGCCCGCGTCCACGGCGGCGGGTTCATGGGCCAGGCCGGCTCTGTCCGCCTTGGCCTCGCCCGCGCCCTCCGCGCGTACGACCCCAGCCTTGAAGACGCCCTCCGCGAAGCCGGCTTCCTCACCCGCGACGCCCGCAAGGTCGAGCGTAAGAAGTACGGCCAGGCCGGCGCCCGCCGTCGCTTCCAGTTCTCGAAGCGCTGATCCCGTCTATACATCCGCATCCCCCAAGGGCCCTCCATCCGGAGGGCCTTTCTGTTTTTCTCCCCCTTGCGCTTTGAACGCAGAGGCCGCGGAGGACACAGAGGAAGATCGAATGCCGGCATCTGGCAACTCCCGCCATCGGAGCGGCCCTCCGCCCGATCACCCATGGCTCACAAGCCGGATCGCGTTTGACGCCTCCCTCCCCTCTGTGCTCTTTGCGTCCTCTGCGTTCAAACCCAAAGCCCGCCGAGATCGCGGCGGCGAACGCAGGATCACGTGGCCACTGGACTTGATCCCCGCCCCCGCCCCCGCGACGATCAACCACCGTGCGAAGCCGTCGCCCCGCCTACTTCGTGTTCCCCAGCCAGGTTCGGCGGCTCATCATCGGCGGCGCCATCGCCCTCGTCTTCGCCGCGTGCGTCAGTGTCATCATCACCCTCGCCCTCATCCGCTCCTCCCCCCGCTGGTGGCGGACGATTCTCCGCGAGGACCCCGCCACCGTCGAGCTTGCCCGTCGCGTCGAGCACGACCTGATCCGGTACATCAACGACAACCGTCCCGCGCCCCCCGCCGCGCCGGGTGAGGCCTGGACCAGCCGCCCCTGGAAAGTCACGCTCACACCCGAGGCCGCCAACGCCTGGCTCAACGTCCGGCTCCCGCTCTGGCTCGCCAACCAGCGCAACGAGTTCCACTGGCCCCGCAACCTCTCCGACCTCCAGGTCGAGTTCGGCGACGGTGAAATCATCGTCGGCGCCCGTGTCCGCTCCGGCGATCGCTTCCAGGTCGTCACCACCACGCTCCGCCCGCGCATCGAGTCCGGCGGCACCGTGTGGATCCCCGCCCGCTGGGTCAACCTCGGCCGCCTGGCCCTGCCCGCATCCTGGATCCTCGACCGCGCCCGGACCGGCGCCGCGGACTACATCCCCCCCGCGCTCCGCAACCTCGAGCAGACCCAGCGCCTCTTCCGCGCCTTCGAGGGAAGCGAAGCCATCACCGACCGCTCCATCTTTAGTTGGGAGGGCAACCACATCCGCATCCTGTCCGTCACGCCCCGCCCGGGCGCGATCGACGTCACCTGCCAGACCATCCGCCCCAACGAGCCCGGCCGCATCACGGGCGCGGGCGGCCAGTGATCGGAATGCACGCCGGGTGACACACGCTTCCACCGCGGCCAAAGGCCGGCCGATCCCGCTCTCGATTCACGCGCTTTCGTGTGTCGCGAGTCCGCGTCGGAGCCTTCCTACCGCCCGCCCCCGCCCACATCCTCCCCGCGGAACCGCCGCACCATGTCCCGCATCATCTGCTGCCCGCGTGTCCGCTGCGAAATGCTCGCGTGCGAGCCCACGTTCTCGTTCATGAACGTGAACATCCGGCCCAGCGCCTGCGCCGGCGGTTGACGCTCACCGGACCGCAGCCGCTCCTCGTCCCTCTTCGCCTGCTCCCGCACCTGCGCCAGCCGTTCCGCGTCCGACCTCGTGCTGGGGCGGCCGCTGATGGCCTCGCCCATCCGCGTGAACTCCAGGAACGCGTGATCGAGAAACGCCCCGCGGTCCTCCGGCTTCACCTTCGCGTAGTCCTTTGCGTACTTGTCCCATACGTCGATCATCAGGCGCGACGCGTTCTCCTCGATCTGCTTGCGGGCCGAACCCGCGATCCCCGCCGCGAACGCCGCCATCAGCGCCGAATCCCCCGCCGACATCCCCTGCAAACGCTCCACCAGTTGCCCCATCAGCTCCAGCCGCTTCTCCACCGGCAGGCGGTTGAACTCGTCCGTCAGCAGCGTGTAGTTGAACACCTTGTCCAGGCGCGCCTTGCGGTAATCCGGCTGCGGCACGGGCCGGAACACGAAGTACGCCGCCGCCGCCAGCGCCAGCACAACCACCGGCCCGCCGATCTTCAGCCGCTTCACCGTCCGCGCCTTGCGGTCGGGCGTCCCCGCCAGGCGGTACACGATCCCCGCCCACACCTCGCGCACGTCCGGGCTGCGCCACCGCCGCCGGTTGATCCTCGAAATGGTCTGGAGTATTTCGTTGCTCGAGTTCATGCTTCACCCGCCGTACCGACGCGCATCGAAGATCAACTGCCCGATCTCCGCTTCACCGATGTCCCGCGACCAGTCCGCCTGGAACCCCGGAAAGAACACCGAGTTCTTCGCCGGGCCCGTCTTCCGCAGCTTGTGCCACTGGCCAAAGTCGCTCAGGATCGGCAGCGGCTTCTTCTCCGAGTTCTTCTCGAACGACTTGGTCACGCCCACCTGCGGGTTCCGCACCGCCAGCAACTCCGACGCCAGCATCATCACCCCTGGGAAGTACTCGTAGCTGATCCCCTCCGTCCGCCACGCCGGCTCCCATTCCACATCCCCCGACTCCGACACCCGGTCCGATGGGCACTTGAACACGTCCGCCGTGATGTACTTCGAGTTTGGATCGTTCGGATCCTCCGGGCGCGGCTTCTCCACATCCAGGTACACCGGCAGCAACTCCAGCAGCGAGGGGTCGTTGCTCCCGCTCGGCTGCGAGTGCAGCGGCCGCACACGCGGGAACAACCCCTTCGAGTCGTTCATGTACAGCGCAAAGCCCTGCCCGATGCTCCGCAGGTTCGCCGCGCACTTCGTCCGCCGGGCCGAGTCCCGCGCCTGACCCAGCGCGGGAAACGTGATCCCGATTAGCAGGGCGATGATGCTGATCACCACCAGCAACTCGATGAGCGTGAACCCGCGACGATCGTGTGATGCGTTCATGGCAAACGCGGCGCCGACCGTCAAGCCGGCGCCACGGTCTTATATCGGCAACGCCAGGCCCTTCCCGGTCGCCTGGTCCACAATCCTTTGCGCCGTCGGCGTCTGAATCGACCGCAGCGTGTTCGCGCTCCGTTTCACGCCCTCCCGCAGCCCTTCATCCTCCTCCATCGCCTTCTCGAAGCTCCTCGCCACCGACGCCAGCCCCCGCTTCACCTGCACCAACCTCGCCACCGCCGCGGCCAGCGCCGCCCCCAGCACGTACGGCGACCGCAGCGGCTCCGGCAGCAGCGGCGCCGTCACCGACACCACCGGGTCCGACGGCGCCTTCGCCTCTTCGATCACACGCTCCAGGCCCAGGATCGCCGCCCCAAGCGCCGACTCCTTCGCCCGCATCGCTTCCATCGCCGCCTGCGCCTCCACGCGCAGCGGATCCCCCGGCGAGAGCGCGGCCACCCGCGCCTCCCACAGCGCCCCCTCCTCCCGCGCCACCTCCCGAAGTTTGACCGCCTCCGCCTTCATCGACTCCACCTTCGCCAAGTCCACACACCCCGATGCAAACAACACCGCACACGCCACCACAGCCAACCAGACAAAAGCCCGCATACACCGCCCCCTTTCAATACCGGAACCTGCCGGCACAGGGGGGGCCTGCTGTCATACGCCCCAGTCTGCCATTTGTTACGCCCCTGTCCAGCCCAAACACGCCACGACCGCGTTTCTGCGGACGCAACAGCGCCCTCGACCCCGACCAACCTCTCCGCCCCGGACCGACCGACCCCAAGCCCCCGAACGACGAACCTCAGGTCCACGAATGACAGACCCCAAGTCCCGGAACAAGCGACCTCAAGCCCTGAACGACAGACTTCAAGCCTCCGATTGACGGACGTCAAGTCCCGGAACGAGCGACCTCAAGTCTTTGTGCAGCCCGAAGGGCTCGACCGTTTGTAGCCGGGGGTCGCCGCGAAGCGGCACCCCCGGTCAACCCACCACAAGAACCTCGCAGCCTGAAAGGCTGCCACTCCGTCCCCGCCCACCACCACCACCCTCAACCCACGAACCACACCTCTCCTACACCGTTCACATTCATCTCCATCGACTTTCGCGCCCTCTTCCCCCGCCTCTCCCCAGCCCGAAGGGCTCGACCGTTCGTAGCCGGGGGTCGCCGCGAAGCGGCACCCCCGGTCAACCCGTCACACAATCCCGCAGCCTGAAAGGCTGCCACTCCCTCCCCGCCCACCAACACCACCCTCAACCCACGAACCCCCCCTCGCAGCCCTTCAGGCTGCTCCCCCTGGACCCCTTCTCTCACGGGGGTGCCGCTTCGCGGCGACCCCCGCCTATTCACTGCCCAGCCCTTCGGGCTGCGTCATCTCCATGGCCGCCTCTTGCAACACATTCGTGGACACCCGGCGCTGCCGCTCTCTTCCCCACTCACCCGCTACCCCCCCACCAACACCTTCGCCATCTCCGCGTTGAGCGCGTGCCCCGCCTTGTGCGCCACGATCTCCCCCGCGATCGGCCGGCCCACCAGCGCCAGGTCCCCGATCAGGTCCAGCACCTTGTGCCGCGCCGGTTCGTTCTCAAACCGATACGCGTTCTCGATCGGACCGTGCTCCCCGATCACCAGCATGTCCCGCGGCGACAAGTGGCCGAACAGCCCCGCCCTCTTCATCGCCTCCGCCTCCGCCAACGTGCAGAACGTCCGCGCCGGCGCCACCTCCCGCCGATACTCATCGCGCGCCGCGTCAAAGCCCGCCGACTGCACCCCCAGCGCCGACCCCGCCCCGTAATCCATCTCGTACCTATACACGCTCCCCGCCGCCGGGCGGGCCGAAATCCACGCCCCGCCCTCGCCCCGCACCGTCACCTCCCGCTCCACCCGCAGCGGCTCCACCATCGCCCCGGTGTACCTCAACCCCGCCCCCCACAGCGCCTCGGCAAACGGCCCCGCCGACCCATCCATGATCGGCGCCTCCGCCCCGTCCAGCTCCACCACGATGTCCGTGATCCCCAGCCCCGCCAGCGCCGACATGATGTGCTCCACCGTCACGCACACCGCCCCGCCGAAACGCAACGTTGTGTTCCGGCCCGGCACACCCGCCGGCGCCGGCCCCAGCGAGGCAACCGTCGCAGGAATATCCGGCGAACCCGGCAGGTCCACCCGCCGGAACACCACACCGCCCGTCCCCGCCGGCACGAACCTCACCGTCGACGCCTTCCCCGTGAACAGCCCGACCCCCGAAACCGTCGCCGGCCCGATGATCGTCCGCCGCGGCAGGCTCATGACCCCGGCACTTCGGCCTTGAGCTGCCGCCGAAGCTCCCGGATGTGCTTCGCCAGGTCGCGGAACATCGCGTAGTTCTGCGCCGCATCGCGGATCGGCATCGCCGGCGAACCCAGCCACGATTCCCCCGCCGGGATGTCGTTCATCACCCCGCTGCTCGCCCCGATCTTCGCTCCCGCCCCGATCGTCAGGTTGTCCGCCACGCCCACGCCCCCCGCCAGGATCACCCCATCCCCCACCGTCACCGACCCCGACAGCCCGCACTGGCCGCAGATCAGGCAATGCCGCCCGACCCGGCAGTTGTGCCCGATCTGCACGAGGTTGTCGATCTTCGTCCCATCACCCACACTCGTGGAGCCGAACTTCGCCCGGTCGATGCACGTGTTCGCCCCGATCTCCACCTGCCGCCCGATCACCACGTTCCCGATGTGCGGGATCTTCACGATCCCGTCCTTCCCGGGGATGTAGCCAAACCCGTCCGCGCCGATCTTCACCCCCGGCTGCAGGATGCACGATTCCCCCACGATGCACCGATCCCCCACCACCACACCCGGGTGCAGCACGCTCCCAGCCCCCACCTTCGCCCGTGCCCCGATCGTCACCGACGCCACCAGCACCGCCCCGGCCCCGACCTCCGCCCCCGGCCCCACCACGCACAGCGGCCCCACCGTCGCCGCCCTGTCCACCTTCGCCGCCGCATCGACGAACGCCGTCGCGTGCACACCCGGCGCCGGGCGCGCCGCCCCCGGCGCGAGCGCCGACAGCACCGCCACCACCGCCGCGTCCGCGCTCTCGACCACGATCACCGCGCGCTTCGACCCGTCAAACGCCGGCACCTCCACGCCCCGCGTCACCAGCGCCGCCGTCGCCCGGCTCTCCCCCCACTTCCCCGCAAACGCCGGCTCCCGGATGAACGTCACCATCCCCGGCCCGGCGCACTCGATCGCCTCGATCCCCGTGATCGCCAGGTCCGGCGAGCCCGAAAGCTCACCCCCCACCAGCGCGGCCAGCCGCCCCGTCGTCAACACCACCGAAGATGGACCAGGCTCCGCCACGGCTTACCGCTTGACGCCCGCCTTGAACTCGTTGTTCATCAGCGCCAGCAGCGCCGGCGTCACATCCGTCTTCTTGTCATCCGCCACCAGGATCGTCCGCTGCTGGATCACCGACTCGACCTCCGACACCGTCAACCGCCGCCCTTCCTTCCCGCTCACCCGCTCCGGCGGCATCACGCTCCGGTCGTCGATCAGGATGATGTCCCACCCATCCTTCGCCGCCAGACGCTGCGCCGACTCCTCCGCCTTCTTGAACACCCGCCGAAGCAGGTCCCCCGCCTGAACCTCCAGCGAACGCGTCGTCGCCGTCGCCCTCGCCTCCCCCAGCCCCTGCAACTCCGCGATCTTCACCTGCAAGTCCAGCCGCGGCCCCATCGGCCCATCCTTCGGCAGCAACTCAAAGTCATCCTGAACCTTCTTCAGCTGCGCCTCGATCTGCTTGAGGCCCTCCTGCCCCTGCTTCTTCTTCTCCTCGATGAGCGCCATCCCCTCCTTGAACTCCGTCAACCCCGCCAGCAGCGTCTTCAGGTTCACCACCCCCACCGCTGTCGCCGGCGCCATCACCGGGGCCGGCGCCGGCCGCAGCGACCCGCTCGCCACCACCGCCGTTCCGCACAGCGCCACCACCACCAACGCCCGCGACCACATCCCGCCTTGCGTGAGCTTCATGCCCATCTCCTAGGTTCACCCGGCCCGCTCGACCGGCCGCTAACGGAGTAGTGTACGCACTAACTCCGATTCTCGGCTCTCGGTCCGATCCGATCGCCCGTCTCACCTATCCGTTGCATCTTGTCAGAACGGCACATCAATCGAGAACGTAAACAGCCGCTTCCGATCGGTATCCTCTTTCAGGAGCGGGAATCCAAAGTCAAACGCGAGCGGCATCGGGCTCACCTGCGGGATGAACACCCGCATCCCCACGCCCACCGACACCCGGTACTGGTCCAGGCCGAACGACTCCTGCACCGTCCCCGTGTCGATGAACGCCACCACGCCGATCACATCCTCGTACACCGGCTGGTTTACCTCCGCCCCGAAGAAGCAGCTGAACGACCCGCCCACCGGGTCGCGCCCGAGCTGCCCCGTGTCCTTCCGGATCCCCACCGGCGACACGCCCCGGTTCGAAAACCCGCGGAACGACTGCCCGCCCAGGTACAACCGCTCGAACAGCGGCGCATCCCCCTGCCCCTGCGGGATGTACCCCACCGACGAGTCCAGCTTCAGCACCGTCTTGTACCCCAGGAAGCTCTCGTGCAGCGTGATGAACGTCTTGTACCCCGCCGCCAGTCGCGTGAACGAGTAATCCCCGCCCAGCGCCCCGAACTGGTCAACACCCAGACTCGTGTACGACCCCCGGCTCGGCCGCAGCCGGTCGTCCGTCGTGTCCCGCGTCAGCCGCACCCCCACCGACGTCATCAGGTTCTGCCCCTCCGCCTCGAACAGGTCCACCGTGCTCGACGGCTCCACGTCCGAAATGTCCACCAGCTCCACCCGCGCCCCCACCGACCCCTCCCACACCGTCCCGAACCGGCGCCCGATCCCGAACCCCGTCCCCAGCCGCTCCTCGTCGTACACCCGGTACCGCCGCGTGTTCAGGTACACCCGCCCCGTCGCGCTGTAGTCCGAATCCAGGAAGTGCGGCTCCGTCAGCGACACCGAGTACCGCTGGCTCAGGTTGCCCGGCAGGATCTCCAGCCGCGCCGTCTGGCCCCCGCCCCGGAACCCCGTCGCGCTGAACAGCTCCCCGGCCGACCGCGGCGGGTCGAACAGGTCAAAGTTCCGCTGCGTCACCGTGAACTGCCCCACCAGCCCCGCGTCCGAGTCCACCGCCACGCCGAAGTTGAACTCCCCCGTGTTCGTCTCCGTCACCTCCACCAGCACGTCCCGCACCCCGGGCTCATCCGGCCGCTCCGGCTGGATCGTCGCCCGAACGCTCCCCCGCTCGAACAGCCGCGAGGCCTCCAGCCGCTTCCGCGACTCCGCCACATCCGCCACGTTCAGCGGTCGCCCGGGCCGAACCAGAATATTGTGGAGGATCACCTGCTGCCGCGTCTTCTCGTTCCCCAGCACCGTCACCATCCCCGCCACCGCCGGCTTCCCCTCGTTGATCTCCAGGACCAGGTCCACCTCCGGCCTCTCCGGGTTGAGCACCTCCCGCTCCGTCACGATCACATCCCCCGGGCCCAGGATCACGTTGTCCACGATGTACCCCAGCGTCCCGTACGCCGCCTTGATCGCCGCCTTGCTCTTGTTCAGCTTGTCCAGGCTGTACACGTCCCCCGCCTTCAGCAGCATCAGCCCCGCCGCCTGCTCGTTCGTGAAGCACCGCCGCCCCAGCCTCGCCATCTGCTCCGGCGTCAACGACCCGATCTGCCTCACGTCCGGCGCAAACCGCTCCCGGTACTCGGCCACCGCCGACGGCGTGACGTACCGCACCTTCACCGACCGCAGCGTGTACAGCGGACCCTCATCCACCACAAAGGTGACGATCGCTTCCTTCCCGTTCGGCGCCGGCGTCACCCGCGACGACGCCCGCACCTGCAGGTACCCCCGGTCCCGGTAGAACTTCGTCAGCTCCGCCACGTCCGCCTGCACCACCTCATCATCCAGCGGCCCCGACTCGAACACCGGAACATACTCCGTCGTCCGAATCGCCGACCGCAGCTCCCGCGCCGTGAACGACACGTTCCCCTCGAACTGCACCCCCATCACCCGCACCCGCTCCCCCTCGATGATCCGGTACACCAGGATCCCCGACGCCGCCAGCTCCTTCTCATCCACCTCCACCCGAACCGCGTAGTACCCCTTCTCCCGGTACAGGTTCTCGATCCCGCGCGCCGCCCGGTCGATCTCGAACCGGTCCACCGCCGTCCCCGAGAGCGCCCCCGCGATCGCCAGCGCCTCCTGGTCCGAAATCACCCGGTTCCCCACCACCTGCACATCCTCGATGATCGGCTGCTCCCCCAGGACGTAAATCACCACCACCGACCCGTCCGTCTGCAACTGCACCTGCGCCGAAATCGTCTTGAACCGCCCAAGACCCCCCAGCGTGCTGATGTCCTGCGTCACCGTCTGCCGCCGGAACGGCCGCCCCGGCAGCGTCCGGATCTGGTTCAGCGCCAACTGCGCGTTCGGACCCGTCAGCGGGCCGGTCTTCCCCCCCTCCTCCGCCCGCAGCAGACGAACCTCTCGAATCGGCCGATCCTCGTAAGGATCCGGCTGGTCCTGCGCCACCAGCGGCGACACCGCCCGCGCCGGCTCCTGCCCCTTCCCCTCAACCCCCACGCCGCCCACCACGCCGGCCAGCACCACCAGCACCGAGGGTCGCAGCTTGTTCCGGAACGCCATCACGGGCCGGACGATAGCGGCCATGCGCCCGATTCACAAACGGCTTTCCCGCCCCGGCTTCCCGCGCCAACCTTCCGCACACCCCGCCGGTCGCGCCCGACCTTCCATCACCTCTCGACCATCTTCCCGCGCAAACCCCTTGCAAGTCCGCCCCGACCCCTCTAGGGTGTTCGCCCATCGTGTGGGTGTGTTCCACGGGGTGTGTTGTTCGGGGAGCGTGTTGCATGCGATCTGTGGCTCGGACGCTTCGCCGCGTGGCGATGGTGGCGCTCGCCGTCGCCTCGATCGCCGGCGCCGCCGCGCTCACGTGGGTCTTCGTCGCCGGCACACAGGCCGGACGCCTCAGCACCGCCCACCTCGTCGCCTTCCTCGCCCTCGCCATCCTCCCCCTCGCCACGCTCGCCGCCCTCATCCTCGACGGCAAAGCCGCACGCGAACAACCCCGCCTCGAAGACAACGGCCTCTTCGAGCGCCCCGCCAACATCGAGGTCATCGACGACCCCGCGCCCCGCGGCAAGCCGTCTCACGACAGCACGGACGACGACACCCACCCCCGCCAACTCCACCAACCCCACCACCGCCGACAGGGCCGAAGAACCGCCGGCCGCAAGGCCTGAGCGAACGCGCCGCCTCCCGCTCAGACCTCAAGTCTGAGATACTCCTCCCCCCACCCCCCCTTCACCACCACCTCCAGAACCTCCCGCACCGCCCCAAGCTGACCCGGCCACATGAAGTGCCGCCCGGCCTCGTCCCCCTTCACCCACCGCCACGCCGTGTGCTCTTCGTTCATCCGCGGCTCCCATCCCGGCCCCACCTCCGCCGCGAACCGCGCCGACAGCACGATCGTGTCCCGACGCGCCAGAAAGTACGGGTGCACCTGCTCCAGCGCCCACATCGCCACCAGCCCCTTCCCCTTCTCCAGCCCCGCCTCCTCCCGCATCTCCCGGATCGCCGCCGCCACCGCCGTCTCCCCCTCCTCGATCTGCCCCATCACCGGGTGCCACGTCCCCATCAGCGACCCATCCGCGCGGCACATCTGCAGCAACTCCACGCCCCCGCCCCCCCGACGGAAGATGTACACATCCACCATGTTCGCCAGAACCCGCGGCATCAACGCACTATACGGCCCGTCCAACCCCCGGCCTTACGCCGCCGCGCGCTTCTGCCACTCCCGGATCGCGTTCTGCACATCCTGCGCCCGCTGCTCCTCGGAATGATCGAACACGATCATCGCCGCGTGCAACGCGCCGGGCACGAAGAAACACAGCGTCAACGCCACGTTCAGCGCCGTCTGCGTCGGTCGCTTGCACTTGAACACCGCCAGCGGCGGGACCAGGATGGCCAGCGCATACCGCATCTCCATCTTCTCTCGACTATCCAACACCCCATTCTTTGGATTCCGGGTCACGAGATTCCGTTTCCCAAAGCCCCCCGCGCACTCCCTGCGCGCCGTGCCATCGATGTGACCTGCTCTGAGGTCACATCGACGCCCCCCCCCACCTCTCACACCCCCCGAATCACCCCCGCCTTCTGCATTGTCTCCTCCCACTCCCGCCGCGGCACACTCTCCGCCACAATCCCCGCTCCCACGCTGTAGCTGATCTCGCCATCCTCAATCCAGTCAGGCTCACCCTTCCAAACACGCGCTCTCACCAGCGCCGTCCGTATCGCCACGTTCAAGCACACCCGCCCATCGTCCCCGATCCACCCGATGCTCCCGCAGTACGGCCCCCGCCCGCTCACCTCCAGTTCATCGATGATCTGCATCGCCCGGATCTTCGGCGCCCCCGTCACGCTCCCCGCCGGAAACGCCGCGGCCAGCAAGTTCACCACGTCCACACCCGCCCGCAACTCCCCAACCACCGTCCCCACCCCCTGCCACACGCCGCCTTCCTCCGAATGTGGCCCTTTGGCCCTTGGCGATTTGGCTCTTTGTTCCCCGTGCCGCTCAATCGCCCGCGCATCCTCCACCTTCACCGTCCCGAACCGGCACACCCGCCCCAGATCGTTCCGCATCAGGTCGATGATCATGTTCAGCTCCGCGCGGTCCTTCCCGCTCTCGCGAAGCTCCGCCGGATCGCGCGACCCCGGCCACGTCCCCTTCATCGGGCGCGTCACCACCCGCCGCCCCTCCACCTTCAGGAACAACTCCGGGCTCGCCGACATGATGGCCCGCTTGCCATTCTCAGCACGTAGCACTCGGTCCGCAGCACACTCCATGTACGCCCCGTGCCACGGCCGCGCCGATTCCACCAGCGCCGCAAACGCCTCCCGCGTGCTCCCAGAGAACGACCCCACCAGCCGGTGCGCCAGGTTCACCTGGTACACATCCCCCGCGTGGATGTACTCGATCCCCCGCGCCACCGCGCCCTCGTACGACGCCTGACCCATCTCGCTCCGCAACTCCCCAATCCGAAACCCTCGGAAGCCCGCCGCCCCCTCATCCTCCCGCGGCAACGCCCCATCCCATACCCCTCGCGCATGATCAAACACGCGCGGCCCCACCATCCGCTGCATCACGATCAGCGGCCACGAGCCATCCGGCCCCCGCCGCCGCGCCGCCGGTTCGATCTCCCCCCCCAACTCGTACGACAAGCTCACCACCCACCCGCTCCCGAGCGGCCCCGTCTCCGGCGCCGCTTCCCGGCTCTGCTTCTTCCCCCACTCCAGCGCCGACCGCATGTCCGCGAGCACACCGCGACCCACCGCAAACGCCGCCTCGCCCTCCCCCGTCCATGTGGACCCGCGCGACCCAACGGTCAACACACCCCGCGGCTCTCCCAGAACCGTCCATCCCCACGCCGGCCCCCCGCCGCACACCACCGCCAACCCCCTCCGCCGCGGCCAGCACCGCACCGCGTCCGCCACGGCCGAGCCGCCCGAATCGCCCCCTTTCCCTGCTGTTTCAGGCATCCCAGACATCACCCCAATCATACAAACTCCCCCGACCATTCCCCTTCCAGATGTCGTCCGGAATCGCCCACCCTTCTACACTTCCAGTCCGCGACACCCCGTCGCATTCATCCCATCACGCCCGCCGGATCGCCGCACGTGTCGCGGCCGACCGGTCCCCGAAGGAAGACGATGGCCAAGCGCTCCAAGACGACGACCCACCGCCGCCACGCCGCGGCCCCCCCCTCCACCAAGACCCGCGCCCACGGCCGCAAGTCCGCCGCGGTCATCGAGCCCAAGGGCAAACCCGGCAAGCTCGTCTACTACTTCGGCGCCACCCGCACCGAGGGCGGCCCGACCATGAAGCTCCTCCTGGGCGGCAAGGGCGCCAACCTCGCCGACATGACCAGCATCGGCCTGCCCGTCCCCCCCGGCTTCACCATCACCACCGACACCTGCGCCCTCTACTACAAGAACGGCCAGCGCCTCCCCACCGGCCTCATGAACGAGGCACACAAAAACGTGTCCCTGCTCGAGAAGGAGCTCGGCAAGAAGTTCGGCAGCATCGAGAACCCCCTGCTCGTCTCCGTCCGCTCCGGCGCCGCCGTCTCCATGCCCGGCATGATGGACACCATCCTCAACCTCGGCCTCACCGACGCCTCCGTCGAGGGCCTCGCCCAGGCCACCGGCAACCGCCGCTTCGCCTACGACGCCTACCGCCGACTCATCAACATGTTCGGCGACGTCGTCATGGGCGTCGACCACGAGAAGTTCGAGCACGCCTTCGCCGACATCAAGAAGCGCTACAACGCCAAGGAGGACACCGACGTCCCCGAGCGCGGCATGGTCGAGCTCTGCGAGGCCTACAAGGAGGTCTACCGCAAGGCCGTCGGCGACGTCTTCCCCCAGAACCCCTTCAAGCAGCTCGAGCTCGCCATCGAGGCCGTCTTCAAGAGCTGGCACGCCGACCGCGCCGTCGCCTACCGCCGCCTCGCCCACATCACCGGCCTCAACGGCACCGCCGTCAACGTCCAGTCCATGGTCTATGGCAACATGGGCGACGACTCGGGCACCGGCGTCGCCTTCACCCGCAACCCCTCCACCGGTGAGAACAAGTTCTACGGCGAGTTCCTCATCAACGCCCAGGGCGAGGACGTCGTCGCCGGCATCCGCACGCCCAAGTCCACCGACGAGATGCCCAAGTGGAACAAGAAGGTCTACGACCAGCTGATGAAGATCAAGGACAAGCTCGAGAAGCACTACACCGACATGCAGGACATCGAGTTCACCATCGAGCGCGGCAAGCTGTACATGCTCCAGACCCGCACCGGCAAGCGCACGGGCGCCGCCGCCGTCCGCATCGCCTGCGACATGGTCAAGGAGGGCCTCATCTCCGAGGAGAAGGCGGTCCTCCGCGTGCCCGCGGCGGACATGATCCAGTTGCTCCTGCCCAGCTTTGACCCCCACGCCAAGAAGTCGGCCGACGTCTTGGCCGTCGGCCTGCCCGCCTCGCCCGGCGCGAGCGTCGGCAAGCCCGCCTTCACCGCCGAGGAGGCCGTGAAGCGCGCCCACGCCGGCGAGAAGGTCATCCTCGTCCGCAAGGAGACCAGCCCCGAGGACGTCGAGGGCATGCACTCCGCCGCCGGCATCCTCACCAGCACCGGCGGCATGACCAGCCACGCGGCGGTGGTCGCCCGCGGCTGGGGCAAGTGCTGCGTCGCCGGCGCGGGGGACATCCAGATCGACAGCGCCAAGGGCCAGTTCACGGTCAAGGGCCGCACCTTCGGTCGCGGCGACACCATCTCCATCGACGGCTCGACCGGCGAGGTGATCGCCGGCGCGGTGCCGACGGTCCAGCCGACCATGTCCGGCGACTTTGCCCGCCTGATGAAGTGGGCCGACAAGTTCCGCACGCTCGGCATCCGCACCAACGCCGACACACCCGCCGACGCCCAGCGCGCCCGCGACTTCGGCGCCGAGGGCATCGGCCTCACGCGCACCGAGCACATGTTCTTCGAGGGCGACCGCATCAAGGCGATGCGCGAGATGATCCTCGCCGAGGACCGCCCCGCGCGCGAGAAGGCACTCGCCAAGCTCCTGCCGTTCCAGCGCGACGACTTCATGGGCATCTTCAAGGCCATGAACAACCTGCCCGTGACCATCCGCCTCCTCGACCCGCCGCTGCACGAGTTCCTCCCGCACGACGAGAAGCAGCAGGCGGAGATCGCCCGGTCCATGGGCGTGCCGCTCGAGAAGGTCAAGCAGCGCGTCGACGCCCTGCACGAGGCCAACCCCATGCTGGGCCACCGCGGCTGCCGCCTCTGCGTGACGTACCCCGAGATCCTCGAGATGCAGGTCCGCGCCATCGTCGAGGCCGCGATCGACTGCGCCAACTCGGGCATCAAGGCCATCCCCGAGATCATGCACCCCCTGGTGGGCACGAAGAAGGAACTGGCCCTGCTCCGCAAGCAGACGGAGGACGTCATCAAGCGCGTCCGCGATGAGCACCAGTTCAAGGGACGCCTGGACATCAAGATCGGCACCATGATCGAGGTCCCCCGGGCCGCGCTCGTCGCCGACCAGATTGCCGACGTTGCCGACTTCTTCAGTTTCGGCACCAACGACCTCACCCAGATGACCTTCGGGTACTCTCGCGACGACATCAACAGCTTCCTCCCCGACTACCTCAAGCAGGAAATCCTCGAGAAGGACCCCTTCCAGACCCTCGACCAGTCCGGCGTCGGCCAACTCGTCGAGATGGCCACGCGCAAGGGCCGCGGCGCCAAGAAGGACCTCAAGGTCGGCATCTGCGGCGAGCACGGCGGCGACCCCGCCAGCGTCCACTTCTGCCACCGAACAGGCCTCGATTACGTCTCCTGTTCACCGTTCCGCGTTCCCATCGCCAGGCTCGCGGCGGCGCAGGCGGCGCTTATGGGCAAGTGATGATGGTGGCACTGGCCACAGGCTTTGAGTGGCCAGTGCGGCGTCGGTCGAACAACGCGAGCCCATCGCTTACGCGGCGGGCTCATCATTTCGGCGCGCAGAAGACGAAACCACCCGCTCCACCACCCCCACCATCGCCCGCTGCCCCGCCTCCAGCGCCGTCAACGCCCGCGTGTTGTCCCGCACCACCGCCAGGAGCGCCGCGATCTGCGGGCGCTCCTGCAGGATCCGGTCGTGCAGCTCGCGGAGCTGGGTTTCACGTGCCGCGGCGGCGCGGCGCTCGGCGAGCCAGAGCCAGCCGATGAGGCCGGCGGCCCCGAGTTGGGCGAGGGAAGCGGCGATGTCGGGGGTGAGCATGCGATGTCCTCCGTGAGCCGGGGCGTTCTCGCCCCGGCTCACTCCTCGAACTGCGGATACTCCCGGAACTTCAGGAACTTCGCCTCGTAGGCGATCGACACCACGCGCCCTCGGTCGGTCCGGTCGGCGGTCGCGAAGCCGACGAAACTCATGTCCGTCCAGGTTCGCCCGTGCAGGTCGATGAGCGTGCCCGGCTCGGGCGGATCGAGCAGTTGAGCCGCAATGGCATCACGCAGTGTCCACAGCGCCCCCTCGCTCGCCGCCACCAGCCGGCCCGTCACGATCACCTGCCGTTCGACCAGCCCGAGGTAGCGCGTGCCCGGCCCCGGCGGAACGGCGAAGAGTTCGGATTGCAGGGCCTGGCCCTGGCGCCCCAGCGCAAAGCGGTGCGGGCCGGAGCCGAAGAGGTCGAGTGACTTGAATGAACTTGGCATTGGGGTCTCCGAAGGGGAGTACGCGGAGGCGCGGAGTTCATGCGAAGGGCGCGGAGAAAGACAGTGCCCAGAACCGACCTTTGCTCGCGCCTCCTGCTTTTCCAACGTTGTGCTTGTTTCGTGCGCTTCGCGTGAACTCCGCGCCTCTGCGTACCTCAACTTCCATCCGAGGCATCACCCATGACCACCGGATCTGTCGCGCCGTCCGCGGACACCGCCGCGAGCGTGACCGTCCGCACCGCGCCCTTGCGAAGGGACAGTTCGTGCCGCACCTCGAGCACCACGGCGGAGCAACTGAACCTCCGCCGGCCCGCATCCGAGGCCGTGGGCGAGGTGCGGAAGGACAGCGTGCCGCTCTCGCCCGGGCGGGGCAGGTGAACATCGTCCCGCTCCACCTCCTGCACGACCGTGATCCGGACCTTCTGCTCCGGCACATCCACCAGGACGGCATAGGGCCCGAGGTCGGACCAGTCCTCGACCGTGCGGTGCGGCAAGCGGTCGATCGCGATGGCGGCGACCTCGGGCCAGGAGTACGAACCGAACGTGACCAGCCGCGGATTCAGGATCAGCATGGGTCCTCCGGCAAATCCACGGAGACACGGAAGCGCCGAGCAGAAGTACCGGCGAAGTCGCGGCACAACGCCCCAAGCGGAGTGGTCCGACGCCTCGTGTGCTCTCGTTCTGACACGGCTTCCCCCTCTGCGCCTCTGTGGCGCGCTTCTCAATCGCGGATGAGCTGCGTGATACCCGGACGGCGTGTCGCCTCCGGCTCGCCATCGTCGTTGAGGTCAATCCGTGCCGCGGTCGTGCGCAGGGCCGCGATGTACCGCTCCCGCCACATCTGCGCCCGGGGCAGGAGCGCCGCCGCCGCCGACCCCGCCCCGGCGTTCGGCCCCGCCGCGACGCTGTAGATATGACCCAGCGCGCCCATCGCCTCGACTTCGCGCAGGGAATCCGGATTGGTGATGGCGGCCTCCACCACGCCGCCCGCCTCATCGAGGCCAAGCGCCCGCAGCAGCTCCCGGTGCGCTGTGGCCAGTTGCGGGGCAAAGGTAGGGAACGCCACCGGCTTGTTGACCACGGGCGTCGGCGGGAGGATGGCCGCGCCGGTTCGAACGCGAGAGATCGTCGCGGTCGAAGCGCTGAGCCGTGCCACAACCTCGTACGCCACGCCGTCCACCAGCACGATGTGGCCCGCGGCCACGCCCGCGGCATCCAGCGCCACATCCTGGGTCACAAGCGTGAGCGTCGTGCCGCTCACCGTGCCGACGCCGGACACAAGCCGCTGGCCGGCCCAACCGACATCCCGGAGCAGGTTTGGTTCAAGGGCGAGCAGGTCGCGATCGGCAGCGAACATGGTGGCTCCTTCCGCGGAGAATCTCCATCCCGAAAGTCCCGGCGGGAGCCGCCGCTCCCGCCGGGGTGTGCCGCGCGAGGCCCCCCGGTCTCGCGCGGCCCAACGTCTTCACGCGGCCGTCAAGCCGCGGACACCGCCAGGTTGCGGATCACGCCGTGCGCGTTTTCGTTGCGCACCTCCAGCGTGTACTCACCCACGAGCTGCCCGGCGTGCGAGTCTCCCGTTGCCGCCAGCGGCTTGAAGCCGAAGCTCCTCCCGCGAAGCGGCAGGACCTCGATCCGCGACGAATCCAGCAGCAGCACCTGCGACGGCGGGACCCAGCGCGAGAGCACGACGCGGCAGACGCCGAAGTCGCTCTCGTACACGCTGACTTGATCGCGGAACGTCGAATCCCCCGGCGCAAACCGGCGCGACCCCGTGATGAACGAGTTGATCCGTCGCTTCTGCACGCCGTTGACGACGATCGTGTCGATGCGGCTCGCGCTCTGCTCCCAGATCGCCCGCATCGCCGCGTTGAGCACCGCCTCGTTGAGTTCGTCGTTGCCCGCGCCGCCGCCGGGCGGGATGCCGCCGGCATCGGGCGTGAAGACGTTGGTCGCAATGGTCTTGAGCAGGCCGTTCATCGTGCGCCGCACCGTGGAGGACCCCTGCGGGTTGGCCGCGGGCGCCACGCCGTTGATCACGCAGTTCTCCAGGTCGCGCAGCAGTTCCCGCAGACGCTCCTGCTTCTGGTAGTCCACCTCGTCCGCCACGCCGTGCGCCCGCGCCGCCTGCATCGACCCGCTCACGTTCACCGTCGCGGTGAAGATCTGCGTGTAGTTCTGCTTGCGCACGCGGTTGGTCTGGCGGGCGGCGTCCGCGGCGTCCCCCTCCAGCGCCGCGTTGCCGAGGATCGCCAGCGCCATGCCGTTGGTCAGCGTGGCTGCGGTCGTCCCGCCGTACCCGCGCACCACCGTCAGCGTGTTCCCGCTCACCGCCGTCACCAACATCACCTCCGCCGACGCCCCCGGCCGGACCTGGTCCCCCACGCGGAATCGGGCGCCGTTGACCACCGTCAGCGCCGTCGCCGACGTCGGCCCCGGCGAGAACACCGTCTGGTTCAGCGAGTCCACGTTCGGCAGCAGCGTGTCCTCCAGCCACTCGTGAACCGTGGACGACGCCGAACGCTTCGCATCGCCCAGGTGATCCAGCAGCGGCGTCTCGAACGGGCTGACAATCCCGATGATGTCCGACACATCCTCCATCAGTTCCGGCAGCGAGGCCCCCGCGTCGTACGTTGCTTTCCCGGTAAACGGCATGCAGTCCCCCTTTCAACAGTTTCACAGATGCACATGGCCACAGGGCCACATCACGAACAATTCTCCAGGCGTCCCGCGCGGCCACGGCACAGGCTCTCGGCACCACAACCCACGTTGCCAAATGAGCACATCAGCACATGCGCACATGAATCCCGGTGTCCTGAGGCACTGTTCCCATGTGGCGCTTTGCTCATTTGGCGCTTTGCTCACGCGACACTTTGCCGCTCCGCCGCCGCGCTCACATCGCCCCCCGCCGCATCCGCAGGTACCGCAGCAGCGCCCGGCGGTCGCCCGATTCCCGCGCCGCCGCCGCGGCCTCGTCAATCCCCGACCCCCGTTCCACCGCGCCGCTCATGGCCGAGGCCCGGGCCGGCGGCGCGAACAGGAACGGCTTCTTCCGCTTCAGTTCCGCGACGGCCGCTTTCGCATCGGCCTTGTTGAGCCCCGCGACCGCCGCCTCGGTCAGCAGCGCCGCCGTCTCGACATCCAGGGCGCCCTGGCGGACCAGTTCACGCTCGATCACGCGACGTCGCTCCGCCGCATCCACCGCCTCGCGGCTCTCCGCGAGATGCTTCTCCGCCGCGGCGAGTCTGGCCTCCAGTTCCGCCGCCCTGGCCTGCCAGTCGATGCTCGCGTCGATGGTCGAGGATTCCGATGTCATCACGTCACTCATGTTGATTCTCCCGTTGCTGAAGACCCTTCATGAACGCAGAGGCCGCGGAGAACGCAGAGAGCCCAAGCGGGGAAGAATGTGAGGTCGGCACAACTCCACGTTCGATGCTCCCTACGCCTGTTCTGTCGTCCTCTCTGTGCCCTCTGCGTCCTCCGCGTTCGAGTACGCTTCACATCACGCCCGCGTCCACCCCCGAATATCCCAGTTCCGCCAGCACCCGATCCGCCGGCACACCCAGCTCCCGCTTTGTCCGCGCCGCCGCGGCCGCTTCGGACAGGTCCTCCGGCAATGGGTCGGGCCAGACCAGTTTCACGCCGCGGTCCGCGGGATCGGTCCGCAGGATTCCCATCGCGTCCAGGGCCTCGAGCACGAGCGAACACATCTGCGCCACGCCCCGCCCGTACGTCACACGCTTGCGCGCCGTCTTGGACAGCACGCCCATCAGCGTGATCCGCAGCGCGTTGGCGCTCGACAGGTTCCCGATCTTCGCCCGCACCACGCCGCTGGCCAGCGGCGGCACGCCCGAGGTCTTGTCCAGCGCCTCCCGGATCTCCAGGATGTGGGCCTCCTCGCTCGGCGAACTCGCATCCCCGCCGAACTCCTCCACCGAAGCGTCCGGGTTCTCCGTGCTCCAGATCTGCCCCGGGCCCACCGGCACCTTGTCAAACCCCGTGATCCCCTTGCCCAGGTACATCTTGAAGCTCTGCATCGTCACGCGGCACGCGCGGTCGCTCAGGCGCGTGTTCAACTCATCCTGAAGCGGGATCAACGGCTCCACGTCCGACATCCCCGCGTACCGGAACGGCTGCGAGATGTTCTGGATGTGCACCACCGGCACCTCGCGCGTCCACTCCCACGGGCGGCTCTCGACCAGCCGCCCATCGCGGTACACCTGGCGATGCGCCGCCGAGAGCACCTCCGTGCACGTGCTCCGCACGCGCCGCACCGCCTCGATCGCCTCGCCCGAAGTCGCCCGCCAGAACGCCGCCCACCGGGCTGCCCCAAGCCCCGGCTCCACCGCGTTCACCTCCCGCTCGCTGCGGATGATGTACGCCTCCAGGCGCCGGTAATCATCCGGGCTCTGCAGCGGGATACCCCGCAGCGGCTCGACGACTTCAACGCGGAGCGCCTGCGCCGCCGCCGCGGCCGGATCGTCCGCATCCGGGATGGTCTCCACCTCGCGCAGCAACAGGTCCACGTGCCCGTACACGTGCCCGAGCAGGGCCATGTCCTGCAGCAGCGCGATCCCGCCCGAAGCCTCCCAGACCGCGTCCAGCACGCGCTCGACCGTCTTCCGCGTCGCCTCCTCGCGCGCCGTGCTCGTGATCAGCACCGGCTTGCCGAACATGAAGTCCACCATCGCCTGGATCCGCCACCCGATGTCGTTCTCGATCACCACCTCGCGCCGCGTCCGCGTGCGGTCGTCCTGCGATACATCGCGCAGCCCCGTGATCCGCCCGGGAAGACCCTGCTCCTGTGCCAGACGTGGACGGGAAGGCGCATCCACGCTGCCCGCCGCGACCCGAAGATGGGCCGGCCCGACTTCTGGGTTCCGGTAGTAGTCCCACAAGCGCTCCAGCCTCGCCCGGCCCGCCTCGTGACGCGCGATCAGGTGCTCCAGCAGCGCCGCATCCAGCCCGAGGTCCGCGAACGGTTGAAGTTGAAACGCCATGTCGCCCCCTGCCGGTTCTCGCCCGGGGCGGCTGGCGGGCCGCCAGCACTTCTGACCGGCCCTGCCAACCACACCGCCCCGACACAAAGGGGCGCAGGACCACTCCCGTGCGCACAAACGCGGTCACGCCCGGCGCCGGCATCGCGAAATGCCCTTGAAATCCAAGCCGAAATGGCTGGGTGCCAACCGGACGACCAGTCCAGCCGGCGTGTCATTCTGTGCGCACAAAGGCGGTCATGGCGGGACCCGTCAACCGCGGCCATCCATCGGATGCGGACCCCTCAACCGCAGGAGCACCGACGCGCTCGCCTCGCCGGCGCATCACCCGCCGATTGGCAGGCTCGGATCTCCGAACACCATGAACTTCATCCCCTGAAAGAAGATGCTCGCCGGGTACCAGCTCTCCGTCGGCTTGATCGTCTCGAGTCCTTCCTTCTCCCAGTACCACTCGATCGCCGAGGACCAGCACTCGCCGATCGTCCCCTTCTTCCCCACGGCCGCCACAAAGCCCTCCATCAGCGTCACGCCGCACGGCTGGCTCCCCGTGTTGCACCCGATGTAGGCCACCGCGCCGCCCGGACCCGCGCGGAGCAACTGCTCACCCAGCCCTGTCTTGTTGTACGGGCCGGTCGCCCACGGGCTTGGCGGTGGTGGCGGCGCGGTGAACACCTCGCCCGCATCCGTGCCGATGTGCGGCCGGCCGTGGATGTCCACATATCCCTCGTACGGCGGCAGCGTCGCGAACCGCGCCGTCGAACACCCCGCCGAAATCACCACCGGCAACGCCGCGGCGTTGTTGAGCCCCTTGATGCTCGCGACCGAAAGGCACTTCTCCCATTGATCGTCCGACCCGTGCCCCGTGTGCAGCACCAGCCTCGCGCCATCGTTGAACGCCGCGACCACCCGCTCCTCGTTCGGCTCCGGCGTCACGAACGCGGCGTTCCCATCCTGGTAGTACAGCTTCTGGGTGGACCACCCCTCGGGCAAACTCTCCACGATCGAATCCATCCGCCCTCGCGCATCGATCCACCCCCCAACCATGATCGCCGCGCATTGATCGACGCCGTGACGTCCCCGCCCCGGTTCCGCATCACCCGCGTCACGTGACGCATCACGCTCCTTCTCATACGCCATGCTCTTGGCCATCACCGTCCGCAACTGCTTCTCATCGCTCACCGGCCACCGCCCCAGGTGCACCTCCGGCCGATAGTCGATCCCATCAAAGTTGATCGGGTCCGACTTGTTTTTCTCGCCGCGCACCTCGCCGAAGTACCCCGCGTGAAATCCCTCTTTGCTCCCGTTCCAGTCCTCAAACGATCCATCCCGCTTCGCCACATCCGCGTAATAGAGGTCGCTCGGATAGAACGCGTAGTCGAACGCCGGCCCCGTCACCCGGTCAAGGCACATGAACCGCACCGGAAAGCAGTCCGCATCCCCAACCAGCAGCACAAACTTCACCCCGCGCTGCTTCCACGCTTCATACAGGAACCGCTTCACCCGCTCCGGATCATCAACCCCCGCGCTCGTCGCCAGCACATCCTCCAGCACCGCCACATCGCACGGCCGCGTCTCGCGCTTGAACGCCGCGTACTCGCCCGCGGCCGCGCCGAAGCGTGAAGGAGCGATGATCAGAAGCCGTCCCGGCTCATCGAGAGGTGCGAGCAAACCCACCGCCGCGGCAATTGCGATCAACATTCCGCCAGATTACCACGCCCATGTTCACCAAGGCCTGGTCATCGCCCCACCCGGGCGAGGGGAGATAGCCACGGTTGAAGCGCAGCGGAACCCGTGGAAGGTGAACGAAAAACAAAACCGCCCCGGCAGGGGCGGAGGAATCGGTCACCATATCAGGAGATTCCGCCCCACCTACCCCACCACATCCACACTCGAATACCGATCAAGGTTCATCACGATCCGCTCCCCATCATCCTTCCGCAATTCCACCCGGTCCAGCCACACCTTGTTGTCCTTCCCGTGCGCAAACCACGACCCCGTCTTCCCCTGCCCAACCGCCACCACCGTCCCCTCCACCGTGATCGACATCTCCCCCGACTGCCGCGGCACACGCTGTGTAATCCGGACCCGCTTTCCCGTCTGTAATGCGTCACTCGTCATGCCCACATCCTACTCCTTCTGTCGCTTCTCGCCCCTCGCCTACCCGCCGATCACCTTCTCCGCCTCCTCCAGCACGCCCCGCGCCCCCGCGGCCGTCGGCGCCTCCGCGATCAACCGCATGATCGGCTCCGTGTTGCTCGCCCTCACGTGCAGCCACGCCCGCTCCTGGACAAAGTCCACCCGCACCCCATCCTGCCGATCAATCTTCACGCCTCCGTGCAAGGCCGACCCCCTCTTCCCGTAGAACGCCGCGATCTTCTCCACCGCCGGCTTCGCCTCCTCCTTCCTCGCCAACTCCACCTTTCTCTTCTCGATCGCGTACGACGGCATCGACGCCACAATCTCCGACAACCTCTGCCCACGCCGCGCCATCAGCGACAGCACCAGCCCCATCGCCGACAGCGAATCCCGCACGTACGTCACCCGCGGCCAAATCACGCCCCCATTCCCCTCCCCGCCCACCACCACGTCCTTCCCCGCCGCCGCCTCCCGCTTCATCACCTCCACCACGTTCGCCTCACCCACCGCCGTGCGAACCACCCGCGCCCCATGCCGCGCCGCCACATCATCGATCATCCGGCTCGTGCTCAGGTTCGCGACGAGCACTCTGTCCTTCCTCCCTTTCCCGCTGCCCCGCTGTGTCGCTGACTCGCTCAACAACGCCTCCGCCGCCAGCACCAGCGTGTACTCCTCCCCGATGTACTCCCCGCGTTCATCCACGATCGCCAGACGGTCCGCATCCGGGTCCTGCGCAAATCCCACATCCGCCTTGAACTTCTTCGTCGCCCGCCGCAGCGCCCCGAGGTTCTCCCGCGTCGGCTCCGGCGCGTGCGGAAACTTCCCCGACCCGAACTTCAGCACCGGGTACAACTCGTGCACGCGGCAGCCAACCGCCTCCAGGAACCGCCCGCCCCACACCGCGCCCGACCCCGCCACCGTGTCCAGCGCCACGCGGAACTTCCGCCGCCGCAGCCGCGCCAGGTCCCCGCGCTCCCGGATCAACCCCACCACCTGCTCCTCGTGCCGGTACGCCAGTGACAGGCGCGGCCGCAACACGCCCAACCCCTCCGGCCCGCACCACGCCGGCGGCGTACCCCGGAATCGCGCGATGATTTCGTCCGCCAGCGCCTTCGACGGAGCGCTCGCCGACACCGCCCCCCGCCGCACACCCGCCTCCCGCGCGATCACCTTGATCCCATTCCATTCTTGTGGATTGTGGCTCGCCGTCACCACCACCCCCGCCGCTGCCCCCGCCAGGTCCACGATCACCCCCACGCTCGGCGTCATCACCGTCCCCATCGCCAGCACGTCGCACCCCGCCGCCTGCAGCGAGGCCGTCACCACCGAGAACAACGCCGCGCCCCCCAGCCGCCCGTCAAAGCCCACCACCACCAGCGGCCGCTTCCCCCCCGCCTTACCGCCCACGCCACCCCCCCGACCGCCTCCCCCCCCCCGCCCCGATTCCACCACCCAACTCCCCACCACCCCCGCAAACCGCGCCGCCACCTCCGGCGTCAGGCTCCGGCCCACGATCCCCCGCAACCCGCTCACTCCCAGCATCAACGGCGCTTCGCTCATAGGGCCCCAGCGTAGCCACGCGGTACCATACCGTCATGCTCTCCGCGGCCATCGCCTCCGCCGCCCTCGCCCTCCGGGCGGACATCATCTACCAGACCAACCCCCCGTACTTCGGCCCCAACGGGCCCCCCGCCTTCGACATCATGGACTTCCAGTCCGTCGCCCTCCGCTTCACTCCCCGGCGCGACTTCACCCTCGAAACCGTCCGCGTCTGGATCATGAGCAACGACCTGACCCAGCCCCCCCAAGCCCCCATCCGACTCGAAGTCCGCGATGCCAACCCCGACGGCCGCCCCGGCGAGTTCATCATCGCATCAACCTCGTTCCATGCCACCGCCATCGGCTGGAACCCCGTCCTCGAGACCGTTCCCATCCGCGCTCATCCACTCCTCCGCGCCCACACCGACTACTGGCTCATCCTCCACTGCGACCTGCACGTGAACACCCCCGCTTGGAACTGGTCCGACGGCAGCATCGGCATCATCGCCCTCAGCCACGGCGGCCAGACCAACTTCACCGAGGGGGGCGAGGGCGCCGTCACCGGCACCACCATCGAGGGTTCGCCCGCCTGCTACACCAACTGCGATGGCTCCACCGCCACCCCTGTCCTCTCCGCCAACGACTTCGTGTGCTTCCTCAACAAGTTCGCCTCCGCTGACCCCTACGCCAACTGCGACGGATCCACCGGCTCGCCCCTGCTCACCGCCAACGACTTCCAGTGCTTCATCAACCGCTTCGTCACAGGTTGCCCGTAGCGATCACTTCGACATCACCCACGGCGCAGGCCCCGCATCCCAGATGCGCACCGTTCCATCATTCCCCGTGGACACCAGCTTGCGCCCGTCGGGCGTCCAGCTCACGGAATGCACCGTCCCCGTGTGGCCCCGAAGGATCAGCACCTCCCGCCAATCCCGCGTGTCAAACAGGTGAATCATCCGATCCTGCGACCCCACCGCCAGCCGCGATCCGTCCGGGCTGAACGCGACGGACCAGGTCGCCGGCGGCATCCCGTTGAGCCGCCGCACAGGCCGCCACGAGGCCGTCTCCCAGATCAACACGCCCCCTTCGCTGTCGCACGTCGCCAGCAACGAACCATCCGCCTTGTACGCCACCGCAAGCACCGTGGGCTTCCGGTACTCCTCCGGGTACGGCACCGTCCGCAACTTCCACGTCGCGGTATCCAGCAGCGAGATCACGCCCCCGATCTGTCCGACGGCCACTTCCCCCCCCTTCGGGTTGAACCACAGCCGCACATTGTCGCGGCAGACGCACGCCGCACCCCCCTTCAACTCTCCCGTCTTCGCATCCCGAACCTCGATCATCCGCTCGTGCGCGCTCGCCACGAGCGAACCATCCACCGAGAACGCCGCGCCCAGCACAAACCCGCTCTCGCTGCGAACCCGCCACACCAGCGATCCATCCTCCAGGCTCCACAGCGCGAATCCGCCGTCGGCTTCCGACGTGGCGACACGCCTCCCATCCTTGGAGACCGACACCGCCCACGGATTCCCAACCGGCGATGTCACGCCCCCCGCCAACCGCTCCGCTTCGAGGTCAATCAACGCGAAGTCGCCGCGCCCCCATGCCAGCGCCCGGTCCCCCGGTGGCAACACTTCCACTAGGGTCGCCGTTGGCACCGCCACCATCCCCCGAACCCCGCGCGGATCCCACGCCTTCACGACGCCCTCCGCTCCCGCCGTGATCACCCGGTCCTCCGCGAAACTCACACTCAACACACGGTCCTCATGCCCCACCAGCGTTGCCTCCAACGCTCCCGTCGCAAAGTTCCAGATCCGCATCGCCCTGTCCCACGATCCCGCCGCGATCTTTCCCCCGTCCGCGCTGATCGCAAACGGCAGAAAGTTCTGCGCTCCTCCCAGAAAGTGCACGGGTTCCCGCTTCCCGTCCGGGTCCACCGCCACGATCGCCGGGCCGCGGCTCGCCACCGCCCACGCCCCATCCGGCGACCATCGAACCCAGCCCCAGTCCGGGTGCGCCACGCCGAACGTCTGAACCTCCCGAATCACCTCCAGCGTGCCCGCATCCAGGATCGTCACGCCCCACGGCACACTCGCCGCGATGCGCCTCCCATCCGGGCTGAAGTCCGCGCACGCGCTGAACACCACGCTCAGCACCCGCGACTTCCCGGGTTCTCCCGTCGCCATGTCCCACAGCCGCAGCGTTCCGCTCCTCCCCGAGGTAAGCAGCGTCTTCCCATCCGGAGAAAACGACGCCGACATGTACCCCCACGCGCCCTCCACATCGAACCGCCGGACCACCCCGCCATCCGCAAGGTTCCACACCACCACCAACCCCAGGTTCTGCGTCACCGCCAGCCGCCCATCCCGCGAATACCCGATCACAAACGCGTGACCAGTGTCCAGCTCTCCAGGAAACGGAACCGACCACCGAACCTCCTTCCCATCCAGGTCCGTCAGGCGCAGCACGCCATCCCGTCCGATGGACAGCAACGAGGTTCCATCCGGCGTCACCCGCGCATCACACACCGGCGGCAACCCCAGCGTCGCCCGGCTGTCATCCGCGCGCGACGCCAGGTACCTCCACTCCCACCCGCGAAGCGCCCCCGGTGCACTCCGAAGCTGCGTCTTGGCCGTCCCGGAATCCGCCACACGCAACGCCGAGTCCGCCGCCGCCAGGCTCGCCGCGTACGCGTGCCGTTGCGCTTCATCCCGCTCTCGAACCGCCGTCCGCTTCGACGCCGACGCCTGCACAAGCCCAGCCGTCGTTCCGATCAGCCCCAGCACCAGCGCCGCCACCACCGCCGCCCCACCGACCACCAGCGCCCGGTGCCGCCTCACCAGCGTTCGCGCCGAATACCAGAAACTCGGCCGGTGCGCCAGCACCACGCCCCCCGCCAGGTACCTCCGTATGTCCGCCGCCAAATCCCCCGCACTCTGGTACCGCCGCTCCGGCTCCTTGCTCAGGCACTTCAGCGTGATCGCCTCCACCTCCCCATCGATCGACACAGACCGCAGCCGCGCCGGCATCGCGTGCGCGATGTTCTCCATCGCCTCCCGCGGCCCCGCATCCACGTCGTACGGGAACTTCCCCGTCAACGCCTGGTACAGCATCACCCCCAGCGAATACACATCCGTCCGCAGGTCAATCTTCGACGGGTCCCCGCCCGCCTGCTCCGGGCTCGCCCACGGCATCGAACCCACAAACTGCCCCGTCGCCGTCATCCGAACATCATGCTCCGACACGATCCGCGCCAGCCCGAAGTCCAGAATCCGCGGCACCCCAGTCCCATCCACAAGCACATTCCCCGGCTTGAGATCGCGATGGATAATCCCCCGCAGATGCGCCGCGTTCACTGCATCCGCCACCTTCTCCATCACCGCCATCACATCCCGTACCCGCCGACCGATCGACTCCGCGTACTGGTCCAGCGGAACCCCCTCCACATAGTCCATCGCGTAATAGAAGTGCCCACCCCGGATCCCGCTCGCCAGAATCCCCACCACCCCCGGATGCTCAAGCTGCCCGAGAATCCGCACCTCCCGCTCAAACCGCGCCGCATCCCGATCCCCCGAGAACAACCCCTCCCGCATCATCTTGATCGCGACCCGCCGCCCCGTCGAAGCCTGCACCGCTTCGTACACAACCCCCTGCCCGCCGCGCCGGATCTCCTTCACCACCCGAAACCCGGCGAACGCATCTTCCCCGAGCGGCTCGATCGGCCCATCCACGCGCCGACCAGTCCTCGATCGTCCCACCGCCGACTCCCGCGCCCGCTCCAGCATCGACAGCAGCGACAGCTCCCGTGCCAGTTCAGGCATCACATCCCCGTGCGCGGCGATCACCTCCGCATCCGTCACACCCTCCCCCCGCGACCGGCGCACCATCACTTCCTCGATGATCCGCCGGATCTGCGCCGCCCGCCTTGCCCCGCCTATCGCTCCACGACTTCCCAAGAATCACGCTCCAGTTCGCCGCAGCCCACTCCACTCTCAGAACGCAATCGGGACCGCCTCCGGCCTTTCTAATCCGCGCGACTCAGGTACTTCGCCGCTTCCCCCATCGCCTCCCGCAGCGCCTGCAGCCCCCGGCTGCACAACTTGTGCACCGCCGGCTCTGTCTTTCCCATCCGCGCCGCCGTCTCCGCCACCCCCAGCCCCTCCAGGTAGCGCAGCGCCAGCGCCTCCCGGTACTCCGGTTTCAGCCCCGCCAGCGCCACCTGCACCGCCGCCGCCGCCTCGTGCCCCCCCGCCGACCGGCTCGGCGTCCGATCGTTCACCGCCACCACGTCGATCAACGCCGCGATCGAGCTCCTTTCCTGCCCCGCCACCCCGCGCCCTCCCCCGCGCTTCGCCGCGTTCTGCGCCCGAACCACATCGATCACCCGGTTGTCCGCGATCGCCGTCAGCCACCGGTAAAACGCGTCCTGCCCCTCGGGCCGGAACGCCCCGATGTTCCGGAACGCCGTCGCAAACACCTCCTGAATGATGTCCTCGGGCGCCACCGCGCCCCTCACTTCCCCGGGTAACTTCTGGTCCACGCGCGCCAGCAGCTTCGGATACGCATCCAGCAGCAGCCGGTCGAGCGCCAGCGGCTCCCCCGCGATGGCTCGCTCCACAAGGTCCATGACCTCTCCGTTCTCCTTCCACTATACCGCGCCCCTCGCACTTCCCAATCACCGCAATTCTCAAATCCCGCGGCCGCGCCGTCCCCCCTTTGCGTTCTTGAACTCAGCCCCACCTCACGGGCCCGGAGAAACGCACATGCGACGCCCATTCCTTTCCGCAGCAACCCTCATCGCCATCCTGGCCGGCGCGGCAAGCGCCCAGGTCTCCGCCGACACCGGTTGGTCCTACCAGGGCAAGGTCAATAACAACGGCGTCCCCGCCAACGGCTCGTACGACATGAGGTTCTCCCTCTTCGCCGACAACCTCGGCACGCTCCCCGTCGGCGCCCCAATCGTCGTCCCGAACATCGCCGTCGCCGACGGCCTCTTCACCACCCGCCTGGACTTCGGCGCCCAGTTCAACGGCTTCAAGCGTTGGCTCCGAATCGAGATCCGCCCCACCGGCGCCGGCAACTACACCGCCCTTCCCCTCCAGGAAATCACCAGCACGCCCCAGGCCAACTTCTCTCTCGCCCCCTGGGCGACAAACGCCTCCGGCCACATCTCCTTCACCGGCGGCGCCGTCGGCATCGGAACCCAATCCCCGCAGACCAACCTGCACATCGCCAGCCCAGCCTCCATCACCAGCCTCATCGACACCACCGGCGGTGCCAACGCCTGGACCATGACCATGTACCGCAACGCCAACGGTTCATGGGAAACCGGCACGTCCCGCTCCTATCTCAACGACAACTTCTGGATCAACCGTTCCGGTTCATCCAACGTCGCCTTCCAGCTCACGCCAAACGGCGCCCTCGGCCTCGGCACCAGCGCCGTGCCTTCCGCCAAGTTCCACGTCTTCGATCCCGCTTCCGTCACCACGATGGTCGAGACCGGCGGCGGCACCAACGCCTGGGCCAGGACCACATTCAAGAACCTCAACGGCTCCTGGGACATCGGCACCTCCCGAGGATTCCACAGCGATGCGTTCTACATCTCCCGCGCCGGGTCCTCCGCCATCGCCTTGCAAGTCTTCCCCTCCGGACAGGTCGCCATCGGCGACCCCGTCGCGTCCGGCGCCAAGCTCCATGTCTACGACCCCGCCTCCGTCACCAGCCTGGTCGAAACCGGCGGTGGCACCAACGCCTGGGCCAAGACCACCTACAAGACCGGCAACGGCTCCTGGGATATCGGCACCTCCCGCGGCTTCAACGGCGACAGCTTCTACATCTACCGCGCCGGCGCCGCATCGGTCGCGCTTCAGGTCCTTCCCTCCGGTGTCACCGCCGTCCAGTCCCTCATGATCACCGGCGGCGCGGACCTCGCCGAGCCCTTCGAAGTCAGCTCCCCCGCCGACACGGTCCAGCCCGGAATGGTCGTCGTCATCGACGAGAACAACCCGGGACAACTCCGCCTCACCGACCACGCGTACGACACCAAGGTCGCCGGCATCATCTCCGGCGCCAACGGCCTCTCCCCCGGGATGGTCATGAAGTCCGAGGACTCCACCCTCACCTCCGGCTCGCACCCCGTCGCCATGACGGGCCGCGTCTGGTGCTACGTCGACGCCACCTTCGGCGCCATCAAGCCCGGCGACCGCCTGACAACCTCCACAACACCGGGTCACGCCATGAAGGCCGACGACCAGGCCCGCTCCAACGGCGCCGTCATCGGAAAGGCCATGACCGAGCTCCAGCAGGGCAAGGGCCTCGTTCTCGTCCTCGTAAACCTCCAGTAACGCCCCCGACGCAGGAAGCTCCACATGACACGCCTCCTCTCCATCATCCTCCTCGCCGCCGCCCACGCCGCGGCACAGCCCGCCGACAAACTCCCACGCCCCACCACGGGATTGATCACGCCAATCCCCGCCCAGGCCGTGCCCACCACGCCCCCGCCTCCGACAGCACCCCAGTGCCAGGTGATCATGCGACCGCTCCCCGGACGAGGCCCGGAGAACCCGGGCGATGCGGGCCAGCTCACCTGGAACGTCACATGGGACGCCAGCGTCTCCGCTGCGCAGCGAGCCGTCATCCAGTTCGCCCTCGACGAATGGCGCAACATCGTGCTCGACACCACCAACCGCATCCCCAACCCCTACCCCATCACCATTCAGTTCACCGACTTCGGAGCGACCTCCACGCTTCTCGCACTCACAAGCGTGTCCTACTTTGTCGCCTCCGGCAACCTCTCCGGCGCCACCATGTCGTTCAACACCCGGACCTCGTTCTACGTCGACGCCACCCCAGGTGACGACTCCGAGTTCTCCTCACCAACCCCTCCGGCCGGAACCGACCTCCTCACCGTCGCCCGCCACGAGCTCGGCCACGCCGTCGGCTTCACGCAAACCGCCCGCATCGACGCCTGGCTCAGCAACGGCATCTTCGACGCCGCTCGACTCAACATCGGCACCGACACCACCACCGGCGTCGGCTTCCACACCAGCCCCTCCATCCATCCAAACGAACTCATGAACCCCAGCATCGGCCCCTCCACACGCCGACCCATCTCGCTCTACCCCTCCGCCGCCCTCGTCGCCCGCGCCTTCGAGTACCGCATCCCCATGTCCTTCATCGATCCCAACTCCCCCGGCAGCCTCCTCACCGGCACCGTCAACCAGCCCTACCAGACCATCGCCCAGGCTGCCTCCGCCCCCATCCTCCTCTTCGCGCCAACCACCCACCACGTTCCCCTCAACACCATCGTCTCCGGATCGCGCACGTGGAGCGCCGCCCGCGGCGGTTCCATCATCGTCGCCCCATGAAGAAAGGGACCAGCCCGTGAACTCGAAATCGCTCATCCTCGTGTCCGCTGGCTCACTCGCCACGTGCCCCACGCTCTCCCTCGCCCAGCCCTTTGATATCTCCTGGTCCGTCCTCGCCTCGGGCGGCGCGACCGCCGATGCCTCCGGCCCGTACACCCTCGGCGGCTCGATCGGCCAGCCCGCCGCCGCCCTTGTCGCCGCCGGTCCGTATCAGCTCCGCGCCGGCTTCTGGCCGGCCGCCGCCGCCGGACCGATCTCCTGCTACCCCAACTGCGACCAGTCCACCGGCTCCCCACTCCTCACCGCCAACGACTTCCAGTGTTTCCTCAACAAGTTCGCCGCCGGCGACACCTACGCCAACTGCGACGGATCCACCGGCTCGCCGCTGCTCACCGCCAACGACTTCCAGTGCTTCCTCAACAAGTTCGCCGCCGGATGCTCCTGACACCCCGGCCTACGCCAGCGTCAGCCTGATCCGTGTGTACAGCACCGGATACTCCACGCGGCACCGGAACACCCGAAACTCCTCCGGCCTCCACCCCATCCGCTTCATCGCGTACCCGAGAATCTCCCCGTACCGGGGCACCAGCGGTGTCGCCGCCGCGCCGATCCCATCCCCCAGATACTCCGCCCGCTCCGTGAGCGAGAGCAAGTCATGCTCCCGGAACTCCGTCGAGCCGTCCAACGGGTGCGCGTACACGCGAACCTCCGGCGGCCGCGTGCCCCACACATCCCTGTGCATCAGGATGTCCCCGCAGAACACCTCCAGCGGCAGATCCACGACCTTGAACAGCATCACCTCCGCGCCGGGCATCGTCCCCGGCGCCGCCCCCTCCGCCCGTCGCGCCTCACCCGTGAAGTACGTCACCTCATCCGCCGGCCCAAGCCCGTGCCCGACCATCGTGTGGCTGCGGTAGCCCTGCCGGCTCACGGTAAGCCGGAACTCCGGCAGCGGCTGCGAGCAGAAGTCGCGCAGAAGCCCCACCGCGTCCGGGCCCGACTCCCGCGGATCAAGCGGCTCCGGCGGATTGGGCACAGCGCTCTCCCCTGCGTTGGCCGTCCGCCAGTGGTGCGCCGCCGTGTACAACGGCACGCTCTGCCGTGTGCGGTGCAGCCCCACCATCCCCTTGATGAACACGCCGTCCAGCATCGGCAGCCCCGCCGCCGACGGATGCACGATCTTCGTTGCGCAGAACACCCGTGCCTGCCGACCCCACATCAATGAGTTCGCGCGGAACGCCGCCCGCTTGTGCTTCAGGTCGGAGCTCGAAACCGGCGTCGCTCCCTGTTCCGACACCATCGCCTCGAACGCGTCCCGGCTCCCCGCGTGCCGCGCGACAAGATTCTCGAACCGCTCGAACGCCCGTCGCGCTCTGGCAACAGCGTCCGCCGGCACTCCGTGAAGCTCCGCCGCGCTGAAAAACCGCTCCATCGCCCGCCGTCCCGGCAGCAGCGAGGCCAGCACCCTCGAATCGCCGGCCGTCGCCGCGCTGAACACGCTCCAGCTCAGGCTCTGATCGAGTTCCAACCGCCGACGCAACTCCGAAGCGCGGCGGGCGGGCGGCGACAAGCCTTCCAGAATCCCGGACAGCGCCGGGCGCAACTCCTGAAGAACGCCCTGCGCCTCATTCAGAAACGGCGCCACCACGATCGGGTTTTGGTCGGACTTGCGAGGGATCTGTCTTCTCCAAGAACAACAGCCATTCTACATGCAAACTCGCTCGGTGTGAAGATGTTGAGAAAAATGTTGATCAACATATTGACCAAATCGATGCCATCTGGTAGTTTGACGCTCCCATAACAGGAGGTTCCCATGCCCCACTCTCTGCTCCCCGCCCACGTTCGCACCCTCATCGCCGGCTTGGCCCTCTCCCTGGGTGCCGCGGCCAACGCCCAGTGCCAATGGACCCTTGCCTCCCCCGGTCGGCCCACCGTCCCCGGCGACCCACCCATCCGGCAGAACCACATGGGCGTCTTCGATTCCTTCCGATCCAAGATCATCGTCTTCGGCGGCTTCCTCGGCGGCTTCGGCTCCTACGGCGACACATGGTCGTGGAACGGAACCTCGTGGTCCTTGATCTCGGAAACGGGCCCCATCGCCCGCAGTGTTCACGCCATGGCCTACGACGCCGCGCGCGACCGCATCGTCCTCTTCGGCGGCAACGCCGGCGGCGCGCTCGGCGACACCTGGGAATGGGACGGTGAATCCTGGACCGAGGTCTTCCCCGCCACGTCTCCCCCCGCGCGCTTCAACCACGCCATGGCCTACGACAGCGTCCGCAACGTCGTGGTCCTCACCGGCGGGTTCGGTGCCGTGCGCTACGACGACACATGGGAGTTCAACGGTACCACGTGGACCCAGCGCACCGGCGGATTCACCAACTTCACCGGCCGCAACGGCCACGCCATGGAGTTCGACCCCAGCCGGAACAAAATGGTCATCTTCGGGGGCTTCATCACCGGCAACATTCGCGTCGGCGATACCTGGGAAATGGGGCCCTCCGGCTGGACGCAGGTCGCCACCACAGGCCCCAGCGGCCGCCAGTACACCGGCGGCCTCACCTACAACCCAGACACCCAGTTGATCTACCTCTTCGGCGGCCAAATCGGCCCCGCCAGCGGCGACCGCATGAATGACCTTTGGAGCTGGAACGGCACCGCCTGGTCCCTCGTTCACCCCGGAACGCCCGCGCCAACCCCCGTTCCGTCTACCGAACCCAACCGACGCGACCAGCACATGACCATTTACGACCGCGCCCGTCGCCAGCTCGTCGTCTTCGGCGGCTTCCAGGGCACGGGCCTCGGCGGCGTTGCCGGCGACACGTGGACATTCACCTGCCCCGTCTCTTCCTGCTACCCCAACTGCGACCAATCCACCGGCTCCCCACTCCTCACCGCCAACGACTTCCAGTGCTTCCTCAACAAGTTCGCCGCCGGCGACACCTACGCCAACTGCGACGGCTCCACCGGGAACCCGCTCCTCACCGCCAACGACTTCCAGTGCTTCCTCAACAAGTTCGCCGCCGGATGCTCCTGAGTCCCGCGCGCAGCCTTTGCGCCCCGCCGGTTTTTGCCGCTTCTCTGGCGTGTCTCCCGTTCAACGGACGATCCTCCTCTCGCCGGGCCCTTCGCGCCCGGCGAGGGGAGGAATCCACACCGCGGCACTCGTCCGCCCACGGAGCCACGCCATGCGATCGCTCTCCACCCTTATCCTCTTGACCGCTCCCGCCGCGCTCGCGCAACCCGTCGCCCTTGACCTCCCCCTCCCGCCCTCCGCCGCCGCGGCCGATGCCGCCTTTGTCCTTTTCGATCAACCCTTCGGCGGCTCCCCCCTCGGACCCACCCTCCACCTCTGGAACACCCCGGCCGACAACGGTCTCCTCCGCGCCGAGCTGGACTTCGGCCTCCCCGCCCTCGGCCGCTGGGTCGGAGTCTCCCTCCGCACCCCTCCCGGAAACGGCCCCTTCTCCACCATCCCCATCCGCCAGTTCATCTCCTCGCCCATCGTCTCACCTCAACCCGTTCACATCGACCCCTCAACGCCCCCAGCACCACCAACCCGCCGTTCCACCGGTCACACCCAACCTCACCGAACCCCCAACGGCTCTCCCCCTTCCACCGAATCCACATTCCTGAACATTTACCCCACCAGCGCCGCCCACCCACCCGAAGGTCACGGCCCGGACGGCCCCGGCAACCCCGGTTGGCAGGCCGCCGGCCCGCACATCTACTACACCAACGGCAACGTCGGCATCGGCACGCCCGCCCCTGCCTTTCCCCTCCACATCGTCACCGCCGACCCCCGCGCCGTCGTCGCCACCACCTCCTCTCTCGTTCCCGTGTCCTACGCCGGCTCCTTCTCCGCCTCCTCCTCCCAGGGCCGCGGCGTTTACGGCTTCGCCTCCCACCCCTCAGGCACAAACTTCGGTGTCCAGGGACAATCCATCAGCTCCTCCGGCATCGGCGTCTTCGGCCTCGCCAGCAGCGCCTCGGGCACCACCGAGGGCGTCCGCGGCCATTCCTACAGCCCCGACGGCATCGGTGTCTTCGGCGTCGCCGGCGCATCCCTCGGCCCCACCACCGGCGTCCAGGGCCTCACCTTCAGCCCGAGCGGCGTCGCCCTCTCCGGACTCGCCGCCGCCCCGACAGGACCCAGCATCGCCGTCCGAGGCCAGGCCCCCTCCCCCGACGGCCACGCAGGCTACTTCCAGGGCCGCGGCTACTTCTCCGGCAACCTCGGCCTCGGCACAACCTCGCCAACCCAGGCCCTCGACGTCGTCGGCGCCATCGCCATCAACGGAACCACCGTCATCGACTCGAGCGGACAATGGGTCGGCGCCGGAACGCCGGGCCCCACCGGCCCAACCGGAATCCAGGGACCCTCCGGCAATCAAGGACCCACCGGACCGACTGGAAACGACGGCCCAACCGGAGCCGCCGGCCCGACAGGTGCCACGGGAGCCACAGGTGTGGACGGTCCCACCGGCCCGACGGGCACCGCAGGTTCCAACGGCGCCACAGGTCCAACCGGTCCCTCAGGCGCCGACGGTCCAACCGGTCCCTCAGGCGCCGACGGTCCCACCGGCCCGATGGGTGCCGCAGGTTCCAATGGCGCTACAGGTCCAACCGGTCCCTCAGGCGCCGACGGTCCCACCGGCCCGACGGGCGCCGCAGGTTCCAACGGCGCTACAGGTCCAACCGGTCCCTCAGGCGCCGACGGTCCCACCGGGCCCACGGGCGCGGCAGGTTCAAACGGCGCCACAGGTCCAACCGGTCCCTCAGGCGCCGATGGTCCCACCGGGCCCACGGGTGCCGCAGGTTCCAATGGCGCCACAGGTCCAACCGGTCCCTCAGGCGCCGATGGTCCCACCGGGCCCACGGGCGCGGCAGGTTCCAACGGGGCCACAGGTCCAACCGGCGCCACGGGTCCCACCGGCGCCGCCGCCTCGTGGACGACGGTCAAGAAGACTGCCGATCAAACCATCACCTCCAACAACACACTCGGCAACGACTCCGCCCTGACCTTCTCCATGGCCGCCAACACGAACTACGCCGCGAGGCTCGTCATCTTCTTCGACACCGGCGCAACGGAGGACTTCCAGTACGCCATCTCCGGCCCCTCGTCTCCAACCTACGTCCGCATCCGCCGCCGCCACTTCCCGCCCGGTTCCACCACCGCGACCAACGCCATGGACACCTCCGCCACCCCCGCCACCAGCATCACCGGCACCGGCACCACCGGCGGCTTCATCGAGGCCGACATCGTCTGGCACAACGGGTCCAACGCCGGCACCTTCGCCTTCCAATGGGCCCAGAACACCAGCGGCGCTACCGCCACCACCGTCCGCGCGGGGTCGTACATCGACTACATGACCGTGCCGTAACTCCGGGCCAGCCTCACGCGGCCTTCGGCAGCGGGCAACTCGTCTCCTGACCGGCGCACGCCACCAGCGACCACGCCAGAATGTCCCGCATCGTCACGACCCCCACGCACCCGCCCCGTGCATCCACCACCGGCAGGCACGTCACCCGCCGATCCAGCATCCGCCGCCCCGCCTCGCCGATGGGCGTGCTCTCCTCGCACGTCACCACCGGGCGCGACATGACCTGGTGCGCCCGCTTGGTCAGCGTCGCCGCATCCTGCGCCCGCTCGTTCACGCGGTCCACAAACGGGCTCAGGTGCCGCAACAGATCCCGGTCCGAAATCACACCCACCACGCGCCCACCTTCCACCACCACAAGATGGTGGAACCCCACCGAGTTGAACAACTCCCGCACCCGCCGCAACGACTCATCCATCGCCACGCTTGCCACCCGCCGCGTCATGATCGTCCCGACGACCGCTTCGTTTGCCATGGTGCCCTCAGCTATGTCTATCGACCCGCGGCGACCGCCCCATAAGCACCCCGGCCCAGACCCGGCGCCCCGGCCCACGCGGGCACGATCAACACGCCGGAGCCCGTTCAAGGCTTCGCCACGAACACCCCCGTCGCGTTCACCACCAAGACCTTCCCATCGACCTGCGCAATGCTCCCCACGATCACAACCTCCGACAACTCCTTGATCCCGTGCTGCCCCTTGATCGAAGCCTTCAGCGGCGCGCCGCCCTCATCCACCACCCGGATGGTCGCCGCGTGCGCCGCAATGTCTTCTTTGGTATCGCAACAGTAATCCCACGGGGTGTTGCAGCAGGCCTCCCCCTTGTCCGTGACGCATGGTTTGAGCCCGGACCCGACGATCGTGAAGACCGCCCGCCCCGCGATGAACGGGTCGCGGCTTCCACCGACAAGGCCCTGAATGACGACCGTGTCGCCGGCCTTTGCAGACTTCTTGACCTCTTCCGGCGTCCGGCCTTCACCGGGCCCGGTAGACAGAAACAGGCTGCCCGGCAGGACAGCGTCGCCCGACGATCCCGACGGGGTCCCCGGCGCGCCAGACGCCTGTGGACCAGGCTTGTCACAGCCCACAGCCATGAGCAGGACACACACCACGACCGGAGAGAAGCACTTCATGATCAACTCCCTTTCCATGCTATACAGACTTGAGCGCCACAGGGATCGAAAGCCTGAGGCAGCGATAGGCCGGGGGCAACGCGCCCACCAGCCCAAGAACCAATCCGGAAACCACACCTATGGCCAGCACCGGCGCATCCACGACAAGACCGAAGACGCCCATCGAGAAGCGGACCGCCAGCCCGTCCAGCACAAAGACTCCGATCAAGGAGGCCAGGATGGCGCCCGCCGCCGTCGCAAGGCTGGACTCCTGCACGAGGCTGATGACAATCGCGATCCGCCGGAATCCGAGCGACTGCAACGTGCCCAGCTCCCGGACCCGCGACACAAACGCCGCGTACATCGTGTTCAACCCGCCAAAGAGACCGCCCACGCCGATGAGCGCCGCGGTGATCCACGCGACCACGCGAATCGGCGCGAAGAAGGAAGAGAGCCTCGCGTAGTACGCCCGCTCGGGGATCGCAGACAGCTCGAGATCAACGCGCGTCTTGGTGAAAATCGCGACATCCGCAAACTCCGCCCGGTCAGGGTCCAGCGCCATCACAACGCAGGAGTCCGTGTCGCGCTTCGTCGCCGTCTTGAGATCCTGCAACCCGGTCCAGATTTCCGCCTCCGTCACCGTTCCGGGAGCACTGAACCGGCCCACGATGGTCCACGGGCGCTGGTCGATCAGGATCGTCCCGCCGAGGCCCAGGTCCGATTCGCGAACACCCATCTTCATCGCCGCCATCCCGCCGACCATGACCTCCTCGCGCCCCGGTGTGGGAAACCGACCCTCTTCAATCCGCACATGCGCGTGCACCAGCATCGCCCCCAGAGTAACGCCGCGCACCGTGATGAGCGGCCCTTTGGGCTGCTCGGCACGGAGTGTGACCGGGAGCATCACGTGCACTTCGGGTGAGACATAGCTCACACCCCCCTGCGAACGAATGCCCGGGATACTCGCCCCGATGATGCCCGCGATAGTGGAATCGACCTCGCTCCGTTCAATGGACTCTTCGCTCCCTGCGCCGACGATGATGATGCTGTGCTCGTTCCCGCTGGCCCGAAGCGAGAGCGCCATGCCCCGAACAAATGCCGCGGCCGCAAGCACAAGCGTGCACACCAGCGCCGAGCCCACCACCGACAACACCAGCCGGCTCGGCGAGCGCCCAAGGTTCCGAACCGCATAATCGAACGGGAGAAGTTTCATCACGTGGTTCACACCGCCCGGAAGCAGCTGGCAATCTCGTTCCGACCCGCGCGCCACGCGGGGACAAGCCCGGCCACAACGCCGACACCCGCCGAGAGAAGAAGGCCGGAGACCGCCACCCGCCAATCACCGGAAATGTTCACGCTCAGCCCTTCGTTGGATAACGTGAACTGGCCGAAGTGGACCAACGCCATCGCGCCAACCATCCCCAACGCCCCCCCAATCAGGCCGATGAGCACGCTCTCGGCCACAATCAGCCTTGCGATCAGCCCGCTGCGGAACCCCAGCGTTTGCAGCACCGCGTGCTCCCGGATGCGGTCCTGCACCGAGAGAACGACCGCGTTGGCGACCAGCGCCAGCACCGCCGCCAGGCAGCCCCACCCCAGGTAGCGGGTGAAGCCGACAATCTCGACAACGTCCGAGCCCGCCTGCGCGACAAACGCCTTCTCCGGACGGGTCTGCGTGGGCTCAGACTCAGAACGAAACGCATCGTCGATGGCCCTAGCGATCTCCTCCAGCCGAGCCGGATCACTCACGCGGACATCAAACTGCGTCACCGTGCCGACCCCTCCCTTGGCGCCCGCGGAACGCTGAAGAAACCCAAGGTGCACGTACGCGACGTTCTGATCCTGCGCCTCGGTTGATCGCATGATCCCCGCCACCGTCACGGTCACACCGGCGGCATCGAACGACTGCCCAACCGTGAGCGACCGGCGCTGCGCCAGTCGCTCGCCGAGAATCGCCGCATCCGACCGCTTCATCCAGTCATCAACGCTGCCGCCGATGATGTTCCAGCGCGACGCCAGCCCGCGAACATCGTCGGACGGAATTCCCCGAAACGTGACCACATCCAGGCTGGCGCCGCAGTTGTTGACCACGATCTGGATGGGCGTTACCTCCCGCACGCCCGGGATCCGGCGAATCCGCGATCCGTAGAACTCCGGCAGCCGACTCGTCGCGGGGCAGAACCGGTTCTCGCGATACACCACGAGCGTGGTGTCCCCCGCCGTGACGGCGGTCGCCTCGTGCACGCCGCGCTGAAGGGTCTGCACGGCTATGAACAGGAACATCGCAATCGACACGCCCGCGATCGTCAGCAAGCTGCGCGTGCGATGCCTCCACACCTGCTTGAGTATCAGAGGGATGAATCTCGCGCCGATCATGGCCGGGCCTCCACGTGGGCCGCCGCATCCCGCTCCACCAACCGCCCCTTGTCCAGGTGGAGCGTTCGCCGGGCGTACGAGGCGCACCGGGCGTCGTGCGTCACCATGATCAGCGTCTTGCCGAGTTCTCGGTTCAGCCCCGAAAGGAGCTGCATGATCGCCGCCGCCGACTCCCCGTCCAGGTCCCCCGTCGGCTCATCCGCAACGATCATCGCCGGATCCGAAACGATCGCACGCGCGATCGCCACTCGCTGCTCCTGTCCGCCCGAAAGCTGGCGCGGAAAGTGGTCGTGGCGATCGGCGATGTTCACCAGCTCCAGCGCCGTCGAAACCTTCGCGTGACGGTCCCGCCTCGTCAGGCGCTGCAGCAGCAGCGGCAGCTCCACGTTCTCGTACGCCGTCAGCACCGGAACCAGGTTGTACAACTGGAAGATGTAGCCCACGCTCCGGCTCCGCCAGTCCGCGAGCCGCGAACGCGAAAGCGTCGAGATGTCGATGCCGCCGATGGTCAATGTTCCACCCGTCGGCCGATCGATCCCCGCAAGAAGATTGAGCAGCGTCGTCTTGCCGCTGCCCGACGGCCCCATGAGCGCCAGAAAATCCCCGGCGTCGACGTCCAGGTCCAGTTCATGCAGCGGCGTGATCGTTGAATCACCCTTCGGATACGCCTTCGTGAGTGCGCGGCACTGAATAAAGGCGGGTTTCGTCATGGCAAGCCTCCCACGGCCCGTTCACCCAGAACCCGCACACGCGCTCCATCCTGGAGCGACGCGGGCGGATCAACGACCAGCCGGTCCCCGGGATGGAGCCCGGTGACCAGGATGTGACCAGCCGCCGCCGCGCCACGCGTCTCAACCCGGCGCCGAGTCGCCACCGATCTCGCATCAACGTGCCACACGGACCCCGTGTCCCCAACGCGATCGAATACGGCCGTCTCGGGCGCGAGCACGCGAAGCGAAGTCGTGGAAGGTGCGTCCGATGATCGCGTCCCCGTGCCGCCGGAGAAAATCCGGACCTTCGCCAGCATCTCGGGCTTGAGCACCGGCGACGGCGCTTCAACCGCAACCTTGACGGACACCGTGTTCCGCTGAACGCTCGCCTCGTGCCCGATCAATATCACCCGGCCTTCAAGCGTCACATCGGGCAGGGCCTCCGTCGTGATCTGCGCCGCAGCCCCCCGCGTCACCTTCCCGATGTCCGCCAGCGGAACATCGACCCGGACCTGCACCTTCTCGGGGTTGTACACACGCAAGACCGTTGTGTTCATGGAGTCCGACCCCTTGGACATCTGGATCCTGGTCCCCGGCTCGACATGCCGAGACAACACCGTCCCCGAAACCGGCGACCTGACTTCGGTCCGTTCCACGGCCAGCGCCGCTTCCTCCCGCATCACCTCCCCCGTCGCCGCCGCCGACTCGGCCATCGCCAGCGTCGCCTTGGCCGACGCGATCTCCTGCTCCGCCCCGCGCAGCCGCAGCTCCAGACGCGCAAACTCCCCGGCGCCCACGCCCCCGATCGACACCAGCTCCCGCTTGCGATGAATCTCATCCCGCAGCTCGTCCGCCCGGAACTCCGCCGCGCCCGCATCCGCCCTCGCCCGATCAATCGCCGCGCGTCGTTCGGCCAGTTCCGCCTCGATGCGCCGAAGCGCGAGCCCCGCATCTCGCTTCTCGAGCCGAGCCACAACCTGACCCTCTTCAACCCGGTCACCCTCGAGCACCAGCACCTCGCGGACCACCCCTTCCACCAGCGCCGGAACAATCACCGGGTACGGTGAAGGCTCGATCCAGCCCGGGGCCACGACCGACACGCCGTTCACCCGCCCCGCGCCCGGTTCATCGGCCCCCGCCTTTGCCACGACCGGAACAACCCACACATCGATCCGCCGCGAAAGCGCACCGCGAGCCGCGTAGCCGAGCAGCCCCGTCACCGCGATGACAAGAACCGCCGGCAGAAGGATTCGGGTCTTCCACCGCCGCGCCGGGCGCGGCACAGCGCCGCGACCGAGTTGCAAGAGATCCTGCGAGTTCATGCGAGAGTCCTGGGTGAGCGTCCAAATGGAGATACGCGCCGCCGGGGCGGCGAGTCCGACGCTGAACACGCCAGTTCTACACGCGCAGTATTGTGCTGGCGAGACCACCCCAAACCGGTGGCCCATGGGTCAGCGGCCAGGCCGACCGCACCTCCCGCGAAATCGCGAGCGGAGGCAGACACGCCATCGCCTCCACGAAGCCCGCCGGTTCCCCGCTCCCGATGTGGTCCCGCGAGGGAAGCACGCGGGCATCATCCGGCATCGCGGCCCGCAGGCAGCACCCTTCAGAGTGCAGCACGCCCAGGCGTTCCGCGGGCGCCCGCTCGTGGCGGCTGCAGCATTGACACGATGTGGCCTGGCTGGTCGCCGCCCGGGTGCAGACGCACAGACGATCCGCCCCCGATCCGCCCCACAGCTGGACGACCAGGCACAACACGAGCACCAGCTTGTGCAAGACGGTACAAGCCATGGGTATGCCAAGTATATCGGTCGGCAACGGGTGCCGATCGAGCCGATCCATGGCCCAAAACCGCCACTTTTCCTTACACAACCTGCAGCATCTTCATCACCGACTTCGTGATGTCCGCCGCCGTCAGACCCGTCATCTGCAGCATCTCCTCCGGCGTCTTGGCGCTCTTGGGGATCATCCGCACGAACATCTGCTGCAGCGTGAACCCATCCCCGCTCTCCGTGATCGCGTCCGCCACCGCCGACCCGATCCCGCCGCCGTAGTTGTCCTCCAGCGTCAGCACGTAGCCGTTGTTCGCCCCGATCAGGTCCATCAGTTTCTCGTTGTCAAACGGCAGCGAGTACAGGTCCACCAGCGTCGCGCTGATCCCCGCCTTGTCCAGCAGCTCCAGCGCCTTGTTCGCCTCGTGCACCATGTACCCCGCCGCGCACAGCACCACGTCCCGCCCCTCCTGCAGCACCTCGAACCCGCCCAGGTTGAACACCACGTCGTCGTTGTACAGGAACTCCGTGTCCGGACGCAACGTCCGCATGTAGCACGCCCCCTCGTACTCCGCCATCACGCCCGTCAGCGCGTACGCCGCGTACGCATCCGCCGGCTGGAGCACGTAGCACCCCGGGTTGCCCCGGTGGTCCTTCATCGTCGAGAGCGACCGGAACCACGCCACATCCGGGAGGCTCATCTGGCTCGGCCCGTCGCTCGCCAGGCTGATCCCCGCGTGGCTCCCCACGATCTTCAGGTTCGCCCCGCTGTTGATCGCCATCTCGATCTGGTCGTACGCCCGGTTCACGAACTTCGCGAACGTCGAGCAGAACGGCACCTTCCCCGCCGCCGAGAGGCCCGCGGCCACGCTGAACATGTTCTGCTCAGCGATCTTGCACTCCACGAACCGCTCCTTCAGGTCCGGGTCCTTCGCGAACATGTCCGCGAACGTCGAGTTGCTCACGTCCGCATCCAGCACCACCACCCGGTCGTTCACCTGCCCCAGCGCCTTGAGCGCGATCCCGTACGCCCGCCGCGTCGCCAGCTTCCCCGTGTGCAGCACGCTCTCCATGTCGAACTTCTTCATCGCGCTCGACATCGACGGCATCTCGCCCTGGCTCGGCTCCTTCGGCGCGGCCTGCGGCGGGGGCTGGATCTCGAACGAGTCCGCGCTCGTCAGCGAACTTGTCAGTTGCACCCGCTTCTCGTCCAGCTCCGTCAACGCCTTCTTCAGCGCATCGCCCGTCGCCGGCTTCCCGTGCCAGCCGCCCCCGTGCATCCCCGTCGCGCCCCACCCCTTGACCGTCCGCGCCACCACCGCCATCGGCTTGGCCCCGCCCCCCGTGTTCTCCACGAACGCGTCGAACGCCGCCTTGATCTGCTTCGGATCGTGCCCGTCGATGTTCTTGACGTTGAACCCCATGGCCGCGAGACGTGCCGCCAGCCGCTCCGCCGACTGCTGCGGGCTCACCCGGTCCGCCTGGCCGTACTCGTTGCAGTTGAAGATCGGCAGCACGTTCACCAGGTTGTGGTCCATGATGAAGTCGAGCGCCTCGGTGATCTGCCCCTCCCGGCTCTCCCCATCGCCCACGATGCAGTAAATCTTCTTGTCCAGCCCATCCAGCCGCGCCGCCTCACCAAGCCCCGCCGCAACGCTCAGCCCCTGCCCCAGGCTCCCCGTCGCCGCATCAAAGAACGGGAACCCCTCCATCGGGTTCGGGTGCCCATCCAGCTCCGAGTGCCACTCCCGAAGCTTCTTCGCGTCGCTCAGTTGCAGCTTCCGCCGCTTCTCCGGGTCCTTCCCCACCACCACACCCAGCTTGCACGCCGCGGCGTACACAATCGGAACCGCATGCCCCTCCGACAGCACCAGCCGGTCGCTCGTCGGGTAACTCGGATAGTCCGGGCTCCACCGCATCGTGTGGAACATCAGCACCGTCGTGATGTGCCCAAGGCTCATCGCCGTGCTCGGGTGCCCCGCCCCCGCCGCGGCGGTCATCTCCAGGGACATCTTGTTGAGTTCGATGGCCTGAGCGTGAACAGCGGCTTCGAAAGACATGCGGAGTTCCTTTCTCGACGAGGGCGGTAGCCCGGGTCGGGTACAGCACTGGAGGGTCCGTACAGACCCCGATTCCTCGGGCCGTCACGCGCCCGACAAGGCGAAGCGGGGGAGTTTCCACAACCCGCCGCTGCATGACAGCCAGAGGTCCCCATCCGGGGAGTCCCAAGCATAGGGTCCGGTCGCCCGCCCTGTCCCGCTCCAAGCCCACTTTCCCGTCAACCGGGCCAACTTTCCGCCCCTCTCGCCGGTAAACTCCCCCCTTACTACGAAACGGAGTTCCCCATGAAAGTCATCGTCGACCGCGCCGCCCTCCTCGACGCCATCAACCTCATCTCCGGCGTTGTCGCGGCCCGTACACCACGCCCGCAGTTGCAGTGCGTCAAGATCACCGCCAAAAAGTCGGGCAAGTCCGCCGAAATGACCTTTGCCGCCACCGACGCCGAAGTCTCGCTCCGCCTCGTCACCACTCAGGTCGACGTCCAGGAGCCCGGCGAGATCCTCATCCCCGCCGACAAGATCCGCGGCATCGTCGCCGCGGAAGAGGGCGATGCCACCCTCACCATCGAATCCGGCGATGGCGACGCCTGCCACATCCGCGGCACCGACGCCCACTTCAAGATCCTCGGCTACCCGCCCGCCGAGCTTCCCCCGATCCCCGACTTCGACAAGGTCGCCGCGGGCAAGGACCCGTCGATGAAGGCCAAGGCCGTGTTCAGCCACACCGCCGGGGACCTGGGCCAGATGATCGCGCGCACGCTCTTTGCCACGGCGCGTGAGAACTCGCGGTACGCCATCAACGGGGTCCTGATGAAGCGCGAGGGCAAGCGGCTGGAGATGGTCGCGACCGACGGGCGGCGGCTCGCGCTGTGCCGCCAGAACATCGGAGGGGGGCAGGGCGATAAGGATGCGCCGGCGATTTCCTGCATCATCCCCAGCAAGGCGTTGTCGATGCTGCAGAAGCTCATCGAGTCTCCCGATGCTCCCGTCCAGATCGCCATCACCGACAACCAGATCCTCTTCGCCCTCGGGTCGGATGAAGAGGGCGGGAAGAAGGCCGTGCTCACCAGCAACCTCGTCGAGGGCGCCTTCCCTCCCTACGAAGAGGTCATCCCCAAGGACCAGGACAAGCGCGTCACGTTCGACCGGGATGTGCTCTCCTCCGCCGTCCGCCGCGCGGCCCTGCTCACCAACGAAGAGTCCCGCGGCGTCCGGATGAAGTTCAACGCGGACGAGAAGCAGGTGGAGTTTTCCAGCCGGGCCCCCGAGATGGGCGAGGCGGAGATCAACATCGAGGTCTCGAGCTACGAGGGGCAGGACATCGAGATCGGCTTCAACCCGAGCTTCATCACGGACGCGCTGAAGGTGATCGCCGAGCCGGAGGTCATCATGGAACTCAAAGCGGGGAACAAGCCGGGCCTGATCAAGAGCGGGACGGACTTCGTGTACGTGGTGATGCCGGTGAATCTGCAGTAAGGCCGAGGCGGAACCGCGATTGTGAATGAGCGGAAGCGCGGAGAGGGGAGCGCGGAGGTTGCGCGCGGGGGTGCTGGGTGCGCGGTGGGTTCCGCTTCCCTATGAGCGCGGTTCGGACGGTTTGCTTGGA